>NZ_JAHLPT010000006.1 GCF_018918025.1 Oscillibacter sp. MSJ-31 | reverse complement strand
TTCTGGTTTATAAGTTGCAGTTGGCAGACCGCATCTTTATCTTACCAGAAGGAGTTTTTTCTCCTCAACTATTTAATTCTTACCGAACCACGCGTCTAACGCGTGGTTTTGGTATACAAAAAGACAGCCGCTTGAAGCGGCTGCCTGAAATGGTAATGCGGTGTCAAACCTTCAACGCCCCTTTCAGGGGCTACGGTCGTAATAGCCCCTTTTAGGGGCAGACCAAACCACCAGTTTACTGGTGGTTATGATTGCTGTATTGCTCTCCGGCAGGCTTCGCCGCGGCTCAGATGCCGCAGCCGTTCCCGCCGCCCTCGGCCAGCAGGTCGGCGAGCGAAACGCTGTCGAGATAGTCGTTGATGAGCGTGTCGAGCTTCTCCCAGACGGGCAGCGAGAGACACTTGTCCGCGCGCGGGCAGGTGTTCTCCCCCTCCAGACAGGAAACGGGCGCGAGCGAGCCCTCCGTCAGCCGGACGATCTCGCCGACCGAATAATCCTTCAGCTCCCGGCTAAGGCGGTAGCCGCCGCCCTTGCCGCGCTGCCCCTCGACCAGTCCCGCGCGCGCGAGCACGGCGATGATGCTCTCTAAATATTTTTCGGAAATGCCCTGCCGCTGCGCGATCACCGGCAGCGGCATACACTCTCCCGGCTCGCCCTGCGCCAGCTCCAGCATGACGCGCAGCGCGTAGCGGCCCTTGGTGGAAATGAGCATAGCAAGACTTCCTTTCCTCTCGCGGTTTCTTTGCTACCGTTATAGCACAAATGCCGCCGCCGCGTCAAGCGCGGGATAAAATCCGCACTTGCCCTTGCGCCGTTTTTCGGTTATACTGAAAAAAATATGTCAAACGCAAGGAGGTCCCCGCCATGGGTATCTTTTCCATGGGTAAGCCCGCCAAGTCCGAGGCGCCCGAATTCATCGAGGTCGGTCAGATCGTCAACACGCACGGCGTGAAGGGCGATGTGAAGGTGCAGCCGTGGGACGTGACGCCCGCGCAGCTCGCCGGCTTCAAGGCCCTCTATATGGACGGCACGCAGTTCCGCCCCATCGACCGCCGCATACAGGGCGACATGGTGCTCATGCACTTCCCCGGCTGGGACGATATGACCGCCGCAGAAACGCTGAAAACCAAGATCCTCTCCATCAAGCGCAGCGAGGTGCAGCTCAAAAAGGGCGAATTTCTCGATGCCGAGCTCATCGGGATGCAGGTCTATGAGGACTTCATCCACCGCTATGTCGGAACCGTCGAGGAGGTCCTCACCTACCCCGCGCACAAGCTCTACAAGGTCCGCGGGCCGGAGAAGTGCTACCTGATCCCCGCCGTGCAGGATATTTTCATTGTGGACATCGACGCGGAAAAGCGCGAAATATATGTCAAGATGATCGAGGGGTTGGAAACCAATGCGGATTGACATTCTCACCCTCTTTCCCGACGCGGTGGACGCGATGATGCACGCAAGCATCCTCGGCCGCGCGCAGGAGCGGGGCTGTATCACCATCAGGACCCACCAGATCCGCAGCTTCACCACGAATAAGCAGATGCAGGTGGACGATTATCCCTACGGCGGCGGACGCGGCGCGGTGATGCAGGCCGATCCCCTCTACCGCTGCTGGGCGCATGTCTGCGAGGAGGCCGGCTCAAGAGGCCATACCATCTATCTCTCCCCCTGCGGGCGCACCTTCACGCAGAGCGTCGCGCGCAAGCTGAAGGAGACCTATGACCACCTCATCCTCGTCTGCGGACACTACGAGGGCATCGACCAGCGCTTCATCGACGAGTGCGTGGACGAGGAGATCAGCATGGGCGATTTCGTCGTCACCGGCGGCGAGATCCCCGCGATGGCGCTCGCAGACGCCGTGTGCCGCATGGTGCCGGGCGTATTGCCGGACGAGGAGTGCTTCACGGAGGAATCGCACTGGAACGGTCTTTTGGAGTATCCCCAGTATTCCCGCCCCGACGAATGGCACGGACGCCGCGTGCCGGACGTGCTGCTCTCCGGCCACCACGGCAATGTGGAGAAGTGGCGGCGCAAGCAGAGCTACATCCGCACGATGCTGCGCCGTCCCGACCTGTGGGCGCAGTTTGACGAGAGCGTGTGCAAAACCAAGGGCGAGCGCAGGCTGCTCGCCGAGGCCAAGGCCGAAGCGGAGGCGCTGCGCGCCGGCGCGGAGCCTTCACCTGCCGATGATCAATGACCGAAGCGGCGTCCCTGTCTGCGGCAGGGATGCCGTTTTCTTTGCCGCGCTTTTCTTCGGAGGGGCGCGAAATTTGTCGAGCACTTTTTCGTCAGGTCATCCATATTTTTGTTGAAATCCGAAAGATTTTGTGCTATTTTAGACAACAGAGAAAATTGTGTTCAAAAACACATCGGGGGAGGCAATCAAAACTGCATGGAGCGGCGAAGATCGGTTTTGTTGGCAGACGCCAACGAGGAGTTCCGCACGATGCTGCGGGACGCAATGGAAGAGACAGGCTTATTCGCGGTCGAGCTTGCCTGCAATGGGCATGAGGTTTTGGAAAGGATACACGCGCACGAGCCGGAGCTGCTCGTTCTGGATCCGGCGCTGCCAGGCACGGACGGCATCCGCGTCCTGCGCCAGCTGCGGCGCGAGGGCTGCGCGAGCGAGATATTTCTCATCTCCGCCTTCGTGTCCGATCACATGCTGGCGGAGGCGACGGAGCTGCGGGTCGATTATTTTCTGCCCAAGCCCTTTGCCTTCGAGGCGCTGTTTGACCGAATGCGCGGCACAGCGGCGCAGAGCACGCGCAGCGCCCTGCACCCGCCTTCCCTGCTTGTGACCTCCATCCTGCATGAGCTTGGGATGTCGCCCGGTCTCAAGGGCTACGGCTATATTCACGACGCCGCGCTGCTTGCGCTGGACGATCCCTCTCTGCTGCACGCCGTCACCAAGGTCATCTATCCTTGTGTCGCGCGTCGGAACGGCACGACCGTCTTCTGCGTGGAGCGCGCCATTCGTCATGCCATTGAGATCACATGGGAGCGCGGCAGCCGCGACGCCTGGGATCGGTATTTCGGTCACCTGTGCGCAGACGGCGGAAAGCCCGCCAACGGGATGTTCCTTGCCGAGCTTGTGGAGGCTCTGAAATACGAAAAGCTGGGCTGAGCGCGATGCGCTCAGCCCTTTTTTTCAAATTCCGCGGCGACGTCCGCCAGCAGGTCGCGGATATGTAGGTGCTGCGGGCAGACCTTTTCGCATTTGCCGCAGCGGATACAGTCGGAGGCCCTGCCGCCGCTCTTGGTGTAGATCTCGTCATAATAGTAGTCTGCGTTCCAGTCGCGGTGGATCTGCTTGGCGTTCATCACCGCGAAAAGGTCGGGGATCGAGATGTGCTGCGGGCAGCCGGCCGTGCAGTATCGGCAGGCCGTACAGGGGATGAGGCTCTTACTGCGGAAGATCTCCTGCACCCTTTTGACCGCGGCAAGCTCCGTCTCGTCGAGCGGCTTAAAGTCGCGCATGAAAGCAATGTTGTCCTCCACCTGCCGCAGGTCGCTCATGCCGGAGAGCACCATCCTAATGCCCGGGAAGCCCGCCGCAAAGCGGATGGCGTAGCTCGCGCTGCTGCCGCCGTGCAGGGCGTCCAGCACCGCTGCGGCGTCCTCCGGCAGATCGGCGAGATTGCCGCCCTTGACCGGCTCCATCACGATGACCGGCTTGCCGTGCTTCCGGCAGACCTCGTAGCACCTGCGGCTCTGCACGGCGGGATCGTCGTAGTCCACATAGTTGAATTGCAGCTGCACGGCCTCGAGCTGCGGGTATTCGGTCAGGATGCGGTCGAGCATCTCCGCGCTGTCGTGGAACGAGATGCCGACGTGGCGCACCTTGCCCTCGGCCTTGAGCGCAAACGCCGTTTCATAGGCGCGGCAGGCCTTGAAATGCTCAAAATTTTTCATGCTCTGCGCGTGCATCAGATAGAAGTCGAAATCGTCCACGCCGCAGGCGGCGAGCTGGCTTTCAAAAAAGGGGCGGATGTCCGCCTCCGTTTTGAAGAAGTTCGCCGTCAGCTTGTTGGTCAGAACATAGTCCTCACGCGGATAGCGGCTCGTCAGGCAGGCCTTCAGCGCCGTTTCGCTCCTCCCGTCCAGATAGCCGTGGGCGGTGTCAAAATAGTTGAAGCCGGCTGCCAGAAAGGCGTCCACCATCTGCTGCGTCTGCGCGAGGTCGACCTCCTCTCCCTGCATCGGCAGGCGCATAAAGCCAAAGCCAAGATTCTTTTTGATCTTTTCCATATCCGCTTCTCCTCTCGTTTCCCCTCCGACGTCGGTCCGTTGTTTTTTATGATAGCATAACTCGTGCCGCCGAGAAATACCCTTTTCTCGTTTTTTAACAAAACTTACCTCCTTTCGCTTTGCATACCGACAAAAAATCCGGCAAAGCTATGTTTGCGATACCCAAAAGCAACAAACCCAACCAAACATTCAAACAAAAGGAGAAAATCATTATGTCCAGCAAGAATACCAACAAGCTCAACGTTCCCGAGGCCCGCGCGGCCATGAACAAGTTCAAGATGGAAGCCGCCAACGAGGTCGGTGTCAACCTCAAGCAGGGCTACAACGGCGACCTGACCTCCCGCGAGGCCGGTTCCGTCGGTGGCCAGATGGTCAAGAAGATGATCGAGAGCTACGAGAAGAGCCTGTAAGCTCCTCTTATGGCAAAGAAGGAAGTCCGCTGCGGCGGACTTCCTTCTTATTTTCTTAAAACCATTTCTTGCGCTTGAAGTAACGGATCAGCACGGCGACGATGACCACCGCCAACACGATGACCACAGGATAACCGTACTCCCAGCTCAGCTCCGGCATATCGAAGTTCATGCCGTACCAGCCGACGATGAGCGAGAGCGGCAGGAAGATCGTCGTCACGATGGTCAAAAGCTGCATGACGCGGTTCTGCGCGATGTCCACCTGCGACTGGTACTCGCCGCTCACCTGCATGGCGTATTCGCGCAGGCGCTCCGTCTCATTTTTCAGCGCCTCCACGCGGCGCAGAAAATAATTCATGCGTCGGGTAGAGCGCTTGTCAAAGAGGTCGTCTGCCTCCTCCAGCAGCGACGCGCCGAAATCGGCGAGCTGAGCGTAGAAGCGGTCCGCGCGGCTGACCTCCTTGCGGATGGCGCTCATGCGGTGGATGAAGCGGTCCGTGTTGTCGGCCAGGACCTCCTGCTCCAGATTCGTGATGCGCTCCTCGAGCTGTTCGAGCGCCGTAAGATCGTCCCGCACCAGCGTGAGCAGCAGGTCGGCGAGAAAATTGTCCGCCCCGTCGGCATTATGCGGACGCATGGCGCGGATGGCGTCGAGGCAGTTCGCGACCACACGGTCGTGATCGACGATGAGCACATTTCCCTGCGACCACGAAAACGCGAAGCGGCGGGCGGCCTGACTGCCCCGCGCCGGGATGCGGATATGGCCGGTGATGCCGTTCTGATCGGTCAGGAGCGCGCACAACTGCGAGCCGTACACGCTGTCCGACGTGAGCGGCGGCGTGAGCGTATCGGGCAGCGTGACCGCGGAAAGCTCCGACGGCTCGAGCAGAGCCAGTACATTTTCCCATTTCTCCGGCGCTTTTTCGCCCAGCGGACGAAGCGCGTCGCCAAATTCATAAAACTGCATAACGCGGCCCCCCTATCTTATGCCTATGATAGCAGGGCCGCGTCGCCGCGTCAAGAGATTCGATTTTGAAGGACTCAGCCGCCGAGGTATGCCTTGCGCACCGCGTCGCTGGCCATCAGCTCCGCACCGGTGCCGGTGAGCGAGATCTTGCCGGTCTCGAGCACATAGGCGCGGTCGGCGACGGAGAGCGCCGCCTGCGCGTTCTGCTCCACAAGCAGGATGGTCGTGCCCGCGGCGTGCAGCTCGCGGATGATGTCGAAGATCTGCTCGACCAGAATGGGCGCGAGGCCCATGGACGGCTCGTCGAGCATGAGGAGCTTGGGCTTGCTCATGAGCGCGCGGCCCATCGCGAGCATCTGCTGCTCGCCGCCGGAGAGCGTGCCGGCGATCTGACGGCGGCGCTCCTTCAGGCGCGGGAAGCGCTCGTAAACGTCCGCGATGCCCGGCTCGATGGTGGAATTGGGCTGCGTGTACGCGCCCATCTGCAAATTCTCCTCCACGGTCATCTGCTGGAAGATGTGGCGTCCCTCGGGGACCTGCGCCAGACCGCGCTCGACGATCTTGTGCGGCGCGACGCCCTTGAGGTCACGGCCCTCAAAGAGGACGCTGCCCATCTTGGGGTGCAGCAGGCCGGAGATCGTGTTCAGAATGGTGGATTTGCCCGCGCCGTTCGCGCCGATGAGCGTGACGACCTCGCCCTCGTTGACCTCAAAGGAAACGCCCTTGACGGCGTGGATGCTGCCGTAGTACACATGGATATCATCAACTTTTAAGATCTGCGCCATCGTTACGCCTCCTTCTTCTTGCCGAGGTATGCTTCGATGACCTCGGGATTGTTCTGGATATCGTCGGGCGAGCCCTTGGCGATGATGCGCCCGAAGTTCAGCACGGCGATGCCCTCGCAGATGTTCATGAC
Organism: Oscillibacter sp. MSJ-31; assembly: GCF_018918025.1. Classification (GTDB taxonomy): domain Bacteria; phylum Bacillota; class Clostridia; order Oscillospirales; family Oscillospiraceae; genus Hominicoprocola. The sequence goes on along the minus strand of NZ_JAHLPT010000006.1, from coordinate 121,075 downwards.
GAGGTTCATATCGTGCTCGATGAGCAGCACCGCGATCTTGAAGGTATCGCGGATGGAGCGGATGTTCTCCATCAGCTCCGCCGTCTCGCTGGGGTTCATGCCCGCCGCCGGCTCGTCGAGCAGCAGCAGGCAGGGATTCGTCGCCAGCGCGCGGAGGATCTCCAAACGGCGCTGCGCGCCGTAGGGCAGGCTTCCGGCCTTGGCGTCGGCGAACTCCTCCATGTGGAAGATGGAGAGCAGCTCCATCGCGCGCTCGTGGACCACGCGCTCCTCGCGCCAGAAGCGCGGCAGGCGGAGGATGCCCTCGGCCATGTTGTAGTGCATCTGGGTGTCCATGGCGGTGGTGATGTTCTCCTCCACCGAGAGGTTTTGGAACAGGCGGATGTTCTGGAAGGTACGCGCGATGCCCGCGCGGTTGATCTGCGCGGTGTTGAGCCCGTGAATGTCCCTGCCGTTGAGGAGGATGGTGCCGTGCGTGGGCTGATAGACCTTCGTGAGCAGGTTGAAGATGGTCGTCTTGCCCGCGCCGTTGGGGCCGATGAGGCCCGCGATCTCCGTGCGGCCGATGGTGATGTTGAAGCTGTCGACCGCCTTCAGGCCGCCGAAGGTGATGCCGAGGTCGATGCACTCGAGAACGGGAGACTTGTCCGCGTCGCGCTCCGGCAGCAGCGCCGGCTCACGGGTAACGGGAACGAGCTTTGTTTTCTGCGTCATAGTCAAACCTCCTTTTCTTCGGCGCTGTGCCGGCGCGGGAGCAGCTTTGCGAAAAATGCCTTGAACTGGGGATTGTTGGTCGCGAGCATCACGAAGATGAGCACGATGGCGTAGACCAGCATACGGTAATCTGCGAACTGGCGCAGTGCCTCGGGCAGGATGGTCAGCGCGGCGGCGGAGAGGAGGCTGCCCCAGATGTTGCCAAGCCCGCCGAGCACCACGAACACCAGCACAAGGATGGAGGTGTTGAAGTTGAACTTGACCGACTGGAGCGAGGAGTAATTCAGACCGTAGAGCGCGCCGGCCGCGCCGGCGAGGGCTGCAGAGGTGACGAAGGCCATGAGCTTATACTTCGTGAGGTTCAATCCGACGGACTGCGCGGCGATGGGGTTGTCGCGGATGGCCATGATGGCGCGGCCCGCGCGGGAGCGCGTGAGATTGAGCACGATGATGAGCGTCACCATCACAAGGATGAAACCCGCGGTAAGGCCCGCGATGGTCTTGGTGCCGGTCGCGCCCTGCGCGCCCTTGATGATGGCGTAGCCCGTGGCGTCGAGACCGAGATCGTCGATCGTCTTGGTGCCGGAAACGTTGAAGAGGATGTGCAGGCCCGAGGCGTCATAGCCGACGAGCAGGCAGTTGATGAGGTCCGCGATGATCTCGCCGAAGGCGAGCGTCACGATGGCGAGGTAGTCGCCCTGGAGCCGCAGCACCGGCGTACCGACGAGCAGGCCCACGATGGCGGCGAAGATCGCGCCGACGACCATGGCGATGGCAAGGCGCACCGGCGCATTGGGGACCGCCGTGAGCAGGCTCTGCGAGACGATGACGCCGCTGAACGCGCCCACGCTCATAAAGCCCGCGTGGCCGAGGCTCAGCTCACCGAGGATGCCGACGGTCAGGTTCAGCGAGACCGCCATGGACATATAGCAGCAGATGGGTACAAGCAGACCGAGCGTCTTGCGGTTGAGCATCCCGCCGTTCTGCAAAACGGTCACGACGATGAAGACGGCGATCACGCCGAGGTAGGTCGCGAAGTCGACCTTGGTGGTCTTTTTCAAGGACTTGAATTTCGTTGTCAGCTTTGCCATAGTTGCCACCTCACACTTTCTCCGGCACATACCTGCCGAGGAGCCCCGCGGGCTTGACGAGCAGCACCACGATCAGCACCGCGAACACGATGGCGTTGGCGAGCGTCGTGGAGATGTACGCCTTGGCCAGCGCCTCGATGATGCCGAGGAGCAGTCCGCCGAGGAACGCGCCGGGGATGGAGCCGATGCCGCCGAACACGGCAGCGGTGAAGGCCTTGATGCCGGGCATGGAGCCGGTGGTCGGCATGAGCGACGTATTGAACGAGCAGAGCAGCACGCCGGCGATGGCCGCGAGCGCGGAGCCGATGGCGAAGGTCGCGGAGATGGTCGCGTTGACGTTGATGCCCATGAGCTGCGCCGCCGCCTTATCCTCCGAGCAGGCACGCATGGCCTTGCCCATCTTGCTCTTGTTGACGAAGGTGGTCAGCGCGAGCATGATGACGACGCAGACCGCGATGGTCAGGAGCGAAATGTAGGAGATGGAGAGCTGACCGCCGAAAAGGCTCGCCGTTCCCTCGACCACGGGGGGATAAACACGCGCGGCGGCCTTCCAGATCAGCAGGGCGGAGTTTTGCAGGAAGTAGCTCACGCCGATGGCGGTGATAAGCACCGCGAGGCTGGGCGCCGAGCGCAGCGGCTTGTAGGCCAGACGCTCGATCACAATGCCGAGCACCGTACAGACGACGACCGCGAGCAGGACGGCTACGATGTTGGGCAGTCCCAGATAGAACATCGCGCAAAACGAGATGTAGCCGCCGACCATGATGACGTCGCCGTGGGCGAAGTTCAGCATTTTGGCGATGCCGTAGACCATCGTGTAGCCGAGCGCGATGATGGCGTACACGCTGCCGAGGCTGATGCCGCTGATGAGGTATGATAAAAATTCCATAGAAAAAACACCCCTTTTTCCCGATCTTATCTTTTTTCTGTGGCAGAAACAAGGGCAAGCGTCTGCCCCCTCCCCTGCCTTTGTTTCCGCCATAGAATAGGGCTTTGGCCGTCGGGGGCTTGCGCCCCCGACAGCCGGACCCAAAGAGAGAGACGTATGAAACAAAAGGAAGCTGAATTACTTCATGACATACTCGCCGTTTTCGATGACGGCGGCGAGAGGCGCCTTGGAAACCTCGCCCTCGGCATTCCACGTCATGGCCTTACCGGTGAGGCCGTCCACGCTGAGGGTGGGCATGACCTGGATGAGCGCCTCGCAGATGTCGGTGGAGCTCATGTCGGCGGTGCAGCCGGCTTTCTCAAGAGCAGCCTTGACGATGTACACGCCGTCATAGGCGTCGGCAGCGAACTGGTTGGGTTCCACGCCGTACTTCTCGGTGTAGGTCTTGACGAAGCTCTGGGTCGCAGCGTCCTCGGAGTTGACGGAGAACGGAGTCAGGAGCATGACGCCCTCGGCGAGAGAGGCATCGAAGCCGGGCATGGTGAGGATGCCGTCCATGCCGTCCACGCCGAAGAAGGTGGGCTCATAGCTCATGGCCTTGGCCTGGCTGAGGATGACGGAGGCGGGCTGATAGTAGATGGGGAGGAACACGAGGTCAGCGCCGGCGTTCTTGGCGGCGGTGAGCTGAACGGTGAAGTCCGTGGAGGTGGCATCGGTGAAGGTGGTCTCGGAGACGATCTCGAAAGCGCCCTTGGCTTCGGCTTCCTTCACGAAGGTGTCGCGGATGCCCTGGGAGTAAGCGTCGTCGTTACGATAGATAACAGCGACCTTCGCGCCCGTCATGTTCTCGGCGATGTAGTCAGCCGCGCCGGTGCCCTGGTTGGGGTCGGTGAAGCAGACCTGGAAGACGTTGTCCTTATCCTTGGTCACATCGGGGGAGGAAGCGGACGGGGTCAGCATAAAGGTGCGGTCGGCGTTCGTCTGGTCGGAAACGGTCAAGGAAGCGCCGGTGGTGGTGGGGCCGACGAGGACCTGCATTCCCTCGTCCATCATGGTGTTGTAGGCGTTGAGCGCCTTCTCGCCGTCGGCCTCATCGTCCTGCTTGAGGAAGGTGAACTTGACGGTGGAATCGCTGGCGTTGATCTCCTCGACGGCGAGCTCCGCGCCGTTGACGACGGCCTGGCCGTAGATGGCGGCGCTGCCGGTCAGCGGGCCGCAGGAGCCGAGAGCGAAGGTCTGGACCTCGGTGCCGGACTGGTCGCCGGAGCCGTCCGCATCAGGAGTGCTGGGGGTATCGGCCTTCTGGCCGCAGGCTGCCATGGTGAAGACCATAGCGGCTGCCATAAACATGGCTGCAAACTTCTTTTTCATCTTGTTTTCTCCTTTTCAATAAAAATTGTCTTTTCATTATTTATACAAAAAAGCGATCCCGCCTGCTTGGCGTGACCGCTTTGCTGTATCGAACTGCTTCAATACTTACGCTTGCGATTTCATGCCAAGTGCCACGTGAGAAAGAATCAGGCCCAGAATGGACAGGACCAATACGCGCAGACCGAAAATGGGCAGGCAAATCAAAATGGACGCTGCGTAAACAGCGTCCATCACCTTGCTATTCATCCCATTGTTGGTGTTGGCGGCAGCGCAGGAGAAGGTGGCCTCTGCACGGTTGGCAGCGGCGGCACAAGAACCGTTATTCACTTTTGTATCAGCAAAACGGAACATTGTATTAGAACTCCTCATGTATCTGTCATATTTGATGGTGTTATTGTAGCGCGTAAATATCCATTCGTCAAGACGGCAAGATTGATAAAATATGCAGCGCGTCGAAAAGGGCTGTTGTCACATTGCACAATTCCAGCCGCAAAAGCTCGACACATGGCACAAAGTCCCTCGTGCGAAGCCGCGCGAAATACGGCTTGCAAATGTCTGCAACATTTGATACAATGCGGATAGCTCAGCTCAAGTCCGCGCTGCGGCAGCGGATTCCTATTATAAGAAAGGAAGATCACCATGATTTACACGACCGAAGTTCAGCATATGTGCCCGGTCGCCAAGGGCGCATATCACGGTCCCGCTCCCATCCCCGAAGAGGGCAAGTGGGTGCAGGCCAAGCAGCTCTCCGACATTTCCGGCTTTACCCACGGCATCGGCTGGTGCGCTCCCCAGCAGGGCGCGTGCAAGCTGACGCTCAACGTCAAGGAGGGCGTCATTCAGGAGGCGCTGGTCGAGACCATCGGCTGCTCCGGCATGACCCACTCCGCCGCGATGGCGTCCGAGATCCTCATCGGCAAGACCATTCTCGAAGCGCTCAACACCGACCTCGTGTGCGACGCCATCAACACCGCCATGCGCGAGCTGTTCCTGCAGATCGTCTACGGCCGCACCCAGTCCGCCTTCTCTGAGGACGGCCTCGCCGTCGGCGCGTCCCTCGAGGACCTCGGCAAGGGTCTGCGCAGCCAGATCGGCACGATGTTCGGCACCGTCGCCAAGGGCCCGCGCTACCTCGAAATGGCCGAGGGCTACTGCACCAGAATGGCGCTCAACGCGCAGGACGAGATCATCGGCTATGAGTTCGTCAACCTCGGCAAGATGATGGACTTCATCAAGAAGGGCGACGACGCCAACACCGCGCTCGAAAAGGCCAAGGGCCATTACGGTCAGTGGGACAGCGCGGCGAAGTACATCGACCCGCGTCAGGAATAAGGAAGGGAGGACGAAACAATGGCTCTGTTTGAAAATTACGAGAGAAGAATCGACAAGATCAACGGCGTCCTCGCGCAGTATGGCATCTCCTCCGTGGAGGAGTGCCGCGAGCTCTGCCAGTCCAAGGGCTTTGATCCCTACGAGATCGTCAAGGGCATCCAGCCCATCTGCTTTGAAAACGCCTGCTGGGCGTATACCGTGGGCGCGGCCATCGCGCTCAAGGCGGGCGTGAAGTCTGCCGCCGAGGCCGCCAAGATGATCGGCGTCGGCCTCCAGTCCTTCTGCATCGACGGCTCCGTCGCCGAGGACCGCAAGGTCGGTCTCGGTCACGGCAATCTCGGCGCGATGCTGCTCTCCGACGAGTCGAAGTGCTTTGCCTTCCTCGCCGGTCACGAGTCCTTCGCCGCCGCAGAGGGCGCCATCGGCATCGTCAAGAACGCCAACAAGGCCCGCAAGGAGCCTCTGCGCGTCATCCTCAACGGTCTCGGCAAGGACGCTGCTCAGATCATCAGCCGCATCAACGGCTTCACCTACGTTCAGACCCAGTTCGACTACTTCACCGGCAAGCTGAATGTCGTGCGTGAGATCCGCTACAGCGAGGGCGAGCGCGCGAACGTGCGCTGCTACGGCGCGGACGACGTGCGCGAGGGCGTGGCCATCATGCACGCCGAGGGCGTGGACGTTTCCATCACCGGCAACTCCACCAACCCGACCCGCTTCCAGCATCCCGTCGCCGGCACCTATAAGAAAGAGTGCATCGAGCAGGGCAAGAAGTACTTCTCCGTCGCCTCCGGCGGCGGCACGGGCCGCACCCTGCATCCGGACAACATGGCCGCCGGTCCCGCCAGCTACGGCATGACCGACACCATGGGCCGTATGCATTCCGACGCTCAGTTTGCCGGCTCCTCCTCTGTCCCCGCGCACGTGGAGATGATGGGCTTCCTCGGCATGGGCAACAACCCGATGGTCGGCGCGACCGTCGCGGTGGCTGTCGCGGTCGCCGAGAGCCTGAAGTAAGAGGACGCGTAACCGCTGCAAAAGGCTTCCGACTGTACGAGTCGGAAGCCTTTTTCCTTTCCCGGCAGCAAAAGAGAGAGCCTTATCGGCTCTCTCTTTGTTTCGCTATGTAGGCTTTACTTCTTGCTCAACTGCTCGTCGATGCTCTTGGCGCCGAGCTTGCCCGCACCCATGGCGAGGATAACGGTGGCCGCGCCGGTCACGGCATCGCCGCCGGCGTAGACGCTCGCGTGAGAGGTCAGGCCCTCCTCGTTCACCACGATGCCGCCCTTGCGGTTGACCTCAAGGCCGGGCGTGGTATTCTTGATGAGCGGGTTCGGCGTGGTGCCGAGGGACATGATGACGCAGTCCACCGGCAGGTCGAAGTCGCTGCCGACCTTCTCGATCGGGCGGCGGCGGCCGGAGGCGTCCGGCTCGCCCAGCTCCATCTCCACGCAGGTCATGGAGGCGACGTAGCCGTTCTCGTTGCCGTTGATCTTGACGGGATTGGTGAGGGTCTTGAAGATGATGCCCTCCTCCTCGGCGTGCTCGACCTCCTCGTGACGGGCGGGCAGCTCCTCCATGCCGCGGCGGTAGACAATGTAGACCTCCGCGCCGAGACGCTTGGAGCAGCGGGCGGCATCCATGGCGACGTTGCCGCCGCCGACGACGGCGACCTTCTTGCCGGCAAGCGGCATGATGGGCGTGTCGGAGCCGTCCTTATATGCCTTCATCAGGTTGATGCGGGTCAGGAACTCGTTGGCGGAGTACACGCCGCAGAGATTCTCGCCGGGAATGTGCATGAACATCGGCAGGCCCGCGCCGGAGCCGATGAACACGGCCTCGAAGCCGTACTGGCTCATCAGCTCGTCGATGGACACGACGCGGCCGATGACCATGTTCGTCTCGACCTTGACGCCGAGCGCCTTGAGGCCGTCGACCTCCTTCTGCACGATGGCCTTGGGCAGACGGAACTCGGGGATGCCGTAGACCAGCACGCCGCCGGCGAGGTGAAGCGCCTCGAACACGGTGACGTCATAGCCCTTCTTGGCGAGGTCGCCCGCGCAGGTCAGGCCGCTCGGGCCGGAGCCGATAACGGCGACCTTGTGGCCGTTGGACGCGGGCTTGGCGGGTTCTTCCTTCACATTGGCGTTGTGCCAGTCGGCGACAAAGCGTTCGAGACGGCCGATGCCGACCGGCTCGCCCTTGATGCCGCGGATGCACTTGCTCTCGCACTGGGTCTCCTGCGGACAGACACGGCCGCAGACGGCGGGCAGAGAGGAGGTCTCGTGGATGACCTGATAGGCGCCCTCGTAGTCCTTCTCGGTGATCTTCTTGATAAACTCGGGGATCTTCACCTGCACGGGGCAGCCGGAGACACAGGGATGATTCTTGCAGTTGAGGCAGCGGGCGGCTTCGTCGAGCGCCTGCTCCTCGGTGTAGCCGAGGGCGACCTCCAGGAAGTTTTTGTTGCGGACGTTGGGGTCCTGAGAGGGCATCTCGTTCTTTTTCAGACTCATATTCGGCATCTTACTGGACCTCCTTCTTGAACAGGTTGCAGACTTCTTCGTGCTTATGACGCTCCCAATCGAAGTACATCTTGCCGCGCTTGAGGCTCTCGTCCCAATCGACCTTGTGGCCGTCGAAGTCGGGGCCGTCCACGCAGGCGAACTTGGTCTCGCCGCCGACGGTAAGGCGGCAGCCGCCGCACATACCGGTGCCGTCGACCATGATGGGGCTCATGGAAACGGTGGTGGGGATGCCGTAGGGCTCGGTCGTCTTGGAGACGAACTTCATCATGATGGCGGGGCCGATGGCGAAGATCTCGTCGTACTGGTTGCCCTCCTCGATGAGCTGCTTGAGCGCATCGGTAACAAGGCCCTTCTCGCCGTAGGAGCCGTCGTCGGTGACGAGCTTCATCACGTCGGAGGCGGACTTGAACTTATCCTCCAAAATCACAACGTCCTTGTTCTTGAAGCCGACGACCGCGTGGACCTCCGCGCCGCAGTCGTGGAACTTCTTGAGCACGGGATAGGCGATGGCGCAGCCGACGCCGCCGCCGACCACGCAGACCTTCTTCTTGCCCTCGGTCTCAGTCGGACGGCCGAGCGGGCCGACGAAGTCCTGAATGAACTCGCCCTGCTGCTTGTGGCTGAGCTTCTCGGTGGTCGCGCCGACGGTCTGCACGATGATGGTAACGGTGCCCTTCTCGCGATCGTAGTCATGGATCGTGATGGGGATGCGTTCGCCGTTTTCATCGACGCGCAGGATGATGAACTGGCCGGGCTCGGCCTTCTTTGCCACCATCGGCGCCTCGATCTCATACAGGATGACGGTCGGCTTGAGCGCTTCTTTTCTGACGATGCGATACATAGCGTAACCTCTTTTCTCCAAATTAGCGTTATGGATATGAAATGGTGGGTTGATTATATCATGAAGGATTCCTTGCGTCAATCATATAGTTTAATAATTTTGATGCAAGGTATCCTGCATTTCTACTGCATGATGGTGATTTTGCGATTCTCTGTCTGCACGAGACCCTCCTCCTTGAGCTTTTTCAGCTCGCGCATCATGGCGCTGCGGTCGGCGCTGATGTACTCTGCCAGCGCGCTGAGGGAAAATGGCAGCGTGATGGTGTCCGACTTCTCCCGCCGCGCAAGCTGCTCGAAGTAGCACAGCAGCTTTTCGCGGATGGAGCGGCGCGAGAGCACCTCCACCCGCTCGCTCAGGCGCAGCGTCTTGGTCGAGAGCAGGCGGAACAGGTTCTGCACCAGAATGCTGTGGTGCAGGCAGGCGTTTTCGCAGCGCTTGGTGATCTGGTCGTAGTCGAGATAGAGCACGCGGCAGTCCCGCCGGCACTCCAAAAAAATCGAGTCGCCGCCCGCGCCGGAGAACGCCAGCACCTCGCCGAACACACCGCCCTCCTCCAGCGTTTCGAGGATGGTGCGGTTGCCGTCGGCATCCAGCCGGACGAGGTCCGCGCTGCCGGAGAGCAGCACGCCCACGGCATTCTGTTCCCCGTCGAACTCGCTGATGAGCGCGCCGGCCTCATAGCCCGCCTCGCGCGCGCCGAAGCATTGGAACATCCGCGCGCACTCCTCGTTCGTGATGCCCTCAAAGAGCTGTGAGCGCACCGTCTGCATCGTATCTCTCCCCGCCTTCCCGCCGTGCCGTTTGTACGGCCTCTTTAACTTTTTTATTGTAACCTGTCGCGCGCAAAAAGTAAATCACTATTTTTCTATGCCTGCTATAAAAGGAAAAGCGCCCTCACTCGGGCGCTTTTTCCGGATGCTTTTCGTAATATTTCCGCGCGTAGTCGTAAAAGACCTGCGCAATGGGCGAGAGAATGCTGTTTTTGTGCTTGACGATGTAAAGCCTGCGCCGGAGCTCCTCTTCCTCAAAGGGAAAGGCGAGCACCTTTTCAAACTGCACATAATCACGTGCGGCGGAGAGGGAGATCAATCCGATGCCCAGCCCCTCGCCCACCATCTGCTTCACGCTCTCGCTCGAGCGGACCTCGATGGCCGTGCGCAGCTGCGCGATGTCAACGCCCATGCGCTCTAAAATTTCCCTGCCGGCCTGATAGGTGCCGCTGGATTTCTCGCGGCTGATGAAGGTCTCGCTCAGCAGAAGCTCCTTCGGGAGATGCCTGCCGGCATAGGCGCGGAATTTTTCCGTGTTCGGGGTGATGACCGCCATGCAGTCGCCGGCAAACTCCTGCGAGATGCACTTGTGGTTTTCCACCCGTGTGCCGCTGAAGCCGATCTCCACAGCGCGCGTCGCGACCATCTCGATGACCTTGGGGCTGTCCTCCATCTGAATGTTGAAGGCAATGTCGGGATATTTCTCGTGGAAATTCTGCAAAAGGTGCGGCAGATAATACTGGCTCGGCACCGTGGAGGCCGCGAGCGTGATGGTGCCGCGCATCTCCTGCGAAAAGCTCTTGATCGCCGCGGCGGCGTTCTCGCGCACCTGCAGGATCTCCTTGGCGTAGCGGTAGAGGAGCTTGCCCGCGTCGGAGGGGTAGGTCTCCTTCGTCGTGCGCACGACGAGCTTGATGCCGAGCTTACGCTCGAGCGCGGAGATGTGGGAGGAGATGGTCGGCTGCGTCAGGTGCAGCAGCTCGGCCGCGCGGGAAAAGCTGCAGTTTTCGACCACATAGACGAATGCCTCCAGCTCCTTGATGTCCATATCAATGTCCATTCCCCCGGCCTCCCTTCGCGCCTCTGTCAACAAAATCACAGCTTACAGTATATCCGCTTCCCGCCCGTTTGTCCAGTTCTTTTTCCCGCAAATTTGCCCTTGCGCGCACGCGCCGATGTGGTATACTGAGAGAAAGAGATCAACCGCTCAGGGAGGCCGCCATGGACAAGACCTTTGTCCCCATCCGCACGGACGTCGTGCTGCAGAATGAGACCGCACAGCTCTATCGCAGCTATCAGGATTTTCTGCAATTTGAACATCTCTACAGCTCTGCCGTGCGCGAGATCCAGACGCGGCTGGAGGTGCTGAACGAGGAGTTCAGCGTCCGCTACGACCACAACCCCATTCACCACGTCGAAAGCCGCCTGAAGTCCACCGGCAGCATCATCGAGAAGCTGCGGCGCAAGGGGCTGGAGATCTCGATGGAGTCCGCCAAGAAAAACATCAACGACATTGCCGGCATCCGCGTGGTATGCTGCTATATCGACGACGTTTACCGCGTGGAGGAGATGCTCCTGCGCCAGAGCGACATGGAGCTCGTCAAGCGGCAGGACTACATCGAAACGCCGAACTACAACGGCTATCGCTCGCTCCACCTCGACCTGCGCGTGCCCATCTATCTCTCCGACCGCACGGAGTCCGTGCTCGTGGAGGTGCAGCTCCGCACGGTGGCGATGGACTTTTGGGCCAGCCTTGAGCACGATATTCGCTACAAAAAGGACAAGGCCGCCCTCCCCACCGGCATCAACGAGCAGATGTTCGCCTGCGCCGACGAGATCGCCGACATCGACCGCAAGATGCAGGATATGTACCACCGCATCCAGGCCGCGGAGTGAGCGGCACGGCTTCCGCAGAGGATAAAAGGAACGGCTTCGCGCTGCGAAGCCGTTCCTTTTATGTTTTTCCTTTTCCATCCACACAAGCTCTTTTGGGCCTGTGGGATTCACTTTGCATCTTTTTCTTTCTCCAGCGCCTTTTCCAGCGCGATGGAAAGCTGGTCGGGGCAGGAGGTCGGCTTGAAGCCGCAGCGGATGCCGCGCATCCGCTCGATGGCGTCCGTGGCCTTCATGCCGCGCACAAGGCTCGAAATGCCCTGCAGGTTGCCGTTGCAGCCGCCGAGCACGCGCACATCCTTGATGACGCCGTCCTCCAGATCGACTTCCATCTGCTTCGAGCAGGTGCCCTTGGGATAATAGGTATAGGTCGTCATGGGGTCTCCTTACTTGGTCTTGATGATGGCCGCAAACAGCGACGCGGGCTTGTCCGTGCGGTTGGCGATGCCGTGGCTCTCGCCGTCACAGCAGATGGCGAAGTCGCCTGGGTGCATTTTGCGCTCGGTGCCGTTGTCGTTGAGCGTGACCTCGCCCTCATGGAAGAAGAACACCTCGTACTCGCCGGTGTGGGTGTGCGTGCCCAGCGAGCAGCCCGGCTCGAGCTTGATCTCAGCGAACATCTTCGCGTTCTCCGGCATATTCTCCAGCACATAGTCGCGCTTGTCGAGCGTACCGTCGCCGCCGCGGGCGTTGGGCGTCAGGATCTGCTTTCGGTCCTCTGCACGAATGATCATAAATTATCTCTCCTTTGCCATTTGGCTTTTATCGGGACAAGCATACCACAAAGCGCGGCGCGGTGCAAGCCCCCCCGCGCGGCACGGCAAAAAATCCAGCGCCGCCTTGACGCGGACGCCGCGCCGGTGCTATCATAGGCTCACCGAATCTTATTCAGGAGGCTTTTCCGATGAAAACTGTCATTGCCACCACTGCGGCGCCCGGCGCCATCGGTCCCTATTCGCAGGCCATTGAGGCCAACGGCTTCGTGTTCGTCTCCGGCCAGATCCCGCTCGATCCCGCGACCGGCGCGTTCGTCCCCGGCGGCGTGGAGGAGCAGGCCGAGCAGTCGCTCCGAAACCTCAAGGCCGTTCTCGCCGGCGCAGGCTGCACGCTCGGCGACGTGGTCAAGACCACCGTTTTCCTCACCGACATGGGCGCGTTCGCCGCGGTGAACGCCGTATACGCCAAATATTTTGAGGGCGATTGCCCCGCGCGCAGCGCGGTGCAGGTCGGTGCGCTGCCCAAGGGCGCGCTGGTCGAGATCGAAGCCATCGCCGTCAAGAAATAACATGGCGCAGCCGACACGCTGCGGCTGGGCCGGGCCGGAGCCGATCTACCTCGATTACCACGACCATGAGTGGGGCCGCCCCACGCACGACGATCGCGCGCTCTTTGAGCTGCTGTCCCTCGAGGGGATGCAGGCAGGGCTTTCTTGGATCACCATTCTCAAAAAGCGCGAGGCTTTCCGCGCGGCCTTCGCGGACTTCGAGCCTGCTGCGGTCGCCCGCTTCGATGAAGCAAAGGTCGCGAAGCTGATGCAGAACGCCGGCATCGTCCGCAACCGCCGCAAGATCGTCTCCGTCATCGAAAACGCCCGGCATTTTTTAGAGGTGCAGCGGGAGTTCGGCAGCTTCGACCGCTTTCTCTGGGCCTACGTTGACGGCAAGCCCATCGTCAACAGCCCCGAGACGGATGCCGACGTGCCCGCCTCCACCCCGCTCTCCGACCGCATCAGCCGCGACCTGAAAAAGCGCGGCTTTACCTTCGTCGGCACCACCATCGTCTACTCCCTGCTCCAGTCGGCGGGGCTGGTGGACGACCATCTGAGGGGCTGCGGCTGGCACGCCAGCTGCCGTCCGCCGGAATAACGCGAAACAGAGGAGAGCTCCGCGAGCTTTCCTCTGTCCGTTTTGAAAGACGCGCGGCGGCGGTTGATTTTCTCCTCTGCGCGGCATACTAATCAAAAATACTTTCAGGAGGTTTCCCATGTGTACCGCAGCAACGTACCAGACCAGAGACTTTTACATGGGCCGCACGCTCGACTATGAGTTTTCCTACGGCGAGGAGATCGTCATCACTCCGCGCCGCTTCCCCATCGCCCTGCGCCACGGCGGCGTGATGGACACGCATTACGCCATCATCGGCACGGCGCACGTCGCCGACGGCTTCCCGCTTTACTACGACGCGGTGAACGAAAAGGGGCTCGGCATGGCGGGGCTCAACTTTGTCGGCAGCGCGCAATACGCCGAGGTCGTCCCCGATCGGGAGAATATCGCGCAGTTTGAGTTCATTCCCCGGCTGCTGGGCCGCTGCGCGACGCTCGCGGAGGCCCGTGAGGCCCTGCGCACGCTGAATCTCACCGGCACGCCGTTCAGCGAACGCCTTCCCGCCTCGCAGCTTCATTGGCTTCTTGCTGACAAAAGCGGTGCGGTCGTGATCGAGTCCGTCGCGGACGGTCTGAAGGTCTACGACGATCCCGCAGGCGTGCTGACGAACAACCCGCCGTTTCCGCAGCAGATGTTCGCGCTCAACAACTTCATGCACCTCTCGCCGAAGCAGCCGGAAAATCTCTTTTCCGACGCGCTCCCGCTCACGCTCTACAGCCGCGGCATGGGCGCGCTGGGACTGCCCGGCGACCTCTCCTCCGCCTCGCGCTTTGTGCGCGCGGCGTTCACGCGGCTCCATTCCGTCTCCGGCGAGGGCGAAGCCGACAGCGTCGGGCAGTTCTTCCACATCCTCGGCGCGGTCGAGCAGCAAAACGGCTGCTGCGAGGTCCGCCCCGGCGAATACGAGCGGACCATCTACACCTCCTGCTGGAACGCCGACCGCGGCATCTATTACTACACGACCTACACCAACCGCCGCATTTCGGCGGTGGAGCTGCGCCGCGAGGACCTCGACGCCGCCGCGCTCATCCGCTACCCGATGCGCACGAGGGAGGACATTTTTTATCAGAACGCCCCCGGCACGGAGTCTTAGCGCCCCCGCCCGCAGCCCCTCCTTCCCCCGGCGATTTTGTCACATTTTTGACAATGTGGGACGATTCTGACAAGAACACCGGACAAATCTGATAAATTGCGTGTAAAACTGCTAAGTTCGGCAAATTTTCTTGCCATCGTTCCGTATAAGTTGTAATATTTTTGCGATCTGATGGGATCGGGAACGTTCCCGATGGCCCCCGGATAAATTTTGAATTGGAGGAAAATTTGCATGAAAAAGCTCATTGCTCTGCTCCTCTGCCTGGTGATGGCGCTCAGCCTGGTCGCCTGCGGCAGCAAGCAGGACGACACCCAGGCCCCCGCTGACGATCAGCAGGGCGCCGAAGAGACCAGCCTCGTCGACGCCGCCAAGGCCGAGGGCAAGCTCGTAGTCTACGGCTCCTGCGAGGAGGAGTACCTCGCCGCTGCCTGTGAGAACTTCGAGAAGATGTACGGCATCGAGGTCGAGTATCAGCGTCTGTCCACCGGTGAGGTGCAGGCCAAGATCGAGGAAGAGAACGGCAATCCGTCTGCCGACGTCTGGTTCGGCGGCACGACCGATCCCTACAACGTCTGCGCGGCCGAGGGTCTGCTCGAGGCCTATCAGGCGGAGAACGCCTCTCACATCGCCAAGCCCCAGTACAAGAACGCTGACGGCTACTGGTACGGCATCTACACCGGCATCCTTGGCTTCATGGTCAACACCGACGAGCTCGAGCGCATGGGTCTTGAGGCTCCTCAGGATTGGCCCGACCTGCTCAAGCCCGAGTACAAGGGCCTGATCTGGCTGTCCAACTACAACACCGCCGGCACCGCCAAGCTGGTTATCAACACCATGATCCAGAAGTACGGCCACGATGAGGGCATCCAGTACCTCGTCGACCTCGATAAGAACATTGAGGTCTACACCAAGTCCGGCTCCGGTCCGAGCAAGAACGTCGGCACCGGCGAGTGCGTCATCGGCATCGGCTTCCTGCATGACGGCATCACCCAGATCATCGACAACGGCTACGATAACATCGAGCTGATCATCCCGTCCTCCGGCACCTCCTGTGAGATCGGCGCTACCGCCATCTTCAAGGGCGCCGCGCACCCCAACGCCGCGAAGCTGTGGATCGAGTACGCGCTCTCTCCCGACTGCGTGAACCTCGCCGCTCAGAACGGCTCCTATCAGTTCCTGGTCATTGACAACGCCACCCAGCCCGAGGTTGCCGTGGAGTTCGGTCTGGACCCCGAGAACGTCATGGACTATGACTTCGACGACGCCACCAAGAACATCAAGACCTACGTTGAGGAGGTCATGAATGCTCTGGCCGCCTCCGGCGCGAACACCGGCGACGAGAACCGCTTCCAGGTGAAGTAATTCTTCCTACATCGTCTATCGCATCGACCCAACGATCCCGACGGGGCGGCGGCATGAGCCGCTGCCCCGCCTGCGTTTTCCTCCAAACCACCAAGAAAGGAGCTCCCTATGGCACGTTCTCAAAGCGCGGCGCTGGACCGGAAAAAGCTGATGGCCGATCCCATCATGGTCACCACCATCGTCGTGCTCATCACCTTTCTGACTCTGTTCATTCTCTATCCGCTGGCGATCCTGCTGGTGGACAGCTTCGTGGGCGACGGCAGCTTCGGCTTCGGCATCTTCGAGCGCATCTTCGCCATGCCCACCTTTACCAAGGCCATCACCAACACGCTCAAGGTCGGCTTCCTCGTCGGCATCCTCTCGGCGCTGCTCGGCCTGCTCTTCGCCTATGTCGAAGTCTACGTCCGCGTCGGTAAATTCGTCGGCGGCCTTTTCAAGGTCGTCTCGATGCTGCCGGTCGTCTCTCCGCCGTTCGTGCTGTCGCTTTCCATGATCATGCTCTTCGGCAAATCGGGCATCATCACCCGCTTCCTGCTCGGCATCTACGACAACAGCGTCTACGGCTTCTGGGGCATCGCCGTCGTGCAGACGCTCACTTTCTTTCCCGTGTGCTACATGATGCTCAAGGGTCTTTTGAAGAACATCGACCCCTCGCTTGAGGAGGCCGCGCGCGACATGGGCGCGAGCCGCTGGAAGGTCTTCACCAGCGTCACGCTGCCGCTGATGCTCCCCGGCCTCGGCAACGCCTTCCTCGTCACCTTCATCGAGTCCATCGCCGACTTCGCCAACCCCATGCTCATCGGCGGCTCCTACGATACCCTCGCCACCACCATTTATCTGCAGATCACCGGCTCCTACGATAAGCCGGGCGCGGCGGCGATGGCGGTCGTGCTGCTGTGCATCACGCTGGCGATGTTCGCGGTGCAGAAGTACTACCTTGAGCGCAAGACCGCCGCGACGCTGACCGGCAAGGCCTCCCGTGGCCGTATGCTCATCGAGGATAAGAGCGTCAAGATCCCGCTGACCATTCTCTGCGGTCTTGCCGCCACCTTCGTCATCCTCATGTACCTGTGCGTGCCCATCGGCGCGTTCTTCCCCACCTGGGGCTACAAGTTCTTCCCGCTCACCGGCAAATGGTTCAAGCTCATCTTTACGCGCTACCACGGTCTGCAGGCGTTCTGGGATTCCTTCCGCCTGAGCCTCATCTCCGCCCCCATCACGGCGCTGCTGAGCATGATCATCTCCTACCTCGTCGTCAAGCGGAGCTTTAAGTCCAAGGGCTTCATTGAGGCGGTGTCCATGCTCGCCATGGCCGTGCCCGGCACGGTGCTCGGCGTCGGCTACATCCGCGGCTTCTCCGCGGGCGTGTTCCGCACCGGCTTTCTGCAGGGGCTCTACGGCACGGGATTGATCCTCATCATCGTCTTTGTCGTGCGTTCGCTGCCGACCGGCACGCGCAGCGGCATCTCCGCCCTGCGTCAGATCGACAAGTCCATCGAGGAATCCGCCTACGACATGGGCGCGGACAGCTTCAAGGTCTTTATGACCGTCACGCTGCCGCTCATCAAGGACTCCTTCCTCTCCGGCCTTGTGACGGCGTTCGTGCGCTCCATCACCGCAATTTCCGCCATCATCCTGCTCGTGACGCCGCAGTTCCTGCTCATCACGGTGCAGATCAACGAGTTTGCCGAAAAGGGCTCCTACAGCCTCGCCTGCGCGTTCGCGACGATTCTCATCGTCATCACCTACGGCGCGGTGCTGCTGATGAATCTCTTTATGAACCATTTCGGCACCAGCAAAAAAATGAAGGAGGACTAAGCCATGGATAAGATCAAGAAGGGCGTTCGCCTCGACCATATCTCCAAAATCTATCAGGACCCCAAGACCGGCAAGGACTTCTATGCCGTCAAGGACACCTCGCTGACCATCGAGCCGGGTTCCTTCGTCACGCTGCTCGGCCCCTCCGGCTGCGGCAAGACCACCACGCTGCGCATGATCGCGGGCTTTGAAAGCCCCGACGAGGGCGAGATCTACCTTGGTGACGAGCCGATCAACGCCCTCACGCCCAACAAGCGCGACACCGCGATGGTGTTCCAGTCCTACGCCCTGCTGCCGCACTACAACGTGTTCGACAACGTGGCCTACGGCTTGAAGCTGCGCAAGGTGCCGAAGGACGAGATCCGCGAGCGCGTCATGCACATCCTTGACCTCGTCGAGCTGACGGGCATGGAGGGCCGCATGACCAACCAGCTCTCCGGCGGTCAGCAGCAGCGCGTGGCGCTTGCCCGCGCGCTGGTCATCGAGCCGAGCGTGCTGCTCTTCGACGAGCCGCTCTCGAACCTCGACGCCAAGCTGCGCGTTTCCATGCGCACCGAGATCCGCCGCATCCAGCAGGAGGTCGGCATCACCGCCATCTACGTCACGCACGACCAGAGCGAGGCGATGGCGCTCTCGGACCAGATCATCATCATGAACAAGGGCGTCGTCGCCCAGATCGGCACGCCGCAGGAGATCTACTATCACCCCGTGAGCGAGTTCGTCGCCGACTTCATCGGCGAGGCGAACTTCCTGCGCGGCAAAATGACCGGCACGGAGAACGGTCTGGCTGTGCTGGACGTCGAGGGCGATCGTCTGGCCGTCGCCCCGCGCGAGGGGATGCGCGTCGGCGAGGAGTACACCGTCGTGCTGCGTCCCGAGTCCGCGGCGCTCTCCGACGAGGGCGGGCTGCCCTGCACCGTTGAGCTTTCCTGCTTCATGGGCTCGTACCAGAACTATCACGTCCGCGTGGGCAACACGCTCGTCAAGCTCGCCGAGAACGATCCGCGCAACAAGCGCATCTACCGCGTGGGCGAGCAGTGCCATCTGACCTTCGCGCCCGACACCGTCCACGTTCTGTAAAACCTATCTGACTGCAAAAAAGGAGTCCGCTGTCCTCGGCAGCAGACTCCTTTTTTGCATCCTGCGGTCAGGTCGCGCAGCGCTTTCCTATTCCGCGAGCCTTGCGCTCATGTCCCGCCGCGCGGCGGCGCAGAGGGCCGCGGCCTCCGCCATCGTCCGCGCGTGCGCGGAGTAGTAGAGCTTGAGCTTTGGTTCCGTACCGCTCGGGCGGACGATGACCTTAACGTGCGCCGTGCGCAGCTCCAGCACGTCGCTTGCCGGCAGACCGTCCAGACCGCCGAGGTAGTCGCGCACCCGCGTGACGCGCTCGCCCGCGAGCGTGTGCGGCGGAGCCGCGCGCAGGGCCGTCAGAATGGCGCTCATGCGCTCCATGCCGTCCTCGCCGGGCAGGACGATGCTTTGCAGCTCATTGCGGTAATAGCCGAATTTTTCGTACAGCGCGTCCATCGCCTGCGTGAGCGTCATGCCCTGCGCGCGGTACCACGCAGCCATTTCGCAGCAGAGCAGCGCGGCGTTCACCGCGTCCTTGTCGCGGACGTGCGGGCCGGAGAGATAGCCATAGCTCTCCTCAAAGCCGAAGAGATAGCGCTCCGTCTCCCCCGCCCTTTCCAGCTCGCCGATCTGCTCGCCGATGAATTTGAAGCCCGTGAGTGTGCGGCGCAGCTCAACGCCGTAATGCGCGGCGACCGCGTCCGCCATGTCGGTGGAAACGATGGTCGTCACCGCCACAGGACGCGCGGGCATCGTGCCGTTTTCGCTCCGCCGGCGGCAGAGGTAATCGAGCAGCAGCACGCCCATCTCGTTGCCCGTGAGCAGGCGGTAGTCCTCGCCGTCGGGCACCGCCGCGCCCATGCGGTCGCAGTCGGGGTCGGTGCCGAGCAGCAGATCGGCGCGCGTCTTGCGCGCGAGCGCGAGGCCGCGCTCCAGCGCCGCGCGCTCCTCGGGATTCGGGTAGGGACAGGTCGGAAAGCTCCCGTCGGGCCACGCCTGCTCGGGCACGAGCGTCACATCCGTCACGCCGATGCGGCGCAGGATCTTTGTCACGCACTCGCGCCCCGTGCCGTTGAGCGGCGTATAGACCACGCGCAGCGCAGATCTGTCGCCATCCCAGACGCTCTGGCGCTCCACCGCGTCGAGGAATGCCTCCAGGCAGTCCTCGCCGATCATGCGGATGGTTCCGTCCGCCAGCGCGTCGGCAAAGCCGCACAGACGCACGCCGTCAAAATGATCTGCGGCCCCGATGTGCTTCGATACGGCATCCGCCGCCTCGAGCGTGATCTGGCAGCCGTCGGGACCGTAGACCTTGTAGCCGTTGTAGGCTGCGGGGTTGTGGCTCGCCGTAACGCACACGCCCGCCCCGCAGCCGTAATAGCGCACCGCCCAGCTCAGCGCGGGCGTCGGCTCCAGGCGCGGATAGAGATAGGCGGTCACGCCGTTGGCGGCAAGCACACGCGCGGTCTCGCGCGCGAAGCGCGCCGAGCCGATGCGGCTGTCGTAGGCAATGGCGCAGCGCAGCGGCAGTCCCGCCGCCTTGAGGTAAGCGGCAAGCCCCTGCGTCGCGCGGCGGACAACGTAAACATTCATGCGGTTCGTGCCCGCGCCGAGCACGCCGCGCAGTCCGCCGGTGCCGAAGGCAAGGTCACGGTAAAAGCGGTCCTCGATCTGTGCGGCGTCGCGCACCTCGTCGAGCGCGGAAAGCTCCGCGCGCAGCGCGTCGTCCTCCACGCGCGCGAGCCAGCGGCGGTAAGTGTTCAGAGCGGTCATAGTCTTCCTCCAGCAGAAAATTTTACTTTATTATTAAAGCACGCTTTGCCCGCTTCGTCCAGAAGAATGGATTGCAAAGTGCGCTTTTTCCTGTTAAAATGGTAAAGAAATTCGTCGAATCAGGAGGGATGCCCGTTATGCGCCGCTGCTGTCTGCTGCTCGTCTGCCTGCTTCTGCTCACCGGCTGCGGCCGCGCGGACACGCAGGACGTCTCCTCCTTCGCGCCCGCTGAGGGGGACCGTCTGGTCATTTTCACCTCGCACAAGGAAACGATCTACGAGCCCATCCTCAAGGAATTTGAGCAGCGCACCGGCATCTGGGTCGAGCTGGAGACCGGCGGCACCGTGACGCTTCTCGAGCGCATCGCCGCGGGGGAAAGCGGCGCCGACCTGATGTTCGGCGGCGGCGCGGACAGTCTGAGCGCGTACAGCGCGTGCTTCGCGCCCTATGTGAGCGAATACGCCGGAGACGTTGCGCCGGAATACGATCTCGGCGGCGGTATATGGACGCCCTTTTCCGCTCTGCCGGTCGTACTGATCTACAACACCAAGCTCGTGCGGCAGAATCCGCCCGGGCGCTGGGCCGACCTGCTCGACGCGGGCTGGCGCGGGCGCATCGCCTTTGCCGACCCGACCGTTTCCGGCTCGAGCTGCACCGCGCTCGGCACCCTTCTGCAGGCCGTCGGCGGCAACACCGACAACACCCTCGCCGCGTTCTTCCGCAATCTTGACGGACGCATCATCGCCGACAGCGGCGGCGTGGTCCCCGCCGTGGCAGACGGCAGCTGCTACGTCGGCGTGACGCTGGAGGAAAACGCCCGCAAGGCCATCGCCGATGGGCTCGACGTCGCCATCGTCTACCCCGCCGAGGGCACGAGCGTCCTGCCGGACGGCGCGGCCATCGTCCGCGGCTGCGCGCACGAGGAAAACGCGCGGAAATTCATCGACTTTCTGCTCTCGCCCGACGTTCAGCAGCTGCTGGGCACGGAGCTCAGCCGCCGCAGCGTGCGTGCGGATACCGCCTCCGACGCGCTACCCGAGCTGACCGTCCTCCCCTACGACCTGCGCCGCGCGGATGAGCGGCGGCAGGAGCTTTTCGACGCCTGGCAGGCGCTGTGCGGGGAGGTGGAAGCATGAGAGCATGGCTTGAGCGGTCCTTCCGAAACCGCATTTTTCTCACCGTCCTGCTCGTCGCGCTCGTGCCGCTGCTGCTGTGCGACGTGCTGATGACGCAGGTGATGATCTTCCGCAGCGAGCACACCCTGCGTACCGACGCGCAGGAGGAGATGGCGCTGCTCACCACGCAGCTCGACGCACTGCTTACCGACTGCGGCGACGTCACGCGCGCCCTGGCCGGCAGCACCGTGACGCGCAGCGCCCTGCGCCGCGGCGGCAGCGACTCGCGCACGCTCTATCAGCTTTTGAACCGCAGCACGGTCGCGCTGCGCGAATACGCCGACTTTGAGGTCTACGGCGAGGACGGCGACTGCCTCTATACCACGGCGAACGTATGGCCCGCCGCGCAAAGCACCGGCTGGGGCATACTCAGCGCGGCCCGCGCGGCAGACGGCATTGTGCTGCGCGCCGGAAACGGCGGGCTCGCCGGAGCCTGTCCTGTGACCGCGCGCGGCGGTGCGGTGCTCGGCTATGCCGTGTTCCGCATGGACGACGCCAACTTCGACGCCTTCTTCGCGCCCCTGCTGCGCGGTGCGGACGATCTGCTGCTCGTCGATGCGACGTGGCGGCTGCTCTACGCCTCCCAACCCCTGCGCGCCGACGATACCCTTGCCCTGCTGCGCGCGCAGCTGCTCTCCGGCAAGTCTCTCTCCGACGGGGACGGCGAGCGCAGCTACTACGTCGGCGCCTGCGCGGAAAGCGGCTTTTCGCTCATTCTGCAGCAGCCGCAGACCTATACCGCGCAGGTCGTCCGGTCGATCTATCTCGTCGCCGCGCTGATGGGCGCGCTGTGTCTGGTGCTCTGTCTCGTGTGCGCCTGGTGGCTCAGCCGCCGTCTCTTTGAGCCGGTCAACGAGCTCGACGGCGCGATGCGCCGCGTCGAGGGCGGTGATTACGATGTGCGCATCGAAAGCACACGGCAGGATGAAATGGGCCGCCTCGCGGCGAGCTTCGACCGCATGACGGCGGAGTACCGCCAGAACCTTGAGCGCAGCGTGCAGCGCGAGCGCGAGCTGAACGAAACGCGCCTGCGGATGCTCCAGTCCCAGCTCAACCCGCACTTTCTCTACAACACGCTCGACTGCATGAAGTGGCTGGGCGTGACCGGCGGCGTGCCGCAGGTGGCGGAGCTGGCCGCCGACCTCGCCGCGCTGCTGCGCGCGGGCATCTCCGGCAGCGAGTACATCACGCTTGAGGAGGAGCTCGAGCTGATCGGGCGCTACCTCGCCATTCAGGAGGTCCGCTTCGGCGACCGCTTCGTCTGTGAGCTTGATGTGGACGAGCGCTTCCAGCACTGCGTGGTGCCCAAGCTCATTTTACAGCCGCTGGTGGAAAACGCCATCATCCACGGCGTGGCCGACAGCGACGAGGGCTTCATCAAGCTCTGGGCGGAGGAGGACGCGGAGGGCTATCTGCTGCTCAAGGTGTCCGACAACGGCAGCGGCATCCCGCCGGAGGTGCTCGAACGGCTCAACAGCCATGAGCTTATTCCCGGCGGCCATCTGGGCCTGAACAACGTGGACCGCATCGTGCGCCTGAGCTACGGTGAAAGCTGCGGTCTGAGCGCGTATCCGAACGAGGGCGGCGGCAGCTGTGTGCAGCTGCGGCTCCCGATGCAGAAAGGAGAGGACCATGCTCAAGGTACTGATCGTTGACGACGAGGCCGTGGTGCGCCGCGGCATCGTGCTCGGCATCGACTGGGCCTCGCTCGGCTGTGCCGTGGTCGGCGAAGCCTCCAACGGCGAGGAGGGTCTGGCCGCCGCCGCGCGCTACAGCCCCAACCTCATCATCACCGACGTGCGGATGCCGCACATGGACGGCATCGAGATGATGCGCGTCCTGCGCGAGCGCGGCAGCACCGCTCACGTCATCGTGCTCACCGCCTACAACGACTTCGACTATGCCCGCTCGGCGCTCCGCTTCGGCGCGACGGACTATCTTCTGAAGCCCTTCCGCGACCAGGAGCTCATCGCCGCCATCGAGCGCGTGCGCGAGAAGGACGAGGCTTTCTCCTCCCGCAGCGCGCAGGACGATCTGCTGGCGCTGCCCAAGGGCGACAAGAGCAAATATGTGCTCCAGACGCTCGAATACATCGCCGCGCACTACGCCGATGCGGACATCAACATCACCACCATCGCCCGTTCCATCGGCATCAGCGAGGGCCATCTGAGCCATGTGTTCAAAAAGGAGACGAGCTACACCGCGCTCGGCTACCTCACGCTCTACCGCATCCACATGGCGCGCAGGCTCCTCGCCGACTGCCGCTACAAGGTCTACGAGGTCGCCGGCATGGTCGGCTACCGCGATGTC
This sequence comes from Oscillibacter sp. MSJ-31, assembly GCF_018918025.1. Lineage (GTDB taxonomy): Bacteria > Bacillota > Clostridia > Oscillospirales > Oscillospiraceae > Hominicoprocola. The sequence goes on along the minus strand of NZ_JAHLPT010000006.1, from coordinate 97,161 downwards.
GCCTACTTCGGCTCGACCTTCAAAAAGCTCACCGGCCTCTCCCCCTCGGAGTATCAGGACCGCTGTCGGTAGAACGCGCAAGCTGCACAAAAAAGTACGGAACATACCGGACAAGCTCAGCGGACTTTCACAGCATTTCGCAGAAATGCCCGCATAATCGCAGACTTGTCCCGTTCCGCGCCGACGCCGCGGAAGGTATAATACGGTATGTGGTATTTTATGCCGCAACTACAAACGAAGGAGAACAACGATGAAAAGAAAACTCTTAGCGCTCCTGCTTGCCTCCGTCATGGTCCTCAGCCTTGCCGCCTGCGGCCAGAAGGAGACTCCGGACACGCCCGAGACGCCCGACGATCAGGAAGAGGTCAAGGACTACTCCGGCTACACCATCCGCATCTATTCCAACTCCAACTCCACTGAGCGCACCACCTGGCTCATTCAGGAAGCCAAGGACGCCGGCTTCACCATCAGCATTGACGATAACTCCGTCATCTCCGGTGATACCGCCGCCATCCAGGCCGCCAATGAGAACAAGGACGGCGACATCCTCTTCGGCCTCAACGAGACCCGCTGGAGCCAGGTCGTCGACGGCGTTTACGAGAACCTCAAGCTCGTTGACTGGACTCCCACCTGGGCAGGTGAGGTCGGCGAGTACGCCTATCCCGGCGCGGCCTACGGCCTCGTCATCCAGAACGTTCTGATGCTCTACCGCAACGACGAGCTCGGCACCAACGGCGAGAAGCTCCACTTCCAGCACTGGGCCGACATCGTGAACTGCGGCTACACCTGGTACCGTCAGAACAAGGTCGGCGGCACCACCAACGCCAACATCAACTCCGCGATGCTCTACGCCTTCGTCGATCCCTCCTCCCCTGCCGGCGGCATCTCCACCGAGGGCTGGGAGACGCTGTGGAAGTACTGCGCCGAGGGCAAGTACTCCTCCGACGACACCTATAAGTACGGCTTCGATCCTCTGAACAAGGGCGACGTCGCTGTTTCCACCTTCTACTCCTCTTCTCTCTACGGCAAGATCGACGCCGCAGCTGAGAGCTCCGAGCATCCCCTCAAGGGCGCTATGACTCCCGAGAACTGGGACCTCGTTGAGATCGACGACGGCACCTATTACATCGCCGAGTACATCGGCATCCTCGATAAGGCCGGCCGCACCGAGGAAGAGACCGAGGCTGTCAAGGCGTTCGCCGAGTGGTTCGGCTCCGCCGAGACGCAGGCGGCCTGGGGCGAGGAGTTCGACTCCTATCCCTGCAACACCGCCGCGGCTGACATCCTCTATCCCGACGGCATCCCCGCCATCTACACCCTCAAGAACTTCGCTCTGACCAAGGTCGACGGCACCGACATGACTTATGCCGAGTACGTTGCCGAGCACTCCAGCGAGTGGACCAACATCATGACCAACCTCGGCTTCTACTGGGCCGACGCCTCCGCCGCCGTGGCGGAGCCCGACTGGGCCAACCTCGACTGGGCGACCCTGACCCAGAAGGCCGCGTAAGGCAAGCCCCGCGCACCGCGTCCCGCGGAGAGGCTCAGCGGGATACCGACTGTTGTGTGTTTTCAGGCGAGCCGGGATCTCTCCGGCTCGCCTGATCTCTTTATTCCGAATACAAAAAGAGGAGAATCCATTATGATCCGGCTCAATGACATCGTTGTGAAGTTCGGCGACTTCACCGCCCTGCACAGCATCAACGTCCATGTGAAGGAGGGCGAATTCTTTACCTTCCTCGGCCCCTCCGGCTGCGGCAAGACCACCACGCTCCGCACCATCACGGGCTTCATCGAGCCGGCGGAGGGCTCCGTCGTGGTCAAGGGCCGCGACATCACGCGCGTCCCCATCGAGGACCGCAACATCGGCATCGTGTTCCAGAGCTACGCGCTCTTCCCGACGATGACCGTATACGACAACATCGCCTTCGGCCTCAAGGTCAAGAAGGCAAAGAAGGACGAGATCGACCGCAAGGTGCGCGAGATCGCACGCAAGGTCGACCTTTCCGACGAGCAGCTCAAAAAGGCGGTCTCTCAGCTCTCCGGCGGTCAGCAGCAGCGCGTGGCCATTGCCCGCGCCCTTGTCACCGGCCCCGCCATCATCTGCATGGACGAGCCGCTGAGCAACCTCGACGCCAAGCTGCGCGTGCAGCTGCGCAACGAGCTGAAGAAGATGCAGAAGGACTTCGGCATCACCACCATCTACGTCACCCACGATCAGGAGGAGGCGCTGACGCTCTCCGACCGCATCGCGGTGTTCAACAAGGGCTTCATCGAGCAGATCGGCACGCCCAATGAGGTCTACAACCACTCGCAAACCGAATTTGTCTGCAATTTCATCGGTGACATCAACCGACTGAATGACGATACCGTGTCCGCCCTCCGCGCTGCCGGTGCGGAGGTGGACGCAAGCAAGCACAACTACATCCGTCTCGAGCGCCTGCACGTCAACGTCGCCCCGCGCGGCGGCGAGATCGCGCTCGACGGCACGGTGGAGAACTGCGAATACTACGGACTCTACATCAAGTATTACATCCACGTCGGCACGCAGAGCCTCAAGGTCATTGAGAAGAACGACGGCGTAAACATCTACGACCCGGGCCAGCGCGTCAAGGTCATCCTGAATCCGAACGACATCATGGCCTACGCGCCCTCCGCGGAGGAGGTGGAGTGATGGGCGGCTCTCTTGCTAAGTCCCGCTTCGACGCGGCGTTTGTGGTGCGCATGATCGGCATCGTGCTCTTTGCCTACTTCTTCTTCGGCTTCATGCTCCTGCCGTGCCTCAATACGCTCACGAGCATTTTCACCACCACGAACGCCGAGGGCGTGCGCGATCCCTTCGCGGTCATCCGTTTCTTCTTCGCGGGCAGCATGGGCCGCTACGTCTGGAACTCCCTCAAGCTCGCCATCTGCCTGGTCGTCACGGTCAATGTGGTGGGCGTGTCCATCGTGCTGCTGACGGAGTATTTCGACATCAAGGGCGCTAACATCCTGCGCCTCGGCTACATGACCACGATGATCTACTCCGGCGTCGCGCTGGTCACGGGCTATCTGTTCCTCTACGCCTCCGACGGCATTCTCACCACTGCGCTCGTCAACGCCTTCCCGAGCTTTGATCCAAACTGGTTCTCGGGCTTCAACGCGGTGCTCTTCACCATGACCTTCGCCTGCACGAGCAACCACGCGCTCTTCCTGCGCAACGCCATCCGCGGCATCGACTACAACACCGTCGAGGCCGCGCGCAACATGGGCGCAAAGCCCTTCAAGGTTCTCTGGAAGGTCGTTTTCCCGACGCTCGTGCCCACCATGTTCTCGCTGACGGTCATGACCTTCATCACGGGTCTGTGCGCCATGTCCGCCCCCACGCTGCTCGGCTACGACTCCATCAATCCCGAGATCGTGCGTCTTGCCGGCTCGTCCACGGCGGACGAGGCCTTCCCGCAGGCACGCGCCGCGCTGCTGTCCATCATTCTCGCGATGTTCACCATCGTGCTGCTCACCGTGCTCTCCGCCTACGAGCGCAAGGGCCACTACCTCTCCGTCTCCAAGACCAAGGCGCGGCTGCAAAAACAGAAGATCACAAATCCCGTCTGGAATACCCTCGCGCACATCTATGCCTATGTTCTCTTCATCATCTACATGATCCCCGTGGTGATGATCGTCATTTTCTCGTTCCAGACCTACAGCGCCATCCGCATGAAGAAGCTCGACCTTTCCAACTGGACGCTCATCAACTTCTTCGGCACGCAGGACTATCAGTACCTCACCTCGCGCGGCACCTACAAGGTGCGCAAGGGCTCCATCTCCGGTCTGTTCGCCAACGAGGCGACCCTCGGCGGCATCAAGATGAGCTTCGTGCTCTCCATCCTCGCCGCGGCGCTCGCGTGCCTGATCGTCGTGATCGCCTGCAACTACATCTTCAAAAACCGCAACAAGAAGTCCGGCGTGGTGCTGGAATACTGCCTGCTTTTCCCGTGGCTGCTGCCGACCATTCTCATCTGCTATTCCTACCGCACCTACTTCAACGCCGAGAACATCTGGTACGTCGGCAATGTGAACCTCTACTTCGCCGAGCACGTCCGCATCCTGCTCGTGCTGGCGTACACGGTGGTCAAACTGCCGTTCTCGCTGCGCATGATCAAGGCGGCGTTTTACGCCATCGACGAGGAGCTGGAGGACGCCGCGCGCAACATGGGCGCGAGCGGCCTGACGACCTTCCTCAGGGTCAAGCTGCCCATCATCCTGCCGAGCGTGCTGGCGGTGTTCGCGCTGAACTTCAACGCGCTCTTTACCGAGTACGATATGTCCGCCACCTTCGCCAGCTCCTACGGCACGAGCTACGCCATGGTCATTCAGGCCATGTGTGCGGAGGAGGGACTGTACGGCTACAACGTCAATGCCTCGGGCCGCCGCTGCGCTTCGACCGTGTTCATCATGCTGGTGTCCGGCGTGATCCTCTATCTGGTCTACGGCGTGGGCGCGCGCGACCTCGGCGAGCGGCTGGAGGCCAGGGAGCGCCGCCGCAGACGCGTGGCAAAGCTGACGGGACTGTTCAAAAAGGAGCCCGCCGCCGTGGCGGCGGAAGCGGAGGAAGCGGCGGTCGCCGCCGCTGTCCCCGACGAGCCGGGAGAAAAGCTGTAATGAATATCAATACCATTGTTTTTGATATGGGCGGCGTGCTGCTGGACTTCGGCGCGGAGCTGTTTTCCCGCCGCCTGCACGTCGGCGCGGAGGGCGAAGCGCTCCTCAGGCAGCACCTGCTGTGCACGACCGACTGGGTGCGGCTCGACCGCGGCACCATCACCGAGGAGGAGGTCTATGCCCACGCCTGCGCCAGGCTCCCCGCGGAGCTGCACGCCGCGGCGGAGTATATCATCTACCATTGGAACGAGCCGATCGTGCCCATCACGGGCACGGCGGACGTGGTGCGCGAGCTGAAGGCAAGGGGCTATACGCTCTATCTGCTCTCCAACGCCGCCCGCCGCCAGCACACCTACTGGCACGACATTCCGGGCAGTGAGTGCTTTTCCGGCACGCTGATCTCGGCGGACGTTCACCTGCTCAAGCCCGAGGCCGCTATCTATCAGGCGCTGTTCGACAAATTTGACCTCACGGCGGCGAGCTGCCTGTTTATCGACGATTTCCCGCCGAACATCGAGGCGGCGGAAAACGCCGGTATGCAGGGCATCGTGTTCCATGACGCCGGTCAGCTGCGCGAAGAACTCAAAGCGCGCGGGATCCTCTGATCCCGCGCGTTTGCCTTGAAAGGAGACCGCTTCCATGTCCATTCTCAAGCTCACCCCCGCCTGTAAGGACTATCTCTGGGGTGGAACAAAGCTCATCACCGATTACAGCAAGCGGTATGACGGCGCGCGTCTCGCGGAAACGTGGGAACTGAGCGGTCATCCCGACGGTCCCTCCGTGCTCGCGTCCGGTCCCGACGCGGGCAAAACGCTCGCAGAATATCTCGCCGCGCACCCTGGGGCGCTGGGGGAGCACGGGCGGAAATTCGCGGAGCTTCCGGTGCTCATCAAGCTCATCGACGCGGCGAAGGATCTCTCCATTCAGGTCCATCCCGACGACGCCTACGCCCGCGCGCACGAGGGACAGAACGGCAAAACGGAGATGTGGTATGTCCTCTCCGCCGCGCCGGACGCCTTTCTCTACTGCGGCTTTTCGCGCGATATTTCCCGGGACGAGCTTGCGCGCCGCATCGCGGACAACACGCTGCCCGAGGTTCTGCGCCGCGTGAACGTCAAGGCGGGCGACACGGTGTTCATCCCCGCGGGCACCATTCACGCCATCTGCCGCGGCATCGTGGTGGCGGAGGTGCAGCAGAGCAGCAACGTGACCTACCGCGTGTGCGACTACGGCCGCCTCGGTCCCGACGGAAAGCCCCGCGCCCTGCACATCGCGCAGGCGCTGGACGTGACGCACCGGACCGCCGGCGTTCCCACGCCGGACTTCGGCGGACACCTTGCCCGCTGTGACTATTTTACCGTCGATCTGCTCGCCGCGCCGCAGGCGGCGCCGTGCGGCGCGGAGTCCTTCCTCTCGCTGCTGATCCTTGACGGCGAGGGCGAGGTCCGCTGCGGCGGTGAGACCGTCAGGGCGAAGAAGGGCGACAGCCTCTTTCTCCCCGCCGGCAGCGGTGAGGTACGGCTCACGGGCACGCTCCGCGCCCTCGTTACGCGCATCTGAGTGCAAACAAAAAAGGAAAGCGGGAGAAGCGCGCCGCGCTTCTCCCGCTTTTCCTTACGGCTGCTGTTGCTGCCGGGAATTGGTCTGACTGATCTCGGGCAGAAACTCCACGAAGCGGATGGAATAGAGGTCCGCGCTGATGTAGCTCTGCTCGTCGGGCTGGTAAAGCGCAATGTAGTCGTTGCCGACCTCGTAGAGGATGCCGTGGGTGACGATGGTGTTCTGCGTGCCGATCAAAAAGCTCACGATCACGCTGCGGCCCACGTTGCGCGCCATCAGGCTCTTCCACGAGCTGTGCAATATCTGCTCCGCCACGCTCATGCCGTTCGGAGTGGCAGGCAGCGGGCCAAGACCGGGTGCGATCTGCTGCGCCCCCATCACAGCGTCGGGCGCGGCCGGCGGCGCTCCTCCCTGCACCGCGCTGGGCGCCATGCCCTGCTGCTGGTCGTTCTGCGTTGTGCCGCCCTGCGCGGAGCCGAAGGCGCGGCCCACCATCTGCTGCGACCTTGTCTGCATGGTGCTGTTGTCGATCATGGTCTGGTATGTGCTCGCGTCTCCCTGCGTCATCACGGCGGGAAGATAGCGGTCGTTGTCCGGCGCGCCGCAGCGCGTGAGCTCGATCATAGCGTCCATTCCTTTCAGAGCCTTGGATTTCGTCTCCTATGTATCGTAGTAGGCTTCCGTGGGGTCGTAGAAGCAGTGGTCGCCGATGCGCACGCGGAACACCCCGACCTGCGAGGGAAAATTCTGGCGGCAGGTATCCGAAAAGGGATTGAAAAACCACAGCGCATCCCCGAGCCCCGTCAGGCGGTTGCCCGCCATCGCCCAATCCGCGATGGAGTAGTGGACGTCCGTCGGGCGCATATTGTAGATGTTCTGCGGGTTGTAGGCCCCCCGCTCCGTCTCGCTCGCACAGACGAACTGCCCCGGCTGCATGATGATCTTTCGGATGCTGCCCTGCCCCACGCGGGCGTATTCGCCGCCCGAGGCGGTCACGCGGTTCATCACGACGCTCGCCACCGCCTTCATGCCGTTCTCCCCCTCGCCGCCTGCCTCGCACTCGATGAGCCGCGCCAGCAGCTCGCGGTCGGAGTAGGCCATCGCCTCGCCTCCTTGCCTGCTGTTTTGTTCATCTCAGCCTATGCGCCGGCGCGCGTCCGCGTGAAAATTTTTTTGAAAATGCAGGAACTTTTTTCCGCGCTTTTCGTCAAAGCCTATTGTGCGAGGACGAAAAAAGCCCCCGGCCGAGAACGACAGCGCCCCACGGAAGCTCCGTGAGGCGCTGTTTTTTGTTTTATGGGATCTCTTCCTCGACCGGCGGGTTTTCCGCCGCCGCGTCCTGCGCGGCCATCGCCGCAGAACTCATCGCGCCGAGACCGCCGCGCATCTTGATCTCCTCCCACTTTTCGCGGGTGATGAGGAGCTGTCGCGGCTTGGAGCCCTCGAACGGCCCCACGATGCCGCGCTGCTCCATCTCGTCGACGATGCGCGCGGCACGGGAATAGCCGAGCTTCAAGCGCCGCTGGAGCATGGAAACGGACGCCTGTCCGGTCTCCATCACCACGTCGATGGCGGCGGGAAGCAGCTCGTCGCCCTCGTCGGCGACCGGCTCGGGAGCCGCGCCGGAGGACGCGCCCTTGCCGCCCTTTTCCCTCTCGGCGACCGCCTGCTCGATCTTGTCGATCACGCTCTCATCGTACTGCGCGGCGCCGTTCGCCTTGACGAAGCCGACCACGCGGTCGATCTCCTCGGCGGAGATAAAGCAGCCCTGCACGCGGCGGGGCTTGCCCTCGCCGAGCGGGGCGTAGAGCATATCGCCGCGGCCGACGAGCTTTTCCGCGCCGGTGGTATCGAGAATGATGCGGGATTCGAGCGAGGACGCGACCGCGAAGGCGATGCGGCTCGGGATGTTGGCCTTCATCAGACCCGTGATGACGTCCGCCGACGGACGCTGCGTTGCAATGACCAGGTGCATTCCGGCGGCGCGGCCCATCTGCGCCACGCGGCAGATGGACTCCTCGACCTCCTTCGCCGCGACGAGCATGAGGTCAGCCAGCTCGTCAATGACGACCACGACGCTCGGCAGCTTCTTGAGCGTTTCGTCCGCTGCGGCAAGGGCGTTATAGCCCGCAAGATCCTTGACGTTGCGCTCGGAGAAGAGCTTGTAGCGCTTCATCATCTCGTAGACCGCCCACTGCAAGGCGCCCGCCGCCTTCTTCGGGTCGGTGACGACCGGAATGAGCAGGTGCGGGATGCCGTTGTAGGGCGCAAGCTCGACCATCTTCGGGTCGACCATGATGAAGCGCACCTCGTCCGGCGTGGACTTATAAAGGAGCGAAACGATGAGCGAATTGGTGCAGACGGATTTGCCGGAGCCGGTCGTGCCGGCGATGAGGACGTGCGGGAGCTTGGCGATGTTGCCGATGATGTTGTTGCCCGCAATGTCCTTGCCGACGGCGAAGGCGACACTCGATTTGTGCTGTGTAAACTCGTGGGACTCCAGCACGTCGCGGATGTGGACGGCGGAGACGAGCTTGTTCGGCACCTCGATGCCGACGACGGAGATCTTATCGGGGATGGGCGCGATGCGCACGCCCGACGCGCCGAGCGCAAGGGCGATGTCGTCGGCAAGGTTCGTGATCTTGGAGAGCTTCACGCCCTGATCGAGCGTAAATTCGTAGCGCGTGACGCTGGGGCCGCGCACCACGTCGCCCGCGCGGGCGTCCACGCCGAAGCTCTTGAGCGTTTCGGCAAGACGGCGGGAGTTGTTGCGCAGCTCCGCGCCCGCCTCCACGGCGTTGCCCGCGCCGCCCTCGTCGAGCAGCGTGATGGGCGGGAAGGTGTACTCGGGAATGTCCTGCTCCAGCTCGGATTCGATCTCACCGGCGACCTTCTCGGCCTCGGCGGCGACCTCCTCCGGCGCGGAGGACTTTGCGGGCGCATTGACCGCGGGTGCTGCAGACGCTGCCGCGGGCGCGGCGGATACGACCGGTGCGGCAGGTGTGCGAGCGGGCGCGGAAACCGTCTCGGTGAGAGGCGCGCCGGCGACCACCGTGTAGGTCGGCTCCGGCGCGGGAGCGGGAGCGCTCCCGCCCGCCGGGGCCTTGGCGGTCAGCAGCTCGTCCGGCGTGCGGACGGCGTCGGATTTATGGGTGAAGAAGCCGGAGAGCTTGCCCTCCTTTTTCGGTGGCTCGCGCGTCTCGCCGTCGAGCGGAATGTCGATGCACGCCTTGGACTTCTCCGCGCTCTTCGTCGCGGCGGCACGAGTGGGCGGTGCTTCCTCCTCGTCGTCCTCCGGCTCATAGGGCACGCGCTCATGCGAGCGCACCGCCTCGAGCACGGCGGCGGGCGTCAGGCGGAAGGCCAGCATCAGGCAGGTGACGAGCAGCACCGCGAGCAGGATCATCGCGAGCGTCTTTTTCACCAGCTTGACGAGCATGATGGCAAGCGTCGCGGAGAGGACGCCGCCGGATTCCATCGAAAGGCCGCTCTGCCAGAGGAGCTTTGCAATGCCGTCCACGCTGTTGTAGTCCGTCTTGCACAGTACGAGGTGGAGCATTGCGCCGAGCAGCACCGGCAGCAGCGCCGCGCCCACCACGCATGCGGTGACGTTCCGCCCGCGGTGGAAGAGCAGGATATAGCTCACGAGCAGCAGCGCGGGCGCGACCGTATAATAGCCGTAGCCGACGAGTCCGCGGCACAGCGCCGCGGGCTGGTCGAGCAGCCAGCCGCCCTGCTGGAAGTAGCTGAACGCGATGCACAGCGCCAGCACAAGGCACACCACGCCGCCGACCTCGCGGCGGATGGGACGCTTCTTCGGCGCGGCGGTGCGCTTGCCGCCCGCCGTCGTCTTTTTGCCTGTCGTCGTCCGCTTGCCGGACGAGGATCTTTTCTGCGTTGCCATAGCTTACCCCTTTATACGATCGTAAAGATGAGCACCAGCGCGCCGACGGTCCAGCAGTAGTAGGCGAACGCGCCGAAGCGGCCGCGGTCGGCGATCATTTTCAGCAGCCGGATGCAGAGATAGCCCGTGACCGCGGCAACGGCTACGCCGATGAGATACATCGGCATTTCCGACCAATTGATCCCCGCGTCGACAGCGTCCTTGATGCTCAGGATATTCGCGCCGAGGATGGCGGGAATGGAGAGGATGAAGGAAAAGCGCACGGCGAATTTCCGCTCAAAGCCCACAAAGCAGCCGGTGGTAATAGTCATACCGGAGCGGGAGACGCCCGGGCAGAGCGCGATGGCCTGCCCGATGCCGACCACGAGCGCGTCGCTCAGCCTGGCGGTCTTTTCCGTCTTGCCGCCGCGGCGCACGCGGTCGCTCACGAAAAGGAGAACGCCGGTGAAGAGGAGCGCGCCGCCGATGAAATACATATTATCGCTCAGGCCTTCAAAAAAACGACGGAACGGCACCATGACGAAAAGCGGCAGCGTGCCGACGATGACGAGCAATATCATGCGCCGCGCGGGCGGCACGGCCCTGGGCGTCGTGTGGTGGACGAGATCGCCGACGCCCGCAAAGAATTCCACGATCATATCGTAGATCTCATCCCAGTAGGCGATGAACACAGCCACCAGCGTGCCGAGGTGCAGCAGCACGTCGTAAAACTGCGGGATCTCCGAGGCCCCCTGCATATTCAGCAGATGCTCGGCAATGGCCAGATGACCCGAGGACGAGATGGGCAGAAATTCGGCGATGCCCTGCACCAGTCCCATGATGATGGCGGAAAGCCAGGTCATAGCATTCACGCTCCTTTACACAAAAATACAGATACGGTATAAGTATAGCATGGACGGGCAGAAAATTCCAGTAGGAATTTGACGTTATGTAAAGGAAAACCGTCGGGCTCCGCCCGACGGTCGTTTTCTTATTCCAGCCGCTCCAGCGCCGCGCGGGCGGCCATCTGCTCGGCTTCCTTTTTGCTGTGCCCCTCGCCGCGCCCGACGACCGCGCCGTTGAGCAGGACCTCAAAGGTGAAGGTCTTGTCGTGGTCGGGGCCGGACTCCTCCGCCATGCGGTAGACAAGCGTGCGGTTCGGCTCGCGCTGCACCAGCTCCTGCAGCACGGTCTTATAATCGCGGCGGCGCTCCTCCACGACCTCCTCGCGCTCACAGTCGAGCAGCACGCGGTGGATCAGGCTGCTTGCGGCGGCAAGCCCGCCGTCGAGATAGACCGCGGCGATGACCGCCTCGGTCGCGTCCGCGAGGATGGACGGACGGGTGCGTCCGCCGCCGGCCTCCTCACCGTTGCCGAGCTTGAGGTAGCGGCCCAGCTCCAGCTTCTGCGCGACCTCGTGCAGGCTCTCCTCGCAAACGAGCGCCGCGCGGATGCGCGTCAGCTCGCCCTCGGGCGAGTCGGGATGCCGCGCAAAAAGATACTCCGCCGTGACGAAGCCGAGCACGCTGTCGCCCAAAAACTCCAGCCGCTCGTTGCTCACGCTCTCCGCGCCGCGGTGCTCGTTGGCATAGGAGCTGTGGCGCAGAGCCTCGGCGAGCAGGGCTCCGCTGCGGAAGCGGTAGCCCAGCTTACGTTCCAATTCCTGCAAGGCGTTTCGCCTCCTTTTTCATAAGTCCGCCCCGCCGGAAGCGGGGCGTTATCCGTTATTTCAGTTGAGCTTGGCCGTCAGGTAGCGCACGCAGTCGCCAACGGTCTTGAGCGTCAGCAGATCCTCCTCGGGGATCTCGTCGATCTCAAATTCCTCCTCCATCGCCATGACCAGCTCGACCAGGTCCACGGAGTCGGCGCTCAGATCATCCTCAAAGGAGCTGTTCATCGTCACATCGTCCGCATTCACAGCGAACTGCTCCGCGATCAGGTCCTGCATTGTCTTGAAAATTTCTTCCGAAGTCATCTCATCCAGTCCTCCTCAGGAAACGTTTGGCAAAATGATACGGCAAGATAGCCGGTCTGTCAATAGGCTTTTTTGTAAAATCAGTCCTTTTCGGGCGTGACCTTCATCTTATCCACGTTTTGCGTGATGTCGGCGATGATGCCGCTCTCCGCGACGGCGATGGTCTGACGCACCGCATTGCAGAAGGCCGCGGCGTTCGACGAGCCGTGCGCCTTGACGACGGGCCGGGAGATGCCGAGCAGCGCCGTGCCGCCGACCTCGTTGGGGTCGAGCATTTTCTTGAAGTCCGCAAGGCCGTCCTTGAGCAGCAGATACGCGAGCTTCGTCTTGGCGCTCTTTGTCAGCATTTTCTTCAGCTCGCCGCTCATCAGCTTTGCCGCGCCCTCGACGCTTTTGAGCATGATGTTGCCGCTGTAGCCGTCGGCGACGATCACATCGCAGCCGCCCGCGAGCGCGGTGTTGGCCTCGATGTTGCCGATGAAGTTGAGGTGGCCCTGCCCGCCGGCCTCCTTGAGGCGGGCGTAGGTCTCATGGCGGAGGGTGTCGCCCTTGCTCGGCTCGGCACCGATATTCAAAAGTCCGACGCGCGGTTGCACGATGCCGAGCACCTTTTCGGCATAATAGCTGCCTAAGTAGGCAAATTGCAGCAGGTACTCGCTCGTGCATTCGGCGTTTGCGCCGCAGTCGATCAGAACGGCCTTGCCGGTCATGGTCGGGATGGTCGGCGCGAGCGCCGCGCGGCGAAGCCCGCGGATGCGCTTGACCACGAGCGTCGCGCCCGCGAGCAGCGCGCCGGTGGAGCCGGCGGAAATAAAGCCGTCCGCCTGTCCGTCGCGCAGGAGGTTCAGTCCCACGGTGAGCGAGGAATCCTTCTTCTGCTTGAAGGCCGTCGCGGGATCGTCGCAGATCTCCACGACCTCCTCGGCGTTGGCGATCTCGATGCCCTGCGGGACCTCCTTGCAGCCGGCCTTCTCCAGCTCGCGCAGGATGTCCGCCGTGCGGCCGGTGAGAATGATGTCCGCGCCGTATTTCTCGCGGGCGAGCAGCGCGCCGCGGACGGGAGCCTCGGGGGCGAAATCGCCGCCCATCGCGTCAATGATGATCTTCATGGCTTTCCTCCTTTACGCCGTCGAGGACGCTCTCGCGCAGGCTGTCGATGATCTCCAGCGAGCGGCGGGAGAGCTCCGCGTTCTTGTTGCGCTTTCCCTTGATGCGGCAGCCGAGCGGCGGCATGATGCCGAAGTTGACGTTCATCGGCTGGAAATTGGCGACCGTCGTGTCGCTCACATACAGCCCCAGCGCGCCGATGGCGGTCTCGCGCGGGAAGTCGATGGGGGCCTGCCCCAGCAGCCGCCGCGCGGTCTCCACGCCCGCAAGGAAGCCGGACGCGGCGGACTCGACGTAGCCCTCCACGCCGGTCATCTGCCCGGCAAAGGAAATACGGTCGTCCGCGATGAGGCGGTAATAGCGGTCGAGCAGGCCGGGGGAATTCAGATAGGTGTTGCGGTGCATGACACCGTAGCGCACGAACTCCGCGTTCGCGAGCGCGGGGATCATGGAAAAGACGCGCTTCTGCTCCGGAAAGCGCAGATGCGTCTGGAAGCCGACGAGGTTGTAGATGCTGCCCTCGGCATTGTCGCGCCGGAGCTGCACGACGGCATACGGCTCGTGCCCGGTCTTGGGGTCCTTGAGTCCGCGGGGCTTGAGGGGACCGTAGCAGAGCGTATCGTGTCCGCGCCGCGCCATGACCTCAACGGGCATACAGCCCTCAAAGACGTGCTTATCCTCAAAGCCGTGGACGGGAGCCTCCTCCGCCGTGGTGAGCGCGTGCCAGAAGGCGTCGTACTCCTCCGCCGTGAGGGGGCAGTTGATGTAGTCCGCCGTGCCCTTATCGTAGCGCGAGGCGAACCATGCGCTCGACATATCCACGCTCTCGTAGGTCACGAGCGGGGCGGCGGCATCGTAGAAATTCAGCGTGTGGCCGTCGCCGAGCTTCTCCGCGATGGCGGCGGAGAGCGCGTCGGAGGTCAGGGGGCCCGAGGCGATGATGACCGTCCCCTCGGCGGGGATCGACGTGACCTCGCTCTCGATCACCGTGATGTTCGGATGGCTCCGCACGCGCTCGGTGACGAGACGGGAAAAGCCGTGGCGGTCGACGGCGAGCGCGCCGCCCGCCTCCACGCGCGTTTCGTCCGCGCAGGCGAGGATCAGCGAGCCGAGGCGGCGCAGCTCCTCCTTGAGCAGTCCCACCGCGTTTTCCAGCTGGTCGGAGCGCAGGGAGTTCGAGCAGCACAGCTCGGCAAAATCGTCGCTGTGGTGCGCCGGCGTTCTCTTCGCCGGTTTCATTTCATAGAGCGTGACCGCAATGCCGCGCCGCGCGAGCTGCCACGCAGCCTCGCAGCCGGCAAGGCCCGCTCCGATGACGGATACCTGCATCAGTTCTCTTCCTTCTTTGCCGTCTTTTTGGCGGCGGTCTTTTTTGCCGCGGCCGCTTTCGCGGACTTGGCGGCGGGCTTCGCCGCCGTCTTTTTCACGGCAGTCTTCTTCGCGGCGGTTTTCGCGGTCGTTTTCTTCGCGGCGGACTTCTTTGCCGGCTTTTCCTCCGCCGCGCTCTCCTCCGCCGCGTTCTCCTCCGCCGCTTCCGCGTCCGCGGTCTTTTTGCGCACAAAGCCGCGCTTGTCCTCGGGCAGGAAGTTCTCACACGCGGGGTTGATGCAGAACGGCTTCTTGAAGCCCTTGCCCGCCTTCTTGAACATCGTCTGTCCGCAGACGGGGCAGTCGTCCTTGGTGGGTACGTCCCACGTCATGAAGTCGCACTTCTTCTCCTCGTCGCGGCTCGTGCCGAACTCGCAGCAGTAGTAGGTGTACTGCTTGCCGGTCTTCTGACTCTTGCCCGTGCGCTTCATCAGCCGTCCGCCGCACTTCGGGCAACGGCCCGGCATCTCGACCACGAGCGGCATGGTGAAGCTGCATTCGGGATAGCCGGGGCAGGCGAGGAAGCGGCCGAAGCGGCCGGACTTGATGACGAGCTTGCGTCCGCATTCGGGGCAGACCTCCTCCGTCTCCTCGTCGGGCACCTTGAGATGGACGCCCTCGAGCTCCTTTTCCGCCTTTTGGAGATTGGATTCAAAGCCGCCGTAAAATTCACGCAGAACGTCCTTCCACGCGATCTTGCCCTCCTCGACGGTGTCGAGCTCCTTTTCCATGCGGGCCGTGAACTTCGTGTCCACGATGTCGGGGAATTTATCCTCCATCAGCTTCGTCACGACGCTGCCGAGCGGCGTGATGCGCAGGAATTTGCCCTCCTTGACGACATACTCACGGTCGATGATGGTCGAGACTGTGGGCGCGTAGGTCGAGGGTCGGCCGATGCCGTTCTGCTCAAGCGCGCGGATGAGCGTCGCGTCGGTATAGCGCGTGGGGGGCTGGGTGAAGTGCTGCTCCTCGTCGAAGCCTTGCAGCTCCAGCGTCTGGCCCTCGGTCAGCGGCGGCAGCGGGGAGGTCTTTTCCTCCTTGTCATCGTCGCGGGCTTCCTCATACACGGCGGTGTAGCCGGAGAACTTCAGGCTGCTCGCGCTCGCGCGGAATTCATGCACGCCCGAGGCGATCTCGACGGCGACGCTGTCGTAGACGGCGTTCGCCATCTGGCTGGCGAGGAAGCGGCTCCAGATGAGCCGGTAGAGGCGGTACTGCTCGCCCGTAAGGTCGCCCTTGAGGCGCTCGGGCGTGAAGTCCACGTTGGAGGGACGGATGGCCTCGTGCGCGTCCTGCGCACCGGCCTTGGCCTTGAAGCGGCGGGTCGCGGCGGGATAATAGTCCTTGCCGTAGCGGCCGAGGATGAAGCTCTTCGCGGCGGCAAGCGCCTCCTCGCTGATGCGCAGCGAGTCGGTACGCATATAGGTGATCAGGCCCACGGTGCCCTCGCCGGCGACGTCCACGCCCTCGTAGAGCTGCTGGGCGATCGCCATGGTGCGGCGCGGGGTCATGTTGAGCTTGCGGCTGGCCTCCTGCTGGAGCGTGGAGGTGGTGAACGGCGGGGAGGGCGAGCGCTGCTTGTCCGCGCGCTTGACGCTCTTGACCGCGAACACCGCGCTCTTTGTGTCGGCGATGACCGCGTCGATCTCCTCGCGGGAGGAGGGCTCGAACTTCTTGCCGTTTTTGCCGTAATAGTGCGCGGTGAAGGTCTTATGGCTCGGCTCGTCGAGGAGCTGCGCGTCGAGCGTCCAGTATTCCTCGGGCTTGAAGCTCTCGATCTCCTTTTCGCGCTCGTCCACCATGCGCGTGGCGACGGACTGCACACGGCCCGCGGAAAGGCCGCGGCGCACCTTTTTCCAAAGGAGCGGGGACAGCTCGTAGCCCACGATGCGGTCGAGCACGCGGCGCGCCTGCTGCGCGTCCACGAGATTCTGGTCGATCTCGCGCGGGCGCGCGATGCTCTCCTGCACGACGTTCTTCGTGATCTCGTTGAAGGTCACGCGCCTGGCCTTCTGATCGTTCAGGTCGAGCAGATACTTGAGATGCCACGAGATGGCCTCGCCCTCGCGGTCCGGGTCGGTTGCGAGATAGACGGTGTCGCTCTCTTTCGCGGCCTCCTTCAGCTCGCGGATCAGGGCCTCCTTGCCGCGGATGGGCTTATAATCGGGCTCGAAATCGTGCTCGATGTCGATGCCCAGCTTGCTTTTGGGCAGGTCGCGCAGATGGCCCATGCTGGCCTTGACCGTGTAGCTCCTGCCGAGATATTTTCCGATGGTTTTCGCCTTGGCCGGAGACTCGACGATCACCAGATTTTTTTCTGCCATGTATTTGACTCCTTCATTCCTTTAGTTCCACCTGAATGGAAAAGCGCTTGCCGCCGCTCTGGGCCACATAGCCGTCGAGCTCGAGCATGGTGAGCGCCGAAAGCACGCGCCGCGTGGGGATCTGCGTCAGCTCGATCAGATCGTCCACCTGCTTTTCTCCCTGCGCGAGCTCGCGCAGGAGCTTCATCTGATCGTCCGTCAGGCCGTGGTCGCCGGTCAGGTCGAGCGCCGGCAGCGCTTCCGCTTCCGCGGGCGTCTCGGCCGCCTTTGCCTCCGCCTGCTCCGTCCGCGCCTGATAGCCGAGCGCGTGGGGCAGCTCGACCCGCTCGCCGAGAATTTTATGCGGATACATCGCCTGATACTCGCGCAGAATGTCCCAGCTCTCGCTCACAAGACCCGCGCCGTCGGCGATGAGGCGGTTGCAGCCGCGGCTCGCGCTCGCGTCGATGGGGCCGGGGACCGCAAACACGTCGCGTCCCTGCTCGAGCGCCGTATTGGCGGTGATGAGCGCGCCCGAACGCTCGAGCGGCGCTTCGACCACCACGGTCGCAAGACACAAGCCGCTGATGATGCGGTTGCGGATGGGAAAATGCCAGCCCTCCGCCGCCGTTCCCGGCGGGTATTCGGACAGCAGCGCGCCCGTGGCGGCAATGTCGCGGTAAAGGCCCGCGTTTTCCTCGGGATACACCACGTCCAGACCGTTGCCGAGCACGGCGACGGTCACGCCGCCCGCGCGGAGTGCGCCGCGGTGGGCCGCCGAGTCGATGCCCCGCGCCGCACCGGAGACAACGAGCGCCCCCTGCTTGGCCAAGCCGTAGGCGATCTTCTCCGCGCTCTGCGTGCCGTAGGGCGTACAGGCGCGGGTGCCGACCATCGCGACGGCGACCTCTTCATCGAACGCCGGCAGCGTGCCCTTGACGTACAGAAGGCAGGGCGGCTCGAAGATGCCGCGCAGCCGCGCGGGATAGTCCGCGTCCTGCATTGTCAGGATGCGCAGGCCGAGACGCTGGCAGTCACCGAGAATTTTGTCCGCACCGTCCGTCGATTTGTCGGCGAGCAGCTCGATCTGCTTTTTGGATAAGCCCTCGACCAGCGCATACTCCGCCTCGTCGGCGTAGTAGACATCCTCGGGCGAGCCGAAGTGGTCGAGCAGCAGCGCGCGGGAGCGATTCGTCAGCCCCCGGCATTCGTTCAGCCAGACCCAGTATTTGAGTCCCGCCATGTCCGCTCCCTCCTCTCTATCGGTACATTTCCCACAGCACCACGCTCGCGGCGACCGCCGCGTTGAGCGATTCGCAGCGCGGCGACATGGGGATCTTGATGGTTTTCTCACATTTTGAAAGGATCTCCGCACTCAGCCCGCGCCCCTCGCTGCCGATAGCGACCGCCGCGCGGGAAAGCTCCGCATCGCGCAGGCTCACGGTGTCGTTCCGCAGCGCCGTGCCGTAAAGCGGCAGATTGCTTTTTTGAAGCAGCGCGCACAGCTCGTCCGCCGTGCATTGGTACACATCGCGGCGAAAGACCGCGCCCATCGTGGCGCGCGCCGTTTTGGGGCTGTAGGGGTCGGCGCAGGCGTTGACGAGAAACACACCGTCGCAGTCAAAGGCGTCCGCCGTGCGCAGGATGGTGCCCACGTTGCCGGGGTCCTGCACGCCGTCGAGCACAAGGTAGTGCGCGCCGGTCAGCATTTCGGGCAGCGCGGTGTCCGGCAGGCGCACGGTAAAGAGCGCGCCCTGCGGCGTTTCCATCGGGCTGATCGAGCGCATCACATCGGCGGGCACCCGCACGGCGCGCACGCCGGAGGGAAGTGCGGGAGCGTCCACGCCCTCGGAAAGCACGACCGTTTTGAGCGGCGCGTTCCACCGAAGCGCCTCCTCGAGCAGCTTCACGCCGTCGCAGAGGTATTCGCCGCTCGCGCGGCGATAGGCGCGGGAGGCGTTCAGCTTTCGGATGTGCGTCATCAGCACGTTCTGACGGCTGGTAATGTGCTCCATGCTCTGCTCCCCTCGCTTTCCGGTATATTTTTGGCAACACTTCCGCATGATAAGTGTGGCTTTATAATATAGGTATCGTTTCCAAATGTCAAGCCGCAGTCTTCGACGGGATGCGGCAAAATTTTTGATTCGCGGTGTTGCGTCCGCAACAGACGCTTTTCCATTTTTCTGCTATAATTCTCCATAAACTAAGGCACGGCATAACAAGGAGGTTTGTTTCCATGACCGGTTTGAAGAACATTTCCAAGGCAGAGGTCCTGACGCTCAAGGACGAGGTCGCCTATCAGAAGGGGCAGGTCGTGAGCAAGACGCTCGCGCAGAACGCCGCGCTGAGCGTGACGCTTTTCTCCTTCGATAAGGGTGAGGAGATCAGCACGCACGAGTCCGGCGGCGACGCCTTCGTCACCTGCCTCGACGGCATGGGCCGCATCACCATCGACGGCAAGGAGTATCTGCTCCGCGAGGGCGAGAGCATCGTCATGCCCGCCAGGCATCCGCACGCGGTGTATGGGCAGGAGCCATTCAAGATGCTGCTCGTCGTGGTGTTCTGAGCGCCGCGCTTGACAGCGCGAACGCTCTGTGCTATCATCGCTTCGTCCCCGGGAAGTACGCTCTGACCGGCGGACCGTATCATTTATTCTGCCGTTCTGCCGGCGAGGGCAAGCCCGAGCCGAAAGAGGAGGAAAAGCAAGGCACAGCCGGCGGCTGTGTCCGGTACCGGTTTTTCCATCCCTCCTGCCGTGCGGCGGGAGGGATACTCTTATTTTTCGGGAGGTCATGTCTATGGAAACGCGCGTCGCCGTGCTGGCCGTCATCGTGCAGGAGGGAAGCTCCGTGCAGGCGCTCAACGAGCTGCTGCACCAATACAGGCCGTACATCATCGGACGGATGGGAGTTCCCTACCGGGAGCGCGGCGTGAACATCATCAGTGTGGCGCTCGACGCGCCGAACGACGTCATCTCCGCCCTGTCGGGCAAGCTGGGCCGACTCGACGGCATCACCACCAAGACCGTCTACGCCCCCGACGCCGCTATCAGAAAGGAAGCTGCTAAATGAAATCACTGAAATCACTCAAAAAGTTTTTTGCCCTGTGCCTGACGCTGGCGCTTGCTCTCTCGCTCGCTGCCTGCGCGCAGAAGCCCGCGGAGACCACTGACCCGGCCGAAACACCGGATACGCCCGCGCAGGAGACCGAGGCCCCTGTCACCGCCCGCATCGCCGCGCTCAAGGGTCCCACGGCGATGGGACTTGTCAAGCTCATAAGCGACGCGCCCTCCTCCGCGAACGGACCGCTCTATGACTTCACGCTCGCCGGCTCCGCCGACGAGGTGACGCCCGCGCTCATCAAGGGCGAGCTGGACATGGCTTGTGTGCCCGCGAACCTCGCCGCCGTGCTGTACAACAAGACCGAGGGCGCGGTGCAGGTGCTGGCGGTCAACACGCTGGGTGTGCTCTACATTGTGGAAAACGGCGAGAGCGTACAGTCCCTCGCCGACCTCAAGGGCAAGACCGTCGTGGCCGCGGGCAAGGGCAGCACACCCGAGTACGCCCTGCGCTATCTTCTCAGCGAAAACGGCATCGACCCCGACGCCGACGTGACGCTCGACTGGAAGAGTGAGCACAGCGAATGCGTCGCGGCGCTGGCAAGCGGTCAGGCGAGCATCGCCCTGCTGCCCCAGCCCTTTGTCACCGTGGCGCAGAGCAAAATTGACGGTCTGCGTATGGCGCTTGATCTCACCGAGGAGTGGGATAAGCTGGACAATGGTTCCGCGCTCATCACCGGCGTGATCGTCGCCCGCAGTGACTTTGTCGAGGCGCACCCCGCCGCCGTCGGCACCTTCCTCTCCTATTACGCCGCAAGCGTGGACTGGGTCAACGCCAACACCGCCGACGCCGCCGCGCTCATCGGCGAATACGGCATCGTGGATGCCGCCGTAGCGGAAAAGGCCCTGCCTTACTGCAATATTGTCTGCATCACAGGAGCGGAACTTCTTGAAAAGCTGCCCGGCTATCTCTCTGTGCTCTACAACGCCGATCCCGCCGCCGTCGGAGGCGCGATGCCGGACAACAGCTTCTATTTCGCGTGATCTTTTCTGCGGCGGGCGCTGTCCCACCACCGTCACACAGTAAGGCCGACACCCCATTGGAAAGGAGATGACCGCCGTGAAGCCGAAGAAAAAAAGCGTCCGCCTTTGGGCGGTCGTGTTCTGGCTGCTCGTATGGCAGGGCGCGAGCATGGCGCTCGCCGCCCTCTATCCACACGGTGCTCTGCTGCTGGCCTCGCCCCTTTCGGCGCTCGTGCGGCTCGGGGAGTTGGCAGTCACCGCCGCGTTCTGGCGGACGGTACTCACCTCGGCCGCGCGCATCCTCGGCGGCTTTCTGCTCGCCTGCGCGCTGGCGGTCGTGCTTGCCGCACTTGCCGCGCGGTACCGCCGCGCGGAGGAGCTGCTCGCGCCGCTCGTGTCCGCCGTCAAGGCCGTGCCGGTCGCGTCGTTCATCATCCTCGCGCTCGTGTGGCTCGAGAGCCGCCGACTGCCGCTCTTCATCACCACGCTGATGGCCTTTCCCGTCGTGTACCGCAACGTGCTTGAGGGCATCCGCGGCACGAGCCGCGAGCTTCTTGAGATGGCGCGGGTGTTCCGCGTGCCGTTCTCACGGCGGCTGCACGGCGTTGATTTGCCGCAGGTGCTGCCCTACTTCCGCGCGGCCGCCGATACGGCGCTGGGCCTTTCGTGGAAGGCCGGCACGGCGGCGGAGGTCATCGGCCTGTGCTCCGGCACCATCGGCGAACGGCTCTACACCGCCAAGGTCTACTTCCAGACCGCCGACCTCTTCGCGTGGACGGCGGTGATCGTGCTGCTCTCCGTTTTGTTTGAAGGACTGTTCCTGCGCGGCGTGGACGCGCTGACGGAAAGGTGGTGCGCCTGATGGAGCTTCGGGTGGAAGATCTCCGCAAAAGCTACGGCGGCACAGCGGTGCTGCAAGGCGTGAGCTTTACCGCCGAAACCGGCCTCACGCGCGTCACGGGCAGCTCCGGCATCGGCAAAACGACGCTGCTGCGCATTCTGCTGGGGCTGGAGAGTCCTGACGGCGGCGCGACGAACGCGGGCCGCTTCCGCTGGGCGGCGGTCTTTCAGGAGGACCGCCTGCTCGAGCAGCTCGACGCCGCAGGCAACCTGCGCTTCGCGCTCGGCGCGGCTTACGACGAGACCGCCGCGCGCGCCCTGCTCGCGGAGCTGGGGCTCGGCGAGGTGGGAGGCAAGCGGGTGCGGGACTGGTCCGGCGGCATGAAGCGCCGCCTGGCCCTCGCGCGCGCCCTGCTCGCGCCCTCGGACGCACTCGCGCTCGACGAGCCGTTCACCGGACTCGACGCGGACAACCGCGCCGCGGCGCAGCGCTGCGTCGCGCGGGCCGCACGGGAGAAGATCGTCCTTCTCGTCTCGCACGAGGACGACGCCCTCACCGGCGCGGAGGTCCGCCTGCAATGACCGAAAAGGAGAGCCGCTTTCCGACGGAAAGCGGCTCTCTTTTTTATCATGCTTCATGCCTCATGCGCGGCGAGGAATTTTTCGTACTGCGACTGATACCACGCCTTCAGCGCCTCCACGCCCTCGTCCGTCCAGGGGAAGATCTCCTCCTCCACGTCCTGTGCCAGCTCGTAGCAGAGGTCGGAGTAGGTCGAAGCCTTGAGCGCGTCGCCGTCGTCGCCCTTGACCTGCTCATAGCGATAGCGGAAGTCAAGGTTTTTTTCGCGGTCGGTCACCGAGCCGGTGTAGACGAAGGCGCGGTGAAACCAGCGCTCGTCCATGACCGAAAAGTATGGATGCATCCCTCTTTCCTCCTCATTCGTGGTGATAGAGCTTCTTGCCGTCGAGTGCGAACACGCGGTCGCTGAAGCCGCCGAGCGGCGTGGCGCCGAGCACCTCGCGGTAGATCTCCATGCGGCTGTCGATCATGTCGATGTAGCTCAAAAGCTCGCTCTCGGCGCAGACCGGGCGCACCGCCGCACCGAACTCCGGCTCGCCGTGGTGGGAGAGAACGAGGTGCCGGAGCAGAACAGACTTCTCCTCCGAAACGTCCAGCTCCTTCGCGATCTCCGCAATCTCCTGCGCGCCCATGACAAGGTGGCCGAGCAGCTGGCCCGGCACGGAATAGTCCGTCACCAGGCCGAGGGCGGAGAAGCGGAACTCGCGCTCCTTTTGCAGATCGTGCGCGAACGTGCCCGCGAGCAGCAGGCTGCGGTCCACCGTGTCGGCATACATACCGGCGAGGAAGTCGGCGAGCTGCATCATATTGCCCGTGTGCATCAGAAGGCCATACAGAAAGCCGTGGTGGACGCTCTTGGCGGCGGGGATGGTGCGGAAGCTCTCGCTGTGGCGGCGCAGCAGCTCACGGCAGACCGCCTTATAATCGGCGTCCGTGATGGAGTCGAGCAGTGCTTCGACCGAGGCGTACATCGCCTCCCCGTCGATGGGCGCGGTGGGTACGAGCGCGGTCACATCGTAACGGTCGTCCTCGCCTGCGAGGCGGATGCGCTCCACCGTCACCTGCAAGGCCCCGCGGAACTCCGACACGCTGCCGCGGATCTTCACGACCTTGCCCTCGTCCGCCGCGCCGATGGGGCCGGGGTAGTCCCACACCTTCGCGTCGACCGCGCCGGTCCGGTCCGAAAGGGTCAGGTTCAAAAAGGGCTTGCCGTTGTTCGCCACCTTGGAAAAGGCGGATTTGAGGACGTAAAAGCCCTCGATATCGTCGCCGCGCGCCATCTGCGCGACGGGCAGATCGTATTCCATGGTTCGCTTCCTCGCTTTTTCTGATTTTCCCGCCTATTGTAGCACACCGGCGCGGCGCTGGCAAGCTACTCGGCCTTCTTCTTTTTCGGCTTCGGCAGCGGCGTGACCGTCTCCAGCACCGCGACGACCTGCCGTGCGAGGTCGGTATCGTCGATATCGAGGATATAGTGCTCCTTCGCGCCCTCATAGGGCAGGCCGCGCTCCGCGTCCGCCATGAGCGCGGCAAGCTCCGGCACGATCTTCACGAACACCGTGTTGTCGCACACGAGCAGCACGGGCTTATCGTTGACATAGACCATGTATTCCCCGAACATTTTGCGGTAACGCAGCCCGCCCGCGCCGTGCAGGCGCTCGCAGACGTATTCAATGTAATCCTTTGTTGTTGCCATATTCTCACCTCGCTTTTATGATACCAGCGCGGCGCGACCTGTGCAAGTGTTCAAATAGGTGTGGACGGCCTGAAAATTTTCATAATCCCTATTGACATTATAGGTTTATCGTCTTATAATCCTATCAACTTGATAGGATTATAGAGCTGTCCGATCGGGCAGACGCAGAAACGAGGGCAAGCAGCATGAAAAACAAAGCACTTTTAGAGGTCAATAGCCTGCACGTCAGCGCGGGGGAAAAGGAGATCCTTCACGGCGTTGACCTCACGGTCGGGCGCGACGAGACGCACGTTCTCATGGGGCCGAACGGCACGGGAAAATCCACGCTCGGCTACGCCGTCACCGGCAATCCGGTCTACACCGTGACGAGCGGCAGCATCGTATTTGACGGCGAGGACATCACCGCCCTGCCGGTCAATGAGCGCGCCAAGCGCGGCATCTTCCTCTCCTTCCAGAACCCGCTGGAGGTGCCGGGCGTGACGCTCAGCGCCTTCATCCGCAGCGCGCTGGAGCAGAAGACCGGCG
This sequence comes from Oscillibacter sp. MSJ-31, assembly GCF_018918025.1. GTDB lineage: Bacteria > Bacillota > Clostridia > Oscillospirales > Oscillospiraceae > Hominicoprocola. Next base: position 72,602 of record NZ_JAHLPT010000006.1, on the reverse strand, counting down.
ACCGCCTGCGGCTTTGGGACTTCAAAAAGTGCCTGAGGGAGACCATGAGGCTGCTGAGCATGGACGAGAGCTATGCCGAGCGCGACCTGAACGTGGGCTTTTCCGGCGGCGAGAAAAAGAAAGCCGAAATTTTGCAGATGCTTATGCTCGAGCCGAAGCTCGCCATCCTCGACGAGACCGACTCCGGTCTGGATGTGGACGCCGTGCGCACGGTGTCCGAGGGCGTGCGGCTCTTTCGTGAGCGCACGCACGGCTCGCTCCTCATCATCACGCACTCCACGCGCATTCTGGAGGCGCTGCACGTCGACGCCGCGCACGTCATGGAAAACGGCGTCATCGTGAAAAACGGCGGGGCCGAGCTGGTCGAGGCCATCAACGAAAAGGGCTTCGGCAGCCTGAAAACCGAGTAAGGCGGTGACATCGGCATGGCAGAGAACAGAGAAAAAACCTACGTCGCGGATGTGGACCGCAGCATTTACGACATCCGCGACGCGGAGCACGACGCCTACCGCATGGAGTCCGGTCTGACGCCGGAGATCGTGGACAAGCTGTCCAAGGAAAAGGGCGACCCCGTGTGGATGCAGCAGTTCCGGCTGCAATCGCTCCAGATCTACAACGAGCTGCGCCTGCCCGACTGGGGCCCCTCGCTCGAGGGGCTGGACATCGACCACATCGCCACCTATGTCCGCCCGAACACGAAGATGCAGAACGACTGGGCGAACGTGCCGCAGGACATCAAGGATACCTTTGAGCGTCTGGGCATCCCGCAGGCGGAGCGCAAGTCGCTCGCCGGCGTGGGCGCGCAGTACGACTCCGAGCTGGTTTACCATAATGTGCGCGACGAGGTCGCCGCCGAGGGCGTAGTCTACACCGATATGGAAAGCGCCCTCAAGGGCGAGTATGCCGACATGGTGCGCAAGTATTTCATGAAGCTCGTCACCCCGCGCGACCACAAGTTTGCCGCGCTCCACGGGGCGGTGTGGTCCGGCGGCTCGTTTGTGTATGTCCCCAAGGGCGTACACCTCTCCATTCCGCTCCAGTCCTACTTCCGGCTCAATGCCAAGGGCGCGGGCCAGTTCGAGCACACGCTCATCATCGTGGACGAGGGCGCGAGCCTGCACTTCATCGAGGGCTGCTCCGCTCCCAAGTACAACGTGGCGAACCTCCACGCGGGCTGCGTGGAGCTTTACGTCAAAAAGAATGCCAAGCTGCGCTACTCGACCATCGAGAACTGGTCGAAGAATATGTATAACCTCAACACCAAGCGGGCGCTGGTGGAGGAGGGCGGCACGATCGAGTGGGTGTCCGGTTCCTTCGGCTCCCATGTGGGCTGCCTGTACCCCATGAGCATCCTCAAGGGCGACGATTCCCGCATGGAGTTCACCGGCGTGACCTTTGCCGGCGCGGGACAGGACCTCGACACGGGCGCAAAGGTCGTCCATGTCGGCAAAAACACCAGCAGCTATATGAACACGCGCTCGATCAGCAAAAGCGGCGGCGTGAGCACCTTCCGCTCGAGCGTCGTAGTGGAAAAGAGCGCAAAGGGCGCGAAAAGCGCAGTTTCCTGCCAGTCCCTGATGCTGGACTCCGAATCGCGCTCGGACACCATTCCCGCCATGGACATCAAGACGCGCGACGCCGCCGTGGGCCACGAGGCCAGGATCGGCGCGATCAGCAACGACGCGGTCTTTTACCTGATGAGCCGCGGCATGAGCGAGGAGGACGCCCGCGCCCTGATCGTCAGCGGCTTCGCGGACAACGTGTCCAAGGAGCTGCCGCTGGAATACGCCGTGGAAATGAACAACCTCATCCGCCTTGAGATGAAGGGCAGCATCGGCTGAGCGAAAGGAGCGAACGATATGGAAAAAACGATTTATGTCAACCGTCCCGCTTCGCGCACCTGGAACCGTCTCGGCGTGAACGAGGCCGCCGTCCGTTGGGACACGGACGCGGAGACGCTGCTCTCGAACGAGCGCTTCACCGCCGTTTCCGGAAAAAACGCCCCTCTCCGCATCGAGGCTGCGGACGGCGGCGCAGCCTACGGCCGCCGCGTCTATACCGTGACCGCCGAGGCGGGCGCGGAGCTGACCGTCTTTGAGGTCTGCACCGCCGCGCAGCCCCTTGCCGCGGAGCTCAGGCTCACAGCAGCGGAGGGCGCGCACCTTCGCGTCGTGCAGCTTCTGAATCCCGCGCAGGGCGCGGTGCTGCGCCACGAGCTGAGTGCGCAGCTCGCCGAACACGCGAAGCTCGACCTCATCTCCCTCCAGCTCGGCGACGGCGCTGTTTATGCCGACCACCAGATCTCCCTTGCGGGCGACGGCGCGGCGCTGCGCGCCGACCTCGGCTACCTCGCCCGCCGGAGCGACACGGCGGACATTGATCTGACCGTTGAGCAGCTCGGCAAAAGCACCGTGAGCGAGATCCACGCTTCCGGTGCGCTGATGGAGCGCGCGAAAAAGGTCTTCCGCGGCACCATTGACTTCAAGCGCGGCTCCGCCGGCTCGGTCGGCAGTGAAAACGAGACCGTCCTGCTCCTCGGCGAGGACGCGGAAAACAAGACTGTCCCTGTCATCCTCTGCGCTGAGGAGAACGTCGAGGGCAGCCACGGCGCAACCATCGGCGAGCTGGACGCGGACACGCTCTTTTACTTTGCCAGCCGCGGCATCGACCGCGCCGCCGCCGAAGCCATCCTCGCCCGCGCCGCCGTGGAGCGGCTCGCGCGCATGGCGGAGGACGAAGCCTTTTCCGCGCGCGCCCTCGGTGCGCTCGCGCAGGTCCTGTGTACGAAGGAGGAACGCGAATGAGCACGAATTATAAAGCCGATTTCCCTCTGCTCGCGCAGCGTGATGTCGCCTATCTCGACAGCGCCGCCACCGCCCAGCGTCCGCAGTGCGTGCTGGACGCGGAGCGGGAGTTCTATACGCGCCACAACGCCAATCCCCTGCGCGGGCTCTACCCGCTGAGCATCGAGGCGACCGACGCGCTCGAGAGCGCCCGCGCCGCCGTCGCCCGCTTTCTCGGCGCGGCGCAGAGCGAGGAGATCGTCTTCACCCGCAACACGACCGAGGGGCTGAACCTTGTGGCCTACAGCTACGGGCTCAGCCATGTCAAGGCGGGCGATGAGATCCTGATCTCCACGATGGAGCACCACAGCAACATCCTTCCCTGGCAGATGGTCTGCCGTCAGACCGGCGCGCAGCTCAAGTTCATGGAATGTGAGCCGGACGGCAGTCTGGACCTCAACAAGGTCGAAGCGCTCATCACGGCAAAGACAAGGGTCGTCGCGCTGCAGCAGGTCTCGAACGTGCTCGGACGCGAATACCCCATCCGCGTGGTCGCGGAGCTGGCGCACCGCGTGGGTGCGGTGCTGGTGGTGGACGGCGCGCAGAGCACGCCGCACCTGCCGGTCAACGTGCAGGAGCTGGGCGCGGACTTCCTCGCCTTCTCCGGCCACAAGCTCTACGGGCCCATGGGCATCGGGGCGCTGTACGGGCGGCGCGAGCTTCTGGAGCAGATGCCGCCGTTTCTCACGGGCGGCGAGATGATCGAGTCCGTCACGCGCGAGGGCGCGGTGTTTGCCGAGGCGCCGCACAAATTTGAGGCCGGCACCGTCAACGCCGCGGGCGCGGCGGGCCTGCACGCCGCCATCGACTATGTGGAGCGCGTCGGCTTCGACACCATCCACGCGCGTGAGCTGGCCGTCACCGCCGACGCCCTCGCGCGGATGCGCGTGCTGCCGCACGTCCGCATCCTCGGCTCGGACCAGGCAGAGGAGCACAACGGCATCCTGACCTTTGTGGTGGACAACGTCCACCCGCACGACGTGAGCGAGCTGCTTGCCGCCGACGGCGTAGCCGTCCGCGCGGGGCATCACTGCGCCGAGCCGCTCCATCGCTTCCTCGGCTATCACGCCACGGTGCGCGCGAGCTTCGCATTCTATAATGACAAAACCGATGTGGACCGGCTGGTCGGCAGCCTATCCACCGTCAGGGGGCGCATGGGCTATGACGACTAATCCTTTCTACAACGAGATCCTCACCGAGCACAACGTCCGCCCGGAGTTCAAGCACGATCTGCCGGACGCCGACCTCGTGCTCGACGGCGTGAACCCGAGCTGCGGCGACGAAATTCAGCTCAAGCTCAAGCTCGATGGCGATACCATCGCCGACGGGGCCTTTGTCGGCGACGGCTGCGCCATCTCGCAGGCCTCTACTGACATCATGCTCGGCATGATCGTCGGCAAGAGCCGCGAGGAGGCTCTGCGGCTCGGCGACCTCTTTCTGCGCATGATCCGCGGCGAGGCGAGCGAGGAGGAGATCGACAGCCTCGAGGAGGCCTCGGCTCTGCGCGACGTCTCCCATATGCCCGCGCGCGTGAAGTGTGCCATGCTCGGCTGGCGCACGCTGCGCGAAGCGTTGGGCGAAAAAGCGTCCTCCTGAGCATAAAATACAACGCGATTTTTGCGATATGGTCTTGCAAAGCCGCGCGGGAATGCCTATAATAGAGCATACCTGCGCGGCTCTCCTGCATCCGCCGCGCAGAGACTACAATGTTTTGAAGAGGTAAATTGGAATGAAAAAGCTACTCTCTGTGCTGCTGTGCGCCGTCATGGTGCTCAGCCTTGCCGCCTGCGGCAAGAAGGACGACGCGCCCATCGACGATGCCGGCAACGGCGGCGACGCCGACGGTCTGACCGTCGCGCTGGTCGTAGCCGGCAAGCTCGGCGACCGCAGCTTCTACGACTCCTCCAAGGAGGGCCTGGACCGCATGGTCGCCGACCTCGGCGTGAAGCCCATCGTCATCGAGTGCAACAACGAAAACCACGACATCCAGATGAAGAACGCCGCCGAGAAGGCGAACATCGTGGTCTGCGTCGGCTGGGAGTTCTACAACGTCGAGACCATTGCGCCCGACTATCCCGAGGTCAACTGGATCTGGGTCGATAACGCCACCAGCGCGCCCGTATCCAACGTGCTCAACATCACCTACGCCCAGAACGAGGGCAGCTTCCTCGCGGGCTACATCGCCGCCGCGGTCTCCGAGACCGGCGTGGTCGGTGCGGTCGGCGGCGACGATGTCGATACCATCAACGACTTCATCGTCGGCTACACGCAGGGCGCCGAGTATTACGGCACCGAGAACGGCAAGGAGATCAGCGTGGTGAAGAACTACTCCAACACCTACGACGATCCCGCCGTCGGCAAGGACTGCGCCATCGCGCTCAACGATCAGGGTGCGGACGTCATCTTCCAGATCGCCTCCGCCTGCGGCGACGGCGTGTTCGAGGCCGCCAAGGAGAAGGGCTTCTACGCCATCGGCGTGGACAGCGACCAGAAGTACATCGACCCCGAGGTCATTATCTGCTCCATGAAGAAGGAAGTCGGCAGCTCCATCTATGACGCCGTCAAGTCCTATCTCGCGGGCGACAGCCGCTTCGGCACCACCTGGACCGCCGACATGGCGACCGGCTACGTCGGCATCGGCTACGGCGACAGCGGCATGACGCAGCAGGTCCCCGACGAGGTCAAGGCCGCCGTCGAGGAGCTGGCCGCGAAGATCGCCTCCGGCGAGATCGTCGTGGAGACGACGCGCGCGTAATTTCATGCACTTCCCTTGCGGCGCGGCAAAAGCCGCGCCGCTTCCTCTATTCCAAAGAAAGTGAGGTAACGAGCCTTGCAGGAAAATGCAGTCGAATTCCGCCATATCTCCATGGAGTTCCCCGGCGTGCTCGCCAACGACGACGTATCGCTCGACATCCGAAAGGGCGAGGTCTTTGCCCTCGTCGGCGAGAACGGCGCGGGCAAGACCACGCTGATGAACATTCTCTACGGCATCCACGAGCCGACGAACGGCGAGGTGTATATCCGCGGGAGGAAGGTCGAGCGCTTCTCGCCCAAAACCGCCATCTCTATGGGCGTCGGCATGGTGCACCAGCACTTCATGCTCGTGCCCAGCTTCACCGTGGCACAGAACATCGTTATGAGCCGCGAGCCGCGCAGGCTCGGCGTGCTCTTTGACAACAAGGCCGCCGAGGCCGCCGCGCAGAGGCTGGTGGAGGAGTACGGCCTTGCGGTCGATCCCGCCGCCGTGGTGCGCGAGATCGGCGTGGGGCTTCAGCAGCGCGTGGAAATTCTCAAAACGCTCTACCGCGGTGCGGACATTCTCATTCTGGACGAGCCGACCGCCGTCCTCACCCCGCAGGAGACGGATGAGCTGTTCGCCGTCATCCGCCGCGTGGTGCGCGAGCTGGGCATGACGGTCATCATCATCACGCACAAGCTCTACGAGGTCATGGCAATCAGCGACCGCGTGGGCGTGATGCGCAAGGGACGGCTCATCGGCGTGGAGAACACCTGCGACGTGGACGAAAAAAAGCTCGCCTCGATGATGGTCGGCCGCCCGGTGCTCTACGACCGGCTGGAAAAGGCCGGCGAAGCGGGCGCGGAGCAGATTGCTGTCCATGACCTCACGGTCTGCGATGACCGCGGGCTGGTCGCCGTGGACGGTCTGAGCCTGTCCGTCCGCGCGGGCGAGGTGCTCGGCATCGCCGCCATCGAGGGCAACGGCCAAAGCGAGCTTTTGGAGGCCATCACCGGTATGCGCCGCGTCGAGCGCGGCACGGTGGAGGTCTGCGGGCAGAACGTCACCGGAAAAACGGCGGGCGAGATCCGCAAGGTCGGTCTCTCCCACATTCCCGAGGACCGTCTCGCCACCGGCGTGAGCCGGAGCGCGAGCGTGACGGACAACCTCCTCATGGGCAAGCAGCGCGACAAGGCCTTCAGCGGCTTCGCGTTTCATCAGCGGCGCAGCTCCATCGAGCGCTACGCGGAGGAGGTCTATGAGAGGTTCGATATCCGCGGCGCGGGCATCGACACCGCCGTCGGCTCCATGTCCGGCGGCAATATGCAGAAGGTCGTCGTCGCGCGTGAATTTTCGTTTGATTCCCCCGTGCTCATCATCGCCCAGCCCACGCGCGGCGTGGACGTGGGCGCCATCGAATTCATCCACACCCGCATCATCGAAAAGCGCAACGCCGGCTGTGCCATTCTCCTCTGCTCGGCCGACCTCGACGAGGTGTTCCGCCTGTCCGACCGCATCATCACGATGTACGAGGGGCGCATCACCGGCGAGTTCCGCACAAGTGACATCACCAAGGAGGAGATCGGCTGGTACATGACCGGCCACCGTGAGGGAAAGGAGGCGGCAAAGGCATGAAAAAGCTCGCAGGCGCGGTGAATTACCGCTATCTGCTCTCGCTGCTGCTCTCGATCCTCTTCGCCTTCCTCATCGGCGCGGGCATTCTCGCCGTCTCCGGCTTCCATCCGCTCGAGGCCTACGGCGCGATGCTCTCCGGCGCGTTCGACAGCGCGCGCCACATCGGCGACTTTCTGGAGTACGCGATGGTGCTGTGCGTGTGCGGCCTTGCCTGCGTGCTCGGCGCGCGCGTCGGCATCTTCAACGTCGGCGGCGAGGGTCAGCTGCTCCTCGGCGCGATCTTTGCCGCGCAGGTCGGCGTGTGGATGGATGGGCAGCCCCGCTTCCTTGTCATCGTCTGCGCGGCGCTCGCCGCGATGGCGGTCGGCGGCCTGTACGCTTTCCTCCCCGGCGTTCTGAAGGTGAAGGTCAAGGTCAACGAGGTCATCACCACCATCATGCTCAACACCGTTGCCGCTTACCTCTGCCAGTATCTTGCCAAGGGCCCGTGGAAGAATGCCAATAAGAACATGGTCGCCGCGACCGAACAGCTCGGCGCACAATACTGGTTCGGCAATGTCATTCCCCGCTCCAATCTCACCAGCGCCGTGTTTGCCGCGGCGGTGATGGCCTTCCTTGTGTGGTATGTGATGGAGCGCACCTCCATCGGCTACGAAATGCGCATCACCGGCGAGAATCCGCGCTTCGCCTTCTTCTCCGGCCTGCGCACCGATCAGATCGTGCTGCTCTCCATGGTCGTCTCCGGCGCGATGTGCGGCCTCGTGGGTATGTTCCGCGTCTACGGCGTCGAGCATCTTTACCGCGACAGCGTGAGCAAGGACTACTACTTCGAGGCCCTGATGGTCGCCATGATCGCGCAGTATAAGCCTGTGACCGTCATCCTCCTCTCGCTCTTCTTCGCCGTGCTGAAGATCGGCGCGCAGGGCATGGAGCTCATCGGCATTCCCTCGCAGATCTACCTCATCATTCAGACCGTTATCATCTTCTGCATGGCTGCCGAGAGCGGCATCACCCGCTCGCTCACCGCGGCGCACGAGCGCCGCAGAGCCAAGCGCGCCGCCGAAGAACGCTTAAAGGAGGAACTGAAACATGGATGACCTTTCCGCGATCCTCGCCAGCATTTTCTCCTCCGGTACCTTTAACGAGATGCTCCGCCGCGCCACGCCCGTGGCGCTCGCCGCCATCGGCGGCTCGCTCACCGAGCACGCCGGCATCATGAACATCGGCATGGACGGCATGATCCTCATGGGCGCGTTCTTCGGCGTGTTCGGCAGCTATCTCTTTACCTCCGCCTGGGGCGGCGTGGGACTGGTGCTTCTTATGGGGCTGCTCGTCGGCCTGTTCTTTGCGCTCTTCGTCGTGAAGTTCCGCTCAGACGAGTTCATCATCGGCTGCGCGCTCAATACCTTCGCGCTCGGCCTGACGACCTATCTCTCCCGCTCCGTGTTTGGCACCTCCGGCGCGAAGGGCTTCCCCTCCCTGCCGACGGTGGACCTTCCGCTGCTGGATAAAATTCCCTTCCTCGGCGCGGTGCTCAATGGTCACTCGCTGTTTGTGTATCTCACCTGGCTCTTCGTCCTCGTGCTGTGGGTGTTCATCTACAAAACCCCCTACGGCTTCTGGCTGCGCGCGAGCGGCGAAAAGCCCGAGACGCTGCGCACCGCCGGCATCGAGCCGGAGAAGATGAAGTGGCTCGCGAGCATCCTCTGCGGCGTGCTGTGCGCGCTCGCGGGCGCTCACCTGTCGCTCGGCTACCTCAACGGCACCTTTGCCGAGAATATGTCCAACTCCCGCGGCTACATCGCCTTTGCCTGCGTGATCTTCGGCGCGGCGAACCCCGCCAAGGCCTACCTCGCGGCGCTGATGTTCGGTTTCTTCGACGCCATCGGCCTGAGATTGCAGGACTACGTCAGCTCTGACCTCACCGGTATCATCCCCTACGCCATCACCATCATTATGATGGTCTACGTTGTGGTGAACGCGCAGCGTCGCCGCCGCCACGCGGCGCAGCAGCAGCTGAGCCGCCGCGCGCGGAGCTGAACGCACATCGGAGGCAGCTATGCAGCAGGGCATTTTTGAAAAAAGCATCACCGTCACGCCCGACTACTGCGACGCCGCGGCGCAGCTCTCGCCCCTCGCGGCCTTCACCATCTTTCAGGGCATCGCCGCCCAGCACGCCGAGCTCATCGGTGTCGGCGGCGCAGCGATGGCGAAGCGCGGCGAGTTCTGGCTGACCGTCCACACGCGCGTGGACTTCCTGCAACGCGCAGGTCTCATGGATGAGCTTACCGCCGCAACGTGGCCGGAGCCGTGCGACGGCAAGGCCATACGCTGCTACCGCAGCTACAGTCTGCGCCGCGGCGACGCGCTGCTCGCCCTCGGGCGCACGCAGTGGGCCGTCCTCGGCCCGGAAAAGAAGCTGATGCAGTTTGCGCAGACCGGCTTTCCCGCCGATTTTCCGTTCTCCGACCGCACCGGCATCACCGATCACCCCACCCGCTTCGCGGACGACCTGCCGCAGGCGGAGCTCGTGCGCGGCTATACGGTCCGCTCAACGGACATCGACTTCGGCCGTCACATGAACAACGTCGCCTACGTCCGCGTGCTGCTCGACTGCTTCTCCGCCGCCGAGCTGGCCTCGGGCCGCATCGCGTCGATGGAGGTCCACTACGCCGCTCCCTGTCTGGAGGGCGAGGAGCTGGACGTCTACTGCCGCCGTGAGGAGAGTGGCTGCCGCCTCGCCATCAAAAAGGCGGACGGCAAGGCCGCCGTGCTCGCCGCGGTGAAGCTCCGTTGAAGCAGCAAACGATCACAATACAAGCGCCGCGGTCGGGTGACCGCGGCGCTTGCCGTTTTCTTATTCTTCCTTGCCGTAGAGCCAGGTGCAGCCCTCGTTCACGCTGTCGACCGCTTTGCGGTAAGCTCCGAGCACGCCGGGCGCTGGATGCGCGGGACGCTTGATGTGTCCCAGCCGCTCCGCGAGCTCCTCGTCGCTGACCTCGAGGTGGATGGTGTGTTTGTCGATGTCGATCTCGATCATGTCACCGTCGCGCACTGCGGCGATGGGGCCGCCGTCCCACGCCTCGGGCGAGACGTGGCCGATGCAGGGGCCGCGCGTCGCGCCGGAGTAGCGCCCGTCGGTGACCATGGCGCAGCTCGTGTGCAGGCCCATGCCGACGAGCATCGCCGCGGGAATGGACATCTCGCGCATCCCCGGCCCGCCCTTGGGACCCTCGTAGCGAATGACCAGCACATCGCCGGGCTTGACGGACTTCTCCGTCATGGCCGCGCGCAGCGCGTCCTCGGAGTCGAAGCAGACCGCAGGGCCGCGGTGGTGGAACATCTCGGGCACCACGCCGCTCTTTTTCACGATGCAGCCGCCGGGGGCAAGGTTGCCGTGCAGCACGGCGAAGCAGCCGTCGGGGTAGAGCGGCTCGTCGGCTGTGTGGATGATCTCGGGATCGACCCTGCGGCGGAAGCGGGCGAGGAACTCGCCCACCGTGCCGCCCGTCGCCAGACGCGCGTCGGGGTCGAGATAGCGCTCGATGGCCTTCATCGTCGCGCCCACGCCGCCAGCCTTATAATAGTCGTACATATTGAATTTTGAGGACGGCTTGAACTTCGCGACGCAGGGCACGTCGCGCTGGATCGCATCAAAGGCCGCGAGGTCCATCGGAATGCCCATCACGCGCGCGAGCGCACAGATGTGGAGCTGGGCGTTCGTCGAGCCGCCGGTCGCGGCGACGTGGCGCAGACCGTTCTTGAGGCTCGCCTCGGTGACGACATCGGAAAAGCGCACACCCTCCTTCGTGAGCGTGACGATGCGCTCGCCGACGTCGCGCGCCTGCTTGTACTTGGCGGACGAGCAGAAGAGCATGGTCGTGCTATCGATGGGGCAGAGGCCGATGACCTCGGTGAATACGCCCATGGTGTTGGCGGTGCCGTACATCGAGCAGGTGCCGCAGGAGAAGCAGATGTTCTCACGGAAGCGGGTGAAGGTCTCCTCGCTGATGGCGTCGATGTTGCGCTGACCGATGGATTCCTTGAGGTCAGGCGTGACATAGGTGCCCTCGTCCGCCTCGTAGGGCAGCATACTGCCTGCCGTGAGGAACATACAGGGCTTATTGAGCGCCGCGGCGGCCATGAGCATACCGGGCACGATCTTGTCGCAGGAGCACAGGAACACCAGACCGTCGAAGCCGTGGGCGCTCGCCATCGCCTGAATGCTGCCGGCGATCAGGTCGCGCGAGGGCAGGATGAAGTGCATCCCCTCGCCCTGCGCCATGCCGTCGCAGGGGGCGGGAACGTTGAACTCCGCCGGCGTACCGCCGGCCGCCCACACGCCCTCCTTGACGTAGCCCACCAGCTCCTTGAAGGCGCGGTGCCCCGGGTTGACGTCCGTAAAGGAATTGACGATGCCGATGACGGGCTTTTCCAGGTCCTTTGTGCGGTAGCCGCAGGCGTTCATCAGGCCGACGTAATAGCCCTCCTGCGGGTTCGAGGGGGTGCGGTTTCCCTTCCAGCCCATACAGCCTTAGTACGCGGTGGTCATGGCGCCGTCGACGCAGATGACCTGACCGGAGATCGCGCTGTTCGCGGGCGAGCAGATGAACACCACGGAGCGGGCGTACTCGTCCGCCGTCTGGTAGCGCTTCTGCGGGAAGCTCGCGGCGTCGCGGGTGTTGTACTCCTCGAGCGTGATGCCCGCCTTCTCCGCGCGGATGGTGTTGAGGTACTTGATGCGGTCGGTGTAGATGCGGCCGGGGCCCATCGTGTTGACCATAATGTTGTACGGACCGAACTCGCGCGCCATCGTCTTGCTCATGCCGACCACGCCCATGCGGAACGTGTTGGAGAGAATGAGGTTATCCAGCTCCTGCTTGATGGAGGACGAGGTGGAGTTGACGATGCGTCCGCCGCCCTGCTTCATATAGGGCAGCGCCGCGCGGATGGCGGTGGTGTAGCTGTACAGGCATTTCTGATAGCCGTCCGCCCAGTCGGCCTCGGTCAGCGCCTCGAAGGTGCCCGCCTTGGGGCCGGGGCAGTGGTTCACAAGGCCGTAAATGCCGCCGAGGTCCGCTGCGACCTTGTTGATCATCGCGGTGATGCTCTCGTTGTTGAGCACGTCGTACATATAGGGGTGGGGGCGGTTGCCGGTCTCCTTCTCGATGTCGACGACCGCCTGATCCAGCTCCGCCTTGAACGCCTCGCTGGTGCAGATGACCACCTTCGCGCCCTCGCGGGCGAACTCCGTCGCGATGCCCTTGCCGAAGCCGGACGCGCTGGACATACAAACGACGACCTTATCCTTCAAACCCAGATCCATGATAATTTCCTCCTGATATGTTAAAATTTTTGATCTTCCTTAGTGCAACTTGAGATCCACGACGGGATTCTTCAGCGGCTCCATCTCGAAGCCGTCGGGGCCGACGATGCGGCACTCGGCAATGTCGCCATCCTGAATGTGGAACGCGCGCGGGGTGCCGGTGGAGAGCACGTCGCCGGCGTACCAGCCTTGGATGCTCGAGTGCAGGGAAACGAGGCGGGACGGAACGTGCGTCATGTGATCGACCGTGTTCTTCGCGTGGATCTCGCCGTTGTGGACACTCTGGACCTCAAGCTTGAGGACGTCGGGCACCTCGTCGGGCGTGACGAGCTGGGGACCGAAGGAGAAGAACGTCGGGAAATTCTTCACGATGGTCAGATAGCGGGGATTGCCGGGCACGAAGTCGTTGCCCTTGAGGATGGATTCCTCGGTCATGTCGAGGATCGTGGTGTAGCCGACGATGGCGCTCTCCCACTCCTCCTCGGGAACGTCGCGGCAGTCGCGGCCCATGATGATGCCGAGCTCCGCCTCCGCCGTGGTCTTCTGCGCCTCCTTGAGCTTGGGCAGCAGGATGTCGTCGCCGTAGCCGACAAGGGTATCGGCCATTTTGAAGAAGCTGCCGGGGAAGCCCGTGGGCGCGGCGTTGCCGATGTCCTTGGCGTGGTCGGCGTAGTTCAGACCGATGCCGAAGATGCGCTTGGGGTTGCGGTAGAGCGGGGCGTAGACAACCTCCTCCGCCGGCACGACGCCGGGGATGGTCTCAAGCTCCTCCTTGCCGCCCTCGTTGTACCACTTCGTCAGGCCGGGGATGTGATTGGCCTGAATGAGGCTCATCATGTCCTCCTTCCAGCCCGTGCCCTTGTAGGCGTTGAGCGCTGCGACGGGCAGGATGCCCTTCCCGGTGACGATGCCGGCGACCTCCGCGCCGTGCAGCTTGATCGTTGCGAGTCTCATGGTTGCGTCCTCCTCTTAATCTTGTTCAGATGATGCGGCCCACCGGCTCTTGACCGGCAAGCACCGCGTTGATGTTTTCGGCTGCGATCTTGGAAACGCGCGTGGCGGATTCGACCGTTGTGGGCGCGTAGTGCGGCGTGACGATGACGTTCGGCAGCTTAAAGAGCGGGCTGTCCGGCGCGACCGGCTCGGGGTCGGTGACGTCAAGACCGGCGCCGGCAAGTCTGCCATTCTCCAGCGCCTCGATGAGCGCGGCTTCGTCCACGATGGGGCCTCGGGCGCAGTTGATAAGCAGCGCGGTGGGCTTCATCAGCGCGAGGCGCTCGCGGTCGATGAGCTTGCGCGTCTCGTCGGTGAGCAGACAATGGAGCGTCACGACGTCGGCGCGGCGCAGCAGCTCGGAAAGGTCGTCCACCCTCTCGACGCCCTCGGGGACCTCGCTGATGTAGGGGTCGTAGACGATGACGTGCATATCCAGGCCGTCCTTACACATGTGCAGGATGTGCTTTCCGATGCGGCCCATGCCGATCAGACCCAATGTCTTGCCGGTCATTTCAATGCCGGGGGCGTGGTTCTTCGCGGCAAAGCCAACCGTGCGGTACTCGTTGGAGACGGGAATGATGTTCTTCGCCAGCGTGAGCATCAGCGTGAAGGCGTGCTCGGCGACGGAAAGGCTGTTCGCGTTCGGGGTGATGGTCACGGCGACGCCGTGGCTCTTGCAGTAGTCGAGGTCGATATTATCGTAGCCCACGCCGTGCTTGGAGACGATCTTGAGGTTCTTCGCCGTCGCGAGCAGCGAGCCGGGCAGCTCGATGATGCGCACAAGCACGGCGTCCGCGTCCACGATCTCGCGACGGATGACATCCATGTCGCGGTCGGCGTAGACGACGGTGTGGCCCGCCGCGGTCAGCAGCTCGGGTCCGATGGGGTGGACCGATTCGGTGATGAGAATTTTTGCCATAATGCTTCCTCCTTTACAGGCTCAGGCCGTAGGGCTTGCCGAGCTCCAGCAGCTCTTCGTAGACCGGCTGCGGCACCTCAATACCGTTTGCAGCATTTTCTTCCGCCTTGCGGCCGGAGCGTTCGCCGGGCAGGAAAATTTCCTCCACACCATCGGCCTTTTTCAGCGCCTTGATCTCCCGTGACATGGCGGAAAGAGCCGACTTGAACGCTGCCGGTTCGATGAAATGCGCAATGTCGATGGCGCCGAGAAAATGGCTGACGCCCTGCGGCTCGTCCATCACATAGAGGTCATGCAGATGCGGACCGTAGAGGCCGCCGCTGAGAATGCCGCAAAGCACATCGACCATGATGGCGAGGCCGCTGCCTTTCGCGCCGCCGATCGGCACGAGCGAGCCGGCACGACCGGCCGCGGGGTCCGTGGTGGGTCTGCCGTCCTTATCCAGTGCCCAGCCCTCGGGAATAGACTTTCCCAGCTTCTGCGCCAGAATGAGCTTGCCCAGCGCCACAACGCTCGGCGCCATATCCAGCACGACCGGAAGGTCGTCGGACGGAGCCGCCACGGAGATGGGGTTTGTGCCCATGTAGGGCTCAGCGCTGCCGAAGGGCGCGATCTTGCCCTTGAGATTGGTGCAGGCAAATCCGATCATATCCTGCGCGGCAGCAAGCCTTGTATAATAGGCGGCGGTGCCGAAGTGGTTGGAGCTGTGCACGCTTGCAAAGCAGCAGCCCGTCTCTTTTGCCTTGGCGATGCACCGCTCCATCGCAAATTTTGCCGCCGCCGCGCCCAGCGAGTTGCCGGCGTCCACGACCAGCGTGGAGGTCGATTCCCGCACGATGCGGATGTTGTTTTCACGCGACATCACGCCCGCGTCCATGCGCTGCATATAAACGGCCAGACGGCTCACACCGTGGGTGGACACGCCTGTCAGCTCCGCGTCGATCAGCGCGTCAGCCACCGCTTCCGCGCAGCTCCTCTCCACACCGGAGGCCGTCAGGACCGACACGCAGTAGCCCCGCAGCGCAGATGCTTCAAACCTTGGCATAATCTCACTCTTTTCCGATGGTTTTTTGATTTCCCTGTTTGACTCTATCATAGTGCATCGCCGCGAAAAGGTCAAAGACTTAAATGTGACTATCCCTATAGCATTTTTACTATACCGTGCTTGACGGCGTCGTATTTTTTGCTATAATCAAAGAGGAAACCGAGGTGATCTGGATGGTACAGGACCGGAATCCGGAATATTTTCTTGCCATTGCGTCCGAGAAAAGCATTTCCAAGGCCGCAGAGCGGCTGCACATCTCGCAGCCCTACTTGAGCCAATACGTCATCCATTTGGAAAAGGAATTCGGCGTCCGCCTGCTCGACCGCACCAAGTCGCCGCTGGCGCTGACCGCAGCCGGCAAGGTCTACGCCAACTATCTCGAGGACAGCTCGCAGCTCTATGAGCAGCTTTTGCAGGATTTCACACGTTTGAACGCCAGCCGCCGCCAGACGCTCCGCGTCGCCATGAGCAACTGGCGCGCCAGCACGCTCCTGCCGAGCATCCTGCCCGCCTTTTCGCAGGAGCACCCCGAGGCCCATCTTGAGCTGCTCGAACGCCCGACGAGCGAGATGTTCCGACTGGTGGCGGACAACACGGTGGATTTTGCCATCATGAACACCAATCTCAATACGCCCGACTACCTGACCACTGAGACCATTCTTTACGAAAAGATCCTCCTGGTCGGCAACCGCGGCAACCGCGCCGCGCAGGCGCTTGCGGAGGCCTGCCGCGCGGGACGGGAGCCGGAGCTCTCCGTTCTCGAGCACGAGCGCTTTGTCCTGCTCTACCCCGAGATCCTGCTCGCCATGCGCGTCAACAACTTTCTCGAACGGAAGCATATCACCGTCGAAAACGCGCTCTACACCACCAACGCCACCACGGCGCTGAACCTGACGGCGGAAAACTACGGCTTCTGCTTCGTCAATGAGACCGCTGTCCACAACGCGCCGAACCGCGGCGAGCTGCTCTTCTTCGACCTCGACTCCCCCGACCTTGTCCACCCGCTGAGCGTGGTCTACAAGAAAAAGCGCCACCTTCTGCCCGCCGCCCGCGCCTTCGTCGATGCCGCGCGCCGCTTCCTGCAATCGCAGTCGTGGCGCAGCGAGTGCGACTGCCGCGTGGAGCACGGCCGTCCGGTATAGCACGGCAAAGCCCGCCTCCGAAGCGATGTCGGAGGCGGGCCTTGTTCATTTCTTTTTCTCGCGCGCCAGAATACTGGAATAAAAGCGCTCGCCGAGGCGGCTGCTCAGAAGGCCGCGCAGCGCCGTGCGCTGCTCGTCCGTCATGGCTGCGGTCGGCACAAGGTAGAGCTGATCGGCCGAAAGGCAGAGCATGAACACGCTCGAAATTTCGATGGCCGAGGCGAGCTTCGCGAGCGCGACCGTGTTGCGGAGCTTCTTCTCGGGGATCTCGACCGAAAGCTTGCCCGCGTCAAAGCGCAGAACGTACTCCGTCCCCAGCAGCGACTCGTCGCTCTTGAGGTAGCGCAGCACGCGCTGCTCCTCGCGTCCGAGCAGCAAAAGCATCCAGACAAGATAGGCCGCCGCGATGTAGATCGGAAGGTAGCTCAGGGGAAAGGTACCCTGCACGGCAAGCACGGTGTAAAATGCCACCGCCAGCACGACGGCGATGCCCACGCGGAAGGTATTGCGGTTTCGCAGGAACATGGCGTAGAGCGACGCCTGCCGAAACACCTTTTTATTGACGCGGTAACGGATCTCCTGAGCTTCCATGGTTCTTCTCTCCTCGCTTGGATTCTTACGCTACAGTATACCGCGCGTCGGGGGCGCGGTCAATGAAAAAATATGAGGGTCCCTTTTCAGGACCCTCATATTCCGTATCCGGTTCAGCGGAGCTTACTTCTGCTCCTGCTTGGCCTTGTGCTTGTCCATGATGAACTTGGGACCCTTCTCCCACTTCTTCACGTTGATGAGAAGCAGAGCGACCGCGATCACAAGGCCGGTGATATCCGTCAGCGTGCCGGGGATGAACATCAGCAGGCCGCCGGCGATGAACACGATGCGTTCAAGCCAGTTGAGCCTCCACAGCAGCCAGCCCTGGAAGCCGGCGGACATGATGGCAACGCCGATGATCGCGCTGATGGCGACGGAGATGATCTCGCCGACGCTGCCCTGCATCATCATTGCCGGGTTGTAGCAGAACGCGAAGGGCACCATGAAGCCGGCGAAGCCGAGCTTGCAGGCCTCGACCGCCGTGGTCATCGGGTTGGTCTTGGCGATGCCGGCGCCGGCATAGGCCGCGAGGGCGACCGGCGGGGTGATGGCGGACAGGCACGCGAAGTAGAACACGAACAGGTGCGCCGTCAGCGGGGCAAGGCCGAGCTTGATGAGGGACGGAGCGAGGATGGATGCCGCGATAACATAGGCCGCGGTGGTGGGCAGGCCCATACCGAGGACAATGCAGGTGATGGCAGTGAAGACCAGAGACGGGAAGAGCATGTTATGCGCCGCCTGGATCATCATGTCGCCGAAGATAACGCCGATGCCGGTGATGGAGACCATGCCAACGACGATACCGGCGCAGGCGCAGCCGATGACGATGGACATGGCGCTGAAGCCGGACTTGACCATGGCGCTGGGGATGGTCTTGAGGGTGAAGCGCTTCTTCTTATCGAAGAGCATGACCACGGGCACCGCGCAGGTCGCCCACAGGGCGGAGTAGAGCGGAGAATACTGCGCGATGAGCAGGCAGTAGAGCAGAACGCAGATGATGAGCAGATAGATCCAGCCGTCCTTCATGACATCGCGGGTCTTGGGAATGTCCTTGGGGTCCATGAGGGTGACGTGCGCGATCTCGGTCTGCGTCATAACGGCGACGGCGCAGCCCCAGTAATAGAGCAGCGCGGGAATGACCGCCGCGATGACGATGGCGATGTACTTCTGCTCGGTGAACGCGACCATCAGGAACGCGCCGGAGCCCATGACGGGGGGCAGGATCTGACCGCCGGTGGAGGCAACGGCCTCAACGCCGCCGGCGAACTGGGGCTTGTAGCCGCGGGACTTCATCAGAGGAATGGTAAACGTACCGGTGCCGACGACGTTGGCGACGGCGGAGCCGTTGATGGAGCCCATCAGACCGGAGGCCACGACTGCGCTGAGCGCGGGGCCGGACTTGATCTTACCGGTAAGAGAGATGGCGATGTCGTTGATGAAGTCGGAGCAGCCGGAAGCCTCGAGGAACGCGCCGAACATGACGAACATGAAGATGACCGTGGCGGAAACGCTCATGGTCGTGCCGAACAGACCGTCAAGGTCGGTGGCGAGGAACTTGCAGATACGCTCGAGGGAATAGCCACGGTGGGCGATGGCCATGGGCAGGTTCGGCCCGGCCAGTGCGTAAGCGATGAAGAGGAGAGAGAGGATCGGCATGATATAGCCGAGGGTACGGCGGGCGCACTCGAGCACGATAATGACGAGGCAGGCGCCGGCGAAGGTCGCCATCCAGGTCGTCTTGCTCAAACGCTCGGTGAGGTGATGGACCTCGTCCTGCGCCATCCACACGGAGACCCATGTGAGGATGACGAGGATCATATCAAACGCGCGGCAGATGGCACGGAATGCCTTGCTGCCGGCGAATTTATCCTTGAAAACGTGCTTATAGAGAGGCTGAGTGAGCAGGATCAGCGTGAGGGCGAAGCCCAGATGCACGCCGCGCTGCACGGAGTAGTCGAACAGGCCCTTGAAGCCCGTGTAGATGTGGAAGGAGGTCATCAGGAAGGCGACGACGGAGGCCATCATAATGAACTTGTCGCCCTTACCCTCTTCGAGAGTTCTCGCTGCTGCCAGTTCGCTGTCAAGCGAGGCGACGTCGATCTCTTTGATTTCTTTCTTATCGGACATAAACGCATCCTTTCTGTTAAGTGGGGGGTCTTAACGAAACCTTAATGAAAAGGGGGAGCCGGAGTTGGGATGTCCCAACTCCGGCCAAAAAATGCTTTTCGCAGGGACGGTCAGATCGTCCTTTTGATCAAGTTTTCAGAATTCCTCGATTAGATGAGGCCCTGCTCGCTGTAGTACTTCTGGGCGCCGTCGTGCAGAGGAATGGGCATCTGGGTGCAGAGGAAGCTGGGATCGGTCATGTCCTTGAGCAGGGCGTTACCGGCAGCCATCTCCTCGGTGTGCTCGTTCATGGCCTTGCACAGATCGTAGACGAGATCCGCGTCCATATCGGCGGTGACGATGATGAGGCACTTGACGCCGAAGGTGTTGGCATCATTGTCCTGACCGGTGTAGGTGCCGGCGGGGATCTTGGTCTGGATGTAGGCAGCGTTGCCCGCGAGGACCTTGTCGATCTCCTCCTGGGTCATGTCGAGGACCTGGATCTCCTTGGTGGCAGCGAGGTTCAGCTGACCGCCGATGGGCAGGCCGGCGAAGCCGAAGGCCGCGTCGAGGATGCCGTCGCCGACGGAGTCGGCGCCGTCGCCGAGGCCGAGGTTCTCAAGGCTGGTGTTGCTGGAATCAATGCCCATGACACCAAAGGCGGCGAGGGTGGCATTCTCGGTCGCGGAGGCCGCAGGACCGACGGCAACGCGCTTGCCGAGCAGGTCATGGATGTAGGTCAGGCCGGAGCTCTTGAGCGCCACGCCGCTGAGCACGGAGGTGTAGACCGCGCCGATGACGCGCAGGTTGTCCAGCTTGCCGATGTCGGCGAACTTGCCGGTGCCGTTGTAGGCGTTGAGAACGACGTCGGAGGTAGCGACCGCGACGTCGACCTCACCGGTGGAGACGTCCTGGCAGTTCTGGAAGGAGCCGGTGGAGGTCTGGGTGTTGCACTTCACGCCCTGGACGTTGTTCGTCCAGACCTGGGAGACCGCAGCGCCGGCAGGGTACATGGAGCCGCCGGTGTCGGCGGTGCCGAAGGTCATAATGACGTTGCCGCGGGGGGGCTTGTCGCCATCGGTGTTACCGTCGTTGGAGGGTTGCTTCTCGCCGCAGGCGGCCAGAGCAAAAACCATTGCCAGCGCGAGGATCAGAGACAATACTTTTTTCATGCTGATATCTTCCTTTCAAAAATTATATACCCGGCTTGCGCCGAATACGACAAAAAAGTTAAATTCTCTGTTCCGGCTCGGAACAGAGAAAAGACCACATGGTCTTTTTCGCGTACGCCGCACCCTCGTGCGGTATGTTTGGTACGTTCACAGCTTATTCATTTTTTATGGACGGATTATAATTCATTCATCCTCGTCTTGTCAAGTCTTTCACAAGCATATTTTCCTGTTTTTTCGATGAAATTTTCTGGTCATTGTCATTCCGCACAGAAATGCTTCTTTCTTTTTGTGCTATCAGTCACTTTTTCCTTTCGTTTTTTCAGCAAAATTCAAATTTCACCGCAAATTTTTCATATTCTGCCGCATTTTCGCGCCCGCGCTCCCCCTGTATCCGGGGCGTTCAGGAGATGTTTTCCGCCGTAAGGACTCCGTTAAGCGCGCGCAGCCGTTTTCGTGAGAGCAGCGGATCACACGCAAAATGCTTTTGTATGAATATTCATTCTTCTATACATCAATATTTTGCCGTTTTCTTCTTGTTATCTGCTATATCCCACCAAATCAACAGGTTTTATTCTACGCTATTACGATAGCATAGTCAATCGCAAACATCACTTTTTTGGAATTTTAGGATATCTGCACAGCATTTTTCGCCGTTTTTTGACACCTCCGTGACATGATCCGTCCGCAGGCCGGTCCCGTTTCGCCGGGAGTTGCAATATTTCGCGCAATGGGTTATAATACAAATGATTATTTTCCGTGCAAGGAGGAAAACGCGATGAAGGCTAAGGTATATTTCTCCCGTGAGATCACGCCCGAGAAGGTCGTGGCGCTTTACCGTGCCGTGGGCCGCGAGCTGCCGGGAAAGGTCGCCGTGAAGCTGCACTCCGGTGAGCAGGGCAACCAGAACTTTTTGGGCCCCGACTTCTGGCGGCCGATGATCGAGGCCGTGCATGGCACGGTGGTCGAGTGCAACACCGCCTACGAGGGCGAGCGCAACACCACCGAGAAGCACCGCCGCACGATGATCAGGCACGGCTGGAGCACGAATTTCGACGTGGATATTCTTGACGCCGAGGGCCCCGATCTGGAGCTTGCCGTTCCGAACGGCAGGAGTATTCAGAAGAACTTTGTCGGCAAGGACATTGCCAACTACGATTCCATGCTCGTCCTCTCCCACTTCAAGGGGCATCCGATGGGCGGCTTCGGCGGCGCGCTCAAGCAGCTCTCCATCGGCTGCGCGTCCTCCTACGGCAAAGCCTATATCCACGGTGCCGGCGAGCCCGAAAAGATCTGGACCGCTGACCACGACAGCTTCCTCGACGCGATGGCGGACGCCGCCTCGTCCGTGGCGGAATATTTCAAGGACAAGACCGTTTTCATCAACGTTATGAAGAATATGTCCGTGGACTGCGACTGCTGCGCCGTGGCCGAGGACCCGTGCATGGCGGACATCGGCATCCTTGCCTCGCTCGACCCCATCGCGGTCGATCAGGCCTGCCTCGATCTGGTCTACGCCTCCGACGATCCGGGCCGCGACCACCTCGTAGAGCGCATTGAGAGCCGCAACGGTGTCCGCACGGTCGAATCCGCGGCGGCGCTGGGCTTCGGCACGCGGGAATACGAGCTCGTGGAGCTGTAACATAAAACGCCATAAGGGAAAAGCACGGGGCTTCCCGTGCTTTTTCTTGTACATTATAATAGGTATGGGTCACAGGAACTTATCCAGCTCGCGCTCGACCTCTGGCAGCTTCTTCGGCGCGGGATGCTCGACGCGATAGCCGTCCTTGATGACCATGGAGAGCGTGCGCAGGGCCGAGAGATCCGCGAGCGGATCCTTCGCGCAGACGATCAGGTCCGCCGCCTTGCCCGCCTCGATGGAGCCGGTCTCGCCGTCGATGCCGGCAAGCCGCGCGTTGAGCCGCGTCGCGGTGTGGAGCGCGAAGGCCGGCGTCACGCCGCAGTATTTCACGAAGTAGCACAGCTCGCGCCACATATCGTAGTGCGTGATATAGGGGCAGCCGGTGTCCGTGCCGAGGCCGACCGGAATACCGTTTGCCAGATTTTCCCGCGCCATGGCGATGATGCCGTCAAAGACGACCTTGCCGTTCTCCTGCTGCTCATAGGTCGCGTGGGAGACACTGCGGTCAAAGAGCGCATAGGGCAGTGCAGGCGAGAGCGTCGCGACCTGGAACGCGCCCTTCTCCTTGTAGAGCGCGGTGATCGCCGCGTCCGGCTGCGCGCCGTGCTCGATGGAGTCCACGCCGTTTTCCAGCGCCACACGCACGCCCTCGGGGCTTTCGACGTGCGCGGCGACCTTCATGCCAAGCGCGTGCGCCTTATCGCAGGCCGCCTTCACCAGCGCGGGCTGCATCCGCAGCACGCCCGGCTCGCCGACGACCTCGGCGTCAAGCACGCCGCCGGTGATCATGAGCTTGATGAGGTCCGGCTTCTCCGCCGCGATCCGCTCCACATAAGCCGCGGCCTCCTCCGGTGTCTTTGCTTCGTAGGCAAGGGAGCCGGCCATGTGCCCGTCGGGCACGGAGACCGCCATATTGGACGCCACCACGCGCGGGCTGAGGATCTTTCCCTGCGCGGCAAGGTCGCGGATGATCGTGTCGAAGTCCGCCACGCCGCCGACCGTGCGGATGGTCGTCACGCCGCTGAGAAGCTCCGTCTTCGCGTAGCCCTCGCACAGCTTCACGCCGATGCGGCGCGTGAGCGCGTTGGCGGTGATGAGCTTCACGAGCTTCTTCGGGTCGCTCGCCTTTTTCTTCGGCTTGCCGGAGGCGGGCAGATGAACGTGCAGATTGATCAGCCCCGGCAGCACATACTGTCCGCCGAGGTCCACGACCTCATAGCCCTCGCGGCGCGCCGCGGCATCGGCGACCGCGCCGATGCGCCCGCCCTCAATATAAATATCTCTGCCCGTCTGCGGCGTCATTTTCTCCGTGCCGTCGAGCAGCACACCGTTTGTGAGCACATAGTTTGTTTCATTCCGGAACATGGCATTTCCTCCGCTCCTTCCGTGTTTGCCTTATCATACCACACCGCTCCACGGCCGGCAAACGGATTTTTTGCGCACTTCGTGCATTCTGCACAATTTCGGGCCGACATTGTTTGACCAAAAGCGGGTGAAAAAACCTTGCATCCGCCGTCGAATTATGGTATCATTTCAATAGTTACAAATTGTAACCTTTGGTACCGTTCGGCGGCGCGCCCCGTCTGCGCCGCTTTTTCATGAGAATTTGAGGAGGATGCCCTATGAAACTGCGCCACGCGCTCCGCGGCACGGCTGCCGGCCTGCTGCTGGCGGTCTGCCTGACCACCCCCACCCTCGCGCTCACCGGCGTTGTGGACGTCGGCGGCAGCGTTCTGCGCGTGCGCAAGACCGCGAGCACCGGCTCCGCCATTCTCGATCAGCTGCCGAGCGGCAAACAGGTCGAGATCGTGGACACCGCGACGAACGGGTGGTACGGCATCCGGCTCGGCAGCGTGAAGGGCTACGTCTCCGCAAGCTACATCAAGCTGCTTGAGGAAGCCGTCCCCGTCGTCACGGCAGAAGTCAGCGCGGTGAGCGCCTCTGCCGCGCAGAGTGAGAGCGCCTACGTCAAGGTCACGGCGGACGTGCTCAACGTCCGCACCGGTCCGTCCACCGACTATGCGGTCGCAGACGAGCTCGCGCAGGGCAAGGTCGTCAAGGTCCTCGGCGCGCAGGACGGCTGGTATCAGATCGGCAGCGGCTACATCGACGCGGCGTACACCGAGGCCGCCACCTATGAGGAGGCGCTCGAGCAGCTCTACATCCGCGTCACGCAGGGTCCGCTCAACATCCGCTCCGGCCCCGGCACCGGCTACTCCAAGGTCGGCTCCCTCGCCAAGGGGCGCTGTGTGAAGGTCGTGTCCGTCCAAAGCGGCTGGTATCAGATCGAGCAGGGCTACGTCAGCGCCGCCTATGTGGAGGAGACGGACTACACTCCCGCCGCCGCTTCGAGCAAGGGGCAGGAGCTTGCGAACATCGCGCTCCAGTACGTCGGTTACAGCTACGTCTATGGCGGGGCCAGCCCGCGCGTCGGCTTTGACTGCTCCGGTCTTGTGCAGTATGCCTGCGCACAGCTCGGCTACTCCATCAACCGCACCGCCTCCGCTCAGCTGCAAAACGGCGTTACCGTTTCGTGGGACGAGCTTGCCCCCGGCGACCTCGTGTTCTTCAAGAAGCCCGGCAGCACCACCTCGAAGCCCGTCACGCACGTCGGTATGTACATCGGCAGCGGTCAGTTCGTCCATGCCTCGGACTACGGCGTCGGCGTCATCGTCAGCAACCTTTCTGACGCCTACTACACCACCGGCTATGTCAGCGCCCGCCGCATCGCGGTATAATGTCAAATCAAAACAGCAGGAGCCTGCGCATCGCGCAGGCTCCTTTCCTTATGGCTTTTTCCGTCACACCGGGTAGGCGCCGATGCGCGCGATCTCCGCGTCGCACAGCGCGTCGACCGCGTCGAAGTCCACACAGGGGCGGTAGAGCGCTTCGAGCGCGTCATGCCCGCGCTTGGCGCGCTTGAGAGACGCGACCGCTTCCTCCTCCAGCGCGCGGCGGACACGGCGGATGAAGCGCAGGTGCGCCTTTTCGGCGCGGGTCAGCTTCTCCTCCGCCATCGCGTCGACGCGCAGGCGGCGGTAGGGCTTCCCTTCATAGCGCACGCCCTCGCCGGTCGTGACGAACGCAAGGCCCCGTGCGGGGATCAGCAGATGCGCGATCTCCGCGGGCCGCAGCGGATCGCGGCAAGCCAGAACGTCCTCCCCCGTCTCCAGCGCCGCGTCGCGCAGCCGGCGCAGCACAGGCGCGGCAAGGCCGTAGCTGTCGCACAGCTCATAAACACGCGGGCAGAGAGCGTCCACGCTGTCGAAGCGGCACACCCTGCCCTGACAGGTCAGTCCGCCGAGAAAGACGTCCACCGCGCGTCCCCGCGTCTCTCCCCTGCCCTTGAGCTCGCGCGCGGCGATCCCCGCCGCGCGGCGCAGCAGCTTTTCCTCGTCGAAGTGCGCGCGCACCAGAGCGCGGCGCTCCGCATCCACACCGCCGAGCGCCCGCAGAACATGGTATGCCTCGCGATAGGACGCGCGGTAGGCGTCGGTCAGCGCCGTCAGGCCGTTCGCGACCTCCTTCGCCGCCGCGCTGTCGCAGCATTGCGACAGGTCCACATAGCGCTCGTGCGCCAGCGCGTACCGCGGCTCGAGGACATGGGGCGCGGTGCCGTCGACGATGGCCGTCCGGATGGCCGGAGCGATCACACCGTCGAGTGAATCGGGATCGCCGGAGCAATGGATGTACACGGTCTCCAGTCCGCGCTCCTCCAGCGCCGCGGCCACGCGGCGCATGAAGGTCGATTTTCCGCAGCCGGGAGTCCCCTTGAGAATGATCAGATCGTAAAGCCTTGCGTCGAGGAGCTGGTCATACAGCCCATAAAAACCCTCCGCGCTGTTCGCGCCGAGGAAAAAATGCGTCTGTTTCATGGTCCGCCTCCAATGGTCTTAGTTTCTACTTCAACCTATGCGCGGCGGCGCGTCCATGTTTGCGCAGCCGTAAAATTGTTAGACGCAAATAGGAAAAGCGCCCGTCTCGGGCGCTTTTCTCATGCTTTTTCAGATGCCGAGCAGCTGGCGCTTCTTCGCCGCGAACTCCTCCTCGGTGATGACGCCGGCGTCGAGCAGCGACTTATACTGCTTGAGCTCCTCCACGGTGCTCGGTGCGCCGCCCGCCTGCGCGGGGGCCGCGGTCTGTGCCGCGGAGGCGGCGCCGGTCTCCGGCGCGCCGGGGGCGATAAACTGCATCAGGTTGTGCGCAAGGGTGTGCAGCTCATTGACCTTCTCGTCGTACTTGTGCAGGAAGGAGTCCACGCTCGGATAGTCCTCGTCAAACTCCGGCGCGTCCAGCTCGTTGCGGTAGGCTTTCCAATAGGGATGGTCCAGCTCCAGCTCCACCACGAACTGACGGAACGGCGAGGACTCGCGGAACTCGGGCTTATGGAACTCCAGCTCGCGCTCACGCTCGCGCCACTCCTCGTTGGTGCGGTCGAGATACTGCACGCGCTCGGCCTGCATGATACGCTCATAGTCGCTTCTCTGCAGCTTGAACTGCTCGATACGCGGTGCGAGCAGACGGACGCGCTCGGGGTTCTTGCTCTCAGCGCAGACAAGACCGGCGGCCGTGCCGGTAAAGAGCGGTTCCTTATCTTCCGTGATGCGGAAGGACTTGAGCGCGGACTTTTCAAACACGATGGTGCTCTCGTCGTCCTTCAGGCGGAAGAGTCCGTTGGTCACATCAAGCACCAGCTGCGTGTTGAACGCGCCGAAGCCGAAGCGGTACTCGGGATGGAAGCGCTCGCGCAGCACCTGATTTTTGTTGTAAAAATCTATGTAGCGGCGGAAATCGTCGAGCGTCATGCTGTCCAGCACGCCGTTCGGCAGGTCGATCTTCTTGTCGCATTCCTTGCAGATGGGCACGCCCTCGACCTTGGTCGGCAGCAGGCGGGGCGTCGCGTTGCCGCAGATGGGGCAGGGCTTCTTATTATTGCTGAATAATCCCATAATGCTTCTCCTTCTATTCTCCGTTTTGTCCGGCGGCTGTCCGGCCGCCCCTCGGATACTCTTGCAGGAAAAGCATAGCACGCCCTGCGGAAAGATGTGCGTTTCTCGCCCGAAATGTATGGTTTTGGGGTGTGAAATGCATCCGTGTGCCGTCTCACGCCGCGAACGGCGTGAAGGGCAGGACTTCATATTGCTTGGTATAGCGCTCCATGAGCTGCTCCGCCTCGGCGCTGGGAATGGTCTTGCAGCGGTCTTCGAGCTGCGTGTCCTCCAAGGACAGGGCATCGAGACCCTTGGCGTGGTACCACACGCCGCCGCGGTCAAAAACGCTTTCGATGGGCAAAAGCGTCTCGCCGTAGCGGAGATAGGTCCTCCCCCAATGGTCGGCGCCGCCCGACCACTCATGTGCAAGCGTACCGTCAGAGCAGAGAAAATACTGGCTGCGGCTCCAGCCGTCCACGACGCGAACGGCTTTTGCGCCGTCGAGACGGTAAATATTAAAGATCACGCCGTAGCCGTCGCCCCAGTCCGCGCCGAGCAGCAGCTCGCTCGTGCCGTCGCCGTCAAGGTCGCGCAGCAGCCAGCCAGGTGTCTGGTAGTAGTCGTTCGCGGACAGGAGATCGTGGCTGAAGTCGGTCTGCACGTCGCTCGTGCCGGAGCGCCGCAGGTCGGCGATCTCGGCGAGCAGCGCGTCGTAGGCGGCGTAGCCGGTCGTGCTTGCCGCACCGCTGCGCGCCGCGTCCAGCGTCGTCACATACTCCAATATACCGCCGCGGTAACGATACAGATCTCCTCCCTCGCCCAGCTCGTCGACCGCGTTGATAAGATTTTTATATTCGTGCGGGAGATTGGCGATCAAGCCCGTGTAATTGGAAGCGATACAGCCAAGCGTCTCGTTCACATCGAGCCGTTCCACACGCCCGTCGCGCGCCGCGTAGATCACGATGTTCCCGCGGTCGTTGGCGCTCGCCCAGCGCAGCGCCTCGCAGCAGCCGTCATCATCGAGGTCGTGCATCTCGACATATCCGCCATCGCCCAGTGCGCACAGGTAAAGATAAAGCTCCTTGCTCTCCGTGCTCCTGCGTTCGCTGCCGCTGGTGAAGAACACCTCGTAGGGCTGCACACCCCTTTCCATCGTCACGGGACTCTCCTCGATCTTGAAGCTCACCGAGACGGCAGAGCTCCTGGAAGCGGTGGAAGCATCCGTCGCCTTGAGCGTCTGTGCCGCGTCCTGCAGTGCCAGGATCAGCTCGCTCGTGAGCGCAAGCTCTCCGCCGTTCGCCCCGGTCCCAAGGCGGTAGCTTGAGATGCTCTCGAAGCCAGCACGCGCAAGCAGCGCACCGACGAGGTCTTCCTCCGCACCGTCCTCCTCGAGCCGAAAGCTCTGCTCCATGACCTTGAGCTGGCCCTCCTCTAATCTGACCTGCCACTTGTCCGCGCCCTCATAGCTCCAGTACGATTCGATCTGATAGAAGCCGCCCTCCGGACGGGGATAGAGGCTGAGCATCGTGCCGCTCTCCCCCTCCCGCAAGGTGCAGCGGTAGTGGTCGGAGAAATACTTCAGCGTCCAGCCGGCGCTGTACAGCTCCATCAGCTTGTCGTCAAGGCCGCTCCCCTCCGTGACAAGGAAGTAAGCGCCTGTTCCCGCGCCCGAGCGCCAGAGCGGGCTGTCGCCCTCGCGCTCCCACCCGTCGAGGACGCGGATGCTCCACGCATCGGTGTAAACGCGGTCGGCATCCTCTGCCGCCTCGCTTGCACCAATACATTCAAGCAGATAGCCTCTCAGCTCCGTGCTTCCGGAACGCAGCTCATACAGCCGCGCTTTCCTGCCGTCCGTAATGGGATTGACCAGCATTTCACGCTCAGAGAGCATGACCTCGCAGCGTTCGCCCGCAGCGCTGATAAAATAGAGCCTTGCATAGCAATCCTGCATTCCTGACGCGGTGCCGAGGCGTTTGTATTGCAGGGCATCCAGCAAAGCGTAGACGGCGTCCGTTTCCTCCGCCGTCAACTGGACGTTGGATGGCTGCGCGCCGTTTTCGTCCGTTACATCGGCATAAGTGACCTGTTCCCGATGGAAACCGACCAGTCCGGCGGCGTCGGTATCCGTAGGCGGATTTGTCAAAAAACACACCGCCACAACGACGCACACGGCGACCGACGCCGCGACCGCCCAGAACGCGGGCTTTTTGTAGCGCAGCGCGTTTTTCACGCGCGCACCCACGCCCACCTCGCCGAAGGCGAGCGGACAGGCGGCAAGCATACGCCGCGGCACGCTGCACGCGAGCAGCGCGCTCGAATAGTCCTTGATCTGCCCGGCGTCCATGCCGCGCAGCACGCGCTCGTCGCAGGCCAGCTCGATGTCGCGGCAGAGCAGGGTATAGGCAAGCCACAGCAGCGGGTTGAACCAGTAGACCGCCAGCAGGGCAAAGCCCAGCGGCTTCCACCAGTGGTCACGCCGCGCGAGGTGCGCGCACTCATGCGAGAGCACACTCCCCCGCTGCGCCTCGTCCAGCGCGGAGGGTAGATAGATGCGCGGGCGCACGATGCCGAGAATGAACGGCGAGGCGACCTCGTCGCAAACATAAATATTCTCCCGCAGCGGAATGGAGGCGCTCACGCGCCGCCGCAGCCGCAGGTAACTCACGAGCGCATAGAGCAGCATCGCCGTGAGGCCGATGAGCCACACCCAGCCCGCGAGATAGGTCCACACATAGAGCGGGTTGACGCTTGCCAACGGCGCGGCGGCAAAGCTCTCGCTCAGCGAAGGGTTCACCGCGTTGTCGATGATCGTCACGCCGCTCGTGATGGTCGGCGCGGGATCGAACTGCACGACCTCGGGGCTGACCGTCTCCGCGCTCGGGATCAGGCTCAGCGCGCTCTCGATGGAGAACGGCAGCATCAGGCGCAGCGCGACCATGCCCCAGAGCAGGACGTTCACCCACTTCGGGGCCCTTTTAAGCACGAGGCGCAGCGCCAGCACGACCAGCACCAGCCAGCTCGCCGAAATGCTCAGATTGAGGAGCTTGAGAAAAATACCGCTCATACGCTCACGACTCCTTTCCGTATGCGTCGATCATCTCCCGCAGCGCGGCGACCTCCTCCGCCGAAAGCGCCTTGCGCGCGGTGAAGGCCGCGACAAAGGCGGGCAGCGAGCCGTCAAAGGCATCCTCCACCAGCCGTTCGCCCTGCGCGGCGTAGTATTCCTCCCGTGTGATCCGCGCGGTGACCACGCTGTTTTCATTTTGAAAAATGCCCCGCTCGCAGAGCTTGCGCAGCACGGTATAGGTCGTCGGCTTCTTCCAGCCCCATTCCCTCTCGCACAGCTTCACCAGCTCGCCGGAGCCGATCGGCTCATGCCTCCATACAAGCTCGGCAAACTGCGTCTGCACCGTGCCCATTTTTCTTTCGTCCATCGGCGGTCTCCTTTCGGTTTATTTTGGATAAACCATTCCTGCCGTGAGTTTATCATGGATAAACCATCCATGTCAAGACCCTTTTTCCCGCCTGAGGGCAAAAACAAGCACCCGCCGAAGCGGGTGCTTGTAAGAAGAGCTGTTAACGCTTGGAGTGTTGAACCCATCGTGTCAAAGTACCTCAATGCGTCGGAAACTCGCTATATCGTTGGATTTCGTAGAGGGGAAAATCGGGCATCGTGGGGTATCGTCGAGGGGTGTTCTGTATCGTCTTGCGTCCGATTTGCGTCAAACTTGCGGCAGTCAAAACGGCAGAAATAGAGCAAGCGGCAGGGTCAGCCTGCCGCTTGCTTGTTGTTCAGAATATTGGAAATCGTCTTTGCTGTCCGCTGTTTCGCTTCGGGGTATACATGAGCATATACACGGCTTGTAATGTCGCAAGAAGCGTGTCCGAGGTTCTCGCTGATTACCTGCATCTGCTCTCCGCTATAAACCAGCAGGGAGGCATAGGTGTGTCTTAACTTGTGAGCGGAAATCTCCGGCAGTCCGTTTTGCTTCATCAGTCGCTTCAGCCGCTTGTTCAGTTCGTTTCGGTCAAACCACTTGCCCGTTCCAGTCGTGAAAACCATTTCGGGCTGTTCCCATGCGTCACCAAACGCTTTCTTCAGC
The DNA here is from genome assembly GCF_018918025.1 of Oscillibacter sp. MSJ-31. GTDB lineage: Bacteria > Bacillota > Clostridia > Oscillospirales > Oscillospiraceae > Hominicoprocola. The sequence continues at coordinate 41,417 of NZ_JAHLPT010000006.1, read as the reverse complement.
TTGTCCTGTTCCTGCTTGTGCCGCTTCAGCATAGCCCCGCTTCAGAAAGACTTCCACACGGTTGCGGCTGATGATTTTCTCCATATCTGCCCGCATGGCGTACCCGCATACCCGCAGACCATTGAGGGCTTGAATGTCTCGGAAGTTCAAACGGTTGATATTACGCATAAGCAGAAACCTCCTTTTTTGACATACTACGCTCGCTATCGGGCGTAGTATGCGAAAAAGAGGTTTGACACAGCCCCGCAGGGCTGTGAAGCCTGCTCCCGTCCCTCGTCCCCCCCGTCTTTCGTCCTCCGTCCCACCGCCCGACCAGAGCAAAGGCGGGAAAAAACAATGTCCGCCCATACTCCGCAAGAGTAGGGCGGCATTGTGGTCTGCCACGCTCCGCAAGCGTCGGCAGATTTTTTCGGCGGTGTCCTGCTATTTTGCGATACCAGCAAATTAGCGGGACTTGCGGCGGGAGGGACGGTGCTATTTTCTCGTTCAATTTCTATTTGCGTCAGATTTGCGTCAAGACATAAAGAAAGAAGCCCGAAACCGCTGCGGCTTCGGGCTTCTTGATGAGGCAATTTATCTCTTGGAGAACTGAGGCGCGCGACGGGCGGCTTTGAGGCCGTACTGTTTCTGTACGGAAGCCGCTATCCCTTGCAGCACAAGGCTTTGCGGGTTTGCCACCTGTCAAATAGCCTCGGTTAGTAACCACTAACAATCGGCACTTCCTAATACTTCAGTCTCCGCTTGCAAAAGCTACAAGTTCCTACACTTTCAAAATCCGATATTACATCTATCTGGCCTTTGCTTACAGACTCATTATATTAGCTTAAATTATTCCTGTCAATAACACTGGTTGGCCAACCCTGTTCATAGGGCAAGGCCGCGCTTTTAAGGTCGCAAAACCTAAGCCTTCAAAAATGCGTGCGACCTTGCGGCCTTGTAATGTTCCAAGCCCGAGTGTTCCAGTCTGAGCGTTATGTTTCTTTGACCTTCCTTTTCCCACGCTTTCAGTGATTTTATTGTGGAGCGAAACAGTTTCTCTCCCGTATGACGAGTCGCAACACGGATGGGCACGTTGTCGATCCATTCTACGGATTGGGGTATGCGCTGCTTGAAGCGCTCAAGTGCGACCGGGATCAGTGTTTCGATTTCTTTCACTGTCATTCGACTTCCCTCGCTTCAAACAGACCTATAGCTGTCACAGGCAGACCAGAGCTGAGAGATCGCATACAGCGGCAAGTTGATCAGCTTCTCCTGTTTTCGGTAATCCGACATGGAAGATCGCACGCCAAGGGACAGTTTGTTCCCTGCCACAAAGACCTTCAGGCTCTTTGCCATCAAATTCTCCTCCGCCTTGACCTCCAACGGGATCACATTCCCGCTGTGCTGAAGGACAAAATCCACCTCGCCGGTGGAGTTTTCGGCAGACCAGTAGTATGGTGTTGCGCCCAACTCTGCGATGAGCTGCTGGCAGACATACTGCTCCGTAAGAGCGCCTTTGAACTCCGTAAAGATTGCATTGCCCTTGAGCAGGGTTTTAGCGTCCAAGTCGGTCATGGCAGCAAGCAGACCAACATCCATCATATACAGCTTAAATGCAGGCAGATCCTGATATGCTTTCAGAGGAATTGCACCCTTTGTCACGCGGCCAACCTTATGAACAAGCCCGCAATCGATCAGCCACTGTATCGCAAGTTCAAAGTCCTTTGCTCTGGCACCTTCACGAAGGACACTATAAATAAACTTCTTATTCTCCTTCGCCAACTGAGATGGAATACCATCCCAGACCATGCGGATGCGTGGAATCACCGCTGTAGGAGCGTGTTTGGAAAAATCCTGTTCGTAGTCGGAGAGCAGACGCTTCTGAACTCTGCGTACAGAATTGAGGTTTTGCTTGGGAAGATAGGCGTTGACTGCTGCTGGCATACCGCCCACATAATAATAGGTTTTCAGCAAATCAATATACTTATCCTTGAAAGCAGTGATCATATCAAAGTCCTGCTGTTCCAGAAGCGATACCAGTTGACCGTTCCCGGTTGCATCAAGGAACTCCGTAAAAGACAACGGGTATAGATCCATGCTATCCACTTTTCCGACTGGGAAGGAAGTTCCTTCATGCATGGAGATGCCAAGGAGCGAACCAGCAGCTACGATATTGTAACGCTGTCGGTCATCTTCGCAAAAGTACTTCAAACTCTGAAGTGCAGCGGGGACTTCCTGTATCTCATCTAAAATGATAAGAGTATCTTCGGGAGCAATCTCTACTTCGCTTTCAATGGAAAGTCCACGCAAAATACGATCCACATCAAAATCCCCTGAAAAGAGCTGCTTCATACGGCTGTTGCGGTCAAAATTGATATACGCATATTTTTCAAATTCTGTGCGTCCAAATTCCTTCATCAGCCATGTCTTTCCCACCTGTCTTGCGCCGCGAATGATCATAGGAAGATGTCCAGGATCTTCCTTCCATTCAATCAGATGCTGCATTGCATATCGTTTCATGATGCTCACCACCCTTTCGCTTTACTCAAATTATATCCATACATCATCAGTAAGTCAACCGAAAAAATGTCGAAGCAAACACAAATATCGACTAATTTCTGTTGGCACGCAATAAGAAAGCCATTGCAAGCTCAAGATTTTTCTTTGAGCTTGCAATGGCTCTTTGAATGTGGGCTATCCAGCTCTGGCAAAGTCAGAATGCGGCGTTGATTTTTGCGTGTAGTTCTTCTGGGCGATTATAGGTGAGATGGGAATAGATTTCAAGCGTCGTCTTAGATTTCTCATGCCCTGCAAGATACTGAACGGTCTTTATATCGACGCCCCCCAGAAGCAGGTTGGTGATGTAGGTATGTCTCAGAATGTGGGGCGTTACATCGAAGTCGAGGCAGTAGGTGTATCCGCCACGCTTTGCCTTTGTTCCCAGTTTGGCTTCCACCTTGAACGCCGTCTTTTTCCCATCGGCATAACGGTAGTATATCCGCTCTTTAGCTCTTCGCCGTTCGATATAAGTCCACATACGCCTAAGCTGTGTTTTGGACAGGGGATCTCCGTTCGGTGCATGGATTACAAAGTCCGAGGTACTGTTCGCCTTCTCAGCCTTCAGGCAATCGGTGAGTTGGTTGGGAATTGGAATCGTCCGTCTGGCCGCTTTGGACTTCAGGCGATCCGTAACCACCGGCTTGCTGTCCTTGAATCGGGAAGCTCTCCGCACATCAATATGCGGCGGTTCGTCCAGATGCACGCAGTCCCACTTCAAACCAAGGATCTCTTCGGTGCGAAGGCCGGCGTACAGCCCGATCATGCAGAACAAGTACGGAGGACAGTCTTTGATGGCGTTCATAAGGATATTTACCTGATCGTCATTGAGAGCAGATCGCTCCGGGGCTTCGTTTCCCCCGTTATGCATCACGGGGCAAGGATTTTCCTCGATCAGCCCATTATCAAAAGCCGAAGTGAAGATGCGCTTCAGGAGCATAAAAGTGGTATTATGCAGCGTGTCGCTTTTGTCAGCCACCGCAGCGACAATGGTTTTGATGTCATTCTTATAGATTTCGCTCATTGTTTTTCCCTCGGTGAAGGGCTTGATATGAAGCTCAATAACTCTTTTATAGCTCGTCTGGGTTTCCTCAGTGAGCCCACCGGTATTCAGGCGAAACCACTGATCGATATAGTCATTCACCAGCGGGTCGTTGGGATCAGGACGATTTTCCATCTCTTCCTTAAACTGGCGAATTTTCGCTGTTAGCTCACCAGCCGTCTTCCCGTATAAAGCAACGAACTTACCATCCGGCCCTTTCACTCTCTTGCGGTAGCTCTGGTTCGCTTCAACATATTCATACTTTGACTTTTTGGGTTTCTTCGAGATTGCCATCGCTTTCTTCCTCCTCGGAGTCAGGGGTGTTTCCAAACGCATTCCGCACCTTGCCAATCAGCTCTTCAGGTCTGTTGTAAACAAGGTGTGCATAGATGTCCAGCGTAATGCGTGACCTCTTATGGCCTGCCAGATACTGCACCGTCTTGATGTCGATGCCGGCCATCAGCAGATTGGTAATGTAGGTATGCCTGAGCAGATGTGGGGTCACATCAAAATCAATCGTGTAGTAGTGTTTCTGATGTCTTGCCTTCTCGCCCAGCTTCGGCTCAATCGTGCCAGTCCTGATTTTGCCGTGATCCCAAGTCTTATAGGTGCGCTTCCTTGTGGTGCGGACAATCACGGCGTTCCACAGGCTTTTGAACTGCGAGCCGGAGAGTGGACCGCCCTTGCTATTTGCAATAACATACTCCGAGGTAGATTTTTCCTTTTCACCCCTCAAACAATCTGCCAGAACATCAGGGATGGGTATGGTTCTTTTGGCGGATTTGGTCTTCAGCTTATCAGAGACTACAGGCCGATTATGCTCAAAGCGCAGCGCACGCTTCACCTCAATATGCGGAGTATCCCCCAAGTCAACGCAATCCCACTGAAGGGCCAAAATCTCCTCACGGCGCAGGCCGCTATACAGCGCAATCATGCAAAAGGGATACACGTGCAAGTCCTTAACGGCTTCGATCAGAATCTGACACTGCCGTTCAGTCAACGCAGACCTCTCGCCCGGCTCAATACCTCCCTCCGGCTTCGGTGGACAGGGGTTATCCAGAATGTCATGGTTATCCAAAGCCGCCTTAAATACCTGGTTGATGATCTTATAGGTGCCATTAAAGATCGACTCGCTTTTATCGTTGAGTGCCGCCATGACCTCCAGAATATCATCAGGGCGAACATCTAACATTCGCTTTCCTTCCATTTTGGGTTTGATGTTGTGGTTGATGATGTACTTGTAGTTTACCTCCACCGTGTTGTGACCGAGACCGGCACCATGGAGTTCAAGCCACAGATCCAAGTAGTCGCAGACGAGCATATTTTTCTTTCCGGTTTCGCTGAGTTTCTCCCGTCTTCTAAACTCAGCAATTTTTTCTTCCAGTTTTTCAGGTGTCTTGGCAGCGAGTGCCACCAGCTTTCCGGTCACATCCAGAATCCTAATGCGATATAGCCCCTTGGATGGAATGTATTCATAGTTATGCTTTGGCTTAGCCATTGGGATCAACCTCCTTTCGTGGTCTCACACCATCAATTAAGGTTGAACCTGCCAGGTAACAACAATCGACCAATCGCCCTGCTTCGGCAGGGCGATATTTTTTTGCTTTTTTCAAAAAATCGTCGAAGGGGGGGGTATAAAACCCCCCTCCATTTCTACATTCATTACGAGGGGCATCGAAGGAGAGGTTTTACATCTTCCCACTGAATCGCCCCCAACAACGATCTCGCACCTGCACCTTGATAACTGAATACGACCTCAAGACTTTACCATATCGGAGCCACTGTAGCGAAGTGCTAAGGGCCGTGGACAAGCCCAGAGCGACGATGGTATGGGAAAACAATGATACTCCCGCCCGGCTGGATGCAAGTTCGGCGGCGGCAAGCCCACAGGAATGGGATGAGGCTGAAATGCCTGTGCTTCTCTTGACCAGAGAACTTGAGGTTGAAAATCTAAAAGATTGGGGGTGACGAGGTGGCCTGCACACAGCATAAGCAGCTCGTCTGTTTTCCAAAGGTACGGGTCCAGAAGAAATGGTTCCGGTACTTCAATGACCACAAGGATTTCAAAAACGATGGTACGGTTCATCTGTTCAGCCTGATGGCGCTCTTTTCCTATGCCAACTTCAGGTCAAACACCCGCACTATCGCTAATCAGCAATACATGGAAGCTCCCGGCCAGTGGGTCTGCAAGCTGTCTGCACTGCCGCGAATCCTCCGTGTTCATTCGAAGGCTCAGGCAAAAGAACTGTTGGATCACTTTCAGAAGCATGGGTTCCTGAGCTATGAGTTTCTTGACGAGGAAAGTAGCCTGCTGCGGTTCACGATTGCAGACTGGAAGCGCCACTGTGTCCATCTGGACTATAACTATTACAGCTACAAGGGGAGCGGTTTCTTTTTCTTCCCCCTACCCGTCAGTCGGCAACTACTGGCTACTGGACGCAAGGAAGGTAAGCTGGTCTTCAGCGAGTTGGATGCCATCATGGACTTTTGGCTGCACACCATCCTCAACGATCCGACAGTCGCCGGCTCTGAGCATATGCCGGTCGTCTACTACGCCAACATGAAGGGTCAGCCTCTGCTGTCCTATTCGTATCTGGCCAAGCGCTGGGGCTGGTCGAAATCCCGTGTCGGCCGCTTCATCCTGAAAATCGAGGAGGCTGGCATCATCAGTCGGGTCAGCTTCACCAGCTCTCACGGTTCGGTCATCTCTCCGTGCCGATACCGGGAAATGATCTATGGCGAAGATTGCGAAAAGCTCCAGCTTCTGAAGATTGGGGAGATCCTGGGACTTACCAGCATTGTTGCCCCGGCTGAGAACCTGGAAGACCTTGAGTTGAAGGTCGAAACTCGCGTCCCAAAACGCAAGCCTGTCTTGGACGGCGGAAAAGTCCTGAGAATTCAAGTGTTTCGGGCTGCCGGCTCCTCTTTTTTTGCCCGACCAGTTCCATTATGATTGGGTGATCTTGGCATGAGTATCATCCTCCTGTAGCTCTAATTTCATTTGATACTCAAACTATAGCATAAAACCTGTCCATTAAAAAGGACCATATACGAACATCCCCCTCTGCGAGCGGCTGCCTATCGGCGGTCGTTCTTTTTGTTCATAAAAAGTTTACAAATTATTTGCTGTTTTCCTGACACTTCCCGGAATTTGCAAGGAGAGCTAAAAGCAAGACAACCAAAGAAAGGGGCTTAGCCTATGAAGACGAAACAGAAAAGAAGCAAAACGACAATTCCCAGAAGACCAGTTCGCTGCCAATACTGCGGCGCAGTCGCCGTGCTTAGACCGGCCTCTGAGATCTATGGGGATGAGAAACGCACAGACATGCTGTATGTCTGCGGGCACTATCCTGCCTGCAACGCCTATGTGGCAGTGCATCCCGGCACGCTGGAACCTATGGGGCCGCTGGCCAATGGAGATCTGCGGCACCTGCGCATCCGGGCACATCGCACCTTCGATCAGATCTGGCAGCGCAGGATCATGAGTCGCCAGTCTGCCTACCGCTGGATGGCCGACTACTTCGGACTCCGCGTACAAGATGCGCATATCGGAATGTTCAACGAATACCGCTGCCAGAAGCTCATTGAGAAGAGCCAGGAGGTTCTTGAGCAGTGCGGCAAGGCAGCAAGCTGAGGAGGAATGAGACATGAAGAACATTATGACGGAATATCAGCGTGAACTGACCACCAATAACCTGCACCTCGTCAAGGAGGTCATCCAGAAGCGGATCAAGATCAACAACCTGCCGTTGCTCGCTTATGAGGACTTCTACGCCATTGGCTGCGAAGCTCTCTGCCGCGCCGCCATGGCCTATCAGCCCAGCCGGGGTGAATTTGCACCTCTGGCCTGCCGGTACATTTACAACACCTTGATCGATCATGTGCGTCACCAGAACTATTTCCACTCCTTCAGCGCATCTCCGTTCATTGACGATGATGATGAGCGCACCATCTATGATTTGATTGGTGCAACGGATGACATGGACGACAAAATCTATGGCAACAGCGTCATGGATGCTCTGGGCAAGTGCAAGGCCAAGTATTCTGGAATTACCCTAAAGGGGGTTGAAGCCATTGAGCTGAAACTGCTTGGCCACGAGACTCGTGAGATCGCAGAGCGTTATGGAACCACGGTCAACAATGTCAATGCGTGGATCGCGCGGGCACGCTCCAGACTGAAGGATGACCCGGAAATGAGCAAACTAAAGCAACTCTAAATTGCAACTAAAAATAGTTGCAATTTAGATCTGGTTGGCGTATAATATCAGTAACAGCAGGAGGATTGAATATGGGCCAAAAGGAAAAACTAATCCAACGCCTCAAGTCGAAACCCAAGGATCTCACCTTCGATGATCTCGAAACACTGCTTCGATATTTTGACTATTTGAGATCCAACAAAGGAAAAACCAGCGGTTCACGAGTCATATTTGTTTGTGAAAACCGTTCTCCTATCATCTTGCACAAGCCACACCCGCGAAAGGAACTGCTGGAATACCAGATCAAACAGATTATTGACGTACTGGAAGAGGAGGGTTTGATATGAGCAACACAATGGAATACAAGGGTTATGTCGGTAGCGTAGAGTTCTCCGAACCGGATGGAGTGTTTTTTGGCAAGGTCATCGGGATTCGGGCACTGCTCTCCTATGAGGGGACAAATGCCACTGAACTGGTGGAGGACTTCCACGGCGTAGTGGATGACTATCTGGAGCTGTGCGAGTCGGAGGGCAAGGAGCCGGAACGGGCCTATAAGGGCAGCTTTAACATTCGGATTTCACCCGAACTCCATAAGCAGCTTGCAATTCGGGCGATGGAGGCGCAGACCTCCCTCAACAGCTATATCGAGCGAGCGCTGGGGCGCTCTCTTCAGGCATAGGTCATGCATGAACCCTTCGGCTAAAATAGCTGAAGGGTTCATTTTTTGTTGTTCTCTTCGGCGTAGTGGCGTAATTAGAGTTAGAATACGGACGAGGAGGCAACTCTATATGATGACTTTTTATTGTGCTGTCGGAAGCTATCGGCTAAAGATCGAGCAGGGCCATAAAGTTCCATATATTCAGAAGCTGGGGGTGCTCCATCCCATCTCTACCCTGGAGTTCCTGATCTGGACCACCTTACTGTGGGAGGTCATGACCTATCAGGAGTTGAAGGAAGCGTATGTGGAGCAGTGCAAGGGGCTTGGCATGGATACACCGCCTCTGGACACTCTGTTGGATAATCTGGTGGCCCGCAAGCTTGTCGTGAAGGGCGTGGGTTACACCGGCGTTGATGCGCTCTACAATATGTTGGCAGATGCCTTTGTCATTCCCTATGAGCTGTCTGGTGTCAAGAAGACTGCCACCGCTGTTAAGCTATTCCTGAAAGGCAGGCTCTCCTTCATGGAAACGGTGCAGGTGCTGCGCTCCGGCAGCATGACTGCGGACGAAGCGCGGGTTATTGATTTGATTCGCCAGACGCCGCTGAGCACTGCGGAACTGGTACGCTGCTTTGATTTGAATCTCCGGGATGTAAGTACCCCGGATAAGCTGCTGGCAGGTCTGTATCCGGATGAGAGCTCTGACCAGGCCCATATTGCCAACGAAGAGATCTTCTCTCAGAACACCACGCCTGTGCTTCAAACAGTAGCCAATCTCTATCTGGATCGTAAGGTCATTTTGGAATATGCATAAACCAAAGGGGCATCTGCTTGATGATGAAGCAGATGCCCCGATTCTTATTTTGGAGGTAAGACATGGATACAAAACTCCCACCTGCGATCACGCAAAGGGTTTGCAAAACGATTGTGTGCGCAGTGGCCATCACCGTTGTTGGCCTAATCTGGGGCATCGCATCTCATGACGCCATTGTTGTTGGACTCACTTCTGCCATCGCTGTTGCTGGCGGCATAAAAGCTTGGGAGCTCTATCGAACGGCAAAGGCTCATAATTATGAAGCGGCAGATGGGATTGTGAGAGATCTCAAACAGAACAAGCTTCGCAAACGGACAGAATTGCTCTTTGAGGATCAGGGTGGTGATGTGCAGCGGCTGATTCTTGAGGGACTCCATCACTTACAGGTCGGAGTTGCTTACCGCCTCTATCTTCAGAAAGTCACAGTGGATTTAACATCTGTGCCGGAAGCACTTCTGCCCGGCCGGACCATGCTCGGCTATGAGATGCTGGATGCCTGAAGCAAATGCTCATGTACGGTAAAGTATCACAAGAAAATTATGTCGAATTGACAGCCGCCTCCGCTATACCGAATAAGGAAATAAAGAGTCCTCAAATTTTGCGCTACTAAATGAAGACGAGCGGAAGTAATCTCCCGCTCGTCAGTAAACTTAACTATGCCATATCAATCCCGCTTCTTTCCCGCCACCGGCACTAAGAACAGCGCGGGCAACAGCAGGAAAGCGGTACAGACCAGCCCCCAGGGTATGGACACCTGCTGGGCTACCAGCCCCACAATAGGCCCGCCGATGATCTGCCCGAAAGAGTCCAGCTGTCCGCTGGTGGAAAAGACTGTGGCGCGCATTTTCTCATCCACATGGTCGTTCATCCAGGCGGCCAGCACAGGCTCCTTGATGGTGCGCATAAGCCCCGCCAGCAGGAACACCAACAACATGAACCAAAAGCTCCGCCCCACCGCGAAGAGAACCAGGCACAGGATATACCCGGCACTGGTGGACATGACCACACTGGTTCGGCTGACAGTCCCTTTTTTCTCCATGCGGGCGATGAGCAACTGAGAAGCCAGAATACCTAAGCCGTTGCCGATAAGACTGATAACACCGAACCAAGTGACGCTGTTCAGCGGCCCGATAACGGGTATTACCGTGTCATTCAGAAAATGAGCGGTGGAGAGCCGGTCAAAGCCTTCACTGGCAAGTCCCCCGCATAGTGTGATTGCTAAGAGCGCCAGCAACACAGGTGCGCCTTTCACAAAGCCCAGGTTGAGCTTGAACAGGCAGACAAAGTCTTTAAGCAAGCCCTGCCGTTCCTCAATAGCAGGGGAGAAGTTGGTTTCTGGCATGATGCGAACCATCACCAGCCCCAACAACAAGCACAAACTGCCCCCCAAGATGACAGGCATTTGCAGGTTTATGTTTCCCAGCAGTGTGCCCAGCACCACGCCCAGAACGCCGCCGATTTGCCCCATTTGACTGCCCCGCAGGAACACCTTGTCTATGGGTTTGTCCTCTTCCTCCGAGGCAATCCACGCCTCCAGAGCGCCGGTGATGAAGGTATCACCGCAACCCCAGACAACCTGGGCCAGCAGAACCGTCGCGAACCACGGTAGCGCACCCTCCATCAGAAAGCCCAGGCCGTAGAGGAACATTCCAATCAGCACCGAGCGCCGACGGCTATACAAATCCGCCACCACACCGGTGGGCATCTCGAACAGAAAGCAGGAGGTCTCCTGAACCGTCCCTACCAGGACAAGCTGGAAAGCATCCAGCTGCACCACCTCCAGGTGGTACACGATGGAAAGCACTGTGGACATAGAAACCGCCAGGGAACAGACAAATCGGAACAGCAGGTAGACAGAATATGCCTTTGAATTTTTAGCAAACATGAAGTTACATTCTCCTAGTATAATAATGGTGTAGTCAAGAACGACTACTGGTTAATAGTTACAAAGTCCAATCTAATAAATCTATATAGATATAACGGAAGGAGGAGTTCCCCCTCCATCAGAAGTTATAGGACATATTTACCGTGTCTGAGGTTTCCTTAATGCACCAGACAAAATATAGAGGTATAATCACTGAAGGCAGGATCATTGACGTTTCCTCCTTGGGAGCCGGCCTTCTGGGATATTTCGCAATAGCCAGCAATGAACGCTTGCATTGCGCAAGACGTTACATTATCTTCTGAAACATATGCCGGATCTTGTCTAAACGGCTGTTCGGGCGGCGTGGCTGAAATACAGGCTCGCCGGAAGTTTCCTGATACCCTTTTAATTCTGTAATGCAGACACTTCTTCCATTTGTATAAAAATTCAGATCAGTACGGTATGCCTGTATACAGCGGGCGGGAATCTCGCCAGTAAAGACAACTTCATCCTTTTTTACCTGGGCCGTTTCGATGGTGGCACAGTATTTCGGTGCATCATGATAAGCCCTGGAAAGGTATTCCTGGGGCGCATAGAGGATGAAGGAGAGATAAGGTTCCAGCAGCTGCGTCCCCGATTCCTTCAATGCCTGTTCCAATACAATCGGGGCCAATGAGCGGAAGTCCGCCGGCGTGCTGACCGGACTGTAATAAAGCCCGTATTCAAAGCAAATCTTACAGTCCGTTACGTTCCAGCCGAACAAGCCCTGCTCCAGCCCGTAACGGATACCATCCCTGACAGCGTTTTGAAAACTCTGGTTCAAGTATCCCAGCGAAACCCGGCTCTCGTATTGTACACCGGAGCCAAGCGAGAGTGGTGTAACAGACAGTCCTATGGATGCCCAAAACGGGTTGGGCGGCACCTCGATATGGATGGTGTGGCTGGCTGCTTTGAGCGGCCGCTCCATATAAATGACGGAGGGTTCCTTTACCACTGTTTCAAGCTTGTATTTTTCCGACAGCAAAGCGGAAACAACCTCCAACTGCACCCGGCCCAAAAAAGAAAGAATGATCTCATGGGTGATGGAATCCACTTCGCAACGCAAAAGCGGGTCAGTATCCGCAAGTTGCGTAAGAGCGTCCAGCAGCCGTTCTCTTTGCGCTGCCGTTTTCGGTGCAATCGTCGTCCGCAGCATGGGGAGGGGGTCCTCGCGCCACCTTTTACGAGGGAGCCGGGTTTGGTCCCCTAATACATCGTTTAACCTCACGCTGTCGCTGGGAAGGATAACAATTTCACCCGGATAAGCGGTGTCTGTCCGAACAATTTCCCCTTTGGATGGAATACGCATCTCTGTGATTTTCAGCTTTTCTCTCCCGGCCAGGGCCACCGTATCCCGCAGGCGCAGCGTTCCGCTGTATAGCCGTAGATAGACACGCCGCTGGCCGCAATCTGTATACTCCACCTTGAAAACGCTGCCGCATAGGGCGGCGCTCCCCTGTTCCCCAATCGGTTGGAACAGCCCTGTCACCGCATCCATCAACGGTTGAATGCCAAGGCCCTTTTTGGCGCTGCCATAATAGACCGGGAACAGGGAGGCGTCTTGAACCCGCCGCTGTTCCTCCCGCACAAGTTTTTCCCGGCTGATTGGTTCTCCTGCGATATACTTTTCCAATAATTTATCGTTATTTTCGATGACCGCATCCCATGCTTCTATGTCGGTATTTTCCTCCAGGACTATTTCCGGGGACAGCGACACCGTCTGCTTGATGATAATATCGGCGGAGAGCTTATCCCGAACAGACTGAACCACGCTCTGCAAATCAACGCCAGCCTGGTCGATCTTGTTGATAAAGATAACGGTGGGAATGTTCATTTTCCGCAGGGCATGGAACAGAATACGGGTCTGGGCCTGCACGCCATCTTTAGCGGAGATCACCAAGATGGCCCCATCTAAAACAGCCAAAGAGCGGTACACCTCCGCCAAAAAATCCATGTGGCCGGGCGTATCCACAATGTTGACTTTACATCTGTGCCACTGGAAGGAAGTGACTGCCGCTTGAATGGTAATCCCACGCTGCCGCTCCAAAAACATGGTGTCCGTCCTCGTTGTCCCTTTTTCGACGCTCCCCGGTTCTGAAATGGCTCCGCTGGCATATAGCAGGCTCTCCGTCAAGGTCGTCTTTCCAGCGTCTACATGGGCAAGAATTCCAATATTGATTATTTTCATGTGATTGTCCTCCCTTTACTGCCCCGAAGGGCATAAAAATCCCCAGCAGTAAAATACTTTTACCACTGGGGATGATAATTTGCGGACATACACATATACAGCATACACCTGTTTGTGAGTGCTGTTTTTGGGGATATGTCAAAATTGATAAGGCAAAAGTATTCTTAAATTGGGTACAAAAAACTAAGCCCCTACAAAAGGGACTATCATAATCCTTTGTTCCCACTATTTGATTATAGTTTTATTTAAGAATACCTTGCCGCATATTTTTTACTCCTTTTCTGGAATGAAGCTATTATATCACATCAGTTTTAGGAAAGCAAGTACTTAAAAGAAATTTTTCTTCCCCTTATATGTAACAATCATACCGGCTTCCTGGTGTTCAGAATGGTTTCTGCTGTCTGCTGTGGTGTTTGATTGGAATTGTCCAGCCAAAAGCCGATCCGTGGTGTTGTCTGCATAAATGTATCGTATATTGATAAAATCAGCATCAGAGAGGAGGAACCATTTTGAACCAGAAACAGACGGATATTACAACAGGAAAGCAAATACGTCATCTGCGAACACAATCGGGAATGACACAGGAAGAACTGGCTGGGGAATTGAATGTTACCCGGCAGGCGCTATCGAATTGGGAGAGAGATGTTAATGAACCCGATTTAAATACGTTGAAAAAAATTTGTTTTCTTTTTGGAGTCCACATGGACGATTTTGCGAAGGAGGTAATAACAAAAATGGAAACATGTGAAAAAAAAGAGAAACGACAATTTAATAAGTATGATATGGCAATTGGACTTTTTTATGGTGTCGGGATATTTCTTGGCATTGGTATTTTCTTTGTTGGCGGTTTTATGACAATGTCGGGTGCAGGGTGGGGAGCATCACTATTTGGCGGTGGCTGTTTTTCTCTTGTATTTGGCTTGATATGCCATGCAGTTATTACATTGAGAAGAAATGACAAATGATGACATATCCTGCTTTCTAGACTTTTCGGTCATATCGCGTAAAAAAGCCGCTGCTTTTGGCTTTCCAATAGCGGCGGCAAAGGGAAATATCCTTTGAATACCTTACAGAAGAAAAGTTTTGCAGCATTATAAAAATAAAAGCCTATACCATTTTGGAAAGAAAAGATACATAATAGTCAAGACGGCAACAATCAGAAGTTATGGAGGGTAACAATGGAATATAGTAAGGAAGATTTAATGGAAGCAAAAAGGCAAATTTTGGGAGTGGGAGAGAACATGGGAACAGAGGAAAGTAAAAAAATCTGGGAGAAAAACGCACAATTTTGGGATAATGCAATGGGTGACAAATCTAATGAATTTCACAGAGAGGTAGTGCGTCCCAAAGTAACGGAACTTCTATCTCCTAATCCTGCGGATTACATTTTGGATATTGCGTGTGGCAATGGAAATTATTCTTCGTATCTTGCACAAAGAGGCGCTTCGATTGTCGCTTTTGATTACAGCAAAAAAATGATAGAATTGGCTAAAAGACGGCAATCACAATATGCAAAACAAATTGAATTTTGTGTAGCGGATGCGACCAATAGAGAAAGTATATTAGAATTAAAAAGAAATCGAGCCTTTACGAAAGCAGTTTCTAATATGGCAATTATGGATATTACGGATATTGAACCACTTCTTATGGCTGTTTATGAACTGTTGGAGGAAAGCGGAATTTTTGTCTTTGCAACGCAACACCCTTGTTTTATCACGTTGACTGAAAAATATATGACACCGCACAGTTACTATGGTATAGCGATTGAAGGGCAACCGGAGGAGCAGATTTATTATCATCGTTCCATACAAGATATTTTTAACCTTTGTTTTAGAGCTGGATTTGTCATTGATGGATTTTATGAAGAATGTTTCAAAAACAACAAAGAAATTCCTATGGTAATGATAGTAAGGCTTAAAAAGGTAAAACGTGATAGCTTAAAATAAATTCAAGTTTGCCGGATAAATAGCAAACCTGGCCGAGCCAGTCAACGGTCAAGATGAACGGGCTTCGCCCGCCGTTGACAGCCCCGCCCGGTTTTGCAGTTAGGCAGTCAAGGAGCGACAGCCTAAAGTGCTGCCGCCCCTTACTATCATAAAAAGCAACTACTAACCAGCCACAGCCCTTTTGGGAGGAAAGGGGGATTTTCCATGACCTGTACAGAAGAATATCGGGAACATATCGAGTACACTTTCCATGCCTTTTGCAAAGTCGTTATCCGAAATGCAACGATCAACGCAGCGAGGACACGGAGCAGGAAGCACAAAAGAGAAATATCCCTTGAATACCTCACAGACGAAAAGCACTACCCTTTAGGCACGACAGATGAATATTTCCAAGCCCCGGAGCCGGACGAGGAATACATACTTACCCTTTGCGGCGATACGGTCATTTTCAGCAGCGGCTTACTTGCGGAAGCCCTGTCACGGCTGGACGAACGGGAGCGGGAAATGATTTACCTGTCCTTTTTCAAGCGTATTCCACAGCACGAAATTGGCAGACAGTACGGGCGCAGCCGCAGCACAGCGGGCTACCATATCCGAAAAGTCCTACGGCAGCTCCAAGCGGAAATGGAGGGAATGGCATATGAGAAATAATAGGCTTCTCCCCTATGAAACAATCGTCCAAGCCACCAGCGGGGAGCCGGAAGCGGTGGGAACTGTATTGCAGTATTACCGCCGCCGCATACAATGTGCCGCCCGTGTGAATGGACGGGTAGACCAAGATACAGAGGACTACATCACCCAGACGCTTCTCACAGCTATTTTCAAGTTCCGCTTTGGGAGATAGCCCTACCGCCTACAACTGAATAACCGCCGCTTCGCCGGCAACCAGAAAGCAGTAAATCTATTCAACAGATTTGCTGCTTTTTTTCGTTCCTGTTTGGCATTTTTGAAAATCCCCAGTATGAAAAAACAAAAGGGAAAATTGCCGCCGCAGTTGGCAAAATCCCTTACTTATCCGTGGAGGGTATCAAAGAAAAAAATACTGCCATTGTCCGCCTTTTTCGGCTTGCGTGGTGTTGTAGGGAATAAGGGGAAATTCTAAAAATCTCCGTCCATTTTGCTTTGCGTGGTGTTGTAGGTAGTGAAAGGAAAATTTTCAAGATATGCCGGAATAGCGGGTAGCAAAGCCCTTTTGAAACGTCTTGTTAGCGGAAAGTACGGAAGCCGGGGAACGCCGGAGTTTTTCAGAGCAAGATTCTACCGCAGTACCAAAATTCGCTTATCGCTCATTTTGCCCCTGCGGGAATCTTGTTGGGGAGTGCCTTCCCCAAACCCTGCTTATGCGGCTTACGCCGCTGGAAAATCCCTCAAAATAATTTTTCGGATTTTTCAAAAACAGTTCCGCTTTACACCCTGTTTTTCTCCTATTAGTGAGAGGACACCACGCACAGCCGAAGGAGGTTTTACCATGCGAAAACGATATAACACGCCGCACCGCAGCCGGGTAGTCAAGACACGCATGACCGAGGAAGAATACGCCGAGTTTGCGGAAAGGCTTTCTGCTTACAACATGAGCCAAGCCGAGTTTATCCGGCAAGCCATAACCGGGGCAGCCATACGCCCCATCATAACCGTTTCCCCCGTCAATGACGAGTTGCTTGCCGCTGTCGGGAAGCTGACCGCCGAATACGGCAGGATCAGCGGCAACTTAAACCAGATAGCCCGGACGCTGAACGAGTGGCACAGCCCCTACCCGCAGCTTGCCGGGGAGGTACGGGCGGCGGTTTCCGACCTTGCTGCCCTAAAGTTTGAAGTCTTGCAGAAAGTGGGTGACGCTGTTGGCAACATTCAAACATATCAGCTCTAAAAATGCGGACTATGGCGCAGCGGAAGCCTATCTCACATTTGAGCATGACGAGTTTACCATGAAGCCCACCCTTGATGAAAACGGGCGGCTGATACCGAGGGAGGATTACCGCATTTCTTCCCTCAACTGTGGGGGCGAGGATTTCGCTGTTGCCTGTATGCGGGCTAATCTCCGCTATGAGAAAAACCAAAAACGGGAAGATGTGAAAAGCCACCACTATATCATCAGCTTTGACCCACGGGACGGGACAGACAACGGCTTGACCGTAGACCGGGCGCAGGAGCTGGGCGAGCAGTTCTGTAAAGAGCATTTCCCCGGACACCAAGCCTTAGTCTGCACCCACCCGGACGGGCATAACCACAGCGGCAATATCCATGTGCATATCGTCATCAACTCCCTGCGGATTTATGAAGTCCCGCTTCTGCCCTACATGGACAGACCAGCCGACACACGGGAGGGCTGCAAGCACCGCTGCACCAACGCCGCTATGGAATATTTCAAGAGTGAAGTCATGGAGATGTGCCACCGGGAGGGGCTTTACCAAATCGACCTCCTAAGCGGCAGCAAGGAACGGATAACCGAACGGGAATACTGGGCGGCAAAGAAAGGACAGCTTGCCCTTGATAAAGAGAACGCTGTCAGAGAAGCCGCAGGACAGCCGACCAAGCCCACCAAGTTTGAAACGGACAAGGCGAAGCTGCGCCGGACGATACGGCAGGCACTTTCCCAAGCTGGCAGCTTTGACGAATTTTCTTCCCTTTTGCTGCGGGAGGGTGTGACCGTCAAGGAGAGCCGGGGGCGGCTTTCCTACCTCACGCCGGACAGGACAAAGCCTATCACAGCCCGGAAGCTGGGGGACGATTTTGACAAGGCTGCTGTCCTTGTCCTGCTTACGCAGAACGCCCACAGAGCCGCCGAACAGAGCAAAGCCATACTCGAATACCCTGCCGCGGTTAAAAAGCTGTCACAAGGGGAAAAAACCACAAAAACCACCCCGGCAGACAACACCTTGCAGCGCATGGTTGACCGGGAAGCCAAGCGAGCCGAGGGCAAGGGCGTGGGCTATGACCGCTGGGCGGCAAAGCACAACCTAAAGCAAATGGCAGCTACCGTTACCGCCTATCAGCAGTACGGCTTTTCTTCCCCGGAGGAACTGGACGAAGCCTGTTCTGCCGCCTATATGCAGCGTTGCTTCGATGCCCTTCGAGACCAGCAGAAGCAGGCGCAGCAGAACAGTCAGAATCAGCAGCCTTCCGGCTCTGGTGGCAGTCAGCCACAGCAGGGACAGCAACAGCAGAATGCAGGAAGTCCCGGTCAGGGCGCTCAGGAGGCGCTTCAGGCGATCCGAGCGGCGCTTCAGGCTCAGGTGCCTAACCTGCCTCTGAATCCGACCGGCAAAAATACGCCGGCGGCAACTACCCAGGCCTTCGTGCCCAACCAACAGCAGCAGGAAGCTCTGAAGGAGGAGGTGCAGAAGGTTCTGGCCGAGGAAACAGCCAGAATTGCGGCCCATGTAACCCACGGCATTGACAGTGAAGGTGATGGCGAAATCACCACCAACACCGAATACGCCGGCAATGGGTACCAGCACGCTGCATCCGATATTGAACGGGTACTGGAGGAGATGGCAGAGGGCATCGTCCACGAGGCCATGGAGGAGGAGCTGTCTGAGGAGCTTCAGCGTGAGGCAAATACCATTTCGTATGGCAATGCGCACCGAGGTATCAATGTGACCGTGAACCGAATGTCTCAGGTCGATCCGGATCTGGTGGATGACTACAACGCAGTCGCCCCGGAACTTCTCCGATTGTCCAAGAGGCTCCAGAAGAGCGTCAGCGCCGCCCTGCGTGATAAGCGCCAGGGTGGCAAGCAGACGGGCCTGCTGGCTGGTAAACGGCTCAATCAGCACGCACTCTATCGTGACGATGGAAGACTGTTCTATAACACCAGACTCCCGATGGACCCCATCAATCTGGCAGTTGGTCTCCTGATCGATGAAAGTGGCAGCATGGGTGGAAGTGACCGAATCACAAAGGCTCGTGCAACGGCAATCGTCGTGCAGGACTTCTGTGAGAAGCTGGGCATTCCCATTGAAATCATTGGCCACACAGCGTCCTGCTGCCATGTGGAACTGTTCTCCTACGCCTCCTTTGATTCTGTGGATCGAAAGGATCGGTACCGCCTGATGGATATGAGCGCCAGAAGCTGTAACCGGGATGGCGCGGCGCTTCGCTTCGCGGCGGAGAAGCTGTATCGCTACCCGGCGGATGCCAAGATGCTCATTCTCATCTCGGACGGGCAGCCCAATGACCACGGTTAAGATCGCACAGGTCAATGCGGATGCCTACATACGAGAATTGGTTGATCTCGGCAAAGTCGATCTGACTATGTATGGCGCAAAGGCCAGCAACTGAACGAAGGTTGATAATTATCCTGAAACTTCCTCGGCGCTACTTATTATGGAGGCTCAGATAAATGAAGCGAAAAACCCTCGCAATACTGCTGACATTATTCCTGCTCACCGGAGTGGTTGGAGTATTCTCAGACTCCGGCACATCGAACAATTCTGAGGTACCTCCAGCACATTTTTCTGTTTTGGAATATCCGCTGGGAACTTCCAGTGACAAGGGACCCGCCACCGAAATACCCACCGAACTGCCAACGGATTCTGAAGCGCCCACTGGAGACGAGCCTGCTCCATTTGTGCCTAATAACGCCACAACGCAACCACCAGAAGAGGAACCCGGCACACAGCCACCGACAGGCAAGACCGCTTCTTTCAGTATCGCAGATGTTCCTTCTTATTCCGGCAGCCCCTATGTCCAGATGAACGGGAATATGCCGTACTTCGATACTGCGACGCTTTCTTCTCAATCGATGGAAAACTACAGTGCGCTGGATGAACTTGGTCGGTGCGGCGTTGTCTATGCCTGCATTGGGCGGGACATCATGCCGACTGAGGAGCGTGGCAGCATCGGCATGGTTAAACCCAGTGGTTGGCACACCGTTCGATACGACGATCTTATTGCAGATAAATACCTGTATAACCGTTGCCACCTAATCGGCTACCAGCTCACCGGCGAGAATGCAAACCTGAGCAACCTGATTACCGGCACCCGCTATTTGAATATTGAGGGAATGCTTCCCTTTGAGAACATGACCGCTGATTATGTGGAGCGTACTGGAAACCATGTGGCCTACCGGGTGACACCCATCTTTGAAGGCACCAATCTGTTGGCTACCGGTGTCCTGATGGAAGCTTGCTCCGTAGAGGATCAAGGCAACGGTATTTGCTTCTGCATCTTTGCCTACAATGTGCAGCCTGGCATCGAGATCGACTACGCAACAGGCGATAGCCGTGCGGCAGAAGAATCCAGCACGATGGTTGCCCCGGTTGTCATTCCCAACCAGACGGTAACATCTCCTGTTGAGAATACTCCAAGCGCCACCACCACGGAAGAAGAACCTATTGCCGCGGACTATATTCTGAACACAAACACGAAGAAGTTCCACTACCTAAGCTGCTCCAGCGTATCAGACATGAAAGGAAAAAATAAAAAGGAGTTTACAGGTAGCCGGGATGATGTGATTAGCATGGGCTATAAGCCGTGCGGTCGCTGCCACCCGTAACCTCGCAAGAAGGGAGCCACAAATGTATTATTTCAGCACAAAGAGCCGTAAGCATCTTATACATATCGCCGGCTGCCACCATGTTGCTGGTATCCAAAAAGGAAACTTAGGATCTTTTACTAATCTCAAAGATGCCTACAGAGAAGGCTATCAAATGTGCCAATGCTGTAATCCCTTGAACAAGAAGTATAAACTCGAAGGCGATAGTCTGCTGGAGTACTGCGCTCAAAATGGCGTCTCCTTCAAATTCACACCGAAGGCCATAGCCGTGGAAACTCCTCGAAGCCGCTGGAAGATTTCTTTGGATGATAACTCCAGCCATACAATGCTTTACCATCAAAACACATATCACCCTGACTCAGAAACTTGTGAACTTATGCCTGGCTATCATTGTCAACAGGTCGTGTATGCAACCTTATTTGCGATTGAATTCCACATAATCGACCCACTTAGGTTCATCGAACATCCGGTAGGACATCAAGATGACCGCCTCATTGTGGCGCTCCTTCTTCGTGTGGAGATACGGAATATGCTCCGTTACCCAATCCAGAAGCTGTTCAAATAGCTCCTGCTCGCCGCTGCGCTCAATCAGCTGCAACATGGCCTCAAACCACACAGCCTCCTCTATGTCACCGAGATTCGTGGCAACACCATGCCGGTAAGAGTATTTCTTGTCCCGGCCGGAGCCGGACAGGAGAATCGCCTGTCCGGTATAGTGGCCAAACTCCAGATCGTCATAAGAGGCATTCGCAGGGATACCTTCGATACTGTTGATTTGGATGATCGACATAACTACCTCCCCCTGAATGCAGACATCAGATCGCCCAACTCCTCCGCATCAGGGGGCACGGAGCTGGACTTGGGGGCCTGGGCAATAGTGCCCAAGCTCCCCTCGGCCTGCATCTCTTCAATGACTTCACGAATGATCTTACGCAGGTTGTCCCGGCTGAGCTCATTCTGCGCATCCGGACAACTGATATAGTGGAGCAGGGCGTTGACCACGAAATCCGTCTTGGTGCGGGAATGCGCCTGAAGGATCTCCATGGCCTTGCGGTGCCGGAAATCACAGTCCTTAAACTGAAGGACAATTCTGGGCTTATCGGCCATGAGCAGACACCTCACTCCGGTACAGAATGTCGTAGCCGACGGCGTTGGCGTGGATGTCTTCAATGAATACCGGGAAGGCCACCTTGTTCCCACGCTCAATCATATTCCGCAGCAGCAGAGAGCCGCCACCGGCGAAGACACACTTAGCCGTACCCACATCAATACCACGCTCTCGGATGAAGTTGTAAAACTCGCCGAGGAACTGATTGGCCATGTTCCGGATCATCATCTGAACTTCACCGGGCAGGATCGTAGGCTCGCCCTTGATGACCTCATCCACATCGCAGTCCTCCAGAAGACGGGCATACTGGGAATTGCACTGGCTGATGATGCTGTTATAGAGCGTGATGGTACCCTTCTCAAAGGACTCCATGACCTCCAGATCCGGCCGCCCGCTACGCAGCTTCAGGACATCAACGGTGAAGCCGCCAATGTCAATGATGTAGGACACCGGATAGCTCTTCAGGCTGGAGAACTGCGTTACCGCAGCGGCCAGCGCCTGGATGTAGCAGACAACTCGGTTGATTCGGATGGAATAGAGCCGGTCGTTGTACTCGAAGTCCACCACCTGCCGATTGCGCAGGAAGTACTTCTCGAATCGCTCATGGAGTTGGCCGAAGTGTGCGGGAGGC
The DNA here is from genome assembly GCF_018918025.1 of Oscillibacter sp. MSJ-31. Classification (GTDB taxonomy): domain Bacteria; phylum Bacillota; class Clostridia; order Oscillospirales; family Oscillospiraceae; genus Hominicoprocola. The sequence continues at coordinate 18,899 of NZ_JAHLPT010000006.1, read as the reverse complement.
AGGCCGATCAGCAGCGTAATATCCACGGGATCATCGGTCTCCTTGATCCCGGACAGTTCCAGCTCGCCAGCGATGGCGAACAGGGTAAGGATATAGAAACGGTCATCCTCTGTCTTATCCCGCATATAGGCGATGCGCTTCTCGGTGAGGGAGTAGTATTTACCACCCCAGAAAATGGTGTCGGTCTGCATACTCAGGCGGCTCTCGGTTTCAATGATGCCGGAGGTAAACAGCCGATGCGGTGTCTTCACGCTCTTGTTTCCGTGATCAACAGAAATAATCATAGGGAAACTCCTCCTTTTATAATGCTATCAGATCTTCAAACGCGGCCATCTTTTCTCTTAAAGGCGAAAATTCAATCAAATAGAACCAGAGGGGGGTTAAAACACCCCCTCTTTTCTACATTCATTATGAGGGACAACCAGACTCATAGTGAAAGGAGAAGCATCTATGGAATTGTTCTCAAGAAAGCAGACGGCCAAAATGCTCGGCGTATCGTTGTCAACGCTGGATAACTTGAGACAGGAGAGAAAAATCGGCTACTATCAGAAGTACCCTGGCTGCAAGGTGCAGTTTACACAGGCACACATCGACAAGTACCTTAAACGGGTGGAACGCGAGGATCGAGAACCCAAGATCAGAAGAAAGTAGGCGAGTCAAGTCAGATGAAAACCGTGATGATATTCGAGATTGAGCAGGAATTATACGATCAAGTTACTGCTGTGCTGAATCCGTTGGGATATACACTCGAAAGCGCAATCATCCTATTTATGGAAGCGTGCGTGGCCTGCAATGGTATCCCATTCACCTACACCCAAGAAGAATTGGATGATGCAAAACGCAACCCTAGAGTTAACCTCATCAACAAGTACCAGGAGGAGTGATGATGCGATCATTCGTATCCTCAATACACCACCATGAAAAGCACTTGGCAATCGGTAAGTTGCCAAGTGCTTTCCCCTTCATCTGATGAAGCGATATTCGTAAAGGCGGTCAGTTTCCTGAAGGTATCTCAGCAGCCTTTTGGCGTAGCAAGTCTTCATATATTGAAGCCTGCTGTTGGTACATAGTAACAGCCAGAACGAGTGCGTTCCTCAGTTCGTCTTCCGGTATTTGGTTTACGGTGGCCATAATACCTTCTTTTCCATTGGCGTGTAAAAGAGCACTAAGTTGGTCCTTTGTGAACATCATGATCCTCCCAACGAAATTCCCGTGATGATACGGTAGCTTGAGAATAGCGCACCATAATCACAATTTCAAGAGGAAAGAGCAAATCATAATCACTATGATTTTTGAGCAAAATTCGGGGCCAAAAAATAGCCTCAAATGGTAACCACTAAGCCCGAAAAACAGGGCAAAATGGGCCAATAGCCTCAAATGGTAACCACTAAAATTGTGGTGCATTTTACGACAAACCACAAGATATTGTTGTCTATAATTTCAGAATTTTGTCCCCTCAGATTTTGGCATGTCAATGCTTTACAACAAAAGGCATAAGAAAACCCCGGAAAACCGAAGTTTTCCGGGGAAAAGAGAACTTTTTTAGCGCTTGGAGAACTGGGGAGCGCGACGGGCGGCCTTGAGACCGTACTGCGCTGGCCCGCAAACTCGTATTCATTGCGCCGCAACGGTTTCAGGGCTTAAAAATGTTTCCCACCGCAAATTTAACCTCAAACAAAGGGGGGTATCAAGAGGGGCATCCTCGCGACCTGCCGCACAATTACGCATACACCACCATTGCTTTGATAGTCTTATTATCCCACATACAATCAGCTCTCTCCTGCGGATGAACAAGGGCAGCAAAAAATTCTATATCAACTTCTGGGTAAAATGGGGGCAAACTGCTGCATAACCGCTCCCTTCTGGTGCGATTATGGTTACAATATACCTAACTCATCACTTGCGACAAAAACTTTGCTTTCTCCGGCAGCAAAATGATAATAAGCAGACGGATTTTCTTTGGAGACAATATCCGCTTCCCAGCCGATTGCATCTGCAACCTTTTCCGAGATCACATCACTTTTTGTAAAAACAATGGTTCGTTCATTCCTTGAAATGAGAGGCGCAGTAATGGCGGCGATCTCTTTCAGCATTTCCTCTTCCGAATGGAGGGTTCGGAAATCATATGTAAATCATCAAAAGGGCGGGGCATATCAGGCTATTGACTATGCCGAAAAAACCGGAAAAAAAGTAATTAACCTTGCAAATGAGGATCAATAATATGAATAGAACGGGAGAAAACGAATGGACATGGATAATATGTGCCCTTTGAGCGAGAATATCGCTCTATCAAACATGACCGTAAAGGACTTGAACGATATCTTGAAAAGAGAATTGACGGTCAGAAAACCGAACCTTGATCTGATGAAGAGCGTTCTGGCTGAATTGCGGTTGCGAGGGGAAACAGATGATGAGCTTTACGACATAGAAAAGGCTTGGAAGGATTTCTTGGAACAAAGCTCAGTCGCTCTATATGAACTTGATGAACTCAAATAAAATCGCAAGCGCGATGCCCTTATGTGAGGGACATCGCGCTTGCCCATATTGATAGTATCGGCAGAACTCTTGTTACCAAAAGAGGAGACACTACCCGGAAATCACCCCATACCCGAGGATTTCATGGTGCCCAACGGCATACTGCCGCTCACGGCAGCCGTCGCTGGAATTGCCTTCAACCGTGTAGACGATGCCATCTTCCACTCTCTCAACGATACCGGTATGGTCTGCGGAACCGTCCTGCTTGCCGGAGGAGCCGCGATCATCCCAATCGAAAAAGATAATCATGCCGGGTTCCGGCGCTTCACTGCCATCCATCCATTGGCAGTGGGATTTGAACCAATCCACGCCAAAGGGACAATACGCATATAAAGGAACAGCGCCGCTTTCAATATAACCGCATTCGTTGGCACACCAGCTCACAAAGCAGGCACACCATTCTACGCGGGAGTTGAACCCGTACCATGACCAGTACGGCTCACCGCCGACATTGCCGATCTGGGAAAGTGCCACGGCAACAATATCATCGCTGCCGCCGCTGCCGCCGAGCTTTATTCCGTAGATTACAGACATCCAAAGAGGACTATAGTTGTCCTCGTTGAAAACTAGTGAAATTGGCTCCATAACATATAAAAGACCATCTCGCCGAAAGACTTTATGAGCATTCTCGTCGAGATCAAAATACTTAAAGGAAACCTGACGCTTCTGCTGTAGAGCGTCTTCCAAAAAACCTACAGCATAATAGATTGTCTCATTGTTGTGCTTTTGAAAAACAGCGTACTTTTCTTGAATTCCTGGCAGTGATGTTATATACTATACTGTACTTTGACCTGTGAATACTGAGCAATAGAAGAGGTGTACTGGTCCAACAGGATAATTGTTGCTTTTGAGAGGTATATAGCATGGAAAGATTAGACAACAGCAAACTAAGTCCTATTCAAAATCATATTGTTAATATGATTTCAAGAGAACAAAAAATAGCAATCGTTGGTGGCCCGGGTACAGGGAAAACCGTACTGGCAATGTCTGGGATGAGCAAAAATGGAAATGCAAAGCAGATCCTGTTGACTTACTCCAATCCGCTGAGCAGGATGATAAATGGTTGTTCTGTCGATTCAAATACGGTTCATTCATTTTGCTGGCAATTGGGGTCAAAAATGGAACAGGCGCTAAACCAATTCGAAAATGAGCATATGCGAGATTACCGCTCTCAAAAATTCAGGGATGTTATCAACAGAGAATACGGATATGGAAAAACCGGATGGCCTCAGTGGGACAACTTGTATAATAGCTACTGCAAATTGCCATCCAATGCGCAAAAAGAGATTCGGTATAATGACATATTCATCGATGAAGGTCAGGATCTGCCAAATGAAGCATACGATTTTTTCAGCAAAATTGCAGATCGGATTGTTGTGACGTATGATGATGCTCAAGAAGTCGGCAGAGAAAATGAAGATGCAAACGTCGAATTGATTCGAAAGGCCGGACTCGACTGCAATAGAATTCTGTCGGCATTGAAGTTGCAAGAGTCTTTTTATGACTTGGTAGATAACTTTAGGAACACGGTGTCAATTGAGCGAGTCGCAAAGCTTTTTTATAATAATTACGGGAATAATGCGCTGTCGTTGAGGACCACAGTTTGCAAGAGAAGCATCGGTGAATTGCCAGAGGTTATTTTTTCCAATGCAACACAAACCATGATAGATCAATTAGCAGATACCGCTTACCAGATGAATAAGCAGGTGGGTATCATTGTGCCTGACCAAGAATCATTCGAATTGCTGAAACAACTGATGGATAATGCGGTATCGAAGGGTATCATCCCAAGGTCGAAGTTCTTCTATAAATATGGTTATACAGACAACATGAAAAAGGCTGACAACTTAAACCAGACTGGCGTATTCCTCGTTACTTTTAAGAGTGCAAAAGGAATGGAATTTGACGAAGCATACATAATGAATTGCCAGAAACTCGACTTAAATACTCCAGCTGATAAGAATAAGTTTTATGTTGCTGTTACGAGAGCAAAAGACAAGTTGACACTTACCTTTAATTGCTCATACGATTACAACTGTGCCGTACTCAATGTAATAAAGCAAAATGAAGCGTTATTCAAAATCATGAGGTGAATTCATGGACAATTTTACTGAAGTTTTCTTATATACAAATCAATCGGCCTTGAAAAGGTACATGATTAACAATGAAATAGCCCCTATTGAGGATGAGTTTCAGAGCAACTATACATTGTCCGATAATATGTCTGGAGGCGTTCTATATTTCAACAAGGCGATAGCACCAGATGAAGTTATTAAGCGATGCTGCAACGGAAGCTACGATGTTGCTGTCGTTGTGAAGGTGTATATCAGCAATGAGTGTTTAGCAACCTCATATGACAAAAGCGGGAGCATTCACACTGGGAAGATATCAGATTTTCCAAATGCGGTTGCATACCATCTTGAAAACTCCGTGCCTTTCAGCAATGTAATAAGCATTACTGCGCTTGAAAAGCAACTCGTTTTTTTGCAGGGCGACACAACGCTTTATGTCCCATCTCATTTGATTAGCAAAAAACCGTACTCACCAAAAACAGTTCTTTCAAATGGGGTGGTAGATGCTATCATTGCCAGCCTCAAAGCGAATGATTCATTTGGTGATGAAGTATCGATGTTCCTAGACGATATGGATGAATTTGACTTAAGCAGTGTCGATCTGTCTAATTCCATTGGACAAGAAGAAAAAAACAACGAATATGTGAACCTAAAAAACAAATTGCTTGCAGGCTATTTAATGCTTATCCAAGGGAATCGCCCGCTCAATGGCAAATTGGATGCTACGCTCTTTTCGTTATTAGGGTATGATTGCTCGTTCGAAGAGTATATCAAGTCCTCTGTTTATCCTAACATGCCTTTTGACCTCGCGTGTTATCTCAAAAAGCCGAACAGCTTACTTGAGCAGTATTATTATGAGCTAAAAAGTGTTGCGCAAGGTAAAGAGGATAGTGGAAACTTCTATTCAATCGTTATTTCTACATTGCTTGATTATGATATTAAGGATAAAGCAGAGTTCAAATCAATGCTCTTAGATAGAATAACCGATTGGAATGTCAGGTGTCATGTAGAGGAATGCCTTTCTGATTTAAGAGCGCGAGACCGGATAGCTATTCTTCGTAATGACAGAGATGTTGTGCTCCCAGTTTATGCATTATATATGTTTTTTGACTATGGCTTTGATCGCATAAATGAAAACATTGCTGAGTTTGGACTTAATGGCACAGTATGCGTCCCTATCCTTCTTTCACTTTGGGCTATCAAAAATGGAATGAAGAGCATATATGAGGAGTTTAAGAACCCCGAAGTTGTATACGCTGGCGAGGCTCAAGTAGCCGACTGGCAAGATACTTCTTACAGCTTAATCCCGGTAGATGCATTCCAGAAAATCAATGGAATTAAATTAAAACCCGACGAAATGATGGTTGGGAATTATCGCTGCACTTATATAAATACTAAAATTGAGTATTGCTATTGCGTTGGAAAAACAGACGACAAAATTCAGGCGCTTGTGGAAAAACTCCGCGACCTTCTTTCAAAAACTCTTCCGTTCCAGTATGTTGCGTTGAAAGAAGCACTGTCCAAATCATATGCGTTAGAAGCAGATATTACGATGTTTGCGCCTCAGATTCATAAACAGTACTTGACTTTGTCAAAGAAAAAAACTTCAAAAAAGAAAACATCAAAAAAAACGCATCAGGCTTCTGAAAAGCCTGATGAAGAGATGAACCTTTTTACCATGACACAGGAAGGTGAGATACGGTGATAAAGCAAGAAGACATCAACCAAATATCAAATCTTGATTCCATTGAAAGAATATATGAAGAATTGATGTTAAACGGTATTGATGCGGTTCCTGCGCAAACGAAAGAAATCCGCTCAAGAGTTTTTTCAAAAATTTGCCACGACTTAATACAGCAATATATCTCATGGAATGACTATATTCACTCAAACAATATAATGCAGTTATTCAAAAGCGTTGCGTTTAGTTCTACGTCTAGCACGAAGCCGGGATGGTTTATTCGCTATGAGATTATTATATACGGAAGGCGAACTCCTCTCTACTTTATAGAGAATCCATCTGCTCTTTTTGAGAAAATTATTACTGCTTGTGGGCAAAATAAAGCAGAGCAGCTTGAACGTCTTGCTGCTGCTGTAGAGTCATTATTCAACTATTACAAGAATAATTTTTTGTCTGCAACTGTGGCTACAGAAGATAAGGAATTGTTCGTTTCGCGGTTTCAGAGCGTTTTTATTAAAGAATACCATAGATGTGACCGGACCCGTTTTCCCCAATCAGTACAAGATGTGTTTGATGACTTTACGGCATATGTTGAAAACCCGGGAAAGTATGTCGAACCTGGCATTACCCACGAGGAATTTGTCTTGTGGGATGAGGACGAAGATTCTATCGTCGTCAAGGAAGCAGCGACTGGGATTAATACGCATGCCCCTGCAGGGAAATACTTTGAAAAGAAAGAACCGCAACAGGTCCTGGAGGTTGTTGATGTTCCTGATTTGCCTGACGCCGAATTAAGGTTCTTGCGAGGGAAAACAATAAGATTTATTGGCGCATTAAACAAGCCCTCTATCAAGAATAAACTGCACGGCATTTCTAAACAGTATGGCTTCACTATTGAAATGTTTGATGACTATGAAAAGATTGCAAACATGGATTTCAGTAAAATGAGATATAGCAACAGAATTAATGGGATAATTGCCGGCCCAATGCCACATAAGATTAAAGGTATGGGAAATTATTCTTCCGGATTAGAAATGCTTAGGAGCGAGCCCGGTTATCCTCCTGTTTTTGAGTGCATTGCAGGAGATAAATTAAAGATTACTACTACATCCCTTTGGCATGCATTGAGAGAACTTAACAAAGAACTGGCATCCATTTGAGGGAAACACTTATTGCAGAAAAAAGGTCAGACTATGAGAAAATACAATATTGGCTGGGGACTAACGAGTTTATGTAATATGCATTGTTCCTTTTGCTATAGCCATGAGACACGAGAAAAAACGAATGACATTTCAATTTCTGACTGGATTAGGTTCGTTGACGAAAACCACGAACAGATCGATTCAATAAATTATGGAACCGGAGAAAATGCAGTAATTGACGATTTCTTTTGCTTCATTGAGTACGTTCGCGACAATTATCCGACCATAGCACAATCAGTTACCACCAACGGTTATATTTCACAACGAATAACCGACAGTCCGGAACTTAAACGCATTTTTCTGAAATCTATTGATGAAGTCGATGTTTCGCTAGATTTTGCTGACCGAGAGAAGCATTGCTCATTTAGAGGACAAAAGTCTGCATACGATTGGGCTCTCCAGACGCTATCTATCTTAAAAAACACCGGCAAAAAAGCAACAATCGTATTTGTGGGATTCGAAGACACAATAAAAAAAGATAATATCGATGGCTTGTTCAAGATAGCCGAGACATATGATGCGATCTTAAGACTAAACATTTATCGACCTGTTAGTGAGAACAAAGAAATAAACAAAAGGTTTATTTTGAAGTACGATTCCTTAGTAGAAGCATTAGAGTATATTAACAAAAAATATCAAGTCTTAGGGCTGAGTGATGTTCTTATCGGAAACCTTTTTTCAAATGATGCAAATATTAAGGAAAATACGGGAATAGGTAGTATTCGAATTTTGCCAGACGGAAAGATTTGTCCATCAACCTATTTAATATCGGATAAGTACAGCAACCAGTATAGCATCAAGGAAAAAAATATCCTCTCTCGAATAAATTTTGAAGATTTCGAAGGAGCGACCATTCCGAAAGAATGTGCGGGCTGCGAAATTGTTTTCAAGTGTAGGGGTGGAGTATTTGACAGAAGAATACTGTGGTATGGAACGTTAGCTGAAAGAGATCCATATTGCCCAAAGAGATACGGATTCCCATTACCGGAAAGAAAGTTTTCCATACCAGAGCATGGCAGAATATCTGTGCATGACGATTACTTGCCCACATTATTTTTTGGGAATAAGGGGAAATTGGAATGAGTGATTTCAACCCAAAAGTTGCACTAATTATGAGAAGCGATGATCTAATCGATCAGTTTCATTTGAAACGAGTCACGGTCGATACTTCATTTGGACCAGTAGATAGATGCTTTGAGGGATATGTTTTTGATGTTCCCGTATTACTCATTTATGGAAGGTTTAATGGTCAAAAGGTGCCATCGGATGAAATTAATTATCAACAGACAATTGAAGCAATTAAAAATAGGGGCGCTTCTAAAGTAATTGGCACATTTGTCGTTGGCGGCATCAATCCCCAAATGCCTCAAGGATCAGTATATGTTTTAGGAGACCTGATCGGTATTACTGGATATCACATTAATTGGAACAGAAACCAATCTTTCCATAATGCGGAAATGTTTGAACCGTTTTGCCCGGAGTTAACAAAACGCGTTTGTGAAGCTGCAAAAAAAATGGACTTTCCGGTAAAAACAGATGCAACATATGTCTCAAACTATGGTTGGCCACGAATCGAAACAAAGGGAGAATTAGAATTTTACAATAAAATGGGATGGGATGTTATCGGCCAGACGTGTGATCCCGAGGCAACACTCGCAAAGCTTTACCAAATGTGTTATGCAGCCGTCGCGGTTCAAATAGATGATCCTAATAGTCGGAGCAGTTATATTGGTGATTTACAAAAGAAAGAACAAGCTACCGAGTATGTTGAATCAATTAAATCCTGTAGAGAGCGTACTTCAAAAATCGTGCTACAGTTTTTGAAAGACTATTCGGATTATGATTGTCCCATCTGCAAAAAAATGGCAAGAAAAAATAAAGATTTTAGAGAGTTCCCCGATAAGTATTATGAATGAAGAGCAGACAACCGTATACTTGTTGTCAGTTCATAATCAAGGTTTAATATTTCTGAATATGGAAGAATCGCTGTAAGTGATGAATACTTGCAAAAATGATTTTTGGAACAAGGAGAAATTGTAATGAGTGACTTTGAACCAAAAGTTGCATTAATCATGAGAAGTGATGATGTGATCGAAGAATTCAATCTAAAACGCGTTACTGTAAACACATCATTTGGACCGGTAGATAGATGCTTTGAGGGATATATTTATGATGTTCCAGTTATGCTGGTTTATGGAAGATTTAATGGTCAAAAAGTTCCGTCGGATGAGATTAATTTCCAGCAGACAATCGAGGCTATTAAAAATCGTGGCATTTCAAAAGTAATAGGTACTTTTATTTGCGGAGGCATTAATCCCGACATGCCACAGGGTTCCGTATATGTTTTGGGAGATTTAATCGGGATTTCTGGATATCACATTAATTGGAACAGAAACCAATCTTTCCATAATGCGGAAATGTTTGAACCATTTTGCCCAGAGTTAACAAAACGCGTTTGTGAAGCTGCAAAGAAAATGGACTTTCCGGTAAAAACAGATGCGACATATGTCTCGTTTTATGGTTGGCCACGTATTGAAACCAAAGGAGAGCTTAAGTTCTATAATAAGATGGGCTGGGATGTTGTGGGACAAACATGCGATCCCGAAGCAACACTTGCAAAGCTAAATCAAATGTGCTACGCCGCTGTTGCAGTTCAAAAGGGCGATCCAAACAACAGAAGCGAATATATCAATTGCCTAGAAAATAATAAAACGGCAGTAGAGTATGTCGAAACGATAAGGTCTTGTAGAGAACGCACAACTAAAATAGTGTTGCAATTCTTAAAGGATTATACTGATTATGATTGCCCAATTTGCAAAAAAATGGCGAGGAAAAACAAGGACTTCAGAGAGTTCCCGGATAAGTATTACGAATAAGGAACGCTTCTGAATCTATGATGTTCCAAATCGATTTATAAATGACGTATTTCCGCCAGGGGAGTAATAAATGGAAAATGGTGGCTTTGACATTATCGGAAAAACGGTTGCTGGAATAATTGATCGACCAATAGGGAGCCAACATCCAAGCAATCCGAATATCGAATATCCAATTAATTATGGATACGTAGAAAATGTATTTGCGAATGATGGTGAAGAACAAGATGTTTATGTTTTGGGTACAAACATACCGATAAAACGATTCAAGGGAGAAGTGATAGCTGTTTTTCATAGAACAAATGATATTGAAGATAAGTGGATAGTGTCTATAGACGGGAAACAATATTCCGATGAGGAAATATTAGATATGATACATTTTCAAGAAAAATACTTCGAAGGCTTTTTAATAAGATAAGTGAATCAAATGCCGGGCTGGGAACATTTTCGTTGGTAACGATCATCTGGGAGAAAACATGAATAGATTTCAAAAATACTATTTGCACATTGAAGGAATGGATTTGGCGGGGAAATCGACGATTGCTGATATAATTGCTGGGCGAAGTGGAGAAAAATGGGAAATATACAACAATTGCCTATCGCAGAACAATCCTATTCAACAATTCGAAAAGCAGATAAAATCCCAAAAATTGTATGATGACGAAATATATGGGTATTTACACTATGTATCATTGCTTGCAGATATCAAGAAGTTCGAACTAACAGAAAACGTAATCCAAGATTCAATGCTCTTGTTGCGGTCAATCAATTACCATAAAGAAAAGGGCAATATTGATTTGGTGCAATTATTTGAAGCGTTAGCACCTAAACATCCGATTCCGAATATTTCTGTATATCTGACTGCAAACATTGATTCAAGAAAGAAACGACTGTTGAATCGAATTGAGAGCAATTCCAAGACGCTAACGCAAAATGATCTCTTAATACTAAATGATTCGGGAAAATTTGAAAAAAGAGACATTGGACTAATGGAATTATCGCAAAAATATTTCAATTCGATTGTACTAGACACTTCCAATATGAGTGAAACGGAAACGGCGGATTATATTTTGACTCTTTGCTATCAAAGCCATAATATGAACCACGAGGAGAATAAAAGATGACTGATATACCGGCATTAAATGATTTGCACATTAGGATTACTTCTGGTTGCAATTTTAACTGTCAGCATTGCTATGCGGCAGACTGGTTCAATGAAAAATGCGAATTATCAATTGCGGATATAAAGTCTCTGGTTAATCAAGCAATCGAATTGGGCTGCAAAAAAGTCACTTTCAGTGGCGGTGAGCCGCTATTTGCTCAAGATATTACGGAGGCAATGGGGTATTGCTTAGAGAAAAAGCTGAAAGTGGCTATTGAGACAAACGGCGTATTAGTTGACAAAATCATTGATGGGTTGGGAGAAGAGAGAATTCGGAAAGTGGCGTTTGCAATTAGCTACGATGGCAATAAAATGAGAGATGAAAGATATTCTCATCAGGTAAAAGAGAATATTCTTAAAGTTGCGAACCTAGGCTGTGATATCAGAATACAAACTGCAATAACCAAAATAAATATCGACGAGATAGATGATATTTTTCAATTTTCAAAGGAAAATGGAATAAAAAACAGATGCTTCCTCGCTCATAGTCCGACTGGTAATGGGAAAAATATCCCGTTATTTGAAGTTAAAGAATGGCTGGCAATACGAAAAAAAGTGATCGATAATTACCCGAATGTAATGATAGAATTACCGGATATATTCCCGGAAAGAAAGAAGAAAAAATGCGGATGGGGTGTACATAGATGTGAAGTTATGCCCAATGGTGACGTGACTTCTTGTGCTCCGATCACTTTTAATCATCGGGAGTTTGTGGCTGGCAATATAAAGCAAGAAATGTTAAAAAACATTTGGGTAAGCAAACATTTTGCGGAAATTCGAAAGATTAAGCAAAGTGATTACGAACTACCATGTTCAAAATGCGTGTATTGGAAAACTTGTTTGGGATCTTGCAGATCATTGGCATATTCAAATGGGACAACACTATTGGCGCCACATCCATTTTGCCAAGCGCTATACGATGCAATAAAGAACAATGAAATTGATGAAAGCCTCCTGCCGGATGCTGAGTTGGTGCATGCATGGATTAAGGGAATCGAGAGCTCTAATTTTGCCCCCACAGATGATTCTTATAGTGATATAGTAAAAAAGCAACACATGGAATAATCAAAAGAAAAGGAATATGATTATATCGCTTCTGAAATAATCATACAAGAAAGACATGAATAAAGTAATTGCGTTCCTTGTGAGCCTTTGCGTGGTATTGTCACTTGTTGGCTGTGCAACGGCGCCAACAGTCGCCGAAGATACAATCCTTGTTGGATGTATTCTGCCGCTTTCGGGAACATCGGCATATGATGGCGAGAGCGCTATGAACGGCGCAAAAGCTGCCGCAAACTATATCAACGAAAATGGCGGTATAGCAGGCGGGAAAAAAATTGAACTCATTTTTGAAGATTCTGCAACTGATCCTAATACAGCGGCATCAGCGGCTGAAAAGTTAATCAGTTACGATGGCGTTAAGGTACTGGTGGGTGCTTTCAACTCCTCTTGTACTGCAGCGGTACAGCCCGTAGCAGAATCCAACAAGATTCCGCTAATAACAGCTATCGCCACATCAGGAACTCTTACAGAGAAAGGCTATAAGTATTTTTTCCGTGCGGTCGGTATTTCTAACCTCTATATTGATGCATTTGCAGGCAAGATTATTGATGAACTTGGCATTAAGAAGATTGCTTACATCTATGAGAACGGTGATTGGGGCCTTGGTTCAGTAAATACATTCAAAGAATATGCTGAGTTGCATGGCGCAGAAACTACAACCGTTCAGGTTGTAAATAAAGAAGATGCTGACCTTTATACACAGCTTACAGCTATTAAAGAGTCCAAACCTGATGCTGTGTATGCGGTATCTAACCTTGCAAACGCAGTTCGTATTGCGGTTCAGAAGCAGGAATTGGGAATTGAGTGTCCTATAATCGGCGAGGGTTCCTGGGCATCAGGCGACTTTCTTAAGCAAGCTGGTGCAGCAGCGGAAGGTGTATACGGTATGGTCGAATACCTTCCTGATATCAAAACGGAAATGAACCCGTTATTCACAGAATTGTATGGTGCTGTAACTAATGGGAAAGCTCCTGACAAGTATGCAGCATGTGAATTCAATGCAGTATTAGTAGTCGCTAATGGCATAGACAATGCTATAGACCCAGATGATCCAACTTCTATCCGTGATGCGCTTAAGGATACCGATATAAATATGCTTACTGGCCCTATTAAATTCGATGAGAATGGGCAGGGATATGGCTTTGAGGTGTTCCTTTCTCAAAACGAAGAAGGTATGGCGGTCTGTGCTGGATCAACTACTGTATCACTTCAGAGGTAATTGAGCTTTTGGGCGTTGGGGGAGCATTATTTCTCTCCCCCAATGTTAGAACAGCGGAGGAGATTTATGTTTTTGCAATTGCTCCTTAATGGTATAGTCCTTGGATCTGGATATGCGTTGATTTCTATTGGACATACCATTATTTTCGGACTAATGAGAGTGTCTAACTTCGCTCATGGCGAATTCTATATGCTTGGTGCATATTTTGCATTTACATTTCTCGATTTGCTGGGACTTCCTTTTGCGTTGGCATTCTTCCTTACAATTGTATGCGGAATAATACTTGGGTATCTTCTTAATAGGCTTGTTTTTAAATATGTTAGAGATGACATGACAGTAAACGGACTGGTTACTATTGGTATGTCAATCTTCTTTACAAATCTAGCACAGTATATTTGGGGTGCACAGCCAAAGAACCTTATGAGCCCATTTAAGAGCAACACAATTTTCCTCGGCAGAGTTTCTGTTACGCCTGCAAGACTGTTCATAATTCTTGCGTCAGCAGTATCATTATTTGCTTTCTTTTGCATTATTAAATACACCAAACTAGGTAAGGCCTTCAGAGCTACTTTTCAGCAGAGAGATGCCGCTCGGCTTGTTGGTATCGATTCAGAACGCATTTACTCAGTAAGTACAATTCTTGGAACAGTAATGGCTTGTATAGCCGGGGCTCTTCTCGGACTTGCCTATTCTCTTGAGCCAACAATGGGTGCGAAGGCTATATCAGTATCTTGGGCAGTTGTTGTTGCAGGCGGTCCCGGAAACTTCATTGGCGCTATTACTATCGGATTACTGATGGGTATTATTGAAGCACTTGGTGGCGGATACATCTCATCAGCATATAAGGATGCATTCCCCTTCATCATTTTAATCTTAGTTCTTATCTTCAAACCTCAAGGTATTTTCTCTAAAGGTGGAAGCAGAATGAATGGATAAGAAGAATATAAAAATAAAGAGAAGTTCTTTGACCTTCCTTGGTTGGACAACTGTGCTATGCATCATTCCATTCGTCTTTTCATCTGATTATTCAAGACATTTATGTATTAATGCCTTGATTTATATTATGCTTGCGCAGGGATTAAATATTTGCCTTGGGTATTGCGGGCAGATGTCACTTGGTCAGGCGGGCTTCTTTGCTATCGGTGGGTATGTTTTTGCAATCTTAACAACAAAGTTTGGCTTCTTCTGGTGGGGATCAACTATTATTGCAGTGATTATGACTGCATTAGTTGGTTTCTTGCTTGCGGTAATCGGCATGAGAGCAAGAGGTAGCGCTTTTATTGTCATTTCTATCCTTTTTGCTCGTGTCGTCAGACTGGTCGCATTAAACTGGACAGATATGACAAATGGTCAGGCCGGCATCCTTAGCATTCCGAGAATGGCTTTCTTCGGGAATCAGTTAACCTCAAAACTTTCAATTTACTATTATGTACTCATTTTCGTTGTCATTATACAGTTCCTTATGGAACGTATTATTGATTCAAAAATTGGAAGAGCTTTTGTAGCTGTTAAGCAGGCCGACTCACTTGCAGCCAGTCTTGGTATTTCACCTTATCATTATTCTATAGCAGCATTTACCATAGGAGCTGCAGTCTCTGCATTTGCAGGGTGCTTCCATGCCAGCTTCGCACAGATGGTTTCTCCTGAAATGGCCGATTTCAACAATGTTATGCTATACATCATTATGATGGTCGTGGTAGGAGGACGCGGAACAATATGGGGCCCTGTCGTTGGCGCATTTCTCTTCACATTCCTACCTGAATATTTACGTTTCGCCGATATGCTTAGAATGCCAATTTTCGGATTGATTCTTATCTTTCTTGTATTATTTGTGCCTGATGGTTTTATACCTGCGTTCACAAAATTAACAAGAAAGAAGAAATAACTATTGAACGGCAACAAAGGAGATGCAGTAATGTCTTTATTGGAAGTAAGAGGCCTAACAAAAATATTCGGTGGACTTACTGCAGTAAAAGATGTATCTTTTGACGTTAAAAAAGGGGAAATTGTAAGTCTAATTGGTCCTAATGGAGCTGGGAAAACTACTCTTTTCTCAATGGTTACAGGCCTTGAAAAGCCTACATATGGTAAGGTTACATTTAATAATACGGACATTACAGGCTGGGAAGCATATAAGGTTGCGAACCTTGGCCTTGTAACAACATTTCAGAAAACGAAGGTTTTCTCTTCATTAACTGTTGAAGAAGCAGTTTTAGTAGGTACACACAGCAAGCACAAAACTACGACTTTAGATATTATTCTCAGAAATAAAAAGTTTTATTCCGAACTCGAACGCTCCAAGAATAAGGTCACAGAAATACTTGAGTACACGAAACTTTCTGATAAGAAAGATTTTATGTGTGCCGAACTCTCCTATGGCGAACAACGCGTTCTTGAGATAGCAGTTGCTATGGCTGCCGAACCAAGACTTCTCCTCCTTGATGAGCCGGTAGCTGGACTAAATCATACTGAATCGAAAGAACTAATGAATATGATCAATGATCTGCGCCATTCAGGTGTTACAATACTGCTTATCGAGCACGACATGGACCTAGTTATGAAAATATCTGATCGTATTGTGGCTCTTAACTTCGGCGAAAATATATGTTTTGGTACTCCACAAGAAGTAACCAGTAACGTAAGAGTGATCGAAGCATATCTCGGTTCAGGAGAGGATGTTGGTGGTAGCGGATGTTATTAGAGCTAAATGATGTCCATGCGGCGTATGGATCTACCAAAGTATTGAATGGAGTTAATCTTCAGGTCGGGGAAGGTTCACTGGTCGCTATGGTTGGACCTAATGGTGCCGGAAAAACGACCACACTTAGAACGATCTGCGGACTACTCCCTATATTAAAAGGCGAAATTATTTTCCGAGGTCAGAGAATTGATAGGATGAAATCAAAAGACATAGTAAAGGCAGGAATTTCGCATTGTCCTGAAGGAAGACAGATTTGGCCGACTATGACAGTTGCTGAACACCTTGAACTTGGAGGATATATCAACAGTTCCACTACATGCAAGAGTGACATTGATAGAATGTATGAATTGTTTCCCATTCTTAAGGAAAGAAAGAAGCAGTTATCAGGTTCTCTTTCGGGCGGAGAGCAGCAAGTACTTGCTGTTGCAAGAGCGCTTATGTCAAGACCAAAACTTATCCTTTTTGACGAGCCGTCGCTTGGCCTTTCACCCAAATTAGTAAGCGAGATTCTTATGTTAGTCAAAAAGATTAATGCTGAAGAAGGTGTTTCCGTTCTTCTCGTTGAACAGAATGCAAAGATGGCGCTATCGATTGCCAACGATGGTTATGTTCTTGAAAAAGGTTTTGTTACTATGAGAGATAAAGCGGAAAAACTTCGTAATAACGATTATGTGAAGAAAGCGTATTTTGGAATGTAGTATTACTTATTCTCACTTTGAGAATAAAAACATTGCTGTATGACAATACTGGATTTTTCATAATATTAGTAAGGGGGAGAATATGACACTAAACGATTTTTTTGATGAACATCCAAAAGTCGCGGTTGCTTTTTCGGGCGGCGTTGATTCCGCCTATTTATTATATGTTGCAAAACAGTACTGCGCTGAGGTGCGTGCGTATTTTTTGAAATCTGAGTTTCAGCCACAGTTTGAATTGAATGATGCCATTCGTTTAGCCAAGGAATTGGATGTTACGTTGAGGATAGTATCAATAGATGTGCTGTCCTCGGAGATTGTTGCCAATAATCCAGCAGATCGTTGCCATCATTGTAAGCGATTGACCTTCCAAGCAATCCGACAAGCGGCATCAAACGACGGCTTTTCAGTGCTAATAGATGGAACGAATGCTTCCGATGATCCAGAAAAGCGCCCAGGAATGTGGGCAATAAGTGAGTTTTCCGTATTATCACCGTTGCGAGAATGCGGCTTGACAAAGGCGGACATTCGTCAGCTTTCCAAAGAGGCAGGGCTTTTTACATGGGATAAACCGGCATATGCATGCCTTGCCACAAGAGTTCCATTCGGAGAGAGAATTACCGAAGAAAAACTGAGTGCAACGGAAGCGTCGGAGGATTTCCTTATGTCACTTGGCCTTATAAATTTCCGGGTGCGTCGATTTGGGAATGCTGCAAAAATTCAGGTCACTCCTGACCAAATCGGAAAAATAATTGAGAATAGAGAGATTATTCTATCTGAACTTAAAAAAAATTATGCTGACGTTATGTTGGATTTGAAAGTCAGAGAATGACTATTCAGGATATTTGATTCAATAATGGAACGAAGCCTTTTTGAAAGAGGAGAAGACGATGTCAGATTATTTCGATTACGACAAAGCAGAAGCAGATCTCTATGATTCCGGTTGCCCATATTCAGAAGATATTTATGGGTATCGATCCGAAAAGGGTATTAACGAGTTCATGCGTGAAAACGGACTTGATCCAGATAGGTATTATTCGGGAGGCAATAATAGTGGAGATTCCTCCAACAACGGAGGATGCTTTATCACTACCGCCTGCGTCGAAGCCAGAGGGGTAGCAAATGATTGCTTTGAATTGAACATCTTAAGGGAATTCCGAGACAACTATTTGAAAAACCGTGCAAATGGCATGAAAGATATCGCAGAATATTACCGAATTGCCCCCAGAATTGTCGAAAGCATTAACAATACCAGTGCGGCAAGCGAAATCTGGGATGCTATCTACCGTGACATGATTTCCCCGTGCGTTTCTCTTGTCGCGGCGCATCGGTACGAAGATGCGTATGAGCGTTATAAGTCTTTCGTTTTGAAATTGCGCTCGAAGTACATTGCAATCAGTTGTCAATAAAAACCATCTTACGAGGCGGCGAAGCAAGAATGTTCTTCGCCGCCTCGGATTATATTTTTGCTTCAATAATAACCAAAGCCAAGAATCTCATAATGCCCGACGGCATACTGCCGCTCACGGCAGGTCCCGTCAGGTCCCGTCAAGATTTATGCGCAAAATTGTTTGCAGGTGTTAGTGTCGGGAGTTCACGACCCCGTTTTGTCGGGAGCAACGAACCGCTTTTTGTCGGAAAACCGGAAGCCAATCGATAGAATTTCATAGTACCAACAACCCAGATTGGCAAATAAA
>NZ_JAHLPT010000005.1 GCF_018918025.1 Oscillibacter sp. MSJ-31 | reverse complement strand
GGCGTGGACAGCGAGCGCGAGGACAACGATTTCACTCCTTTCCGGAATATCATCAACGAATGGTATGCCAAGGACACGAGCAAGAAGATTCGCGCTGTATTCCGCAACAAGGGTATGTCCGGTCAGCGCATTTCCACGCAAACTCCCTACGGCTATCTCCGCAATGAGGCCGGAAGCCTGTATGTGGACGAGGAAACCGCGCCGAATGTCAGGCTGATTTTCCGGCTCTGCGCCGAGGGCAACGGTCCCGGTAAAATCGCCCGTATGCTCAAGGAACAAGAGATACCTACGCCGGGGACGCTCGAATTTCAGCGCACCGGACGAACAAGACGGTATCATCCAGACGATCCCTGCCGATGGAATTCTGATACCGTTGCGGATATTTTGGAACAGGATAGCTATTTGGGACGCACGAGCAACTTTAAGTTCAGCAGGATCTCCTACAAGAGCAAGAAAACAGTAGCAAATCCTCCGGGGAAATGGGTAACGTTCGAGAACACACACGAAGCTATCATTGATGTTGAGCTGTGGAACGCCGCGCAAAAGATACGCTCCCAGCGCCGCCGACCGACCAAAATGGGTGAAATGGGAATGTTTTCCGGTCTTACCTACTGCGCCGACTGTGGCTCAAAGCTATACCATTGCAGAAGTGGCTCGTGGACCTATGAGCAGGAATGTTATAATTGCTCTACCCATAAGTCTCATAAGGGGTGCTTCGGGCATTACATCCGCGCCGTGGTACTGGAACAGCTTGTGCTTCAAAACCTCCAGCGCGTCATTGCCTATGTCCAAGAGGACGAGAATGAGTTTGCGCGGCTTGTCATGCGAAACCAGGCCGCAGCGCAAGCGGCAGAGCAAATGCAGACCAGACGCCTTTTAGAAAAGAACACGCGGCGCATGAACGAATTGGATACGATCATCCAACGGCTCTATGAGGACAACATCAGTGGAAAGCTGACGGACGAGCGTTTCAAGAAGCTGTCCGAAGCCTACGAACAGGAGCAGACGGCTTTACGGGAGAGCGTTCCTGCGCTGGCCGCTCAACTGCAAGACGCAGACGACAAAATGCTGGGCGTGCAGCATTTCTTGAGGGCGGTACGCAAATACACACAGCCGGAGAAGCTGACGCCTGCCATGCTGCGCGAGCTTGTAGAAAAAGTGGTGGTCTATGCGCCGGATAAGTCCAGCGGAAACCGTGTCCAACGCATTGACGTGTACTATACATTCATCGGTAAAATTGATTTCTCACCGGAATACAGCAAAAAAGGAACAGCATGATATTTTCATACCATGCTGTTCCAACCGAAGAAGAAATGTTCTTTATCGGTAGACCGCTTTCGCCTTGCCTTTTCTCTTGCCCTGTGCTATAGTTTTCCGAGAATCTCAGGAAGGCAGGTCACGCCATGAAAGCAGAAAGAGCCTATCCCCGCTTCACCATCACCGCCAAGGGGACCCGCTGGGTCGAGGGCGGCCACCCGTGGATCTACGCGCAGGAGATCGTCTCCGCGCCCGAGGGCGTGGAAAACGGCGCGCTCGTGGACGCGGTGAGCGAGAAAGGGAAATACCTTGGCAGCGGCTTTTTCTCCCGCGAGAGCAAGATCCGTATCCGTCTGCTCTCCCGCAACGCGAACGACCGCTTCGACGCGGACTTCTGGCGTCGCCGCATCCGCTACGCCTGGGACTACCGCAAGACGGTCATGGGCGCGGACGTTTCCTGCTGCCGCGTCATCTTCGGCGAGGCGGACGGCTTCCCCGGCCTGACGGTGGACCGCTTTGAAAACCTGCTCGTCACGCAGACCCTCTCCGTCGGCATGGAGCGCATCAAGGAGATGCTTTTCCCGCTGCTCGTCGAGGTCCTCGCCGAGGACGGCGTTGTGATCGACGGCGTTTTCGAGCGCAATGACGCGGCCATCCGCGCCCTTGAGGGTATGGAGCAGGGGAAGGGCTGGTTCCCGCTCGAGGGCAGGGACGTGCCCGCGAGTGCCGTGACGGAGATCTGCGAGAACGGCGTCTATTACCGCGTGGACGTGGAGAACGGCCAGAAGA
This sequence comes from Oscillibacter sp. MSJ-31, assembly GCF_018918025.1. Taxonomy (GTDB): domain Bacteria; phylum Bacillota; class Clostridia; order Oscillospirales; family Oscillospiraceae; genus Hominicoprocola. The sequence continues at coordinate 126,526 of NZ_JAHLPT010000005.1, read as the reverse complement.
CCGGCTTCTTCCTCGACCAGAAGTATAACCGCCTCGCGGTCGCGCGCCTTGCCCGCGGCCGCCGCGTGCTCGACTGCTTCACCCACACCGGCTCCTTTGCGCTCAACGCCGCGCGGGGCGGCGCAGAGCATGTCACCGCCGTGGACATCTCGCAGAGCGCCATCGACATGGCCCGCGCGAACGCCGTGCGCAACGGGCTGGAGGGCCGCACGGACTTCCTGACCGCGGACGTGTTCGACCTTCTCACCGAGCTGGAGAAAAAGGGCGGCAAGCCGTATGACTTTATCATCCTCGACCCGCCGGCCTTCACCAAGTCGCGCAAAACGGTGAAAAGCGCCGAGCGCGGCTATAAGGACATCAACCTCCGCGCCCTGCGGCTGCTGCCGCGCGGCGGCTACTTCGCCACCGCCTCGTGCAGCCACTTCATGCCGAGCGAGCTGTTTGAAAAAATGCTGCGCTCCGCCGCGCTGGACGCGGGCGTGGAGCTGCGCCAGATCGAGGCCCGTCAGCAATCCCCCGACCATCCGATCCTCTGGAACGTGCCGGAGACGGACTACCTCAAATTCTACCTCTTTCAGGTGGTGTAAAGGAGAAGCGCCATGTACCATTGCTTTCGCCTGCATCGCGGCGACGATCTGTATGATAGCATCCAACGCTATGCCGACGCGCATCATATCGCCGCGGGCGTTGTGCTCTCCGCCGTCGGCTGCGTCTACCGCTGGGAGCTGCGCGACGCGAGCGGCGTCGATGTGCAGAGCGGCACGGAGGATGTGGAGATCGTCTCGCTCATGGGCACGGTCAGCGAGCACGGCAGCCACCTGCACGCGAGCTTTGCCCGCCGTGACCTGAGTGTGTTCGGCGGACATCTGCGCCCCGGTTGCCTTGTGAACACCACGGCGGAGATCGTCCTCGCCGAGCTGCCGGACACCGTCTTTACCCGCGAGCGCGACGAGGCGACCGGCTACGAGGAGCTGGCGATCCGGAAAATTGATAGACAATTCTAATTGATCTGCATCTTCGATAGAAAACTTAAATACAATGCCAAATCCGGGCGCGAAAAAGAGAAAAATTTGGCGGATTTGAACAATTCCCGAAAAAGAGAAAGAAAACGGCTGCTTTGCAGCCGTTTTCTCCTCTCTCCGTTCAGAGCGCGTTAAAATCCCTGTTGACAAGCGGCGAAAAGACAGGTATCCTGTCCTTAGTTCGTAGAAGCCCCTTGAATCCGCAGGGAGACTGGGGGTGGAGATGGCTCTGGAAAATCTCAGCAATGAGTGCCGAAGGTGTAAGGCCCCGCGCGGGTTGAATCTCTCAGGCAAAGAGGACAGGGCAGGAAACCGCTATGCGGCTTTGCTGCGCTGTTTTTTCATGGATGGGAATTTGGATCAGGGCTGTCGATTTCTTCGGCGGCCCTGTTTTTTGCTTTGTCTGCAAAGCGAGAGGAGGAAGAAAAGCGGGGCACAATATTTTTAGGAGGAAATTTCCCATGACTGAAACACTTCTCCCCATTGTGCAGAAGATCAACGGCTACCTGTCCGACTACATTCTGGTCGCGCTGCTCATCGCCGTTGGTCTGTGGTACTCCATCAAGACCCGCTTCGTGCAGGTCCGTCACTTCAAGGAGGGCTGGAACAGCGTGTTCGGCAGCCTCAGTCTCCGCGGCGGAAAGCAGGAGAGCGGCATGAGTTCCTTCCAGGCGCTCGCCACCGCCATTGCGGCGCAGGTCGGCACCGGCAACATCGTCGGCGCGTCCGGCGCGATCCTCACCGGCGGCCCCGGCGCCATCTTCTGGATGTGGGTCATCGCCTTCCTCGGCATGGCGACCATCTACGCGGAAGCCACGCTCGCGCAGGAAACGCGCACCGTGGATAAGGACGGCAACGTCCTCGGCGGCCCTGTTTACTATATCACCACCGCCTTCAAGGGCGGCTTCGGCAAGTTCCTCGCGGGCTTCTTCGCCGTCGCCATCATTCTGGCGCTCGGCTTCTTCGGCTGCATGGTGCAGTCCAACTCCATCGGCGAGACCTTCTCCAACGCCTTCAACGTGCCGACGTGGATCATCGGCGTGGTGCTCGTCGCCATCTGCGGCTTCATCTTCCTCGGCGGCGTGCAGCGCCTCGCCTCCGTGACCGAGAAGATCGTGCCCATTATGGCGGCTGTTTTCCTGGCCGGCGGCCTGATCGTCCTCATCGCCCGCATCAAGTACATCCCCGCGACCTTCGGCATGATCTTCCGGTATGCCTTTGCCCCGCAGGCCATCATCGGCGGCGGCTTCGGCGCGGCGCTGAAGATCGCACTCTCCCAGGGCGCGAAGCGCGGCCTGTTCTCCAATGAGGCCGGTATGGGCTCCACGCCTCACGCCCACGCGCAGGCCAACGTCAAGAATCCCCACCAGCAGGGCGTCGTCGCCATGATCGGCGTGTTCATCGACACCTTCGTGGTCCTCACCCTCAACGCCCTCGTCATCATCTCCACCCTCTACACCGAGGGCGGCCCGCTCCACGGCTGCGGCGCGGCAGCGGCGCAGGATGTGCTCAAGAAGACCAACCTCGCCCAGACCGCCTTCGGCGTCGTCTTCGGCGAGGGCGCGGGCGCGATGTTCGTCGCGGTCTGCCTGTTCTTCTTCGCTTTCTCCACCATCCTCGGCTGGAACCTCTTCGGCAAGATCAACATGGCTTACCTCTTCGGTCAGAGGTCCACGGTCGTCTACACCGTCATCGCGCTGGTGTTCATCTTCCTCGGCACGCTGACCTCCAGCGACCTCGTGTGGGAGCTGAGCGATATGTTCAATAACCTCATGGTCATCCCCAACGCCATCGCCCTCTTTGCCCTGACGGGACTGGTCGTCAAGCATGTGAACGGCACGCCCGAGGCGGACCGCTGGGAGTAATTTTTCCCGAGAACAGCAGATAAAGAATCGCTTCCCGATCAGGGAAGCGATTCTTTTACGTTATTTCACCACGCCGAACCGATAGAGCTCGTCGCGCCATTGCACATAGTAGGGCGCGCGGACATGAACGCCGTCGCCGGAGTAGTCGGCGCGCAACGCGCCGTTCTCGTCGTCGAAGAGCGGATTGAGGTCGAGGTAGAAGATCGTTTTGCCGTCCGCCAGCTGCGCGATGGCGGCATTGCGCTCGTTGATGACCTCGTTTTTGAAGTAGGAGCTATCCGACTTTTTCTGCGTGGTGTGGAAGATGGACTGGATGAAAATGACCGCGTCGGGCTGCTTTTCGCGCACGAGATCGAGCAGCGATTTGTACTGGGCCGCCCAGTCCGCGGCGGTGTAGGCGCCGATCTCATTGATGCCGAGGAGGATATAGACCTTGCCGAACTGCCTCGTGCCGAGCGCCTCGGCGAGCGTGACCTTTTTGCCGTCCAGCTCGATGAAGCTCTTTTCCACGGCGTCCTTTACCGTCAGACCGTTCTTGGTGAAGTAGGTCGCGTTGCTCAGCCCCGCGTAGTCGTGGAAGCCGTCGGTGTGCGAGTCGCCGAGAAAGAGCGCGTCGTCAAAATAGCTCGCGTCCACCGTGGTAAATTGGCTGACCGGCTCCTCCGGCTCGTCGGGGATCACCGGATCGACCACCTCGGGCGGCTGGGGCAGGAGATCGGGCACGGGGCTCGGGATCGGCTCGGACACGCCGGGGATCGTCCACGGGAAGATGCCGCTCTCGGCGGCATTAAAAAAGGCGGCGATGGCGGGCGTATTCTCGCCCAGCGCGTCGAGATACTGCTCATAAGCGCCGGTGGGGTCGAGCGCGGTGAAGGAATTGAGCGCTGCGGCGCTCACCGCGCACAGCCACAGCAGGGGAGAAAAGTGGGACATGGAAAGACCTCCTTCAGAAAAATTCAGAAGCGGGCGTAGAGGAACGGGTTGCCCGTGCCGGTCGCGATGAGATAGAGACACAGCCAGAACACCGTGAACAGCGGCAGCCAGACGAGCGGCGTCGCGCGGTATTTTTCATAGAAGCGGCGCGGCCACGGCGTGGCGAGGAGAATGCCGAGAGCAAAGAGCCACCAGTAGCTTTCCAGCTGGCGCAGGAGATCGCCGGCAAACACGCTCTCGCCGCTGCTGAGGAAGGGATAGAGACGGGAGAAGTAGTCCCCCAGCTCGCCGAGATCAGAGATGCGGAACACCACCCACGTCTGCGGAATAAGAAAGAGAAAATAGAGACGCGAGAGGAAGCGGTGACGCTCTAAAAAGCCGCCGATGCAGAACTTTTCCAGCGCGATGAACACAAAGAGCACAAGGCCCCACAGAACGAAATTCCACGCCGCGCCGTGCCAAAGACCCGTGAGCGTCCATACAACGAACAGGCTCAGAAGAAGCCGACGCTTGCCGTTCCGGCTGCCGCCGAGCGGGATATAGAGGTAGTCGCGGAACCAGATGCCGAGCGTGATGTGCCAGCGCCGCCAGAATTCGGAGATGGAGCGTGAGCAGTAGGGCAGGTCGAAGTTGCGCGGGATCACAAAGCCGAGCATACGGGCAAGCCCCATCGCCATGAGCGAGTAGCCCGCGAAGTCGTAGTAAAGCTGCAGGCTGTAGCCCACCGCGCCGAACCACGCCAGCGGCGCGGAGAGATAGGCGAAGCCGATGCGTTCGAGCGCCGTCCACAGCGAGGCGAGCTGGTCGGCCAGAACGACCTTGCAGCCAAGCCCGACCACAAAAAGCGAAAAGCCGCTCTCGACCGCCGCGCGGGAGAAGGGACGCTTCATGTGCAGCTCCGCGCTCACATCGCGCAGGCGCAGGATGGGGCCCATGACGAGCTGGGGGAACATCGCCTGAAAGGCGGTATAGTCCAAAAGACTGCGCTCGGCCTCGGCGTCGCCGCGGTAGACGTCCGCGACGTAGGCGATGCTCTGAAATACATAGAAGCTCACGCCGAGCGGCAGGGCGACGCGGAAAAAGGAAAAGTCGGTATTCGTCAGTCTGCCCAGATTTTCCAGAAACCAACCCATGTACTTGAAATAAAAGAGACTGCCCACATCGCACGCGAGCGCGAGGATGAGCCAGGCGCGCCGCTCATCGCCGTGCGCGTCCTCGATCAGCCGCCCCGCGGCAAAGTTGACGAGAATGAGCGCGACCAGCACGAGAAGAGCGCCCGTACCCGCGCCGAGCCAATAGAAGAGCAGGCTCCCCAGTGCGAGCACAGCGTTGCGGAAGCGGGCGGGGACAATATAGTATACCGCCAGAAAGGCGGGCAGAAAATAAAAGAGAAACGGTAAGGTCGAAAAGCTCACGGTGGATGCTCCTACAGTAAAATGAAAAAGGAAGAGTGGTTTACAAACGGCGGAATGCGTGCTACAATATCCGCGCCGCAAGCCGCTGCAATACCTTATTGTAGGTGCTTCGGCGCCGTTCGTCAACAACAAAACGGTTACAAATTTCAGGAAATGAGCAGGAGGCGGGCGAGTCGGTGAGTAAGGAAAAAATTTTTGCGCTGCTCAGCGCGCAGGCGGGAGACTTCGTCTCCGGCGAGGACATCTCCGCGCAGCTCGGCATCTCCCGCGCGGCGGTGTGGAAGGCGGTCGGTGCCCTGCGGCGCGACGGCTACACCATCGAGGCGCAGACGGGGCTGGGCTACCGGCTGGCGGATTCGCCGGACGTGCTCAGCGAGCGCGAGCTGCGCCGCCGCCTCGGCGAGACGAAAATAGTCGGGCGCACACTTGAGTGCTTTGAGAGCGTGGATTCCACGAACAGCTATCTCAAGCGCATTGCCGCGGAGGGCGCGCCGGACGGCGCGGTGGCGGTGGCCGACGAGCAGACTGCGGGGCGCGGACGGCGCGGCCGCAGCTTCTCAAGCGGCCCGGGGCGCGGCGTGTATCTCTCGGCGCTGCTGCGCCCGCAGCTCGCGCCGGAGAAGATACTGCCGCTCACGGCGCTCGGCGCGGTGGCGGCCTGCGATGCGGTGGAGCGCACCTGCGGCGTGCGGCCGCAGATCAAGTGGACGAACGATCTTGTCCTGAACGGCAAGAAGCTCAGCGGCACGCTTACCGAGCTGTCGCTTGAGGGTGAGAGCGGTGCGCTGCAATACGCCGTCATCGGCATCGGCGTCAACTGCAACAATGCGTCGGAGGACTTCCCGCCGGAGCTCCGCGAGGTGGCGACCTCGCTCTATCTGGAGACAGGAAAGCGCGTGCAGCGCGCGGCGTTGGCCGCCGCGCTCATTGAGGAGCTTGACAAGCTCTACGCCGCGCTGCAAAGCGGCGACACGGCGTCCTACCTCACGTCCTACCGCCGCGACTGCCTGACGCTCGGACGCGAGGTGCAGCTTTTGTGGCAGGATGTAAAGGAGAAGGTCACGGCGCTGGACGTGGACGATCAGTTCGGCCTTGTCGTGCGCCGCGCGGATGGAACGGTCGAGACCATTCGCACGGGCGAGGTCTCCGTGCGCGGTCTATACGGCTATGTGGAATAAAAAAGGAGACGCTATGGCAAAGAGACTCTGGGAACTGTTTTATACCTTCGCCAAGGTCGGTGTGATGACCTTCGGCGGCGGCTATGCAATGCTGCCTATTTTGCAGCGCGAGGTCGTGGAGAATAAGGGATGGGCGACGGAGGAGGAACTGGCGGACTGGTTCGCCATCGGTCAGTGTACCCCGGGCGTCATCGCGGTGAACACCGCGACCTTCGCGGGACGCAAGGTGCTCGGCAATATCGGCGGCGTGGTGGCTACCCTCGGCGTCGTGTTTCCCTCGCTCATTATTATATCCCTCCTCGCCGGCGTTATCACGACCTTTGCCGAGGTCGCTTGGGTCAAAAACGCTTTTGCGGGCATCCGTGTGTGCGTGTGCGTGCTGATCTTCAACGCGGTGGTGAAGCTGTGGAAGAAGTCCGTCGTCGACAAAAAGACGCTGGCGCTCTATGCGGTCATCCTGCTCGCGTCGCTGCTCACCGACCTTTCGCCGGTGATCTTCGTGCTGTTCGCGGCGGTCAGCGGCATTGTGCTGCAGGTCGCGCTCAAGAAAGGCGGCGAGGCGGAATGATGCTCTATTTACAGCTCTTCTGGGAATTTTTCAAGACCGGCCTTTTCTCCATCGGCGGCGGCATGGCCACACTTCCGTTCCTCTACGATATGGCGGATAAGACCGGCTGGTTCACCCGCGCACAGCTCGCGGACATGATCGCCGTGTCCGAGTCCACCCCCGGCCCCATCGGCGTCAACATGGCGACCTATGTCGGCTTCCTGACCGGGGGCGTGCCCGGCGCGGTGACGGCGACCGTCGGCCTCATTGCGCCGAGCGTCATTGTGATCCTCATCGTCGCGGCTTTCCTGCAGGCGTTCCGCGACAGTAAGTACGTCGCGGGTGCGTTCTACGGCCTGCGTCCCGCGTCCACCGCGCTCATCACGGCGGCGGGCCTTGTCGTCGTGCGCGAGACCTTCTGGCTCACCGGCGGCGTGCTCTTCTGGCAGGGGACCGTCCTTGCCGCCGTGCTGCTCGTGCTCACGCGCTGGGTCAAGCAGACGAAGAACTGGCACCCCATCGTGTTCATCGGACTCTCCGCCCTCGTGGGCGTGGTGTTCCGCTTTGCGGGCGCGTAAATGCAAAAAGAAAAAGCAGCCGGCCGGCTGCTTTTTTTGCTGTGTGCCTTGCTCAGTCCTCGCTCGCGATGTGGCTGGCGATGCGCTGCATGATCATGTCGAGCGCGACGAGGTTGTGCCCGCCCTCGAGCACGATGATGTCCGCGTACTTGCGGCTCGGCTCAACGTACTGCTCGTGCATGGGCTTGACGGTCGTGAGGTACTGCGTGATGACGCTCTCGAGCGTGCGGCCGCGGTCGCGGATGTCGCGCAGGGCGCGGCGCAGGATGCGCACGTCGGCGTCGGTCTCGACGAAAATTTTAATGTCGAACATATCGCGCAGGGTCGGGTCCTGAAAAATGAGGATGCCCTCGACGATGATGACCTTGGTGGGGAAGACCTCAACGGTCTCGTCCGTGCGGTTGTGGTCCACATAGGAGTAGACGGGGCATTGAATGCTGCGGCCCGCCTTGAGCGCCTTGAGGTGCTCAACGAGCAGGCTCGTTTCAAAGGCGTCGGGATGGTCGTAGTTGACCTTGGAGCGCTCCTCGTAGGTCTTGCCGGAGCCGGTGCCGCCGGCGATGCCGATGAAAATGGTGCTCATAGGCGTGATATCCTCCCCCGTTGTTTGCTTGTCTGTCTCTATTATAAAAAGCGCGGCGGCAAATTGCAAGGGCGATCGACCGCCGACGAAAAAAATTCCTCGAAAAAAGGGAAGAACGGTTGACGGCGGGGCAAAAAGAAAGTATTATGTAAATAAGATTTTCACGCGGGCGCCCTGCGTCCGTGTTTTCGGGAGGATAATGTATGGACCTCATCAAATGCCCTGTCTGCGGAGAAAAGTATTCCTCAAGCTATCGCCGCTGTCCCTTCTGCGAAGAGGAGGATCGCCCGCGCAAGGTGTCCGGCAAGCGCAGAGGCGGGCATCACGTGGCGGAACGAAAGCACACGCACTCCGCCCGCGGACCGCTCATCGCGGTGCTGCTGGTGGTGCTGGTCGTCTTTTCCTGGTATCTCTTCGGCGGCAAATTCATGGAAAGGATCAAGGAAAACAGAGGGAACGACGTGGAGACTGTCGATCCCGCGCCGGTCGATCCCGCGCCGGTCGATCCCACGCCGGTTGACCCGACACCCGATGACCCGACGCCCGACGAGCCGACGCCGCCGGTGGTGGAGGATCCGGAGCCGACGACGCCCATGGTCGATCCCTCGGCGCTGACGGTCGGGACGAACGTCGGCACGACGCTGAAGAAGGACGACAGCGGCCGCTTCGACTGCACGATCCGGATGAGCGATTCCATTCAGCTCATTCTGCGCGGCACCGACGCGGCGGCGACCTGGTCGAGCGAGGACACCTCCGTGGTGACGGTCAGCGCGGACGGCAAGCTCAAGCCGGTCAAGGCCGGCACGGCCAACGTGACGGCGAGCGTCGGCGGCGCCACGGTCCGCTGCGTGGTGCGCATCAACAATTAAAGGCTGACAGAGAACGACCCCTCGGGGTCGTTCTCTGAGGCTGTCGAAAAAGCGGCAAAGCCACTTTTTCGAGAAAGATTCGCTGCGCTCTGCGCCTCGGTTGTCCGCTGACAGCGGACAATTCGACGCTCGCTCCGCGCAAAGTGTTTTCTGCCACGCACAGGTCGCGGCAGAAAACGGATCAAACATCTTTCGCGTCTGCGGACGCGAAACTCTGCGAGGCTTTCCGATAGACTGAGAACGACCCCTCGGGGTCGTTCTGTTTTTTACTGTGCAAAAGCACAGCAAAAATTGAAATGCGCCCTTTCCTCGCCCCTGCGGGGCAACCGGAAAGGATGCACAAAAGCTTCATGCGTCGGCATTTGCGCCGATTTGTGATGCGGTGCGCGTGCATGAAGTTTTATACACTGTCTATTGAAAGTGCGTTGGTTTTGTGATAGGATACCCTTGTACCAATAGTACTTGAAAAATAACGGATGGAAACGATACCATGGATCGACGGAGCTTGCTGGACCGCGCAGCGAAAAGCGCGGAGGAGCGTGTGCTTTTGGGGCACATATTGGATAAATATGACCAGTGCCGGCAGCGGAACCTGCCCACGAACACGGCGTTTTTAAGTCCGGCCGAGGCGCAGGGCGCGCGGGACCTGCTCCGCGCCGCCGCGATCCACGAGGGCTTTGCCCTCCTCGGCGGCTACGAGGGCGCGGAGCGCCGGATGCTCTTTTTCCTGCCCGACTGGCAGGAGGAGGCCGACGCGCCCGACGCGATGGCGTTCCTCCGCGCGGCGTGGCACGAGAGCGAGCATCCCACGCACCGCGACCTGCTCGGCAGCCTCATGGCGCTCGGCGTGGAGCGCGAGACGCTTGGCGACATCCTCGTGAGCGAGGGGAGCGCCGACCTCATTGTGAGCGCGGGCGTCGCGCAATATCTGCTCGACAACTGGACGGGCGCGGGGCGCACGGCGCTGCGTCTGACGGCCATCGGCGCGGACGCGCTTCGCGTGCCGGAGCAGAAGGTCAAGGAGATCCGGGACACGGTGGCGACGCTGCGGCTCGACGCCGTGACCGCCGCGGGCTTTTCCATGAGCCGCGGCAAGGCTGCGGAGCTGATCGCCGCAGGACGTGTGCAGAAAAACTATCGCGAGGTCACCAAGGGCGACGCGAGCGTGGCACAGGGCGACGTCATTTCCGCGCGGGGACTGGGAAAATTTGAGGTCGCCGAGGTCGGCGGCCTGAGCAAAAAGGGGCGCACGGGCATTCTGCTGCGCCGGTATCTGTAAGGAGAAGCAAGATGGAACAGAAGAAGATCGACCGCATCAACGAGCTTGCCAAGCTCGCGAAGGAGCGGGAGCTGACCGACGAGGAGAAGGTCGAGCGCGCGGCGCTGCGGCAGGAGTATGTGAATTCCGTGCTCGGCGACCTGCGAAATCAGCTCAACAACACCTATGTGATGGACGAAAAGGGCAACAAGACCAAGCTCACTCAATGGAGCGAGGACCGCAAGCTGAGCGAGTAGATCCGACGTTCTTCGCGCCCACGGGCGCGTATGCTGAAAAGAGGGAGGACAAGCGCCATGGAGCATTTTGATCTCGCCGCCTTTTATGGCGGCAGCGCAACGGAGCTGTACCACACGCTCGGCGCGCACCGCACGCCGGACGGCTGGGTGTTCCGCGTCTGGGCGCCGCACGCGGTGAGCGTGAGCGTCGTGGGCGATTTCTGCGCGTGGGACCCCACCGCGCATCCGATGCGCCGCTTCGACGGCGGCGTATGGGAGACGGAGGTCGCGGGCCTTTCGCCGTATGACACCTACAAGTTCGCCGTCACCGCGCAGAGCGGCGCGGTGACCTTCAAGGCCGACCCCTACGCCTTCCACGCCGAGACGCGCCCCGGCACGGCGAGCAAGCTCTACGAGCTTGCGGGCTACGACTGGGGCGACGGCGCGTACCTTGCGGCAAAGCAGCCGGTCTATGACCGTCCGCTCAACATCTACGAGGTCCACCTCGGCTCGTGGCGGCGGCGCGAAAACGGCGATTTTTACGACTACCGCTCGCTCGCGGACGAGCTGAGCGAGTACGCCGCCGACCTCGGCTACAACTGCGTGGAGCTGATGCCCGTGACCGAGTATCCGCTCGACGACTCGTGGGGCTACCAGTGCACCGGCTACTTCGCGCCGACCTCGCGCTACGGCACGCCGCACGACTTCATGTACTTCGTGGACATGATGCACCGAAGGGGCATCTCCGTCATTCTTGACTGGGTGCCCGCGCACTTCTGTAAGGACGAGCACGGCCTCATCGACTTCGACGGCGAGCCGTGCTACGAGTACGCCGACCCGAAAAAGCGCGAGCACGCGGGCTGGGGCACGCGCGTATTCGACTACGGGCGCGGCGAGGTGAAGAGCTTCCTGCTTTCGTCCGCCGCCTACTGGCTGCGGGAATACCACCTTGACGGTCTGCGCGTGGACGCGGTGGCGTCCATGCTCTACCTCGACTACGGGCGCGAGGCGGGCGAGTGGACGCCGAACAAAAACGGCGGCCACGAGAATTTGGAGGCCATCGACTTCCTGCGCGCGCTCAACACCGCTGCCTTTGCCATTGATCCGAACGTGATGATGGTGGCGGAGGAATCGACCGCGTGGCCACTCGTGACCTATCCGGTCTCGGACGGCGGGCTGGGCTTCAACCTCAAGTGGAACATGGGCTGGATGAACGATATGTGCCACTACCTCAAGCTCGACCCGTGGTTCCGCCAGTTCCATCATAAGGACCTCACCTTCTCGCTGATGTACGCCTTTTCCGAAAACTTCGTGCTGCCCATCTCGCACGACGAGGTGGTGTACATGAAGGGCAGTCTGCGCGGCAAGATGCCGGGCGATGAGTGGCGGCAGCTCGCGGGCGTGCGCAGCTTCATGGTCTATATGCTCACGCACCCGGGCAAGAAGCTCACCTTCATGGGCGCGGAGCTGGGCCAGTGGCACGAGTGGGATTTTGCCGGTCAGCTCGACTGGTATCTGCTTGAAAACGACGCCAACCGCAGGATGCAGGATTTCTTCCGTGCCGTCAACCGGTACTACCTGACGAACCCCGCGCTCTGGCGCATCGACTTTGACTGGGCGGGCTTTGAGTGGCTCGTCGCGGACGACAACGAGGATAACACCGTCGTCTTTGTCCGCCGCGACGGCGCGGGCGAGGAGCTGCTGGTCGCGGTCAACTTCTCGCCCAACGGCTACCGGGACTACCGCTTCGGCGTCCCGCCGCGGAAAACGTGGCGCGAGGAGCTTTCCACGGATGATACCGCGTTCGGCGGCACGGGCGAGTGGCGCAACGAAAAGCCGGTCCGAACGCAGGCGATCCCCTCGCACGGACGCGAGCAGTCTATTGCCATCACCATCCCCCCGCTCGGCGCGGTCATCCTGCGCGGCGCGGGCGAATATAAGAAACCGAAAGCGAAAAAAAGCAAGGCAAGGGAGGAATTACCGGCATGAAAAAAGAGTGCATCGCCATGCTGCTCGCCGGCGGACAGGGCAGCCGCCTTTACGTCCTGACGGAGAACATGGCAAAGCCCGCCGTCCCGTTCGGCGGGAAGTTCCGCATCATCGACTTTCCCCTTTCCAACTGCGCGAACTCCGGCATCGACACCATCGGCGTGCTCACGCAGTACCGCCCGCTGGAGCTCAACCGCTACATCGGCAACGGCCAACCCTGGGACCTTGACCGCTCGGACGGCGGCGTACACATCCTCCCGCCCTACCAGAGCGCGAAGGGCGCGACGTGGTTCAAGGGCACGGCGAACGCCATCTACCAGAACATCGGCTTCGTGGATATGTACGATCCCGACTATGTGCTCATTCTCTCCGGCGACCACATTTACAAGATGGACTACGCCGCCATGCTCGCGCACCACAAGCGTGTGCACGCCGACTGCACCATCGCCGTGATGGAGGTGCCCTGGGACGAGGCGAGCCGCTTCGGCATCATGAACGTCGACGGCGAGGACACCATCACGGAGTTTGAGGAAAAGCCGAAGCAGCCCAGGAGCAACCTTGCCTCGATGGGCATTTACGTTTTCTCGTGGAAGAAGCTGCGCGCCTACCTCATCGCGGACGAGAACGACGCGGACTCGAGCAACGACTTCGGCAAGAACATCATCCCCGCCATGCTGAATGCCGGTGAGAAGATGTCCGCCTATCGCTTCGAGGGCTACTGGAAGGACGTCGGCACGCTCGATTCCCTCTGGGACGCGAACATGGATATGCTCGCGCAGGGCAGCGGGCTAAACCTGCTCGATAAGGACTGGCCCATCTACGCCCGCGCGGAGAGCGAGCCGCCCGCCTACCTCGGCGAGACGGCGGAGGTCGACCACAGTGTCGTCACCCGCGGCTCGGAGGTCGAGGGCGCGGTGCGCAATTCCGTGCTCTCGCAGCGCTGCACCGTCGCCGAGGGCGCGGAGGTGGAGTATTCCATCCTCATGCCCGGCGCGGTCGTCGAGCGCGGCGCGAGGGTCGCCTACGCCATCCTCGGCGAGAACGTCCGCGTGGGCGAGAACGCCCGCGTCGGCGCGTCGCCCGAGGCGGCGCCGCCGGAGGAGTGGGGCATTACGGTCGTCGGCCCCGAGGCGCAGGTCGAGGCGGGCCGCACGCTCAAGGCGAACCGGATGCTCAACCGCGAAGGAAAGGAGATGGTACGATGAACGGACTGCACGGCATTATTTTCTCCTACGAACAGGAGCCGGGATTGCGCGAGCTGGCGGAACGCCGGATGCCCGCCTCCATCCCGTTCGGCGGACGTTACCGCGTCGTCGATTTCATGCTCTCCAATCTGCACGCCGCCGGCATCACCGACGTCGGCGTGGTGCTGCACGGCAACTACCAGAGTCTGCTTGACCACATCGGCAACGGCAAGACCTGGGACATGGCGCGCAAGTACGGCGGGCTGCGTATCCTGCCGCCCTTCGCCGATACCCGCGCCTACCGCAGCGGCGAGTTCCGCGGCAAGATGGAGGCCCTTGCCGGCGTCCGCTCATACTTACAGGGGATACGGCAGGACTACGTCGTGCTCTCCGACAGTGACCTTATCATCAATCTGCCGCTCGCGGACGTGTTTGCCGCGCATCTGGAGAGCGGCGCGGACATCACCGCCGTCTGCACGGCGAACGGCGGCTTCGTGGACAACGCGACCTACCTCACGCTTGAGAGCGACGGCGCGATCGGGCAGATCTGGTGCGCGCCGACCGCGCCGCGCGGTCACCGCTCGCTGGAGATCTACATTCTCAGCAAGCAGCTGCTGCTCACGCTCGTGGACGAGTGCTCCGCGCAGGATAAATACAGCTTCCGCCGCGACGTGCTCGCGGGCATGACCGGACGGCTGAAGCTTCAGAGCTACGTCTGGGACGGCTACGCCGCCCAGCTCCGCTCCGTGCAGGAGTATTACGACCGCTCGATGGAGCTGCTGCAAGGCTCCATCCGCGCCGAGCTATTTGCCGCCGCGCGGCCCATCCTCGCCAAGGAGGACGACGAGGCGTCGAGCTATTTCGCGCCGGGCAGCCGCGTGAAAAATTCGCTCGTCGCCGACGGCTGCACCATCGAGGGCAGCGTGGAGAACTGCATCCTCTTCCCCGGCGTGACGGTGGAAAAGGGCGCGGAGCTGCGCGATTCCATTCTCTTCAAGGGCACGTGCGTGCGCGACGGCGTGACGCTCCGCTACGTCATCACCGACAAATATGTGGAGGTCCTGCCCGGGCGCACGCTCATGGGGCATGAGAGCTACCCCATCGTCATTTCCAAGGGCAGCATTGTCTGAAGCATACACGACGGAATAAGGAGGAAAGCTATGAACATTCTCTATGTCACATCCGAGGCCGTTCCCTTCTGCAAGACCGGCGGCCTTGCGGACGTTGCGGGCAGCCTGCCGCAGTCGCTTGCCGCGAACGGCGACCGCGTGAGCGTCATTCTGCCGCTCTACCAGAGCGTCGCGGACGCGTGGCGCGACCGGCTGCACTTTGAGCGCTACACCTATGTGCGCCTTGCCTGGCGCAGCCTGTACTGCGGACTTTTCTCCTACGAGCGGCAGGGCGTGACGTGGTACTTCGTGGACAACGAGCAGTATTTCAAGCGTCCCGAGCTTTACGGCTATTATGACGACGGCGAGCGCTTCGCCTTCTTCTGCCGCGCGGTGACGGAGCTGCTGCCGCTGCTGCCGGAGAAGCCGGACGTCGTCCACTGCAACGACTGGCAGACCGCGCTCGTGCCCATCTACATCCATGACGAGGCGGTGCGCGAGGAATTCTACAAGTCCGTCCGCACGGTCATCACCGTCCACAACATCGAGTATCAGGGCCGCTACGGCCGCGAGACGGTCGAGGACCTTTTCGGCCTCGACGCGGGCTGGTTCACCGGCGGCACGCTTGCCTTCGACGGCGACGTGAACCTGCTCAAGGGCGCGATCGTCACGGCGGACGCCGTGACCGCCGTCAGCCCCACCTACGCGGAGGAGCTCAAGTATGCCTACTTCGCCCACGGCCTTGAAAGCGTGATGCAGATGGTGGAGGGCAAGCTCCACGGTGTGCTCAACGGCATCGACATGGAGCGCTACGATCCCGCGAGCGACCCCAACCTGACGGCGAACTACTCGCTCCGGCGCATGGCCGGCAAGGCGAAGGACAAGGCGGCGCTGCAGCGCATGATGGGCCTTGCCGAAAGAAAGGACACGCCCGTGGTCGCGATGGTCTCACGGCTCGTGAGCCATAAGGGACTCGACCTCGTGTGCGAGACGCTCGATTACTTCATGGAAAAGGATATGCAGCTTGTCGTGCTCGGCAAGGGCGACGGGAAGTATGAGTCCTTCTTCTCCTGGGCGCAGGCGAAGTATCCGGGCCGCGTGGCGGTGCATCTCGGCTACTCCGAGAGCCTTGCCATGCAGATCTACGCGGGCGCGGACCTGTTCCTCATGCCGTCCAAGAGCGAGCCGTGCGGCCTGAGCCAGATGATCGCCATGCGCTACGGCGCGGTGCCCATCGTGCGCGAGACCGGCGGGCTGAAGGACACCGTTCACGCCTACGAGGCGTGGAACGGCGCGGGCAACGGCTTTTCCTTTACAAATTATAACGCGGGCGATATGTGCTACGTCATCGGCGAGGCGGTGGACCTTTACCATCAGAAGCCGGAGGCCTACAAGGCTCTGCGCAAGCGCGGCATGGCCGAGGATTTCAGCTGGGCGCGCAGCGCGAAAAAATACCGCGAAATTTACGATTCCATCTGCAAATAAGGTAGGTACAAAGAAATATGGATATCACTACGACACAGGGAATGAAGCAGGCGCTTACGGATAAGCTGCGCCTGGGCTTCGGCGTGACGCCCGAGGAGGCCGACGACGCGCAGGTGATGCGCGCCGCGGCGCTGGTGCTGCGCGACGTGATGACCGAGCGCGGTGTGGAGAGCCGAATGGCCACGCGCCGCGAGGAAAAGAGGAAGGTGCATTACCTTTCCATGGAATTCCTGCTGGGCCGCAGCCTGGAAAAGAACGCCTACAACCTCGGCGTGAGCGGCGTGCTGCGCGAGGCGATCGACGAGCTGGGCTTCCGCGCGGCGGATATTTTCGAGGTCGAGCCAGACGCGGGCCTCGGCAACGGCGGCCTCGGCCGCCTCGCCGCCTGCTATCTGGATTCCATGACCACGCTCGACATCCCCGCCGCGGGCTACTCCATCTGCTATGAGCTGGGCATCTTCCGCCAGCGCATCGTGGATGGGCAGCAGGTCGAGCTGCCGGACAACTGGAAGGACATCGGCGGCGCGTGGTTGATGCCCAAGCCGCAGGAGACGGAGGAGGTGTTCTTCGGCGGCACGGTCCGCAAGTTCTGGGACAACGGACGGCTGCACGTCGTGCCCGAGGGCGCGACGAAGGTGCTCGCCGTGCCCTGCGACATGGAGATCACGGGCTACGGCACCGAGCACGTCAACCCCCTGCGCCTGTGGGACGCGAAGTCCCCGACGCCGGTGGATATGAGCCTGTTCTCGCAGGGCGAATACCTGCGCGCGAGCGAGCAGGAGGCGATGGCAGAGACCATCGCCAAGATCCTCTATCCCGAGGACAACCACTATGAGGGCAAGTCGCTGCGTCTCAAGCAGCAGTATTTCTTCGTCTCCGCCACGATGCAGTCCATCATGCGCAAGCACATCGAGGTCTACGGCACGGCGGCGAACTTCCACGAGAAGAACGTCATCCAGATCAACGACACGCACCCCGCGCTCGTCATTCCCGAGCTGATGCGTATTCTGATGGACGACGCGGGCTTCGACTGGGATACTGCGTGGAACATCACAAAAAATTCCGTCGCCTACACGAACCACACCGTGCTCGCTGAGGCGCTCGAGCGCTGGCCGCAGCAGCTCATGGAGACGCTGCTCCCGCGCGTGTGGGAGATCATCACCGAGATCGCGCACCGCTATCAAAAGCGGGTCGAGAACTTCTACCACGACCCCGCCAAGACCGCGGAGCTGGCCATCGTCTGGGACGGGCAGGTGCGCATGGCGAACCTGTGCATCGCGGGCGGCATGGCGGTCAACGGCGTTTCCGCGCTGCACTCCGACATCCTGCGCCACGACGTATTCCGCTGGCAGTACCAGATGGAGCCGGAGAAGTTCAAGAACGTCACCAACGGCATCGACCACCGCCGCTGGCTCGCGCAGATCAACCCGCGGCTCGACGGCCTGATCGCCGACCTCTGCGGCGGGCGCGGCTATCTGCTCCATCCCGAGGAGCTCAAGAAGCTCGAGGCCTTCGCCGGCGATGGCGCGGTGCTCGCGCGGCTCGACGAGATCAAGCGCGCCAACAAGCTCGACTTTGCCGCCTACGTCAAAAAGACGCAGGGCGTAGCACTCAACACAGATGCGATCTTCGACGTGCAGGTCAAGCGCCTGCATGAGTACAAGCGTCAGCTGCTCAACGCCATGCACATCATCTATCTGTACCAGAAATTGCAGGACGATCCGAGCATGGAGCTGCAGCCGCGGACCTTCCTCTTCGGCGCGAAGGCCGCACCGGGCTACGCGGTCGCCAAGCGCATCATCCACCTTATCAACTCGCTGGCGAACCAGATCAACAGCGATCCGCTGTGCAGGGGACGCCTGCAGGTCGTCTTTCTGGAGAATTACCGCGTGTCCCTCGCCGAGCATCTGATGCCCGCGAGCGAGGTCAGCCAGCAGATCTCCACCGCCGGCAAGGAGGCCAGCGGCACGGGCAACATGAAGTTCATGATGAACGGCGCGCTGACCGTCGGCACGCTCGACGGCGCGAATGTCGAGATGCACGAGGTGCTTGGCGACGAGAATATGTTCCTCTTCGGCCTGCACGCGGACGAGGTCGCGCGCCTGAAGGCGCAGGGCTACGCGCCCCAGCGGCTCTGCGAGCGCGACGACGCGCTCAAGCGCGTGGTCGATCAGCTCCGCATGGGCTTCTCCGACGGTGTGAGCTACGACGATCTCGCCCAGCGCCTGCTCCAGCGCGACGAATATATGCTCCTGCAGGACTTCGCCTCCTACTGCGCCGCCGAGCAGCGCATGGCGAAGACCTACGCCGACCGCGCGGCGTGGGACCGTATGTCGCTTCTCAACATCGCGCGCAGCGGTATCTTCGCCGCCGACCGCGCGGTCGCGCAGTACGCGGACAACATCTGGCACGTCCCGCACAAGTAAGCAAAGCGGAGGAAAGAGACGGCGGCGCCGTCTCTTTTCCGCGCTATTGACAGGCATGATATAATTTCTCTGACTGAAAATCACGAGAACAGAGGAAAACGCTATGGAATTCACACAGGGTGTGCGCTTCGACAGCCTTGGCCTGCTGCCGGAAATGACGCGCGCATTGGAAAAGAAAAACATCGAATGGTCCACCCCCGTGCAGGCGGGCTGCATCTCGCCGATGCGCGAGTGGAAGGACGTGATCGCCAAGGCCCCCACCGGAACGGGCAAGACCTTTGCCTTCGGCATTCCCATCATCGAGCACATTGACCCCGAAAGCGAGGAGGTGCAGGCGGTCATCATGGCGCCTACGCGCGAGCTTGCCATGCAGATCACGGCGGAGCTGCGCGACCTGGCCGTTTTTATGAGCGGCATCCGCGTGGTGTGCCTCTACGGCGGCGCGCCCATTGGCAAGCAGATCGACGCGCTGAAGAAAAAGCCGCAGATCGTTGTGGCGACCCCGGGCCGCCTGTCCGACCACATGAAGCGCCGCACCGTGCGGCTCGACCGGGTGCAGACCGTTGTGCTCGACGAGGCCGACAGGATGCTCGACATGGGCTTCATCCACGACGTGACCCGTATTTTGGACAAGATTCCATCCCGCCGCAACCTCGGTATGTTCTCCGCGACCATCTCGCGCGAGGTCATGGACATCAGCTGGGTCTACCAGCGCGACCCCGAGGAGATCACCGTCCGCGCGGACGAGCAGAATAAGCCCGACATCCTCCAGTATGCCGTCACGGTCGAGCAGACCGACAAGGTCGCGGCGATGGCGCGCATCATCCGGCAGGAGAGGCTGGAGCGCGTGATGGTGTTCTGCAATACCAAGGGCATGGTCGAGCGCCTGACGAAGTACCTTGAGATGGAGGGACTGGACGCCGCCTGCATCCACGGCGACATCCCGCAGAAAAAGCGTGAGCAGGTCATGGCGCGCTTCCGCCGCGGCGAGCTGCCTGTGTTCGTCGCCACCGACGTCGCCGCCCGCGGCATCGACGTGGACGACGTGGACGCGGTGTTCAACTACGATGTGCCGCAGGAGAACGAATATTACGTCCACCGCATCGGACGCACGGGCCGCGCGAAGCGTCACGGCGTCGCTTACACGCTTGTCGCCGACTATCCGAGCAAGATGCGGCTCGACGCCATCGCCAAGTTCACCGGAAACGACGTCAAGCCTGCCCACTTTGAGGGTGATACGCTGGTCGTGGATGCCAAATAATAACAATTTGTAACTTTTTGCCCCGCTCGTCTTTACAAGCGGGGCAAATTTTTATATAATCATTTAGATGTTTGCCTGTGCGGCGCGCTCCGCGCCGCGTTTTACGATAGAGAAAGAGGAGACGCTCCCGATGAAAATGCTACGAAGATCCGTCTGTCTGCTGCTCTGTGCGGCGCTGTTTTTGACCCTGCTCGCCGGCTGCGGCAAGCAGGAGGAGCCCGCGGAGGACTTTGTGGTGAGCGCCGCGGTCTGCGGTCCGCTGGAGACGCTTGACCCGACCATGAACACCGACGTGGGGGCGGAGAGCCTGCTCTCCACGCTCTTTGAGGGCCTGATGCGCCTGCGCGATGACGGCGCCGGCAAGGCGGTCGCCGTGGCGGGCATCGCCAAGGAATACATTGAGGAAAAGAATTACGACGACACCGTGACCTATACGTTCACGCTGCGCTCCGCGGCCCGCTGGTCGGACGGCGAGCGCGTGACGGCGGAGGACTTCGTTTACGCCTGGCAGCGCCTGGTCGATCCCGCGACGGCGTCGCCCAACGCCTCGCTTCTGAGCATGGTCGCGGGCTATGACGAGGTGCGCGAGAGCGGCGACGTGTCGCTGCTCGGCGTGAAGGCCAAGGGCGAGAGCACCTTCCTCGTGACGCTCAGCAGGCCCTGCGCCTACTTTATCACCAGCGTCTGCACGTCGCCGGCGACGGCCCCACTGCGCCGTGATCTGGTGGAGGGGAATGCGAGCTGGGCGGCGACCGCCGACATCGTGACGAACGGCCCCTATACTGTGGGCACATGGGTAAAGGCCGCGCAGCTTCAGACGAAGAGAAACGGCGAATACTACGAGAGCAAGCTCGTCGTGCCGGACAGCATTTGCTTCCGCTTCGAGACGGACGCGCAGACGAACTACGAGCAGCTGCTTGCCGGCGAGCTGGATTACACCGCGAAGCTGCCCTACGCGGCCATCGAGCAGCTGGCGGAGGATGAGACGTGGCAGCCCGCTCCGCTGGCGGAGACGGTCTGTGTGCTCTACAACCATCTGACCGACACCTTCTCCGACGCGCAGCTGCGCCGTGCCTTTGACCTTGCCATCGACCGCGCGGCGCTCGCCGAACAGCTCGGCGTGACGGCGACGGCGGCGACCGGCTGTGTGCCCGACGGCATCAGCGACGCGCCCGAGAGCGGGGAGGACTTCCGCACGGCGGGCGGCGCACTCTGCGCGGCGGACGCCGAGGGCTATGCCGAGCGCAGCGCCGAGGCGGCGCGGCTGATGACCTCCGCCGGACACTACCAGGGCGCGGGCCTGCCGACGCTCCGCTTCCTCTTTGTGGAGGGGGAGCAGACGCGCGCGGCGGCGCTGAGTCTGTTCAATATGTGGAGGACCGCCACGGGCGTGGCGGTCGAGCTGGTGGGCGTGAGCGCCGAGGAGTTTGATGCGGCGCTCGCCGCCGGTGATTTTGACCTCGCGCTCACCACGCTCACGGCTCGCTGCGACGATCCGATGGAGTACCTGCTGCCGTTCCGCGGCACGTCGGAGAGCAACGTCTGCGGCTACCGCAACGACACCTTTGACCTGCTCGTCGGCGTGGCGGAATCGACCGGCGACCTGACTGCCCGCGCGGCGTTTCTGCACGACGCAGAAGCGATGCTGCTCGAGGACAGCGCTGTTTCGCCGCTTTGCTTCTCCGGCACGGCGTACCTTCTGCGCGAGGGGCTCACCGGCGTGAGCCACGACTGCTTCGGCCACAGCTACTTCACCGCGGTCTCCCGCGCGGAGACGGGACCGGCTGCGTAATAGACACAACAAAAAACCGGCGTCCGCTTGAAACGGACGCCGGTTTTCTGCACTGTTTAGAGACCCTGCAGCAGGATGATGACGATCAGGATCGGCAGCACCCACTGGAAGTAGGGCTTGAGCCAGCGGGCGAACCTGAGGCCCGTGCCCTTGTTGGCCTCGGCAAGATACTTGTCGAAGCCCCAGCCCCACTTCGTCACGCAGAAGAGGAGGTAGACGAGCGAGCCGATGGGCAGCAGGAGGTTGCTCACGAGGAAGTCCTCACTGTCGAGCACGTCCTTGCCGAGGATGGGACGGAAGTCGCTCCAGATGTTGTAGCCGAACACGCAGGGCAGACTGAGAACGGCGATCAGGATGCCGTTGATGAGCACGGCCTTCCTGCGGCTGATCCCGAAGGTATCCATGCAGATGGCGAGGATGTTTTCAAACACCGCCAGCACGGTGGAGAAGCTCGCGAAGATCATGAACAGGAAGAACAGCGCGCCCCAGAAGCGCCCACCCGCCATGTTGATGAAGACCGGCGGCAGCGTCTGGAAAATCAGGGAGGGGCCGTTGTCCGGTGTCACGCCGAAGGTGAAGCAGGCGGGGAAGATGATGGTGCCCGCCATCAGCGCCACGAAGGTGTCGAGCGC
Organism: Oscillibacter sp. MSJ-31; assembly: GCF_018918025.1. Lineage (GTDB taxonomy): Bacteria > Bacillota > Clostridia > Oscillospirales > Oscillospiraceae > Hominicoprocola. Next base: position 104,164 of record NZ_JAHLPT010000005.1, on the reverse strand, counting down.
GCAGATGCGCACGGCTTCGCCGGGCAGGGTGTGCTCGTCGCTCATGTAGCTGCCGAAGATCTCCATGGCGGCAATGCCGAGCGAGAGCGTGAAGAACGCCTGATTCATCGCGTCGGTGACGAGACTGCCGAAGCCGTTTTCGCGGATGGAATCCATCGAGGGGACCAGATAGAACTTCATGCCCTCCGCCGCGCCGGAGAGCGTCAGGCTGTGAACGGCGAGCACGAGAATGAGCACCAGCAGGCAGAGCATCATGACCTTCGTCACGCGCTCAAGGCCCTTTTGCAGGCCGAAGGAGCAGACCAGAAAGCCCGCGACGACCACGACCTCGGCCCAGAGCGCCATTTCGCCGGGGGAGGAGAGCATCGCGCCGAAGGCGCTCGCGACCTCATCCGTGCTCATGCCGGAATGGAACGCGCCGGTGAGGAACTTGCCAAAGTAGCTGACCATCCAGCCGGAGACGGTGGTGTAGTACATCATCAGCAGGTAGCAGCCGAGCAGGCAGAACCAGCCGTGGATGTGCCATTTCTGACCGGGCTTTTCCAGCGTCTTATAGGAGAGCACGGCGCTCCTGCGGCTCGCGCGGCCGACCGCCAGTTCCATCGTCAGCACGGGCACGCCCATCACGAGCAGGCAGAGCAGGTAGAAGAGAACGAAGTAGCCGCCGCCGTTCTTGCCGGCGATGTAGGGGAAGCGCCACACGTTGCCGATGCCGATGGCGCAGCCCGCGCTCACCAGCAGGAAGCCCAGACGGGAGCGGAAGGATTCGCGTTTCATGCTTTCTGAACACCTCATTTGTTGATAAACTCGACCGCCGCCAAGGCGGCAGTTTGACTATTTTACCGCAAAGAGCCGCCCTTTGCAAGGGCGGCTCTCGAAAAAAATGCACAAAATTGCCGTTTGGTCGTTCATCCGAATTTCGCGCGGAAGCGCTCCTGCGCGGCGCGGCCCGCGTCGGTCAGGCCGTCGCGGTCGCCGAGCAGATAGGCAACGATGCGGGAGAACATATCGAGGTCGTAGCTGTCGGTGAGCGAGGCGCGGTAGGCGCTCAGCCTTTCAAGCGCGCGGTCCTGCTCGGCAGCGTCGTATTGACCCAGCCAGTTGAGGAAGCTGCCGCCGCTGCTCATCGCCTCGTTCAGCAAGCCGCCGTCCAGAGCGTCGGGGCGGAGGACATTGTTTTTCGCCAGCAGCGCGGTCAGATCGGCATAATAAGCGGGGCTGCCCGTGCTGCAATCGCCGCTCATGCTGCCCTCTAACATGCGTCGCGTGCCGCCGTCCATGAGGCAGACGATATAGGGACCGTCCAGGACCGTGTCGCCGTCCAGAATGGCCCAGCCGTCCTCGTCCACCTCAGTGCCGCCCGCGAGCAGGATTTTTTCCGGCTTTTGCGCGTGGTAATGCTGGCTGAAGCTGTAAACCTCCGGCGCCAGACCCTCATAGCGGGTCTCCGCACCGAGGAAGGAGACGTCTGTGTACCAGTCGTCGTACTGCGCGGCGCTGCCCGCAAGGGTGTCGTACCGCTGCCGAACAAGCTGCTTTGCCCGTGCAGCGACCTCAGCGGGAACGCTCGGATCGGCAAGCGTCGCGTCGGCGATGTGGTCGGTGTGGCTGCGGTCGGGCTTGTAGAGCAGCAGGCTTTCACCGTCGAAATAGAGATAGCGCGTGAAGTTGACCCCATCGCCGGGAGCGTCGCCCGCAGACAAGCCGTAGAAGAGGACCGAACGGATGGCGGGAGCGGCGGATGTGAAGTCCCACCAGTTCAGCTCCGGCCACGCGGCGGTGATGACGGACTTGAGGTCGACGCCGTAGAGCTGACCGCCGCGCTTGTAGTAGATGGCGGGGAAGTTGGGAGAGCTGTTGACGATCTCACACACGCCGTCGCCGTCCATGTCCATCTGTATAAGCCAGTCAAGGGCATCGGAGGGGATGCGGCGGTCGGTGACGCGCTGTGCCTTCCCGGCAAGGGGAATGGTCATCCACGGCTCCCGCGCGGGCAGGATGTCCGCGAGCGGCGTCGGCGCGGCGGTCTCAAAGTCCGGCAAAGGCGCGGGCGAGGCTTCCAGACTGTCGAGGCACGCCATCAGCGCGGGACTGTCGATCCAGAGCGTCGGGCGGTCGCTGGGATAGCTGGAGGAGAGCCCCGGCTCAAAGGTGGGATGCAGGAGCCGCACGCGGTCGAAGCCACAGAGGAAGGTGTATTGCGTGCCGTCCCGCAGATTCACCGCGAGCGTGTAGTACGCGGAGTCTCCGTAGCCCTGCTGCGTGTAAAGCTCCGCTTCGGTGAGGGCGTTGAGGGCGGGCACGAGCTGCGCCGAAAGTGCGGTCAGCTCCGCATCGACGAGAAAGCGCGAGCTGCTGCCATCGCGGAATTGCAGGTTGAGAATGTCCTCTGCGCGCAGAGCTTGCGCCCAGTGCAGGAAGCTGTCGACGGCGTCACGCTGTGCCGCCGTCAGACCGTCAAGAAGTGCGGGGCGGAGCAATCGGTACAGAGCTTGTGTCAGTTCCGCGTTGTCCACGACGGCGACGGCCTTCATGTAGGGAAATGGTTCTCCCTCGGTTTCGTACACCGCGGGTGCGTCCAGCGCAACTTGCCCATTCTCGCTCAGCGAAAAGCCATAATAGCCGGTATAATCATCGTTGAAGGAGAGCGTATAACGGACTTCTCCATCGCGGGCTGCGAATGGAGTAAGCTCCTCCGCACGGACGCTGCGGAGAATGCCCTCGAGTGCTTCGATCTGCGCGGACGTATCATCGGAGGGCTCCTCCAGAAGGAAGTGGGCTGCGCCGGTCTCGGCGTCCCATGCGCCGCAGCCTGTTATTTTGCTGCCGTCAAGCTCCGCCGCCCAGTCGAGAAATTCGAGACATGCCTGCGCGTCCTCGGTCGTGAAGCCCGCGTCGTACCACTCCTGCGTGACCTCAGGCGGCGTATCCGGCGCGCCGGTGAAGCTCACCGCGCACACGAGCGCCGCGAGCGCGACGGCGGCGAACACCGCCGCGGTCTTCGCCTGCCGGTTCTCCGCAATGCGTGTGATGCGCTCCTTGAGGCTCCTTTTGCCGCCGGTCATGGTCGTCGCGCCGAGGAGCGGGTTTTGCGGCTTGGTGCACACGGGCACGAGCGAGAGCAGGGCTTTTCCGTAGGCGGTGCGCTCGTCCGCGCCGAGCGCGCGGAGCGTCCCCTCGTCGCAGGCAAGCTCGCCGTCCTCGCGCGAGAGCACCGCCGCGAGCCACACGAGTGGGTCGAACCAGTAGACGGTCAGACACAGACCGCGCAGTAGCGACCACAGTGGGTCTAAGTGCCGCGCGTGGGTCTGCTCGTGCGCGAGCACGAAGCGTAGCAATTCGGGCGAGGCGGCCGCCGCGTTGTTGAGATAGATGGCGGGGCGCAGAACGCCGAAGAGGCACGGCGAGGGCAGCGCGGACATGAGGTAGACTGGATAGCGGCAGCCCTCGACGCGGTAAGGCGTGCGCGCCTTGCGCAGCGCGCGGGCGAAGCGCAGGTTGGTGAAAAGGAACCACGCGCCCACGCCGACCATTCCGGCGTACCAGACGTAGGTGAGCGCTTCGGAAAGCGTGACGGTTCGGTAGGTCGGCGTCACAGTGTAGTATTCGTCGGCGGGGGCGCTCTGCGCTGCGTCGGACTGCGGAGACAGAGGCTCACCCTGCGACTCCTTGCCGGGCAAAAGCTGTGCGGGGCGCCGCTCCGTGCCGCCCTGAACGTACAGCACGGGGGTATCCAGCCGCTCCTCCACAACGGCCTGCACCGGCTCGGCGGCGGAGAGCACATTGTGCGCCAGTGTGCCGACGTTCACCGGTACGAGCAGCCGCACGAGCACCAGAAGCCAGAGCGCGTACTGCATCCGGCGCGAGACGGTGCGGCGGAACAGCTGCCGCAGCGCCAGCAGCGCAAGGATCAAAACAGAGGAAGTCAAAAGGATCTCTTTCATTTCGTGTTCCCTCCCGCTTGCTCCAAAATGGCGGTCAGCTCGTCGATGTCTTCCTGTGTAAGCGCGCGGCCCTCGACCATGGCGCTCATCATCAGTCCCAGGCTGCCGCCGTAGACCTTACCGAGAAAGCTCTCGGTCTCGGTGCGGGCGGCGTCGCTCTGCGCGACGGCGGGATAGAACTGCTTGGCGCGCCCGCCGGCCTCGTGGCGCACCGCGCCCTTGGCCTCCAGCCGTGTGAGCATGGTGATGACGGTGTGCTTCTCCCAGCCGGTCTCGGCGGAGAGCGCGGCGGTGAGCTGCGTGATGGTCTGCGGGGACTGCTCCCAGAGACGGTGCATCAGCTTCCACTCCGCGTCGGTCAGATTGCAGGACACGGGACATTCCTCCTTTCGGTATACAGCTGTATACCTGTCTGAACCCAGCATAGCAGAAAGGTATACAATTGTCAACCAAAATTTGCAGAGAAAAGCCGCACCCGTGGGAGCGGCTTTGGCACAGATTTATTTTTTTCGCCACACGGACGGCAGGAACAGCACGAGCAGAGGCATGATCTCCAGTCGCCCGAGGAGCATCGTAAACGAGAGCACGAGCTTTGAGAGCGGTGAGAGAAAGCCGAAGTTGCACGTCGGGCCGACAAGGCCGAGGCCGGGGCCGACGTTGCTGATGCAGGTCAGAGATGCCGTGAAAGCGGAGGTGAAATCCAGCTCGTCGAGCGAGACGATCAGCGCGGAGAAAAAGAGAATGATCATATAGGCAAAGAAGAAGAGGGAAACGGAGGAGATGGTATCCTCCTCCACGCGCTGCCCGTCGAGCGTGATGGGGCGCACCTCGCGTGTGTGCAGGATGCGGCGCAGATCGCGCTTGAGTCCCTTGAAGAGCAGCACGATGCGCGAGACCTTGATGCCGCCGGCGGTCGAGCCGGCGCAGCCGCCGGCGAACATCACAACGAGCAGCACAAGACGGCTGAACTGCGGCCAGCGGTCGAAATCCTCTGTGCAGTAGCCGGTGGTGGAAATGAGCGTTGTGACCTGAAAGGCCGCGTGCTCGATGGCGGAGCCGACGGAACGGCCCGTTTTGAGAACAAGATCGAGCGCGATGAGCGCGGACGAGCCGAACACGATGCCGGAGTAGACGCGCAGCTCGTCGCTGCGCAGGACCTCCCGCCAGCGCCGTGTACCGGCCAGAAACAGAAGTGTGAAATTGACCGACGAGACGAACATGAAGACCACGATGATCCAGTTGACCGCCGAGGACTGGTAGTAGGCGATGCTTTCGTTGCGGACGGAGAAGCCGCCGGTCGAGATGGTCGTGAGCGCGGTGGTCACCGCGTCGAACCACGGCATCCGCGCCGCGCGGAGCGCGAGCGTTTCCGCCGCCGTGAGGAGAATGTAGATGCTGTAAAGCATTTTGGCCGTGTCGTTCGTGCGCGGCAGCAGCTTGGAGGAGATGGGGCCGGGGCTTTCGGCCTTCATCAGGTTGACGCTGCCCTCGCCGAGCTTCGGCATCAGCGCGAGCAGCAGGACGAGAACGCCCATGCCGCCGAGCCATTGCGTCAGCGCGCGCCAGAGCTGGATGCCGCGCGGCAGCGAGGCCGGCGCGCCGAAGAATGGAGGCGCCCGTCGTCGTGAAGCCGGAAACGGTCTCGAACAGCGCGTCCACATAGCTGCAGCAGCCGCTGAGCGCATAGGGCAGCGCGCCGAAGGCGGACAGCACGATCCAGCCGAGCGCCACGGCGACATAGCCGTCGCGGTTCTGCAGGCGTGATTTGGCCGTATGCAGCCGGCTCAGCGGCAGACCGACCGCGAGGCAGAGCAGCGCCGTGACGCCGAAGACGGCGGTATTTTCCCGGCAGACGAGCGCGATGACGAAGGGAATGAGCAGGGACACGCCCTCGATGCCCAGGATGATGCCGAGAATTTTGAAAATGAGCTTTTTGTTCATGTCGCGCCTTCCTCCGTGCAGCGGCTCAACGGACCAGAATGTCGTTAAGGTCCTTGAGGAACAGAGATTTTGCCACCACGATCACGCGGTCGCCCTCCGAGATGATGGAGTGGCCGCCGGGAATGAGGAGCTTGCCGCCGTGGACGATGGCGGCGACCAGCAGCCCCGGCTTGAAGTTCAGGTCCTTGAGGGGCGTATTGAGGAAGTGCGTCGCGCCGGTCGCGGTGAATTCCACCGCCTCCATCGCGCCGCCGAGGATCTTATGCAGGCTCTCCACGGCGCTGCCCTGCGAGTTGGCGAGGCCGCGGACGTAGCTGGAGATCTGGCTGGCCGTTACGTCCTTGGGGGAGATGACGGTGTCGATGCCGAGGTCGTGCACCAGCGCGGTGTAGTTCGGGCGCGACATCTTCGGCAGGACCTTGGCAACGCCGGAGTCCTTCGCGGTGAGCGCCATGAGCAGATTCTCCTCGTCGCGCCCCGTGAGGGAGACGAAGGCATCCGCGTCGAAGATGCCCTCGGATTCGAGCAGGTCATGGTCTGTGCCGTCGCCGTGGAGGATGGTCGCCTTCGGCAGCTTCTCGGCGATCGCCATGCACTTTTCCTCGTTCTGCTCAACGATGGTGATGTGCATCCCCATGCCGTCGAGCGCCCAGGCGAGGTAGAGCGCGATGCGCCCGCCGCCGATCACGCTCAGCTGGCGGATGGGCGAGGTGTCGCGGCCCATGCTGCGCAGCACGCGGGCGGTCTCGGTCGGCGTGCCGATGGCGTAAACGCGGTCGCCGGCCTGCGGGACAAAGTGGCCGTTCGGCACCAGCACCTCGCCGCCGCGCTTGGCCGCGCACAGCAGCAGCGCGTTGGGATGGAGCTTGTTGTATTCGATCAGGCTCTTGCCGGCCATGCCGTCCTGCTCGGTGATCTGGAAGCCGATGAGCTCCACGGTGCCGCGGGCGAAGCTCTCCACGCTGAACGCGGCGGGCACGCGCAGAATGCGAGCGATCTCCTGCGCGGCGGCGTATTCGGGGTTGATGATCATGTCCAGACCGATCTCGCGGCGCAGGATCGGCGCGTCGCGGAAGTATTCGGGATTGCGCACACGGGCGACCGTGTGCTTGGCGCCCAGCTTTTTCGCCATCAGCGAGCAGACGAGGTTCACCTCGTCGTCCGCCGTGGCGGCGATGACCAGGTCGGCGTCGCGCACACCGGCGCGCAGCAGCACGCTCGCGCACGCACCGTTGCCCTCGACGCACATGGCGTCGAGCGTGGCGTCGGCGTGCTCGATCACGGCGGCGCTCTCGTCCACCAAAATCAGGTCGTGCTCCTCGCCGACCATCTGCTGGGCAATGGCGTAGCCGACCTTGCCCAGACCGACAATGATGATCTTCATGCTTTGTTCTCCGTTCTGCCGCGCACCGCGCGGCGCGTAATATCCCCGGTATCCGCGCGCCTCATCCGCGCGCAGTCTTCATTTCCATCAGAACGCTGTTGAATTCCGCGCCCATGATCATCATGGTCGCCGAGAGATACAGCCACAGCAGCAGCACGATGATGGCGCCGATGGAGCCGTAGATGACGGAATAGTTCGCCGCGTTTTCCACATAAAGCGAGAAAAGCAGCGAGAGGACCATCCAGGCCGTGAGCGAAAAGAGCACGCCGGGCCAGACGTAGTGAACGCTTCGCGTCTCCTGCGCGAGACCGTAGAGCACGGCGAGCGCGAGAAAGACGATGCAGCCGAGGAACACGAAGCGCAGCGTCGACCACAGCTCGATGAAGCCGTCGGTCAGGATGGCGCTGAAATGGAAGTAGTCCGCGCAGAGGTTCAGCACGCTGCGGCCCACCGTCACGAGCACCAGCGAGAGCAGGATCGTGAGGATCAGGCAGATGGTGTAAAGGAACACCTTGGCCTGATGGCGGAGGAACTGCGTGGGACGCCCCATGCCGTAGGCCTTGCGCACGCTCAGCAGCAGCGCGTTGGCCGCGCGCATCGGGAACCAGATGGAAAAGATCAGACTGAAGGTCATCAGCGTCCGGCTCGATACGCGCGAAACGTAGCGCAGGTACTGGATCAGCAGGTCCAGCACCTCGGCGGGGATGATGGTGCCGAGCTGGCGCAGGAAGCCCTCAATGTCCACGGCGAAGAAGCCGACGAGGTTGCTCAGGAAGATGAGCAGCGGGAACATCGCAAAGAGCAGGTAATACGTTAGCGCTGCGCTGTCGCGGGCCACGCGGTGGTCGAAGTAGCGGCGCACGAACAGCGCCGTGCCGCGAAAAAACCGGTTGTGCATCACGCGCTCGAGCAAATCCCGCTCACCTCCGCCCTGTTTATTCTTCACGAAGCCCTATAAAAACAACAATACTATAGCACAGCAAGACCGAAAAGGAAAGAGAAAGATTTCCGACGCGCCGCAGCGGGGAAAACGGGCCGAAAAAATCGGGAAAATGCTTGACAAAGAAAGAAAATGCGCATACTATGATAAGGCAAATAAATATTCGTCCGGTAGGTAAGGCTACCATCAGGATATGGACTGCTGCCGCAGAGTCGTGGAGACACGATGCGAGGGTTTGAACAGTTGGCATCGAAACCAAGGTGCCATCTAATGCAGTTTCACCGCCTGATGATGCTAAAGCTTGAACGGTAGGGAAGATCGCAAAGCGCGATTTTTATCATTGTCGCTCCCGCAGCCTTGGTACCGGAGGAAGGCCTGCGGGCTTTTTTTATCCCCTGGCCCGCGCCGGTCAGCTTTGGAGAAAGGAGGAACAGCGCATGATCGATTTTGAAGAACGCCGCGACGAGCTGCTGGAGGAAATAGAGGAGATGACCCGCCGAAAGCAGTATAAGGCGCTGCGCGACATTTTAGTCGAGCTGGAGCCCGCCGATATCGCAGACCTGTTCGACGATCTGCCCGAGGAGATGCTGCCGCTGCTGTTCCGCCTGCTGCCCAAGGAGCCGGCGGCGGAGCTGTTCGTTGAGCTGCAGCCGGATGTGCAGGAAATGCTCATCCGCGGCTTTTCCAACACCGAGCTGAAAGAGGTGCTCGACGAGCTGTATCTCGACGACGCCGTCGATATCGTCGAGGAGATGCCCGCGGGCGTGGTCAAGCGCATTCTGAAGCACGCCGACCCCGACACCCGCAAGAGCATCAATGAGATCCTGAAATATCCCGAGGATTCCGCCGGCTCGCTGATGACGACGGAGTTCGTCGACCTCAAGCGCGACATGACGGTCGAGGACGCACTCAAGCGCATCCGCCGCACCGGCACGGACAAGGAGACCATCAACGTCTGCTATGTGGTGGACCCCGCGCGCAAGCTGCTCGGTATCGCCTCTCTGCGCACGATCCTCCTCTCCGACGAGGACGATATCATCGAGGATATCATGGAGACGCATGTCATCTCCGTCGGCACCCTCGAGGATAAGGAGGACGTCGCCCAGACCTTCTCGAAGTACGACTTCATCGCCCTGCCGGTCGTCGATAAGGAAGACCGTCTCGTCGGCATCATCACCGTTGACGACGCCATGGACGTCATGGAGGCAGAGGCCACCGAGGATATCGAAAAGATGGCGGCCATGCTGCCGACCGACAAACCCTATCTCAAAACGAGCGTATTCGAGACCTTCAAGTCCCGTATCCCGTGGCTCCTCCTGCTGATGGTCTCGGCGACCTTCACCGGCCAGATCATCGCGAAATTCGAGGACGCCCTCGGCGCCTGCGCTATCCTGACCGCCTATATCCCCATGCTGATGGATACCGGCGGAAACTGCGGCTCGCAGGCGAGCGTCACGGTCATCCGCGGCATTTCGCTCGATGAGATCGAGTTTTCCGACCTCCTCCGCGTCATCTGGAAGGAGATCCGCGTGGCGGTGCTCTGCGCCGCGGTGCTCAGCGCGGCGAACTTTGTCAAGCTGCTGCTGGTGGATAAGATGATTTTCGGCAATCCCATCACGATGACGGTGGCGGCGGTCATCTGCCTGACGCTGATCGTCACGGTGTTTGCCGCCAAGCTCGTCGGCTGCACGCTGCCGCTGCTGGCCAAGAAGATCGGCTTCGACCCCGCGGTCATGGCCTCGCCGTTCATCACCACGGTGGTGGACGCGATCTCGCTGGCCATCTATTTCCGCTTCGCCTCGCTCCTGCTGGGCATCTGAGTTTTCCGGCCTTGCCGCCGAATTTCCCCTTTCCAAGCGCGGCGGGGCGTGGTATTCTGTTCCTATGAAAAGCACCGTAGGGTAAGCATACCCGATTTTCAAGGAGGTATTTTTGTGGAAGAAAAGCTGCGCGAATATGCGCATCTGATCGTTTCCGTCGGACTGAACCTGCAAAAGGGGCAGACGCTCATTCTCTCGTCCCCCGTGGAGTGCGCGCCGTTCGCGCGGCTGTGCGCGTCGGCGGCCTATGACCTCGGCGCGGGCGAGGTCGTGCTGAACTGGACGGACGACTATATCACCCGCGAGCGCTTCCTGCGTGCGCAGGATGCCGCCTTTGAAACGCCGCGCCCGTGGCGCAGGGCGTTCTTTACCGACTACGCCAACGAGGGCGCGGCCTATCTGCGCATCGATGCGGAGGACCCCGAAACGCTGCTGGGCGTATCGCCTGCGCGGCTCGTCGCCGCGCAGCGCACCTCGTCCGCCGAGCGCGAGACCTTTGACCGGCTCCAGATGGCGAACGGCTTTCCGTGGTGCGTCGCGGGCGCGCCCATCGCCGCGTGGGCGAGGAAGGTCTTCCCCGACCGGAGCGAGGGCGATGCGGTCGCCGCGCTCTGGGACGCGGTCCTGAAAACCGTGCGTGTCACCGGCGACGGAAACGCCGAGGCGCGCTGGCGCGAGCACATCGCGCTGCTGACCGCGCGCAAGGAAAAGCTCAACGCGCTGCGCTTCAAGAGCCTGCACTACACCAATTCCCTCGGCACCGACCTCACCATCGAGCTGCCGGACGATCATCTCTGGGCGGCGGGCAACTCCGAAACGCCCGCGGGCGTCGGCTTCGTCGCCAATCTGCCCACCGAGGAGATCTTCACCGCACCCCTTAAAACCGGCGTCAACGGCACGGTTTGCGCGGCGCTGCCGCTCGTCAACAACGGCAGTATCATCGAAGACATCCGCTTCACCGTGAGGGAGGGCCGCATCGTTGAGGCGCGGGCCTCGCGCGGCGAGGATGTTTTGAACGCCGCCATCGCGGTGGACGACGGCGCACGCTATTTCGGCGAGGTCGCGCTGGTGCCCTACGACAGCCCCATCCGCAGCAGCGGTCTGCTGTTCTACAACACGCTCTACGACGAGAATGCCTCCTGCCACCTCGCCTTCGGCGAGGCGTACCCCGAGTGCATCGTTGGCGGCGAGCGGATGACGCGCGAGGAGCTGAATGCCCACGGGCTGAACCACTCGCTCACGCACGTCGATTTCATGGTCGGCACCGCCGACCTCTCCATCACCGGCACGACGCACGACGGCCGCGAGCTGCCGGTGTTCCGCAGCGGAAATTTTGCCCTGTAAGGGCGCAGATACAGAGAAAAACGGAGGAGAACACGATGAATTTCAAGCCCATTGAAACGGACGAGAACGTCCTTGTCATGCCCGGCGCGGTGGTCTGCGGCGATGTGACCGTCGGCGAGGGCACCGCTTTCTGGTTCAACAGCGTCTGCCGCGCGGAGCTGCAGCCCATCAAGATCGGCAAGCGCTGCAACATTCAGGACTGCGCGGTGATCCACAACCTCTGCACCCTCGGCGACGATGTATCCGTCGGCCACGGCGCCATCGTCCACGGCGCGACGGTCGGCGACCGCGTGATCGTCGGCATGGGTGCCATCGTGCTCGACGGCGCAAAGATCGGCGACGACTGCATTATTGCCGCCGGCGCGGTCGTGACCGGCAAGATGGACGCGCCTGCGGGTAGCCTGCTCGTCGGCTCTCCCGCCGTGGTCGCAAAGCCCCTGAACGACAAGCAGAAGGCGTCCTGTCTGGAAAACAGCGAGCTTTACTACCGCAAGAGCGTGGAGTACCGCGCGTTCCTTGCTCAGCAGGGTAAATAAGCGCGGACGGAGAGGAGAAAACGCCATGAAAATTCTGGTCATCAACGGCGCGAACATGAACCTGCTCGGCAAGCGCGAGCCGGATATCTACGGCCGCGAGGACTACGCCGCCCTCTGCGCCCGCATCTATGCCCACGCACAGAGCCGCGGCATCGCGGTCGAGTGCTTCCAGTCCAACCACGAGGGCGCGATCATCGACGCCATTCAGGAGGCGGACGGGATGTTCGACGGTATCGTCATCAACCCCGGTGCTTACGCGCATTACAGCTACGCCATCCGCGACGCCATCAAGGCCATCACCATTCCGGTGGTGGAGGTCCACATCTCCGACATTGAAAAGCGCGAGGAGTTCCGCCATCTCTCCGTCACCGCGCCGGTCTGCATCGCGCAGATCCGCGGTCACGGCTTCGAGAGCTACACCATGGGCATCGACCTGCTCGCGGGCGCAAAGCAGTAAAAGCAAAAATCAAGGGAGCCGTTCTCCACTGGGGGGACGGCTCCCTTTCTGCAAAGCGGTATTTAGAGAAATTTCTAAATACCGCTTGACATTCCGGCGGAATGGTGCTACTCTCTATTTAGAAAATTTTCTAAATACCACGAAGGAGGTGAGCGGCGTGGGCCTGAGTGAAACCATGAAGGCGCTGGGCGATCCCGTGCGGCGCGAGATACTGAATCTGCTCAAGGGCGGGCGCATGACCGCGGGCGACATCGCGAGCCGCTTTGACATGACGGCGGCGACGGTCTCATACCACCTCGCCCAGCTCAAGAAGGCGGGACTCATTTTTGAGAGCCGCGAGAGGAACTTTATCTACTACAGTCTCAACGCCTCCATTTTGGAGGAGGTGCTGCTGTGGTTACAGGATTTGAAAGGGGAGAAGGAACCGTGAAGGCAAACAAAAAAGAACTGCTGCTGACCTCGCTGGTCTGCCTGCTGCCGCTGCTGGCGGGCGTGGCGCTCTATCCGCGCCTGCCCGAAACGATGGCGACGCATTGGGGCTTTGACGGAACGGCAAACGGCTGGTCGTCGCGTGCCGCCACGGTGTTCGGCCTGCCGCTGTTTATTTTGGCGCTGCACCTCATCTGCTTTTACGCCGAGAGCCACGGGACGAACAGGAATATGAATCCTGTGCTGCGGACGGTGATGCTGTGGATCTGTCCCGCGATGTCGCTGCTCGGCGGAGCGCTCACGCTCGGCACGGGGCTGGGCTATGAAATGCACGTCGGCACCGTGGCGCCGGTGTTCGTGGGACTGCTGTTTCTCATCCTCGGCAACTACCTGCCGAAGCTCCGGCGGAACCGCACCATGGGCATCAAGCTGCCGTGGACGCTTGCGAGCGAGGAGAACTGGACCCGCACGCACCGCGCCGCGGGCTTCACCTGGGTCGCCGCGGGACTGCTGATGGTCGTGTCCGCGTTTTGGCAGCTGCATGGGCCGACGGTGACCGTTGTTCTCCTTGTGCTGGCGGTGGGCATTCCGGTGCTGTATTCCTATCTCTACTACCGCCGCCATGAGAAGGGGGGAGCGCAATGACTGTTCCGACCTCGTCGCTCATCGCCATGGGCGCGGCCGCGGCATTCTGTGCTCTGCTGCCCATCGGCATTCTGATTTGGTGGCGCAGGACCGAGCGTACCCGCCTGCAGCCCGCGCTCTGGGGCGCGCTGGCCTTTCTCCTCTTTGCGCGGGGTCTGGAGATGGGACTCCACTACCTCTGCATCCTCTCCGACAACGCCGTTTCCCGCGCGATCCTGAGCAGCCCGTGGCTCTATATGCTCTACGGCGCGCTGACAGCGGGCATTTTCGAGGAGTGCGGCCGCTTTTGCATGTATAAGACCGTCATGCGCCGTTATGACGGGCGTGCTGCCGCCGTCACGGCGGGCATCGGCCACGGCGGCATCGAGGCGATGACCGTTTCCGCTGCGTCGATGGCACTCTATCTTGTCTTCGCCCTCTGTTGGAACGCGGGCGACACGGACGCGCTTTTGAAGCTCGCCAGCAGTATGGAGGAGGTGCAGACCGTCGCCGCTTCCCTCGGCAAATACACCGTCGGCTACTGCCTGCTCGCCTGTCTCGAGCGCGTGAGCGCGATGCTGCTGCACATCTCGCTCTCCGTTTTTGTGTTTGCCGCGGCGCGGAGCCGCGCAAAGCGCGGCTATCTCGCCTTCGCCATCGGCCTGCACGCGATTTTCGATATGCCCGCCGCGCTCTACCAGTTCGGCTATGTCAAGCAGCTTTTCCCGGTCGAGCTGTGGCTTGCCGTCTGTGCGCTCTATGCGCTGCGCAGCGCCCGCAAATGCTATCTTGAGGAATGTGACGCATAAACATAAAGGAGAAAATCTGTATGGAACCGATCAAATTAGGCCGCTACCGCCACTTCAAGGGCAACGAATACGAGGTCGTCGGCCTTGCGAAGCACAGCGAAACCTTGGAGGATATGGTCGTCTATCGCGCGCTCTATGGGGAGTTCGGCTTGTGGGTGCGCCCCGCCGCCATGTGGAACGAGGTCGTCGAGCGCGACGGCAAGACCTACCGCCGATTCACCTATCTCGGGGAATGACGGACTATACGCTCGTCCGTTCACGGCGGCGAACGCTCTCGATGGAGCTGAAGCGCGACGGCACGGTGGTCGTCCACGCGCCGCTGAGGCTCGGCGTGGAGAAGATCGACGCGTTTGTCGCCGCGCATGAGGCGTGGCTCGCCCGCGCCCGCACCCGTCAGGCGGAACGCATTGCCGCGCATCACGAGCCGACAGAGGCCGAGCGCGAAGCGCTCCTTGCGCGCGCGAGGTCCGAGCTGCCGCAGCGCGTGGCGCATTGGAGCCGCGTGACCGGCCTTGTGCCGACCGGCGTGAAGATCACCGGCGCGAAAACGCGCTTTGGGAGCTGTAACAGCCGGAACAGCCTTTGCTTTTCCTGGCGGCTCATGCAGTACCCCGACGAGGCCATTGACCTCGTGGTGGTGCATGAGCTCTGCCATATCGCGCATCACGACCACGGCGCGGGCTTCTACGCCCTGCTCGGCAGCATCCTGCCGGACCACCGCGAGCGCATGAAGCTGCTGAAAGAATAAAGAGGTTGGAAAGCCAAGCGGCTTTCCAACCTCTTTTTGATCGTGTGCGGCGGCTCAGTCCTCTTCGATGAGCCGCAGGCCCGCCGTGGCGGAGACGGGCAGGGTGAAGCAGATGGACTTCGCCTTGCTCGCCATGCCCGCGTCGCGCATGATGGCGGACATGATCTCGTTGCGCTTGTCGCGGTGGACGACGATGTAGATCATTTCCTTTTCGGCGGCAAGGGAAATGCCGAGGAATTTTTCCGCGCCCTCCATGCCGGTGCCCTTGGCGTGGATGACCGTGCCGCCCGCCGCGCCCGCGCCGCGGGCCGCGTCCATGATCAGATCGCTGTAGCCGTGGTTGGCGATGACGACCAGAAGCTCGTATTTCGTGTCCTTCATGGTGGATTCCTCCCCCTTTTGGTAGTTTTGGTGCTCGGTCAGGAATTGCAGCTCGCGCCGCCCGCCGATGGAGCTGAGCGGGACCGTAAAGGCGATGCCCATGCCGGGCACGTCGATCTGCAGCTCGCGCCGCAGGCCGCGGCGCAGCTCCTCCCATTTCTCGTCGGTGACGAAGCTCGCGAACACGCATTTGTCGCTGCGCTCGAGACCGAGGTAATTGAGCGTTTCGTTGCTCGCCGTGCCGAGGGCGAGCGAGATGAACTGCACCGGCACCTGCCGCTCGCGGTAAAACGAGAGGAAGGTCGTGAGCTTGCTGCGCTCGGTGATGGTGACCATCATGGATAATTCACTCATGCTGCGCCCTCCTTACAGGTCGATGATGGCGAGGTCGTCCGACGCGGCGAAGGCGTCGCCGGAGACCGCGGGCACGCTCTCTGCCGCCCCGCGTCTCGTGCGCAGGCGATAGAGCAGCCCAAGCCCCTGGATGGTGATGAGCGGCGTCATGGCGACCATGGCGACCACGCCGAAGGCGTCGGTGACGATATTGCCGCCGACCGCCGAGCACGCGCCCATCGCAAAGGGCAGCAGGAAGGTCGTCGCCATGGGGCCCGAGGCCACGCCGCCGGAGTCGAACGCGATGGCGGTGAAGAGCTTCGGCACGAAGAACGAGAGCACGATGGCAACGGCGTAGCCCGGCACGAGCAGGTAAAAGATGGAAATGCCGGTCAGCACGCGGATCATCGCAAGACCGACCGAGACGGCTACGCCGATGGAGAGCGAATGCTTCATCGCGCTGCCGGGGATCGCGCCGTCGGTCAGCTCCTCGACCTGCCGCATGAGAACGTAGACCGCCGGCTCGGCCATGACGATGAAGTAGCCGATGAGCATACCGATGGGAATGATGATCCAGTTGCAGGAAAGTCCCGCGATGACGCTGCCGAGGTAGTTGCCCGCGGGCATGAAGCCGACGTTCACGCCGGTGAGGAAAATGACGAGCCCGAGGTATGTATACGCAAGGCCCACGCCGATGCGGATGAGCTGCTTGCGCTCGAGATGCAGGGAGACAAGATCGAACACCGCGAAGAACGCCGCGATGGGGAGGAGCGAGACGGCGATCTCCTTGAAATACGTCGGGAAGGCGACGAAGAAGAGCTGCCAGAGCGCGGCGCTGTCGCCGATCTCGGGGATGACGACGGGGGTGTAGCTGCCGCCGTCCGGATGGAAGATGAGACTCAGGATGAGCACCGCGAGGATGGGACCGATGGAGCAGAGCGCGACAAGACCGAAGCTGTCGTTCGCACTGTGCTTATCGCTTCGGATGGCGGAAACGCCGACGCCCATCGCCATGATGAACGGCACGGTCATCGGGCCGGTCGTCACGCCGCCGGAGTCGAACGCTACGGCAAGGAAATCCTTGGGCACGAACATGGCGAGAACAAAGACCACGATGTAGAAGCCCACCAGCATCGTGTTGAGCGGGACGGAGAGCAGCATACGCAGCATGGCGAAGCAGAGAAACAATCCCACGCCGACCGCCACGGTGACGATGAGCACCATATTCGGCACGGCCTGCACCTGATTGGCGAGCACCTGCAGGTCCGGCTCGGAAATGGTGATGAGAAAGCCCAGCAGAAAGCCGAGCGTCAGCATGATGCCGACCCTGCGCGTCTTGGTGATGCACGCGCCCACGCGCTCGCCCATCGGCGACATGGCCAGCTCCGCGCCGAGGGAGAAGAACATCATGCCCACCACCAGCAGCACCGCGCCGAAGAGGAACGCCATCAGCACGCTCGTCGGGAGCGGGGCGATGGTGAAGCTCAGGATCAGCACGATGGCGAGGATGGGCAGCACCGCGGCAAGCGATTCCTGTAATTTTTCGTTGAGTTTGCTGCGATACAAGGCAAAAGCTCCTTTCCGGATATAGTCCTATCATACCGTAGTATAGCATGGAAAAGTGTTACAATTGTGTTAAGATTGGCCGCTTTGGGCATTTCGCCGCGGCTGCATAAAACGCCCGCCTTCGCGCGCGGAGCGCGGGGACGCAAATTTCTCTTGTTATTCTCCCCGGTATCGTATATAATACCATTGATTACGCAATGACGGAAACGATTTTCCAAACGCAGCTTTGCAGAAAGGATGCGCGAATATGATAGAACTGAAAAACGAAAAGGGCAGCGTCTTCGTGAGCGACACCGCGCTCTCGAGCATCACCGGCGCGGCGGCGACGAGCTGCTTCGGCGTGAAGGGCATGGCCTACCGCTCCATGACGGACGGCATCGTCCACCTGCTGCGCCGCGAGGCGATGAGCAAGGGCGTCCACATCACGCAGCACGACGACCATGAGATCTCCATTGAGCTGCACATCGTCGTCGAGCACGGCGTGAACATTTCGGCGGTCTGCCAGGCCATCATCGGTCAGGTGCGTTACCTTGTCACCGAGAATACCGGCGCGGTCGTGCGCGGCGTGAATGTCTGCGTCGACAGCATGACCATGTAAACAAGAGGAGGAACCTTTCCTATGCACGATACCATTACCGGGCCTGTTTTCCAGGAGATGCTGATCTTCGGCGCGGCCTCGATCGCCAAGGAAAAACAGAGCATCAACGATCTCAACGTTTTCCCCGTGCCGGACGGCGACACGGGCACCAATATGAGCCTGACCATGCACGCCGCGGCGCAGGAGCTGCAAAAGCGCAGCCCCGCGACCGTGGATCTCGCCTCGTCCATCACCGCCAGCGCTCTGCTGCGCGGCGCGCGCGGCAACTCCGGCGTCATTCTCTCGCTGCTCTTCCGCGGAATGTCCAAGAGCCTCAAGGGCTGCGTCACCGCGGACGGCTGCACCTTTGCCGCCGCCATGCAGGAGGGCGTGAGCGCTGCCTACAACGCGGTGATGAAGCCTGCCGAGGGCACGATCCTCACCGTCTCCCGCCTCGCCGCAGACCGCGCGATGGCGGCCAGCGCCGAGAAAAACAGCGTAGAGTACGTCATTGAGCAGGCCATCTCGCAGGGCGAGGAGACGCTGCGCCAGACCGTAGACATGAATCCCGTGCTCAAGAAGGCCGGCGTTGTGGACGCGGGCGGCAAGGGCTTCCTTGTGATCCTGAAGGGAATGCTCGCGGCGCTGCGCGGCGAGACCATGCCCACGCTCGAGACCGAGCACGCCGCGCGCGACAAGGCGGACTTCGCCTCCGTCGGCGACGAGGACATCACCTTTGCCTTCGACACCGTGTTCATCGTCCGCCGCATCGACGACCGCTCCATCGAGCCGTTCCGCGAGTTTTTGAACGGCATCGGCGACAGCCTTGTGATCGGCGAGGACGACGAGGCGTTCAAGGTCCACGTTCACACCGACACCCCGGGCGTCGCGCTCACCGAGGCGCAGAGATACGGTACGCTCGAGCTTGCCAAGATCGAGAATATGCGCACGCAGGCCGAGGATCTTGCCGCGGGCCGCAAGGCGCAGAGCACCGACGATCTGGAGGAGGACGGCCACGACCATGCCGCTCCCGCACCGCAGCCGCAGGAGCTCAAGCCCTTCGGCTTCCTCGCCGTGTGCGCGGGCGACGGCCTCGCCGCCGTGTTCGCCGACCTCGGCGCGGACGGCATCGTGAACGGCGGACAGACCATGAACCCCTCCACCGAGAGCATTCTGACCGAGGTCGAAAGGATCGCGGCGGAGACGGTCTTTGTGCTGCCGAACAACAAGAACATCGTCATGGCCGCGCAGCAGTGCGCGGGCCTGAGTGAAAAGAAGGTCATCGTCATTCCGACCGCGACCGTGCCGCAGGGCATCAGCGCGATGATGGCGGTCGACCCCGACGAGACGGACGCCGCGGCCATCGAGCAGGCGATGAACGCCGCTGCTTCTGCGGTCACCACGGCGCAGATCACCTACGCCGCGCGCAACAGCGAGTTTGACGGCTTCGCCATCCGCGAGGGCGACTACCTTGCGCTGCTCGAGGGCAAGCTCTTCGACACGGACACCAGCATCGGCGCGGTGCTCGAAAAGCTCGCCGCCGAGGCGGACAGCCGCGGCGCGGAGTTCGTCAACCTCTTCTACGGCTCCGACGTGAGCGAGGAGGACGCACAGAAAGCCGGCGAGCAGTTCGGCCGGCTCTGCCCGGGCGCGGAGATCAATGTGGTCAGCGGCGGTCAGCCGGTGTACTACTATATCATTTCGATGGAATAAGCACAAAAAGGAACAGGAGGGAAAGGCCGCGGCCTTTCCCTCCTTTGCTACATCACGCCCGAAAGCAGACACAGCATGGCGTTCGCGTGGCGGTATTCATCCTGCGAAAACGCCAGCAGGAGCTGCTGTAAGCAGGGGTCGAGCGTTTCCTGCGAGGCGCGGCGATAGTTGAAGCCGCCGCAGACCTCCTCGTGATACCGCTCCCGCAGCGCGGCGCAGTAGCCGTCGCAGCGCAGCGGAGGATAGCAGATCGCGGGGCAATAGCGCTCGCCCGTGATGAGATAGACCGCGGCGAGAAGACGCCGGGCGTGCCTCCCCTCGTCCGACGCGATGGCGCGGAACACCTGCCGCGCCTCCGCCGTCGGCGCGCGCCGCGCGAGGAAAAGATAGGTCCTCCGGTCGGCGAGCTCCTCGCGGATGAAGCCCTGCAGCACCTCCAGCGACTCCAGCGCCGCCGTGCCCATGCAGCAGGGGTCCGCCTGCGCGCCCGGGAGCGTCAGCTCGGCGTTCCGCTCGGCGGCGCTCAGACCGTCGCCGGGCGTGTCGGCAGCCATCGCCGCTGCGGCGCGGACGTCGGGATAGGGGTCCAGCGTCGGATCCACCCGCTGCCAGACGCGCGCACAGCGCCGGTAATCGTATGCGGCGTTCTGCGCCGCGGACAGCTCGTTTTCCATAGATCGGTCCCTCCTCATTTTTCTTCCCTATCCTATGCGGGGCGGGCTCGTCACTTTTCATTGATTTTTTTTGCAAAAGCTGGTAAACTATATAGCGTTTTGATATTCCGGGTGATTTTTTGCGGAGAAAGCGGCAAAATGTGGCATTTGCAACTTTCTGTTTCTCCGGAAAGCGGTATACTTCAGATAAACTCCAGGGCAAGCAGGAGGAACTTTCATGTTAGAACTCAAGAACATATGCTACACCGTCTCCACGCCGGAGACCGGTGAGCAGACCATTTTGAAGGACATCAGCGTCACCATTCCCGACGGTAAGCTCATCGTCTTTACCGGGCCCAACGGCGGCGGCAAAACGACGCTCGCCAAGGTCATCATGGGCCTCGTCACGCCGACGAGCGGTCAGATCCTCTGGAACGGCGAGGACATCACCGCCCTCGACATCACGGCGCGCGCGAAGCGCGGCATCAGCTACGGCTTCCAGCAGCCCCCGCGCTTCAAGGGCATCACCGTGCGCGACCTGCTCACCATCGCCAGCGGCGACAGCAGGCTCAGCAAGGACAAGTGCTGCCGCTACCTCACGCAGGTCGGCCTGTGCGCGAACGATTACCTTGACCGCGAGGTGGACGTCTCCCTCTCGGGCGGCGAGGTCAAGCGCATCGAGATCGCGACGCTGCTCGCGCGTCATTCCGCGCTGATGATCTTCGATGAGCCCGAGGCCGGCATCGACCTGTGGAGCTTCGCCCGCCTGACCGAGACCTTCGAGCAGCTCCACCGTGAGCACACGGCGAGCATGATCATCATTTCCCATCAGGAGCGCATCATTCAGCTCGCCGACGAGATCATCGTGGTCGGCGGCGGCGAGATCAGGCACCGCGGCACGACCGAGGAGATCTTCCCCCTCATCATGGCCGATACACTCGGCTCCTGCCCCGTGCTGAACCGCTGAGAAAGGAGAGACGAAAGTATGCTGACCGATATCGACTCCCGCCTTCTGGAAAAGATTGCCGACCTCACGGGCAAGCCCGTCGGCGCATTCAACATCCGTAAGGACAGCGGCTGCGAGGCCCGCCAGTCCACCGAGCGTATTGAGATCGTCCCCCAGCCGGAGGGCAAGAGCGGCATCATCATCCGCGTCAAGCCCGGCACGAAGGGCGAGCAGTGCCACATCCCCGTCATCATCAGCAAGACCGGTCTTTCCGAGATGGTCTATAACGACTTCTACATCGGCGAGGACTGCGACGTGGACATCGTCGCCGGCTGCGGCATCCACAACTCCGGCTGCGACGAGAGCCGCCACGACGGCGTACACACCTTCTACGTCGGCAAAAATTCCCACGTCCACTACTCCGAAAAGCATTACGGCGAGGGAGACGGCAACGGCAAAAACGTTATGAATCCCCAGACCATCGTGTATCTGGAGGAGGGCGCGAGCATCCAGATGGACACGGTGCAGATCCGCGGCATCGACTCCACCAAGCGCTACACGAAGATCGTCTGCGGCAAGGATGCCGAGGGTGTCGTCACCGAGCGCCTGCTCACCCACGGCCATCAGGAGGCCACGAGCGACATGGAGATCGTGCTCGACGGCGAAAATTCCCGCGGGCGCGTCATTTCCCGCTCCGTCGCGCAGGACGAGTCCAGCCAGCTCTTCTATCCCCGCATGGTCGGCAACGCGAAGTGCTTCGGTCATGTGCAGTGCGACTCCATCATCATGGGCAACGCGAAGATCCGCTCCATTCCCGAGATCGCGGCGAACTCCACGGACGCCCAGCTCATTCACGAGGCCGCCATCGGCAAGATCGCCGGCGACCAGCTCCTCAAGCTCCAGACCCTCGGCCTGACCGCCGAGGAGGCGGAGGATACCATCCTCAAGGGTTTCCTCGCGTAAGAAGACATAAAAAAGGAACGCGGCTGCTACGCAGCTGCGTTCCTTTTTTATGTGCGGTGCGCTTACTCCTGAACGGGAGTCTCGGCAGGCGCTTCAGCGGGCGCCTCGACCGGCGCTTCGGCGGGAGCGGCCTCGGGAGCGGCTTCGGTGACGTCGGCACATTCGGCCTCGACGGGCGCATCCTCGCCCTGCAGCTCGGCGATCTTCGCCTGGCTGGCGCGGATGGCGGCGACGATGTCGGCGACCGCCTCGGGAGCCTCGCCCTTGAGCTCGGAAACATACCACTCGCCGATGGCGCGGTAGTTCTTCTCAATGGCGCGCTGCTCGCCGGCGATGGCGACGTTGGTCTTAACGGTTTCGGCGGCGTCCTGCGCCTTCTCGCTGGCGATGGCAGCGACCTCCTTGCCCTTTTCGGCCGCGGCAAACGCGACGTCCTGTACCTTCCTGCTCAGATCCTCAAAAAATGCCATGATCTTCTTCTCCTTTCTATTATGCGGGGTTTTCCTGTTGCCTCTATTATACGCGCACACCCTCGCGCTTGCAAGCGGAGAAATGCACGAGAATGTAAATATTTTGTGTCCGTTATCCGAAGTGTTCGGCACATTTCATGCCTTTTCGATCCAGCCGCAGGCGCAGCTCACCGCGCGCTTCCACAGCCGGTATTTTTCATCGCACTCGGCCTGCGCCCGCTCGGGGGAGAACACGCGGTCGCTCACGCGCAGGGCGCGCACCTCGTCCGTGCTCTGCCAGAAGCCGACGGCAAGGCCCGCCAGCGCCGCCGCGCCGAAGGCGGTCGTTTCCACCATTTTCGGGCGGTCCACCGGAATACGCAGCAGATCGGACTGGAAGCGAAGCATCACGTCGCTCACGCTCGCCCCGCCGTCCACGCGCAGCACGGTGATCTCGCAGCCCGCGTCCTGCCGCATGGCGTTCATCAGGTCGGTCACCTCGAAGGCGATGGCCTCGAGCACCGCGCGGGCGATGTGGGCGCGCGTCGTCCCGCGCGTCACGCCGACGATGCAGCCGCGCGCGTACATATCCCAGTACGGCGCGCCGAGACCGGTGAAGGCGGGCACGAGATAGACACCTCCCGCGTCCGGCACGCTCTCGGCAAGAAGGTCGCACTCATGCGAGGTGCCGATCAGCCCCAGCTCGTCGCGCAGCCATTGGATGGCGCTGCCGGCGTTGAACACGCTGCCCTCAAGCGCGTAGATCGTTTTTCCGCCGAGGCTCCACGCCACCGAGGTCACAAGGCCCGCGCGCGAGCGCACGGCGCGCCCGCCAACGTTCATCAGCGTGAAGCAGCCGGTGCCGTAGGTGTTTTTCGCCTGCCCGCGTTCGTGGCAGCCCTGCCCGAAGAGCGCCGACTGCTGATCGCCTGCCGCGCCGCAGACCGGAATGCCCGCGAGCGCCTCCAGCCCCTCGATGCCGGGCACGACCGTGCCGTAGATCTCGCTGTTGGAAACGGGCCGGGGGAGCAGGCACATGGGGATACCGAGGAGCCGGCACAGCTCCTCGTCCCATGTGAGCGTGTGGATGTTGAAGAGCATTGTGCGGCTGGCGTTGGAGTAGTCGGTCACATGGGCGGCCCCGCCGGTGAGACGCCAGATGAGCCACGTTTCCACCGTGCCGAAGAGCAGCTCGCCGCGCTCGGCGCGCTCCCGCGCGCCGGGAACGTTGTCGAGCAGCCATTTGAGCTTCGTGCCGGAGAAGTAGGCGTCGATGACCAGTCCCGTCTTCTCCGCGATCGTCTCCGCCATGCCCGGCGTTTCCTTGAGCCTATCGCAGATTGTGAGATAGCATAATGATTGCAGAAAAGGATTTAACATCTTTTTCTGCAATATTTTTTTATTTCGCCGCAGAAAAGCGGAGAGGAATGAGGTGAAAAGCGGATGAAAACCATGACGATGCAGGACCGGCAAACGCTGGCGCGCCGTTACGCGGCCGGCGAGAATGTCACGAGGATCGCAGTCGATCTCGGAATGTCTGCCGCAGCCGTCTACGCGGAGCTGCGGCGCGGATACACCGGCGGCCTCGATGGGAACAAGCGCCGCGAGTACGATCCGGAGCTTGGCCTGACGAGATACCAGGAGAGCCTTGCAAACCGCGGCCGCAGAAAAGCCGCCACAAAATAACAGGAGGAAAGAAACATGAATGAGACTGGAAAGACCATGAGGGTAACGGAGAAACACATAGGCGACGAGGTGGAGATCACACTCCGAAAGACAGCCGGAAACGAGAAGTGCAAGTGCAAGATCACGGCGAACAATGCCGCATCCGCGATCAATGGCATCTGCATCATCGTGCAGGAGTACGCGAGTGCTCTGCAGCTTCCCGCGCTGCACGTCTTAGCGGTGATGGCGGCGCTGATGGCAGATCCGGAATCCGAGCACGGAGCAATGAAAGAGGAAGCGAAAGAAAGCGAGGCGGCGGAATGATGGAGACGAGAGAGATCACCGTGACGATCCACCGCGAACCGGAGAAGCGGGACGACCTGCTCGCGACGCTTTTGATCGTCGTCCTCGCGGCACTGGCCTTTACGGCGGGGTACATCGCGGCGAACGCACAATGGCGCGAGACGATCTCGGAGGTGACGCCGGAGCCGCCTGTCGTTGCGCAGGAGACACGGGCGAAGCTGCTCACGTCCTACGAGGAGCCGACGGAGAGCATCACGACGAGCCGCTATGCCGAGGTGAGCCAGGAGGATTGCGAGCTGATCGCAAAGATCGTTTACCTGGAAGCGCGGGGCGAGCCGCTGGAGGGCCAGCAGGCCGTGGCGGAGGTCATTCTCAACCGCGTTGCGGCGGACAACTTCCCCGACAGCGTGGAGGAGGTCATTTTCCAGGGCGCCGACGGGAACGGGGCTGCACAGTTCAGTACAGCGGCGCACCTCGACGAGGCAGCGCCGACGGACAAGCAGTTTGCGGCGGTGGGACAAGCCCTCTACGGCGAGCCGATCCTGCCGATGGACGTGGTTTTCTTTTCGACCACAGGCGAAAACAGCAGAACATGGGGCGCCATCGGCGGGCACATCTTCTGCTATCAGTATGAATGGGAGTGAAGCAATGGCAGCGAAGAAATGGATCTATGAGGTGAAGTACACCGACGGCGAGGAATACGCCTACACCGCGCCGGACGGCAAGCTGAAGAGCAAGAAGCTGCCGACCGTGCGCGTCGAGGCCGAGAACCGGCTGAACGCGGTCGTAGCGGCGGCGCAGAAGTGGGGCGTCGGCTGGACCGGCGTTGCACGCGGCGTCGAGTGCGAGATCATCGGACCGGCGAAGAAGAAAGGAGACAAAAATGAGTAATTTATCGGAAAATGCGCAGCTGCTCGGCAATCTGGAGCACACCACGGCAGAGCTGCTGGAGGGCATGACGGAGGAACGCGGCCGCGGCTTTGCAAGCGACAACGAGAGCTGGGCTGCGCTGAAGGGCTACCTGGAGCGCGCCGAGAAGATGCGCAAGGACATCGAGAAGGTCCACAAGGAAATGTGGGACGCCATCAAGGACCAGAATGACGACGCCTACCGTGCGCTGGCGAACGAGCTGACGAGAGCATCTTCCACTCTTGCAGCGGAGTGGATCACCGTTTCCGTGCTCGGGAAGATCGCCGTCGAAATGACGGACGAGTGATGGACCGCAAGGAGTATCTGCGCCGCTGCGCAATGGCGGCGGGCGACATGGACGGCAAGCGATACCGGACTGCGAAGCGTTACCTGGTATGGTGCAGGCCCGCGCGATGGTGCGGCTATCAGGCGATGCTGCCCATCGCCTATCAGATGCGCTACCGGAAGGACGGGACCATCGCGCACACGGCAATCGTGCAAGAGACCAAGGCGCATTGCCAGCACGAGATCCCGCTGGAGAAAGTATTCGAGGAGGAGCCGCACGATGAAGCGGATACACGCGAGTAACCGCGAAGACATACGCGACACCTTGCTCGGGGCGCTGACCGTCGCCATCTTTTTCGCGGCCGCGGCGCTGGAGGGGGTGTTGGCATGATGGGGAGCGGCATCAAGGGACCGTGCCTGGACTGCCCGGACCGCAATGCGGGCTGCCACGGGAAGACGGAGGACGGCGCGTGGAGGTGCGACCGGTGGGCCGCGTATCAAGCGGAGCAGGAGGCCTTCCGCGCGAAGGCGGCGGAGGACTTCAAGCGCGTGGAAGTGGCGATGGGTTACAAACGCGAGAGCAGGCTCCGCAATGCAAAGCGCCGCACCAGTCTGGAGCGGCGCAGAAGAAAGTGAAGGGAGAGAAGAACATGAAACGGGAAAACGCGAGAGACGGGGTGTGCTTTCTCTGCGGCCGCGACGGCACGGAGGACCCGCTGGACTTCCACCACATCTTCGGCGGAAACGCTGCGGACCGGAAGAAATGCGAGCGGTACGGCCTGAAGGTGCGGCTGTGTCACGGGCGCTGCCACATCTTCGGACCGGAGGCGGCACACAACTGCGCCGAGACCATGCGAACGCTGCGCCGTTACGGTCAGCGCAAGGCGATGATCGAGCAGGGCTGGACGGTGGACGAGTTCCGCTTCCACTTCGGCAAAAACTACCTCGACGACGAGGAGCTGGAGGAGATCGCGGCCATTCAGGCCGAGAGCGCATAAGAAAAGCGGCTGACCGTGGCACCGGTCAACCGCAGCGAAGAAAACTACACGAAAGGAGATCTCTTCCCTGCCATTGTAGCACAGGGCGGGGAAGAAAAGCAAGGGTATGAACGAGTTTTTGGATCAGGCATTGAATAAGCTCGCCGAGAACGTGAGCGGGCAGAAGGAGAACGCGATGGCGCCGAGCGTGCGCGAGGCCCTGACGGACTTCTGCCGGCAGGATGCGGAGTTTGCGCAGGCGGTGGCGCAGGGCGGCAGCTTCAAGGACTGCATGGCGGCGGTCGCCAAGGGCGTCGGGGGCAGCATTTCCGACCTCGAAGCCTACCGCAAGGCGGTGCGCTTCTACTTCAAGGGCGCGGATGTTCGCTTCCGCATGGAGATCGACCTCTGCCCGACGGCGGAGGAAGCGCCGCGCAGCGCGCAGAAGAAGATCCTCGACATCGCGGACTTCCTGTGAGGTGACGGTATGCGGTGCAATCTGACAGAGGCGGAGCAGAAGGCCGCGCTGGAGGTCCCGTTCCGCTGCACGGGAGAGGAGCAGGAATTTATCGAGCGGTGCTTCATCGGCTATCTCTTCTTTGAGCATGAGACGGACGAGAACGGAAGGCTCGGCGTGACCACGGAATGTACGCGCTGCGGCCGAAAGGTATGGTGGACGGAGCGCGAATGGAAGCGCTTCAAGCGGGAGAACGACGTCAAGGCAAGGTCGAACCTTCTGTGCCCGGATTGCGGCTGCGGTGTGACGCTCTATCCGCGCGGAAGGCTGCGCAGCGGAAATACGCTGGACGAATACCGGCAGGTCGTGCTGCTGCGCGCCATCGGCGGGGCGCTGCGCGCGGTCGCGCTGAGCGTGTGGAAGCATCACGGGCGCTGGGAGTCGGACGACGCGGAGAGCTGCACAAAGGCCGCCTACTACTTCGCACAGGGCAAGTGCCAGAAGTGGCGGAGAGAATGGGCGTGGAGCAAGGAAGAACAGCAGTACACGCCGTGGCTCGTGGCGCAGAAAACCATGACGGAGCCGTTTGCGGAGTGCGACAGCTGGCTGTGCCGAAGGATCGGGGATTACGCGATACACGGCGTGGACCAGATCGCGGCATCGCCGCTGCGATACTGCGCGGCGGAGCAGTTCTTTGAGCTGGACGGAGACGATCCGCGGGAGAACACAAAGGGCCTTCTGACCTACCTCGGACTGTGGACGCGCTACCCGCGCATCGAGCAGCTGGCAAAGGCCGGATGCAAAAAGATCATCGACGACGCGATCCAAGGCAGCATGAACAGCCGCGCGCTCAACTGGCGGGCAAAGACCATGCCGGCCTTCTTCGGGGTGGACAAGCCAACCGTGAAGCGGCTGCTTGCCGGAGGCATCGGACAAAAGGAGCTGGAGGCGCTGGAGCTGGTGCGGCACGGCGGCGTGACGCCGGAGGAGGCGCTGACGATCTGCGGCCGGATCGGCGACAGAAACGAGCGGAGGCGCTGCGATGCGGCGCTCCGAGAGGTCGGCGAAAGCGTGCTCGTACTAGCGCGGTATCTGGAAAAGCACCAGCACAAGGGTGCGGGACTGTGGCTGGACTACATCGACGCGGCGAAAAGGCTCAGGTACGACCTCGCGCGGCGGGATGTAGCTTTTCCGAAGGACCTGCAAGGGGCGCACGACGCGGCCGTTGCGGCGATCCGGTATGAGGAGAACGCGGCGGCGCGGAAGGCATACGAAAAGCGATATAAGAAGCTCAAAAAGAAATACAGCTTTTCGGCGATGGGCCTTTGCATCGTGGTGCCGGAGGACGACCGGCAGATCATCAACGAGGGCAAGACACTGCACCACTGCGTCGGCGGCTACGCCGAGCGGCACATGAGCGGAGCGGCGACGATCCTCTTCCTGCGCAAGGAAAAGACGCCGCACCGGAGCTACATCACCATCGAAATGTGCGGCAAACAGGGAAACGACATCCGGCAGATCCACGGCTACGGGAACGAACAAAAAGCGGGAAAGAAGCTCGCCTCGCCGCAGGAGCGGCACGGGGCCTTCATCGACCTGTGGCTCGCATGGCTGAAGAACGGAAGCAAACGGGATAAGAGCGGCAGGCCGGTCCTGCCGGTGAAAGGAGAGAAAACAGCATGAGTATGGACGACGATACGGTAGATGTGACGCCGGAGGGCGTCAGCGAGGGTGCGGCGCTGAGAGGGATGTTTGGCGAGGAGCTTGCCAAGGAAGCGGAGAGCGGGACGCTCGGAAGCATTTACGGGACGGAGCAGGAGATCGGGCGCGGGATCGAGACCATTACGGAGGAGATCCTGAGCTATAAGCGCACGGCGGGCGAGAGTATTTTGGAGATCGGACGCCGCTTGAAGGAGGCGAAGGCGCTCCTGTCGCACGGCGAATGGCTGCCTTGGCTGAGCGAGAAAGTGGAGTTTTCAGAGCGCAGCGCGCAGAACTTTATGAGGCTTGCGGACGCCTATCAAAATCCGCAGACGCTTGCGGATTTGGGAGCCTCGAAAGCCCTGGTATTACTGGCTTTAAGCCCTGTTGAGCGTGATGAATTTTTGAGCGAAAAGCACGATGTACGAGGCGCGGAAAAGACGGTTCCGGAGATGTCGGCACGCGAGCTGGAGAAGGCCATCCGGCAGAGGAAAATCGCCGAGCTAAAGGCGGAGGAAACGGCGCGCGAGCTGAACCGGCAGAAGGAAGCCACCGCGGAAGCGGAAGCCGCGGCAGAAAAGGCGCAGGAGGCGGCGGAGGCCGCCCGCGCCGAGGTCGAGGACGCCAAGAGCATTTCCCTCGCCGCGCAGGAGCGCACGGCGGAGCTGGAGCGCGAGCTGAAGGAGCTGCGCGAGAGGCCGGTGGACGTGGCCGTGCAGACGGTGGACGCGAGCGCCGAGCAGATCGCGGCGGCAGTCAAGGAAGCGGAAAAGGCGGCCAAGGCCAAGCGCGACGCGGCGGTAGCCAAGAAAGCTGAGGAGTTGAAGGCGGCGGAGGAGCAGCGCGACGAGGCACGGAAGGCTGTGGAAAACGCCGAGGCCGGAAGGAAGGTAGCAGAGGAGCAGGCGGCGGCTCTGCGCGTCGAGCTGGAGAAGGCGAGAAAGAGCGCCGCGGCGATGGACAACAAGGCGCTCGCGGAGTTCGGTGTGCTGTTCCGGCAGGCGCAGGAGACGGTGAATCGCCTGATGGAGCTTGCCGGCGAGCTGGACGAGGAGAACCGTCCGAAGGTCTACCGCGCGCTGGGCGCGCTGCGGAACATGATCGCCGAGAAGGCGGGGGAGGCGACGGCATGAAGGTGCAACTGACGAGGGACCTTGCGCTGCCGCTGGCGAAGAAGGGCTGCACCTTCGGCGTGGAGCTGAAAACAACCGGAAAAGACGGCGAGACGATCTATTTTGTCCACTATTACGGGAACACCATCGCGTTTCCAGGTGATGCCTGCGAGGAGGTGGAGTGATGGAACGCCTGACAAAACATAGCAAGCAAACATCGCACGAAAACGGTATCTGCTGCACACATTTTCGCGGCCCCGAATGCCTCGAAGTTGGCGGGAACTGCGCCATGAATTGCAAGTGGGAAGAAGCGGCGTGGAGCCGCCTTGCCGCCTACGAGGACACGAGGCTGGAACCGGAGGAAATCGACATGGATCACGAAGCCGCAGAGCAGCTCCGCCATCTGTGCCGAAACTGCGATATTGACCGGTTGGAGGAGCTGGCCGAGGCCGACAAGAACGGGCGCGTGGTCGTCTTACCGCGCTGGAAGAACGAGGAGGAGCGTCTGGAGCGCCGGCGCCTCATGCGGATCATGGCGGACGGTGCAATCGACCGGTTGATGGAAAATCCGCTCAAAGAAGAGAACGGTCCGGACATCGCAGAGCTGCGCGTGGTAAACACCGACCGCCTCCTGGAGCTTGCCAAGGCGGACGAGGACGGCCGGCTCTTCCTCCTGCCGATGAAGACCGGGCGGCCGATGCTCTGCCAGGAGTATTTTGAGCGGCCGTGGGTGATGAAAAACGTGACGCTCTGCGTCCGGTACCAGAGCAGCGCCGGCATCATCTTTTACATGGGATACGACGTGTTCCGCGGACTTGTGGAGTGCGGAAGGATCACTCCCCTCTCGCAAGAGGGAGAAGAAACGCTGGAGGGGAAAGCGAATGTTTGACATCAACAAGGTGCCGTATGCGGAATGGCTCGAAAAGTCCTTGCAGGCCATCGTGCCTTTGGAGCCGGTGAGCCTTTGCTTCGCAGCGACCATGCCGGACGGCGAGGTCTACACCGGATATTACAACGCGGATGCAACGGACAAGGCCGTGATCGCGCACAACATCCAGGCGGATATCACAATGGACATTATCCGGACCAATGCCGCGATCATCAAAGACATGATCGAGCATTGCGAAGAGGATGAATGACGAAATGAAAGGAGAAGCAACATGAGCAGCGCAAGAAACCATCAGAAGAGGAGCCACCGAAGCTACCGCGTGACGAAGAGCATCTGCGGGAGCGTGGCGAGAAAGGCGTGGGTCACGCCGCAGTACAGCCCGAAGCAGAGCGGGCTGCTGGCGCTGATCCGCCGCCTGATCCGCGGCCGCGCACAGCGCACAGCGGACCGCAAGCGCAGAGAGCGAGTATCCCGCGGAGGGGGGGCAGAGAGGAGCGGTGAGCGATGATCGATTCACCGGCAGAGATCGTGCGGTCGTACCGGATGGCGGCCGATCCGAAAAAGCAGATCAAGGTGCTCGCCGAGCTGAACGCCTGCTCGGTGAAGGAGATCCGGCAGGTGCTGGTGGGCGAGGGCGTGCTGCCGCGCGAGACAGAGGTGCCGGAGGAGCCGAAAAAAGCGGCGAGAAAGCGATTCGATGAGGAGACCGCGAGGATGCTTTATGCGGGGCGGACGGCGAAGTTCACAGCAAACGGAGATGTATATTACGCAAAGTTCGACAGCAAGGATATTTCCAAAAATATCTATGGCGACAAGAGGTCCTCGCCGCGAGGGTGGAGGGCAAAAATCAACACCGGAGCCGACGGCAATATCTTTGAGCTTGTGGAAAACGCGGCACACAAGAGCAGCGATGCGGATACGGGAAAACTCACCTCCCCGCATCGGGGCGTGACCGGCTGGGAATACTTCGTCAAAACGGTCCAGATCGACGGGCGCGTATACGACCTGCTGGCAAATGTCAGAAAAAAGCCGGATGGAGAGTATGTCTACTCCATCCAGCTTAACGAAAACAAAAAAACACCAGCGTCTCCCGTAGCAGTATTTGCGGAAAGCAATCCTGCGTCAGATGTGGGAGAAGCTGGCACGGGTAGTATAGCAGAAATGGGCGAGGGCGTCAAGCCCCTGTCGCTGCCGACGGTCGAAAAAAGGGAGCCTTCCCCCACCGCCGCAGGCAACAACGCCTCAAGCGATATACAGGAAAGCTCCTCTGGACGTAGTATATCCCGAAGCACAGAAAAAAGCAACAGGGAAATTTCGGGCGTTCAGCCTCTGTCGCTGCCGACGCTGGAGCCGACCGCAAAGACAAGATTCAGCCTGGACGAGCCGGTAGAGGAAACGGAAACGCTGGTTGCCATGCACAACATGACCGAGGAGAAGCTGCGGCGCACACTCGACATCGGCGCGTGGCCGTCGCCTTCCATCGCCGTCGTGAAGGCAAAAGAGGGGCACGCCAACTACGGCGAATACTCCGCCGTTTTTCCGCGCGGGACCATTGATCCGCAAGCGGACAGCAAGAACAAGGTCTACGGCGGCGACGCATGGACACCGACGCACGATAACGCCATAGTGGAGCGCGGCGTAAACTACGAGGCGCGGCGGGCGTTCGATGAGAACATCAAGAACCTGTCGAGCCGGTTTGCGGACGGAGTTTTCCAAGGCAGCGGCACGCTGGGCAAGATCGGATTGGAGAATGATACCAGATGGGAGCCGGAAGAGATCGCCGACAAGCTGGCGAACCATCCGGAGGTGCAGGCGGCATTCCTTCAGAGCGAGGGCAAGAGCCTTGAACCGGTGTACCGTGACAAGCAGTTCGACCGTTTCTTCAGCAACGCGACCATCCGGAGATACCTTGACACGGTGGGCGAACAGGAAGCGGCGCGGCTGGCGGTGAAGCTGATGACCGGCGAGCGCCTGACGGCGGAAGAGATGAAACCGGCGGAGCAGGCCATCCGGGAGGTCTATGCAGAGGAGCACGCCAACTTCCTGAACCGCAGACCGGAATCCAAGGAGAAGCGCATCGACTACTACATGAAAAACAACGTGCTCCCTAACCGGGTGGAGGACTTCATCCGGAGCACGCAGGAGTTCTATGAGAGCGGCGCAAGCGCGAGCGAGATCGACAAGGAAGCCACAGCGGCCAAGATGTTTGAATTGATCGCGCCGAGCGGAAGCCGGAGAGATGCGCTGCGCACGGTGAAGGACTGGGTGAAGCCGCAGCTGGAAGGGCTGCTGGGTGAGCGTGGCATCTACAACGGCAAGGACGCCGTGACGGACCGCGGCAGGCGCAGCTTTGCGGAGACGCATTGGGACTACACGGCCGAGAACATCGTGAAGGCAATGAATATGGCCGCGGCCAAGGGCGCAAATGTATACGGCATCACGCCGGAGACGCTGGCGGCGACGGCCACGCAGGAATACAAAACCGTGGACGAGATGCACGCGGACGAGGCAAGACTACGCACGGTAAGCGAGGAGGAGCACGCAAAGGCGCTGCGAGACCTCGGCATCTACCTTGACCGGGTGACGGACGATCTGCTGCGTACCACAAAACACCAGTTCGACAACACCTTCGAGGAAGAGCAGAACCTGAGCCGCATCATTGCAGAGGCGGCCAAAGGCAAGAAGACTGCGGCGGCGGTGAAGGCGGCGTTCCGCAAGGAAGGTTATGCCATATCCGACGGGCACGCCAAGAGCATCCTTGCGCTCATTGACCGCGCAGCCAATATCCCGACGGGGTACTACGAGGCGAAGCCCCAGCGCGTCGTCGGCTTCGATGAAGCGCTTGCCGTTGTCGCGCCGGACAATGCGCCGGCGGACCTGCTGGGCGAGATGCGCAATGCCGGCATGAACGTCGTGGAGTACAAGGCCGGAGACGAAGCGGACCGGCTGGCAAAGGTGAACAGTATCGAGAAGGCGCGCTTCAGCGTGGACGAGGACGGCGGGATCTTGCCAGACGACGAGCAGGACAAGTGGGAGAACACGCGGCTCACGCCGGAGCAGAAGGAGCAGCTGGAGCGTGCCCGCGCAAGGGCACGCGGCGACGCACCGCGGATGCAGGACTTCGACAATGTGGACGATTACTTTGCCGCGATGCGGCAGAGAGCCGAAGCGGAACGAAAGAAGCGGATGCGCAATGTCCCGAAGGAAGAGTTCGAGGGAACGGAAGCCTTGCAGGATCTCGGCATCAAAATCGAGAACAGCGCGGGTCTCTATCAGAACGTCGAGCAGATGATCGAAAACGACAAGGCCGCGAA
Source organism: Oscillibacter sp. MSJ-31 (assembly GCF_018918025.1). Classification (GTDB taxonomy): domain Bacteria; phylum Bacillota; class Clostridia; order Oscillospirales; family Oscillospiraceae; genus Hominicoprocola. The sequence goes on along the minus strand of NZ_JAHLPT010000005.1, from coordinate 69,995 downwards.
GAAGATCCAGAGGGAGATCCGGCGGGCCGAAAAGCGGCTGAGCGTTACCCCGAAGGAGAAGAGCTACGCGGCGGGCATCGCTGCCGGCATCTACGACGCCGACGACATCCCGAGCCGGATGAACGCCTCAAAGGTGATGGAGCTTGCGGACTACTACACGGCCGAGCAGGCCATGAAGTCCGACACGATCCCCATGCAGCGGCAGGACATCAGTCAAAACCTGCGTGCGCAGGCGGCGGAGCTGTTCAAGGATACGGGGAACGACACCTTCGAGAAGAAGTATGAAAAAGCCCTGTTCAGCCCGAAGGGCGGCCTCGCATTGTACCACCGCACGCCGCAGCGCAGCATGAGAGCCATCTTCGGCTGGGAACAGGGCCAGAAGATCAACGAGGCGATCTTCGAGCCGGTCTACGTCAACGAGCAGGAACGCAAGCGTTTCGTCAATCGTATGCACGACGAGGTGCGGCGGTTCGAGGATAAGAACGGCAAGCAGACCGCGCTGACGGAGAAAGAGCGCGCATTGACGCAGCTTGTGATCGAGGGCAAGGCCGTCGCGGAGCTGGTCGCGGCTTCGGACATGAAAGAACAGCTCATTCACGCGGCGGAGAACCTGAAGGCCGGCGGCGAAATGGCCGACGTGTCGCAGGAGTTCGGTCTGCACGACAAGGAAGCGCGAGACCTTGCGCGGCGGTATGCCGACTGGCTGCAAACGCAGGAGGACCTGGCAGGAACCGACGTGGACCAGACCAAGGTCGAGCACGCAGTCGAAGCGTATCGGACGCTGTACGACAAGTTCTACAAGGCCATCAACCACTTCCTCGTCGCGCACGGATACGAGCCTATCGGCTTTATCAAGGGGTACGCGCCGCACTTCCAGCCGGAGGCTGAGAGCGGGAAGCTGGAGAAGGCGCTGAAGAACATCGGCGTGGACCTGGGCGCAGAGGCTGGAAGCCTTCCGGCGAGCATCGCGGGTCTCACGAAAGCCTTCAAGCCGAACAAACGGTACAATCCCTTCTTCCAGCACCGTGCGGGAAAGAGCACGGAATACGACGTGGAGAAAGGCTTTGAGAAGTACGTCGATTATCTCAGCGACGTGCTCTACCACACGGACGACATCATGCGCGTGCGCGCGGCGGTGAAGTATTTCCGAGAGGAATACGGGCCGGACGAGATCAGCGCGGAGATCTCCCGCGCAGAGAGCCTGCGCTTTGCGCCGAAGGAGGCGAAGGAGTCCTTCCTGAAGTCGGCGGGGCTGCTGACGAACACGTCGGACCTGAGCTATGCGGATCTGAGCGCGAAGATGGAGGAATACGTCGAGGGCCTGTTCGACAGCATCAAGAAAACGAGCAAGTACAGCGATTTGACTGTGTGGCTGGACGACTATGCGAATAAGCTGGCCGGAAAGCAGCTCTTCTCCGACCGCGACATGGAGCGCGAGGTCGGCCGCACCTCTCTGAACGTCGGACGGAAGCTGAACAAGATGTTTGCGCGGGCTAACGTGGCGGGAAACCTCTCCTCTTCGCTGAACCAGACCGCGCAGCTGCCGATGATCGCGGGCGAGATCGGGCCGAAATACGTCATTAAGGCCGTTAACGACATCATCGCCGGAAAGACGAAGGGCGACTTCGCCGACCAGAGCGACTTCCTGACGGAGAAAAACGGCATCGACTATCTCACCAATGACAAGGGCAGCAAGATCACCTCGGCCCTCTTCTGGCCGCTTGAGCGCATGGATTATCTTATCAGCTCTATCGCGGTGCGCGGAAAGTACCGCAAGGAGCTTGACGCGGGGAGAAGTCCGAAGGAGGCCATGAAGGCGGCGGACCGCTGGGCGCGCGACATCATGGGAACCAGGTCGAAGGGCGCGGCGCCGCTCACCTTCCAGTCGAAAAACTTAATCGCGCAGATGGTGAATATGTTCCAGGTCGAGGCTCTTAACAGTTGGGAGCACGTCACGCAGGATCTCTTCGGCCCAGGGCTGAAGGAGGCGGAAGCGAAGCTCGGCAAGGAGGAAGCGGCAAAGCGGCTCGCGGGGATCATCGTCGCGACGCTGCTCGGCGCCTTCCTGCTCAACCGCGTCGCCGAGGAGGGCTACGGCGGAACACCGGCGCAATTTGATGTGATCGGCCTTCTGATCGGCTTCCTCGCTTCCGGCAACGGACTGAGCACCAATGAGCAGATCGCGACCTGGATCGACGACGCATGGGAAAACGGAACCGGCGAGCGGCTCTTCGGAACGGACGCTAACGCCGGTAACGACGAGTTCGATGCGGGCGCGGCGACCGAGGACACGCTTTACAATGTCAGCAACGACATCCCGTATCTGCGGAACGCGGCGGGCCTCCTTGGCCTTGGCGACCAGACGCTCCCGATGCCGGACATCTACGGCACGGTGACGGGAACGGCAAAGGCCGTGAAAGACAACGGACCGTTCTCGGAAGAAGTCATGCGTCAGCTAATGGGTCTCGCAGGCGACACGCTGCCAGGAGGCCGACAGGCGGAGAAGACCTACCAGGGCATCGAGACGCTTCTGAAGGGCGGTTACTATAAGGGCAGCGGCGAGGACGAAAGGCTGCAATATCCCGTGAGCGACGACTTTTGGAATGTGGTACAGGCCACGATGTTCGGCCGGAACGCGCTGAGCGAGACCAGAGACTTCTACGCGGCCGGCGGCAAGGGGCTGAGCGCGGCACAGACACGGCTCTACAAACAGCTTGTGGATATGGGCGCAGACAGCGAGACCGTATACGACGCCATCCTGGCATGGAAGAAGATCGACGGCAACGAGGCCCTGAGCAAAGCGGAGCGTGAGACGGCACGCTTCGAGCTGGTGCAGTCTCTTCCGCTCACGAGCGAGGAGCGAGAGCTGCTGCACAACACGCTCTCCGGATCGGATACGAAGTATTCCGCGGCGGACGAGGCAAAGGCGCAGGGCATCCCTGTCGGGACCTATCAGAAGTTCCAGGCGGACGCCGCCGCGCTGGAGTCGGACCGAGACAAGGACGGCAACGTGATCCGAAACAGCAAAAAGGAGAAGGTCCTGAAGCTGATCGACTCCCTGCCGCTGAACAAGGCGCAGAAAAACTGGCTCTACCTCAACGAAGGCTATGCCGAGAGCAAGCTGGACGAAACGCCTTGGCAATGAGAAAAGACCTGCGGGATTCCGCAGGTCTTTTCTTACAGCGATGCACACTTTCGACCGCATCGCTTTCACTTCACAAGCACTTTTTTATCGACGTATGCCCGAATGAAATCAAAAATCACTTGCGTAATAGCGAGAGGCTCTTCGATATTGGGCGTATCGCTGAGCATCTTTTGAATTGCAAAGGAAACTGCTTGGAGAAGCTCGCTCGGACCCTTTCCTGAAATCGAGGCGAAAACATTGTCGGCGGCGATCTTCATATTGTCGTCGATGATTGCGGCATCGTCCTCGGAGACCGCACAAAGGGAGGAAATCTTTTTTTTTACGGCAACCGAGTCCGCCCGAGGAATACTCAAAAAAATCTCGCCCACCGCATTAAGACTACCGGCCGCGGTGAAGTATCCATCATCGCAAATGAAGTCCGCATCGGGGTGAGGGAATATTTTGCGCACGCAGTTCGCAAATTCAATGATTGAGCAAAAAAGAATATCCTGTAAAGAAAGGCAAAATGGAAAGCCACCTATCATAGACTGCTCGGCGGAATAATAATCACAGAGATCACCAAAATGCAATTCATCAACACCGGAAGGGACGTTGCTGACATCCCACTTGCCTATTGCAACACGATACGCAAGCAGCTGCTCGGCAGGCTTCATTCCAAAACGGCGAATAAATGCCTCTGTTTCCTTGCGTATCCTTATTGCGGCAACGTAGTTTGCGGCTATTTTCTCGAATTTTGACCGCGCCGAAGAACGGTCACGCCTGAGTTTCTCGGCATCGTAGGCTTCCTTCCAGCTGTAGAAGTCAGCGGCAGAGGAGATCGGCTCGCCGGTGAAGGTGTTCTTCAGGCCAGCGGCGCGGAAAAAGCGGGACCATTCTCCGTCCTGCCTCGTGCGCTCCTCTGCAACACCGGCGAAGCGCCCCTCCCGGTAAGCTGTTTCAACATCTCCCTCCGTCAGCGTGTCGCGCTGCATCGGGAGAAATTTGCCGCAATCGCAGAACAGGCGGGATGCCGGAACAAGTGAGCCGCAGGCAACGCAGGTCTTATACTCCCTCTCCCCTCCGGAGAACACATAACCGCAGTCACACTTGCGCTGAAGATACGGCACGATGCGGTGGCAGTCCGGACACTCATGAAAACGCTTCACTTTCACGCAATACTCCCCCTTTTCTTCGTTTTTATGGGATATTACCATAAGATTACATGAGAGCGGTGATAAAGTCAATCGAGAATATGGCAATATCCCATAAAATGAAGGAAGGCGGCGGTGCATGAAGGCGCTGGATTATGAGGGCAAGAGAAACGTATCGGGTGAGCGCGTGCGGCAGAAGCGCATAGAGCGGAAAATCACACAGGCCGAGCTTGCTGCGCGGGTCCAATGCGAGGGCGTCACGCTGGAACAGGACGCGATCAGCCGCATTGAGCTGGGGCAGAGAATGGTGCAGGACTATGAGCTGCGCGCCCTTGCAGAAGTGCTGGGCGCGAGCATGGATTGGCTGGCCGGAAAAGAATAAAAACGATGCCGCAGGTTGCCCTGCGGCATTTTGCATATAAAATTCAGGCTTGACATTCTTCTCTTTGTGCTGTAATACTAAAAGCCCAAACAAAGAGAAGGAGGCGTGAACATGAACGAGAGAGGACGCAGATTTTCGCACCTGTCATGGCACAATCGCTTGAAGATCGACAAGATGCTGAAGGAGGGCTACAAAGCGCAGGAGATCGCGGACGCACTTCATGTCCACAATTCTACAATCTATCGAGAGATCAAGCGCGGGTTGACCGTCCAGCGCACGTCTGAGCTGGTGGACCGCGAGGTATACTGCCCCGACACGGCGCAACGGAAATACGAAGAGAGCAAGAGCGTACACGGGCCGGACCTGAAAATCGGAAACGACCACGAGCTTGCTGCGTACATCGAGGACAAGATCCTCAACGGGCATTTTTCGCCCGCGGCGGCGCTTGCGAAAATCAACGAGGAAGGCAAGATCTTCTCCGTTACCATCAGCGAGTGGACGCTATACCGGTACATCGACAAGGGCGTATTCCTGAATATCACGAATAAGGACCTTCCGATGCACGGCGAGCACAAGAAAAACTACAAGAAAGTACACGCCAGCAGGCCGCCGGCGGGCGACAGCATCGAGGATCGACCGGAAGAGATCGACGAGCGCACCACCTTCGGGCATTAGGAGATGGATTGCGTCGTCTCGGCGCGCGGGTCCCTCAAGCGCCTGCTGGTGCTGACAGAGCGCCTCACACGGCGCGAGATCATCATGCTCATGCGAGACGGCAGCACCGCGAGCGTCGTGCGCGCCCTGGATAAGCTGGAGCGGAAGTGCGGCTCGCAGAGGTTCCGCAAGCTCTTCCGGACGATCACCGTGGACAACGGATCGGAGTTCGCAGACTGCGAAAGCATGGAGCGTTCCAGATACGGGAAGCACAGGCGAACGCACGTTTATTACTGCCATCCATACACAGCTTGCGAGCGCGGCTCCAACGAGAACGCGAACAGGCTGATTCGCCGCTGGCTTCCGAAGGGGACCTGCTTCGAGAAGCTGACAGACACAAAGGTCCGCGTCATAGAGACGTGGATGAACAGCTATCCGCGCGAGATCCTCGGCTGGAGAAGCGCTGGCAGTCTATTCGACGAGAACCTCAAAAAACTGGCTTGAAAAAAATTTTAGGCTTTTCTGCATTTCTCTATTGACTTTTCAGAGCCTATCGCAGATGCCCGCCGTGCGGCGGCACTGCCAGACAATGGCGTTGTACACCGGCTCACCGGTCGCCTTGTCCCACAGGATCGTCGTCTCACGCTGGTTCGTGATGCCGATGCCCGCGATGCGCGCGTCCGGCCCGAGCTTGCGGAGCGCCTGCGCGGCCACGCTGCGCTGGCTCTCCCAGAGCTCCAGCGGGTCGTGCTCGACCCAGCCGGGCTGCGGGTAGTGCTGGGGAAAGGTCTGCTGCGCCATCGCGGCGACGCGGCCACTGCGGTCAAAGAGAATGGCGCGGGAGCTGGTCGTGCCCTGGTCGAGCGCAAGGATGAAACTGCCCATAATTACCCCCTGTTATTTCCAAAAGCGATGTGGTATACTAAGGCGGCACAGTGAAAGCGGCGCCGCTGCCCCGAGATCACCCGTTTTTCGGATTATACCATACAAAGGAGCCTTGCGCTATGGAGAATCGAAAAGAATTTACCTTTCCCTCCGCCGACGGAAGGACGGCCATCCACGCGGTCGAATGGCACCCCGCAGGGGAGCCGGCCGGTGTTTTGCAGATCGCGCACGGCGTGGCGGAGTACGCGCTGCGCTACGAGCCGTTTGCGCGCTTTCTGAACGCGCACGGCTTCCTGGTCGTGGCGAACGACCACCTCGGCCACGGCGAGTCGGTCGCCGAGGGCGCGCCGCGGCTCTACTTCGGCGAAAAGGGCAGCTGGCAGCACGTCGTGGACGATATGTACACGCTCCGCTGCCGGACCGGCGAAGCCTATCCGGAGCTGCCGTACTTTATCATGGGTCACTCCATGGGCTCGTTCCTCACGCGCACCTACCTCATCCGCTATCCCGGCATGGTCAAGGGCGCGATCCTGATGGGCACGGGGCAGAATCCCGACGCGATGCTCGTCGGCGGCAAGGCGCTCGCAAGCGTACTGGCAAGGAAGGTCGGGCGCGAGAACGCGAGCGACGTCGTGGAAAAGCTCGCCTTCGGCGCCTACAACAAGGCCTTCGCGCCTAACCGCACGGGCTACGACTGGCTGAGCGTGAGCGAGGAAAACGTGGACGCCTACATCGCCGATCCGCTCTGCGGCGGCATGGCGAGCACGGGGCTGTTCCTCGAGCTGCTTGACGGCATGGCGTTCATCAAGAAGCCCGCCAACCTGCGGCACATGAACATGGCGACGCCCGTGCTCTTCATCTCCGGCGACCGCGACCCCGTGGGCGGCATGGGCAAGGGCGTGCGCGCGGCTTACGATAGCTTCCGCCGCGCCGGTGTGCGCGACGCGGAGCTGAAGCTCTATCCCGGCCTGCGCCACGAGATATTGAACGAGGACTGCCGCGCGCAGGTCTACGACGATCTGTGGGAGTGGATCGAGCGGCATAACGGTTAAACGAAAAGCGCGGGCGCAGCCCACGCTTTTTTCTATGCCGTCCGGTATTTCCGCCGCAGGCGGCTCGGGGCGAGCAGATCAATGTCGCCCCAGCGCAGCAGCACGCCGGTGCTCCACAGCGCGTCGATGCCGAGGCAGAGCAGCACGGTGTTCGTCACGGCGGACGGAATGCCGGCGGCGAGAGCCGCCAGCGCGGGCTGCACGAGGCGCACGGCGAGCGCACCGAGCACGCCCCACGCGAGCGAGAACGGCAGACAGATACGGCCGTTGACGTCCGTTTTTGTCGCGCTGTAGTCCCAGAAGCGCACGCCGAGCACGGCGTCGCAGAAAAGATGGACGGCGTATTCCGCCGTCGTTGCGGTGATGCTGCAGAGCAGCGCGAGCTCCCAGAGCGGGCCGATGCGATCCGCGCCCAGCGCGAGCACGGCGCACATTGCAAGACCGTACACGGGGCAGACGGGCGCGAGCAGAAAGCCCTTCCGCACGCGGTGCTCCGCGTGCGTGAGAGCCGCGAAGAGCTTTTCGAGCAGATAGCCCAAAAAGCCGTAGCCGAGAAAATACCAGAAATACGCCATCGCGTCCGTTCACCTCCTGCACCGCAGTTTGCCCGCTCGAAACGGAAAAATGCGCCGCCGCGGCGTTGCAAAGAATGGAAAAACGTGATACCATAGGCGGCAGAAGAAAAAGAGGGAGGACGAGCTATGGCGGACCGTTGGGAGGAACTGGAAAAGCGCTGTCAGGACTGCCGCGAGTGCTCGCTGTGCGAAACGAGGACGAATGTGGTCTTCGGCGACGGCAGCCGCACGGCGGAGATAATGTTCGTCGGCGAGGGTCCCGGCGCGCACGAGGACGAGCAGGGCGTGCCCTTTGTCGGCAAGGCGGGGCAGCTGCTCGACGATATGCTCGCCATCATCGGCCTTGACCGCACGATGGTCTACATCGCGAACATCGTCAAGTGCCGCCCGCCGCAGAACCGCGATCCGCTCGGCGTGGAGCAGGACGCCTGCATCGGCTATCTGCGCGAGCAGGTGACGCTGCTGCGCCCGAAGCTGATCGTCTGCCTCGGCCGCATCGCGGCGATGCGCCTGATCCGCGAGGACTTCAAGATCACGCGCGAGCATGGGCAGTGGGTGAAAAAGGGCGGCTTTGAGCTCATGGCGATGTACCACCCCGCGGCGCTGCTGCGCGATCCCGCGCGGCGGCCCGACGCCTTCGAGGACCTGATGAGCCTGCGCGAAAAGGTCCGCGCGGTGTGCGAGCACACGCCGCTGCCGGAAAAGCTGTGAGAATGAGAAGAAAAAGCGAGGCGTGTCAAGCCTCGCTTTTCGTTTCTTCCTTGACCGTTCCGTCGGCCTTGGCCAGCAGAAAGACCGCCAGCAGGATGCAGAAAATGCCGATGCCCAGCCGCACGGTCAGCACCTCGTGGTAGACGAGGATGCCGATGACCACGCTCGTGAGCGGCTCGAAGGTCGAGAGCATGGACGCGCTCTGCGCGCCGATGAAGCGGTTGCCGAGCTGGAACAGTAGCGACGCCGCGGTGGACACGCAGCAGTAGAGCGCGAGCGCGCCGCGCGTGAAGGCGGTGGAGGGCCAGACGAATTCGCCCATCGCGAGCGTGATGCCGCCGACGAGCACGGCGGAAAAGACGCACAGCCAGAAGGCGAGCTTGAACGGCGCCATCGTCACCAGCCCGCTGGAGTTGAGATGCACGATGTAGTATGCCCACGCCACGCCCGAGGCGAGCGCGAGGAATACGCCGTAGGCGCTCACATCGCCGCCGGGGGTGTAGAAGCACAGAATGCCGGCAAAGCACAGCGCGCAGCAGACGAGCTTGCGGCGGTTCGCCCTTTCGTAGCGGAAGGCGATGCAGGCGACGACCACCAGCACGGGATAGACGAAGTGCAGCGTGGTGGCAAGGCCCGAGGCGAGGTAGTTATAGGACGCAAAGAGCAGCGGACCGATGAGCCCGTAGCCGATGCAGCAGATCAGGATGTCCTTGAGCTCCTGCCGGTTCAGGCGCAGCTTTTCGCGCACGCTGCCGCTTCCGCTGCATACAAGAAGAATGAAAAAGATCACGATGCCGGCGGCAAGACGGGCGAAGGTCTGCGTGAGCGAATTGCAGCCGCCGACGTTGATGGTTTTGGAAAAGAGCGGGTTCAGACCGTAGAGGACCGCGGACAGAACGGTCAGAAAAATTCCCCTTGCCTGCATGGCTTTTGCCTCCGTTTTTCTTGCTGTTATTGGGGCATTATACGACGCGGAAAGGGGAAAAGCAACGGGTTGTTAACAAGTTAAAGTGACATTTTTCATCGGCGCGGAGCCGTCAAAGCCACGGCGCGAGCGCCGCGCGCCAGCGCTCTGTGAGCGCCTGCACGGACGAGCGCGCGTTGGCGGGACTGGTGGAGGGCAGAGCCTCCGCCTTTCCCCATACGGCCTCGTCATACCGGCGGTAAAAGCGGTAGGCGGTGCCGCCGTTGCAGAAGATGCGGCGGACCGGCGCGGCGTCCAGAATGCGCGAGAGGTCGTTCGGCGCCACGTTCGTGATGCTCGCGTCAGACGAGCCGGCAATGTCGCAGGAGGCGATGACGTCCCACAGCGCGACGCCATGGCGCAGGAGCAGGGACTTCTTTTCCGCCGCCGTCTGCGGCGCCTCCTCGCCGAGCACGGCGGCGAGCACACGCCAGAAGCGGTTTTGCGGATGGCCGTAGAAAAACGCCGCCTCGCGCGACTTCACCGAGGGAAAGGAGCCGAGGATCAATATTCTGCTGTTTTCGTCGTATACCGGTGCGATGGTGTGGAGCTGCGGCTGCTTTTCCATGACGGTCCCTCCCTGCTTTCTCGCGGCTATCGTACCACGGCGGCGGAGAAAAAACAAGCGGGCGCGGCGGAAATCACCGGAGGAGGGGCGAGAGCCCCTCCTCCTTTCAAACGAGCGGCAAGGCAAGGTCATGCCGCCGCGCGTCTGAAGGTATCATGTGCGGAAATCCGCAAAAAATACGCTTTGCCATTTCCACAGGATGTGCTACAATAGGTTCATTCTTATCTTTTGCCCGCGGGAGGAGCCGCCATGCAGCCTTTGGCACATTTCAAGACCATCACGCATCATCGGCACCTGGTGTGCAGATACTGCTTTCGTCTCGGCCTTTACCGGCAGGGACTGCTGCACGACCTGAGCAAGTACGCGCCCTGCGAGTTCTGGCGCGGCGCGAAATATTACCAGGGCTACCGCAGTCCGAACGACGCCGAGCGCAAGCGGAACGGCGTGAGCCTTGCCTGGCTGCACCACAAGGGACGCAACCGCCATCACTTCGAGTATTGGATCGACTACTGCATCGGGGAGGACGGAAAGCCCTACATGGGCGGGTGCAAAATGCCGCTGCGCTACGTCGCCGAGATGTTCTGCGACCGCATCGCGGCGTGCAGGACCTACCTCAAGGACAAGTACACCGACGCCGCGCCGTATGACTACTATATCCGCTCGAAGAGCCATATCCTCATCCACCCCGAGACGAGCGACGCCATCGAGGCGATGCTGCGCGTGCTCCGCGACGAGGGCGAGGACGCCGCGTTCGCCTACGTTCGCGGCCTGCTGCGGGAGGAAAAGGAAAGAAAATAGGCAAAAACCGCTTTTTCCGCGTTTTCTCCCTTGCATTTTCTCGTTTACAGGAGTAAACTATTTATCGAATTTTGCAATAGGACGGACACAACTGCTATGAGCCACCCCTACAAAACGAGGTCGGGCGGGGCGACGGTCACCATTTTTGTGCCGTATGACTGCCGCAACCACTGCCCTTTCTGTATCAATAAAAAGGAATATGCCGACTGCACCGGCTTCAGCGTCGAGGCGATTCTGAGGTCCATTGCCGTGATGGACGCCATCACGCCGGAATGCGACTTCGTTTTCACCGGCGGTGAGCCGTTCGCCCAGCTGGGCGACCTGCAGCGGATGCTCGACGCGATCCCCGGGACGCACAAGGTGTATATCAACACCACGTTCCCCGTGCAGCCCGGCTGCAGCGCGGAGGAGATGATCGACTTCACCCGCCGCAACGCGGACAAGATCACCTGCATCAACGTTTCGCGCCATCTGCAGCGCTACGTCGAGGAATCGCCCGACGAGGTCGTGGCCGCTATCGCCACGCCCAAGCGCATCAACTGCGTGCTCTACAAGAACTATCCCGCGGACAAGCTCACGGAGTATGTCGAGCGCTGGCGGAAGTACAACATTCCCATCCAGTTTCGTTACGACTACACCGAGACCACGCCCGAGAACCTCTATGAGGAGGAGCACGACAAAATTTTGCAGGACCTCAAAAAGCAGTTCACCTATAGGGGACTCGACGGCTGCCGGATGCGCAACGGCTTCCATTTTGAGTACAAGGGCCTGCACATGACCTACCATAAGACCCTGCCCTATTCCACCATCGTGGAGACCGGCGAGGACGGCGTGACCTACGACATTCTCTACGACATTCTCATCAAGCAGAACGGCGACCTGCACTCCGACTGGACGAATGTGCCGCTCGATGTGGAGAAGTACCGCAGGGTCGTCTTTGAACCTTATGACCTCAAGGTCCTTGACGGCACCGTTGATTTCTGAGACCGGATGAAAAAGCTCCGACCGTGAAAACGGCCGGAGCTTTTTTGCGTGAAAATGGGCTTACCGCGGCGGCTGTGCCGTAACGGCGTCCCGCCGCATCTCGCGCAGCACGGGCACACTGACGCACAGCGAGGCGGCGAGGAAGAAGACAAGGCCGATCATGCGGTTGACGCTGATGGTCTCGCGGAAGCAGACCACCGCCAGAAGCGTTGCCAGAACGGGCTTGATCAGATAGACGAAGGAGGCCTCGGTCGCGGAGGTGTATTCCGTGATCTTGGCGGTGAGCAGAAAGCCGATGGCGGCGCAGAAGATGCCGACGTAGCACAGCAGCAGCGCGGACCTGAGCGTGAAGCCGGTGAAGAACGGCACGTCGGCGAAAATGTCCAGCCCGAGGCTGCAGTAGAGCGCGCCGACGGCGGGGATGTGACCGAGCAGCAGGAGCGCGAGCAGCTCCAGCCCGCCGAGGACCATGTTGAAGGTCGTGATGACCAGCCCGCCGAGCCGTGGGATGCGCAGCTTGCAGAGTGTGCCGTACATGGCGAAGAGAACGGTCGCCGTGAGGATCTCCGCGAAGCCGCGCGGACTGACCTCGAGCTTCGCGGGGTTGAGAATGAAGAGGATGCCGATCAGCTCGATGCCGATGGCAATGAGGTGGTTCCGTTTCAGCGGCTCGTGCAGGATCAGGTGCGCGGCGGCGAGGGCAAAGACGGGGTTGCCGGAGTAGATGATGGAGGTCGCCGAGGCGTCCATGTGCAGCACGGCCATCTGGAGCAGCGACATGTGCAGCGTGACCGTCAGAAAGCCGAGCAGGGCAAAGTAGCTCCAGTCGGAGCGGGTGAGGCGAATGGCGTTCCGCCGCAGGCTGCGCAGGGCAAAGGGCAGCAGAAAGAGCGCGCCGATGAGCACGCGCTCGACCGTGATCTGCATGGGCACGAAGACGCCGCCGAGCCCCTTGAGCGCGACCTCGGTGGTGGAGTAGATCATGGCGGCGAGCAGAATATAAAGATAACCGCGCTTCCGGTTCATGGCGTCGTTCCTCCGTTTCCTGTGATGGAGCACCGCCCATTGTATGCCCGCACTCCGAAAAAAGCAAGAAAGAAGTGCTGCTTCCCGTGGGAAACAGCACTTCTTTTGGTATGCGTTTGAAGGCGAGGGTGCTTGCCTTACTTGACGGCGGTCTTCTTGCTCTCCCACTTGGTGACGCAGAGCGCGCAGGACATGTCGCCGGTGATGTTCAGGCAGGTGCGGCCCATGTCGAACAGACGGTCCACGCCGTAGATGATCATGATCATATCGACGGGGATGTTCATGGCCTGGAGCACCATAGCCAGCATGATCATGCCCGCGCCGGGCGTGCCGGCGGTGCCGATGGAGGCGAGGGTCGCGGTGACAACGATGGTGACCATCTGGCCGAGGGTCAGCGTCATGCCGCAGCAGGTGGCGAGGAAAATGGTGGCGACGCACTGGTAGATGGCGGTGCCGTCCATGTTGATGGTCGCACCGAGGGGGATAACAAAGGAGGAAATATCATTCTCCGCGCCGAGGTCCTCGGAGCACTCCATGCTCAGGGGAATGGTCGCGGCGGAGGAGGTGGAGGTGAAGGCGAAGATCATCGCGGGGGACGCCTTCTTGAAGAAGGTGATGGGATTGATGCCCGCGAACGCCTTGGCGGAGACGGAGTAGCAGAGGACCGCGTGGACGATGTAGCCAAGGTAGGCGCAGCCGAGGACGATGCCGAGGGAGCCGAGGATCTCGGGGCCCTGCGTGGCGACGACCCATGCCATCATGGTAAACACGCCGATGGGGCTGAGGGAGATGATGAACGCCATCACGCGCTCGATGACCGCATAGAGGGTGGAGACCATGTCCTGCGCGAGCTTGCCCTTTTCACCCGCGGCGAGGATACCGCCGCCGAGAAAAATGGCGATGACGATGACCTGCAGCATATTGGCGGTGCGGAAGGATTCCCACATATTGCTGGGGAAGATGCCGATGAGGGTATCCATGAAGTTTGCGCTGGTGGCCTTCTCCCAAACCTGACCGTCAACCAGCTGGAGGGTGGGGAAGAGGCCGGCGTTGTTGAAGATGTTGGCGAACACAAGGCCGATGACGCAGGCGACGGCGGTGGTGACCAGGAAGTACGCGACGGTCTTCCAGCCGACGGAGCCGACCTTCTTCATGTCGCCCATGGAGATGATGCCGTCGATCATGGACAGCAGGACAACGGGAACGACGATGAACTTGAGGAGGTTAACGAAGATGGTGCCGAAGGGCTTGAGGTAGTTGGTCGTGATCTCGGGCTTGCCCATAAAGTAGAAGGCAAGGCCGACCACGATACCGAGCAGCAGAGCAATGAAGATCTGTGCCGGCAGACTGAGCTTTTTCTTTTCCATAATATACACTCTCTCCTAAAATTTCTCCTATAAACGACAGCTTATAGATGCGATTTATAAGAGTTTTTACATTCTACCGCATCTGAACATATTTTGCAAGACCAGGCGCAGGAAAACTTTCATTTTGAGCAATTTCGACAAGGCTATCCGAAAAAGCGGGAAGCGAATGCGGAAAAATATTTTTGCGTGACCACTTGCAATGTGCGCCGCTTTTTTGTAGGATGTAAAAAGAAACCGAAAGAAGGAACGGAAAACGGTATGAGAGTCATCACCGGCTCGGCGCGCGGGCGCCGGCTGAATGAATTAAAGGGTTATGATACCCGCCCGACCACCGACAAGGTCAAGGAGGGCATTTTCTCCGCCATCCAGTTCGAGGTGGAGGGCGCGCGCGTGCTCGACCTCTTCGCGGGGACGGGACAGCTCGGCATCGAGGCGCTTTCGCGCGGCGCGCAGCGCGCCGTGTTCGTGGACCGGCGCACCGACGCGGTGAAGCTCATCCGTGAGAATCTGGCGCTCACGCGGCTGGAGGACGGCGCGCAGGTCGTCTGCGGCGACTCGATGGCCTATCTCAATGCCCTGCGTGAGAAATTCGACCTCATTTTCCTCGACCCGCCCTACGCGGACGATCTGCTCGAGCGCGCCGTCGCGCACATCGCGCGGTTTGACATTCTTGCGCCCGATGGTATAATGATCGCGGAGAGTCCGGCGGAAAAGGAGCTGCCCAAGCTCTGCGTGCCCTACCGCGTCGCGCGCGAGTACCGCTACGGCAGAATCAAGGTCACGCTTTACCGCCGCGATGGGGAGGAGACGACATGAGAGAGGAACGCATCGCCGTGTTTCCCGGCAGCTTCGACCCCGTGACGCTCGGCCACATGGATATTATCGAGCGCGCGGCGCAGCTCTTTGACCGCGTGTACGTCGCCATCGTGCCGAACGGCGAAAAGACGCACCCGATGTTCACGGACAGGGAGAAGCTGGAGCTGATGCGCGTGAGCATCGCACCGCTCGGCAACGTCGAGGCGGCGCTGTGGAACGGACTGCTGACGGACTTTGCCGCGCAGAAGGGCGCGCGCTTTCTCGTGCGCGGCGCGCGGAACAGTATGGATTTCGATGCGGAGTATCAGCTCTCGCTCATTTATAAGGATGTGTCCGGCGGCGCGCTCGACACGGTGCTTTTGTGCGCCGAGCCCGCGCACCAGCACATTTCATCGACCATGGCGCGCGAGATGGTGAAGTATCATCAGCCGCTCGAGAAGTATTTGCCGGCTGCGGCCGCGGCTCGGATAAGAGGAAAGGATAGGGGATAACGATGGCTGAAGAGAATGTACAGAAGCTGCTGGATATGCTGTATGAGATGATCGACGAGGCGAAGAACGCGCCGCTGTCGAACGACAAGTGCGTGCTCAACCGCGACGAGGCGCTCGACCTGCTCGACGAGATCCGCGCGCAGATGCCGGTGGAGCTCAAGCGCGCGCAGGAGCTCGTCCGCGCCCGCGACGAGTATGTGGAGGCTGCCAAGCGCGACGTCGAGCGCATGATGCAGAAGGCGGAATTCGAGGCCAAGAGCAAGGTCTCCGAGAGCGAGGTGCTCACCGCTGCGCGCGCCAAGGGCCACGACATCGTCACCCGTGCCGAGGAGCGCTCGCGCGAGATGTACCGCGTGGCGAACGACTACTCCGAGGATGTTCTGCGCCGCACGGAGGAGGCGGTCCAGATGGCGCTTGACGAGGTCAAGCAGACGCGCGTGCGCTTCCGCGCCGCGTCCAACGAGCAGATGCAGCGCCGCCGCGAGGAGCTGAACAAGTCTTTGGAGAAAAACGACAAAGAGGACAAGTAAAATTCGTTACATCTGACAAAGGCTTTTCGAGCGTTTTTTAATTTGAACATATTTTGCGATAAAGGTAAAACGCGCCACAAGATATTGTGGCGCGTTTTTTCGCACCCTTTCGACAATAAAACGCGCGTTTGAGTTCCGGCGGAAAACGCTGGAAGAATTTGGCAGAAAAGGGCGTGAAAGCCCTGAAAACAAAGAAAATTTCTGCTTGCATTTCAAAAGCGTTTTATGTATACTCAAAATACGAAGTGGGGGAAAGTGGTGCCAAGTGTGCAAAAGTGGTGCTGCTGACCCAAAAGTGCAGGAGAGTGGAGCCGAGCGACTTCCCCGAAAAAAGAGGGAGCCGCTGCTTTGCCCTCTTCACAGCAGCTTCAAGGATCGCCGAAAGGGGGAAGCGCTTTGACCGGCCAGTATCAGCACAGCATCGACGCCAAGGGCAGAGTGTTCATCCCCGCAAAGCTCCGCGAGGAGCTGGGCGAGACCTTTTATGTCACCATGGGCATGGACTCCTGCCTGAGCGTCTATTCCGACGCGAGCTGGGCGAAGTTCACCGAGAAGTTCGAGAGCCTGCCCTACACCAAGACCAAGGCCATGCGTCCGCTGTTCGCCAATGCCGCCAAGTGCGAGCCGGACAGCCAGGGCCGCATCCTGCTGCCGCAGAAGCTGCGCGCCTACGCGGGGCTGGACAAGGACGTGGTCATCATCGGTGTATCGAACCGCGCCGAGATCTGGAACGCGGAGCGCTGGGCTGCGCTGGAGGCCGAGGAGCTCAACCCCGAGAACCTCGCCGCCGTGATGGAGGAGCTGGGCTTCTGAGATGGAAGAGATCAACTACGGCCACAAGCCGGTGCTGCTGCACGAATGTCTGGACGCGCTTGCCATCAAGCCGGACGGCGTTTACCTCGACGGAACGCTGGGCCGCGCGGGCCACTCGCTGGAGATCGTCCGCCGCCTGACGGCGGGAGGACGGCTCATTGCCCTCGATCGCGACGAGACCGCCATCGAGGCAGCGCAGCGGCGGCTCGCGGACTATATGGACCGCGTGACACTGGTACACTCCAACTTCAGCGCACTCGACGACGTGCTGCGTGAGCTGGGCGTCCGCGGTGTGGACGGGATGCTCTTTGACCTCGGCGTTTCCTCGCCGCAGCTCGACGATGCCGCGCGCGGCTTTTCCTACAAGCAGGACGCGCCGCTCGATATGCGTATGGACGAGAGCGCGCCCTACACCGCGCGCGAGCTGGTCAATACCGTCAGCTACGAGGAGCTCAAGCGCATCCTCTACGAATACGGCGAGGAGCGCTACGCGCCCGCCATCGCGAAGAAGATCTGCGCGTACCGCGCGGAAAAGCCCATCGAAACCACGCTGGAGCTGGCGGATCTCATCCGCTCGGCGATGCCCGCCGCGGCGCTGCGCGAAAAGCAGCATCCCGCCAAGCGGAGCTTTCAGGCCATTCGCATCGCGGTCAATGACGAGCTCGGCGAGCTTCCGCCGATGCTCCGCGCCGCCGAGAAGAATCTCAAGCCGGGCGGGCGGCTCGCGGTCATCACCTTCCATTCGCTCGAGGATCGCATCGTCAAGCGCGAGCTGCAAGCGCTCGCCACGGGCTGCACCTGTCCGCCGGAGTTTCCGGTGTGCGTGTGCGGCAAGAAGCCCAAAATGAAGCTCATCACCCGCAAGCCCATCGTTTCGGGCGAGGAAGAGCTGAATGAAAATCCCCGCGCCCGCAGCGCCAAGCTGCGTGTGGCGGAAAAATGCTGAGAAAGCAAATCTTTCACGAAGGAGAGCGCTATGGCACGCACGAGCCGCAGACAACCGAATAGCTACCGCGGCGGACGTGTGGTCGGCAATCTCGCCTACGATGAGCGCTACGCCGAGCGGCGTGCGCCGCGCCGCGAGAGCGAGCAGCGGGAGCAGCCGCGCGAGGAATTCATCCGTCCGCCGCGCCGCCGGGAAAAGAAGGCCGTCCGTCCGCGCGTGCGCGAGCGGCAGAGAGTCTCCGGCGTGCTGGTGCTCGGCTTTGCCGCGCTGGCCGCGATGGTTGTGGTCGTGCTGATGAGCTACGCGCAGCTCACGAGCATTTCCGCCGACGTGGTCTCGATGCAGAAGGAGCTCAAGACGCTCGACGCCGAGCACGTCGCGCTGCTCACGCAGTACGAGCGCACCTTTGATCTCGAAACGGTCAAGGCGGCGGCGGCCGCCGCGGGCATGAACAAGCCCAGCTCCTCGCAGATCAATTACATCGACCTTTCCGCGCCGGACAGCGTGGAGCTTTGCGAAGCACAGAACGTCAGCGTGCTCAGCCGCGTGTTCACCTCGCTGGGGCGGGGCGTTTTCAGCGTGGTGGAATATTTCAGTTGAGCGAAGCCTATACATAAGGAGTAAGGAGCTTCCTTACTCCTTGTTTTGCCATTATGCCCCTTGCCGTATGAGGAGGAAAGACCGTGCCGACACCCCCGAAAAGAAAACCGGACAGCGCGCGCCGCGCCAACCGCATCATCCAGCAGCGGACGCTTCTGCTGCTGGCGCTGCTGGGCATCGGCACGTTTCTGCTGCTCTTTGCCCAGCTCTACAAGCTGCAGATCAAGCAGCACGACGAGCTCAAGACGCTCGCCGTGCGCCAGCAGACGCTGCGCACGACCGTGGAGGCGAGCCGCGGAACCATCTACGATAAAAACGGCGACATTCTCGCCCTCTCCTCCACGGCGGAGAACGTCTGCGTCTCGCCTCTCGACGTTGCCAAAAACGAGCAGGACCAAGATCTGATCGCAAACGGCCTCGGCGAGATCCTCGGCGTGGACCCGAGCGGCATCCTCGACGATATGAAGGACACCGCCTCGCAGTACAAGGTCATCAAGAAGAAGGTCGAGCAGGAGACGGCGGACAAAGTCCGCGTGTTTATCAGCGACAACGGCATCAAAGGCGTCTTTCTGGAGCCGACCTCCAAGCGCTACTACCCCTATTCCTCGCTCGCCGCGCACGTCATCGGCTTTGTCAACGCCAACGGCGGCGCCTACGGCCTTGAGGCCGTGTATGACGAGGAGCTGACCGGCGAAAAGGGCATGGTCGTCTCCGCACGCGACGCCAACGGCAACGCGCTGCTCTATCAGTATGAGCAGTATTTCGACGCCGAGAACGGCGACAGTCTGGTGACGACCCTCGATAAGACGGTGCAGTATTACCTTGAAAAGGGCCTTGAGGAGCTCGAGAGCCGCTACGGCACGGGCGTGGGCGCGACCGGCATCGTCATGGACGTCAACACCGGCGGCATCCTCGCGATGGCGTCGCTGCCGACCTACGACCTCAACGCCCCCGCGAGCATCTACAACAAGGAGATGCTCGCCGCCGGCATGACCGACGAGGAGCTTGCCGCGGCGGCCGGCACGCTGCAAAATATGCAATGGCGCAACAAGGCCATCAACGACACCTTCCAGCCCGGCTCGACCTTCAAGATCCTCACCCTCGCCATGGCGCTGGAGGAGAACAAGGTCAAAATGTCCGACACCTTCAACTGCCCGGGCTATGTCGTCATCGAGGGCGCGAAGATCAACTGCTCCAAGCGCGCGCCCGGTCACGGTCATCAGGACCTCATCACGGCGTTCGCCAATTCCTGCAACCCCGCGTTCATCAACATCGGCCTGCGCCTCGGCAACACGACGTTCTATAATTACATGAAGGCCTTCGGCCTCACCGGAAAGACCGGCGTGGACACCACGGGCGAGGCGAGCGGCTTTGTCAACAAGGAGATCGAATACTCCACGCTGGCGCTGGCGTGCTACGCCTTCGGTCAGAACTTCAACGTCACGCCGCTCTCGCTCATCAACGCGCAGGCGGCCTGCGCCAATGGCGGCTACCTCCGCACGCCCTACATCGTCTCCGAGGTGCTCGACCAGAGCGGCAACGTCAAGTATCGCCACGACACCACCCCGCTGCGGCAGGTCATCTCCGAGGATACCTCCAAGACCGTGCGCGAGATCATGGAGTACGAGGTCGAGTACGGCACGGGCAAGAACGGCAAGGTCGCGGGCTACCGCATCGGCGGCAAGACCGGCACCGCCGACCAGATCGACGGGAGCGTCACCGTTTCGTTCACCTGCTGCGCGCCGGCGGACGACCCGCAGATCATGATGCTCCTCACCCTCAGCAGCGCCAGCAACGACACCGGCACCTACCGCTCCGGCGGCAACATGGCCGCGCCCGTGGCATCGAGCATCATGGCGGAGATACTGCCCTACCTCGGCATCGAGCCGACCTACAGCGCCGATGAACTCGTCGGCGCGGATCATACCGTGCCGAACGTCGTCGGGCTCAAGCGCGACGAGGCGGCGACAAAGCTCAAGGAGGAGGGCTTCTCCTGCCGCACCGTCGGCGACGGCGAGACCGTCACCGACCAGACGCCGCTCGGCGGCGCGATCGTGCCGAACAACGCGGAGATCATCCTCTATCTCGGCGCGGAGAAATCCACGGAGCTGTGCATCGTGCCGAACGTCGTGGGCGACAGCGCCGCGGCAGCCAACCGCAAGCTCACCGACGCGGGGCTCATCATGTCCGTCTCCGGCGCGACCGGCGGCAGCTCCGCGAGCGTGCGCGCCATCTCCCAGTCGGAGATGCCGGGCACGGAGGTCGCGGCGGGCACGGTGGTGCGCGTCCAGTTCAGCGACAGCTCGGTGACGGATTAAAAACCGCAAAAGAGAGCAAGATTTGACGGAGAAAGGACGACGCGCCTACGAAGCTCGGCGAGCTTTTGAGCGCCCTCGATCACTTCCGACTCCTCCGCGCGGACGCGCGGACGGAGATACATGACCTCACCCTCGATTCCCGCACGGCGGGAGAGGGAAGCCTTTTCCTCGCCCTGCATGGCGCGCGGGAGGACGGCGCAGACTACGCAAAAGAGGCCGCCGCGCGCGGCGCGGTCTGCGTCGTGACCGAGCACGCGGCCGAGGGCGTGCCCTGTGTGCTGATCCCCGACGCGCACGAGGCGGCGGCAAAGCTCGCCGCGAGGTGGTACGGCGATCCGGCGGGAGGCATGACGGTGGTCGGCGTGACCGGCACGAACGGCAAGACGACCACAACGTATCTTCTCAAGCAGCTCCTTGAGCGCTGTCTGGGCGCAAAGGTCGGCCTGATCGGCACGAATCAGAACATGATCGGCGACGCCGTTCTGCCCGCCGAGCGCACCACGCCCGACGCGCTGACGCTCCAGCGTCTGCTGCGCGAAATGGCGGACGCGGGCTGCACCCATGTGGTGATGGAGGTCTCCTCCCACGCGCTCGTGCAAAGGCGTGCCGGCGCGATCGACTTCGCGCTCGGCGTGTTCACCAATCTCACGCAGGACCATCTTGACTACCATGGTACAATGGAAGCCTACTGCGACGCCAAGGCGCGTCTGTTCCGCCAATGCCGCGCCGCCGCCGTCAACGGCGACGATCCGTGGACGCCGCGGCTGCTCGAAAATGTGACCTGTCCGGTCACACGCTTCGGGCAGGGACTTGCAAACGATCTCGTCGGCTGGGACGCGCATTACTGCGCCGACCGCGTGAGCTTCACCGCGTGCAGCGACAGCGAGCACGTCCCCGTGACGCTGCACATTCCCGGGGCGTTCTCGCTCTACAACGCGCTCGCCGCGCTCGCCGCGGCACAGGCCCTCGGCATTCCGATCGGGGACGCGGCGCAGGCCCTCTCACTTTGTCAGGGCGTGCGCGGCAGGGCGGAGGTGGTGCCGACGGACACGGACTACACCGTGCTCATTGATTACGCGCACACGCCCGACGGGCTGAAAAATATTCTCTCGACCGTCTGCGGCTTTGCCGACGCGCGCGTGCTCGTCGTGTTCGGCTGCGGCGGCGACCGCGACCGGACGAAGCGCGCCGAAATGGGGCGCATCGCCGCGCGGCTCGCGGACGAGGTGATCGTCACCTCGGATAATCCCCGCACGGAAAACCCCTACGCCATTCTGCACGAGATCCTCGCCGGCATGGCGGACAGCGCGACGCCGTTTGCCGTGCTGGAAAGCCGCCGCGAGGCCATCGCCTACGCGCTCGACCACGCCCGCACCGGCGACGTGGTGGTGCTCGCGGGCAAGGGACACGAGACCTATCAGGTGGTCGGCGCCGAGACGCTGCCGCTCGACGAGCGGCAGGTGGTGCGCGAGCATCTGAGCCAATAAAAAACGAAAGAGCCGCGCTCTGCGCGGCGGAAGGAATACGCTATGAAACTGATCGCTGCCTGCATTGTGAGCTTTCTCATCACGCTTGTCACCGGACGCTTTCTGCTCCCCGAGCTGCGCAGGCTCAAGGCGGGGCAGAGCATCCGCGAGGACGGCCCGACCTGGCACGCCGGCAAGTCCGGCACGCCGACGATGGGCGGACTGATGTTCATTTTCGGCATCCTCGTCACCATTCTCGTGTTCGGCTGGGACGCCATGCGCGCGGGCAGCTTCGCGCACCTCTATGTGTTTGCCTTTGCCGCCGTGTTCGGCCTGATCGGCTTTCTTGACGATTTTCAGAAGGTGAAAATGCACCGGAATCTCGGCCTGACGGCGATCCAGAAGTTTGCCCTCCAGCTTGCCGCGGCGGTGGTGTTTCTCTGCCTGATGCGCTATGAGGGGATGCTGACGCCGAACCTCTACGTTCCGTTCGCCAATACCTATGTCATCCTGCCGTGGATCGTTTATATGATCTTCGCCGCCTTTGTTATCGTCGGCACGGTCAACGCCGTCAACATCACGGACGGCATCGACGGTCTGGCCGGCAGCGTGACGGTGCCGGTGGCGCTGTTTTTCGCGGTGGTCGGCTCGTGGTGGGGCTATGAGAATGACCTCGGCGTTTTTGCCGCGGCGATGGTCGGCGGACTGATCGGCTTCCTCGTCTATAACTTCCATCCCGCCAAGGTATTCATGGGCGACACCGGCTCGCTCTTTCTCGGCGGCGCGGTGGCGGGACTGGCGTTCGCCTACGATATGCCGCTCGTGCTGCTGCTCGTCGGCATCGTCTACATCTGCGAGACGCTCTCGGACATCATTCAGGTCGCCTACTTTAAGGCGACGCACGGCAAGCGCATTTTCAAGATGGCGCCGCTGCACCATCACTTTGAGCTCTGCGGCTGGAGCGAGGTCAAGCTCGTGACCATCTTCACGCTCGTCTCCGCCGTGTTCTGTATGCTGGCGCTCTGGGGCGTGATCGGAAGATACCACTTCTAAGGCACATTTCAAAAAACGATCGGGGGAGGTGAACCGGTATGACGAAGGAGGAGCGCGAGCTGCGGCGCGAACAGCGCGAGCACATGAAGCGCATGGAGGCCGCTGCGAAGGAGGCGGGCCGCGGACCCATCGATGTGCCGTTTCTCCTGCTCGTGCTGCTGCTCACCGGCGTGGGGCTCATCATGCTCCTCTCGGCGAGCTTCCCCTCTGCCTATTATGAGTCGGGCGACCCGCTGTACTACTTTAAGCGGCAGGCGGCCTTTGCCACGCTCGGCCTTGCCGCCATGGTCGTCATCGGGCGCATCAACTACGCGCGCTTCCGCGGCGTGGCCAAGATCGCGCTGGGCATTTCCATCGCTCTGCTCGTCGCGGTCATCATTCCCGGCGTCGGTATCACGAGCCACGGTGCGACGCGCTGGCTCGGTATCCCGGGCACCACGATGCGGTTTCAGCCGTCGGAGATCGCCAAGCTTGGCGTCATCCTTTATTTTGCCGACAGCATCTCCAAAAAGAAGGACAAAATGAGGACGCTCCGCTACGGTATCCTGCCCTACGGCTTTATCCTTGCCCTCATTGCGGTGCTGATGTACTTCGAGCCGCACCTTTCCGGCACCGTGCTCATTCTCGGCATCGGCGCGGCGATGATGTTCGTCGGCGGCATCCGCGGCTACTGGGTCGGCATCGGCATCGGTGGCGTGGCGGCGGTGGCGTATGCGTTCCTCTCGGGCCTCATCACCTACAACTCCTCGCGCATCGCCATCTGGCTCGACCCGCTCAACGACGCCTTTAAGACGGGCACGGGCTATCAGACGCGCCAGAGCCTCATCGCCATCGGCTCGGGAGGTCTCCTCGGTCTCGGCCTCGGCAAGAGCCGGCAGAAGTTCCTCTTCCTGCCTGAGGAGCACAACGACTGCATCTTCTCCATCGTCTGCGAGGAGTTGGGCCTGATCGGCGCAACGCTCATCATGGCCATCTTCGCGCTGCTCATCATCCGCGGCTACTGGATCGCGCTCCACGCGCGCGACCGCTTCGGCAGCCTTCTTGTCGTGGGCATTACCACGCAGATCGCCTTACAGGTTTTCTTAAACATCGCGGTCGTGACGAATCTTGTGCCGAACACCGGCATCTCGCTGCCGTTCTTCAGCTTCGGCGGCACGGCGCTCGCCATCCAGCTGGCGGAGATGGGCGTGGTGCTGAGTGTTTCGCGGCAGATGCCGCCAGGCTGAAAAGCTCAAAAATATGCCGCGGCGGAAAACAGACCGCCGCGAGGAAGAAAGGGGGACGGAAGGCATGAACGTTATTTTCACCTGCGGCGGCACGGCGGGACACGTCAACCCCGCGCTGGCGCTCGCAGGCTTCCTGCGGGAGAGAGACCCGAAGACCCGCATCCTCTTCGTCGGCGCGGAGCGCGGACTGGAGCGCGACCTGATCGCGCACACGCCCTATCCGTTCCGCACAGTCAACATCTCGTCCTTCCACCGCTCCCTTCGGCCGAAGGAGCTGCGCCATAACCTCGTCTCCGTGCGCAATCTGATGCACGCGAAGCGTGAGGCGGACGCTATTCTCGATGAATTTCAGCCCGACCTCATTGTCGGTACGGGCGGCTACGCGAGCTATCCCGTCGTGCGCTACGGCCACGCGCGCGGCATTCCGACGGCGGTGCACGAGTCGAACGCCGTTCCGGGGCTGACGACCCGACTGCTCGAGAACCATTGCGACCGCATTCTCGTCGGCTTTGAGGACTGCCGGCGGTATTATAAGCACAAGGACCGCGTGGTCGTCACCGGTACGCCGGTGCGCGGCGACTTCTTCACGCAGACGAAGGCGCAGGCCAAGGAAAAGCTCGGCGTGAACGACGGCCGCCCGCTCGTCGTTTCTTTCTGGGGCAGCCTCGGCGCGGGAAATATGAACCGCGTCACGGCGGAGCTTCTTTATCTTGAGGCGGCAAAGGAGCCGTTCCACCATGTCCACTCCGTCGGCTCGCTCGGCTGGCAGAAAATGCACGAGTGGGTGAGCGGGTACGGCGTGGATCTGCGCGACCATCCCTCGCTCGACGTGCGTGAGTATATCTACGACATGGCGGACGTTATGCGCGCCGCCGACCTTGTGATCTGCCGCGCGGGCGCGTCCACGCTCAGCGAGCTGACCGCGCTCGGCGTTCCCGCCATTTTGGTGCCGTCGCCGAATGTGACGAACCATCATCAGGAGAAAAACGCCGCCGTGCTCGGCGAGCACGGCGCGGCGCTCGTCCTGCCCGAGGAGGGGCTGGACGGCAAGCGGTTGTTTACGGAGGCCGCCGCGCTGCTGCGCGACGAAACGCGGCTCGCGGCGATGCACGAGGCTTCGCTCCGACTCGGCGTGCGCGACGCGACCGAGCGCATCTATGAGACCGTCATGGCGCTTGTCAAATAAAAGCCTGCGGCGCAAGCCGCAGGCTCAGAGCATATTCAGTTGAGCTTGAAGTCCATCCACACGGGATTGTGGTCGGAGTAGAGGAAGCCGGCGTCCAGCACGGCGCTGTCCACGACCTCCACGTTATCGCTCACGAGGAAGCCGTCCACCGTCAGGCGGAAGGTCGTCTCGATGCTGTACGGCTCGGACGCCGTGCGGCAGGAGGCGGCGGGTGCGGTCTCGTCAAAGGGCGCGACGAGCGTCAGCCCCGCGGGGATCGTTCCCTCCGGGATGGGCTGCGCCCAGGTGTCGTTTTCCCCGGCGGCCACACCGAAGATCTCCGGCGAATTGCCGAGCAGGTCCTTGTTGAAGTCGCCGCCCGCGACGCAGTAATTGCCCGCCTCGTATTCCGCAAGCATATCCGCGCACAGCAGCTCAAGCTGCTCGGTGGCGATGGCGCCGTCCGAGGTGTAGGCAGAGAGGTGGAGATTATAGAGGACAAGCTCCTTGCCGCTCGCCGTCGGGATGCGGCTGACCGAATAGCAGCGGTCGAGGTCAAGGAGCTTCATAAAGCCGCTCTCCACCGGCAGCTCCCGCCGCGCAGCGGAAGCGATGGGGTGGCGCGAAAGCGTCACGATGCCGGACTGATTCGCTCCGTGGGGTTGAATGAGCGGGTAGAAAAGATAGGGGCTGTCGTAGTTCTGCGCGAACACCTCGTCAAATTCGCATCCCGTCATGGCGTCGCTCAGATAGGCGGTCTCGTCGATATGCCAGCTGCGTGTGCCGTCGGTGTCGACCTCCTGAAAGAGGGCAAAGTCGGGCGAAAGGGCTTCGACAAACGCGACAATGCCGCGCATATTCCGGTCGACCTCCTGCCGGCTGCGGGCGCGGCTCTCCCTGCCGCCGTCCATAAAGAAGCTGTAGTCGGCGCTGTAGGCGCCGAAGCCTACATTAGCGGACGTGACGCGATAGACGGCGCCGGTCTCGACCGCGTCCTCCATGGGGACTGCGTCCCTGCTGCTGCAATGCATTACGCTGAGGCTCTGGTCGCCGACGCGGTGGTAGCTCGCGAACACATAGACGACGTACAGCACGACGAGAATGAGCAGCGCGAGCAGTACGAGCCCAAGCGTTTTGCAGATCGTTTTTCCCTTCATGATATGACCTCGCTTTTGGATTTTTTTGGAATTTTACCATAAAACACCGCGAAAGTACACACCCTTTTCCTCCCGCGCCGGAACCACGGCGCACCGTGGGCGCATACTATGGCTTAGTTTGTTGACCCATCGGGAAAGGGAGGAACGGCACATGAGCTATCTGAGCATCGAGGGCGGCGCGCCGCTTCACGGAGAACTGACGATACAGGGCAGCAAGAACAGCGTCCTGCCCGTGCTGGCGGCGACGATCCTCGCGCGGGACGTCTGCCGCATCGAGAACTGTCCGCGTCTGCGCGACGTGGACGCGTCCGTCGCCATCCTGCGCCACCTCGGCTGCCGCGTGCGGCGCGACGGCACAGCGCTGGAGGTGGACACTGCGCCGATGGCGCGCTGCGACATTCCTGACGAGCTGATGCGCGAAATGCGCTCGTCCATCATTTTTCTGGGCGCGATCCTCGCGCGGCAGGGGGAGGCGGTTTTATCTTACCCCGGCGGCTGCGAGCTCGGTCCGCGGCCCATCGACCTGCATCTGGCCGCCCTGCGTGAGCTGGGCGCGGAGATCACCGAGCGCTACGGCGAGCTGCGTTGCAAGGCGAAATGCCTTCGCGGCACGGACATCACCCTCGCCATTCCGAGCGTCGGCGCGACGGAGAACGCCATTCTCGCCGCCTGCGGCGCGGAGGGCACAAGCGTCATCTACAACGCGGCCCGCGAGCCGGAGATCGTCGATCTTCAGGCGCTGCTGCGGAGCATGGGCGCGCGGGTGAACGGCGCGGGCGGCTCCATTATCACGGTCGAGGGCGGCACGGCGCTGCACGGCTGCACGCACCGCGTCATCGGGGACCGCATCGTCTGCGCGACCTACCTCTGCGCCGCGGCGGCGGCGGGCGGCGAGGTGCGGCTCACCGGTGTGGACTACCGCGCGGTGTCCGCCGTGGCGCTCTCGCTTGCCGAGAGCGGCTGCGAGGTGAGGAGCGAGGCGGACGCCGTTTCCCTGCGCTCGACCGGAGCGCTGCGCTCTGTGCGCCCCGTGCGTACCGCGCCCTATCCGGGCTTTCCGACCGACGCCCAGCCCGTGCTGATGGCGGCGCTGCTCAGGAGCGAGGGCTGCACGGTCTTTGTCGAAAACATTTTTGAAAACCGCTACCGACACGTTGACGAGCTCTCACGCATGGGCGCGGAGATCCGCGTCGCGGGGCGCGTGGCGGTGGTGAACGGCGTGAGGACGCTGCACGGCGCGGCGGTCAAGTGCACCGACCTGCGCGGCGGCGCGGCGCTGGTGATCGCGGGACTTTCCGCCGAGGGCACGACCCGCGTGACGGAGCTCACGCACATCGATCGCGGATACGACGCTATCGAGCGCGACCTGGCCGCGCTCGGCGCACAGATCCGCCGGGAGACTACATAGAAACGAAAAGGATACAAAAGCTATGGCACGAAATCGCAGCACGAATCGCAGACGCCGGCGAGGAAGATTTTCTTTCCTGATGAAGCTCCTGTGCATCCTGCTCATCGCCGGCGCGGTCGTCGCGGCGCTGACGGTCTTCTTCAAGGTGCAGAGTATCACGGTGAGCGGCAATGCGCGCTACACGAGCGAGGAGGTCGTCGCGGCCTCGGGCATCGAGATCGAGGATAACCTTTTCCTGCTCAACAAGTACAGCGCCGCACAGGCTATTTTTGAAAAGCTGCCCTATGTGGAGGAGGCGACGATCAACCGCGCTCTGCCGGACACCATCGTTATCACGGTGCGGGAGTGCGCGGCGGCGGCGGGCGTCGTCACGCCGGATGGCTATTGGCTCATCAGCGAAAACGGTAAGCTCCTCGAGCGGACCGACACGCTGCCGTCCGGCTGCCCGAGCATCACGGGCGTCGAGCCGGAGTCGCCCGCGCTGAGCGCGCAGCTCTCGCTCGGTGAGGAGAAAACGCTGACGACGGAGACACTGCTCACCCTCGTGCGGACGGCGGGCGGTTACGGTATGCTCGCGGGCATCGGGAGCGTCGACCTGTCTGATGCCGAGGCGATCACCTTCACCTATCTGGGCCGCTTCACCGTGCGGCTCCCATGGGATTCCGACCTCGACTATATTTTCCGCAGCGTGCAGGATCTGGTAAACGGTCTGGAGTCGAACGAGACGGGCGAGATCAACTATATGCTGCTCAAGTCCAAGGGCGAGATGCACTTTATCCCGTCCGCGCCGGGCGCGTAAAAAAGTTTTCGGGAAATCGCGCGCGGCTATTGACCGCGAGAAAAAAGCGTTATACAATAGACTTGTTTCAGAATACACTTGATGTTGTGGCGGCACCGACATGATCCGCCCGCATTCTACAAGAGATAGTAGGAGGAACCGATATGGCATTCGGATTGGATACCGGCGTTGAAAACGTCGTCAGGATCAAGGTCATCGGCGTCGGCGGCGGCGGCAATAACGTGGTCAACCGCATGGTGCGCTCCGGGACCCGCGGCGTGGATTTCGTCGCGGTCAATACTGATAAGCAGGCGCTCAACGTTTCCAGCGCTACCTATAAGATCCAGATCGGCGAGAAGCTGACTCACGGCCAGGGCGCGGGCAGCGATCCCGAGGTGGGCCGCAAGAGCGCGGAGGAGAGCCGCGCCCAGATCTCCAAGGCGCTGGAGGATACCGATATGGTGTTCATCACCGCCGGCATGGGCGGCGGCACCGGCACGGGCGGCGCGCCCATCGTGGCCGAGATCGCCCGCGAGCAGGGCATCCTGACCGTCGGCGTCGTCACCAAGCCGTTCGGCTTTGAGGGCCGCCGCCGGATGCAGCAGGCCGAAAAGGGCATCGAGGAGCTGCAGGGCAAGGTCGATTCCCTCGTCATTATCCCCAACGAGCGCCTCAAGCATGCGACCGATCAGAAGATCACCTTCGCCAACGCCTTTGAGATCGCGGACGATGTGCTGCGTCAGGCGGTGCAGTCCATTTCCGACCTCATCCGCGACACCGGCTTCATCAATCTCGACTTTGCCGACGTCACCGCCATCATGAAGAACGCCGGTATGGCGCACATGGGCGTGGGCCGCGCGGCGGGCAAGGGCAAGGCCGAGGAGGCCGCCCGCATGGCCATCTCCAGCCCGCTGCTCGAGACCTCCATCCACGGTGCGCGCGGCGTGCTCATCAATGTTACCGGCTCCATGGATATCGGCCTTGAGGAGGTCGAGCAGGCCGCGTCGCTGGTGCAGGACGCGGTGCATCCCGACGCGCTGACCATCTTCGGCGCGACCTTCGACGAGTCGATGGACGACGAGATCCGCGTCACGGTCATTGCCACCGGCTTTGCCGACGGTAAGAGCGCCGCGGCTGCCGCGCCTGCCGAGGAAAAGAAGGCGGCGGAGGCGAAGCCCAGCATCGAGCCCATCAATTATGAAGAGGACAAGGCGGCTGCCGAGGCGGAGAAGAAGACTGAGGAGGAAGACGATCCCTTTGCCGACATCTTCAAGATTTTCAATCGCGAGCGTTGATTTTTCCGAATTTTTCCGAAAACCGCAGGTTTTGACCTGCGGTTTTCTTTTTTCGTCTCCCTGCCGCGAAAGCAAGTCATTTCCATGCCAATGCCGACAGATTTTGTGCGGGCTATTTTTTGCGCTTTTGCAAAAAGTAACGGGGCCGCAAGCAAAAACGCGGCAAAAAAATTTCAAAAGGAAACGATTTCCTTTTGAACAGGAGAGGTGATGGGATGGATGAAAGGCGACGGAAACGGAGCAGGCGGCATGGCGCTGCCGCCTGCGCGGCATTGGTCTTTGCACTCGCCGCCCTGCTCGTGCCGGCGGGAGCCGTGAGTGCGCCGGACCCGGGCGGAGAGACGCAGCTGCTCGTGCCGGTCGGCAAGGCGATCGGCGTGAAGCTCTTTGCCGAGGGCGTGCTGGTCGTGGGGCTTTCGGAGAACGAGGGCGCCGTCTCTCCCGCGAAGAAGGGCGGCATGAAGGCCGGCGATCTGATCTTGACGATGAACGACGTCACCATCGGCTCGACGGAGCATTTGCAGTCGCTTCTTGCGGAGAACGGAGAGCGAGAGGCAGCCTTCGGCGTGCGCCGCGGCGGCCGGCTCGTGAAGCTCGCCGTCTGTCCGAAAAAAGGGCAGGACGGCGTGTGTCGCCTCGGCGCGTGGATCCGCGACAGCATGGCGGGCATCGGCACGGTGACCTTCTATGACCCGCAGACGGGCGCGTTCGCGGCGCTCGGCCACGGCATCACGGACGTGGACACCGGCAAGCTCATGCCGCTCTCGCGCGGCAGCGTGATGGCGGCAAGTGTCAAGGCGGTCAAGCGCGGCGCGAGCGGCGCGCCGGGCGAGCTGCGCGGCGACTTTGATCTGACGCGCGACCTCGGCTCGCTTTACGCGAACACGGAGTGCGGCATATTCGGCGTTTTGCCGCAGGAGAACCGACCGGAGGCCGTCGGGGAGGCGATCCCCGTCGCGCGGCGCACGGAGGTCCGCACCGGCAAGGCGATCATTCTGGCAAACTGCAGGGGCAACGAGGTGTGTGCCTATGAGATCGAGATCGAAAAGCTCTACGGCGGCTCCGCGCCCACGCGCAATCTGCTCCTGCGGGTGACCGACCCGGCGCTCATCGCGCTCACGGGCGGCATCGTGCAGGGCATGAGCGGCAGCCCGATCGTGCAGGATGGGAAGCTCGTCGGCGCGGTGACGCACGTCCTGCTGGACGACCCGCAGAGAGGTTATGGCATTCTCGCGGAAAATATGCTTTCCGCCTCCGGCATGACGGCGCAAAGCGCGGCGAGCGCCTGACGGAGGACTTAACGGCAGGAGATGTTATCCTGCTGTTAAGTTTGTGCTAAGAGCCCAAAAAGCTCGAACGATGTCGTATAAAATTTGTGCCAAACGACAAAAATCTACTTGAAAACATTGTCCAAATGTGATAGTTTATAGCCAAGGCAAAACGAAACATCCGATTCGCGTCGGAATGCGGTTGTCGAAGCCAAAGTATTGAGGAGGAAGGAAAAGGAACAGGCAAATGGAGAACAGGATCAAGGTCGTATTGGCGGATGCCAACGAAAATTTCCGCACGATGCTGCAGCAGACGATAGAAAATACGGGTGAATTTGACGTGGTGGGGAGCGCCGGGGACGGCGCGGAGGCATGGAAGATGATCGAACGGGAACGTCCGCAGCTTGTAATTACAGACGTGATCCTGCCGGAGCTGGACGGCTTCGCGCTGCTCGACCGGATGGCAAAGCTGCCGGCACGGCCGAAGACGATCCTGGTTTCCGCCTTCTACCGCGAGCAGATGGTGATGCAGGCAATGGAGCAGGGCGCGGCCTACTTCATGGCAAAGCCCTGCGAGGCCGGCTCGCTGCTCGAGCGGATGCGTCAGGCCGTCCGGAACGGGGAGACGGAGGAGGAAAGCCCCGTCGCGCTGGAACGCCTTGTGACCTCCATCATCCACGAGGTCGGCGTGCCGGCGCACATCAAGGGTTATCAGTACGTTCGCGAAGCGATCATCCTCGCCGTGCAGGATATGGACGTCATCAACGCCGTGACCAAGGTGCTCTATCCCGAGGTCGCGCGCCGCTACAACACCACGCCCTCGCGCGTGGAGCGCGCCGTGCGCCACGCCATCGAGACTGCGTGGGATCGAGGCGACCTGGAAACGCTCCAGCGCTACTTCGGCTACACGGTGTCGAACACCAAGGGCAAGCCCACCAATTCGGAGTTCATCGCCATGATCGCCGACCGCATCCGCCTGCAAAGCAAGGGCAAGATCGCGTAAAAAATGAAAAAAACAGAGCCGCGGCTGCGGCTCTGTTTTCCGTATTGGGCTCAGAGGACCTTATCGAGGAAGCTCACGAGGCGCGGGCTCTCGGGGTGAGCAAACAGCTCGTGCGAGGGCTTATCCTCCTCGATGTGACCGCCGTCGAGGAAGATGGTGCGGCTGCTGACCTCGCGTGCGAAGCGCATCTCGTGCGTCACGACGATCATCGTCATGCCGCTCTCGGCGAGGTCCTTCATCACGTCGAGCACCTCGCCGATCATCTCGGGGTCGAGGGCGCTGGTCGGCTCGTCGAAGAGCATGACCTCGGGGTCCATCATCAGCGAGCGCACGATGGCGATACGCTGCTTCTGACCGCCGGAGAGCTGGCTGGGATAGGCGTCGGCGCGGTCGGCAAGGCCCACGCGGCCGAGCAGCTGGAGCGCCTTGGCCTCAGCCTGCTCCTTGTCCATGCCCTTGATGCGTGTGGGCGCGGCGGTCAGGTTGTGCATCACGTTCATGTTGTTGAAGAGGTTGAACTGCTGGAACACCATGCCCATCTTCTGACGGTGCTGGTCGATGTGCTTGCTCTGTCCCTTGGCGCAGATGTCCACGCCGCCGAAGAGGATCTGGCCCGAGGTCGGCGTCTCCAGCAGGTTCAGGCAGCGCAGAAAGGTGCTCTTGCCGCCGCCCGAGGGACCGATGATGGACACGACCTCGTTCTTTTCAAAATCAACGCTGATGTGCTTGAGCACGTCGAGCTTATGGAAGCTCTTGCACAGGTCAACGACCTGAAGGATCTTCTCATTTGCCATGATTCATCTTCCTTTCTGCCAGATCGATGAGGCGGCCGCCGGTGAAGGTCATCGCAAAGTAGCACAGCGCCGCGATGGCAAGGCACGCAAGGCTCTTGTAGGTCAGAGCGATGACGTCGTTCGTGCGGAACATCAGGTCGGCAAGACCGATGACCGAAACGATGGACGACTCCTTGATGACCGTGACGAACTCGTTGCCAAGCGCGGGGAGAATGTTCTTGATCGCTTGCGGCAGCACGACGAGGCGCATAGCCTGACCGTGGCTGAAGCCGACGCTGCGCGCGGCCTCCATCTGCCCGACATCCACGGCCTGCACGCCGGAACGGATGATCTCGGCGACGTAGGCGCAGCTGTTGATGCTCATGGCAATGATACCTGCGGAAAAACGCGAAAAGTTCGGGATCCACGAAATGTCCGGCAGCGTGAAGCCGACCATGGGAAGTCCGTAGAAAATAAACATGAGCTGCACCATCAGGGGCGTCCCGCGGATGAACTCGATGTAAGCGACCGCCAGCCACTTGAGCGGCAGAATTTTGCTCATGCGCATACTGGACATGAGCGTGCCGAAGATCGTGCCGAAAAACACGGTGAATGCGGCGATGATGAGCGTATTGACAATGCCTTCCTCAAAAAAGCTGTGGTAGCGGACGACGAGCTTTCCGATCGTCTCAATAAATTCCATGGGGACTCCTCCTCAAAGCACTGCGGGCTTCGCCGCCGAAACGGCGAAGCCCGTAGGTCGTGTTATCTTATTTTGCGTTCGACTTACAGACCGAGGCTGGCAGCCAGCTCGACAGCTTCGTCGTAGGCCTTCTGATAGCTGCCGTCGGCAGTGACCTTGTTGATGACCTCGTTCACGGCCTCGACCAGATCCTCATTGCCCTTGGCGATGACGACGGACTTACCGAAGGAGGCTTCCTCGGCGGTAA
Organism: Oscillibacter sp. MSJ-31; assembly: GCF_018918025.1. GTDB lineage: Bacteria > Bacillota > Clostridia > Oscillospirales > Oscillospiraceae > Hominicoprocola. The sequence continues at coordinate 35,698 of NZ_JAHLPT010000005.1, read as the reverse complement.
AAGTGAAGTTGGAGACTTCAAGCGCGCCGTTGCTGGTGGCGACGAGCGCCTCGCCGACCGCCTGGTCGACGACCAGACCCGCGATGTTGCCGTTCTGGACCTCGAGGGCGAGGGCAGGGTACTTCTCAAGCTCGAACAGCTCGCTCTCGGGCAGAGCGGACTGGATCAGCTGGGACTGGATGGTGCCCTTCTGTGCGCCGACCTTCAGACCGACAAGGGATTCCTTGGTGGAGTAGGTGTCGGCGTTGCCGGCCTTGACGATCAGCAGCTGAGCGCTGGTCTCATACAGGTCGCTGAAGTCGATCTCCTCGGCACGCTCGGGGGTGTTGGTGAAGGCCGCGATGCCGAGGTCCACCTGACCGGACTGGACGGCGGGGATGATTCCGCCGAACGCCATGTCCACGACCTCCAGCTCAACGCCGAGGCTGTCGGCGATCTGCTGGGCCAGCCACATATCGCAGCCGGCGAAGTTGGCGTCGAGATCCTTGAACTCATAGGGGGCGTACTGGGCTTCGGTGCCGACGACGACCTTGCCCTTGGCCTTGATCTGCTCAAGCAGGGTGGCGGGCTCGGCGGGCTGCTGCTCTTCCTGTTGCTGCTGCTGATCGTCAGCGGGCTCCTGCGCGGTGTCCTTCTTGCCGCAGCCGGTTATCACGGCCAGCAGCATCGCAGCGCCGAGCGTCAGCGCCAGCAGCTTCTTCATCATGTTAAAGTTTTTCATCTTTTCCTCCGTTCCGTGCATTTGTATGCGCGATTTCGTATTTGATGTGGATAATTATACTCTACGGAACGGATTTGTAAATAGCCGTCTCAACCGATGATAGTGAAAAGTTATCCAGATTTATTGTGCAATTTATGCAAAAACGGAAAGGACGGCGTCAGAACGACAGCTTCTCCATGCGGTCAAACGCGGCTTTGAGCCGGTCGATGCCGACGGTGCAGGCGATGCGGAAGTGGCCCGCGGCGCTCACGCCGAAGGGTGTGCCGGGACTGACGAGAACATGGGCCTGATCGAGCAGGACCTTGCAGAAGGCTTTTTCGTCCAGTCCCGTTTTCTCCACGCTGGGGAAAAGGTAGAATGTGCCCTTCGGCCGCACCAGACTCAGGTAGGGGATCTTTTCGATGCGGTCGGCGGCGTAGAAGATGCGGTCGCGGTAGGCGGTGACGTATTTCTCCCGGATTTCCTTTCGCATGGCGAGCGCCTGAATGGCGGCGCGCTGCGAGACGGACGGCGCGGAGTAGATAAGCGAGCCGTTGATGCGGTTCATCACCGCCAGCAGCTCCGGCTCGGCGATGATCACGCCCACACGCCAGCCGGTCATCAGGAAATTCTTGGAAAAGCTGTTGAGCGTGATGGTGCGCTCGGCCATGCCGGGCAGTGTGCGGATGGGGCAGAAATCGCCCTCGTAGAGATAGGTGGTATAGATCTCGTCGGCGGCAATGAGCAGGTCATGCTCCTGCGCGACACGGGCGAGTAGCTCAAGCGTCTTCCCGTCGTAGCCCATGCCGGTGGGGTTCGTGGGATTGTTGAAAACGATGGCCTTGGTGCGCGGGGTGATGGCGGCGCGCAGGCGCGCCTCGTCGATGGCGTAGTCCTCGCTCGCGTAGGTCGGCACGTCCACGCATACGCCGCCTGCCAGCTCGATCTGCTCGCGGTACATGGGGAAGTAGGGCGAGAAGACGATGACCTCGTCGCCGGGGTCGAGGATGGCGAGCATCACGAGCGCCATGCCGAGGCAGCTCGACGCGCTCACGAGCACATGGTCGCGCGGGAGACGCTGGCCGAAGTCCTCCTCCCACGCGCGGCAGACCGCGTCGATCAGCTCGGGGTCGCCCTTGGGGTCGCCGTAGTGCGTGTGACCGGCCCTCGCGTCGCGGAAGGCGGCATTGATGATGCTCTCGTCAGTGGTGAAATCGGTGTCGCCGATGCTCAGGTCGATGATGTCCTTGTATTTGGCAAGCGCCTCGGTGTCGAGCGACAGTCCGGCGCCGCTGCTCTGAAATCGCTTGGCGATGTAGCTACGCTTCATGCTTGGAGGCCTCCTTGACGTGTGGAATGACGGTCGAGCCGTTCGGAATGACATAGATGGACTTGCCCTCCAGCTGCGCGGCGTCGAGCAGGGTGTTGACGTCGGAAAACGCCTTTATGCCCATGGGCGCAACGTCCTCCGGGGCAATGCTCGAATAGAGCAGGATGTTGTAGCGCTGCGCCTGCTCGCAGTTGAGGAAGAAAATGTAGCCTGCGACGGTGAAATGCTCGCGCAGCCGCCGCTCGATGGTACCGGCGACGAGGTCCTTCGCCCAGTCGAAGTATTCGGCGGGGCCGCCGCCCTCGCGCGCCTCGATGATGAGGATGAGCGTGCCGCCCGGTTTGAGGCCGGATTCGATGTTGTCGATGGTCTTGGTGCCCTGGTAGAGCGAGATGTCCTTGGGGAAGCCGCCGCAGCTGGCAACGATCACGTCCGCCTTTTCCGGCACGTCCACCTGATAGATGCGGTCCACCATGCGGCAGGCCGCCTCCCACGAGGTGAGGTAGTGACCGGAGAGAATGGCGGCAAGCTGCATCTGGGCGTTCATCACGAGGTTGACGATGAAGAGATTTTTCACCAGCCCCGCCGCCTCGCACATATCCTCGTGCAGCGGGTTGCCCTTCAAAACGCCGTTGCCGATGGCGGGGTTGGAGCGCAGCTGCGCCGCGTCGAGCGAGAAGGCGTGGTTGTGGAAGATGGTCTCGCGCCCGCTGATGCCCGGCAGGATGCTCTTGCGTCCGCCGCCGAAGCCCGCCATCACATGATGCGTCACCGCGCCGAGACAGACCACGAGGTCGGCCTCGGCCGCCGTGCGGTCGATGGAGACCGGCGTGCCGTGCGGCGTGGTGCCGAGATAGACAAGGTCTTTCGCTTCGCAGTCGTGGTTCTTGACCTTGACGCGGTCGTAGACCGCGTCGGTCACGAGCGTGCGCAGCTCCTGCTCGTCGCCGCCGATGTGCGTGCCGTTGGCAATGACGATGGTGATGTCCTCCTCACGCACGCCGCAGCGCTCCGTGAGGTAATCCACCAGATGCGGGACCACGAGGTCCTGCCGCATCCAGAAGCGCGTCATGTCGCTCACGACCAGCGCGACGGTATCGCCCGCCCTGGCGCGCTCGCACAGCGGCACGCTGTCGATCGGTGCGTCGAGCGAGGCCCACAGCGCCGCGCGGATATCGGCAAGCGGGGCGACGGCGTTGCCGTGCAGCTCGCCGATCACATTTTTCTCGTCCAGCGGCAGCTCCACCGTGCCGCTGCCGTAGGCAAATGAATAGGTTTTCATACGGTTCCATCCCATCCTACTATGAAATAATATAGGAGTATACGGCAAAGCAGCGGAAGATGCAACAGCCAATATTCATAAGATTTGAAAGATTATTGATTAAAATATGGGGAAAGCAGAAAATTCGAATACTGGCAGGCGGCAGAGCGCACCTTGACAACCGAATACCGACACCGTATAATGCAAGACAAGGGGGGGGAGAAAAATGCTTGACGAAAAAGATTTACAGGCGATCCAAAAAATGATTGATGCGTCCGAAGAACGCACGCGGCGCTATATGAATGTTTTGATTGAATCAGACGTCACGCCGAAGTTCAACCTTTTGGCAGACGGCATTAAGGACATTCAGGAGAAGCTTGTGCCGCGCTCCCGCATGGACGATTTGGAGGACGAGGTGAAATTCCTCAAGCTCATGTGCCGCCAAATGGCGGAGGATATTGCAAAGCTGAAAAAGGCGAACTGAATACACGATACAGCAGGACGGTGCCGATGTTCGGCATCGTCATATTTTATCCGGCAGGGCAGCCCATAAGGAACAGAAGCGGAGCGGAAAAGTGCCGCATGCACGGAGTGCCCTGCTTCGCCGCATTTCACTTGCCCCGAGTATGTTCGATCCCCTTGGGGTGGAGCGAACAACGTGAGCGGAACCCAAAAAGAAGGACATGACTTTCGTCATGTCCTTCTTTTTGGAGGTGACACCCAGATTTGAACTGGGGAATGAGGGTTTTGCAGACCCTTGCCTTACCACTTGGCTATGTCACCGTATGGAAAAAGGAGCAAATGCTTTGCTCCTTTTCTTTTGTGGAGCGGGCGACGAGGCTCGAACTCGCTACCTCCACCTTGGCAAGGTGGCGCTCTACCAGATGAGCTACGCCCGCAAATGGTGCCTCCGGTCGGAGTCGAACCAACGACACGCGGATTTTCAATCCGCTGCTCTACCAACTGAGCTACAGAGGCATATCAAGCCGCTGTTGCAGCCTGATAATGGCGACCACGAAGGGACTCGAACCCTCGACCTCCGGCGTGACAGGCCGGCGTTCTAACCAACTGAACTACATGGCCACATTTTGGTGGGAACAACAGGGCTCGAACCTGTGACCCCCTGCTTGTAAGGCAGGTGCTCTCCCAGCTGAGCTATGCTCCCCACTCGAAGCCGTCTTACGAACGGCAAGGGTTATTATACTAAATCCCCCTCGCCGTGTCAACAATTTTTTTCAAGACTTTTGAAACTTTTTTTGACCCGGCAGAAGGGCGCGGTATGCGCGCCCTTACTTGCCGATTTTTTTAAGCTCGTCGATCATGCGTCGCAGCTCCTCGCCGGAGAAGCTGTGGATGCGGTCGCAGAACTGGCAGGTGAGGTCTGCCTTGCCCTGCTCGCGCAGAATGTCCTCCAGCTCCTTCGAGCCGAGGGAGAGCAGCGCGCGCTCTGTGCGTTCACGCGAGCAGTAGCAGCGGTACTCGATGGGCGTCGTCTCCAGGATCTCAAGGTCGAAATCAGAGAGCACCGTGCGCAGGAGGTTTGCCGGATCGGGATCGTCGCGGAGCTGATTCGTCACGCTGGGCGCGGCGTAGATGCCGCCCTCGACCTTGGCGATGGTATCCTCGCCCGCGCCGGGGAGGAGCTGAATGAGATAGCCGCCGGCGGCGAGCACGCTGCGGTCGCGGTCGACCAGCACGCCGAGGCCGCAGGCCGAGGGGATCTGCTCGGACTCGACGAAGTAGGCAGCCAGGTCCTCGGCGATCTCGCCGCCGAGCAGGTCGACCGTGCCGACGTAGGGCTCCTTGAGCCCGAGGTCCTTGATAACGGTCAGGGTGCCGCTGTGGCCGACGGCGCTGCCGACGTCCAGCTTACCGTCCGCACGCAGGGGAAGCTCCACGGAAGCGTCCTGCACATAGCCGCGCACGTTGCCCTCGGCGTCGGAGACGGCGAGGATGGTGCCGAGCGGGCCGTCGCCCTTGATCTGGAGTGTAACGCTCTCGCCGCTGCCCTTGAGGGCGTTGCCCATCATGGAGACGCCGGCGAGCGCACGGCCGAGCGCCGCGGTAGCGACGGGGCTGGTGTGGTGGATCTGGCGGGCGCGCTCGGTGAGCGCACGGGTGTAGACGGCCGTGGCCTTGACCATGCCGTCCTTGGACATGGCTCTTACTAATGTGTCGTTCATAAAATCACTCTTTTCGGATACAGGAAATATAGATGCGCCCGTCTGTTTCGTTCGGGGCGCGGAGGCGGCAGTCGCCGTAGACGCGGATTTCGCCGAAGCCGGCGGCGGTCAGCCATTCGGACAGCTCCGAAACGCTGTACCAGCGCTGGCGGTGCTCCTCGAAGCTGCGTTCCCAAGCGCCGTCCGCGCGGGCGGAGAAAATGTCAACGTAATAGTCCAGCAGGCGCGAGCGGCGGGAATACTCCGTGCGCCACACGCAGTAGACATCCTCGCGTTCGTCGAGCCAGACCTGACCGTCCATCGCCTCGAGCTTGCCGAGGGCATGAACGTCGAACACGAGCGAGCCGCCGGGCGCGATGAACAGGTGCAGGCGGCGGAAGGTCTCGCGCACCTCGCGCGCTTCGGTGAGATAATTGAGGCTGTCGAGGCAGCAGATTGCCGCCTCCACCGTGCCATAGAGGTCCAGCTCGGGCATGGACTGGTGCAAAAACAACGGCGGGACGCCGGTGAGCGTCTGTGCCTTCTCGCGCGCCTCGAGCAGCATATCCTCCGAGCCGTCCACGCCGATGAGTTCGTAGCCGCGTTCGGTGAGGAGGGCGGTCATCGTGCCGGTGCCGCAGGCGAGGTCGAGCACGGTGTGGACCGGAATATGACTGCGCAGGAAGAGCTTTTCGACGAAGGCGGCGCGCTTTTCGTAGCCGACGTCCTGCGTCAGCTCGTCGTAGGAGGCGGCGAGGGCAGAATAGCTTTCCATCACTTCTCGCCCTTCATGCGCGCGAAGATGCGCTCGTAGCCGCCGTCGGAGTCGGTCAGCGAGCGGGCCACGCGCGAGATCGTCGCACTGGAGGCGCCGGTGCGCTCCAGAATCTCACTGTAGACCTTGCCCTGCGTGAGCATCCGCGCGACCTCAAAGCGCTGCTCCATCGCGCGCAGCTCGGCGATGGTGCACACGTCGCGGAAGAAGCTGTAGCACTCCTCCTCGTCCTTCAAAAGCAGAATGGCCTTATAAAAGTCCTCGTTTTTTTCTTTCTTTCCGATGCGGTTTCCCGGTGCAGCCATGATAGACCCCTCCGAAATATGACAGTAGTGCGCCCTGCGCACCCTACTTTATAGTTTAACAGAACAGAGCATGAAAGTAAAGGGCGGAAGTGTGAACTTTTCGCATTTTTCCGCGGCGGAACCGCCTGCACGGACGCTTCATACATTGGAGTGAGAAAAAAACGGGAGGACGGTATGGAAAGAGAGCTTCTGCGGCTGTCGGAAACGCCGCTGCACCTGGAGAAAACATGGGAGAGCGGCGGCGTGCCGGTGCTGACCGCCGAGGTGACGCTGCCGCGCTGCGGGGGAAAGAGCCGCCGTGCGCGGCGCTTCGACCGCTACTACCGCCAATACGCGCGCGCCTATCTTAAATACTGCGAGGCGGAGCTGCTGCCCCGCGCTGCCGAAACGATGCACACGGCGCTGGAGCGCAGCGCGCCGTGGAGCTGCGCCCGCGCGGTGCTCGCCTATCGGGTGACGCTCGTGCGGGGAGACACCCTGAGCCTTTATACCGAAGGCCGGGAGGAGCATCTGCCGCCGCGGCTCACGCTCCGCCGCGCGGAGACGTGGGATCGGCGCACGGGCTTTCTCATGCCGCTCACGGCTTTTTTTCTGCCGAAAACGGCGGTAAAAAAGCGCCTCGTCCGCGCGGCGCGGGAGACGGCGTGGGAGCAGATGGAGACGGGTACGGCGGCGTACTATCCCAATTACGGCGCGCTGCTGCGCCGCGCGTTTTCCAGCAGGAGCTTTTATCTGGCGGACGACGGCCTGCACTGGTTCTATCCGATGTATTCCGTCGCGCCCGCGGCGGAGGGCATCGTGGACTTTTCGCTGCCCTACGGCGAAGCGGGGCCGCTCCTGCCGGCGGAGGAGGAAAAAGGATAGAGAGAGGCGGCCCGGCCCGCAGGCCGCGCCGCCTCTCTCCGTAGGGGGAATGAGTGATATTCTTCTTAATAGCTGCCGAGGTCGGCGGACTTGTCGCCCTCGACGCTGACGCCGAAGACATAGTCGTTGCCGGGCAGGACGGCGTTGAGGATCACGCCGCACAGGGCCGCGATGGCAAGGCCGGAGAGGGTGACGGCCGCGCCGCCGACGGTGAAGGTGATGCCGCCGACGGAGCTGAAGCCCAGGCCGCTGACGAACATGACCGCCGCGATGATGAGGTTGCGGGACTTGGTGAGGTCGACCTGATTCTCCACGATGTTGCGCACACCGACCGCGGAGATCATACCGTAGAGGATGAAGCTGACGCCGCCGACGATGGCCGCGGGGATGGAGTTGACGAGCGCGTCGAACTTGGGGGAGAAGCTCAGGATGATGGCATAGACGGCGGCGAGGCGCACGACGCGGGGGTCATAGACCTTGGAGAGGGCGAGCACGCCGGTGTTCTCACCGTAGGTGGTGTTGGCGGGGCCGCCGAACATACCGGCGAGCGCAGTGGCGAGACCGTCGCCAACGAGGGTGCGGTGCAGACCGGGGTCCTCGATGAAGTTCCTGCCGGTGGTGGAGGAGATGGCGGAGACGTCGCCGATGTGCTCCATCATGGCGGCGATGGCGATGGGGGCCATGACGAGGATGGCGGAGACGTCGAACTTGGCGATGACGAACTGCTGCAGGCCGATCAGGTTCGCCTTGCTGACGGAGGCGAAGTTGACGAGCGGCTGCATCACGCCGTTCGCGTCAGGCAGCTGCGCGCCGCAGGCGGTGGCGATGAGCGCGACGAGGTAGCTGCCGACCACGCCGAGGAGGATGGGGATGATCTTGACCATGCCCTTGCCCCAGATGTTGGCGACGACGATGATCGCCATGGCGATGAGCGCGAGCCACCAGCAGGTCGCGGCGTTGTTGATCGCGGAGCCGGAGAGGTTCAGACCGATCATGATGATCATGGGGCCGGTGACGATGGGCGGGAAGTAGCGCATGACCTTCTTCGCGCCGAGCATTTTGAACAGCAGCGCGAGCACGAGGTAGAGAAGACCAGCGATCACGATGCCGCCGAGCGCGTAAGCGAGCTTTTCATCGCCGCTCATACCGGCGTATTTGCCGGCGTCCAGCTTAGCGACGGTCTCGAAGCCGCCGAGGTAGGCGAACGAGGAGCCGAGGAACGCGGGGACCTTCATCTTGGTGCAGACGTGGAAGAGGAGTGTGCCGAGGCCGGCGAAGAGCAGAGTGGTCTGGATGGAGAGCGGCAGGCCGTAGCCCTGCACGAGGATGGGGACGAGCACCGTCGCGCCAAACATGGCGAACATGTGCTGCAAGCCCAGCACCAGCATTCTGGGGGTGCCCAGCTGGCGGGCGTCGTAGATGGCTTCGTGTCCGAGTTCTTTCTTCATGTGATTTTCCCTCTTTCTTCTGATTTTGATGTATGTTCTTATTTGACCAAACGACTCAGCGCCCCGCGCGGGCAAAAAAAGAGACCGGTAAAAAATTACCGGTCAAAGGAAACAATATCATTATCAACAAAAACGGTGCTGATAAAAATAGAAACACCAGCAGGAAGGAATTTCTTTTTGTACACATACTGCGTCATGGCTGTGTCCTCCCTCGTTTGTTTCTTTTGGAAATGATACAGGACAGGAGCGGAAAAAACAAGATGGGATTTTAGCCAAGAAACACGAAAGTCGTTTAGCTTTTTTGTGCAATGCGGCAAAGGACGGGCGGCGCTTCCCGCCGCGTCCGCGCATTGACGGCACGAGGAAAAGCTGATATAATCCAATAGATAGTGATAAAATACAGGAACGCTCGAGGGACACCATGAAGAAGAACGAAAAGAAGGAACAGACCGCTCCGCACCGCAATAACCCCAACGTCCTCGGCCTGCGCGCGGACGTGGTCGAGCAGCGCATCACCGATACGCTGGAGACGAACTATATGCCCTACGCGATGTCGGTCATCGTCTCGCGCGCCATTCCGGAGATCGACGGCTTCAAGCCCAGCCACCGCAAGCTCCTCTATACCATGTATAAGATGGGACTGCTGAACGGCGCGCGCACAAAGAGCGCGAACATCGTCGGCCAGACCATGCGGCTCAATCCCCACGGCGACGCCGCTATCTACGACACGATGGTGCGCCTTTCCAAGGGCTACGGTGCGCTGCTGCACCCGTTCGTGGACTCCAAGGGCAACTTCGGTAAGGTCTACTCGCGCGACATGGCGTGGGCGGCAAGCCGCTACACGGAGGCCAAGCTCTCCGCCATCTGCGCCGAGCTGTTCCGCGACATCGACTCCGATACCGTCGATTTCATCGACAACTACGACAACACCATGAAGGAGCCGGCGCTGCTGCCGACGACCTTCCCGAATATTCTTGTGAGCGCCAATCAGGGCATTGCCGTCGGCATGGCGAGCCAGCTGTGCGGCTTCAACCTCGGCGAAGTATGCGACACGACGATCGCCTACCTCAAGAATCCCGACTGCGACCTGACAGAGACGCTGCTTGCGCCCGATTTTCCGACCGGCGGCGAGGTCATCTGCGACGTCGACGCCCTGCGCGAAATTTACAGCACGGGCCGCGGCGGCGTGAAGGTCCGCGCCCGCTGGCGCTACGACAAAAAGGAAAACCTCATCGAGGTCTATGAGATCCCCTACACCACCACGACCGAGGCCATCATGGACAAGGTCGCCGAGCTCATCAAGGCAGGAAAGGTCCGCGAGATCACCGATATGCGCGACGAGACCGACCTGAACGGTCTCAAGCTGACCATCGACCTAAAGCGCGGCACCGATCCCGACAAGCTCATGCAGAAGCTGATGAAGTCCACGACCCTGCAGGATACCATGTCCTGCAACTTCAACGTGCTCATCGCCGGAATGCCGCGCGTGATGGGCGTACGCGAGCTGCTCGACGAGTGGTGCGCGTGGCGCACGGAATGCGTCCGCCGCCGCGTCTACTTTGTCATGAGCAAAAAGAAGGACAAGCTGCACCTTTTGAAGGGTCTCAAGCGCATCCTGCTCGACATCGACAAGGCGATCAAGATCATCCGCGAGACGGAGGCCGAGGCCGACGTAGTGCCGAACCTGATGATCGGCTTCGGCATCGACCAGGTGCAGGCGGAGTATGTCGCGGAGATCAAGCTACGCAACATCAACAAGGAATATATCCTCAAGCGCGTGGAGGAGACGAGCACCCTGCAGGACGAGATCGAGGACCTGGAGGATATTCTCGCCCGTCCTGCGCGCGTGAAGAAGATCATCGTCACCGAGCTCGAGGACGTGCGCAAAAAGTACGCCGAGCCGCGCCGCACCGGCATCGTCTACGGCCACGAGGTCGAGGAATACACCGAGGAGATCACGGTGGACGATTACGCCGTGTCCGTGTTCCTCTCCCGCGAGGGCTACTTCAAGAAGATCACGCCCGCCTCGCTGCGCATGAACGCGGAGCAGAAGTATAAGGAGGGCGACGCGCTCGCGCAGAGCTTTGAGACCTCCAACGCCGCCGAGGTGATGTTCTTCACCGACAGGTGCCAGGTCTACAAATCCCGCCTTTCGGACTTCGATGACACCAAGGCGTCTGCCCTCGGCGACTATCTGCCCGCAAGGCTCGGCATGGACGAGGGTGAGAGCGTCGTCTATATGGTGCTGCCCGGCGATTACCGCGGCTGGATGCTCTTCTTCTTTGAAAACGGCAAGGCCGCCAAGGTGGAGCTGTCCGCCTACCGGACGACCTCGAACCGCCGCAAGCTCACCGGCGCGTACTCGGATAAGTCTCCGCTGCGCACGGCGCTGTGTCTGCGCGAGGACTGCGAGCTGGCGGTCTACTCCACCGAGCCGCGCGTGCTGGTGTTCTCCACCGCGCTGCTGGGGAGCAAGACCACGCGCGCGACGCAGGGCGTCGCGGTGCTGACGCTCAAAAAGAAATTCACGCTCGACTACGCCTGTCCCGCTGAGGCGACCGGCATCGCCAACCTCGCCCGCTACCGCGCCCGCAGCCTCCCCGCGGTCGGCGCGCTCTTAAAGGCGGAGGACAGCGACGAAAAACAGATCTCCCTGATGGATTGAGAAAGGAAGTCATTGCTTGAAGCTGCTCAAACAGTATGTTTCCATCACGCTCGGCTGCGCGCTCATGGCGCTGGCCTTCGACTGGTTCTACGCGCCCAACGAGCTGACGCTCGGCGGCTTCACCGGTATCGCGCAGGTCATCAACTTCTTTGCGCCCGCGCTGCCGGTCGGCGTTACCGTCATCGTGCTCAACGCGCCGCTCTTTCTGATGAGCCTCAAGCGCTTCGGCAAGCGCTTTCTGGTGCGCTCATTCTTCGCCGTGGCGGTGAACTCGATCTTCATCGACCTCATCAACGCCGTCTATACCTTTCAGCCGATGGATAAGCTCCTCGGCTGCATTTACGGCGGCGTGCTCGTGGGCGTGTCGCTCGGCTGGCTGCTGCGCGAGGAGGCGACCACCGGCGGCACGGAGCTGGGCGCGTGGCTGCTGAAGGCGAAGATCCCGGGCCTCTCCATCGGCACGCTCTGCCTTGCCATCGACCTGACGATCATCGTGTTCTATGCCGCGGTGTTCCGCAGCCTGGAAAATGCGCTCTACGGTGGCATCGCCCTCTATATCTCCACCAAGGTGATGGATATGGTGGTCTACGGTGGCAGCGCCGCGAAGCTCGCCTACATCATATCCAACGAGCAGGAGAAAATCACGCACGAGCTGCTTGCACGCGATATGGGCGTCACCCGCCTGACCGCCGAGGGAGCCTATACGCACAACGACAAGCCCGTGCTGCTCTGCGCCGTCCGCCGCCGCGAGATCGTGGCGGTCAAGCGGCTGGTGAACGAGATCGACCCGACCGCCTTCTTCATCGTCTGCGACGCGCGCGAGGTGCTCGGCGAGGGCTTCGGCGAATATAAGCCCGACGGGCTGTAACAAATAATCTCTCTCGCAGTGCGGGAGACGGAACATAAAGAAAGGAAGCAATGTCATGGACTTTACGAATGTGACAAAGGCGCTGACCGCGCGCGGCTTTAAGGTCTCGAGCTTTGAGACGGCAAAGGAGGCCGCCGAATACCTCAACACGCAGATCGACGGCGCGACCGTCGGCTTCGGCGGCAGCATCACGCTCGAGGAGCTGGGGCTGTATGCCCTGCTCAGCGGGCACAATACGGTGTTCAGCCATTGGCACCTGCCGGAGGGCGGGGACGCCGCCGCGCTGCGCGCGCAGGCGGCGGGCAGCGAGCATTATCTGCTCTCCGCCAACGGCATCGCCGAGACGGGCGAGATCATCAACATCGACGGCGCGGGCAACCGTGTGGCTTCGGCGATCTACGGCCACAAAAAGGTCTGGATCGTCGCGGGCAAAAATAAGCTCGCGCCCACCTACGACGAGGCGCTCTGGCGCGCCCGCAACATCGCCGCGCCGAAGAACGCGCAACGTCTCCACGCAAAGACGCCCTGCGCAGTCAAGGCTGACCATTGCTACGACTGCAAGAGTCCCGGCCGCATCTGCCGCGCGCTCACCGTGCTCTGGGGCGCGATGATGGGCAGCGATATGGAGGTCGTGCTCGTGAACGAGGACCTCGGCTACTAAAAGCAGCGGGGAGGGAGCGCCGTGAAAAAAAGAATACTGCTTCTCTGCGCGGCGCTGTGCCTTCTGCTCAGCGGCTGCGGCGGCGGGCTGCTCGAGCGCGAGTGGTCGTCGGTCACGCCGCACAGCGCCGGCTACTGGGAAAACGGCGATAAGGACACTCTGCGCGCCGACAGCTATCAGGATGCGGTGAACGCGATCTTGATGCTGATCGCAAACCACGCGGAGCGCGGCGTGGTGCGCTGCTATTTCGGCAGCGACGCGGAATACGCCGAGCTGGCCGCGGAGGCCTGCAACGAGGTGCAGCAGGAAACGGACCTCGGCGCCTATCTGCTCGATTACATCACCTATGCCGGCACGGACGAGCGCGGCTTCTATGAGCTTTCGCTCAGCTTCGGCTACCGCCGCACGGCGGAGGAGCAGGAGAGCATCATCAACGCCACCAGCACCGAGGCGATCCCCGACCTGCTGCGCGCCGCGGCGGCGGAGGGCGCGGACCGGCTGGTGGTGCGCGTGAGCTACCTTTCCACCGACCGCGCGGGCGTGGAGCAGATGGTCCGCGACGTGCAGGAGGAGAAGGACGGCGGAAGAGATGCCGGTATGCTCGCCGCGCCGTGGCAGGTCAGCTTTTATCCGGACACGGACGAGCCGGGCATCGTGGAAATTTTGCTGAAATAAAAGAGGGAGAAGCAGCTATGTGGAGCATGATCTGGCCGATCGCGCTGGTGGTCGGTGTCAACGTGTTTTATCACATCACAACAAAGTCCACGCCGGAGGGCGTGAATGCCTTTGCCTCGCTCACCATCACCTATCTCGTGGGCGCGGCCTTTTCGGCCGCGGCGTTCTATCTGATGGGGAACCGCGGCTTTATCGGCGAGCTGGGCAAAACGAACTGGACGGCGTGGGCGCTCGGCGCCATCATCGTCGGACTGGAATTCGGCACTATCTGCGTGTATCGCGCGGGCTGGAAGATCAGCGTCGCCTCGCTCGTGATGAACATTGCGCTGGCCTGCGTGCTACTCGCGGTCGGTCTGCTGGTCTATCACGAGACGGTCTCGCTGCGTCAGGGCCTCGGCGTTCTCGTCTGCCTTGCGGGCATCTATCTCGTGGGCGCGTAGCACGGGACGCACGGAATTACATAAGAAAAGGACGGCTCGCGCCGTCCTTTTTTCATGCTTATTTGGATACCGTCAGCCAGTCGTCGAGCACGAGGCCGGGGTTGTGCTTGGTGAGGAAACCGACGCTCCATTCGCCGCCGAAGGCGATGAGCTTGCGGCCCTTGAAATCCTCGAGCAGCTTCGAGCCGGTGCAGAACATCAGGTCCTTGGGGTCGCCGGGACATTCCGCGATGAGCCGCAGGTGCTCGTAAGGCAGTGCACTCATGCGCAGCTCCACGCCGTACTCGCTTTTCATGCGGTACTCAAACACGTCGAATTGCAGCGTACCGACCACGCCGACCACGACGTCCTCGAAGCCGGAGTCCGGCATTTTGAAGATCTGGATGGCGCCCTCCTGCGCGATCTGCTCGATGCCCTTGACGAACTGCTTGCGCTTCATTGTGTCCTTGGGACTGACGGACATGAAGTGCTCCGGCTCGAAGGTCGGGATGCCGCCGAAGCGGAACTTCTTGCCCGGCACGGTGATGGTGTCGCCGATGGAGAAGATGCCGGGATCGAACACACCGATGATGTCGCCGGCGTAGGCCTCCTGCACGATCTCACGCTCGCTCGCCATCATGGTCTGCGGCTGGGAAAGGCGCATCTTCTTGTTGCCCTGCACATGGTAATACTCCGCGTCGCGCTCGAACTTGCCCGAGCAGATGCGCATGAACGCCAGACGGTCGCGGTGCGCCTTGTTCATGTTTGCCTGGATCTTGAACACGAAGGCCGAGAAGTCAGGGGAGAAGGCGTCGATCACGCCCGCGTCGCTCTCGCGCGAGAGGGGAGCGGTGGTCATGCGCAGAAAGCCCTCCAGGAACGGCTCCACGCCGAAGTTCGTCAGCGCGCTGCCGAAGAACACGGGCGAGAGCGTGCCGTTTCGCACGGCGTCGAGGTCGAACTCGCGCCCCGCGCCGAGCAGCTCGATCTCGCCGGCGAGGTTGTCGCGCCGCTTCTGCCCGATGAGCTCGACCAGCGCGGGATCGTCCAGCGCGATCTCGGTCACGCCGGCCTTCTTCGCGTGGCCCGCATCGGTGAAGTGGATGATGCACTGCTTCTCGCGGTCGTAAACGCCCTGAAATTCCTTGCCGCAGCCGATGGGCCAGTTGACGGCGTAGGTGTCGATGCCGAGCTCGCGCTCGACCTCCTCGCACAGCTCGAGCGGGTCGCGCGTCTCACGGTCCATCTTGTTGATGAAGGTGAAGATGGGGATGTGGCGCAGGGCGCAGACGCGGAACAGCTTGCGCGTCTGCGGCTCGACGCCCTTCGCGCCGTCGATGACCATGACCGCGCTGTCTGCCGCCATGAGCGTGCGGTAGGTATCCTCGGAGAAGTCCTGATGGCCCGGGGTGTCGAGAATGTTGATGCAGTAGCCGCCGTGCTGGAACTGCATGACGGAGGAGGTCACGGAAATGCCGCGCTGCTTTTCGATCTCCATCCAGTCGGAGGTCGCGGCCCGCGCGCGCTTGCCCTTGACCTCGCCGGCCTGCGCGATGGCCCCGCCGTAGAGCAGGAACTTTTCGGTCAGCGTGGTCTTACCGGCGTCGGGGTGAGAAATGATGGCAAAGGTCCTGCGGCGTGAGATCTCTTCGTGAAGCGTGGCCATAGTGTCGTCTCCTTGCATACGGTGTTTGTCAATACAAATAGGCAGTTTATCATAGCTTTTCCGCATTTGCAAGGCGGCAGAACCAAAATCTGCGGAAAAATGAAAAATACGGCTTGACAAACGCGAAAGAATCTGCTATTATCGTCAATGTTCCGCGGGCGTAGCTCATCTGGTAGAGCGCCACCTTGCCAAGGTGGAGGTAGCGAGTTCGAGCCTCGTCGCCCGCTCCAAAAAATAACACCACGACGATGTCGTGGTGTTATTTTTTGCAATGGAGACCGGTTTCTCGAACTCGCTGCCTCCACCCATGCGCGAAGTGCATTTTGATCTGAGGTGAGCGCAGGGTTCCCGCGAAGCGCCGCCAGGCGGTTCGTGGGATGCCGGGAAGCGAGGAACGAGCCTCGCCAAAATGAAGCTCCGGCTGCCTCCACCCATGCGCGGAGCGCATTTCAATTTGAGGTGAGCGCAGGGTTCCCGCGAAGCGAGGGACGAGCCTCATGTGCGGCGAAGGCTTGCTGTGCAAATGCGCTAAAGCTCTGCCGGTTCGGCGAACTGGATTTTTATTATTGGTGCCATGCCATTACATAGTCTTTTTCTCCAGTAGCTTCATCCAAACCGCTGTGCTGAATCTCAAATCCTTCTCTTTGATAAAAGGATATTGCCCGTGTATTTTTTTGATATACGTTCAAAAGTAATTTGCTCCGTTTGCCCTTTGCATAATTCAGCAGAACTTTACCTATACCCTGCGACTGCATTTCGTCAGAAACAAAAATACCCTCAACATATTCATCGTTTAGTCCTATAAACCCCTGTATTTCTTGATTGTATTCATAGACATAGACGGTTGCCTGTAATAGCAGTTCTTTCACTAATTCAAAATTATTTTGCCAATATTGCGCAGGAATAAAATAATGTGCGGTTATATTGGTGTCCAACCATATATTTGCAACTTTATTTATATCTGCTTTTCGTAATTCTCTAATCATAACGGTGACTCTCCTGCAAATTCCGATTTATCGAACGAAAGCATAGCACAAAAATACAAGCCTGTCCACCTGTTTTCCTCAAAGCGTCCGCGCACGGTGTATATTCTTTGCTCCTCGGCGCAAACTATCCTCTGCGCGAGGCCCGAACGTTCGCTTCGCGCGAATTTTGCAAGGAGGAATTTCTTCATGTCCGATCATACCAACAGCGGCTGCGCCTGCACCCCCAACAGAGCCATCAAATGCGAGGTCACTTCCTGCGCGAACCATTGCCAGAGTCAGTCCTACTGCGGTCTGAACGCCATTCAGGTCGGCACCCATGAGACCAATCCCACCATGGATCAGTGCACCGACTGCCAGAGCTTCCGCAAGAAGTAAGCAAAGAAGCGGCGCAGCCGCTTCTTACATAGGGAGTGGGGGACATGGAGAAGAAAGCGAAGTACCGCCTCAGCGGCGTCGCCGCAGGACTTACGAACGGCATTTTCGGCGGGGGCGGCGGCATTCCGCTGCTCGTGCTGCTGACGAAATGGGCGGGCGTGGAGGAAAAGAAGGCATTTGCCACCTGCGTGGCGGTCATTTTTCCGATGTGCGCGGTGTCGGCGGCGCTGTGGTATTGGCGCGCAGAGCTGTCCCTGACGGCGGCGCTGCCGTATCTCCTCGGCGGCTTCGCGGGCGGACGGGTCGGCGGGAAGCTGTTCAAAAAGGTGCCGAACCTCTGGCTGCGGCGCATTTTCGCGCTCTTTCTGCTCTATGGCGGCTGGCGCTATCTTTTCACGGGAGGCTGAGCGATGACGGACTGGCTTCTACCCGCGCTCGCGGGCTTCGGCACGGGCATCCTCTCGGCGTGGGGCGTCGGTGGCGGGACGCTGCTGCTCCTGCTCATGACGCTCTTTCTCGGCGTCGACCAGACGCAGGCGCAGGGCATCAACCTCCTCTACTTCCTGCCGACGGCGGGAATGTCGCTCCTTGAGCACAGGAAAAACGGCTATCTCGACCGCGAGGTGATGCGCGCGGCGATCCCGCTCGGGACGCTCGCGGCGCTTGCCGCGGCGTGGGCGGCGACCTCGGTCGACATCACGGTATTCCGCAAGCCGTTCGGCGTTTTCCTGCTTTGGGCGGGCGCCAATATGCTGCTGCAAAAAAAGAAATGAGACAATGCCGAACGCATTGCCTCATTTTTCATACAAAGCAGGTCTGCACGAGCAGCATATAGAGCGCCGTGCCGGCGAACAGGCTCAAAAGCATATTCCTTTTCCGCCGTTGCAGCGCGGCGGTCACGGTGATGGCGATCAGCTCCGGCAGTGCGTGGTACGAGGCGAACACCGCGTCCTTGAGGCAGTAGACGAGAAGCAGTCCGATGACCGCGAAGGGCAGGACGGCGCCGAGGTAACGGATGAACGCGGGCGGCTCGCGCCCTTCGGGGAAGATGAGAAAGGGGAGAAAGCGCGTCGTCATCGTGCCGAGCACGACGGCCGCGATGGTGATCACGCTCTGCGTGACGGTCATGGTCATAGGGCGGGCTCCTCCTTTTTCTGCGATTTGCTGCTCACGAGGAAGCAGACGATGATGAGCGCCATCGCGGGCAGCATGAAGCCGTCGCTGCCGAACACGGCGAGGCAAAGCGCCGCGCAGCCGAGGCCGGTGAGGGCGGGGCGGTGGTCCTTGGCCTCCTCCCATTGATTGACGAACATCACGGTGAACAGCGCCGTCATGACGAATTCGATGCCGGTGGTGTCAAAGTGCAGGACCGAGCCGAGCAGCGCGCCGAGCGTCGCGCCCGCGACCCAGTAGGTCTGGTTGAGCAGGGTGACGAAGAACATGAACCAGCCGCGATCCACGCCATCCGGCGGGGTGACGGTGCAGTTGATGGAGAAGGTCTCGTCGCACATGCCGAAGATCAGGTAGGGCTTTTTCCAGCCCATGCCCTTGTACTTTTCCAGCATGGAGATGCCGTAGAACAGATGCCGCGCATTGACCATCAGCGTCAGAAGAAAGGCGTGCAGCGGCGCGTAGGCCGAGAGCAGCAGCTCCACCGCGACGAACTCCATCGAGCCGGCGAAGATGAAGGCGCTCATGGCCATCGGGTAAAAGACGGAAAAGCCGCGGCTGCGCATCAGAAAGCCATAGGACATGGCGATGAACAAAAAGCCGATGCAGATGGGCAGGGAATAGGGCAGCGCGGCGCGGAATGCTTTCTTTTTCATGGGTGCTCCTTTGTGAAAATCCCACAAATGCGATAGGGAATAAGACGACGATGGCATTTTACGCCTGCGTAAAAATTTTGTCAAGCCATTCGTGCAATTTGACGAAAGAAGGGAGAAGCCTCATTTCTGAGACTTCTCCTTCTTGGCTTTCAGCTTGTTTTCGATGGCGCGCATCCCCTTGTAGCACACCGCCGAGACGACGGCAAGCAGGATCATCGCCGCGGGAAATTGCTTGTTCTTTTTCATGCTCTCCTCATTTTTTCGCTTCGAGTGTGACGGGAACGGTCAGGTATTCCCCGCCGCGGCAAACCTTGAGGATCATTTCCTCGCCTGCGGCGTGGCGGTGGCGCACGCGCAGCAGATCGTTGGAGGTCTCGACGCGCACGCCGTCGGCCTCGTAAATGAGGTCGTCTACCTCCAGTCCGGCCTTGTCGCCGGGGCCGTTGAGATCGACCGTGTAAACACGGGCGGCCTGCTGCCCATCGGGCAGATAGGCGGGCGTGCGGTCGACCGAGATGCCGAGCACCGGCTCGCCCTGCACCTCGCCGCAGCGGAGGATGTCGTTGACGATGTAGGCGCTTGAGGCGATGGGAATGGCGAAGCCAAGCCCCTCCACACTCGCGGTGGACCAGCGGTCCATGCCCATCTTCATCACGTTGATGCCGATGACCTGCCCGTATCGGTTGATGAGCGGGCCGCCGGAGTTGCCGTTGTTGAGCGCGGCGTTGGTCTGGATGAGCGTCATGGTCACGCCGTCCACATCGACGTCGCGGTTGATGGCGGACACGATGCCGTCGGTCAGCGTGCCGCGCAGCTCCACGCCGAGCGGGTTGCCGATGGCGTAGACTGGGTCGCCGACGCTCAGGGCGTCGGAGTCGCCGAACTCCGCGGCGAGAAGCCCCTGTGCCGCGCGGCCGTCGGTGTCCTGCGCCTTGATGACGGCAAGATCCTGCTCTGCATCGTAGCCGACGAGGGCGGCGTCGAAGATCGAGCCGTCCGCAAGGGCGACGTAGCAGCTCGTGCCGCCGGCAATGACGTGCGCGTTGGTGATGATGTAGCCGTCCTCCGTCAGGATGACGCCGGTGCCGACGGACGCGCCGCGCGGCAGCTCGGTCACCACCGTGACGGTGGAGGGATTGACCCTCCGGTAGATCTCCTGAATGGTCAGCGCGTCGCCGTGACCGTCCGCGTAGACAAGGCGCACGCCGTCGTCCGCCGATATGACCGGCAGCTCCGGCTCGGCGCTCTCGTCAAGCTCACCGTAGTAATAATAGTAGCCGGGATCATCGTAGTAGTCGCCGTGCTCGCCGCCGTAGAAACGGTCCGGCAGCAGGCCGAACCACCAGGCGGCGTACAGCCCACCGGCGAAAACGAGGACCGCGGCCAGGCAGATGAGGAAAATTTTCAGCCCCCGGTGTCCCTTGCGGCGCGTCCTGGCGGGCGGCTCCTGCGTGGCGGCCTCCGGCTTCCTGCCGGGCAGCGGGCGGTCCTGCACATAGTAAGCAACGTAGGGCTTCGGCTCGGCGACGTACTCAAACGTGACCTCGTTGGGCTCGCGCTGCGGAATGAAGTTGTCAGGCGGATACTGCTCCATGTAAAAACTCCTGTGTTACGGCTGTGGGGCAAGCGAATTGGCGAGCGAGAGCGTGAAGGCGAAGGTCGTCAGGCCGTTTTCACTCGTGACGGCGATATGCTCGTGGTGCTGCTCCAAAATGGTCTTGACGATGTAGAGCCCGAGGCCCACGCCGTCCTTATCCTCGCTGCGGGACTTGTCGCTCTTGTGGAAGCGCTCGAAGAGCAGCGGGATCTCCTCGGCGGGGATGGTGTCGCCCTCGTTGCGCACGGAGACGACGGCCCTGCCGTTCGTCACCGCGAGACCGAGGTAGAGCGTCGAGCCCGCGCGGGCGAACTTCGTCGCGTTCTCCAGCAGGTTGTAGATGACCTGCGTGATGAGGTCGTTGTCGCCGAGCACGGTGACCGGCTCGTCGGGGATGTCGGCCTCCACGTCCAATCCGCGGTCGGTGATCTTCTTTTCCATTGAGATAAGCACCCGGCGCATACTCTCGCACACGTCGAAGGGCGCCTTGCTGCGCATCACGTCGCGCGACTGAAGCTGCGAGACCTCGAGCATCCGGCGCACGAGACGGCTCAGCCGCCGGCTCTCGTCGGAGATGATGTGCAGGTATTCCTTTTCCTTCTCCGGCGGGATGGTCCCGTCGAGGATGCCGTCGGTGTAGCCTGCGATGCTCGTCATCGGCGTTTTCAGCTCATGCGAGATGTTCGCGATGAACTCGCGGCGCTGGCGCTCAGTCTCCTGCAAAGAATCCGCCATCGCGTTGAAGGCGCTTGCCAGCTCGCCGATCTCGCCCGCGCCGTAGTCGTGCATCCGGGTGTCGAAATTGCCCTCGGCAAAGGCGCGCGTAGCAGCCGCCATCTCACGGATGGGGCGCGACTGACGCATACTCACCCACGCCGAAGCGACGAAGGAGAGCAGCAGCACGATGACGCTCGTCATCAGGAACATGGCGAAAAACGCGCGCCACATCGTCGTCAGCCGACCTGTCTCGGTCACGGCGAACACCGCGCCGACCGTCCAGATATCGGACTCGATCGGCACGCCGACAACGAAGCGCTTGCTCTCGTAGATGCCGCCGAGCGTCGTGCGCGCGCTGTAACGCTCGCCGGAGAGCGCAGTCTCCATCACGTCGGACGGCACGGTGAGCACATGGTCGACCAGATTTTCGTCCGTCGTCAGCAGAACGCTGCCCTCGGTGCTGCACACGAGGAAGTCCACGTCGGTCATCGACGCGGCAACGCCCGCCATCTCGCGCATATCGCGCACATCGCCGCTCGAGGCGTAGGACGCGACCAGCCGCGCGACAACGCTTGCCTTCTGCGCCATCTCGTCGCTGCGCTCATCCGCCGCGTAGGCGTAGCTGAGCGCGAAGAACGACGCGCCGAGCAGCGCGAGCGTCAGCATGACGATGCTCGCGGTCAGGGCGAAATTCTGCCAGTAGATCGTCCGGAGCTTCTGCGGAAGTTCCCATCTCCTGCCCTTCATTACTTCTTCACTTCAAACTTGTAGCCCACGCCCCAGACGGTCTTGAGCTCCCATTGGTCGGAGACGTTCTCCACCTTTTCGCGCAGACGCTTGATGTGAACGTCCACGGTGCGGCTGTCGCCGAAGTAGTCGAAGCCCCACACCTCGTCGAGCAGCTGATTGCGCGTGTAGACGCGGTTGGGCGTTGCGGCCAGATGATAGAGCAGCTCCAGCTCCTTGGGCGGTGTGTCGATCTTCTTGCCGTCCACGATCAGCTCGTAGGAGTCAAGGTCGATGATGAGCTTATCGAACACGAGACGCTTTTTCGTGTCCTCGGGGATCTCCGTGCGGCGGAGCACGGCGTTGATGCGCGCGATGAGCTCCTTCATCTCAAAGGGCTTGACGAGGTAATCGTCCGCGCCCATCTCGAGACCGTGGATGCGGTCGTTGACCTCTCCCTTGGCGGTGAGCATGATGATGGGGCACTTCGAGGTCTCGCGGATCTTGGCGCACACGCCCCAGCCGTCGAGCACGGGAAGCATCACGTCAAGCAGCACGAGGTCAGGCTCTCTGGCCTTGAATTCCTCCACGGCCTTGCCGCCGTCCGCGGCGATGCGGACCTCAAAGCCCTCCTTTTCAAGATACATCCGAATGAGGTCGGAAATGTTGTTGTCGTCTTCTACCACAAGGATGTTGCGCGCCATGGCAGATCCCTCCGTTTATCAGTTATCTTTGGAATGTTCTTATTATAATCGGTTTCCTGCGCTTTTCCTGAACATTTTGTAAAGGTTTGGTCAGGCCGTGACCTCGTTTCATGCCGCGCTCGGTCGACGCCGCTGCGGCATGACGCCGCATAAGCTATGCCGTGACCTCATTCAGCGCCGCGATCGTGCAGTTCTCCGCACGCAGGCGGCTGAGCGCCGTGCCGAGCGCGGAGGACACCCCGCTCTCCGCGCCGAGGTAGAGCCGCACGCTGGTGGAGCGGCCGGCCCATTTGAGCGCGGTGTCCGCCCAGTGTGTGCCGCTGCGCGTAAAGTCGGACGTGTTGATCGTGATGGGACAGTAGCCCGCCTCGGCGACTGCGGTGCGCAGCGTCCGGTCGGCGCTTTCGAGATAGACGAGCCGCGTGCGCAGGCTCGCGGCGTGCCACAGCGCGTCGTTGCCCCGTTCGATCTGCGCGAGAGCCTCCACCGCGGTCGCCGCGTCGATGCGCAGCGCGACGGCATTGCCCGTCGCGGCGGCACGGCGCACCCCGTCGCCCGCGCTTTCCGGCAGCTCGGGCGTGAGGAGCAGCGTCGCGTGGCTCTGATGCTTTTCGAGCGTGGAGAGCAGCTGCGTGAGCGCCGCTTCCTCTGCCGCGGGGAGCAGCAGATAGACCGTCAGATCGTCGCGCCGCGTGGGCGTATCGACCGGCGGGGGCGTTTCGGGCTGCTCCGACTCCGCCGCCGCGTGCGCGCGCTCGTACTGCGCGTAGCGCTTCTGAATGGGGTCGGTCGCCGCGTCGATGAAGTATTCGTCCGAGAGCACGGCGTTGTCGTCGCGGATGCGCAGCAGATAGCCGTAGGCGATCTTCGTGCTGGAATATTTGAGGTCAAACATCTTGGCGAGCGCCGTGATGGGGAAGAACACCATGCCGCTGCGAACGATGGGCGAGCCGGTGTATTGCTCGCCGGTACGGTTGTTCTCCATCGTGCCGGCGGTCAGGTCGCAGTAGAGCACACGCTGCCCTTTGTAGAGGATGGCGACGGACTTTTCCTGGTTGTACGAGTAGCGGATGCCGAGGTCGTCCGGCCCGTCCACCGTCGCACCGGCGACATAGAGAAGACCGTTCTGCCAGAACGGCATCGTTTCGTCGTTCAGGTCGCACATGCGGTCGTTCACGGCGGTGAAGTACAGCGTCGGCGCGGCGGAGGCGCGCGGCGGCAGCAGCGTACAGAGCATCAGCACGCTGAGCAGCAGGCTCAGCAGCCGTTTTCCTCGCGTCATCTATCGCACCTCCCATGACTCAATAATCTTCTATATTATAGTATAACAAATCCGCGCGGCCTTTGCAATCCCTTATCCCGCCCACTGTACGACCTGCGCGTCGGTAAAGTAGTGCTCTAAGATCTCCTCGCAGGAATAGCCCTCCTTCGCCATTGCGTTCGCGCCGTACTGGCTCATGCCGACGCCGTGACCGTAGCCGGTGACATGGAAGGTCAGCGTGTCGCCGCTGACCTCGACCGTGAAGGACGGTGAGCGCAGGCCGAGGATGGTGCGCAGCTCGTTGCCGCGCACCGTCACGCCGCCGACACGCAGCGTGGAGACGAAGCCCGCGTCGTTGCGCGTGATGTCCGTGAGGAAGCCGCCCGCGTCCCCGTTGAGCTTTGCCGCAGGGTAGACCGCAAGAAAGCGGTCGCGGAATTCCTGCGCGGTAAAGGTCACAACGGAGTAGTAATTCGGCACGAGGGAATCGTCCTCGGGGCTGTCCACGCTCTGAAGATAGGGCAGGTCGGTCTGCCAGACCTCGCCCGCGCCCTGCGTGTGTCCGGCGGCGGAGGAGAAAAAGACCGCCAGCACCGGTTCGCCGTCGTAGACGATCACCTCGCCGTCCGTCTCTGCCACGGCCCGCGCGAGCTTTTCCTCGTAGTAGAGCGCTCCAGCGCCCCATCCGGCCGCCGCATCCTCGGCGGTCTCGTAGGCTTTGCAGCAGGTGATGTCGTCGCAGGCGTCCGCGTCGGGATGGCGCGCAATGGCGCCCTGCGCCATCTTGTGCAGTGTGTAGGTCCGCGCAGCGACCGCCTGCGCCTTGAGCGCCTCAAGCTCAAACGAGGCGGGCATCTCCGCGCGCAGCACGCCGAGCAGGTATTCGTCCATCGCCATCTCCTCGACCGCGCCGCCGTGCAGCACGCGCAGCGTGCGCGTATGGTCTGGCACCGCGGCATCGGGACGCCGCACCTCGCCGGACGGTTCCGGCTCGTCCGACGCTTGCCGCGCGGGCGCGAAGCGCCACGCGAGAAGAAAGAGAAGGGCGATCAGCAATAGGCTGATGCGCAGGGCGTTTTTCATGTTGAAGCTCCTCCTTTGCAGGCTGTTTCTCATTTACTATATGAGGGGCTGTCCCGAGGATAGACCGCGGCGCGAAATGCGTGGACAAATCGCCTCCGCCGTGCTACAATAGCGTCGATCGGATATTTTACCGGAAAGGACGATGCCCTGTATGAAGACCTCCGACCGCCTTGCGACGATCCTTTTTCTCCTTGCCGCGCCCGCCGCGCGGTTTTTGGAGCTGAAAAACAATTATGACCCGGCCGGTCTGCCGACCGGCGGCTTCCCGTACCTGCCCGCCGTGCTGGCCGCGGCGGCGGTCGTGTTCCTGCTTTCGGCGCGCGGACTGCCCGCGCGGGACGCGGTCACGGTGGACTTCGGCGGTATTTTCCGCTTTGACGGTCAGCTCACGCTGACCGCTGCGGTCCTGGGCGGCTTTCTGCTGCTGGCTGCGGCGGCGCTGCGGCTCGTGAGCGGGGGAATGGCGGGGTTGGAGCTGATCCTTTCCGTGTTCCTCGCCTGCTCCGGCGCGGCGCTGCTCTACGCGCTCATCGCCCAGCGGCGCTCCGGTGCGTTTGCGCCGACCGCGCTGCTCATGCCGGTGTGCTTCCTCGTCGTGCAGCTCATCGTTACCTACCGCGCCAACGCGCGCGACAGCGTGCTGGGGCATTTCTATGTGGAGCTTCTGCTGCTCGCGGCGCTCTGCCTCGCCTCGCTCTATCTCGCGGCGTTCGCCTATCGCTGCGGCGCTCCGCGCAGCTTTGCGCCCGCCGCACATCTGGCGCTCACGCTGGCGGCGGCCTGCTGCGTGGATATGGCGCTCGCACGCCGGTTCGCCGGTCTTGCCGCCTGCCTCGGCGCGGCGCTGCTGCTCCTCGCCTATCTGGAGGCGGCGGGGGATTTCGAGGGGTAACAACGGAATCATGCCAAAAACGGAAAAACGGCTGCTCTCGCAGCCGTTTTTTCCTATTGATTGGAAGATTGGATGAAAAGAAGCTATTGTCTCTTGCAAGTATTAAGATAACGGCTGAGTTTTAATAAAGTTCGGGCCAGTTGTTACAAAAGTATTAAATCGGATAAAAATTATGGTAGCTTGTCCGCCCGTATGCTGCGGAAGAAACTCTCCAGCACTGCGCGGCACTCGTCCGCGAGGATGCCGCCGACGAGCGCGGGGGTGAGCGCGAACGGCTCCATGTAGAGATTCAGCACGCCGCCGCAGGCGCCCATCGCGCGGTCGCGCGCGCCGTAGTAGACGCGCGGGATGCGGGCGTTGAGGATCGCGCCGGCGCACATCGGACACGGCTCGAGCGTGACATAGAGCGTGCAGTCGTCCAGCCGCCACGAGCCGACCGTCTCATTCGCCATCGCGATGGCTTCCATCTCGGCGTGCGAGGCGGTGGACTGCTTCTCCTCACGGCGGTTGCGCCCGCGGCCGACGATCTCGCCGCCGCGCACGATCACGCAGCCGACCGGCACCTCGCCCGCCGCCGCGGCCTCGCGCGCCAGCGCGAGCGCCTGCGCCATGTAAGTTTCCTGCTCGGTCATGCGCGTTCCTCCCATGGTTTAAGTTTAGGCATAATTGTCCATACTCTCCGTAAAATGGTAGAGGGCAATCGGCATACGCTGCGCGTAGGGTACAAGGGGTAGCGGTTGCTAAAGTGCAGCACCGCAATATCTTGACGCGGTAACAAGTTTCTTGTAAAATCGTATCTATAGGACAGGGCGGAAAAGCCCGCCACGGAAACGCCACGCAGCGAGCGCCCACGGCGCGAGCATTGAAAGGAGCAGGCGCCATGACGAACGAAGAACTCGAACTGTACCGCCGCGAGTTGGAGCGACTGAACGAGAAGCACGAGAGGGAATACCGCCGCGCCATGCGGAAGTACGAGTGGGACAGACGGCACTACCGTACGCTGTCCTGCCGCGTCCCTGTGGAAACGGCGCAGCGGTTCGCGAAACTGTGCTTTCGGTACGGTAAAACGCCGTATCGGGCGCTAAAAGACGCCGTAGAGGACGCGTTGCGGTACGGCGGCGTTTGATAGGCTGTCAGGTTTCGCCCCTTTCGTCCGCCCGCGCAGCATAACATAGCCGTCAAGGGCTTCGCAAGCGGCTGAAAGCCGCCATTGACGGCTACGCTGCGGCGGTCGTATCAACGAAAGGAGGGCTTCACCATGAAAGCCAAAATCACCACCGCTGCCAACATTCCCGCCGCCACGCGTCGCGCCGTCTATCGCCGCGACGGCTACCGCTGCGCCCTTTGCGACGATGTTCGCGGGCTGCAAATCCATCACGCCATGCCGCGCTCTGTCGGCGGCTCGGATGACGAGATGAACCTCGTCACACTCTGCTGGCGCTGCCATGCGGAAGCGCACGGCACATTCCTGCCCGAACGTCACCGCGCGCCGCGTACGCCCGAAGAACTCGCGGAGCTGCGCCGCTCGCTGAAAGAAGCGTACGCGCAGAACATTGTGGAATACCTCGCGGACCTCTACGCGGAAGAAGGTGTGATATGGTGTCCGTTCTAAGCCCCTTCGGGGGCTTTTATCGGTTCTGCCGATGGTGAATGACGCTCGCGCCGATGGGGGGCGGTGCCCCCGCTGCGGCGCTCGTTGTGGCTGCGGCGGCGTTGCCGTCCTCGCCACACATCGGTGTGCGCGCGGCGCGCGGCATTCGCTCGCGCGCCCTCCTCGCCTTTGCGCCTTGTCCGCCCGCTTGCCCCCGCTGGCGCAGATGGCGGCGCGGTCGGGGCGCAAAAGGCTGCGCGCCCGTCGCGGCGGGTTCGCTGCGCCCCCCCTGTTGCCGCTTGCGTCCGTCGTTCGTGGGCAGCGGCGGCGGTTGGTCGCTCGGCGGCGCGCTCGCCATTAAAAAGGGGGCTAATGTGGCTCGTGTCCCCTCGCTCCCTGCCTGCCGCCGCGCCCGCGCCCGCGTCCGTCTGCGCGGCAAGCAGCGGTGGGGGGGCTTGCTCGCCCCTGCGGGCGGCTGCGCCGCCGCCGCTCCTCCGCCCCCGCCCCCCGTTAAGTGTTGGGGGCGGGGGCTGTGGCTTTCATGTGTCCGCTGCGGCGGGGTTGCGCCCGCTGCGGCGGGCGCGCGTTCCTCCCATGGTTTAAGTTTAGGCATAATTGTCCATACTCTCCGTAAAATGGTAGAGGGTAATCGGCATACGCTGCGCGTAGGGTACAAGGGGTAGCGGTTGCTAAAGGGCAGCACCGCAATATCTTGACACGGTAACAAGTTTCTTGTAAAATCGTATCTATAGGACAGGGCGAAAAAGCCCGCCACGGAAACGCCACGCAGCGAGCGCCCACGGCGCGAGCATTGAAAGGAGCAGGCGCCATGACGAACGAAGAACTCGAACTGTACCGCCGCGAGTTGGAGCGACTGAACGAGAAGCACGAGAGGGAATACCGCCGCGCCATGCGGAAGTACGAGTGGGACAGACGGCACTACCGTACGCTGTCCTGCCGCGTCCCTGTGGAAACGGCGCAGCGGTTCGCGAAACTGTGCTTTCGGTACGGTAAAACGCCGTATCGGGCGCTAAAAGACGCCGTAGAGGACGCGTTGCGGTACGGCGGCGTTTGATAGGCTGTCAGGTTTCGCCCCTTTCGTCCGCCCGCGCAGCATAACATAGCCGTCAAGGGCTTCGCAAGCGGCTGAAAGCCGCCATTGACGGCTACGCTGCGGCGGTCGTATCAACGAAAGGAGGGCTTCACCATGAAAGCCAAAATCACCACCGCTGCCAACATTCCCGCCGCCACGCGTCGCGCCGTCTATCGCCGCGACGGCTACCGCTGCGCCCTTTGCGACGATGTTCGCGGGCTGCAAATCCATCACGCCATGCCGCGCTCTGTCGGCGGCTCGGATGACGAGATGAACCTCGTCACACTCTGCTGGCGCTGCCATGCGGAAGCGCACGGCACATTCCTGCCCGAACGTCACCGCGCGCCGCGTACGCCCGAAGAACTCGCGGAGCTGCGCCGCTCGCTGAAAGAAGCGTACGCGCAGAACATTGTGGAATACCTCGCGGACCTCTACGCGGAAGAAGGTGTGATATGGTGTCCGTTCTAAGCCCCTTCGGGGGCTTTTATCGGTTCTGCCGATGGTGAATGACGCTCGCGCCGATGGGGGGCGGTGCCCCCGCTGCGGCGCTCGTTGTGGCTGCGGCGGCGTTGCCGTCCTCGCCACACATCGGTGTGCGCGCGGCGCGCGGCATTCGCTCGCGCGCCCTCCTCGCCTTTGCGCCTTGTCCGCCCGCTTGCCCCCGCTGGCGCAGATGGCGGCGCGGTCGGGGCGCAAAAGGCTGCGCGCCCGTCGCGGCGGGTTCGCTGCGCCCCCCCTGTTGCCGCTTGCGTCCGTCGTTCGTGGGCAGCGGCGGCGGTTGGTCGCTCGGCGGCGCGCTCGCCATTAAAAAGGGGGCTAATGTGGCTCGTGTCCCCTCGCTCCCTGCCTGCCGCCGCGCCCGCGCCCGCGTCCGTCTGCGCGGCAAGCAGCGGTGGGGGGGCTTGCTCGCCCCTGCGGGCGGCTGCGCCGCCGCCGCTCCTCCGCCCCCGCCCCCCGTTAAGTGTTGGGGGCGGGGGCTGTGGCTTTCATGTGTCCGCTGCGGCGGGGTTGCGCCCGCTGCGGCGGGCGCGCGTTCCTCCCATGGTTTAAGTTTAGGCATAATTGTCCATACTCTCCGTAAAATGGTAGAGGGAGTTGAAACATATGCGTAAGATCAATCTATTGCAGCAGCCGGTCTCGAGCGACCCAAAGCTGCAGGAGCTTTTCGCCGAGCTGAGCGACACGCGCTTCGCGCTCGCGCAGGCTTATGTCCGCTTCGACAACACAACCGAGCCGGAGCTGGTGGACGCCTGCATCTTCGAGCTCAACGCGCTCCAGTCGCGCTACAACTATCTGCTGCGGCTCGTCAAGGAGAGCGGCGGCATCGCCGCGTCCAGGATCTACTCGGAGGGGGCGGTCACATGGGTCTGACGGACAAAATAGGCATTGCGATCCTCTGCGCCTTCGTGCTTTTTTCGGTGGTGCGGCTGTTCGCCGCACCGCTGAAGCTGGCGGCGAAGGTGCTGCTCAACACGGCGCTGGGCTTCCTCGCGCTGTTCCTGCTCGGCCTGACCGAGCCGGTCACCGGCTTTTCGCTGGGACTGAATTTTTTCAACGCGCTCACCGTCGGCATCCTCGGCGTGCCCGGACTGGTGCTGTTGGTGCTGCTGCAGATGCTGTTCGTTTAGCCTACATATTTTCGGAGAGGCCGCCGACCGGCGGCTTTTTCATTTGTCCTCGCCGCCGACGCCCCAGCCGTAGAGCGGGTAGCGCTGCATCGCGCCGAAGATCTTCTGCTTGAGGTCGGGATAGCGCCCCTCGAGCGAGGCGATGAGCTCCTTGATCTCCTGCCGCCGCGTTTCGCCGTTGGCGGGGCAGGGATTCTCCACGATGGGCAGCTCCAGCCGCTTCGCGGCGTTCACGACCTGCCGCTCCTTGACATAGAGAAGCGGGCGGATCTGCGTGACGTCCGTGCGGCTGAGGTAGGTCACGGGCTGGAAGCAACCGAGCCGTCCTTCAAAAATAAGGCTCATGAGCATGGTCTCCACCGCGTCGTCGTAGTGGTGGCCGAGCGCGATCTTCCTGATGCCGTGCTCATTCATCGCAGTCGAGAGCGCGCCGCGGCGCAGCTTGGCGCACAGCGAGCAGGGGTTCTTCTCCCTACGCTCGAGGAACACGACCTCGTAGATGGGGACGCTCACGCGGATGTACTCCACGCCGAGCGCGCGGCAGTAGTCCGCCACGCCGTCGAAGCTCATGCCCGGCGTGCCCGCCTCAACGGTCATGGCGACGACCCGGAACGGCTTGGGATAAAAGCGGCTCAGCCGCGCGAGCGCGGTGAGCGTGAGGAGCGAATCCTTGCCGCCGGAGACGCCGACGGCGACGGTATCGCCCGCCTGGATCATGTCGTAATCCTCGACGCAGCGGCGCACGAGGCCCAGAATTTCCTGCATGGTTCGGTATTCCTCCCGGGTAACAGAGTAAAATTTCAATTTGCCATTTCAGAAAACGAGAGCAAATCAAAGAAAAAAAGAGATTTCAAGAGTATTGACTGCGCTAAATTAAAATGGTGTTGACAGAGGGGCGGAGAAGTGCTATAAATAGCTTTGTTCCGATTTTAACAGGGAACAGAGAAAATGTAAAGCGAAAGCCTACATGATAGATTTCAAACGGAGGAAAAACACCATGTCCACTTTTATGGCGAACAAGGGCAACATCGAGCGTAAGTGGTACGTTATCGACGCTGCCGGCAAGCCCATGGGCAAGACCGCCGTGGCGGCAGCCGATCTGCTGCGCGGCAAGCTCAAGGTCACCTATACCCCGCACGCTGATTGCGGCGACAACGTCATCATCATCAACGCCGCCAAGGCAGTCCTCACCGGCAACAAGATGGAGCAGAAGTATTACCGTACTCACTCCGGCTGGGTCGGCGGCCTCAAGGAGACCAAGTACCGCATCCTCATGCAGGAGAAGCCCGAGCTCGCGATGCGCGTCGCGGTCCGCGGCATGATGCCCCGCAACACCGTCACCAAGGACTCCCTCAAGCGCCTGCACATCTACGCCGGCGAGGCTCATGAGCAGCAGGCTCAGAAGCCCGAAGTCTGGGAAGTCAAGTAAAGGAGGATAAAGAAGAATGTATCAGTCCAAGAAGCCTTACCTCTACGGCACCGGCCGCAGAAAGTCCTCCGTTGCCCGCGTGCATCTCTTTGAGAACGGCACCGGCTCCATCACCATCAACGGCCGCGACATCGATGAGTATTTCGGTCTCGAGACCCTCAAGATGGTCGTCCGTCAGCCCCTCGCCGCGACCGAGACCCTCGGTAAGGTCGATATCGTCGCCACCGTCGAGGGCGGCGGTGTGTCCGGTCAGGCCGGCGCTCTGCGCCACGGCGTTGCCCGCGCTCTGCTGCTCGTCAACCCCGACTACCGTCCCATCCTCAAGAAGGCCGGTTTCCTCACCCGCGATCCTCGTATGAAGGAGCGCAAGAAGTACGGCCTGAAAGCCGCCCGTCGTGCTCCCCAGTTCTCCAAGCGCTGATTTTGTTATCAGTTACCCCGGAAAACTTCGGTTTTCCGGGGTTTTCTTATGCCAAAAGTTACGATACCTAAATCTGAGGGGTCTATTTTCCGAAAAAGCACACCACAATATATTGTGGTGCGTAACCTTTTATAGCACAATTTTTGAGGTTAAATTTGCGGTGGGAAGCCTTTTTTTGAGGGTTTGAGGTTAAATTTGCGGTGGGAAAACCGCCCAGAAATTGGTATCCGCGCATCTAATCACGACTCTGTTTTTCTTCATCCTGCGTTCTATGGATAATGAGCAATGGTTTGTTCTTCGCTCTGAATCTCGAATGATCGTCCCCCATCTGAAAACAGAATTTGAGCGCAGAAAAAGGGCCGTTGCAGAATTTGGCATTCTGCAACGGCCCTCTCCATTAAAAAATCAGTTTTGCCTTCTTAGGCTTCCTCGCATACTTCTCTCGCGGCTCACTCTCAATCCGCTCCCAGTATTGTTCAATGTGTTTTCTGGTAAACTGAACCTTACCACCTGGGCAGGACTGATAGTATCCGATTTTCTTGTTCTCACGCATTTTGTCCAAGGTGGTTATCGATACCCCAAGAATGGCCGCTGTCTCTTTTCGGTTAAACAGTTCCATCGTACCTCACTCCTTCAAAAGAATGGATTTGTGGGCAAATGCCCCTTCACTATATGCGGGTCTGCGGAGGGAAGAAATCTTGGCATTGAAATGGGATTGCATCGAGTTAGATAATGTCCCTCGAATTGAAGTAAAAAGGGCACTTAGGCATGAACGAAATAAAGCTGTTATTTCGGACCAGCTAAAAACAAAGGCTGCCAGGAGAACGGTTCCCATTCCAAATCTACTGGTGATAGAGCTTAGGAAGGCCAAGGATTTATCCTCGTCTGAGTATGTGTTCGCAAATAGAACTGGCGGCCCGCTCTCATACACACAGTTCAGGCATTTGTGGCATACTGTCGAATCGAGGAGTGTAGGTGAACGCACCTATTATAAGTACACTGATGGCAAGAAAGTTCAGTTTACCGTCAAGGCCGAAAAGGGGATGCGAGCCAAATGCAGGAAGTATTCCTATACCATTGACTTTGAAGTGACGCCCCATCTGCTTCGTCATACCTACATCACAAATCTTCTTTTAGCCGGCACTGACATCAAAACAGTCCAATACCTCGCCGGACACGAAAAATCTAAGACTACGCTGGACATATATGCTCATTTAACATATAACCGGCCAGAGGATATTATTGACAAGGTAAACTGTGCATTTCAGAAGAAGTGAACTGATAGACAGGTCAAGGAGGAGAGTGGCAACGGCCCCTCTCCTCCTTTATATTTCCGAGTTGTTGAAAATGCGCCTCAGATGTCACACCAAGCACATACAGGCCCAGCGTCAGTATGGAACACTCCGACTTTTACCTCGTCTCCATCGTGAATTCCCATATCACGATTGGGCTCATTTAATAGTGTTCCGGTGAACACCTTTATTCCGTCTGCATCAAACAAGTATTTCCCACATCGCACCCACATTTGCTCATAATG
Organism: Oscillibacter sp. MSJ-31; assembly: GCF_018918025.1. Lineage (GTDB taxonomy): Bacteria > Bacillota > Clostridia > Oscillospirales > Oscillospiraceae > Hominicoprocola. The sequence goes on along the minus strand of NZ_JAHLPT010000005.1, from coordinate 2,033 downwards.
TTTGTCTTGGGCTAAGAAAAAAACGAAAAGATCGTCCGGATACTGCGGATGCCGGAAGGGGTCTAACTCTGTCATAGCGCGTGCATTCACTACTTCCGTGTCCTCATAGTAAATGTCAAGGATCTCAATGCGATCTGCGTATCTGGCCAAAAGGGCCTTATTCGATACCGGAACTGCATTTCTGACTTTTTCTTCATCGGCGCGGATCTTCATCCCAATCTCTTTGTTGTCTAAAACAATAGTATAGTCATCGTCCACACACGAAACCAATGCCAAGCCTTCAAAAGTCAACCCGGCTACATGATCCACATATCCGTAGCACAGTATACCGTTCGCCCCGCTTGCCTGATCCGGGTCAAGCATATTGATGCAGGCCCGATCCCGCAGAATACAGAGGGATTTCTCAAAATCTCTGAACGAATTCATCCGATTCCTCCTGTCAGGCGATTTCCTGTGCCGGCGATGCAGAATTCGAATTGCCGTCTATCACTTCCTGCCACCATTCCGCTTTTTCGTATTCGTTCAGTAGCGAGTAGCAGCTATTAAAGAAGCACAACTTGATTTCCTTTTCACTCTTCACGCCGAGGTTGCGAATCGTTCGCAGGCCGTTTTCCTGCTCCATGATTGACTTCACCTTGCCAAAGGTGTTCGCGCCAGCACGCATCAGCCCATTCGAAGAGCGGACGGACAGGCACATCTCGTCAATCGGCGTATCACTCATTTTGGAACGATAGGGAACCGTTGCTTTTCCCGTAGCAAAGAACTGATAGCACACCGTGTATGCATCGCTTCTCGCGGCAAGTTCACGATACTTGAGCGCCTCATCAGATACATGGACAGGATCAGACCCGACCGGGTGGCTCTGATTAGGCTTTCCGGGAACCCAAGTGATCCAAAGCTTCCCAGCAAGATAATCCTGGTATGCCCCCTCGTCTAAACGGAACCATCCCCAATAGGTATGTACTTCGTATTTACAATTCGGTTTCATGAAAAATGCACCTCATTTTCTAGACTCTCCCAGAAAATAGGTGCAAAAAATCCAGCTTGCGGGGCTGGTTGAACCTATCGTACAAGCTTTGGCACCTTTCTCTCTGGGAGGTTGCCGGACGGTCATAGGGCTTGTCCCTCGCGTCTCTCTTATAGGATTATTGTTCAGTTGTGGAATTGCTATAAGACCCGTGCACTGATCTTGACGAGATAATACCACAAGTCGTTGCTCTTGTCAAATCAGCCCCGCAGAGGGGTCTAATAGCTTGCCACAACGAGTGTTTTCCTGACTTACTTTGCGCTCCAGCGCAGTGCAGCCTTTTCGCATAAGTCCTCAATGTACTCTTTCCGTTGCAAGGATTTGAGCCATTCCTGCGGAATTCCATTCAAACCATAAACTCCACCAGCAAAACCTCCGGCGACTGCGGCTACTGTATCGGTAACATCCATTACCCTCCTAATAGTGAATTTCCGCTGTTGCGGATACCACCATTATGGAGAATATCTGGACTACATCAAGTTGTTAGTGGCGGCTGTTACTCAGACCGCACCGCGGCCGTTCTGCTCCGCACCAGCGGCCGCTGGCCGCCGCCGTATGCAAGCTGCGCGCCATGAAGCTGAAGGAGGCCGCCAAGAAGGTCGAGGACGGCATTGAGGAGACGCTGACCTACTGCGATTTTCCCAGCGAGCATTGGACGCGCATCCGCACCAACAACGTGATCGAGCGGCTGAACCGTGAGATCCGTCGGCGCACCCGTGTGGTGGGGACATTCCCCGATGGCAACTCCGCCCTGATGCTGGTCTGCGCGAGGCTGCGCCACGTGGCGGGCACCCAGTGGGGCAACAAGAAATACATGAACATGAAGCACTTGGAGGCAGCTTTGGACGACGCCTCTATTGCCGGCTGACTTCATTCAGCCGGAGCCTGTATTCGCGTCGGGCGTAACTAACCGCCAGATGTCGGGAGTTCACAGCCGAAAATAGTCGGAAAAGGAAAAGCCACTACCACAGCTCTTTCAAACCTTGTAAACTGGAAAGTACCAACA
>NZ_JAHLPT010000004.1 GCF_018918025.1 Oscillibacter sp. MSJ-31 | reverse complement strand
TTGAATGTGATGTGCTCTTTATTTCGTTTCTTTCGTCTTTTTTAAATTGCATAAAACCTCCTATTGCTCTGGTAATGCGGTCGCCAAACCTTTACCAGTATACCGCAATAGGAGGTTTTGATAATGTACAATAACTTGCGCAAATTGGAAAAAGCATAAAAGAAGACATAGCTTGCAGGCTCTGGTAGAATGAAGTTACCACACACCATTCTGAAAGGAGACAGCAAACTATGTCCGAGAAAATTGTACAGCTGAATGAGGAAATTATCAAGGGGCAGCTCAAAGAATTAGTTCGAGGAAGTGTGGAGGAAACTCTGAACGAGCTGCTGGAAAAGGAGGCGGAGTCGCTGACGCAGGCCGCCCGCTATGAGCGCAGCGAGGCCCGTCAGGGCTACCGCAGCGGTCACTATGACCGCAATCTCACCACGACCTCCGGCGACGTCACGCTCCACATGCCGCGGCTCAAGGGCGTATCCTTCGAGACTGCCATCATCGAGCGGTATCGCCGCCGGGAGAGCAGCGTGGAGGAGGCCCTCATCGAGATGTACCTGGCAGGCGTTTCCGTGCGCCGGGTGGAGGACATCACGGAGGCGCTGTGGGGCAGCAAGGCCTCGCCCGCTACCATCAGCGAGCTGAACAAGAAAGCCTACGTCCACATCGAGGATTGGCGCAACCGCCCCTTGCAGGGCAGGTGCTATCCATACGTCTACGTGGACGGCATCTACCTGCGCCGCAACTGGGGCGGAGAGTACGAAAATGTTGCTGTTTTGGTGGCGATCGCCGTGAATGAGGACGGTTTTCGTGAGGTTTTGGGTGCCGCTGAGGGGATGAAAGAGGATAAGGCCAGCTGGGTCAGTTTCTTCCAATGGCTTCGTGGACGCGGCTTGGACGGCGTAAAGCTCATCGTTGGTGACAAGTGCATGGGAATGCTGGAGGCCGTGGGCGAAGTGTTCCCCGAGGCCAAATACCAACGCTGCACGGTACATTTCTACCGCAACGTTTTCTCTGTTGTGCCTAAATCCAAGGTCAAAATTGTGGCAAAAATGCTCAAGGCGATCCACGCCCAGGAGAGCAAAAAGGCGTCCCGCGAGAAGGCGAAAGCCGTGGTCGCCGAGCTGCGCGCCATGAAGCTGAAGGAGGCCGCCAAGAAGGTCGAGGACGGCATTGAGGAGACGCTGACCTATTGTGACTTTCCCAGCGAGCACTGGACGCGCATCCGCACCAACAACGTGATCGAGCGGCTGAACCGTGAGATCCGCCGACGGACGCGGGTGGTGGGGACATTCCCGGATGGCAACTCCGCCCTGATGCTGGTCTGCGCGAGGCTGCGCCACGTGGCGGGCACCCAGTGGGGCAACAAGAAATACATGAACATGAAGCACTTGGAGGCGGCTCTGGACGACGCCTCCGTTGCCGGCTGACTTCACTCAGCCGGAGCCTGCAAACAATTTTGCGCATAAATCTTGACGGGACCGAGGTTTTACTCATGCTAAAGCTATTTTTCTTCCCCCAGTAGAACTGGGGGTTTATTTCCACGCCTTAAGGCGCCAAAAAAAGGAGTCCCCTGTCCGCATGGACAGGGGACTCCTTTTTGCTGCTTTACAGGAATATCTTCGCGTCGGCGCGGCGGGTGTAGTCGCGCTCGAGCATCGCCTTGTGGGAGAGGAACGCCTCGTCGTCGAAATACTTCGCGCCCGTCGGGCAGTTCCGCACGCAGGCATGGCACTTGATGCACACGCCCGTGACCTCGGCGGGGTCCTCGCGGCTGATGCTGCCCATCGGGCAGAGCGCCGCGCACACGCCGCAGCCGGTGCATTTGCGCCGGTCGGTCTGCGGCTTGGCCTTGAGGAAGTTTTTCGGCTCGCCGTCCAGTCCGAGGGGACGGTAGTAGGGCGCGTCCGCGTCGCCGTCGACCTGAACAGGCGCGGGGATCTCGGTCATTTTGCCGAGCTTCGTCACGACCGCCGCGCCGAGCTGCGCGAGCACGGTCATGTCCTCGCGGTCGGGACGGCCCGCAGCCAGCGTATCCGAAAAGGCGTGCTGGCAGGCGAACGCGCCGGCGGCGATGGTGTGGAAGCCCGCGTTCTCCAGACTCGCGCACAGCTCGGCGAGGGAGTTATCAAAGCTGCGGTTGCCGAAGGTCACGACCGGCACGGCAAGCGCGCCGTTTCCGGCAAAGCCGGTCTGCACAAAGGGCAGGAGCTTGTTGGGCACCTTGCCGGCGTAGGTCGGCGTGCCGAAGATCACGAGGTCCTTGTCCGTGAAGGCATAGGTCTCCTCCCGCGCGGCAGGCAGGGTGAAGTCGACGGTCTCGAGCGGCAGCTCCAGCGTCTGCGCAATGGCGTTTGCCAGGGTGGTGACGACCTTGCGGGTCCTTCCGGTAGCGCTGAAATAGACGGCGTAAACGGTTTTGATCTCCATGATGCGTCCTTCTCTCTTCATTTTTATATAACTCTCAGAGGGAAAAATCCTCCGGTGAGTGCGCTTTGGGATCGAGCGAGGCGGGCCGCGGCGGCACGCGGCGCAGAGGGTCGTAGCGGAAGTGGCGGCAGTGGTCGCTGCCGTCCACCACGCCCCTGCGCGAGCAGGCGACCTCGCGCTCGTTCACCGCAGAGCCGTGGGCGCAGTAGGCACAGCGCGGCTCAATGTCCTTGCGGAACGGATTTCTCATGTCCTCTCTCCCCTTTTTCTTTCTTTTTATTATAGGCTCAAAAGGTCGATCGCGCCGTCCTTCATCACGGCGCGCAGCTGCGTGACGGGGTGGTCGTAGGAGTCGATGATGCGCGTGGCGATGACGTCCTCCAGCTCCTTCTGGATGGTGCGGCGCAGGTTGCGCGCGCCGTAGGTGAGCGAGTAGGACTTGTTCGCCAGATACGCGGCAACGGCATCGTCATAGGTGAAGATGAAGCCCTTCTCCTTCAGGCTGGCCGCCAGCTCGTCGAGCATGATGCGGGCGATGGATACGAAGTTCTTCTCGTCGAGGCGATTGAAGCAGATGATCTCGTCCACGCGGTTGATGAACTCGGGACGCAGGAACTCGCCGAGCGCCTTCATCGTGCGCTCGCGGTTCTGCTCGTTCACGCTGCGGCCGAAGCCGACGCTGCCCTCCTTGCGGTCGCTGCCGGCGTTGGAGGTCATGACGATGACGGTGTTTTCAAAGTTGACCTTGCGGCCGTGCGCGTCGGTCACCTCGCCGTCGTCAAGAATTTGCAGCAGGACGTTCAGCACGTCCGGATGCGCCTTCTCGATCTCATCGAAGAGAATGACGGCGTAGGGCTTGCGGCGGATCTTTTCGGTCAGCTGACCGGCCTCGTCGTAGCCGACGTAGCCCGGAGGGGAGCCGACGAGACGCGAGACGGAGTGCTTCTCCATAAACTCCGACATATCGAGACGAATGAGCGAGTCGGGCGAGTCGAAGAGGTCGGCGGCAAGCTGCTTGACCAGCTCCGTCTTGCCCACGCCGGTGGGGCCGACGAAAATGAAGCTCACGGGCTTGTGCTTCGGGCTGATGCCCACGCGCCCGCGGCGAATGGCCGCAGCGACCGCGTCCACGGCCTCGTCCTGCCCGATGATGTGCTTTTTCAGGCGGTCGGCCAGCTCGCTCAGGCGCTTGAACTCGGCCTCGCGGATGCGGCTGGCGGGAATTTTCGTCCACAGCTCGATCACGCGGGCGAGATTGTCCATCGTCAGCTCGGGATCGCCCTGCGCGCAGAGACCGTCCAGCTCGCTCTGCGCCTGAAGCTCCAGACTTTTCAGCTCGGCAAGGCGCTCGAAGTCGGGATTCTCGGTCTCCGCCTCGAGCAGCTCGCGCTCCTTGGCGTAATCGTCCAGCTCGCGGCGCAGCTCCATGCGGCGGTTGATGTTTTTGTCGTGCAGGTTCATATCCGAGCACGCCTCGTCGATCAGGTCGATGGCCTTGTCCGGCAGGAAGCGGTCGGTGATGTAGCGTTCGGAGAGCACGACAGCCTGGCGCAGGATACCGTCGGGAATTTTCACGCCGTGGAAGGACTCGTAGTAGTGAGCGATGCCCTTGAGAATTTTGAGCGTATCCTCCATGCTCGGCTCGTTGACCGTGACGGGCTGGAAGCGGCGCTCGAGCGCGGTGTCCTTCTCGATGTGCTTGCGGTACTCGTTGAAGGTCGTCGCGCCGATGACCTGAATTTCGCCGCGCGAAAGGGCGGGCTTCAAAATATTGGCGGCGTTCATGCTGCCCTCGGCGTCGCCCGCGCCGACGATGTTATGCACCTCGTCGATGACGAGAATGATATTGCCGAGCTTGCGGATCTCCTCAATAAGACCCTTCATGCGGCTCTCGAACTGGCCGCGGAACTGCGTGCCGGCGACGAGCGCGGTGAGGTCAAGGAGATAGACCTCCTTGCTGCGGAGCTTGAAGGGCACCTCGCCCGCGGCGATGCGCTGGGCAAGGCCCTCGGCGATGGCCGTCTTGCCGACGCCCGGCTCGCCGATGAGGCAGGGGTTGTTCTTCTGGCGGCGGTTGAGAATCTGAACGACGCGCTCGATCTCCTCGTCGCGGCCGATCACCGCGTCGAGCTTGCCGTCGCGGGCGCGCTGGGAGAGGTTGATGCAATAGCTGTCAAGAAATTTATGCTTGGCGGCCTTGTCGTTCTTCTTGCCGCGCTCGGCGCGGCCCGGGCCGTCCGCCGCGCCGTCCGCAGGCGCGGGCGCGTCGCCGTTCTGCCCGCCGAAAAGGCGGCCGAGAAACGGGAAGGTCGCGGTCTTGCCGTCCTCCTCGTCGTCGCCGTCGGGCGCGTCGATGCCCTCAAGGTTTTCGGCGCCGCCGAACGCGCTCATCATCTCGTTGGAGATGTTGTCAAGGTCCTCGTCGGTGATGCCCATGCGCTGCATCATCTCGTTCACCTGCGGCAAGCCGAGATTCTTGGCGCACTTGAGGCAAAGACCCTCGTTGATATTTTTACCGTTCTCCATGCGGGTGATGAAGACAACGGCAACGTTCTTTTTACATCTGGAGCAAAGTTGTGGCTGCATAATGGGAAACCTCCGTTATGTGAGAGATGCGATGATGGATCGCGGGGTGTTGTTCAGAAACCACGCGAGCAGGTGCGTGCCCGCCGCATGGTCCGCAAACCACGTCACGCCGAGGCGCGGCGCGAGGAATACAATGAGAAAAATAAGCAGAGCGCCTTCCATGAGCGAGAGCGCCGCGCCGCCGAGGCCGTTGAGCTGCGCGAGCACCGGCAGCGAGAAAAGGCGGTCGAGCCCGTGCGTGAGCAGACGGAGCAGCAGCATCAGCGCAAGGAAGAACGCGAGGAACAGCGCGGCCTGCACGATGGTCTTGACGAGCAGGTACGCCGCCCGCTCCGCCGCGGAAACGGCGGAATCGGTCACGCTCTTTGTCACGCCGTCGATGGCGTCGTCGGAGACGCCGAAGCGCTTGAGCGTATCGAGCGCTTCGCCGAGCAGATCGCTCAGCTCGTCGGGCAGCAGTCCGCCGGCGCTCAGGTCGCCGTCCTCCGCGGCCAGCGCGTCGGACGGAATATCGCGCTCAAACTGCTCAAGCACTCTCTCCTCCACCTTGGGGTAGACGAGGTCGGTGACCGGCTCGACGAACATCGCGGTGAGCAGCGTCGCGCCGATGAGCGCGACCACCACGCTCACGAGCGCCATCAGGCTGCGGATGAGGCCCTTGCGCGCGCCGAGGAGCGCGAACAATGCCAGCACGGCAGCCAGAACGAGATCAATGATAAGTGCATTATCCATGCTTTTCGCTTACCTTTCAAGTGAAACATTTTTCTAATTACGGCACAAAGAGCCAGCCGTGCTGCGAGCCGAGCAGCACCGCCGAGCCGTCGGCGCGCATCCGCACGCCGCGCGCGTACTGCGTGTCGGTGAGCGAGGCGTACTCGGCAAGGTCGGAGGTGTAGATGACCAGCTCGTCGCTGTAGAGCACGGCAAGATACTTCCCCGCCGCCGAAATGTCCAGCACGTCGCGCTGCGTGTCGAGCGAGGCGATGAGGTTGCCCTCCGCGCCGACGGTGACGAGCTTGCCCGCGCTGCCTGAGCGGTAGCGCGAGAGCACGAGCGCGCCGAAATCCGTCCCGCCGAGCGTGCTGCCGCGCAGATAGGGATAGGCGTAGTCGTAGGAGCCGCCGAGCGAGCCGTCGCCGCTGAGCGCGAGGAAGCGGTCGTCCGTCACGGCGACGAGCGTGCCGCCGAAGCTTGAGAGCTCGTAGAGCAGCGAATCGTCCAGCACGCAGGCGGAGACCGCCGTCTCCTGATCGAGCGCGTAGCGGCGGATCGTACTGACGAACATGGCGTCCTCCGAGCCGAGCGTCGCGACCGCGACGTGCTTGCCGCCGCGCTCCACGCAGGCGTCGATCATGTAGCGGTTGGAGGAATTGAAGGTGAACACGCGCTCTCCCGAGGCGTTGTAGACCGAGACGGAGGACTTGTAGCCGCTCTTGTCCGTCACGAGCGCCAGCATATCGGAGGAGTTGAGCTTCGCCGAAATAATGCCGTTTTCCGTCTCGGTGCTCAGGTCGCGCACAAGGCCCCTTTCGCCGAGGATATAGAGCGTCGTGCCGCCGACGTCGTAGACCGCGGCGGTGCGGCCGCCGAGGGCGATGGCGGGCGAATCGAGCTTGACCTCCTGCGCGTAGACCTCGCTGCCGTCGTCGGCGAGCACGCTCACGCGCGTGGTGGAAACGACCAGCAGGCGGTCGCCGAGGAGGGCGAAGCGGTTCGTGCGGTCGTTGTCGTAATCATAGGTGTTCTCGCCCGCGGCGTCGGCCTTATCGTAGCTCAGCGCACGGCGGAGACTGTCGAAATTCGACAGGTCCAGATACGCCGCGGCGAGCACCGCTCCCAGCACGACCGCGAGCACCGCCACCAGCACCAGAATACGGTGGAGTGTGCCGCGGCGCGGCGGCGCGGCGCGGTCCGCGCGCAGATCCTCGCGCGAGAGCTTATCCTTGTCAGTCATTGAGCCGTTCATCCTCATACCAAAGTCTGGTCATGTACAGTCCCCCCGGCGGCACCGTGGGGCCGGCGAGCGTGCGGTCGCCGGAGTCGAGTATTTTCGGAATGTCCTCCGCCGTGAGCTTGCCCTCGGCGGCGTAGAGCACCGTGCCGGTGATGGCGCGCACCATGTTGTAGAGAAATCCGTCCGCGCAGACCTTGAGCTCCAGAAGCTCGCCGCGGCGCGTCACGCGGCAGTAGTGCACGGTGCGGACGGTGGTCTTCGTTTCCGTACCGACCGAGCGCACGGCGCGGAAATCGTGCGTGCCCTCAAACGCCCGCGCCGCCGCGTCCATCACGGCCTCGTCGAGCTTTTTGGGGTAGAAGTACGCACGGTTCACATAAAACGGGTTCTTGATGCGCGAGTTGTAGATGCGGTAGGTGTATTCCTTCTTCAGGCACGAGCCGATGGCGTTGAAATCGTCCGCCACCTCCAGCGCCTCGCGCACCACGATGTCCTCGGGCGTATGGGTGTTGACGGCGAAGGGCAGGCGGTCGATGGGGATGCGGGAGCTCGTGCGGAAATTCGCAACATAGCGCTCGGCGTGAACGCCCGCGTCCGTGCGGCCGACGCCGGTGAGCTTGACCCTCTCGCCGCAGACCATCGAAAGACCGCGCTGGAGCGTCTCCTGCACGCTCGCCTCGGTCCGCTGCATCTGCCAGCCGTGATAGGCCGTGCCGTTATACATCAATTTTAGCGCAATGTTACGCATGATTCGTGTCCTTTTTTTGAATTTTAGAAAAACTTTTTCAGCGCGATCATCGCCGCGCACAGCGCGGCGTAGAACGCGAGCGTCAGATAGTCCCGTGTCTCGTAGCGCAGGACGTGGAGCTTCGTGCGCCCCTCACCGCCGTGGTAGCAGCGGCACTCCATCGCCGTCGCCAGCTCGTCCGCACGGCGGAACGCGCTGACGAACAGCGGCACGAGCAGCGGAATGAGCGCCTTGGCGCGCTGGAGCAGATTGCCGCTCTCAAAGTCCGCGCCGCGGGCGCGCTGGGCGGACATGATCTTGTCCGTCTCCTCGATGAGCGTGGGGATGAAGCGCAGCGCGATGGACATCATCATCGCCAGCTCATGCACCGGCACGCCGAGCTTCTTGAGCGGGCCGAGCAGGTCCTCCAGCCCGTCGGTCAGGCGGATGGGGCTGGTGGTGTAGGTCAGAAGGAAGGTCCCCATGATCAGCAGCGAGATGCGCAGCATCATGGCGATGGCGGTGATCACGCCCTCGCGCGTGACGTGGAAGATCCAGAACTGCGCGATGACGGTGCCGGGGGTGTAGAAGAGGTTCAGCACCGCGGTGAAGGCGATGATGAACAGCACCGGCTTGAGGCCGCGGAAGAGCGCCCTCGCGCCCACCTTCGAGATGCGCACGGAGACGATCAGCGTCAGGATCAGCACGCCGTAGGCAATGGGGCCCTTTGCCAGAAAGATGGCTATGATATAAAGAACGGTCGTCAGCAGCTTGGTGCGCGGGTCGAGCCGGTGGGCGAGCGTGTCGCCGGGGAAATACTGGCCGAGGGTGATGTCCTTCAGCATACGGCTCCCCCCTTTCGCAGCGCAAGCAGCGCCGCCTTCAGCTCCGCGACCGTGTAGACCGCAGGGTCGATGGGCAGCCCCTTGGCGCGCAGCGCCATGGCGACGCGCGTCACCTGCGGCACGTCAAGGCCCGCGGCGACCAGCTCGTCCGCGCGGGCGAACACCTCGCGCGGCGTGCCGCTCATGAGCACATGAGCGTCGGAGAGCACGGCGATGCGGTCCACGTTCTGCGCGATCTCGTCCATCGAGTGGCTGACGAGCACGACGGTGTTGCCGCGCTCCTTGTGATAGGCGCGGATATGGGCAAGCAGCTCCTCGCGCCCGCGCGGGTCAAGACCCGCGCTCGGCTCGTCGAGCACCAGCACCTCCGGCTCCATGGCGATCACGCCCGCGATGGCGACGCGGCGCTTCTGCCCGCCGGAGAGCGCGAAGGGCGACTTTTGCAGCAGGCCCTCGTCCAGTCCTGCGAAGCGGGCGGCGTCATGCACGCGGCGGTCCAGCTCCGCGCCGGTCAGGCCCATGTTGGTGGGGCCGAAGGCGATGTCGCGGTAGACGGTCTCCTCAAAGAGCTGGTACTCCGGATACTGAAACACCAGCCCCACGCGGAAGCGCACGCTGCGGATCTTCTTCGGGTCGGCCCAGATGTCCTCGCCGTCGAGCAGCACGCGGCCGCCCGTCGGCTTGAGCAGACCGTTGAGGTGCTGGATCAGCGTCGATTTGCCGCTGCCCGTGTGCCCGATGAGACCGAGAAACTCGCCGCGGTAAATGTCGAGCGACAGGTTTTCCACCGCGCTGCGGCGGAAGGGCGTGCCCTCGCCGTAGGTGTGGGTCAGATTTTCAATACGAATGATCTCGTTCAACTCAGTTGTCCTCTTTTGCGGATTTTCCAAAGCACCTTGCAATGGCGTCGGCGCACTCGTCCACAGTGATGGCCGTGAGCGGCAGGTCGCAGCCCGCGCCGCGCAGCTCGTATAAAAGCTCCACCGTGTCCGGCACGGTCAGACCAATGGCGCGAAGCCGTTCCACCTGCGCGAACACCTCGCGCGGCGCGCCGTCCATGGCGACGCGGCCCTCGTTCATCACGATCACGCGGTCGGCGTGCTCGGCTTCGTTCATGTGGTGGGTGATGAGCACAACGGTGATGCCCTCGTCGCGGTTGAGCCGTTCGATGGTCGAAATGACCTCGCTGCGGCCGATGGGGTCGAGCATGGCGGTCGCCTCGTCGAGCACGATGCACTGCGGGCGCATCGCCAGCACGCCCGCGATGGCGATACGCTGCTTCTGTCCGCCGGAGAGCAGGTGCGGCGCGTGCTTTGCAAATTTCTCCATGCCGACGGTGCGCAGCGCGTCGTCCACGCGCCGCCGGATCTCCTCCGTCGGCACGCCGAGGTTCTCGGGTGCGAAGGCCACGTCCTCCTCCACCACGTTCGCGACGATCTGGTTGTCGGGGTTCTGGAACACCATGCCCACGCGGCGGCGGATCTCGAGCAGCAGCTTCTCGTCCGTGGTGTCCATGCCGTCGACGTACACCCTGCCGCCCGAGGGCAGCAGCACGGCGTTGAAGGTCTTGGCGAGCGTGGATTTTCCGCTGCCGTTGTGGCCGAGGATAACGGTGAAGCTCCCTCGCTCGATGGCAAGCGTCACACCGTCGAGCGCGAGCGTCGGCTGCTCGTTCTCCTCCGAAGCGGGGTAGGAATAGGTCAGGTTTTCAGTCCGCAGCATGGTTGACATAATTTTTCTTCCTTTGTTTATTCACTGCACCATCTTCCGGTCGCGCCGCAGGGCAGCGCGAGCCCGGTCTCGGTGACAGGCAGCCCCAGCTCGTCCCACGTCACCCTGCCGCCGTACTTCTCCGCGACGAGCAGATGGAGCATATAGCCGAGCACCGAGGGCGCAAGGCCCGTGGTGTAGGAATTGATGATGACGAACAGCGGCTTGTCGCTGAGCACCTGAGAACAGAGCTTCACGAACGGAAAGAGGTTATCCTCCAGCTTCCAGACCTCGCCGCCCGGGCCGCGGCCGTAGCTCGGCGGGTCCATGATGATGGCATCGTAGGTCTTGCCGCGGCGGATCTCGCGCTCGACGAACTTCGCGCAGTCGTCCACGATCCAGCGGATCGGCGCGTCGGCCAGACCGCTGACCTTTGCGTTCTCCTTCGCCCAGGCGACCATGCCCTTGGCGGCGTCGACGTGGCAGACGCTCGCGCCGCTCTTGGCGCAGGCGACGCTCGCCGCGCCCGTGTAGGCAAAGAGGTTCAGCACACGGATGGGACGGCCCGCCTGCTCGATCTTCTCACTCGCAAAGTCCCAGTTCACCGCCTGCTCGGGAAAGAGTCCCGTGTGCTTGAAGTTCATAGGCTTGCACTGGAACGTCAGATCGCGGTAACGCATCCGCCACTGCTCGGGCAGCTTTTCCTTGTCCCAATGTCCGCCGCCGGTGGACGAACGGTGGTAGCGTCCCTGCGCGTTTTTCCAGCCGCGGTTCGCGTGCGGCGTCTCCCAGATGGCCTGCGGGTCGGGACGCACGAGGATCTGCCGCCCCCAGCGCTCCAGCTTTTCGCCGCCGCCGCAGTCGAGCAGCTCGTAATCCTCCCACTTGTCCGCGATCCACATAGGCTCTATCTCCTTCGCCGGCGCACAGCGCCGCATATTAAATCAATGTATTATACTATAATCGCGCACGGTTCGTCAATTGAAAAAAGGGGCGTTGTCAAAGGCTTTACAATATGTTAAACTTTTGAAGGACGGCTCCTTCGCGGGAACCTTTTTCCGCGTTTGTCCGTTCAAGAAAATACCGATAACGTTTCGTGAGATGACTTTTATGGATAAAATTCTTTTACATTCCTGCTGCGCCCCCTGCTCGGTCTACTGCGTGGACACCCTGCGCGGCGAGGGCATCGAGCCGGTGTCGCTGTGGTTCAACCCGAACATCCACCCGTGGACAGAGTACGACCAGCGTCGCTCGACGCTGCTTGAATACGGAGAAAAGGAGCGGGTCGAGGTGCATATCTTAGAGGACTACGGCCTGCGCGACTTCGTCCGCGCCGTCGCCGCGGACATTGACCACCGCTGCGCGCACTGCTACACCATCCGTCTCGGCACGGCGGCGAAGTACGCGAGCGAGCACGGCTACGAGGCGTTCACCTCCTCGCTGCTCATTTCCCCCTACCAGAACCACGAGCTGCTCAAGGCGGTCGGCGAGACGATGGCGAGAAAGTACGGCGTGGAATTTCTCTACCGTGACTTCCGCCCCGGCTTCCGCGCGGGACAGGCAAAGGCTCGTGAGATGGGGCTTTATCTCCAGAAATACTGCGGCTGCATCTTCTCCGAGGAGGACCGCTACGAGAAAAAGATCGGTCGGGCGCGCACGCGCTTTGCCGAGGAATGAGAAAGGCTGGACTGCACGATGAAAAAGCTGCTTTTCGCCGCACTCTACGGCGCCGTGTTCGAGGGCGTCACGGAGGATGACTTCTACAGGGAAAACTACAGCGCCGGCGCGTGAGCGTCGCTGCCGGTCCAAACCAAATTCAAGGAGGTCTGCGCATGAGGTTGAGCGTCATTCAGATGGATATGCGTTTGGGGGAGAGCGCCTATAATTTCGCGCACGCGGAGGCGCTGCTGCGCCGCGCGGCGGCGGAGGGCGCGGACACCGCACTGCTGCCGGAAACTTGGAACACCGGCTTCTTCCCCGCCGACCATCTGCCGGAGCGGAGCGACCGCGGCGGCGAGGCGGTGAAGGCGCTGTGCGCGCCGCTCGCCCGCGAGCTGAACATGAACATCGTCGCCGGCTCGGTCTCCGACCGGCGTGGCGGGCGCGTGTACAACACCGCCTACGTCTTTGACCGACAGGGCGCGTGTCTCGCAGCCTACGACAAAATGCATCTCTTTACCCCGATGGGCGAGCACGAGCACTACGCCGCCGGCGATCACCTCACGACCTTTTCGCTCGACGGGCACAAATGCGGCCTGCTCATCTGCTACGACCTCCGCTTCCCCGAGCTTTTCCGCACGCTGGCGCTTCAGGGCGTCGAGCTGCTGCTCCTGCCCGCGCAGTGGCCCGCCGCGCGGCGGTATCATTGGGAAACGCTCACAGCGGCGCGCGCCATCGAAAACCAGCTCTTCCTCGCCGCCTGCAACTCCTGCGGCACGGCGGGCGAGACTGTGTTCGGCGGCGCGTCGCGCATCCTCGGACCCCGCGGTGAGCTGCTCGCCGCCGCCGGAGCGGGCGAGGAGATCGTCACCGCCGCGCTCGATTTTTCCGTCCTTGCGGAGGTCCGCGCCGCCATCAACGTCTTTCACGACCGTCGGCCGGAGCTATATCGTCTCTGAAATAAAACGTCGTACCGAGACCGCAGGGTCTCGGGGCTTTTTCCGTTTTGACGAAAAAAATCACAAATTTTGTGCATTTCACCGTTATCTGCCTATGGAAATGCCGCTTGCAGCGCGGTATCCTATGCTTGCAGGAGGGACCGCGGCGCGGCGCTCCTGCCGCTTCATTTTATCATTTCAATTCCCATGAAAATAAAGGAGCTGTGAACTATGGAAACCTTAAAGCGTTACCGTCTCTGGGCCATCGTCGTATCCTGCTGCATGATCGTGCTGGGCGCCGCGATGATCCTCCGCCCCGACATCTCCGCGCTGGCCGTGTGCTATCTCACCGGCGCGCTGTGCATCGCCATGGGCGTGTGCGAGATCGCCCGCTACTTCAGCATCGGCGTCATCGGCATCCTCTTCCGCTTCGACCTGATCGTGGGCATTCTCAGCACGCTCGCGGGTGTTCTGCTTCTTGCCCACCCCACCGGAGCGCTGACCGTCCTGCCCATCATCCTCGGCTTCTACATCATCATCGACAGCGTCTTTTCCATTCAGGCCGCCGTAGAGCTGCGCCGCTTCGGTCTCGGCAGCTGGGGACTGAATCTGCTGCTGGGCATCGTGGGCGCTGTGCTCGGCGTGCTGATGATCCTCGACCCCTTCGACGGCGCGGCGGCGCTGATGATCTACATGGGCGTTTCCCTGCTGCTTGCGGGCGTTGAGAGCATCTACACCGTCATCTGCCTGTCCCGCGCGTTTAAGAGCGACGCGCACCAGAGAGTCATCGACGCCGTCTGGCACGAGGTCTGAGTCCTCCCGATCGTCCGCTGCGGAAAAAAATTTCCGCGGCGGACGATTTTCTCTTGCATTCTCCGTTCAGTTGTGGTATAACCTTCCAAACGTATGGGAGATTTGGACTGCTGTTTTTCTCCCATATGACCACAACGGGCCGCGCCAAAAGCGGCCATTCTTTCTTTAAGGCGGGTGAATGATCGGATGGACACCTTTTTTTCGCAGCTCTCCTCGCTCTCGCTCCTTTCCATCACGGTGCGGCTGCTGCTCACGACCGTGTTCGCCGGCACGCTCGGCTATGAGCGCGAGCGGCACCGGCAGGCGGCGGGCTTCCGCACCTACATCATTGTCGCGGACGCTGCCGCGCTGGTGATGATGACGAACCTCTACATCGGCGACGTCTTCGGCTCGACCGACCTCGTGCGTATGCCGGCCTCGGTCATCACCGGTCTGGGCTTTCTCGGCGCGGGCACCATTCTCGTCACCAAGAGCCATGAGATCAAGGGTCTGACGACCGCCGCCGGACTCTGGGCGGTATCCATCATCGGCACCGCCATCGGCGCGGGCTTCTACACGGGCGGCACGGTGTGCTACGCCTTCATTCTGCTGGCGATGAACGTGCTGCGGCTGGTGGACGTGCGCATCCAGAGCCGGCAGAAGACCGCCACCGTCTACTTCGAGCTCCGCTCGAAGCTGAGCATCGGGCAACTCGTCCGCCTCGCGCGGGAAAAGGACTGCACACTCTCGGAGCTGGAGCTGTACGCCGATTCCGGCTACGGCGACAACCTTGTGTGCGGCACGTTCACCCTCTGGGCGGAGGGCCGCACGTCGCTCGACGATATCCTTCGGGAGCTCAGCGCCGTCGAGGGCGTCATCTACCTCACCAGGATCTGACCACAGCGACTGCGGCCGCCGAAGCGCTTGCTTCGGCGGCCGATTTTTTCTGTCGTCCCGCAGGGACGTTTCCCCTTGCAAGCGGGACCGCTATTCCCTATAATGGAGAAAAAAGCACGGGAGGCGGCGCGTCATGGTGACCGACGATATTCTCTACCGCCGCTATCTCGGCGGCGACGAGGACGGTCTGAGCGCTCTCATGGAGCGCCACGGCGACAAGCTCACGCTCTACCTCGACGGCTGCCTTCACGACCTCCACGAGTCCAAGGACCTGATGATCGAAGTGTTCGCCTACCTGATCGCCAAACAGCCCCGCATCCGCGACGGCGGCTTTCGAGCGTACCTCTACCGATCCGCGCGGCGGCCTGTCTTGCGGTGATCCTCGGTCTCGCGCTGGCGATGCCGTCCGTCACGGCGCGCTTCTCCGGCGCGGACTACTATGGCGGCATGACCGCCAGTCTGTTCACCGGTGAGAGCCTCGGCTATCTTTTAGTGGGACTGCTGGCCTTCGCGCTCGGCGTGTGCGTGACGGTGCTGTGCGTCCGCCTGCATGAGCGGGAGCGGGACGAGGGCAGCGAGGAGGAGCGCGGCGATGCTTGAGCTTTTGGATTACCTCGTACAGTTCCTTGTGACGGCCTACGGCTTCTGCGCCGCGCTGCGGGAATACTACCGGGCGCGCCGCCGGCCGTGGTTCCTGCTGACCTGCTTTTATGCGACCTTCGCGCTCGGCACGCTCTACTGGACGCTGCACCTGCTGCTGCGGCAGGAAACGCCGCAGGTCTTCTACGTCTCCGACCTCGCGTGGCTCGCGAGCTTCGTCTTTCTCCTCGCGCTGACGCTCACGCTGCCGACGGCGGAGGAACGGTGCTTGCTTTCGCGGCGCTGGAGTACGCGCTGTGGACCTCCTCGTGCTTCTGGGTGAGCGACACGCTGACGAACCCCTACTTCTGGTTCGACTTCCTGCTCTCGCTCGTGCTCCTTCTGCTCCTGCCTGCGCTGCGAAAGGCGGTGGACGCATGACCTACATCGAAAACGTCCTCGTGTGCATGGCGGCCCCGCTGCTCGTGGCACTGCTGCTCCTGCGGAGGAAACAGCGTCCGCTGCTGCTTTTCTGCCTCGCGGGCATGGGAATGTGCCTGCTCGCGGCGTACCTCAACACCTTCTTCGCCCAGCTCTACGCCGCAGACGCGCTGAACGCCGCCGCACAGATTGCGCCGGTGGTGGAGGAGATCATGAAGCTGCTGCCGCTGCTCTTTTACCTCGCGGTGTTCGAGCCGGACGCGGAGCGCTTCCGCCTCGCCGCCATCGTGGTGGCCGCGAGCTTCGCCACCTTTGAGAACGTCTGCTACCTGACGCAGAACGGCGCGGGGCAGTTCGTTTATCTGCTCGTCCGCGGCTTCGGTACGGGCGCGATGCACATCGTCTGCGGCAGCGTGTACGGCCGCGTCCTGCGCCCCGTGTGGGGCAGCCGCCCGCTCCGCGCGGCGTGTCTGTTCGGCCTGCTCTGCGTCGCCATCATCTACCACGCCATCTATAACCTGCTCGTGAGCGTCGGCGGCACGGCGCAGCTGCTCGCCTACGCTATCCCCCTGCTCACGGCGCTGTGCTTCCACCTGCTCGGGCAGCAGACCGCAGCGCAAAGGCAATAAGAATATGGGACGGTCCGCATTCGAAATGGATGCGGACCATTTTTTGTCAAAAATCTTCCAGCTTGTTCCTTGGATAAACTGGCGCGATTTTCAAAGACTAAGGCCAGTAAAACGACGTTAAAGGAGAATCGGCATAGATGAAAGCAACCGGAATCGTGCGCCGGATCGACGACCTTGGCCGTGTGGTCATTCCCAAGGAGATCCGCCGCACCATGCGCATCCGCGAGGGCGACCCGTTGGAGATCTACACGAGCAAGGAGGGCGAGGTCATCTTCAAGAAATACTCGCTCATGGGCGGTGTGGACGAGTTTGCCGCGCAGATCTGTGAAACACTCAACAAAACCACCGGCCTGACCGTCGCCGTGACGGACCGCGACAGCGTGGTGGCCGCGGCGGGCAGCGCGCGGCGCGACCTGATCGGCAAGCGCATCAGCACCGAGCTGGAGCAGATCATGGAGGACCGCGCCAT
Source organism: Oscillibacter sp. MSJ-31 (assembly GCF_018918025.1). Lineage (GTDB taxonomy): Bacteria > Bacillota > Clostridia > Oscillospirales > Oscillospiraceae > Hominicoprocola. The sequence goes on along the minus strand of NZ_JAHLPT010000004.1, from coordinate 152,804 downwards.
CTACCGCGCGCAGGGCAGCGAGCGCAGCGTCTACGTCACCGACACGCTCGACCGCTGCTGTGCCGCCATCGCCGCGCCCATTATTTCCGAGGGCGACGCGCTGGGGCTGGTGCTGTTTGTGGAGAACGAGGGTGAGAACCACGTCGGCGAGACGGAGTACAAGCTCGCGCAGACCATCGCCTCCTTCCTCGGCAGGCACATGGAGAGCTGAAAAAGGGAAGCGTCCCGCAAGCGGGACGCTTCCCTTTTTTCTTTAGTCGTTGACGACCTTGATCTGGCACATCTTCATCGTCTCGAGCGCGTGGCGGTGGCTCTCCGGCGTGACGCCGGCGCAGCAGCTCGCGTCCACGGTGATGGGCGCTTCGGGCATCGCCGCCTTGAACAGCAGCGCGTTGGACACCACGCAGATATCGGTGCAGAGGCCGACCAGCTCGATCTCCAGCGCCTCCTGCGCGCGCTCGGTCATCAGAATACCGGCGAGCCGGTTGGAGCCGAAGGTGGGCTTGTCGATAACGGTCGCCTTCTCCGCGGCCTTGGCGACCGCATCGTTGAGCTGCCAGCCGTGGGTGCCCTCGATGCAGTGCTCGACGGGCAGGTTGCGGCCCTCCTGCGTGTCGAGATAGTTTTCGTAATGCGTGTCGCGCGTGAGATAGATGTTCCACGGGTCGTACTCCTTCATCTTCTCCACGACGCGCGGAACGATCTGCTGCGCCTCCTTCGTGCCGAGCGAGCCGTCGATGAAGTCGTTCTGCATATCAATGACGACGAGAATCTTACGCATGGCAATGCCCTCCTGTATGACGGGGCGCCAGCCCCTTATTTTTGACATTTTTCCCCAAACCGCTTGCATTGTCTGGAATAAATTGCTATAATCTGCTTGAAAAACAAAAATGCGGCGGCTTACGGGTGTTGGCGCACCCGTAAGCCTGAGCAGGTGTTAGCCCCACCTACACAATGACCTTACGGTCGCACCGCATGGGTATTATACGACATTTCACCGCTTGGCGCAAGGGGTGCTTTGTTGTTTTTCCCAAGTGCTTGTGTTGCATCAGAAGGGTTTTCTCTTCGTTCGCTGTGTAGGCTTATGCCCTGCATGGCGTTTTTTGTTTTTCACCTACCCCTCGGAGAGGGCCGCTCCTCTCCGAGGGGATTTGAGTAAAGAAAAGATCTCAGCTGATCTGCGACCGGATGGCACGCGAAAAAAACAAGAACGATTTTGGAGCTGCCCTGTAAGCTCCACACAAAAGATTTGAAAGGAGCAATTGATCATGGAACAAACAAACGAACCCAAACAGCCCGAAAGTGGGGCGGCACTTCTCCCACCTCCCGAAGAAGGCACAGACTACAGAGCACACGACAGAGAGGCGCACCGCGCAACAGGCCGCTTCTCCCGTCAAACTATGCGTTGGTACATCATAGCGTTGGCCGCCGTTTCTCTCCTCGGCGGATTTTTGGGTTATAAAATCTGTTCTAATACGATACCCGCCAAAATCGACCAAGCGGTAAAAGCGGCGGTAGAGGAGGTTTATGCCGACGCCACCTTTACCGCGGAAGAAATATCGACCGAAATTGATATGCAGATCGTACTGAAAGATATTCAAGCCATCGGCGAACTGGCTACAGTCGAATACCTATATACCGATGCCGGCAAGTTTTCCGATCTGAAGCAATTATTTGGCTGGAATATCCCTCTAACAACAAAGTCCTTTGTCATGCGCTGGGACGGCAGTATCAAAGCAGGCATCCGCCGGGTTGAGGATATTCGCGTAGAGGCTGATGCCGCAAGCAAAACTCTTATCATCTATCTGCCGGAAGCGGAAATCCTGTCCCACACGGTAGATAAAGAAAGCATAGAGGTGCTTGACGAAAGCAACGGCCTTTTCAATCCCATTTCTGTCAGCGATGTAAGCAAATTTCAGAAAGAGAGCGAAACGGCAACGGAGCAGCGGGCTCTTGACAACGGCATTTTGGAGAAAGCACAGGAAAATGCCGAAATACTTATTAAAAATATCTTAAATGCAAACCCGATCATCCAACAAAGCAGCTATTCCGTCAGCTTCTACTATGAGTAAAGACCTTGCATCAAAGGAGACCGTATTATGAAAAACTTGCTTGGACTGCTTGTGTTCGGTCCATTTTGGCTGATTTTTAAGCTCTGCAAATTTCTTGATCGTCATTAAAACTCTCCGAAACCCCGCCGCAGAGCGGCAGCGACCGCAAGGAGAGCGGCAAATCAAAAGCGGCAACAAAAAACCGCACGCACTCCTTTGCGCAGCGCGTGCAGTTATCTTATTGTTAGGCTTACAATGTGGCAGGTCAAGGGCGCAGCCCTTGCGCTCTCTTGGGGTTCCAAAGGGGGTATTCTCTACGGTAGAGAATACCCCCTTTGTTCATTCGTTATACCCTCTTCCACTTCGCGCCGTTCGGTACATCGGTCACCTCGATGCCCTGTGCCTTCAGCTCGTCGCGGATGCGGTCGGCCTCGGCGAAGTTCTTCGCCTTCTTGGCGTCTGCGCGCTGACGGATCAGCGCCTCGACGGCCTCATCCGGCGTGCCGTCCTCGGCGATGACGGTGAATGCGCCCGCGCTCTGCGCGGCGGCCACGGCGTTCTTCTCGCGCAGCGCGGCGGCCTTGGCGATAAGGTCAAGACTCAGGACCTCGTCGAGGTCGGCAATGATCGCGAGCTTGGTCGCGCCGCTCGTCTTGGCCTTGAGCACATCGTAGAGCACGGTGACGCCCATGGCGGTGTTGAGGTCGTTGTCCATCTCCTTGGAGAATTTCGCGCGGTACTCGGCGCGCACGGCCTCGTCCACGCCGCCCTCGTCCTTGAGGTTGGCGATCTTCGCAAGGAGCTTGTTGTAGGCGAGCACGGCGTTATCCAGATTCTCCCATGTAAACACAAGGCTCTTGCGGTAGTGGCTCTGCAGGCAGAAGAAACGGTAGGCCAGCGGGTCGTAGCCCTTCTGCTCAAGCAGGGAAACGGTCAGAAATTCGCCCTTGGACTTGCTCATTTTGCCGTCCGTTGTATTGAGGTGGGCAACATGGCACCAGTGGGGGCACCAAGGATGTCCGAGGTAGCTTTCGGACTGGGCGATCTCGTTCGTGTGGTGCGGGAAGGCATTGTCCACGCCGCCGCAGTGCAGGTCGAGGTATTCGCCGTTGTACTTCATGGAGATGCCAGAGCACTCGATGTGCCAGCCGGGATAGCCGACGCCCCAGGGCGAATCCCATTTGAGCGCCTGATCCTCGAACTTGGACTTGGTGAACCAGAGGACGAAGTCGTTCTTATTCTTCTTGTTCGTGTCCTCCTCCACGCCCTCGCGGACGCCCACGGCGAGGTCCTCCTCGTTGTGGTCGTTGAAGATATAGTAGCGGTCCAGCTTGCTCGTGTCGAAGTAGACGTTGCCGCCAGCGAGGTAGGCGTAGCCGGTGTCAAGCAGCTTGGTGATGATCTTGATATAGTCGTCGATGAGGCCGGTGGCGGGCTGCACGACGTCGGGACGCTTGATGTGGAGCTTTTGGCAGTCGGCAAAGAAAGCGTCGGTATAGAACTGCGCGATCTCCATGACGGACTTGTGCTCGCGCTTGGCGCCCTTGAGCATCTTGTCCTCGCCCTCGTCGGCGTCGCTCGTAAGGTGGCCGACGTCGGTGATGTTCATGACGCGGTTGACGCTGTAGCCTGCGAAGCGGAGGTACTTCTCCAGCACATCCTCCATGATGTAGCTGCGCAGATTGCCGATGTGGGCAAAGTGATAGACGGTCGGGCCGCAGGTGTACATCTCGACGTGGTTCGGGGTATGGGTCTTGAGCTCTTCCTTTTTGTGGGTGGCGGAATTATAGAGGTACATACAGAAACTCCTTTTCAGAGCAAAATTAACTTGGCTTCAGTCCGGCTCGCGGAACACGTCGGCATTTTTGATGAAATACTCAATGCCGGAATAGGCGGTGGTCAGCACGATGACGGCATTGCACAGGGGATCGAACCACGCGTACGCGCCGAAAACGTTGAGCAGCATCGCGCAGAGGCAGACCATGGTCGAGGCCGTTTTGACCTTGCCGGACCACGCCGCGGCGATCACGCGGCCCTGCTCGACGGCAACGAGCCGCATTCCGGAGACCGCGAACTCGCGCAGCAGCACGATGGCCAGACACCAGCCGGGCATCTGCCCGATCTCGACGAGGTAGCACATGGCCGCCATAACGAGCACCTTGTCCGCCAGCGGGTCCATGAATTTGCCGAAATTCGTGACCTGATTGTAGTGGCGGGCGATGTAGCCGTCCACAAAATCCGTGAGGCACGCGACCACGAACACGCCGAAGGCGGCGCAGCGCGCATAGGGGAAATCCAGATACAGGATCACAAGAAATACGGGGATGAGCGCCACCCGCGCAAGGGTGAGCTTATTGGCAGTCGTCATCTGTGAACAGTCCTTTCAAGGCGCTCGCGCGCCGGTTTGCTATTTTGCCGCGTCCGCGCGGCGTCTTATTCCTCGGCCAGCTCGCCGGTCAGCTCGCCGTCCATCGCGCCGGTGATGCGCACGGGCACGAACTCGCCCGCCGCGACGTCGCGCGGGGCGGAGAAATAGATGCGCCCGTCGATGTCCGGCGACTCTGCATAGCTGCGGCCGACAAAGAGCATGGATTGCCCGTCGAAGCCCTCGCAGAGGACCTCCATCACGTCGCCCTGCCGTTCGTCGTTCCACGCGTCGATGATCTCGCTCTGAATGTCCACGATCCGCTCGGCACGGCGGGCCGCCTCGTCGGAGTCGACGCGCTCCATCTTTGCCGCGCGCGTCCCCTCCTCGGGGGAATAGGGGAACACGCCCGCGCGCAGCAGCTTCTGCTCGCGCAGGAAATCGCACAGCTCGTCGAACTCCTCCTCGCCCTCGCCGGGCAGGCCCGCGATGATGGACGTGCGCAGCACGAGGCCGGGAATGCGCTCGCGGAGCTTATCGAGCAGGGCGCAGAGGTATTTCTTATCGCCGCGCCGGTTCATCTTCTTGAGGATCTTATCGTTGCAGTGCTGGAGCGGAATGTCGAGGTATTTCAGAATTTTGTCCTCGCGGGCGATCACGTCGATCAGGCGGTCGTCGATCCACTCGGGATAGAGGTAGTGCAGGCGGATCCAATGGAAATCGAGCTTGCAAAGCTCCTCTAAAAGGTCGGCCAGATGGGGCTTGCCGTCCCAGTCCATGCCGTAGCGCGTGATGTCCTGCGCGATGACGATGAGCTCCTTGACGCCGGAATCGGCGAGCTGCCTTGCCTCGGCGAGAACATGCTCCATCGTGCGAGAGCGGTATTTGCCGCGCAGCTTGGGGATGATGCAGAAGGCGCACCAGTTGTCGCAGCCCTCCGCGATGCGCAGGAAGGCGTAGTGACCCGGTGTGGTGAGCACGCGGCCGAACTCGTCGACCGGCGCGTTGATGTCGTCGAAGCGGCTGACGGTACCGCCCGCCATGACGGTCTCGACCGCGTCCACAATGTCCTTGTAGCTGCCGGTGCCGAGAATGCCGTCCACCTCGGGAAGCTCCTTTGCCACCTCACCCTGATAGCGCTGCGTCATGCAGCCGGTGACCAGAATTTTCTTGAGCTTGCCGGCCTTTTTCAGCTCCGCCATGGCGAGAATGTTCTCGATGGCCTCCTCATTCGCGCTCGAGAGGAAGCCGCAGGTGTTGACAACCGCAGCGTCGCAGCCCTCGGGCGACGGGCAAAGCTCCATGCCGGCATCGCGGCACAGGGCCATCATCTGCTCGCAGTTGACCATATTTTTCGCGCAGCCGAGCGAAATAAAGTGAAGTTTGTATGCCATAGTCCTCTTCCCGTCTGCCGCGCACCGGCGGCAAAAATCGTTTTCGGTCACAGCCCGTCGTCCGCGTCCGTCAACGCCGCGCCCGCCGTCCGCAGGGCAGTCTTGACCTCGCCCCACGAAAAGCCGCGGCGCAGCAGCGCGTCCGACAAGCGTTTATAGTCCTTTTCGTTCAGGGGCTTTCCCCGCGTTTTCGACGCGATGACGCGCGCAAGCGTCTCCTGTGCATCGGGGGCTGTTTCCAGCGCCTCGTCCCACAGCTCGCGCGGCACGCCGCGGCGGTAAAGCTCGTCGCGGATGCGGGCGGGACCGCAGCCCTGTGCGCTATAATGGCGCACGAGTATGGCGGCGTAGGCCGCGTCGTCCAGCGCGCCGATATTCTCCAGATAGTCTGCCGCCGCGCCGGCGTCATCCGCCTCGGAGCCCTTCTGCACGAGGCGGCGCGTCAGCTCCTTTTTTGAGAGCGGGCGGGCGGAGATCATATTGGCGGCGCGCACGCGCGTTTCGCTGCGCGCGCCGCTTTTTTGTAATTGTACCACAGTCTCGGGCGAAATGTCCAGCCCCACATATAAGCCGAAACGCAGAAGCTCGCTCTCGGTGATCCGGAGAAGGTTCCCCCCCTCCAGATACACGAGAACGCGCTCCTGCTTATGCTTTGACCGTTCGATGCGCTCAACCTTCATCAGCCCTCAAAATCGTCGGCGCTGACGTCCACGGCGCGGCCCGCCGCCTTGGCGGCGATCCTTGACTGATTGCTCATAAGCTTGTGGAAATCACGGCGGATATCGGCCTCGAGCTTCGCGGCGATCTCGGGGTTGTCGCGCAGGTACTGCTTGGCGGAATCACGGCCCTGGCCAATGCGCGTCTCGCCCATCGAGTACCACGAGCCGCTCTTCTGCACGAGGTCGAGCTTCACGCCGAGGTCGATGAGCTCGCCGAGCATGGAGATGCCCTCGCCGTACATGATGTCGAACTCCGCCTCGCGGAACGGGGGCGCCATCTTGTTCTTCACGACCTTGGCGCGGGTGCGGTTGCCGATCATCTCGCTGCCGTTCTTGAGCGTTTCGATGCGGCGCACGTCGATGCGCACGCTCGCGTAGAACTTCAGCGCGCGGCCGCCGGTGGTGACCTCGGGGTTGCCGTACATCACGCCGACCTTCTCGCGCAGCTGGTTGATGAAGATGACGATGCAGTTGGTCTTGTTAATCGCGCCGGCGAGCTTGCGCAGCGCCTGCGACATCAGCCTTGCGTGCAGGCCGACAAAGCTGTCGCCCATCTCGCCCTCGATCTCCGCGCGCGGCACGAGCGCGGCGACGGAGTCCACCACGATCACGTCGATCGCGCCGGAGCGCACGAGCGCCTCGGTGATCTCAAGCGCCTGCTCGCCGGTATCCGGCTGGGAGACGAGCATATCCTCCACATTCACGCCGAGGGCGCGGGCGTAGCCGATGTCGAGCGCGTGCTCGGCGTCGATGAACGCGACCTCGCCGCCCGCCTTCTGCGCCTGCGCGAGGACGTGCAGGGCGAGCGTCGTTTTACCGGAGGACTCGGGGCCGTAGATCTCCACGATGCGGCCCTTGGGCAGTCCGCCGATGCCGAGCGCGAGGTCGAGCGCCAGCGAGCCGGTGGAGATGGCCTCCACGTTCGCGGCCTGCTCGTCGCCACAGCGCATGATGGAGCCCTTGCCGTAGAGCTTTTCGATCTGTGCCATCGCCGTTTCGATGGCGCGCTTCTTGTCGGCGTTTGGCGCGGTGGGCGCCGCCTTAGTCACTTTCTCTGCTGCCATTGGTTCATCCTCCTGTTTCTGCTTCTGTATCTTAAAATTTTTTGTCAGATCTCTTTGCAAAGCCGTCCGTAGACCACGCGGGGGATACCGTGCAGGTCCTTGACGATCTGGATGTCGCCGAAGCCGTTCGCGCGCATGATGCGCAGCACCTCGTCCGCCTGCCCGATGCCGACCTCGAAGGCCATGAGTCCGTTCGGCAAGAGAGCGTCGCGCCATTTATCCGCGATGACGCGGTAGAAATCCAGTCCGTCCGCGCCGCCATCAAGCGCGAGGTGCGGCTCGTGGTCGCGCACGGAGGGATCAAGCGCTTCAATGTCCGCCGTGGGGATATAGGGCGGGTTGGAAACGATGCAGTCGAACTCGCCGAGCTGGCGCGAGGGCTTCTCGCGCGCGTCCATGCGCAGGCTCGTCACGCGCGCGGAGAGCTGGTTGCGCCGGATGTTCTGCCGGCAGACCTTGAGCGCCTCCTCGTCCCACTCGCCGAGCAGCACGCGGCTGCGCAGCACCTGACTGGCCACGGCAAGGCCGATGCAGCCGCTGCCCGCGCACAGGTCGAGCACGCGGCAGTCCGCGCCGGAGTCCAGCTCGTGGACGACCGTCTGCACCAGCACCTCGGTGTCGGGGCGCGGGATGAGCACGGCGGGCGAAATATCCAGCCCAAGGCCGTAAAACTCCCACTCGCCGATAAGATAGGCCACCGGCTCGCCAGCAAGGTGCCGCGCGCACAGGGAATACGCCGAGCGCTCGACCTCGGGCGAGGCGTAGAGCAGCCCGTCGCGCAGAAGCTCATTTTTCGTTTTGCCCGACGCGGTGCAGACCAGCTCGCGCGCCGCCTGCGTCGCGTCCTCCGCACCCGCCTCGCGCAGGCGCCTGCGCAGGTCCATATAGAGGTCGTTGTACTTGATCGCCATTTACCACTCGTCCTTGCCCTTCTGCTCGGGAATGACCAGCTCCATCGCGCGGATGGCGACCTCGAGCATACTGTCGTCCGGCTCGTTGGTGGTGAAGTTTTGCAGCCACAGCCCCGGCTTTGCCAGCGCGTTCGTCACGGGATTGTCGTGTCCGCCGACGTAGCGGTTGAATTCATAGGTCACGCCCACGACCGGCACGAGCAGCAGCAGATGCAATCCAATGCGCACCCAGACATTGCGCCAGTCGACGAAGCTGAACACCACGCTCGAAACGAGGATGGACACCACGACCACCACGAACAGAAAGCTCGTGCCGCAGCGCGGATGGTGGCGCGGCTGGATGCGGCAGTTTTCCACCGTCAGCGGCAGGCCCGCCTCGTAGCAGAAGATGGTCTTATGCTCTGCGCCGTGGTACTGGAACACGCGCTGAATGTCCTTCTGCTTCGAGCACAGGAGCAGGTAGCCGAAGAAGATCATCAGCTTGATGACGGACTCGACCAGATTGTGCACGACCACGTTCGGGATGAAGCGCCCGAGCAGGCCCGCGAGGAAGGTCGGCAGGATCATAAAAAGGCCGATGGTCAGGCCCAGCGACAGCACGACCGCCAGCGCCACAACGAGCTTTTGCAGCTTTTCGCTGCCGAGCTTTTTTTCAAGCCACTGGTCGAACTTCGACGGCTCGCCCTCCTCGGGGAAGAAGTCCGCCGAGTACATCAGCGCCTTCACGCCGCGGACCATGGAGTCCACAAAGGTCACAGCGCCGCGCAGCACGGGCAGGCCGAGAATGGGATAGCGGTCGCGGATGAGCTTCAGCTCCTCGACCTTCTCGACCAGCCCCTCCTTGGAGCGGACGACGATGGCCTGCTTTTCCGGTCCGCGCATGAGGATGCCCTCAATGAGCGCCTGACCGCCGATGGAGGTACGGAATTTGGGTTTTGTCTGGTTTTGCTCTGCCATGTAGGTTTCTCCTTGCAATGATGGTATCATACTTTTTGAAAAATTGCAACAGCTGTTCTAAAATTTATTTTTCCATAGGAAGCGTCATGGTCACGACCGTGCCGCCGCCCGGGGCGTTGGCAATGTCGAACGTGCCGTTGTGCAGACGCATGATCTCGTCGCACACGGCGAGGCCGATGCCGCTGCCGCGCGCCTTGGACGAGCCCTTGTAGAATTTCTGCTTGACGTAGGGCAGCTCCTCGACCGGGATGCCGGGGCCGAAGTCGCGCACACGGATGACCATGCTGCCCTTCTCGGCCGCCACGGACACGTCGATGCGCTTGCCGCTGCCGCCATGCTTGGCGGCGTTGTCGAGCACGTTGCAGAAGACCTGCTTCATGCGTTCGCCGTCGGCGATGATGGGAGGCAGGTCGTCCGCACACTCGTAGCGCAGCTCGATGCCCTCCCGGCTGAAGATCTCGCGGTAGGTGAAGATGGCGTCCTCCAGCTCGGCGAGCAGGTCGGTCTCCTCCACGCGCAGGGTGAAGCGCCCGTCCTGCATCCGGGTGAAGTCCAACAGCTCCTCGACCATGGTGGTCAGACGGCGGGACTCCTTGACGATGATGTTGAGGCCGCGCTGCGTCTGCTCCGGATTCGCGCCGGGATCGGCGGCGAGCGTTTCCGCCCAGCCGTTGATGGCGGTGAGCGGCGTGCGCAGCTCATGCGAGACGGAGGAGACGAACTCCTGCTGGATCTTCTCGGACTGCGAGATCTTGAGCGACATATCGTTGATGTTGTCCACCAGCTCGCCGAGCTCGTCGCGGTAGTGGTTATCGATCAGGATGCCGTAGCTGCCGGCGGAGATGCGCCGCGCGGCGTCGGACACGACGGCGACCGGCTCGACGACGTTGTTGATGAAGATGGCGTTGGAGAAGATGGCAAGGCCCACGCACAGCAGCGCAACGCCGATGGCGACCGCCATGCTGACGAGCACGCTGCGGTCCGCCTCGTGCAGCGCGGTGACGTAGCGCAGCACGCCGATCACACGGCCATTGAACCGGAGCGGCGCGGAGACGGAGAGGATCCTCTCCCCCGTCTGCGGGTCAAGGCCCTCGAAGCTCGCCGGCTTTCCGGTGGCGACGGCCGCGGTCACATCGCTCGTTCCCGGCTGCGTGCCGGCGGTCAGGCCGTAGCTCGACACCTGCACGCGGCCGTTGACGTTGATGAACTGAAGCTCAAGCCGGTCCTTTTCCTCAAAGGTCTCCGCCGTGATGGAGGCGTAGCGGAAATACTCGCTGTAGCTTTTGAGGCCGTAGCTCGAAAAATTGTCGGCGGCGACGCGGGCGCGGGTCTCAAGGCCCGAGCGCATGGCGCTGTAGTAGGTCCGGCGCACGCCGAGGGTGTAGACCGTGACGATGGCGATGACCACCAGAACGATGGGCAGCACGGCATTCACGAGCCAGCGCTGGCGCAGGCCGCGGATGCGCAAGCCGCGCTTTGCGGACATGGCGGTCACTTCCTTTCTGCTTCAAATCTTTTCTGCCTGCTCAGTCCGTGCTCCACTTGTAGCCCGTGCCCCAGACGGTGGCGATGTAGCGCGGCTCCTGCGCGTCGTCCTCGATCTTCAGCCGCAGGCGGCGGATGTTGACGTCCACGATCTTCACCTCGCCGAAGTAGCCGCGGCCCCAGACCGTGTCGAGGATCTCCTCGCGGGTGAGCGCCTTGTCGGGGTTCTCCATGAAGAGCTTCATGATCTGATATTCGAGCTGCGTGAGCTTGAGACGCTTGCCGTTTTTCTCCACCACGCGGTCGGTCATGTTCAGCAGAAACGGCGGCTGGGAGATCTCTCCGACCGCAGCGCTGACGAGCGGCGCATCGCCCGCGCGGCGCAGCAGCGCGTCCACGCGCGCGGTCAGCTCGGCGGGCGAAAAGGGCTTGGTGACATAGTCGTCCGCGCCGGTCATCAGGCCCGTGACCTTGTCCATCTCCTGCGAGCGGGCGGTGAGCATGATGATGCCGATGTGCGGATAGGCCGCGCGCACGCGGCGGCAGACCTCAAAGCCGTCGATGCCCGGCAGCATGATGTCGAGCAGCGTGACACGCACATCGGGATTCTCGCTGAGCTTTTCCAGCGCCTCCTCGCCTGTCTCGGCCTCCACGACCTCGTAGCCGGCGCGGATCAGATTGATGACGATAAAGCTGCGGATGCTGGACTCATCCTCCAGGACCAACACTTTTTTCATCGTATCTCGGTTCCTTTCTCAGTTTTCGCCCGTCGTCCACTCGGCGACGATCAGGCTGAAGCTCTTCTTCACGGTCTCCTCGTCGACCGCGCCGTCCCAGTCGTCGCAGGGCAGGAGCTCGGCGGTGTAAACGGTCTCGACCTGTCGGGCGAGCACAAAGCGGTCGCCGCGCCGGGCGTGCTCCTCGCGGGCGCTGCCCGTGAGGGCGCAGATCTCCAGAAACGGCTGCAGCTGTCCGTCGTTGCTGCGGCAGAAGAAAAGGACCGCGTTTTCATCGGGCGTTCCGGCGCGCAGGAGCGACACCCGCTCGTCCCACGTCTCCGGCAGGAGCAGGCTCCAGCCGTCGGCGGCGTTGTGGAAGGTGCGGCACACGACCTCACTCTTTCCCGCGCTGTCGTAATCGCGCCAGAGGATGCGGTAGTAGGTCTCGCTCTCCTCGTCGAGCGGCGGGAAGGGGACCGGCTCGGGGATCTCGATCACGCCGCTGCCGTCGATGTCGGTCGGATAGAGCGAGAGGAAGCGGAAACCGCCGTCCGCGGCGGAGGAGGCGGTGTTCTGCGTGACATTGCGCAGAACGCCGTTTTTCACGGTCAGGATATCGTAGGCCGCCACGCTGTTGTCCGCCACGCCGGTGACGTAAAGCGCCTGCTGCCCATCCGAAAGAGCTCCCGCCGCCACGCGCGAAAGCTCGGACGCGGAGAAGGACAGCTCGAGCGTCGAGATGCAGCTCAGCTCGCGGTCGTCCCAGGTGTAGCAGTCCGCCATGCAGCGGTTCTCCTCGCCGCTGTAGAGCACCGTCAGCTCCTGCCGGCCGTCGCCGTCAAGATCGCTCACGGCGTAGCGGAGGTAGGCGGTGGTGAGCAGGTTGAGCGGCTCGCTGCCGCGCAGGGTGTAAACGGCGAGCACCTGCAGCTCCGTGCCGCTCTTGAAGCCGACAAGGATCTCGCGGCGTCCGTCGCCGTCGAGGTCATAGTACGTGATGGAGTAGATCGAGCTGGCGGTCCCCTCGATGAGGGCCATCTGCTCATAGCTGTCGCCGTTGGAGCGGAAGAAGTAGATCTTCACGGGCCGCTCGTCCGTCGCCTTGCGGAAGAAGGCCACCGCCTCCTCTACGCCGTCGCCGTCGAGATCGACCATCTGCACGCTCTGGAGGTTACTGCCCGAGATGGGCGCAGCGTGCTCCGCGCCGTCGGAGAGCAGGGCGTTGATCTCCGCTTCGAGCGAGGCGTATTCCGCCGGAAGGCTCGGCAAGGCATAGAGCTTGTCGGTCGAGACGTTCATCGCGCAGCCGCCGAGCAGCAGGCAAAGCGCCGCAAGCGCCAGCGCGCGGGCAAATTTTCTGCCGTGGTTCGCCATGCTTTCCCCTCCCTTGACCCGCTTTGGGCATAATCTACCGATACAGAGTATAGCATAGCACAAGCCGCATAAAAAGGGTAGTCCCCTTTTGCGCTTTTTGCCGGAAAAATTTATCTTGCAAATCGACGCAGCGTCCTCTATAATAGCTTTTGTTATCGCCGGTGTGATGGAATGGTAGACGTAGCGGATTCAAAATCCGCCGGGGGCGACTCCGTGTGGGTTCGAGTCCCACCACCGGCACCAGCAAAGGGAAGGCATGGCGCGCGCCATGCCTTCCCTTTTTCACATATTGAAGCGTCGGCGGGCCTCCTCGCGCAGCGAGGGCACGCGGCGCACGACGCGCAGCGGGATGATGAGCCCGACGCAGATGACCACCACGACGAGCGACCACGTCGGCTGCCACGCCGCGCGGAAAAAGCGGTCCATGCAGTATTCCACGCCCAGCGCCATCAGGCCCACGGTGCCGATGCACATGGCGATCGCAGAGAGCCGCGACCGCCGCCCGCCGCGCAGCAGAAAGCTCAAAAGGAACACCAGCACGCACGCCCAGCCGAGGATGGGCAGGGCGAGGCCGCGGAACCATGTGCCGCCGCTCAGGTCGATGGAGATGAGAAAGACGTACACACCGACCGCGGCGACGTCCGCCGTCAGGCGGAAGAAGATGGGGATGCGCCGCGCGAGCATCGGCAGCACGAACCAGATCCAGAGCATCACCGCCGCGCCGATGACGTAGAGCGACCAGGGCCGCTCGGTGGGCAGCAGCAGGTTCAGCACGCCGCAGCACAGGGATACCGACACGAGCATCGCCGTGAGCAGCGCGGCCGCCGCACGGCGCGAGGCGGGCGGCACCTCGGCGGGCTTGGTGGGAAAATAGCTCGGCGCGTCTGGGTCCGGCTTCCAGGCAGGCGTGCCGCAAAGCGGGCAGCGCGCCGCGCCGGGATCCAGCTCCACGCCGCAGTTGACACAGTATGACATATTGTTACCGTCCTTTCGCTCCGCTCTTCAGCGGTTGCTCTCCACGCGCACGGGGATGCCCTCGCGCACGAGGAAGCGGAAAAAGTCGCGCTCGGTGTCCGTCTCCGCCTGCGTGCCGGCAAAGGTGATCTCCATGGTATCGCCGTAGCTGATGGAGGCGCAGTGGCAGCGCGGCACGGTCGCCTGACCGAGAATGACCTCCGCCCCGCGGATGTGCGCCGCCATCTCCGGCGGCACGGTGAACGCGCCGGGATTGGTGTAGGTGCAGGAATAGGGGCGCACACCGAACAAGCGGTAGTTGAGCGCCATGACCGGATTCTTGAGCACGACCGGAATGAGGCGCAGGGCAAAGTTCTCTGTAAAGCGGACGTTGCCGGTAAACGCCGCCTGCAGCTCCTGCCGGTTGATGTGCAGCTTCATAAAATGGCGCACCTGCGAGACGATCTCGGGGAAGGTGTAGTCGCCGAGCGCCGGGTCGATATACGGGCGGACGGTGGTGATGAAGTTGCGCAGCGTCTCGCTTGGGAACCATGCACGCAGGTTGATCGGCACCGCCAGCGCCACGGGGCGCTCACGGTAGGGTCTCTCGCGCTTCTGCTTTTCCAGAATGACGTGGATGAGCACGGCGGAGAGGTACTCCGTGATGGAGGCGTTATGCTTCTTTGCCTGCTCGCGCAGGCGGGAGAGAGGCACGAAGCCCATCGTGACATGGAAGGTGTAGAACGGCTCCGGCGTGCCGGTATTCTGATAGGCCCTCGGCAGCCGCCGCAGGCCGAAGGCGTGGCGGCCCGCGTAGCGGGCGTAGGCGTCCTCCAGCTCCTCCTCGCGCGGCGGCTCATTCAGGTCGAGCACGCCGTTTCCCGCGGGAACGTCCACGCCGGTCTGGCGCAGGTATTCGGCAAGGAGCGTGCGGAAAAAGACGATGGCCCCGCCGCCGTCGGACAGCGCGTGGAACACCTCAACGGAGATGCGCTCACGGTAATAGTAAAAGCGCACGAGCCAGCCGTTGTCCTCGCGGAAGCGGACGGGCTGGCAGGGGTCGGAGACGTCCTCCTTCAAAAACGGTCCGGGCGCATGGTTCGGCTCGAGATAGTACCAGAACAGACCCTTGCGGATGCGCACGGCAAAGCTCGGGAAGCGCGGCATACAGCGGTCGATGGCGCGCTGGAGCGCGGCGGGATCGACCTTCCTTTCCATCCGAGCGGAGAAGCGGTAGATGGCGGAATATTCCTCCTTTTGCAGCGCGGAGTAGAGAATGCCCGCGCTGTCGAGCTTGT
This sequence comes from Oscillibacter sp. MSJ-31, assembly GCF_018918025.1. Taxonomy (GTDB): domain Bacteria; phylum Bacillota; class Clostridia; order Oscillospirales; family Oscillospiraceae; genus Hominicoprocola. The sequence goes on along the minus strand of NZ_JAHLPT010000004.1, from coordinate 137,513 downwards.
ACCATTTGCTGTCGGGTCTCGCCATCGTCGTTTCCTCCTTCCGCGCGGCATCGCCTCGGATGGCTTATTGTAGCACAGCGGCGCGCACACCACAAGAAAAATGACGGTTTTCCTTTTCTTTTTTACGCAAACATGATATTATACAGGCAGGAAGACTGATCACAGGCAGGAGATAACGATGGAAAACAAGCTGAACCTTCCGCTGAAAAAGAAGAAAAACGAGGCCGAGAGCCCGCGCCTCGATCCGCTGATGCGCGCGCTCAAGGCGCTGCACAGCGCGGGCGCGCCCGAGACCATGACCGAGGAGGAGCTGGAGCATCAGCGCCGCAGTCAGGAGGTCCTCGGCCGGCTGACCGCGCCGATGGCCGGCATGGACTATGAGGAATTTTCGCTCGGCGGCATGAACGCCGCGTGGATGCGGCTCAAGGCTCCTCACGGCAGCCGTCACGCCATTCTCTACTGCCACGGCGGCGGCTACACGAGCGGCAACCTCGGCTACGCGCGCGTGCTCGCGTCCAAGCTCGCGCACGTTACGGGCTATGACGTGCTGAGCTTTGAATACCGTCTCGCGCCCGAGCATCCCTACCCCGCCGCCGTCGAGGACGCGCTGCGCGCGTGGGATCATCTCATGCTGCTGGGCTACGGCGCGCGGGATGTCGTGCTCGCAGGCGACAGCGCGGGCGGCAACCTCGCGCTCGTGCTGTGCCATCGTCTCAAGGCGGCGGGCCGCCGCCTGCCCGGGGCGCTGGTGCTGATGTCTCCGTGGACGGACATGACGATGTCGGGTGCGTCCTACGCCGAGCGGGTGGAGAGCGACCCGATGCTCACGCCGGAGTACATCGAGGCCGTGCGCACCGCCTACGCCGGCGGGCGGGACTACGCCTCGCCCGATCTTTCGCCGCTCTTTGCCGACCTTACCGGCTTCCCGCCGACGCTCATTCAGGCCGGCGATCACGAGATCCTGTATTCGGATGCCGAGATGCTCTGTCACGCGCTGGAGCGGGCGGGCGTTCCCTGCCGCTTCGAGGTGAGCGAGGGGATGTGGCACGTCTTTCAGATGTTCCCCCTGCGTAAGGCCGCCGCAGCGATGGAAAGCGTCGCGCGCTTCCTGCTGGAGCGGTGACGGCGCACCCCCTTCTGAATCCCATACCCTGAGAGGAGAAACGAATATGAAGCAGCCTCATATCCAGCTCGACGAGAGCTTGAACGTCCGCTATGCCATCCTGCCCGGCGACCCCAAGCGCGCCGAGCGCATCGCGTCGCACATGAGCGAGGTCGAGGACCTCGGCATGAACCGCGAGTACCGCAGCCTTGTCGGCGCCTACCGCGGCGCGCGCATTCTGGCCATGTCCACGGGCATGGGCGGCGTCTCGACCGGCATCGCGGTCGAGGAGCTGCATAACATCGGCGTGACGCACGCCATCCGCATCGGCTCCTGCGGAGCCTTACAGACAGACATCGCTCCCGGTGAGCTGCTTATCGCCGCCGGCGCGGTGCGCGACGACGGCACCTCTCGCGCCTATGTGCGCGAGGGCTATCCCGCCGTGCCGGACACGGAGCTGCTGCTCGCGCTGACGGAGAGCATCCGCGCGCAGGGCTTCGCCCACCGCCTCGGCATCATCCGCAGCCACGAGAGCTTTTACATCGACGACATCGAGGAGATCAACGAATACTGGTCGAAAAAGGGCGTGCTCGGCAGCGACATGGAGACCGCGGCGCTGCTGACCGTCGGGCGGCTGCGCGGCATGAAATGCGCGAGCGTGCTCAACAACGTCGTGCGCTGGAAGGAGTGCATTTCCCACGGCATCGGCTCCTACGCCGCCGGCGCCGACGCGGCCGCCGCGGGCGAGGAGCACAGCATTCTCGCCGCGCTGGAGACCTTTGCGCGGCTGGAAGCCGAGAAAAAATAGGAAAAACGGGAACTTTTTCCAGTTTTCAGCGTCAAACCCTTCAGAGACCCCAAATAAAAGATTGAGGTGATGAAAGATGAAGAGAACGCTTGCCCTTTTTCTCAGCGCGCTGCTGCTCCTTGCCCTGCTCACGGGCTGCGGCAGCAAGGCGGCTCCGCGCGACAGCGCCGCCGGCAGCGACTACATGATGACCAACCAAAGCTACGCCAAAACGGACGAGAGCTTCGCCTACGACGAGCCGGAGCTCCCGACGCCCGACGCCGAGAACGGCTATTGGGACAGCGGTGAAAGCCAGACGCTCTCAGGCGGCATGACCGCTCCGGGCGACGCGAAGATGATCTACCGTGCGAGCATCGAGGTGCAGACGCAGGACTACACGACGAGCGAGTCCGCCATCACCGAGCTGGTGAAGTCCTGCGGCGGCTACTTTGAGAGCAAGAGTCTGAGCAATCGCTCAAGCGGCTACCGCTACGGTGAATTCACCGTGCGCGTGCCCGCCGCGGAGTACGAGCACTTCTGCGAGCAGGTCGGCTCGCTCTGCCACGTCACCTATATGTCCTCCTCGGCGGAGAACATCACCGAGGCGTACTACGACACCGACTCCCGTCTCAAGACCGCGCAGATCAAGCTCGAGCGGCTGCAGGAGCTGCTCTCGAAGGCGGACAATATGGCGGACATCATCACCATTGAGAGCGCCATCAGCGACACGGAGTACGAGATCGAAAGTCTCTCCGGCACACTGCGCCACTACGATGCGCTGGTGGATTACGCCACCGTGAGCCTGACGCTCAGCGAGACCTACAAGCTCGATGAGAACGAGGGCGCGCCGCTGACCTTCGGCGCGCGCATCGCGCGGGCCTTCACGAACGGTCTGCGCGACACAGGCGTATTCCTTGAGGACCTTGCCATCGGCATCGCGAACAACCTTGTGTTCCTGGCGGTGCTGGCGGCGCTCGCCGTGGTCGTCGTGCGTGCGGTGCGCAAAAAGAAGCCGTTCGGCAGGCTCGGCAAAAAGAAAAACAAGCTTCCCGCGGATGAGGAGCCGAAAAGCGAAGAATAGCCGATAAGGAGAAAACGCCTATGAAGCTCACCTGGCTGGGCCATTCCTGCTTCGCCGTCGAAAGCGGCGGCTACCGCGTCGTGCTCGACCCGTATTATGTGGAGAGCTATCCGCCGCTGCATACGAGCGCGAACGAGGTGCTCTGCTCGCACCATCACCGCGATCACGATTTTGTGGAGGCGGTGGAGCTCACGCCGCGCGGGGACAGTCCCTTCACGGTGGAGACCGTCCAAGCCTTCCACGACGATCAGGGCGGCGCGCTGCGCGGAACGAACACCATCCACATCCTCGCCGCCGAGGGGCTGCGCGTCGTGCATCTCGGCGACCTCGGTCACGAGCTGAGCGGGGAACAGCTCGCGCCGCTGCGCGGCTGTGACGCGCTGCTGATTCCCGTCGGCGGCTTCTATACCATCGACGCGGAGACCGCCAGGCGCGTGGCGGATGCCATCGCGCCGCGCGTGATCGTGCCGATGCACTACCGCCACGGCAGCCACGGCTACGATGTGATCGCCACGGTGGAGGACTTCCTGCGGCTCTATCCCGCAGACGAGGTACACTGTCTTGACGGCAGCTCCTTTGAACTGACGCCCGACGCGCCGCGCGGCGTGATCGTGCCGAGGTTCATAGGCTGACACAGTAAATATAAAAAAAAAGGAAGCGAAAGGGTCTCCCCTTTGCTTCCTTTTTTCATCTTAGAACCACTTCTTTTCCTGCGCCTTTTCCAGGACAAAGGGCAGCATCTCCTCGCGGTCGAGGACGGTGGTGTGGCGCACGGGGCGCTCGCGCAGACCGCGGAGGTTCTTCGGCGCGGGAATTCCGGTCAGACGCTCGAGCTGCTCCATGACGGCGAACTCGTCGCCCCCCGCCTTTTCGCCGAGGCCCTCGAGCACGGCGGCGGGGAACTTGTAGGGCGACGCGGTGGAGAGCACCACGACCGGCGCGTGAGCAGGGTTCGCCGTCTTGTACTGCTGCGCGACGTTCCACGCCACGGCGGTGTGCGTGTCGCAGAGATAATGATGCTCCTGCCAGACCCTGCCGATGGTCCGCTTCGTCTCGTCGTCGCCGCAGCAGCCCGCCCAGAAGATGGACTGAATTTTCTCCTTCAGCTCCTCCGGCACCTCGTAGGCGCCGTCCTCGGTGAGCTGACGCATGAGCTTCGCCACCAGCTGCTCGTCGCCGGAGAGCAGGAACAGCAGACGCTCGAGGTTGCTCGACACCAGAATGTCCATCGAGGGCGAGCTGGTGAGGTAGAACGGGCGCTTCTTATCATAGCGGCCCGTGCGGATGAAGTCGGTGAGCACGTTGTTGGCGTTGGACGCGCACACGAGCGTGCCGACGGGAAGCCCCAGCTCGCGGGCGAAGTAGCCGGCGAGAATGTCGCCGAAGTTGCCGGTGGGAACGACGTAGTCCACCCGCTCGCCGACGGCGACCGTGCCGCGGCGGACAAGGTCTGCGTAGGCGCGGAAGTAATAGACCACCTGCGGGGCAAGGCGGCCGATGTTGATGGAGTTCGCGCTCGACAGGCGCACACCCTTGCCCGCGAGCAGGTTCTCGCCGCCGACCTTGGCAAAGACCTGCTTGACGGCAGTCTGCGCGTCGTCGAAGTTGCCACGCACCGCGGCGACACAGGTATTGTCGCCGCCCTGCGTGACCATCTGCGCCTTCTGCACGGCGGACACACCGCCGTCCGGGTAAAAGACGATGATCTTCGTGCCCGCGACGTCGCAGAAGCCCTCCATCGCGGCCTTGCCGGTGTCGCCGGAGGTCGCGGTGAGGATCAAGATCTCATCGTCCACACCGCACTTCTTCTTTGCCGCCGTCATCAGGTGCGGCAGCATCGAGAGCGCCACATCCTTGAAGGCGCTCGTGGGGCCGCGGAACAGCTCGAGCACCGTGTCCTCACCGACCGGAACGGTGGGGGTCAGGTCCTCGGTCTCGAATTTGCCGGTGTAGGCGGCATGGACAAGCTGCTCCATCTCCGCATGCGTGAAGTCGGGCAGCAGCGCGCATAATATCTCCGTCGCCATGCCCTGCGTGGAGAGCGTCAGGCAGCGCTTCCAGTCGAAGTCCAGCCCCGAGAGGGCCGGCATGGCGTACAGCCCGCCGTCGGGGGCAAGGCCGTTCAGGATCGCTTCGGCGCTCGAGGCGGTGAGGGCCGCGTTCCGCGTGCTTTGATAGTTCATATTAAAAATACCTCCGCTTTTCGGTTTTTTCATTTGCCATATCAAAATATTTTTTCGATTGCCTATTGCATTTCGACAATGCTCATGTTATATTGTTCCCATCAAAAAGTCAAGTGTTTTTCTACCGCGGACATTTCCGTGCAAACTGCACAAATCGTCCATACTTGGCGGATTTTACAGAGAGAAAGGCAGGCACACCCCATGAACATTGCATTGCTCGGCTTCGGCACCGTCGGCAAGGCCTTCTACGAGCTCACGCTCGGGCGGAGCGATCTGCGCGTGACGAGCGTTTTATCCCGCCGTCCACGCCCGGAGCTTCCCTGCACCGTGACAAATGATTTCGACGAGATCGTGCGCGACCGCTCGGTCGGCATCGTGGTCGAGGTCATGGGCGGACTGGAGCCGGCTTACCGTTATATCTGCGCGGCCATGCGCGCGGGCAAGCATGTCGTCACCGCGAACAAGCAGCTCGTGTGCGCGCACTACGACGAGCTGCTGGAGCTTGCGAGGGAGTGCGGCGTGTCGCTGCGCTGCACGGCGGCGGCGGGCGGCGGCATCCCGTGGCTCACGTCCCTCTCCCGCGCCGCGCGGCTCGATGAGATCACCGCCGTCGGCGGCATCCTGAACGGCACGACGAACTACATGCTCTCAGCCATGACGGCCTCCGGCGTCGATTATACCACCTGTCTGCGCGAGGCGCAAGCGCTCGGTTACGCCGAGGCCGATCCCACTGCGGACGTGGAGGGCTACGACGCGCGGCGCAAGCTGGTGCTCAGCGCGAACCTCGCCTTCGGCGCGTCGGTGCGGGAGGAGGAGATCCCCTGCTTCGGCATCTCGAGCGTGGAGAAAAAGGATTTCGCCGCCTGGCGCGAGCTGGGCAGGGTCTGCAAGCTCTTCGTCCACGCCGAACGGCACGAGGGCCGCATCTCCGCCTTTGTCTGCCCCACGCTCTTCCCCACCGCGTCGCCGGTCGCGCAGACGAACGGCACGGGAAACCTCGTCACCCTGCGCGGCGCGCGCTTCGGCGAGCTGAGCTTTTCCGGCGCGGGCGCGGGCGGTTATCCCACCGGCAGCAGTGTGCTGAGCGACTGCGTGGACGTCATCGAGGGCTGCCCGAGCTTTTATGTCTCGCGGCACGAGGCGAAGCACATCGACAATTCCGCGGCGGCCGGCCGCTTCTACCTGCGCACGGGCAGCGAGACCGTCTGCACCGGGCCCATCACCGTCGCCGAGGCCTTTGCGCGCGCCGAGCGCGCGCGCTCGTGCGGCGAACCGGTATTCTTAGCAAGGATCGAGGAGGAGTAAAGGAAAATGCTTAAAGTTCTGAAATTCGGCGGCTCGTCGCTCGCCGACGCCCAGCAGTTCGCCAAGGTCAAGGCCATCGTGGAGGCCGACGAGTCCCGCCGCGTGGTCATCGTGTCCGCGCCCGGCAAGCGCTTTTCCGGCGACCACAAGATCACCGATCTTTTGTACCTCTGCGCCGCGCACATCAAATACGGTGTGAGCTGCGAGGAGATTTTCGACATGATCCGCACGCGCTATCTCGAGATCGTGCACGACTGCGGTCTGAAGCTCGACCTGAATCCCGACTTCGACGCTCTGTGGGCGAAGATGCAGGAGGGCATCGAAAAGGACGAGCTGGCCTCGCGCGGCGAATACTTCTCCGCGCGGCTGATGGCCGAGTACCTCGGCTACGAGTTCCTCGACGCCGCCGAGTGGGTGAAGTTCCGCTTCGACGGCACGGTGGATACCGACGCGACCTACGAGGCGCTGCGCCGCGCCGCGGGCGACCGCAGCGTGGTCATTCCCGGCTTCTACGGCGTGATGCCCGACGGGCGCATCCGCACCTTCTCCCGCGGCGGCAGCGACATCACTGGCGCGCTGGCGGCGGCGGCGCTGGACGCCGACGTCTACGAAAACTGGACGGACGTCTCCGGCATTCTGATGGCCGACCCGCGCATCGTGGACGATCCCGCGCCCATCCGCCACCTCACCTACGGCGAGCTGCGCGAGCTGAGCTACATCGGCGCGCAGGTGCTCCACGAGGGCACCATCTTCCCCGTGCGTGAGAAGAACATCCCGCTCAACATCCGCAACACGAACGAGCCGGAGCACCCCGGCACCACCATTCTCGAGAGCATCGAGGAGGACACGAACGACGGCAGCTTCATCACCGGCATCGCGGGCAAGAAGGGCTTCTCCGTCATCACCATCGCCAAGACCGGTATGTCCGGCGACCCCGGCACGCTCGTGCGGATCCTGGAAATTCTCGCCAAGCACGAGGTCAACGTGGAGTATATCCCCTCCGGCATCGACATCATCTCGCTGGTGGTGGAGAGCAAAAAGGTCTCCAAATGTCTCTACGCCATGCTGGGCGAGCTGCAAAAAGAGGTGCAGCCGAATAAGATAACGGTGACGGAGCACATCGCGGTCGTCGCGGCGGTCGGCCGGAAGATGGCGTACCGCCCCGGCGTTTCCGGCAAGATCTTTGCCAAGCTCGGTGAGAACGGCGTGAACATCCGCATGATCACGCAGGGCCCCGAGGAGCTGAACATCATTGTCGGCGTGGAGGAAAAGGACTTCGCGCAGGCCATTCGCGTACTGTATGACAGCTTTGTCAAGGAACATATTTAAGGAAAAGGTGAGGGCAATACCATGAAGCTTTATAATGTAGGCATTCTCGGCGCGACGGGCGCCGTGGGTCAGGAAATGATGAAAATTCTGCTCGAGCGCAAGTTCCCCGTCGGCGAGCTGCGCCCTATCGCCTCCGCGCGCAGCGCGGGCAGCGAGATCGACTTCGGCGGCAGGAAGTGCACGATCGTCGAGGCGTCGGACGACGCCTTTGAGGGTCTCGACATCGTGCTCGGCGCGGCGGAGAACGACATTGCCGAGCGCTTCGCGCCCGCCATCGTTAAGGCCGGCGCGGTGTTCGTCGACAACTCCAGCGCCTTCCGTCTCGACCCCAAGGTGCCGCTGGTCATCCCCGAGATCAATCCCGAGGACGTGAAGTGGCACAGCGGCATCATCTCCAACCCCAACTGCACCACCATCGTCACCCTCGTTGCCATCAACGCGCTGGCGAAGGAAAGCCCCATCGAGACCATCATCGCCAGCTCCTATCAGGCGGTCTCCGGCGCGGGCAAGAACGGCATCGACGAGCTGCACGATGAGGTCGCGGCGCTCGCCGCGGGCAAGCCCGTCGAGCCGAAGGTGTTCCAGTACCAGATCGCCTACAACGTCATCCCCCAGATCGGCGGCGAGGCGTACATGGGCTACACGAGCGAGGAGATGAAGATGCAGAACGAGGGCCGCAAGATCCTCCATCTGCCCGAGATGAAGGTCAGCTGCACCTGTGTGCGCGTGCCCGTGGTGCGCAGCCACTCCGTCTCCGTCGTGCTGCGCACAAAGGAGAAGATCAGCGTCGAGCGCGCGCGTGAGCTGATCGCCGCCGCGCCCGGCTGCAAGCTGACCGACGACCTTGCGAGCAAGGTCTACCCCATGCCGCTCGACACGAGCGATCAGGACCTCGTCTACGTCGGCCGCATCCGCGACGATCTGACCGACGAGCGCGGGCTGAACCTCTGGTGCTGCGGCGACCAGGTCCGCAAGGGCGCGGCGACCAACACCGTGCAGATCGCGGAGCTGCTGCTCGAAAAATAAAGGCATTTTTGTGAAAGGGAGCCTCTGTCCGACGCCGGGCAGAGGCTTCCTTTGTTCATTGCGACATTTTTCCCGCCGTTTTTTTGGTAAGATGGACAGGGCAAAGTGCTTTGACTTTTTGGGAAGAGACTGCTACAATAAAAGAAAAGTGGAAACGTTACCGGTAAGGTTCCCGGAAACGGGCTTTGATTTTTTTCATGCAGAGGGTGTCGCCATGACCATCAAGGACATTGCAAAGCTCAGCGGCGTGGGCGTGAGCACGGTCTCCCGTGTACTCAACGACCGCCCCGACGTGAGCGAGGAAAGCCGCCGCCGCGTGCTGGAGGTCATTGCCGAGCACAACTATCTGCCCAACAATTCCGCGCGCAGCCTTGTGCGCACGAAGTCCGACACCGTCGGCCTTGTGGTGCGCGGCGTGCAGAACCCCTTCTACACCGATATCATCCGCGCCATCGAGCATAAGCTCGACCTTGCGGGCTACACGATGGTCATGCGTCAGATCGCCTCCGGCGATGACGAGGTGAAGTGCGGCGCGGTGATGGAGCGCGAAAAGCGCCTGCAGGGCCTCATTTTTCTCGGCGGACGCTCGGATTACTCTCCCGCGGAGCTGGCGCTGCTCAACGTGCCCTTTGTCTGCTGCACCTACACTAACGCCTACGGCACGCTCGATCCGAGCAAGTATTCCTCCGTCTCCATCGCCGACGAGCAGGAGGCCTACCGTGCGGTCATGGAGCTGGCCAAAAAGGGCCACCGCCGCATCGCGGCGCTGACCGCCGACCCCGACGACAGCTCCATCTCCCAGCTGCGCTACTCCGGCTACGCCCGCGCGCTGCGCGAGCTGGGCATCCCGCCCGAGGAGGAGGACGTCATCTGCGCGGACGATTTCACCGTGGAAAGCGGCTGCCGCGCCATGCGCGAGCGGCTGAAGCGTCCGGCGGACTTCACCGCCGTCTTTGCCATCGCGGACGATATGGCGATCGGCGCGATGCGCGCCCTGCGCGAGAGCGGGCGCAGCATTCCCGAGGACTGCTCCATCATCGCCATCGACGGCATCAATGTCTCCGAGTACATCCATCCCATGCTCACCACCCTCTGCCAGCCGATGACGGCCATGGGCACGAAGAGCGTCGAGCTGCTGCTCGGCGTCATCCGCGGCGGCGCGCACGACCATCTGACGCTGCCGACCACCCTGCGCGCGGGTGAATCCGTGCGCGACCTGACGAAATGATTTTCCCGCGCCGAGCGCGTGAAAATAAATTTGAATAAGGAGATCAATGAAACATGAAGAAGTATCTTGCGCTTGTCCTGGCACTTGTTATGGCTCTCAGCCTCGTTGCCTGCGGCAACAAGACGGCCGAGGAGCCCTCCGACGACGGTGACGCCACCGAGGCCACCGGCCGTGTGTTCTGGCTGAACTTCAAGCCCGAGGCGGACGGCACCCTGCAGAAGGTCGCCGCCATGTACACCGAAAAGACCGGTGTGCCCGTCACCATCCAGACCGCCGCGTCCGGCACCTACAACGAGACCCTGACCGCCGCGATGGATAAGGAAGCGCCTCCCACGATGTTCGTCGTCGGCAACCAGGCCGCCGTGGACACCTGGGGCGACTACTGCTACGACCTGACCGGCACCCCCATCGCGGGTGAGCTGACCACCGACGCCTACAACCTCTACGACGCCGACGGCAAGCTCTGCTCCATCGGCTACTGCTATGAGTGCTACGGCATCATCGTCAACGAGGATCTGCTGGCGAAGGCCGGCTATCAGCTCAGCGACATCACCAACTTTGAGACCCTCAAGGCCGTTGCGGAGGACATCCACTCCCGCGCCGCCGAGCTGGGCTTCGACGCCTTCACCTCCTCCTCCATGAGCGGCGACTCCAGCTGGCGCTTCACCGGCCACCTCGCCAACCTCGAGTATTACTATGAGTCCGTGGACGATCCCGATGCCTGGAAGGTCTGCCCCCCGAGCATCAAGGGCACCTACATGCAGAACTTCAAGAACCTCTGGGATCTCTACATCAACAACAGTGCGGTCGCTCCCTCCACTCTCGCTGCCGGCGGCTATGACGCTCAGGCCGAGTTCGGCAAGGAGCAGGCTGTGTTCTATCAGAACGGCTCCTGGGAGTGGGCGGCTCTGACCGGCACCGGCGAGGGTCAGTACGGTCTTGACAACCTCTCCATGATCCCCTTCTACTGCGGCGTTGCCGGTGAGGAGAAGGCCGGTCTGAACTGCGGCACCGAGAACTGCTGGGCCGTGAACGCCAAGGCCTCCGCCGAGGACATTCAGGCAACGCTCGACTTCATGTATTGGCTCGTCACCGACGCTGAGGTCTCCCGTATGCTCGTCGATGAATTCGCCGTCATGCCCTACAAGCAGGCTGCCGAGTCCACCTGCGGCTTCCTGGCCGACGCCAACGCCTATGCCGCCGAGGGCAACTACGTCATGCCTTGGGTCACCAACTTCCAGCCCAACGTCGACGCCTACCGTGAAGCCATCGTCGCCGCGATGAACCAGTATGACAACGATCCCACCGACGCCAACTGGGAGCAGGTCAAGACCGCGTTCGTGGACGGCTGGGCCGTGCAGTACGCTGCCGCCAACGGCTAAGCGTCTCCATACCGCAAAACCTACAATTCTTGTGAAGAGGGCGGGCCTTCGCCCGTCCTCTTCTTCTACCACGGCAGAGGCCGCAAGAGGCCCGCGCCGTGCTCAGTCAATCTATCTTGATGGGAGTGATCGAATTGAAGCGTAAACACGACGCAGCAGCCGTCAACAGTTCGCTCGTCCGCCGCCCGATCCGGCGGTGGGCCCCGCTGTTCATGGGTCCCATGCTCTGCGCCTTCGCCATTGGCTTCGTCTATCCGTTCTGCAAGGGCGTGTACCTCTCGTTCTGCAAATTCAAGACGACCTCGGACGCGCAGTTCATCGGCTTCGGCAACTACATCAAGGCGCTGAACGACGCGAGCTTTGTCCATTCGTTCTGGTACACGGCGCTCTTTGCGCTCGTCTCGCTCGTGTTCATCAACGTGCTGGCCTTCGCCGTGGCCTATGCCCTCACACAGGGCATCAAGGGGAGCAATCTCTTCCGCACGGTGTTCTTCATGCCGAACCTCATCGGCGGCATCGTGCTGGGCTATGTGTGGTCGATGATCTTCGACGGCATCCTCTCGCGCTACAGCACGTCGATCCTGCTGGAGACGAAATACGGCTTCTGGGGCCTCATCATCCTCATGTGCTGGCAGCAGGTCGGCTATATGATGATCATTTACATTGCCGGCTTGCAGGCTGTGCCCGAGGATATGCTCGAGGCCGCGAAGATCGACGGCGCAAACCGCTGGCAGACGCTCTGGAAGGTCACCATCCCGAACGTGATGCCCTCCATCACCATCTGCACCTTCCTCACGCTGACGAACAGCTTCAAGCTCTTCGACCAGAACCTCGCCCTCACGGGCGGTCAGCCCTACATCATCCAGTCCGACGGCTCAGCCATCAAGACGACCGAGATGCTGGCGCTGAACATCTACAACACGTTCTACGGGCAGAACGTCAACTCCCGCGGCACCGCACAGGCCAAGGCCGTTTTGTTCTTCCTGCTCGTCGCCGCCATCGGTTTGATCCAGCTCCGCGCTACACGCAAAAAGGAGGTGCAGCAGTAATGAACGGTTCCCTTTCCGCCGAACGCCGCCGCAAGACCATTCTTTCGGTCGTGCTGGCCTTCATCTGCATCCTCTACATCCTGCCGGTGCTGGCTGTGGTAGTCAACTCCTTCAAGCTCAACACCTATGTCAAGACCGAGACCTTTGCCCTGCCCACCGCCGAGAGCTTTGCCGGCTGGGCGAACTACATCAAGGGCGTCACCTTCGGCAACTATCCCTTCTGGAAGTCCGCGTTTTACAGCCTTTTCATCACGCTTGTCTCCACGGCGCTGATATTGCTGTGCACCTCGATGGCCGCGTGGTACATCGCCCGCGTGGACAGCAAGCTCTGCCGCGGCGTCTATTACCTCTGCGTCTTTTCCATGGTCGTGCCGTTCCAGATGGTCATGTTCACCCTCTCCAAGACCGCCGACCGCGTGAAGATACCCTACTTTAACTTTGCGAGCGGCAGCCTCGAAAAGGTCGCGCTCAATACGCCGTGGACCATTCCCATCATCTACCTCGGCTTCGGCGCGGGGCTTGCCATCTTCATGTTCGTGGGCTTCGTGAAGTCCATCCCGCTGGAGATCGAGGAGGCCGCCGCCATTGACGGCTGCGGTCCGCTGCGCACCTATTTCTCCGTCGTGTTCCCGATGCTGCGGCCTACGATGATCTCCGTCGGCATCCTCGAGATCATGTGGGTGTGGAACGACTATCTGCTCCCCTATCTCGTGCTCGACAGCACCAAGTACAAGACCATTCCCATCCATATCCAGTACCTCAAGGGCAGCTACGGCACGGTCGATCTCGGCGCGACGATGGCGCTCATCTTCCTGAGCATTGTCCCCGTCATCATCTTCTACCTCTGCTGCCAGAAATACATCATCAAGGGCGTCGCGGCCGGCGCCGTGAAAGGCTGATCTCACATGAATCGTTCCTCCGGCATTCTGATGCCGATCTCCTCGCTCCCCTCGCCCTACGGCATCGGCACGTTCGGCAAGGCGGCGTATGACTTTGCCGATTTTCTCCACGCGGCGGGACAGGGCTACTGGCAGCTTCTGCCGCTCGGCCCCACAAGCTACGGCGACTCGCCGTATCAGAGCTTTTCGACCTTTGCGGGCAACCCGTACTTCATCGACCTCGATCTGCTCATCAAGGATAAGCTGCTCACGCGCAAGGAGGTCACCTCCTGCGCGTGGGGCTCGGAGCCGCGCTACGTCGACTACGGCAAAATTTACGAGAGCCGCTTCGCGCTGCTCGAAAGGGCCAAGGCGCGCGGCTGGGAGCGCGACCGCGAGGCGGTCGCCGCCTTCGAATCGGAAAACAGCCGCTGGCTGCCGGACTACGCGCTCTTCATGGCGCTCAAGCGGCATTTCGGCATGAAGTCCTGGACCGAATGGCCCGACGAAGGCGCGCGGCTGCACCGGGCCGACGCGCTCGAGCGCTACCGCGCGGAGTTGCGCGGGGATGTGGAGCTGTTCACCTACATTCAGTTTCTCTTCTTCCGGCAGTGGAGTGCGCTCAAGAGCTACATCAACGGTCTCGGCATCCGCATCATCGGCGACATCCCCATCTATGTGGCGATGGACTCCTCTGACGTGTGGAGCGAGCCGGAGAAATTCCAGCTCGACGAGCGAAACGTGCCCGTCGAGGTCTCCGGCGTGCCGCCGGACTACTTCAGCGCCGACGGTCAGCTCTGGGGCAACCCGCTCTACGACTACGAGGCCATGCAGAAGGACGGCTTTGAGTGGTGGATCCGCCGCATCGGCGGGGCGGCGAAGCTCTACGACGTCATCCGCATCGACCACTTCCGCGGCTTCGAGAGCTACTGGGCCGTGCCCTATGGCGAGACGACCGCGAAAAACGGCCGCTGGGTCAAGGGCCCCGGCATGGCGCTCGTCGGTGTGCTGACCGGCTGGTTCCACGACATCGAGTTCATCGCCGAGGATCTCGGCTATCCCACGCCGGAGGTCACGCAGCTGCTTGCCGACTCGCGTCTGCCCGGCATGAAGGTGCTGGAATTCGCCTTCGACTCGCGCGACACGAGCAGCTATCTGCCGCACAGCTACGGGGAGAACTGCATCTGCTACACCGGCACGCACGACAACGCGCCCCTCGCCCTCTGGCGCACGGAGGCGGATAAGGCGGATATTGCCTTCGCCGTGCAGTACCTTGGGCTCAACGACCGAGAGGGCTTCAACCGCGGCATCATCCGCGGCGGCATGAGCTCGGTGGCAAAGCTCTTTGTCGCGCAGATGCAGGACTGGCTCGAACTCGGCGCGGGCCACCGCATGAACATCCCCGGCACGAGCCGCGGCAACTGGGAGTGGCGTATGCTCCCGGGTGAGGCGAGCAAAAAGCTCGCCGGGCAGATCCGCGAAATGACGCGCATTTACGGAAGATCATAAAAGCTGTGAGCGAAAGGGCTGCCGCCGGCAGCCCTTTTCCATTTGACGCGGGCGCAAAAGCATGGTATCGTAGAGAAAAACGGATGCGCCGCGCCGCGGCGCTTTTTCAGAGGACAGGCCATGAAAAAACTCACCATCGGGATACTCGCCCATGTCGACGCGGGCAAAACGACCCTCTCCGAGGGCCTTTTATATGCCGCGGGCGCGCTGCGCACGCTCGGCCGCGTCGATCACGGCGACGCCTTTCTGGACACCGAAGCGCTCGAACGCGAGCGCGGCATCACCATCTTTGCCAAGCAGGCGGTGCTCGACTGCGGCGGCACGCACATCACGCTGCTCGATACGCCGGGCCACGTCGATTTCTCCGCCGAAGCGGAGCGCACCCTGCAGGTGCTCGACTACGCGATCCTTGTCATCAGCGGCACGGACGGCGTGCAGGGCCACACCCGCACGCTCTGGCGGCTGCTGGAGTGCTACGGCGTACCGACGTTCCTCTTCATCAACAAGATGGACCTTGCGGGCGCGGACCGCGCGGCGCTGCTGACGGATCTGCAAAAGAGCTTCGGCGCGTGCGTCGATCTCGGCGCGGAGCCGAACGAGCGCGACGAGCACGCCGCGCTGACCGACGAAGCGGCTCTCGAGGAGCTGCTGGAGCGCGGCGCGCTTTCGGACGACACGCTCGCCGCTTTGATCTCCGCGCGGAAAATTTTCCCCTGCTGCTTCGGCTCCGCGCTCAAAAATGAGGGCGTGGCGGAGTTTTTGCAGCTGCTCACGCGCTTCACGCGCGAGCCGGCGCGCGGCGCGGACTTCGGCGCGCGCGTCTTTAAGATCTCCCGCGACGCGCAGGGCACACGGCTCACGCACCTGAAGGTCACCGGCGGGACGCTGCGGGCAAAAACGCAGCTTCCCTGCGGCAAGGCCGACCAGCTCCGGCTTTACTCCGGCGCAAAGTTCCGTCCGCTCGACGCGGCGGGCGCGGGCGAGGTCGTGGCCGTCACGGGCCTTGCGGACACCTATCCCGGGCAGGGGCTCGGGGCGGAGGCGGACGGCGAAAAGCCGGTGCTGCAAAGCGTTTTGACCTACCGCATCCTCCTGCCCGGCGGCACAGACGCGCACACCGTCCTCCCGAAGCTGCGCGAGCTGGAGGACGAGGACCCGATGCTCCGCATCGTGTGGGAGGAAGCGTCCGGCGAGCTGCACGCCGAGCTGATGGGCGAGGTGCAGCTGGAAATTTTGCAGCGGCTCATATCCGACCGCTTCGGCCTCTCCGTCACGTTCGGCGAGGGCGGTATTGTTTACAAGGAGACCATTGCCAACACCGTCGAGGGCGTGGGGCACTTTGAGCCGCTGCGCCACTACGCCGAGGTGCATCTGCTGCTCGAGCCCGCCCCGCGCGGGAGCGGTGTTCAGCTTGCCTCCGCCTGTCCGACGGACGAGCTGGACCTCAACTGGCAGCGTCTCATTCTCACGCACCTTGCCGAGCGCGCGCATCCCGGCGTGCTGACGGGCAGCGCGCTGACCGACGTAAAAATGACGCTCCTTGCGGGCCGCGCGCACCTCAAGCACACCGAGGGCGGCGATTTCCGGCAGGCGACCTACCGCGCCGTGCGGCAGGGTCTGATGCAGTCCGAGAGCGTGCTGCTCGAGCCGTTCTATGATTTCCGTCTCGAGCTGCCGCCGGAGTGCGTGGGCCGCGCGATGACCGACCTTGCCGCGATGGGCGGCTCGGCGGACGCACCGGAAACGGTCGGCGGAGAAACGGTGCTCACCGGCTTCGCGCCGGTCAAGGGACTGCGCAGCTACGCGCGTGAGGTCGCGGCCTACACCCGCGGACGCGGACGTCTGAGCTGCACCCTGCGCGGCTACGAGCCCTGCGCGGACGCGGAGAGCGTCATCGCCGCCATCGGCTACGATCCCGAGCGCGACGCGGAAAACCCCACCGGCTCGGTGTTCTGCGAGCACGGCGCAGGTGTCTACGTTCCGTGGAACGAGGTCAAGGCCCGCGCGCACGTCCCCTGCGTTCTGCAGGAGCACCCCGCCGAAGCCGCCGAACCCATGCCGACACGCAGCCGCGCGTCCTCCGGCTCCGCCGCCGAGGACAAGGAGCTGCTCGCCATCTTCGAGAGCACCTACGGCAAGGTCGAGCGCCGCGCGTTCGAGCCCAAGCGCGCGCCCGCGCGCACCGCGCTCGACGAGACGCGCTATAACATCAAAAATCAGAAGACCGGTCCCGAGTATCTGCTCGTGGACGGCTACAACATCATCTTCGCGTGGGACGCGCTCAAAAAGCTCGCTGCGCAGGACGTCGCCGCCGCGCGCGAGGCGCTCGCGGACATCCTTGCCAACTACCGCGGCTGGCGCAGGTGCGAGATCATTCTGGTCTTCGACGCTTACAAGGTCAAGGGCAATCCCGGCTCGATGGAAAAGAAAAACGGCATCTACATCGTCTACACCAAGGAGGCGCAGACCGCCGACAGCTACATCGAGCGCGCGACCTACGACCTCGGCAAAAACCACCGCGTCCGCGTCGCCACGTCGGACAACATGGAGCAGGTCATCATCCTCGGTCACGGCGCGCTGCGCATCTCCGCCCGCGCGTTCGAGGAGGAGGTCGCCGAGGCCGAGGGGCAGATCAGCGACCTCATCGAGCGCTGGAACGTGCGGGACTTCGATCTGCGCCGCGTGCGCGCCACCGCGACCATCATTGGCAAAAAAGAAGAGAAAGGGTCCTGAGACCTTTTCTCTTTTTTCCCCTTGACAAATACCCCATAGGGGTATATAGTGCAGATACCCCCAAGGGGTATATCGCTATCAGGGAGGCACGGTATATGGACCGATCGGAATGCTGCCGCTGCTCGCAGCGCAAAAAGGAGCGCTCGCCGGAGGAGTACAAAAAGCTCATTCACCGGCTCAACCGCATCGAGGGGCAAATCCGCGGCATCCGCAGCATGGTGGAGTCCGGCGCGTACTGTCCCGACATTTTAGTGCAGGCCGCGGCGGTCAACGCGGCGGTCAACGCCTTCAACAAGGAGCTGCTTGCCGCGCACATCCGCACCTGCGTAGCGGAGGATATCCGCGCCGGCAGGGACGAGACGATCGACGAGCTGGTGACGACGCTTCAAAAGCTCATGAAATGAGTGAAAACCGCACAACCTAACCGCAATTTCACAGAACCGAGGAACACGCAATGACACAATACAATGTGACCGGCATGAGCTGCGCCGCCTGCTCGGCCCGGGTCGAAAAGGCGGTGAGCAGGGTCCCGGGCGTCACGTCCTGCTCGGTAAGCCTGCTGACGAACTCGATGGGCGTGGAGGGCGCCGCCGCACCGCAGGACATCATCACCGCCGTGCAGGCGGCGGGCTACGGCGCGTCCTTAAAGGGCGCGAGCAAAGCCGCGCCGAGCGCCGCCGAGGCGGAGGCCGCGCTGGAGGATCACGAAACGCCGAAGCTGAAGCGCCGGCTGTTCTGGTCGCTCGGTTTCCTGCTCGTGCTGATGTATTTTTCGATGGGACACATGATGTGGGGCTGGCCGCTGCCCGCGTTCTACACGGACAACCATGTGGCGATGGGCCTGACCCAGCTGCTTTTAACGGTCGCCATCATGGTCATCAACCAGAAATTCTTCATCAGCGGCTTCCAGAGTCTGTGGCGCCGCGCGCCGAACATGGATACGCTCGTCGCCCTCGGCGCGACGGCAGCCTTCGGCTACAGCACCTACGCCCTCTTCGCCATGACCGGCGCACAGGTGCGCGGCGACACAGAGGCCGTGATGGCCTACATGATGGACTTCTATTTCGAGTCCGCCGCCATGATCCTCACGCTCATCACCGTCGGCAAGATGCTCGAGGCGCGCTCCAAGGGCCGCACGACCGACGCGCTCAAGGGCCTGATGAAGCTCGCGCCGCAGACCGCGACGGTCGAACGCGACGGTAGGGAGCTTGAGGTCCCCATCGAGCAGGTGCAGAAGGATGACATCTTCGTGGTCCGCCCGGGCGAGAGCATCCCCGTGGACGGCGTGGTGCTTGACGGCGCAAGCGCCGTCAACGAGGCGGCGCTGACGGGCGAGAGCCTGCCGGTGGACAAGGCCGCGGGCGACACGGTCTCCGCCGCAACGGTCAACCAGTCCGGCTTCCTGCGCTGCCGCGCCACGCGCGTCGGCGAGGACACCACGCTTTCGCAGATCATTCAGATGGTCAGCGATGCCGCCGCGACCAAGGCCCCCATCGCAAAGATCGCGGACAGGGTCTCCGGCGTATTCGTGCCGGCCGTCATTGCCATCGCGGCGGTGACGACCGCCGTGTGGCTGCTGCTCGGTCAGAGCGTCGGCTTCGCCCTCGCGCGCGGCATTTCCGTGCTCGTCATCAGCTGTCCCTGCGCGCTGGGGCTCGCCACGCCCGTCGCCATCATGGTCGGCAGCGGACTGGGCGCGAAGAACGGCATTCTGTTCAAAACCGCCGCGTCGCTGGAGGAGACGGGCCGCGTGGACATCGTCGTGCTGGACAAGACCGGCACCATCACTGCGGGCGAGCCGCAGGTCACCGAGCTTCTTCCCGCAGACGGTGTAAGCGAAGCAGAGCTGCTTCGCGCGGCGCTTGCGCTCGAGCAGAAAAGCGAGCATCCGCTCGCCCGCGCGATCCTCGCCAGGGCGCAAGCCGACGGCCTGACCGCGGATGAGGTCACGGACTTCCGGGCGCTCTCTGGCAGCGGGCTGACCGCCGTGCGGAACGGGCAGACGCTCTGCGGCGGCAGTCTCGCCTACGTTTCCACCGCATCGGAGGTCTCCCCCGCCATGCGCGAGCGCTGCGAGGCGCTTGCGGAGGACGGCAAAACGCCGCTGCTGTTCAGCGAAAACGGCAGACTCCTCGGCGTCATCGCCGTGGCGGACGTCATCAAACCCGACAGCCCGCAGGCCGTGCGCGAGCTGCGGAATATGGGCATCGAGGTCGTCATGCTTACAGGTGACAACGAGCGCACGGCGCGCGCCATCGGCGCCGCCGCGGGTGTGGACCGCGTGATCGCCGGCGTACTGCCCGACGGCAAGGAAGCGGAGATCCGCCGCCTGCGCGAGCGCGGCAAGGTCGCCATGGTCGGCGACGGCATCAACGACGCTCCCGCGCTCACCCGCGCGGACGTGGGCATCGCCATCGGCGCGGGCGCGGACGTCGCGCTCGACGCGGCAGACGTGGTGCTGATGAAGAGCCGCCTGAGCGACGTGCCCGCCGCCATCCGTCTGAGCCGCGCGACGCTGCGCAACATCCACCAGAACCTCTTTTGGGCGTTTTTCTACAACACGCTCGGCATCCCGCTGGCCGCGGGCGTGTTCGTCCCGCTGGGGCTGACGCTCAACCCCATGTTCGGCGCGGCGGCGATGAGCCTGTCGAGCTTCTGCGTGGTATCCAACGCCCTGCGGCTGAATCTCTTCAAGCTCCGCGACCCAAAGCACGACCACAAGCGCAGAAATAAGCCTGCCTCTGCAAACACAACACCGGCAGAAGAAAAAACAACAATGGAAAAGGAGAAGGAACCCATGAAAAAGACGATGAAGATCGAAGGCATGATGTGCGCCCACTGTGAGGCGACCGTCAAAAAGGCGCTCGAGGCCATTCCTGAGGTCGTGGACGCCGAGGTCAGCCACACCGCCGGCACCGCCGTCGTGACGCTGCAGTCCCCCGTGGACGACGCCGCACTCAAAAAAGCGGTGGAGGACAAGGACTACAAGGTCCTCGGCATCGAATAAGGCCCCTCAAAAGAGAAAAAGGGAACGCGCTCCCGGCGGGAGCGCGCCTTTTTTCAATACGCGGGAATTGCAAACGCAGCCGAGCTGCGCTATAATGGAAATGTCAGACGCCGGCACCGTCCGGCAGCGCAAGGAGGAAAGCTTATGAACGAGAAAAAGAACCGTCCCCAGCCGAAAAAGATCCTGCTCTACGCCATTCTGCTCGCCGCCTTTCTGGTGGTCACGAACCCGACCCTGCTGCCCTTCCTGTCGCCGGAAGCAAAGCAATCCATCGGCAGCGTGTGGCGCAGCCTCTTCGGCGACGTGGACAGCATCGCCTCCGTGCTCGTGCTGAATTGGGCGACGCTCTTCAAGCTCGTCGCCATGGTGCTGCTGCTCATCCTGCTCACCGCCATCGCCGGCCTTATCCTCTCCCACATCCATCCACGCAGCGGCAAGGCGCGCTCTGCTGTGACGCTGCTGCAAAGCGCCGTGAGCTACTTTGCCGCGCTGATCGGCATTTTCTGGGGGCTGTCCATTCTCGGCGTGGGCGTGAGCACCATTTTCGCCAGCGTCGGAGTGTTGGCGCTAGTCATCGGCTTCGGCGCGGAGAGTTTGGTCGCCGACGTGGTGACGGGCGTTTTCCTCGTCTTTGAGAATCAGTTCAACGTCGGCGACATCATCGAGGTCGGCGGCTTCCGCGGCACAGTCGAGCAGATCGGCATCCGCACCACCTACATCCGCGACGCAGGCGACAACATCAAGATCATCAACAACTCCGACCTGCGCAACATCCTCAACCGCTCCGCCGCGCAGAGCTGGGCAAAGACCGACGTCGCCGTTTCCTACAATGAGGACCTCGAGCGCGTGGAAAAGGTGCTCGCCGAGCTGCTGCCGAAGATCCGCGCGAAGTATCCCGAGGTGTTTCCCAACGATCCCGTTTACTCCGGCGTGCAGGAGCTCGCCGACAGCGGCGTGGTGCTGCGCATCGCCGCCATCGTGCGCGAGCAGGATATCTATAAGGCCCCGCGTCTGCTCAACCGCGAGCTGAAGCTCGGCTTCGACCGCGCAGGCATTGAGATCCCGTTCCCGCAGGTCGTCGTCCACCGGGCGGAGGGCTGAGCATGGCGCAGGAATTCACGCCCGCGCCGGAGGAATTTTCCCCGCCGCCGGAGACCGCGGCGCTGCCCGAGGAATTTCCCGCCCTCGGCACACGGGAGGAGCCGCCCCGCCGCGGCAGGAGCCGCATGAAATACCTGCTCGCTGCGGGACTCATGCTGCTGACCGCCGCATGGAGCCTCGCCCCTGACCGTCCCGCCCCGACGCCCGACACGCCGCCGGACGTCACACTTCCCGACGGCAGCGGCGGACCCAGCGAAGCCGATGTAGCGGAGCTTCTCGACACGAGCTGGCAATATGAAAACGGCACGGTCGTCCACTTCGCCGACGGCGTCGGCTGGTGGGAAAAGGACGGACAGCTGCTCCGCTTCACCTGGGAAGCGGGCGCCGACGGCGCGGCGGCCTACACCTGCGGCTACGCCGACATCACCTACGCTTCGAGCAGCCTGGTGCTGCGCAGCGTCACCTCCTCCGACACGGCGCGGGTACAGGGTGGTACGCTGCGTATGGGCGAGCCGTTCGACGGTCTCGCCGAGGCTCTGCCCCTCTCCGGCTACACCGTACCGGACGCCGCCGCGTACCTCACGCGCCCAACGCTCGATCTGCTCACCGGCTATGACTGGACGCCGACCGAAGCCTCCGGGACGATCTACTACACCGAGCTGCACTTCGCCGCCGACGGCACGGGCACCTTCGGTCTCGGCAGCGATGGGAGCGGCACACAGAGCACCTACCCCTTTACCTTTGAAATGTCCGACCTGCCGTATGCCGCCCGTGTACGACTTCTGAGCGAGGGCGACGTGGTCTTTTCCACCGGGAGCGGCACGACGCTCACCTCGCAGTCCCCGCAGCTCGACTGCGCGCTCCTCTTTACAACGGACGGGATGCAGCTCGCCGTCATTCGTCTCTTTTCCGACGGCTGCACCATGCTGTCCCCCACCGCAAAATGACCCTTACAGAAAAAAGGCGCGCTCCCGCTGGGAGCGCGCCTTCGCTGTTGTTCTTCTTTTATGCTGTGATCTGTCCCGCCGTGGGAAGCGCAATGACCGTTGTGCCCGCGGGCGGGGCGACGAGGGGCTTCTCGCTCGTCGTGCGGACGCTGACCGCCGCGTCAAAGGTCACGTCGCAGACGTTGCGCACCTGCACCGTTCCCTTGGCGGTCATACGACTGCTGTTGCCGGCGAGCGTGTAGTTGATGCGAAGCGCCGCTTCCTCATTGACGCTCGTCGACGCTGTGTACTTGAGCTCCACACCGCCGTCGTCGCGCAGCGTCAGGTCGATGTCCAGCTCCTCGATGCTTTCCTCCTTCATGACCTCCGCGGCATAAGCCTCGCCGTACATCTCCGTTATCAGCTTCGCAAGCTCCGCCTTGCCGAAGTGCCACTTATAGCTGCTGCCGGACTTCGTAAAGGTGTCATCGCCGAGAAGCTCGGCCGCGGCAGAGGCCAGCTGCGTCGTGCTATTCCAGCTTGTAAAGAAGCTGTTCGCCTCGCCCTGCATCATCGAGGCGTAGAGAAGACCTCCGACAGTATAGCTCTCTCCGCTGCCGTACATCGACGCCCGGAGATCGGCAAAGCTCATCGCGGCATCCGCCGCGTACCATGCGCCGGAGACGGTCTGTGCGCCGCTCTCCTTCGTCATCAATGCGTCAAAGAGCGGGGACTTATTATAGAGTCTGTCGCCGTAGATGACCTCCAGCTCCGGCTTGATGAGCGCTGCGCGGTAGGTCTCCGGTAGCTTCTCTCCGGCAAGTCCCTCGAGCAGCTCCGCAAGCCCGCTCAGGTCAGCGCTCATGCGCATACTCATACTGTCCTTGCCCAGCAGCATGGACGCCTTGCCGGAATACGGATAGCTGCGGTCGCCCTTGATGGAGTCGATGACCTTGACCGTGCCGGAGAGCGTCACGTCCTCCCTATAATTCTTGGAGGCGTCAAAGCGCTTCGCATTTCCGGCCAGATAGCCGTTGAGAATGGCGAGACGGCTGTCAACCTTCTTTGTGAACGTCTCCTCGTCGAGCAGAAAGACCATACGGTAATCATTGTCCCAGAAAACGTCGTAGCCGAGTACCTGCGAGAAGAAGCGAACCGGCACCATCGTGCGGTTCGAGGCCGTCGCGTAGGACGCCACGTCCATCTTCACCTCCGTGCCGTCGGAGAGCGTGATAACATCGCTGCCGATGACGTGGGTAAAGCTCGCCTTTTCTCCGGTGACCAGAGCCGAGCGCGTGGCCTGATCGTAATCGACCTGTGCGCCCATCGCCTCCAACGTGGCGCGCAGCGGGACCATCGTGCGGCCATTTCTGGCCTCGGGCGCGGCATCCGTAAAGGCGATGCATTTGTCGTTCAGCAGCACGTTGGTTTGCCCGACCACGCCGCCGAGCGCCGTGATGGTAGCCTCACGCTGTGCCCTCGCAGCCTCCGCGTCGGCCTCCGAGTCCTCCCTGACAAGGATAAAGGTCGGGCTGTCGGCGCTGCCGATGATGCCGACGTCCTTCCCGTCCACCGTGTCGGCCTCCAAGTCCTCCCCGACAAGGATAAAGGTCGGGCCATCGGCTCCGCCGATGATGCCAATATCCTCGCCCGCCGCGCTTGCGGGGACGGCCAGCGCCAGCGCCAACATCAGCGCCAGCAGAAGAGCGATCAGTTTTTTCATTTTTCCATTCTCCTTCCCTGTGTGGGTCCATTGGGTATCCTGTTCTTTCAGCGTACCATAAACGCCGCTCTTTTGCAAGGGCTTTGCCCCGTTTTCCGCCCTCCTACGAAATGTCCGCCAGTTCCAGATACTTGTAGCCGTTTTCGGCAATGTGATCCTTGCGCCCCTGCAAATTGTCGCCGAGGAGCAGGTCGAACGCCTGCGAGGTCGCCTCCGCGTCGGCCGGCATGACCTTGATGAGACGGCGCGTTTCCGGATTCATGGTCGTCAGCCACATCATCTCCGGGTCGTTCTCGCCGAGGCCCTTGGAGCGGTCGACCTTATAGCGCTTGCCCTCAAGCGTTTTCACGATGTCGTTCTTCTCCTTGTCGGAGTAGGCGAACCACGTCTTGTCGCCGCAGTTGATCTCAAAGAGCGGCGTTTCCGCGATGTAGACGTACCCCTCGCGGATGAGCGTGGGGCAGAGACGGTAGATCATCGTCAGAATGAGCGTGCGGATCTGGAAGCCGTCCACGTCCGCATCGGTGCAGATGACGACCTTGCTCCAGCGTAGATTGTTGAGGTCGAAGGCGTTGAGCTCCTTGACCGCCTTGCCCTGCACCTCCACGCCGCAGCCGAGCACCTTCAGAAGATCGGTGATGATCTCGCTCTTGAAAATGCGGGCGTAGTCGGCCTTGAGGCAGTTCAGAATCTTGCCGCGCACGGGCATGATGCCCTGAAACTCCGCGTCGCGCGAGAGCTTGACGCTGCCGAGAGCGCTGTCGCCCTCAACGATATAAATTTCGCGGCGGGACACGTCGCGCGTGCGGCAGTCCACGAACTTCTGCACGCGGTTGGAAATGTCGATATTGCCGGAGAGCTTTTTCTTGATGTTCAGCCGCTGCTTTTCCGCGCTCTCGCGGCTTCTTTTGTTGATGAGCACCTGCTCGGCGATTTTGAGCGCCTCGACGCGGTTCTCGATGAAGTAGGTCTCCAGGCGGGACTTGAGAAAGTCCGTCATGGCCTCCTGCACGAATTTGTTCGTGATGGACTTCTTCGTCTGGTTCTCGTAGCTCGTCTGCGTGGAGAAGTTGTTGGACACCAGCACGAGGCAGTCCTCCACGTCCTGCCAGGTGATCTTGCTCTCGTTCTTCTGATACTTGCCGCTGTCCTTGAGATATTTGTCGATGGCGTAGACGAAGGCCGTCTTAGTCGCCTTTTCCGGCGCGCCGCCGTGCTCGAGCCACGAGGAGTTGTGGTAGTGCTCGATGACGTTCACGCGGTTTGAGAAGCAGCAGGCGCAGGAGAGCTTGACCTTGTACTCCGGTTTATCCTCGCGGTCGCGGCCGCGGCGCTCCGTCTCCCAGAAAACGGGCGTGGTCAGCGCGCCCTCGCCCGCCAGCTCGGTCACATAGTCCACGATGCCGTTTTCGTAGAGGAACTCCTGCGTCTCGAATTTGCCGCCCACCTGGTCGCGGAAGCGGAACGTGATGCCCGCGTTGACGACCGCCTGACGGCGCAGCACGTCGGTAAAATACGACGCGGGGATGTTGATGTCGGTAAACACGTCGAGATCGGGCAGCCAGCGCGTGAGCGTGCCGGTCCTCTTGCCGCGGTCGGTCGGCTCGATCTTCAGCTCCTCTCCCTTTTTGCCGGTGATCTGCCCGCGCTCAAAGTGCAGGGAATATTTGTTCCCGTCGCGCCAGACGGTCACATCCATATAGCGCGAGGCGTACTGCGTCGCGCAGGCGCCGAGGCCGTTGAGGCCGAGGGAATATTCGTAGTTGTCGCCGTCGAGATTGTTGTACTTGCCGCCGGCGTAGAGCTCACAGTACACGAGCTCCCAGTTGTAGCGCTTTTCCTTGGGGTTCCAGTCCACGGGGCAGCCGCGCCCGTTGTCCTCCACCTCGATGCTGCCGTCGGTGTAATGCGTGAGCGTGATGACCTTGCCGTGCCCCTCGCGCGCCTCGTCGATGGAGTTCGAGAGGATCTCGAACACCGCGTGCTCGCAGCCGTCCAGTCCGTCCGAGCCGAAAATAACGCCCGGACGCTTGCGCACGCGCTCCGCGCCCTCGAGTAAGGAAATGCTCTCGTTGCCGTAATTCTTTCCTGCCTTTGCCATTTGTCTTCTCCGTTTCCATAGGATACTATTCCTTGTATATTATAGCCGCTCCGTCCCACAATAGCAAGTGTTTTGATGCGCTCCCGCGCCGCGCTCCGCGCTTGTTAAAAACTCGCGCAGCATTCTCAAATCGTTTTTGTATCGGTCAAAAAATAATCGAGCGTCAACCTGTAAATTTCTTGTAAAATCAGGGTTATTCACAGTTTCCACAGAGTTATCCACATTCATTATGTCAACACAAAATCACGCAAAAAATGCGCTTTTTCTCTCCCCTTCGACCTCTTGCAATGTGCGCGCAGGTGTGCTACCATAGGCGCAGAAAATCCGTGTGCGCTCCATTCCGCACACAGGCAAGGAGGACCCATTCCATGCAGGCATTTGAATTTTACTGCCCGACTAAGATCTATTTCGGCAAGGGCGCGGAGGCCCGCGTCGGCGAGGCGGTCAAGCACTTCGGCGGCACGAAGGTCTTTATCGTCTACGGCGGCCACAGCGCCGTGAAGAGCGGGCTTATCGCGCGCATTGAGCAAACGCTCACCGACGCGGGGCTTGAGCACATGAGCTTCGGCGGCGTGCAGCCCAACCCGCGCCTGTCCCACGCGCGCGAGGGCGTGCAGAAGGCGCTCGCGTTCGGCGCGGACTTCATTCTCGGCGTCGGCGGCGGCAGCGTGATGGACACGTCCAAGGCCATCGCCCACGGCGTCGCCAACCCCGAAACGGACATCTGGGATTTCTGGAGCAAGAAGGCAGCGCTCACCAAAACGAGCAAGCTCGGCGCGGTGCTGACCATCTCCGCCGCCGGCAGCGAGACGAGCGACAGCGCCGTGCTCACGAACGATGAGACGACGCTCAAGCGCGGACTGAACACCGACCTCCAGCGCCCGCTCTTCGCCATCATGGACCCCGAGCTGACCTATACGCTCCCGCGCTATCAGGTCGGCTGCGGCGTGGTGGACATCATGATGCACACGCTTGAGCGCTATTTCAACCCCGGCCATCCCTCCAACCGCATGACCGACGAGATCGCTGAGGGCCTGCTGCGCACGGTGATCGACGCGGGCCGCGTCGCCATGCAGGACAGTCACAATTATGACGCCATGAGCGAGATCATGTGGGCCGGCTCCCTCTCGCACAACAACCTCACGGGCCTCGGCGGCGTGAAGGACTTCTCCGTGCACCAGTTCGGTCACGAGCTTTCCGGTATGTTCGACGCCGCGCACGGCGCGACGCTCTCGGTCATGTGGCCGCAATGGGCGCGCTATGTGGTGGACACCGATCCCGCGCGCTTCGCGCACTACGGCGAGGCCGTTTGGCGCCTTACCCGCAAGGGCGGTGAGAGCGACCGCGACCTTGCCCTCCGCGCCATCGACACGACCGAGGAGTTTTTCCGCTCCATTGATATGCCGACCACCTTCACCGAGCTCGGCATCGGCGTGCTCAGCGAGGAGCAGCTGCGCGAGCTTGCCGAGCGCTGCACCTTCTTTCACACCCGCGTTGTCGGCAAGTTCTGCCCGCTCGATTACGACGGCATCCTCGCCGTCTACCGCATGGCAAACAAGTAAACCGCACAAAGGAAAGGCGTGCCGTCCGGCACGCCTTTTCTCTCTATTTACCGTTTCAAAATGCCCAGAAGCCCGCGCTTGAGGATCTGCCCGCCCGCCGAGATGAGCTGCGTCTCGATCTTGGACTGGAGCCGTTCGGCCTTTTTCTTCGCCGCGGCGGCTTCGCGCTCGCGCTGCTTTTCCAGCTTCTTCTGCTCGGCCTCGGCGGCCTTCTCCGCCCTCCGGCGCGCCTCGTCCTCCAGCTTTTGTGCGCGGCGGCGCTCCTCATCCTCTAACTTCTGCGCGCGCCTGCGCTCCTCGTCCTCTAACTTCTGGCGGCGCTTTTCCTCGGCGGCCTCCTCCTTGGCGCGCTGCTTCTCCGCCTCCGCCGCAGCCTTCTCCTGCGCAAGACGCTCCTCCTCGCGCTGCTTTTGCAGCGCCGCGGCGTCAGCCTGCTCGGTCAGCACCTCGTAGGCGGAGAGATTATCCGCCGCGTCGTCGTACTTCTCCATGCCGTCATGCAGCATGGCCTTCATGCGCGCCATTGGCTCGGGCGCACCCATGAGGCTCTGCGGGCAGACGATCTTCGTGCGCTGCACGATGGTCGGCACGCCCTGTTCATCTAAAAACGAGGTCAGCGCCTCGCCGACGCCAAGCTCCATGATGGCGTCCTCCGCGCGGAAGGCGGGATTGGCGCGGAACGCCTGCGCCGCGACGCGCACCGCCTTCAGCTCGGCGGGCGTATAGGCGCGCAGCGCGTGCTGCACGCGGTTGGAGAGCTGCGCGAGCACCGCGTCGGGAATGTCGCTCGGGCTCTGCGTCACGAAGAATACGCCCACGCCCTTCGAGCGGATGAGCTTGACGGTCTGCTCGATCTTCTGCACGAGGACCGCCGGCGCGTCGCGGAAGAGCGTGTGCGCCTCGTCGAAGAAGAACACCAGCTTGGGCTTTTCCAGATCGCCCGCCTCGGGCAGGCTCTCAAACAGCTCCGAGAGCATCCACAAAAGGAAGCTCGCGTAGAGCGTCGGGTTCTGCACCAGCTTCACGCAGTCGAGCACGTTGACCATGCCGCGGCCGTCCGCGTCGGTGCGCATCCAGTCATAGATGTCGAGCGGCGGCTCGCCGAAGAAGAGGTCGCCGCCCTGCTGCTCGATCGGCAGCAGCGCGCGCAGGATCGCCGCGACGGACTGCGGCGTGATGTTGCCGTAGGTCATCATGTACTCCGCGCGGTGCTCACTGACGTAGTTCAGCATGGCGCGCAGGTCCTTGAGATCGAGGAGCAGCAGCCCCTTGTCATCCGCGATGCGGAACACGATGTGCAGGATGCCCTCCTGCGCGGGCGTGAGGCTGAGGATGCGGGACAAAAGCTCAGGCCCCATGTCGCTCACCGTCGCGCGGACGGCGTGGCCGCCGGTCTGATAAATGTCCCAGAAGGTCGTGGGATAGCCCTTGTAGGCAAAGCTGCCGCGCAGACCGAAGCGGTCGATGCGCCTTTCCATGCCCTCGCTGCTCACGCCGGGGGCGCAGATGCCCGCGACGTCGCCCTTGACGTCGCACAGGAACACCGGCACGCCCGCGTCGGAAAAGCTTTCGGCCATCACTTTCATCGTGATGGTCTTGCCCGTGCCGCTCGCACCCGCGATCAGGCCGTGGCGGTTGCACATATTGAGCGCAAGCTCCACGCGCGCGCCGTCCGCAAGTCCCATGTAGATCTTCCCGTTTTCGTACATCGTGCCATCCTCCGTTGTTCGATTCGATGACACTATTATAGAATATCGTGCGGCGCGGCGCAAGAGAAAAGCGCGGCCCCGCCGCGCTTTTTCCTATCCCAGCAGCATCAGCACCGCGCCGTACACCACGCTCGCGAGCGTGCCGAACACGATCACCGGCCCCGCGATGACGAACATCTTTGCCGCCATGCCGGTGATGATGCCCTCGGCCTTGAAGTCGATGGCGGGCGAGACGACGGAGTTGGCAAAGCCCGTGATCGGCACGAGCGTGCCCGCCCCCGCGAAGCGGGCAAGGGAATTATACAGGTTCAGCCCCGTGGTCAGCGCCGCTAAAAAGATGAGCGTGACGGAGGTCGCGGTACCCGCGTCGGTCTTGTCGAGCCCGAGGGACCTGTAGCCGTCCAAAATGAGCTGACCGAGCACGCAGATCGCGCCGCCGATCAGAAAGGCGAGCGCCGTATCCTTCCAGATGGGCGACTTCGGCGCCCTTTCCTTGATATACGCCTGATATTCCTGCGGTGACATATCCATAAGATCACTCCTTTTGGCATAGCATTTCCAGCGGGAGTATTTTTATCCATCGTTGCCTTTCCCCGCAAAATCGGCTACAATGGACGCGAGGTGATACCATGCGCTCACTTGGGCTTTACATCCACATTCCGTTCTGCAAGGCGAAGTGCATTTACTGCGACTTCTACTCCCTGCCGCGCGCCGAGGGACAGATGGACGCTTACGTCTCCGCGCTGACCGCGCAGCTCGCCGCGTGGCGGGAGCGCACGGCGGACTGCACCGTAGACACCGTTTACTTCGGCGGCGGCACACCGAGCTATCTCGGCCCCGACCGCCTGTGCCGCCTTCTGGACGCGGTTTTTCAAAGCTGCCGCGTCGCCCCCGGCGCGGAGATCACGCTCGAGGCCAACCCCGACAGCGCGCAGGATATTTCCGCCCTGCGGCAGCTGCACGATGCAGGCTTCGACCGCCTCTCGCTCGGGATGCAGTCCGCGGACGACGCGGAGCTGCGGCGCATCGGGCGCGTCCACACGCACGCGCAGACCGTCCGCGCGGTGGAGAATGCTCGCGCCGCGGGCTTTGACAATTTGAGTCTCGACCTCATCTACGGTCTGCCCGGGCAGACGATGACGCGCTGGCAGGCAAACCTCGACGCCGCGCTCGCGCTCGCGCCCGAGCATCTTTCCTGCTACGGGCTGAAGGTCGAGGAGGGCACGCCGCTCTCCGCGCGGCACGAGCGCTTCACGCTGCCCGATGACGACGCACAGGCGGATATGTACCTCTACGCCGTCGATTTCTTGGCGCAGCATGGCTATGAGCAGTATGAAATTTCCAATTTCTGCCGCTCGGGACGGGAATCCCGCCACAACAGCCGCTACTGGGCGCTCTCGGAGTACCTCGGCTTCGGTCCCGGCGCGCACAGTGACTTCGGCGGCGAGCGCTTTGCGCTCGCGCGCGATCTCGACGCCTACCTTGCGGGACACACCGTCTATTCCGAGCGCTCCGCGCCCTCGGCGCGTGAGCGGGAGACCGAGCGCGTCATGCTCGCGCTCCGCACGACCCGCGGCGTCGCCGCGCATACGCTGCCGGAAGCCGCGCGGCGCATTCTCCGGAATTGTGAAGCCCACGGCCTCGCCCATCTTTCCGGCGGCTTTTATACCCTCACGCCCCGCGGCTTTCTGGTCTCCAACGCCATCCTTGTCGATCTTTTGGAAACAATGGAGCTTTGACGGAACTTTTTTCCGCCTTTCTTCGTCTTTACTTTTAAGGGCCGTTATGGTATAGTAACGTTATGTCAACTTTCGCTGTGCAAAAGCATAGCAAAAACAGGTATGTGCCGTATTTCAAAAGGAGATCATTATGAAAGCACTGTCCCGCAAATGCACCGCCTTTCTCTTATCCCTCACCCTGCTGCTGACGCTCGCGCCGACGGCGCTCGCCTCCGAAGCGCTGGGCGACGACCTTGACCTGCGCTCAACGACGCTCAACCGCGGCGCCGAGCTCGGCGAGGGCACGTTCTGGAGCAACACCTTCTCCGACCTGCGGCAGGAAAACTACGTCGTCTACACGCCGAACACGAGCGTGACGCCCATCGTCACCTACGGCGATTACACCACCGCGACGAGCACCGTTTCCGCCGCCGCCAAGCGTCTGGAGGAGCAGGGCCTGCGCGTGGTCGCGGGCATCAACGGCGACTACTACGATACGCTCAACGGCGCGCCGCTCGGCACGGTGATGACCGATGGCGTGCTGCGCGTCGCCTCCGCGAGCAACTATGCCGTCGGCTTCCGCGCGGACGGCACAGCCATCCTCGGCGCTCCGGCGCTGGCGATGCAGGTCGAGAGCGCCAACACGTCCTTTTCCCTCGCCGCCGTCAATCAGGTGCGCTACTCCTACGGCGGCATCTACCTCTACACCTACGATTTCAACGCCCGCCGCTCCACCGGCACCAACGCCGCGGGCTATGACGTGGTCTGCTCGGCGGTCGACGGCCGCCTGAGCATCGGCGAAACGCTGACGCTCACCGTGGACGAGATCCTGCCCGAGGCCACCGACACCGCCGTGAGCGAGGGCAAATACGTCCTGACGGCGAACCTCCTCTCCGGCGAGGAGAACCTCGCTCTGCTGCGCGCGCTCGCGGTCGGCGACACGCTGACCGTCACCGTCCGCGCGGCGGACGAGGGCTGGAACGACGTGGACTACATGATCGGCGCGCTCTACCAGCTCGTGGAGAACGGCGAGGTCTGTAAGGGGCTTGCGGCCGGCGCCGCGCCGCGCACCGCCATCGGTCAAAAGGCCGACGGCAGCCTTGTGCTCTACACCATCGACGGCCGCCGGAAGGGCTACTCCATCGGCGCGAGCCTGACGCAGGTCGCGCAGCGCATGATCGAGCTCGGCTGCGTGACCGCGCTGAGCCTGGACGGCGGCGGCTCGACGACTCTGTGCGTCACGCTGCCGGAGGACGGCAATGCCAGCGTCTACAACACCCCCTCCGAGGGCAGCCTGCGCGCCGTGACGAACCATATCTTCCTTGTCGCGTCGAATGAGCCGAGCGGCACGCTCGACCACATCGCGCTGCGCACGGAGAGCGACCGCATGCTCGCGGGCGCGCAGGTCCTGCTCCGCGCCTCCGCCATCGACACGAACTACCTTCCCATGGATAAGGAGGTCTCCATCGCGAGCGACCGCGGCAGCGTGCGGACCGACGAGCTGGGCAATACGGTCCTGACCGCGCCGAAAACCGCCGGCACCGTGACCGTCGGCGCAAAGGTCGGCGGCAAGTACACCACCGCCGAGCTCCGCGTGATCGAGACGCCGGACGAGATCCGTCTCGGCAAGAGCGGCACGCTCACCGAGCTGCGCGTCTCCCCCGGCGCAAGCGTCGAGCTGACCGCACAGGCCTATCAAAACCACCTCTCCCTGCTCGCGCAGAACTCCTGCTTCATCTGGACCACCGAGGGCGGCGTCGGCACGGTCGATGAAAACGGCGTCTTTACCGCCGCCGGCCATGCCGCCTACGGCAGCCTGACCGTCCGCGCGGGCGAGACCACGCGCACCATCCCCGTTTACGTCACCTCCGATCCTCTGGTCCTGCTCGACGGCTTCGAGGGCGAGCAGACCGTCCTTACCCAAAATACCGACAAGAGCTTCGTCCGCTTCGGCGCCGCCTCCGCGCGTTGGGACTATACCACCGGGCACGCCCCCGAGACTGCGGAGGAGCTCCTTCTGAGCGTGGAGCGGACCTACTCTGTCCCCTCCGGCTATGACCGCGTGACGCTCTGGGTCTACGGCGATGGACAGCGCGAGACGC
The DNA here is from genome assembly GCF_018918025.1 of Oscillibacter sp. MSJ-31. Classification (GTDB taxonomy): domain Bacteria; phylum Bacillota; class Clostridia; order Oscillospirales; family Oscillospiraceae; genus Hominicoprocola. Next base: position 103,972 of record NZ_JAHLPT010000004.1, on the reverse strand, counting down.
TCGCCCTCACGACCGATGCGGGCGAAACGAACGCCGCCGTGATCGACTTCACCGGCTGGCAGCAGCTCGCCTTTACCCTCCCGGGCAAGGCGAAGATCGTCACCGGCTTCGCCCTGCGCCTGCCGTCGGCTCTGACCGGTACGCTGTACCTCGATCAGCTCGTCGCGGCCCGTGAGGGCATGAGTGATACCGCTGCGCCGGAGATCACCGTCTCCCTCTCCGAGGACGGCACGGCCCTGACCGGCAAGGTCTTTGACGCCGTGGACGGCGGCTCGCTCGCCACGCTGCGCGTAACGCTCGACGGCAAGGCGCTCAGCTACACCTACGACCACCAGACCGGCGCGCTCCACGCCGCGCTGCCCGCCGCGGACGGCAAGGCGCACCGCATCGCCGTCATCGCCGGCGACGCGAGCGGCAACCTCGCCCGTGCCGGCATAAGCATCACCCCGTCGGAGCTGTCCGCCGCCTTCCCCGATACGGACGGCCACTGGGCCAACGCCCCCGTGAGCTTCCTGAAGGCGAGCGGCGTCACCACCGGCGACGATCTCGGGAATTTCAATCCCGACAGCCCCATCACCCGTCAGGAATTTGCCGTGCTGCTCCGCCGCTGGCTCGCGCCCACGCAGGACACCTCCTCCGTTGAGCTGCCCTTTGCCGACAGCGGCAGCATCGCCGACTGGGCGAAGGACGGCGTGCGCGCCATGTATGCCCTCGGCGTAACGAAGGGCAGCTACGACGGCTACGGCCGGCTCTGCTTCCTCCCCACCGCGACCATCAGCCGTCAGGAGGCGCTGACGATGCTCGGCCGTCTCCTTGAGCTGGGCTACGCCGCGCCGGAGTGGAGCTTCACCGACAGCGACGCCATCGCGGACTGGGCGCGCGGGCACATCAACACGCTCTGCGCGATCGGCGCGCTCTCCGGCTACGCCGACGGCGGTATCCACCCCACCGAGCCCATCACCCGAGCGCAAGTTGCCGCGTTGCTGTTCAGCATGACGTAAAAAACGCAAGCAGCTCTTGCCGAGCCATCGGCAAGAGCTGTCTGCGTGATTGTGTGGAGGGACTCTCGTCCCCTGGTATAGAAACCGCCTTCGGGCGGTTTTTATCGTTTCTTACTCGTTCTCGAGCATCCGGTAGCCCACGCCGATCTCGGTGAATATGTACTCGGGCGCGGCGGGATTTTTCTCGATCTTGCGGCGGATGTTCGCCATGTTCACGCGCAGGATCTGATTGTCCGCCTTGGCTTTGGGGCCCCAGATCTCGCGGATGAGGAAATCGTAGGTCAGCACCTTACCGGCGTATTTGCCCAGCAGCGCCACGATCTTGAACTCGTTGAGCGTGAGGTGAACGTCCTCCCCGCGCATGAGGACATGGTGCTTGTCGTAGTCGATGGTCAGGTCGCGGACCGTATATTTTCCGGACTGCGCGATGGAGTCGTTGTCAAGACCCGTGCGCGTATGGCGGATGGCCGTGCGGATGCGGGCAAGCAGTTCACTCGTCCCGAAGGGCTTTTCGATGTAATCGTCCGCGCCGAGATCGAGCGCCGCGACCTTGTCGCCCTCGTGCGTGCGCGCGGAGACCACGATGACCGGCACACTCGACCAGGCCCGCACCTGCTTGAGCACCTCCATGCCGTCCATGTCGGGAAGGCCGAGGTCAAGGATGATCAGGTCGGGACAATGCGACGAGATCATCGACAGCGCCTCCTTCGCGCCGCCCGCCATAAGCGTGTCGAAGCCGTTGGCGGCCAGAATGGTGGACATGAAATTCTTGATGTTCTGCTCGTCCTCGACGATCAATACCTTATCCCTGATCTTCATCCTCTTTTTCCTCCTTGAGCGGCAGGTAGAAGCGGAACTGTGCGCCGCCCTCCGGCCTGTTTTCTGCGGTGATCCTGCCGCCGTGCGCCTTGACGATCGTCTGGCAGACGGAAAGACCGATGCCCATGTTTTTCTTCATATCAAAGCCGCCGCCCTTCTCGCCGGAAAGCGAGCCGTCGAAGAGCGTCGCAAGTCTTTCGCGCGGAATGCCGAGCCCGTTGTCGCTGACCGTGAAGCAGGCCTCGTCGCCGATGTGCTCCACGCTCAGCCGCAGCTCCGTGGTGCTCTCGCCGTGCAGCACTGCATTTTCCATCAGGTTGAGCAGCACCTGCTGGATGAGCGTCGCGTCCATCGGGACGAGCACGACCTCCTGCGGCACCTCGACTGCGATGCGGATGTTGCTTTTGAAGCGCTTTTCGAATTTGTGGACCGAGGCCGCGAGGATCTCCTCCGCCGCCTCATATTCCTTGCTGATGGCCGTCTGCTCGCCTGAGATGCGGGTAATGGAGAGCAGATTCTCCACCATGCGGATGAGCCACTGGGCGTCCTCGTTGACGTCGCGCAGCAGCTCTCTTTGCTGCTCGGTCGAGAGCGTGTCTCCGTTTTCCAAAATGGCGGAGGTATTGCCCACGATGCTCGTGAGCGGCGTGCGGATATCGTGCGACATCGCGCGCAGCAGATTCGCGCGCATCGTCTCGCGCTCGGCCTCCGTGCGCAGCCGCTCCTGCTTTTTGATTTTGGTGTTCATCGCGCTGATGATGAGCGACACCGCCAGCATCGTCAGAAAGGTCAGCGGATAGCCGGTGAGCCTGAAGTTGAACGCCCAGAATGGATAGGTGAACACGAAGTTCACGCAGATCACGCCGAAAAGCGAGCTGAAAACGCCCCAGAAATAGCCCTCCGTAAAGCGGGAGATGATCACCACCGCCAGCACGAAGATCAGCAGCGTGAAGCTGCCGTTCTCGTCGATACTGCGCAGCACAAAGCAGATCGCCGCGGCGATACCGAGCAGCAGCGCGGTGAATATCGCGTCACGCAGGTGGATCGGTATGCTTCTCCACATTTTTTCGGTCCATTGTCCGATCCGGCTCAGCAGGTCCTTCATAGCAAGCTCCCCTCCGGTCACCCTCTATGATGACCATTGTATCATATCTCTTGCTAATTATCTGCTAAGCTTTCCGTTTTTGCAAGCCATTTCTGCTAAGCTTTCCGTTTTTGCAAGCCATTTCTGTTCAATTCCCGTCTGTTTTGCCGCACCGGCGAATGGAAAAGCATCAGGGGCGGCGCGCTGCGCCGCCCCTGATGCTTAAAGGGAGAAGTGAGAATCTATGTCGGAGTTATGTAAGGGTGTGTCCTTCCGCTCAGATCCTGCGGATGTTGATCGAGCTCACGCGGGCCAGATCGAAGCCAGGCTCCTGCTGCAGCGCCGCGAGAATGGCGATCCTGACCTCGGCGGTCAGGCCGTCCGCAGGAACAGCGGGCGCGGCGGGGACCGGCGCCGCCTTGGGCGGCTCGGGCTTTTCGAGCTTCTGCATGACCTTGCCCATCAGCATGGTCAGGAAGATGATGCAGATGAGGCCCACGAAGGTGGTGCCCATACCCATCAGACACACAAACAGATTGGAAACTTCATTCATTGGGAAACACGCTCCTCTTTTCTCTTGGTGTCCCCATTATACGGTTGCAAGTTTTCCTGCACAAGGGCTTTGCCGCTCTCTTCACGCCGCCTTTACGCTATAAACTTTTCTCTTAACGCGCGGTTAACCGTCCCGCTCCTCCGTCACCTCCACCACATACACAGCGCCGTCCGCGACGCGGAAGCGCACCTCAAGCCCGGCAAACGCCATGCCGTAAATGCGCTGCGGATCGCTCTGGTAGTGCGGCCGCGGATCCTGCGCGAGAACGCCTGTGAGGGCATCACGCTTGTCCTCCGGCACGCGCGATAGAAGCTCCGCCGGGAAGTCCACCGCCAGCGTCTTGCCGCGCTGCGGCGCAAAGCCGCCGCTCGCCTCCGGCTTGCAGTCGGCGTAGGGGAGGTACGGCTTGATGTCATAGATGGGCGTGCCGTCCATCAGGTCCGCGCCGGAGACGAGCAGCACGCTCCCCTCCGCCGTCTGCTCCACGCCCTCGAGCCGCACGCAGGAAAGGCCGATGGCGTTCGGGCGGAACGGCGAGCGCGTAGCGAACACGCCCATGCGCTCGTTGCCGCCGAGCCGGGGCGGACGCACGGTGGGCGACCAGTCCTCGCGCACGGCCTCGGAGAACTGCCAGATGAGCCACAGGTGGGAAAAGCCCTCGATGCCGCGCAGAGCGTCGGCATTGCGGTATTCCGGCTCGAACACGATGCGCGCACGCAGGGCCTCCACCAGCCCGCTCTGGCGCGGCACGCCGAACTTTGTTTTGAAATCGCTGCGGATGCGCGCGATGACCTTGATGCTGTGCTGCTCCATAGGACCTACCTCGTCGGTGACCGCGCCCGTGGGCGCGGTGAAATAAAAAGGCTCGCTGCGGCTATTGTATCAGCCGCAGCGGCCTTTTGCAATTTTATTTGAGCTTCATCGGGGTGAGGGCGAGGTAATCGTCCAGCGTGCCGTCGTGCAGGCAGCAGTCGATGATCTCCTTCCCCAGCGGGTCGAGATCGTCGCAGACGAACTGCGCGACCTGCTCCTTGATGAAATCGGTGAGAATCTTCGCGCCGGCGTCGTAGCCCTCGGTGCCGAGCTTGGACTGCGTCTCGGGGCGCAGGAAGGTCTGACGGACGAACTGGCTGTCGAGCTTCATCTCGTCGAGCGCGTAGCCGAACAGCGCGCAGCGCGCGGGCACCAGATGCTTCGCGCGCACCGTGCCAAGGTGGCGGGCAAGGTACTCACGGCTGAGCCATTCGCCCATGAAGCCGACGTGGTAAGCGCCGATGTGCTGGTTCGGGATGAGCACGTTCGTGGTGTTGGGGCTATTCATGATCTGCTCGAGCAGCAGATTCGCCTGCGTGACCTTGAGCCCCGTGGCGAACGGCCAGTAGGAGCCAACGCCCTCGGCCTTCAGACCGCTGCCGGCGTTCGTGTCCGCGATGGACGGGTTCTTGAAGCCGCGCGGCGAGACCAGACGCCACAGCCACGCAATGCTCTGCGGCACGACCTGCAGCATACCCATCACGCCGTAGTTCGGGTTCTTCGCGGTGCTCGGCGGCATCCGCACGCCGAAGCTGCGCACATCGACCTCCACCGGCTCGGTGTCGGGCACGATGTTGTCGAGCATCTTGCGCGGCAGGATGACGCGCGGGTTCGAGCAGGGCTTGCCGTTCGACTCGATGACGTGCTCCCAGATCAGGCAGGTCGAGCCGGGGATGCCGTCCATGTTGAAGAACACCAGCGGCTCGCTCGGATGGATGCAGATGCGCTCGTAGAGCGGGTTGTTGCCGTAGGCGTTCATGCCGTCCATGCGCAAAAACCAGCCGTTCTCGGCGTCGAGGATGCGCAGCTTGCCGCTCGTGGGGTCCTGAATGGACTTGAGCGCGCAGGCCATGTCGTCGGCGATGGGATGGATCTTGCAGCTCTCGCCGAGCGTCATATAATATTTTTCGCCCGTGACCGTATGCGTACCGATGAGCAGGCGGTCGTCGTCCTCGCGGTGGAAGTCCTCGAGCATCTCGCTCTTGCCGCCGCCGGACGCGCCCTCGTGCATGAACACGATCTCGTTTTCATACGGCGTCTCGACCATCGCGGCGCTCGTATGGCAGCAGACCCAGCCCTCGTGCTCGCCGATGTCGAGCAGCAGCGAGAACACGCCCTTCTTGGCGCTCGGGCCCGGGTAGAGGTTGTAGGCCCAGACCTCGTGCAGCTCCGCGCTGCGGTTGTGGACGACGACCTGCTTGCCGTCGAAGTGCGTATGGCGGAACGGGGGCGCGACATAGATGATGGCGCGCGGCTTATAGTGCTCGGGCACGTCCGCGATGCTCACGAAGCCCTGCATGTTGGCGAGCGAGAGCGCGAAGAACGCCGCGTTCATCGGGCAGATCATCAGGCTCGGGTAGCCGTGGCCGTTCGGGCCGGCGTAGAACGGCAGCATCACAATCTGCTGATTGCTCAGCCAGTCGAGCGTCTCCTGCCGGAGCTTGGAGAACTCATAGCCAAAGCGATCCTTGAAGCGGGGCTTGTCGGTCGGCAGCTCGTCGCCGATGGCCATGCTGTTCGGATCGCGGCGGCGCATATAGTCCTCCATGAAGTTGACCACGCAGCCGTTCTTGCAGCGCACCACCTCGGCCTCCTTGACCGTGCCGAGCCCCTCAATGGGATACACCACGTCGTAGCGGGAGGTGTGCGTGGGGCCGTAGGCCATTTCCTGCAGCTCCTCCTTCGTCTCGGCGTAGGCGATGCACTTGCACTTCTTCAGTGCCTCCGCCACCTCGGGCGCAAGCTCAAATCGGTTGAAATAGTTGTCGGTATACATGCAGCAAGCCGCCTCCTTCAAAAATAAAAGATTAGGTCGTACATTATCACACTTTTCCCAAAAATGCAATAAAATTATTCCGAATCACTCCATCAAATTATCTGATATGCACAAATTCCGTCGTTTTTCCGACTTTTTGCAGGAAATCATGCAAAAGGGAGATGCCGTGCGGCATCTCCCTTGCTTCAGGACAGCTTGCGGATGAAGTTTCCGTGGATGGTCACGCCCTCCTGCGTGATGAAAAAGGCGTTCGGGTCCAGCTCGTGGACCACGCCGTAGAGGTCGGCCTCCTCAAATTTGGAGACGCACACGCACAGCACGCGCAGGTCCTCGCCGGTGTAGGCGCCCTTGCCCTCCCAGTAGGTCACGCCGCGGCCGAGCCGCGCCATGATGTTCCTCGGCAGCTCGGGGTCCTCGTCCTTGGTGAAGATGAGCACCTGCTCGGTGATGTTCTGCTGGTGCCCGCGGTCGATGAAGAGCGCGCAGAACACCGTATAAATGATAGAATAGATCGCCGCGCGCAGACCGAAGAGGACCGCGCAGAGCGTGTAGAGCAGCGCGTTGAAGCTCAGGCTGAAGCGCCCCACGCTAAAGCCCTTGCCCTTCTTGGCGAGCCACAGTCCGAGGATGTCCAGCCCGCCGGTCGAGCAGCCGCAGGTGAGCACGATGCCGAGCGAGAAGCCGACGAGGATGCCGCCGAGCACGCAGTTCGTCAGCGTCTCCTCCACCAGCGGCGCCGCCGGCGGCGGCACAAGGCTCAGAAACAGCGACGAGGTGACGGTACACACCGCGGTGCGCACAAGGAAGCCCCTTCCCAGCGCCTGCCACGCCAGCAGCAGGATGGGCACGTTCGCCGCCAGATACAAAACGCCCGAAAAGTCTACGTTCGGCGACAGCCCCAGCGCCTCCACGATCAGCGTGCGGGCGACCTGGCAGAAGCCCAACAGGCCGCCGGTGTAAAGTCCCATCGGGACAATGAACCAGTTCACGCCGATGGCGTAGAGCAGCGTCGCGGCCACGGCCAGAGCCAGACGGCACCACCGGTTCTGTATCGCTTTGTGCAGCATAGACATTCCCTCCGCTCCTGTTTTCCCTGTGCTTTTTTATTGTATGCGCACCGCGTGCCGAAGTCAAGCGCAGACTACAGCGCGTAGCGCAGGCATTGATAGAGCCGCCGTTTGGCGCGCAGCAGCGTGCGGGACACCGTGGACTTGTTGACGCCCAGCTCCTGCGCGATCTCGGTCACGGTCTTATTCTGCTCAAAATTCATCCGGAGCAGCTGCCGCTGCCGCGCGGTCAGCGCCTCCTGCCTTGCCAGGCGCAGGTTGCGCTTGAGCCGAAGCAGCTCACCGTCATTGTCCTGCGCGTTGGCGCGCAGCCACGCCGCCATGTCGCCGTAAAACTCGTTGTTGCGGATGCTATAGGGTGTACCTTTCATCGCGGTGATAGTTCCTTTCGTAATAGCGTTTCGTCAGCTCGGCCAGCTCGCTCGACTGTCGACGGAGCACCTGCAGATCGGCGATGCGCCGCTTGAGCCGCTCGGCCTCCTCGCGGTCCTTCGCGGCCCGGGCCGCGGCGCGCAGCTCCGAAATGCGCGTGCGCAGCACCGCCGCGTCCGCGCGGTATGTAAAGGATATCTGATATAGTGTCACGCTTCCCCCTCCATTCCGAACACGGTCTCACAGGGCGCAAGCTCCGCGCGAGCGAAGGCCGGAAAGCAATCCGCGCAGACGCTCTGCCCGTTGAGATACCAGCCGCGCTCCCCGCGCAGCAGCTCGCACCCGCACAGCGAGCATCGGCCGCAGGGACGGCCGTAGGGCCTGCGTTTTTCCGCAGGCGAACAGATTTTAAAGTGCAAAAGCCCTTCCTCCCGAAAAATGAAAAATTCAGGCTTGACAAACGACGCGGTATCTGCTAAAATCCATTCTGTTGCTGAAATGCTGGTATAGCTCAGTTGGTAGAGCAGCTGATTTGTAATCAGCAGGTCGGGGGTTCGAGTCCGTCTACCAGCTCCAAGCTTCCGCTTCAGCGCACAAGTGAATATGGGGGAATTCCCGAGTGGCCAAAGGGGGCAGACTGTAAATCTGTTGTCAGTGACTTCGGTGGTTCGAATCCACCTTCCCCCACCAAGAAAATCGTTACGCCTTATGGCGTGACGATTTTTCTTTTTGAAAGGCGGGCGGATCCGCCTTCCCCGCCGAAGCCCCCGGCGGTTTTCCGCATCCATCCTTTCCCGCCGAACAGCATACCGAAAAGCATCTCAATCACAAGTTAATGGAAATTGCCGCTTTGTTTTGTCAAGTTTCTTGTGAGCATCCTTACCATATCACAAGAAACTTGTTATGTCAAGAATAAATTTACAAGTTTCTTGTTAAAATGTTTGACAGAACCAAGCTTTTGCGTTATGATGGTGTCGAAATTACTCGAACCCTTTATAGGAGGTGCTTTTCATGAGCTTCCGCGATCAACTCAAGGCGTGCCGCGAGGCCTGCGGCCTGACGCGCGCGGCGCTGGCCGAGCAGCTCGGCGTTTCCGCCAGCGCCGTCGGCAACTATGAGACCGGCGTCAGCTTCCCCAAGGAGGACGTGCTGCTGCGGTTGTTCGACGCGCTGCGCACCGACCCCAACCAGCTCTTCTGCGGCAGCTACCGCAGCGGCGGCTTCGATCTCTCCGGGGCCGAGCGCACGCTGCTGGAAAAATACCGCTCGCTCTCTCCCATCGGACGCGACACCGTGCGCAGCGTGACCGACGCGCTGTGCGACTACCGCGACGAGCTGACGGAGGAGCGCGGCAGCAAGCGCGAGCCGCGCCTGATCCCGCTCTACAACTCCCCCGCCGCCGCGGGCTATGCCACGCCGGTGCTTGACGAGGACTTTACCTATATCCCCGCGGACGAGAGCGTGCCGCGCGGCGCGGACTTCGCCGTGCGCATTCAGGGCGACTCCATGGAGCCGTACATTCACGACGAGAGCGTGGTCTACGTCAACCGCGACCCGCTCGCAGACGGCGACGTAGGCATCTTCTGCGTGGACGGCGCAATGCTCTGCAAGCAGTACCACCGCGATGCGCTGGGCATGACCTACCTTTTCTCCCTCAACCGCGCCCGCGCCGACGCCGACGTCGTGCTCACCTCCACCGGCACGCGCAGCCTCGCCTGCTTCGGCCGCGTGATGCTGCCGCACCGTCTCGCGGTTCCGCAGCTGTAGCATCGCTCATTTTTTGCGCAAAAAATGAGCTTTTTGCCCGTGAGGGACTTGAATCGTTCACAACTCGGGCATATAATAGCAATTCAGTAAAATCAAGAAAAAGGAAGCGTATCCCACCATGACAAAAATTGACATTTTCTCTGGTTTTCTCGGCGCCGGCAAAACGACGCTCATCAAAAAGCTCATTGCCGAAGCCTACGCGGGCGAAAAGCTCGTGCTGATCGAAAACGAATTCGGTGAGATCAACATCGACGGCGGCTTCCTCAAGGAGTCCGGCATCGAGATCTCCGAGATGTCCGCCGGCTGCATCTGCTGCTCGCTCGTGGGCGATTTCAACAAGGCGCTGCGCGAGGTCGTGGAGCAGTTCCACCCCGACCGCATCCTCATCGAGCCGAGCGGCGTGGGCAAGCTCTCCGACGTCATCGTGGCGGTCGAGCGCACCGTGGACGAGTGCCCGGAGCTGAAGCTCAACAGCTACGTCACCGTCGCCGACGCCAGCAAGGTCAAGGTCTATATGAAGAACTTCGGCGAGTTCTACAACAACCAGATCGAGGCCGCCGGCACCATCATTCTCTCCCGCACGCAGAAGCTCTCGCAGGAGAAGTTAGAGGCCGCCGCCGCGCTGCTGCGCGAGAAGAACCCCGACGCCGCCATCCTCACGACTCCGTGGGACGAGCTGGACGGCAAGACCATCCTCTCCGCCATTGAGAAGGTGTCGCTCAGCGACGAGCTGCTCGAGAAGATGCGCCGCGAGCACGAGCTCGAGGAGGCCGAGCACGAGCATGAGCATCACCATGACCATGATGAGCATGACGAGCACGAGCATCATCACGATCACGACGAGGATGATGACCACGACGAGCATGAGCATCATCACGAGCATGACCACGACGACCACGAGCACCATCACCATCACCACGACGGCGAGGAGTGCGACGATCCCGCGTGCGAGTGCCATCACCATCATCACCACGCCGACGACGTGTTCTCCTCCTGGGGCAAGGAAACGCCCAAGCTCTACTCCAAGGCAGCGCTTGACGACATCCTCACGAAGCTCGACAGCGGCGACTACGGTCACATCCTGCGCGCCAAGGGCATCGTGAACGGCGAGGGCGGCTGGCTCGAATTTGACTACGTTCCCGAGGAGCACGAGGTCCGCGCGGGCCATCCCGACTACACGGGCCGCCTGTGCGTCATCGGCGCGGAGCTCAAGGAAGACAAGCTCGCCGAGCTTTTCGGTCTGTAAGGAAGGACATTCATGGATATTCCTGTCTATCTGGTCGCCGGCTTTCTCGACGCCGGCAAGACCAATTTCATCAACGGCATTCTGGAGGACGGCTTCGCCCGCGAGGATAAGACCCTCCTGCTCTGCTGCGAGGAGGGCGAGGAGGAGTACGAGAAGAAGGCGCTTGACAACGTCACCGTCGTCACCGTGGACGACGAGGACGAGCTGACCGCCGACTTCTGCCGCGAGCTGGAGAAGAAGTACCGCCCCAAACAGGTGCTCATCGAGTACAACGGCATGTGGCAGATGGAAAAGCTCTACCGCGACGTGCTGCCCGCCAACTGGGTGCTCTACCAGATCATGACCTTCGTGCAGGCGCCGACGTTCGAGCTGTTCGTGAAGAACATGGGCCAGCTCATGATGGAGAAGATCACCAACGCGGATATGCTGGTCTTCAACCGCTGCACGCCCGAGCTGAAGGAGGCGCTCCGCGCCCGGAATCTCCGCATGGTCAACCGCCGCGCGGACATCTATCTGGAGGACAACGACGGCAACAGCGAGGATTACCTCACCGGCAACGAGTGCCCGTTCGATATGACGCCCGACCTCATCGACATTCCCGACGACGATTACGGCGTGTGGTATGTAGACGTGATGGACCACCTCGACCGCTGGGACGGCAAGCGTGTTCACATGAAGCTCCTCATGTGTCACTCCAAGAAGTTTCCCGGTGTCCACTGCCCGGGCCGCTTCGTGATGACCTGCTGCGAAAACGACATCCAGTTCGTCGGCGTAGTCGCCAAGGGCAAGGACCTCAAGGCGTACAAGAACCGCGACTGGGTGGACGTCACCGCCACCGTCCGCAAGGAGTATATCGAAGCGTATCAGGGCGAAGGCCCCGTGCTGTATGTGGACAAGATCACCACCTGCGCCAAGCCCGCGCAGGAGGTCGTTTCGTTCTGAGAGAAAAAGGAAGCCATGCGGTGCATGGCTTCCTGGGCAAACGAAAAGCTCCCGCCTTCTGCAAGGCGGGGGCTTTTCCCGTTTTATTCTTCCTCCGGAAAGGGAACAATGAGCCTGCGGCACGGGCGGCAGCAGTATGCCTCCGGCCAATCCCGCCGCGTCAGAGCCGGGTTCCACGCCAGCCCGACCGCGCCGACCTTTTCCATGCTCTCGCGCGTGAACCACGCCGGGAGCTTTGCGCCGTCCGGCAGAAAATACTCGCCCCCTCGGCTGTGAAGCGTCCCCTTTTCCAGCGCGCCACCGCAGTACGGACAGTTCATCTTTTCTCCTCCTTCCTTTTTATTTCTCTTTTTCGATCACTTCCTGCAATTTTTTCCAGCAGGATTCCTCATCGTATTCAAAATTCTTCTGAAATTCGAGCCAGTCCGCCCCCTCGCCGGTCTGCGTAAAGCCCCATTCCCGCGCGCGGCGCAGGCCGAGCGCGTTGCTCTTGGCGATGCGTCCGGTCGAAAGCCGCTCGCACCCGTGCGCGCGGGCGTAAGAAAGCGCCTGCCCGACGAGCTGCTGCCCGAAGCCAAGCCCCTGCACATCGTTCTCCAGCCAGAATTCACCAATGGTCGCAAGGCCGTTCTCACACTTGTCCACGCTCACCGCGCCGACGGTCTCACCCGCGCGGCAGACGTCAAAATGTCCCTCTGCGCCGGAGGGCACATAGTAGATGCCGCCCTCGAAGCCGCGTGCGTTCTTCAGCCACGCCTGCCGCTTGAGCGTCTGTAGCCCGTTCTTCAGATGGCTCGCGTCGTCGCGGTACGCCACGCGGAACGCGCCGTTCTCGTATTCGAGGCGGCTCACCGCGGTGTTCTCCGCGTGGCCCGTGCCGTCGATCTCGTGAAGCGAAAGTCCCTGCAGCGTGCCGACCGTCAGTCGGATGGCCATGCCGTGCGAAAAGACGGCGGCCGTTCCGTTCGGGTGCGCCTCGGCAATCTCGCGCAGCGCGCCGATCATGCGCTCGCGCACGTCGGGCAGATACTCGCCGCCCGCAACGTGCCAGTGCGCGGCGTCCGTATTGAAGCGCTCCAGCTGTTCACCGTCCGTGCGCTCCAGCTCCGCCCACGGATGATCCTCCCACACGCCGATGCCGATCTCACGCACGCGCGGCGTGGTCACGAGCGGCAGGCCGTGCGTTTTGTAAACGGAAAGCGCCGTCGTCATCGTGCGGCGGCGGTCGCTCGAATAAACGGCGTCGAAGTGTGTTGAGGCAAAACGCTTTGCAAGCGCAGCGATCTGGCGGTAGCCGCGGTCGGTGATCACGCTGTCGTACCAGCCGTGCGCGCGGCGGTAGAGATTGCCGTCCGCCTCGGCATGGCGGATCAAATAGATGGTGGTCATGAGACTTCCTCGCTTTTTGTCTGATTTTTAAGAATATTATAACGGCAATGGCGGATTTTAGCAATGCGCTTTCCGACTTTTTTGCCGCGCACGGGGCATACTGTCGCTGTGCGAAAAGGAGTGTGAGTGAAATGGAAAATACCGCGTTCTGGTGCGGTATCGGCGCCGGCATGGTGCTCGGCGCAGCGGTGGGCATGGCCGTCTCACCCCGGCAAAGGTCCATGAAGACCTGCGTGGGCCGCACCATGCAGCACATGGGTAACGCCGTGGACAACGCCTGGGAGGACTTGCTGCGCACCATCGAGTAAAGCAGGGTCACGCGAGCCGCGCGAGCGAAGCCCAAAAATAAGGCCATCTGCCAAAGGCAGATGGCCTTATTTTTGGTGGAGGCGGCGGGAGTCGAACCCGCGTCCGAAAGCGCTTGAACAGGACTTTCTCCGGGCGCAGTCAGGATCTAAGCATTCCCTCCGCGTAAGGACACCTGACAGACCTTACGCTTCAGTAGAGTCATGATGCGTGGGCGTGTCAACTCTTTCACGCCTCACGGACGCCGCGTTCACGACGCCTTCCCCGGCCCGCGGCCGCTCCGGTTCAGACGGCTGCCTTAATTAGGCAGCGACAGCAACAGTGTTGTTGTTCTTTAATTTATAAGTTGCCCGTTTTATGGAGGCCAGGCGCCTCCGCCCGCTTATCCTGCCTCCACACCCCCGTCGAAACCGGTACGCCCCCGTGTGAGCGGTGTGAACGGCGTTCCCTTCACACCGCGAACGGGATGCTTGCTTCTTTAGGTCTGCGAAAGCAGATGAAAATACTTAGTGCTTCTCCGGCGCGGGATACTCCACGCCCTGCGTGTCCACACGAATGGACTTGATGGTCTGCGGCTTCTTCGGCTTATCCGTGAACATATCACGGTTGACGCGGGAGATGTCCACCGCAGCCTGCGCGTTGTCCGTGATCTTGCCGAACGCGGCGTACTGCCCGTCGAGGTGCGGCGCATCCGCGACCATGATGAAGAACTGGCTGCCGGCGCTGTTGGGCGCCATCGTGCGCGCCATGGACAGCACGCCCAGCGTATGCTTGAGGTCGTTCTTGTGGCCGTTGGCGGAAAATTCGCCGTCGATCTCATAGCCCGGGCCGCCCATGCCGTTGCCCTGCGGGCAGCCGCCCTGGATCATGAAGCCGGGGATGACGCGGTGGAAAATAAGGCCGTCGTAAAAGCCGGAGTTTGCCAGCGCAATGAAGTTATTGACGGTGTTGGGGGCCAGCTCGGGATAGAGCTCGCCGGTCATCACCGCACCGCTCTCCATCTCGATGGTCACAATGGGATTGGACATATTCGTTCTCCTTGTCTCGCGCCGCGGCGCGTTCGGTTTTTTATTTCACGAGCAGGCCGACGCCGTGCTCGCTGAGATACTGCAATAGGATGGCGCTGTTTTCCTGATTGTCCTCAAAGCGGGCAAGCGTCCGGCCATTCTGTCCGACCAGCCTGCGGCCGTTCGTCCCGATGGTCATGCCCGCAATGTCCGCCAGGCGGAAGGCGCGGGACCTGCCGAAGGTCGGCAGGTAGCTGAACACGCCGCCCTCGACCACCAGCCTGCGCCGGACAAGAAAGATTAGGAACACGCCGAACACCGCAAAAACGAGCGCGAAAGCGGAAAAGCCCACCGTCTCGGCAAGCGACCAGCCCTCTGGCTCGTCGATCGAGCTGCCGATCACACCGGCAAGCAGGGCGGTAAAGAAAACGGCGATCAGCACACCCACGATACGCACCGTCACCCTGACCCACTTCTTATCCCGCACGGTGAAGCTCTGCGGCACGGCAAAGCCCGCCGCGGTGTTCGCCTGCGCCGTCTGCGCGGCGGAGGAAGCCAGCCCGTTCTGCGCGGTGTGCGCGGCCATCTGCGCCGCGCGCTCCGGGTCGGTGTAGGCGAGGACCTTCTGCTTCACGCACACCACGCCCAGCACGCCGATGACCATGCCCATGAGCATGGACGGCGCCATGATGCCCCAGTTCTCCGGCATGAGAATGGATTCCCACGCCAGCTGCGCGACCGGGATGCCGTACCACGCAGCGTCCGCCTGCCATTCGGGATCGGAGCAGAGGACGTACATCCACGAGGCGATCTCCGCGGCAAAGAGCGCGAGGAGCGAGCAGACGATCACCGTCGCCATGGCAAAGCGTGTGGAGCGGCGGCCCTTGAACAGGCGGTAGCCCCAGCAGGCTGCGACGCCCACCAGGAAGCCCAGCCAGCCGACGAAGAAGTCGGCAAAGGTGCTCGCCAGGAACCAGGGGACCACGCCCACGAGCGCGCCGAACAGCGCGCCGAGGATGCCGGTCAGGGCGCTGCCGCGCGGCGGCTCCTCGAGCTCGCAGGACACGGCAGCCTTCGGCTGCGCGTCCGCCGGAATAAAATCGGCGGGGTCAAAGCGGCCATTTTCTCTCTCTTCGTTCATCGCTTCGCTTCTCCGTTTTCAGCGGTAGTTTTTCATGTGGCGGTCGATCTCGCGCTTCGCGTCGCGCTGCGCGGATGCCTCGCGCTTGTCGTAGTTCTTCTTGCCCTTGCACACGCCCAGCTCGACCTTCACGCGCGCGTCCTTGAAATAGACCGAGAGCGGGATGAGGGCGTAGCCGTCCTGCTTGACGAGCGCGTGGAGCTTGTTGATCTCACGCTTGTGCAGCAGCAGCCTCTTGGGGCGGTCGGGGTCGTGGTTGAAGATGTTGCCCTTGTCGTAGGGCGAGATGTGCATGGAGTAGACCATGGCCTCACCGTTTTTCACGACGCAGTAGCTGTCCTTGAGGTTGAGCGTTCCGGCGCGGATGGACTTGACCTCCGTCCCGCGAAGCTCGATACCGGCCTCGAGACGGTCCTCCACAAAGTAATCGTGATAGGCCTTGCGGTTCTGCGCCGCGATCTTGATGCCCTTTTTCTCCACGGCACAGCACCTCCTCTCCGCCGGAGCTGAATGACAGTATAGCATGATTTTCCACGCTGCACAAGAGCTGTAACCAAAATGTAATGTGACAAAATAGAGGTAGCAATCCGCCGCGCCTTATGCTATACTTATTATGACATGGTATGTAATCGAAAGAAGGCGAAATAATGAAGCTCTATGAAGAATTTGTCAGCCGTCAGGAAATTTTCCACGGACGCATCGTCGACCTGCGCGTGGACACCGTGCGGCTGCCCAACGGCCATCTCACCACGCGCGAGGTGATCGACCATCCCGGCGGCGTCGCCGTCGTCGCCATCGACGAGAACGACAACGTGCTGACCGTGAAGCAGTACCGCTATGCGTTCCAGACCGTGCTCGAGGAAATCCCCGCCGGCAAGCTCGAGCGCGGGGAGGACCCCGCCGCCGCCGCGCGGCGCGAGCTGAGCGAGGAAACGGGCGCGAGCTGCGAGACGCTCACCCCCCTCGGCGAGATCCTCGCCTCCCCCGGCGGCTTCACGGAGGTACTGCACCTTTACATGGCCACGGGCCTGACCTTCGGCTCCCAGCACCCGGATGAGGACGAGTTCATCAACTTCGAGCGCGTCCCCTTCGATGCGCTGCTCGACCGCTGCCTCTCCGGCGACCTCCGCGACGGCAAGACGGTCGCGGGCGTGCTGAAGGTCTACGCCCTGCGCACACGCAAAAAGGAGGAGAAATGAGCATGGAGCCGAAAAAAACCGTCCTCATCGTCGAGGACGAGAAGAACATCGTGGACATCGTCCGCTTCAACCTCCAGCGCGAGGGCTACGCCACGCTCGAGGCCTACGACGGCGAGGCAGGTCTCGCGCTCGCGCGCGAGAAGAAGCCCGACCTCATCCTGCTCGACGTGATGATGCCGAAGATGATGGGCTTTGACGTCTGCCGCGCCCTGCGCGCTGAGGGCGACAATGTGCCTGTCATCATTCTCACCGCCCGCGAGGAGGAGGAGGACAAGGTCCTCGGCCTGGAGATCGGCGCGGACGACTACATCACCAAGCCCTTTTCCATGCGCGAGCTGATGGCCCGCGTGAAGGCGAACATCCGCCGCACGGCGATGGTCTCCGGCGCAGCCGCCGAGAGCGGCATGAGCGCGGGCGGCGCCCTGACGATCAATACGGACAGCTTTCAGGTCTTCAAGAACGGTAAGCCCATCGAGCTGACGCAGCGCGAGTACGAGCTTTTGACCTTCCTCGCCAGCCACCCCGACAAGGTCTTTTCCCGCGTGGATCTGATGGAGCAGGTGTGGAACTACGGCTATGTCGGCGACGATGTGCGCACGGTGGACGTCACCGTCCGCCGCCTGCGCGAGAAGATCGAGGACGATCCCGCCTCGCCGCGCTACATCCTCACCCGCCGCGGCGTGGGCTACTATTATTCCACGCTGTGATCTTCCCCATCCGGACAGAAGGGAGGCTTTGCCGTGTTCCGCTCGCTGCACATGAAATTAGTGCTCATCATGCTGCTGCTCATCACCTCGCTCATGGCGGTGGTGGGCGCGTTCCTGATGACCAGCGTGACCAACTTCTTCATTGACGACTTCTACTCGCAGATGGGCGAGACCTTCGGCGAGAGCAACGCCGACTTCGTCAACTCCCTGCGCGCCGAGGCCGCGCAGGAGGGCGGCGTGGCGGTCATGCAGTCCATGCTCGAGACCTATTCCGGTACGCTCGGCATCGACTCGCGCAGCCGCAACTACTACATTCTCGACGCCGCGAGCGGCGAATGCCTCGCCGCGAGCGACGAGCTCGGCGGCGAAAAGCTCGAGCAGACCGCGAATCTCCTCACCGCCCGCAACGGACAGGTCGGCGACGAGAGCGACATCGCGGCCGGCTACATGGACGTTGCCATCCCCATCTCCGGCGGCGACAACAGCTATATCATCTACATCCGCGACAACCGCAGCACGGTCTCCAGCCTCAACAGCGAGCTGCTCATCATCATTCTGCAGGCGCTGCTCGTGGGTCTTCTGATCTCCGTGCTGCTGAGCTTCCTGCTGAGCAAAACGATGATCAATCCCATCGAAAAGCTGACCGAGGGCGCCGAGCGCGTGGCAAGCGGCGACTTCAGCGAAAAGCTCGAGGTCGACTCCACCGACGAGATCGGCATCCTCACCACCACGTTCAACGACATGGCAAGCGTGCTGCACTCCACGCTCGAGGCGGTGGAGGACGAGCGCAACAAGCTCGACACGCTCTTTCTCCACATGACCGACGGCGTGGTCGCCTACGACCGCGACGGCGCGCTCATCCACTGCAACCCCGCCGCGAGCGAGCTTTTGGGCCGCAGCGCGGATGAGTGCGTCTACGCCGACCTCTTCGAGCCGCTGTGCCCCTTTGAAAAGGTGATGGCCATGCAGCGCAGCGACTTTGTCGCCTCTGAGCTGACGGTCGGCGAGCGCACGGTCGAGCTGTACTTCGCGCCCTTTTCCGATGAAGAGCGCGGCGGCGTGCTCGTCGTGCTCCATGACGTCACGCAGCAGCGCAAGGCCGAGGAGCGCCGCCGCGAGTTCGTGGCGAACGTCTCCCACGAGCTGCGCACCCCGCTCACGAACATCCGCTCCTACGCCGAGACCATCCGCGACGCGGGCGACGAGCTGCCGCGCGAGCTGGAAAACAGCTTCCTCGACATCGTCATCAACGAGTCCGACCGCATGACCCACATCGTGCAGGACCTGCTCACGCTCTCGCGGCTCGACAGCGGGCGAAGCGAGATGAACATGGCGCGCTTCGACTTCGGCGCGGCCATCGACTCCGTGCTGCGCTCCATCGAGCTGGAGGCGCGCCGCCACGGCCACGAGCTGACGCACGACTACCATGATCTCCCCATGATCATGGGCGACCGCGGGCGCATCGAGCAGGTCATGCTCAACGTGCTCGGCAACGCCGTGAAGTACACGCCCGACGGCGGCCACATCCGCGTCACCGCCGGCACCGTGGGCGAGAGGGTCTGGATGGAGGTCGCGGACGACGGCATCGGCATCCCGAAGGCCGACCGCAGCCGCATCTTCGAGCGCTTCTACCGCGTCGATAAGGCGCGCTCGCGCGAATCCGGCGGCACGGGTCTCGGCCTGTCCATCGCCACCGAGATCGTCCAGCGCCATAACGGCACCCTCTCCCTCGTGGACCGCGAGGGCCCCGGCACGACCGTGCGGCTCGAGCTGCCCATCCGCCAGAGCGAGGTGGGCGGCGCGCAGGAGGGCGGCAATGGATAAGAAAGCCAAGCTCCTCGACCGGCTGCAAAACCTCGCCATCGCCGTGCTCTCGCTCTCCTTCCTTTTTCTGCTCGTGCAGACGCCGCTGTTCGGCGACGCGGGCGATACAACGATCGCCTCGACCGTGCGCGGCTGGTTCACCGACCGGCAGACCTCCGCCGCGGAGGAGCCGGACTCCCTCGCCGCGCTCGCGGTGCCGGTGCGCATCGTGCAGAGCAACGACTTCATCCGCAGCGGGCTTGACGCGCTGACGACCGCGGACGACGCCTTTGAGACCGTCGGCTCGTTTCTCGGCGAGGCCATCGGTTCGGCCCGCGGCATCTCATCCGTTTCTGAGAACACCTTCCTCTCGGCGCTGGACGGCTCCGGTCTTTACTTTGCCTTCGCCTGCGACCTGCCGCTTGAGGTCCTCTCGGCGCGGCTGGGCGTGCAGTCCCCCACCGCGCGGCAGCTCGACGTGCGCCGCTGCCTTCTGAGCCTTGACGGCGAGGACACCGCCACGCTGTACCTGCAGGACACGAGGCAGGGCGTCTACCGCTTTTCGACCGCGGTGAGCGCCGCGTCGGTCAAGGAATATCTGGAATCGCAGGACGGCGGCAACGCCGACTTCGCCCGCTCGCTCGGCGAGGAATACGCCTCTCTTTCGCCCTACACGCTCGTATTCGACAGCGTGAGCGCGCGCCGTGAGCTTTCCGCCGCGAACGCCCTGAGCGATTACCCCTCGGAGGAGCTGCTGCGCCGCGCCGAGTTCAACCCTCACACCAAGGACCGCTACATCGAATCCTCCGGCACGGAGGTCGTCATCGAGGGCCAGCGCAAGCTCTACCTTCACACGGACGGTACGCTCTCCTACAGCGGCGGAGCGGCGGAGGACGGCTCCCTCTTTGCCGTCGCCGCGGCGGACGCCGCGCACATCTCCCGCGCCGAGCTCTGCGCCGCCGCACGCGGTCTGATCGGCGCGCTCACGCAGGGCCGCATCGGCGATGCCGCGCTTTTCCTCAGCGGCATCGAGTCCGATGACGACGACGGCGCGACCGTTTTCTTCGACTATATGGCCGGCGGCACGCCCATCCGCTTCGCCGACGGCTCCCACGCTGCCGAGGTCCGCATCGAGGGGCAGAGCATCACCGCTTTCTCCCTGCGCCTGCGGCGCTATACACTCACCGAGCGCGATTCCCTGCTGCTGCCGCTCGCGCTCTCGCGCGCCATCGCGCAGCGCTACCCCGGCTGCGAGCTGACCGTCGCCTACATTGACTCCTACGGCGACAGCGTCGGCGCGAGCTGGATCGCCGACTGATCTCTTTCGGAAAGGAGGACGCCCATGAACACCGCACGGCTCAAGAACATCGTCATTCTTATCCTGCTGCTCGCCAACGCCTTTCTGCTCGTCCTCCTCTTCTCCCGCCGCGCGGAGGAGAACGCCGCCCACGAGCGCTCCGTCGCGCAGCTCACCGCGCTCTTTAACGCCGACGGCATCGCCTTCGACAGCGCGCTGCTCGACGGTCTGCCCGACACGGTGCTGAGCGTTCAGCCCGCGCGCGATCTGGCTGCCGAGCAGGCCCTCGCCGAGGGCATCATCGGCTCCGTCACCTCCATCGACTCCGGCGGCGGCATCTACCGCTACTACAGCTCCGACGGACTCAACAGCGGCTCCTGCCTCATCCGCTCCGGCGGCGCGCTGGAGGCCGCCGTCAGCCGCGCGGTGGACGATCCCGCGGAATTCTGCGCCGACCTCTGCGTCCCCCTCGGCTACCGCACCTTTGATGTCCTCAGCGACAGCGCGCGCACGGTCGTCACCGCCTCGCGCTTTGTCGGCGAGCTGGAGGTCTGCAACGCCTCGCTCATCTTCACCTTCTCCGGCAGCACCCTCACCACGGTCACCGGCACCTTCCTCCCGCCCATTGACACGAGCGAGAGCGGCGAAACGGCGCTCGACGCCGTGACCGCGCTGGTCCGCTTTCTCGACTACCGCAACGCCTCCGGCGCGGTGTGCACCGGGATCACCTGGCTCTCCGCAGGCTACCTGGTGCAGAGCACGACCTCCGCGCCTCTCCAGCTCGTGCCCGTGCTGCGCGTGGACACTGACGTTTACAGTTATTATGTCAACATCATTTCCGGCGAGGTCTCCCGCGTTTCGGCATAAAAATGCGTTTGTTCTGCAAGATAAATCAAAAAGAAAAGGGATTGCTTTTTCCGGATTTTCTGGTATACTGTAGCTGTATTATGTGAATACTATCGGCGTATGGCATCCGGAGCGCATCGCGCCCGCGCCGCACGGCCGCTTTTCTTCCTGTGAAATATTGAAGCAATGAGGTGTCCTCATGACCAAGTATATCGTTCAGGGCGGCTCTCCGCTCTTCGGCGAAGTCCATATCAGCGGCGCGAAAAACGCCGCTGTTGCTATCCTGCCCGCCGCCCTTCTGGTGGACGGCGTGTGCCGCATCGAGAATATCCCCCAGATCAGCGACGTGACCGTGCTGCTGAAGATCCTCGAGCAGCTCGGTGCGAAGGTCCGTGTGCTCAACCGCAGCGACGTGGAGCTTGACTGCCGCCACATCGTCACCACCCGCGCCCCGCAGGAGCTGGCGCACAAGCTGCGCGCGAGCTACTATCTCATCGGCGCGCTGCTCGGCCGCTTCGGCGAGGCCGAGGTCTCCATGCCCGGCGGCTGCAACTTCGGCGGCACCCGCCCCATCGACCAGCACGTCAAGGGCTTTGCCGCCATGGGCGCGACCGTGCGCGAGGGCGACTATATCTGCGCCGCCGCCGAGGGCGGGCGCATGAAGGGCGCGAACATTTATCTCGACGTGGTCTCCGTCGGCGCGACCATGAACATCATGATGGCCGCGGCTCTGGCGGACGGCACGACCGTCATCGAAAATGCGGCGAAGGAACCGCACATCGTCGATCTCGCCAACTTCCTCAACTCCATGGGCGCGGACGTCAAGGGCGCCGGCACCGACACCATCCGCGTCGCGGGCGTGGAGCGGCTGCACGGCGGCGCCTACGCCATCATCCCCGACCAGATCGAGGCGGGCACCTACATGGCGGCCGTTGCCGCCACGGGCGGACAGATCCGCGTGCGCGGCATCATCCCCAAGCACATGGACTGCATCACCGCAAAGCTGCAGGAGATGGGCGTGGAGGTCGAGGAGCAGGACGACGATCTGATCGTCCGCCGCAGCGGCGAGCTGCGCCACGCCAATGTCAAAACGCTGCCCTACCCCGGCTTCCCGACGGATATGCAGCCGCAGATCACCACCGTGCTCGCGCTGGCGAGCGGCACCAGCACCGTCACCGAGGGCGTGTGGGACAGCCGCTACCGCTACGTCGGCGAGCTCACGCGCATGGGCGCGCAGATCCGCGTCGAGGGCCGCACCGCCATCGTCGAGGGCGTGGAAAAGCTCACCCCTGCCAACATTCAAGCCTACGACCTGCGCGCGGGAGCCGCTATGCTCATCGCCGCGCTCGCCGCGGACGGCGTGAGCGAGATCACGAACGTGCAGTATATCGAGCGCGGGTATGAGGACATCATCGGCAAGCTCCGCGCCCTCGGCGCGAGGATCGACTGCGTGGAGGAAAACGACGAGCCGCCCATCCGCCAGATCGGCTGAACTATAAAAGGAAAAAGCACCGACCTTCAGGAGCGGTCCAATAAAACAGTATAAAAATGTTTTCGGGAAGCGGCATGAGTAATCATGCCGCTTTTCCGTTCATAACGTCATAGAGTAAATTGGCGGGGAGTATGCCGATATAATTGTAGCTGATGGTCACATCCTGCACTCGGTGTCCGCTGGATTTGTCCGGTGCATGAACATATACGGCGTTGACCATATCGTTCAGAATAGTAGGTGTCAGCTTTTCCAAGTACAGGTACTTCTTTGCCTGTCGGATAAATCTATCAACATTCTCCGCTTGATCTTCTTGATTCTGTATTTCGTTTTCAAGCATTTCAATCTCGGCTCTCAGGTCTGCCTGCTCCTGCTCATAATCATCAGACAACATCTGAAAACGAGCTTCGGACAGCTTTCCGTTGACCATATCCTCATAAATACGCTTGAACAATCTGTCCAGTTCTGCCAGGCGGTTTTCGGATTTCTGCAAAGTTCGCTTCTTGGCAGAAAGCTCTTTCTTTGCTTCCTCACTTCGTTTTGCGCCCAAGGCTTTGCGGAACGCATCCTCGTAATCGGCAACACATTGGATTACCAACCTCATGTGTTGGAGCGTACCTTCTTCCAGTACCACGGCACGGATGAAATGGGTGTCGCAGACTTCCTTGCCCTTTTTACGGGAAGTGGAGCATACGAAGTGGTCTTGTCTGGTTTCAAAACTGGCGCTGGTGCAGTAGTACAATTTCTCACCGCAATCGGCACAACGGACGAGACCGGAGAACATATTGGTCTTGCCTGTTCTGGCGGGTCTGCGTTTGTTCTTGCGAAGCTCCTGCACACGGGCAAAGGTTTCTTCATCAATAATGGCTTCATGGGTGTTCTCGAAAATCTTCCATTGGTCGGGAGGGTTTTCGATTTTCTTTTTGCTTCTGTACGACTGCTTGCGGGTCTTGAAGTTGACCATGTGACCAAGGTATTCCTGCTTTTCCAGTATGCCGGTGATGGTGCGTGGTGCCCAATCGTAAGGATTGTCCGGCGTCTTTGCAGGAGCATTTCGTCCCATCTTCATCCAATGAACTGTAGGACAATCCACCTTTGCTTCCTTCAGCTTCTTGGCGATCTGAGAGGGACCATAGCCCTCCATACACCATGCGAATATCTGACGGACAATGGCTGCGGCTTCATCGTCCACAATCCAATGTCTCTTTGGATTGTCGGGGTCTTTCATGTAGCCGTAGGGCGGGTTGGTGGTAAGATACTCACCGGATTCGCCTTTCTGCTTCATAACCGCTTTGACCTTTTTACTGCTGTCCTTGACATAGAACTCGTTGATGATATTCAAGAACGGAGTAAAATCGTTGTCCTGCTGATTGGTGCTGTCCACGCCGCTGTTCACGGCGATGAAACGGACATCGTGTTCGGGGAAAAGCATTTCCGTGTAGAGACCGACTTCCAGATAGTTTCTGCCGATACGGCTCATATCCTTGGCGATGATGACACCGACCTTATCGTTCTCGACCAGCTCAATCATTCGTTTCCAATCGGGTCTGTTGAAGTTGGCACCGGAGTAACCATCGTCCACGAAAAACTGGATGTTGCGGAAACCTTGTTCTTGTGCGTATTTTTTGAGAATCGCCTTTTGATTGACAATGCTGTTGCTCTCTCCTGTGAGTTCGTCATCACGACTGAGTCTACAGTAGATCGCAGTAATTTTGTCAGACTGCCTATTCATGTCTTGTTCCTCCTTAATCGGCGGGCAGTCTGCCAACACAGGATTGCTTGTAGTAATTATATCACACGCCTGCAAGCTTGTCTCCTTTGTCATTCTTCGTCCACCTCCTTTGCCATGTGGTTGAGTAATTTACCGGAAAGACTTCGTGTGCCGTCGTAGCTTCCGCCAAATCGGTAAGTAGTCTGACCAGAACGAATAGTCACGGTGATCTGTGGTAGCTCAGCTGCACAATAGTTGTGAACGATGATGCTGCCGTTTTCGTTGATAGTGTAATTTCTGCTTTTCTGTTCGTTCATTTAATCACCCTTTCTTGTTTTGGAATGGAATCGAAGGGAAGGAATTATCGTTCTTCCTGCTTGCGGTGATCTTTCTTCTGATGGGTCTGCTCGACAAGGCATCCTTTTTCCACGCAGGAGTGAATGTGATAAAGCTGCTGGTGTTCCTCACGGATAGCTTTGAACGTTGCATAAGTTTCTGCGTGAGCCTTTTCAAGCGCTGCATACTCCTTGTCCAAAAGTTTTTGATCGTGCTTGCCGTCGGGGCATACCTCCAAGAGCTTTCGTTTCACAGCGTAATAGTGCTTCAATTCCTTTTCGTGCTCGGCTTTGTACTTCGCCTTCGCCTTGTCGAACTTGATTTTCTGTAAGCTGTCTACAATCGGTTTCAGATCTCTTAGGATGGAAGGGTATTCGGGAACCTTGCGGATTTCTTTCATGCGGGCAACTTCCTTATCCATGGTGACTTTCAATTCATCCACGCTGTTCTTCAAGTCGGATACCCGACTTTCCAAATCCTCGATGGTGTAAATCTCATGGGCTTTGAGGTAGTTCGCCATGTTATTCAGTTCTTTCAGATTGTTGACCCTGGCCGTCTGGGAATAGGCTTTGGCGTTGCGCATATCAAAATATCTTTGAAGCGGAATGATGACCGGCTCGGATTGCGGCTTATCCAGTTCTGCCTTGATTTCTTTGATAGTCTCCAACAGGGCCGACAGACTTTTTCGCAGATCACGAATAAAGGCATTGGTTCTTCTGATCCAGCGATTGAACTCGCCCTTTTCGGTCTTGATGCCTTTCTTTTCCATGGCTCGGACTGTCGGGCCTTCGTGTCGGGTGGGCAGTAGCTCCACGCCTTGGCGTTCATAGCTGCGGTGGTCGATGCGAACATCCAAGCCTTTTTCTTCAAACTTGGCGTTGCACATCACCGCCCATTGCTCACGCCAGAACTCCAAGGTATCAGCCGAACCCCAATCTGTAGTAGGGACAGCATTGAACACATAATCGCCTTTGCCGTCGGGAATACGGTTGCCGGTTTCGTCAAGCACATATTCTCGTTTTTGCTTCAATCCCCATTTGCCGTTCTGCTCGATGGGACGAATAGGGCACATGAAGTGGAAGTGGGGATTATTGATGCCGCCTTCTTCTTTCTCAGGTTCGTGAACGGCGAAATCCACCACCATGCCACGGCTGACAAAATGCTCGGTGAGGAATTGTCTTGCGAGGGCAATGTTTTCTTCCTGGGTAAATTCATTCTGAAAGGAAATATCGAAGCTGTAGACGAGCTGTGCTTTCTTTCCTTTCTCCACTTTCTCAACGGCGTTCCATAAGGTTTCTCTGTCTGCGTACTCTCTTGGCACATGGGGCGGCAGAAAGATTTCCGAACAAATTACACCGCCCTTGTTGGTATAGTCGCTGTCCTCACCGTAATACTCGCTGTGCAGTTTTTCACCGGAGCGATAGGCGGCAGATGCCACAACCGATTGCCCCTCGCTGCGTTTGATCTGATCTACATGGAAATGGTATAATGCGATACTTATCCCTCCTTTGCGTTGCGGTTTCTTAAATTGTGGGCGTTCTTCATACGCTGAACCGCCCTCTGAACATCTTCCTTGTGAAAGACATATTCCAGCAGCTCCATCACCTCGGTAATATCCAGCTCCTTGATCTCCGGTGCGATGCTTTCCAAAGTTCCTGCAATGGTACAAAGTCTGTGAGTGCGGCGTTTACGTTCGCCGGCCTGGTAATACTTGATGCGGTTTTCCAAACGCTGGATTTTGTGGTCAAGCTGTTCGACCTTCTTTTCGTTTTGCTCTTTTTCTGTTCGTAGCTTTTCAAGTTCGGGGTTAGGTGTGTATTCCATAGAATCTCCTTTGTGTGTTTTTGTTTTCAACCTTGCGGGTACGGAATGATTTGAAAAATCGTTTTGTACCCGCAAGGGCGCTGGGATAGCTGCATAGCAGCGCAAGGGGTGCAGCCCCTTGTTCGGAACAAAGTGACGGAAGGACAGATACTACTTCGGAGTTGTTGTCTGTTAGCCTCGCAGAGCGTACATACGAGTGTGGAACACACCCGTATAGAAGTGCGCCCTTAGTAAACTAAGGGTTAAAAACGCTTTCACCGCTCTACCCGAATGTCGTTCCTGCCCGGGAGTCTCACCCCGGCGTTGCTTCGCTCATGTCATCGCAAAGTCATATCCCATTCGGACGGTCATTCAGTTGTTGGATGTAGAAAAACAAAAAGAGCCGATTACACAGAGCATCAGAAATCGGCGGGAGCATGGCTCTCGCTTCAAAGTGATGTTCTATGTAATCGGCTCTGAAAATTCAAAGTCGGGTTCTGCTTTCTACAGCTCCCGCCAGCAGAACCAAAGGCGTGGTGGAGCAGTTCGGCACTTCCGGTGTACCGATACCGTGTCGGATGAAACCGACTTATGGTGGAACATTGGTATTCAGTTGTGCCACCATTATACAGATACATCACTTATCCGTCAAGTTTCTGAATGTCTCTCATTGTATTCGGAATTTCAAAAAGCAGTTTTCGACGGGGGACAAAAAAGATCCCTCTACTGGTTAGGACATTTAGGAGCTATTTATCAACGGGTTTTGGAAAAGATTTTGAAAACGCCCTCATATACCTCCAGAAGAAATTTTCAAATTCGTACCCTACTTAACATCTTTTTTAACCTGTTTTTTCAGGGAGTTTTGTGTCACAACTTAAATTGATGGTTATTTATCCCTCAAGTGATAGCTGGTGAGAATCGCTTTTTGTCCATAGTCCTTCTCAAATGATAGCCGCCGAAACCAAACTTTTTATGCGTGCTTCGGTTGCAATTTTTCAAAATATTTCTCCAAGTGGTAGCCGATGGGATTGGCGTTTTGGGGAGTGTCTACAGAAAAAAACTCTCCCAGTGGTAGCCGACGAGAATGCCATTTTTAGAACTGCTTTATTGAAAAATTGCAAAAAAATAATTCTGCCCAAGTTGGACAGAATTTTTAAAACCAACTTCCCGACAACTTGTCGGGAATAAAAAATGGACTTCCGATCAAGTTGGTTGGAAGTAGAAATCCCACTTCTGTCCAAGTTGGACAGAAGTTAAAATCACTTCTACGCAATTTGCATAGAAGTGAAAATGCAACTTCGACACAGGTTGTGTAGAAGTTGAAAACCATTGGCGGCTTCAGTTCAAATCTAATCATGTCAGTAATATATAATAATGTGATTATCAATACAAAAATATTTAATAATTTTGTGAAACGAGTTGATTTGTTCACAAATTCTGAGTATAATAATAGTGTGATTGCAAAACCTCAAAACTCCAATAAAAGTGTGAAGGAGTGTTTCTATGGAACGATTAATTTTGAATAAACTGCTTGAATGGAAGAATTCACCCTACCGCAAGCCGCTGATCCTGAAAGGTGTGCGTCAGGTGGGAAAGACTTGGATTCTGAAAGAGTTCGGCAGACGCTATTATGAAAATACCGCTTATTTCAACTTTGATGAAAACGAAGAATATAAACAGTTCTTTGAAACTACCAAGGATGTGGATCGGATTCTGCAGAATCTGATGCTGGCCAGCGGCTATAAGATTTTGCCCGAAAAGACGCTCATCATTTTTGACGAGGTGCAGGACTGCCCCAAGGTCATCAATGCCATGAAGTATTTCTGCGAGAATGCTCCACAGTATCACATTGCCTGTGCCGGTTCGCTGCTTGGCATCGCCCTGGCTAAGCCATCTTCTTTCCCCGTAGGAAAGGTCAACTTCATGCAGATCGATCCCATGACATTTACCGAGTTTCTTCTCGCAAACGGGGATGAGAACCTCGTGAAATATTTGGAGAGCGTGGATACACTTGATCCGATTCCCGATGCTTTTTTTAATCCGTTATATGAGAAGCTAAAGATGTACTATGTTACCGGAGGCATGCCGGAATCGGTAAAGATGTGGACGGAGGCACGTGACGTATCTGCCATGCAAGAAGCTCTGTCCGATATCATCAGTGCTTACGAACGTGACTTCGCTAAACATCCTAATCTTACCGAGTTCCCGAAGATCTCTATGATTTGGAAATCGGTTCCCTCTCAGTTGGCAAGAGAGAACAAGAAATTTATCTATAAGGTTGTCAAAGAAGGGGCAAGAGCTCGTGAATATGAGGATGCTCTGCAATGGCTGGTAGATGCTCGCTTAGTGCATAAGATCTACCGCAGCAGTGCTCCCGGTCTTCCTGTGGCCGCTTATGATGATCTGTCTGCGTTCAAACTCTATTTGGTAGACGTGGGTCTGCTTCGCCGTTTGGCGCAGCTGGCTCCTACAGCTTTTGGCGAAGGTAACCGCTTGTTCACTGAGTTCAAGGGGGCCTTAACCGAAAACTATGTATTGCAAACTTTGATTACGCAGTTTGAGGTGTTGCCTCGTTATTGGTCGCAGAATAATCCTCCCTATGAAGTGGATTTTCTGATTCAACGTGATAATGACATTTTCCCTGTTGAAGTAAAATCCGAAGCAAATTTGGCGAGCAAGAGTCTCAGAAAATTCAAGGAATTGTTCCCGGATAAAGTGAAGCTCCGTGTTCGGTTCTCGCTTGATAATCTGAAGCTGGATGATGATGTACTGAATATTCCTCTGTTCATGGCTGACGAAGCCGACCGACTAATTGGCTTGGCACTTGAACACCGGATACACCTGCAACAGGTATAACTTAGGAGATAATTTATGTCACATATTGAGATATTTGATTCCAGGTATGCAAGGCTAAAAGCAGTAGACTGGGATTTCACTGACGCTTCCCAAGATTCATTGGCGAGTATCCATCCATACCCCGCAAGATTTATTCCTGATATACCGAGAGAGCTCATCTCAGGCCTGGGATGTGATAAAGGCGCTGTTATTTTGGACCCGTTTTGCGGAAGCGGCACAACTCTTCTCGAAGCTCAGCGTGCGGGTTTTGAGTCTGTCGGAATTGATTTGAATCCAATTGCTTGTTTGATTTCAAGTGTAAAAACCAAAGAACTCCCTCCGGAATTTTTGCCAGTAGCCCATGATGTTTATGAGCAAGCGAAAAACACCTTTGATGGATATGTAGATATTCCAACCATTCCCAATCTCGATCACTGGTTTAAGCCCGATGTTCAAAAGGCCTTATCTTCGCTTTTGACTCACATTGACGAACAAAGTGATGTCAATCTAAAAAATGCATTGAAGCTGGCATTATCCAGCATCATCGTTCGCGTTTCAAATCAAGAGAGCGACACTCGATATGCTGCTATTGATAATAATTATACTGCCAATGATGTTTTGGAATCGTTCCTAACTGCATGCAACAAAATACATGAAGCAAAAAAAAGAAATAGCGTCAATTTGGAATGTAGTAAAATCTTTAACCAAGACATTCTTTCTGTACTTGCTTCAGATTTTGATAAACCGGTTGGCTTGGTCATTACATCCCCTCCGTATCCTAATGCTTACGAATATTGGCTTTACCACAAATTCAGAATGTGGTGGTTGGGGTTTGATCCAATCCAAGTTAGAACTTTTGAAATTGGAGCAAGACCCCATTATCAGAAAAAGAACGGACAGACTGAAGAAGATTTCCGAAAACAAATGAGCAGCGTTTTTGATTTGCTCTCTGATGTTTTGCTTTCTGGTGGACATGTTTGTTTTGTTGTTGGGCGTTCCGTAATTAAAGGGAAAATAGTTGATAATGCAGAGCTGATCCGCAACGTTGCCGAAAACCACAAAATGGTACTCGTTGCAAATATTGAACGAGAAATTGCCGCAACCAAAAAATCCTTCAACCTAAAGTACGGAAAGATTAAAACCGAAAATATCCTTATTTTTAGGAAGGACTAATGTAATATGCAAATCGAATTGTTAAAATTTCCATATTCGTATATGGAGTATGAAAAGATTCTCCAAATACGAGAACTGAAAGTATTATTGCCAGAGATTGAAGTGTTGTCTGACGACAAGCATAACACAATCATTTCTGGCGAAAGAATTAACCTTGACAATGTAAAAGAACTCACATTCTATCGTGCATATAAGATCGATGGTATTAGCTATCCCACACGCCAAGGCTTATATGAAAAGGACGATACTTTGAGAGCAGTCAAACAGCACACTCGCTATTCTACACATGGTATTCACGAATATAAAGGAAAGTTCAATCCTCAGATTGTGCACGCAATTGCAAATATATTTGGGGTACAACGTGGCCACAAGGTATTAGATCCTTTTGACGGGAGCGGTACAACAATTGTTGAGTGTGCCCACGCTGGAATTGAAGCATATGGGACGGACATAAATCCTTTGGCTTGTTTAATTGCAAACACCAAGGTTGCCGCGCTAAAGATGGATGTTGAAGAAGCATCTGTCCGCTTATATGAATTAAAGCGAACACTGTCTCAACCCATGACAATCAACATCCCAGAAGGTGATGAGCGACTCAAATATTTGAGCAACTGGATTCCTATGGAGATACTGTGCATGCTGGAATCTATTCGTAACGAAGTGGAAAATGATGATCCAACTATTCGGAATTTCTTTCTTGTGGTCGCCAGTGATTTAATTCGGGATTATTCTTATCAAGAGCCTTCTGATTTGCGGATAAGGCGCCGGAAATCCCCAATGCCTGAAGTAAGCTTTTTAGAGGCGTATCTCCAAAAAGCTTCTAAGTATTTGCAAAAAATAGAGCAGGCACAGTCTGTGGAAGACAAATCCTTTTTCCCAGACAACCACGCATTGAATTGCGACATCAAATACGCCAAACCTTTTGGTGACATCAAATTTGATGCAGCAATTACAAGCCCTCCGTACGTAACCGCTCTGCCCTATATTGATACTCAGCGAATTAGCTTAGTATGGCTTGGTTTGTGTAGTGCTTCAGAGATTGGACGACTGGAAGCCAGTCTTATCGGAAGTCGCGAGCTTCTGAAAAGTGAGAAAACCAAATGGCCCAGCGAAATTGCGGAAAATACAGGGTGCTTGCCAGCGGAAATTTATAAACTCGTTTGTTCCATGAATGAGTCGTTGAATGAAAACGATGGTTTTCGCAAACAAGCAGTGCCTACGCTTGTTTATAAATACTTTACAGAAATGAAGTCTATGTTTATCAACGTAAGATCTATGATGAAGCCCAGCGGCTTGTATGGTCTGGTTGTAGGACATAATAAAACGACCCTGGGCGGAACAGAGTACAACATTGATACTCCTTATCTTCTCGCGGTGCTCGCTCAGCAATGTGGGTGGCAAATCGAAGAATTGTTTCCGCTACAAACTTACAAGCGTTATGGTCTGAACGCAAAGAATGCGATTAACAGGGAGACTTTAATCGTTTTGCGAAATGCATAAGGAGGGACTGTATGGAATTCTTACTGCAACCAGGAGTATATCGCACAGGCGATGCATCAACAAAACTCTTTGGAAGCATATTGACGAATTGATTTCGCAAAAGCGTATTGTTACGTGCTCTGAAATTATTGAGGAAGTAAACGACGATGCATTGAAGAAGTGGTTTGTTGGGCTTCAAGGAGATATTTTACCCATTGACGATGAAGTGCAGGAAAATGTAAAAAAAGTCGTAACATCTAACCCTCAACTTGTTGACTTCAAGCAGGTGAAGTCCTCTGGAGATGCATTCCTCATTGCAACGGCGATGAAATACGATCTTACTGTCATCACAGAGGAAAACAAAACCGGGCAAAAAAAGATTCCATTTGTATGTAATAGTCTGGGTGTTCCTTGTGTCGATATTTTAGGCTTGTGCGAGAAAGAAGGCTGGAGTTTCTAAACGAAAAAATATCGTCACTTTTGCGCGGAAAAGACAAAACAGCGCCCATCGTCCAGAGTTTGGCCGATGGGCGCTACGCTATATGTTCCGTTATTCTTCCATTACCTCCAACATCATTCGTGCGCCCAGCTTAAAGCCATTCTGAAAGATCAAACAGTCTGTATTGGTTTGATGCTCTCGCACACAATCGGCGTATTTCTCAAATAGTTCTTTCTGTTCGTCCGTCATGGTGGCTTTGAGCTTTTCTTCATTTCTGCAAATCAGCTCCAATAGTTTCTTGTATTCTTTGCAAGAGGATGTGTCATACTCAGTCGGCTCAATGTTGCCATACCAAAATTCTTCAAGGATTCTCATACGGCATCCTCCTCGTAAATCATTTCATGAAGGATGATTTCCTCGGCTCGGTTGCGGATGCTGTTCATAGCTCTAACCCATGCCATCTGATCGTGCTGCTTCATGTCCTCTGTCACGCCCTCAGCAGCTTTCATTTGCTCAATGATAATTTCAAGACGGTTCTGTGCCTGCTCGTTCAAATCAGCCAGATACGTCCACAGTTCGCCACTAAGGCACAGATCGTTAAAGCGGATGGGGTTATGCTCCTTGATATAATCTCTGTGCATGCGTCCCCAACGACCAATAGGTCTATTTTCTTCCGGCAAGCGAATATCGGGAATATAGTAATCACCGCAACGGATATAGTTCAGTTCCTGCATCATATGTACCTCCAATAAGATTCAAACATTCTGTTAAAGATAGAAAAAGGCGATACCTGGTTGTGAAAACCAAGTATCGCCAATTTTTCTTGTCGCACTCCTGTACGGCAGCTACCCTATGTCAGTAATGTTCTCTCATACTGTCTTATTGGAACCTACCCTCGTCGGTGCTTTTTTGTTGATCGATCGTCTCAGCCCACCAGGTAGCCCACGCCCATAATGAGGTAGAGCGGGCCGAAGCAGTAAGGCATGAACAGCTCGTTGTGCGGGATCTTGACCTTGAAGCAGTCCGTCAACACCATGATCTCGCAAATGTAGGCGATGGCGCCGAAGAGATAGCCCACCGCGCGGAGGATCGGGTAGCGGTTGGAGGCAAAGGACAGCAGGAACAATATCGCCGCCAGTAGGACCATCGCATTGCGGAAACGCAGCGCGATCTGCGCAGGCGTACTCTTTCCTTTGCCGACCAGCAGATCCTCTTCGCCCCAGAATTTCTCCAGCGCGGATTCGACTTCCCGGTACTTATCCTGTGGTTCCATCATAATGGCCCCGCCCCCTTTCCAAAATTTAGTCAACGGCTCATTCCGTTTTGTTATTTTTAGTATACCGAAAAACGATGTTGTTGTAAAGAAGTTGTTAAGAAATAATGTGTAAAAAATTTATGGCATCTTTACACAGGATATGTGCAACTTGCACGATTTTTTCTTTTGACTATTCCCCTGCGCTGTGGTATTCTTGGGAGTAGATCAGATAAAGGACCGTTTCCCATGGAATTTTACACGCTTGCCAGCGGCTCGAGCGGCAACTGCTCGCTCGTGTGCGCGGGCGACACACTGCTGCTCATCGACGCGGGCATCTCCTGCCGCCGCATCGAGCAGTCCCTCCGCGCGCTGGGGCGGACGCTCGGCGACCTGACCGCCGTATTCATCACGCACGAGCACGCCGACCACGTCGGCGGTCTCGCCACACTCAGCAAAAAAAGCGCCGCCCCGGTCTACGTCACGCGCGGCGTATCCCATATCCTCACCTGTCCCGTCGTCGCCTTCACCGCAGGCGACACGCTGAAATTCACGGGCTGCACCGTGCGCTCGTTCTCCACCTCGCACGACGCCGTGGATCCCGTCGGCTACCGCGTCGACGCTCCCGACGGCTCGCTCGGCATCCTGACCGACACCGGCTTCGTCACCGACGCGGCGCGCGAATCGCTCGCAGGCGTGGATACACTCCTGCTCGAAGCCAATCACGACGTGGAAACGCTGCAATACGGCCCCTACCCCTATTTTCTCAAGCGCCGCATCCTCGGCGACGAGGGGCATCTGTCCAACGACGCGGCGGCGGAATTTGCGCGGCTCGCCGTGCAGAGCGGCACGCGCGACATCCTGCTCGCGCACCTTTCCAAGGAGAACAACACGCCCGAGCTGGCGGAGTACGCCGTCGCCCGCGCGCTGCAGTCTGCGGGACTTTCCGTGCGGCTCGGCGTCGCGCCGCGCGATACCATGAGCGAGGTACATCTATGCAGAAGGTCACCGTCCTTTGCGTCGGCAAACTGAAGGAAGCATTCTACGCGGCAGCCGTCGCGGAGTATCAAAAACGTCTCCAGCGCCACTGCAAGCTGGAGATCGTGGAGCTGCCGGAGCAGAAGCTCCCCGAGTCGCCCGCCCCCGCCGAGATCGAGCAGGCGCTCGCCAGGGAGGCCGCGCTCATCGAGGAAAAGCTCCCCAAGGGCGGCGCGGTCATCGCCCTGTGCATCGAGGGCACGGAGCTGAGCAGCGAGGCGCTCTCGAAAAAGCTGACGCAGCTCGCCTCTGCGGGCGCCTCGCAACTGACCTTTCTCATCGGCGGCAGCTTCGGCCTGCACCCGCGCGTGAAGCAGCGCGCCGACCTGCGTCTTTCCATGTCGCCCATGACCTTCCCGCACCATCTGGCGCGGGTGATGCTGCTCGAGCAGCTCTACCGCGCGTACCAGATCGACGCCGGCACGCGCTATCATAAGTAAGGAGGAAGCACCATGTCCTTTCCCAAGCTGAGCTGGGGCCGTGAAAAGCACGACCTCGTCGACCGCTGGCCCAAAGGGCCGGACGGCACGCCCGAAAAGCCCGCCTTCCTTGCCGACTCGACCGAGGAGGACAACGCCGCGGGCATGACCGTTGAAATGCTGCGCGCCTACGGCATCCCCGTGATGAAGAAGTACGACGAAAAGGACGGCACGCTCGGCAAGGTCCTGTTCGGCACGCCGAGCGGCGGCGTGGGGCTGTATGTACCCGAAAGCATGCTCGAGGACGCGAGGAATCTTCTCGCGCCCGTGGAGGAATCAACCCGGAATGAGGAGGAATCGTAATGGATTATCGCAAGGAATATGAAAAGTGGCTCGCCTCCCCCGCGCTGAGCGAGGACGAGCGCGCCGAGCTTAAAGCGCTCGAGGGCAACGACAAGGAGATCAAGGCCCGCTTCTACGGCCCGCTCGAGTTCGGCACCGCGGGTCTGCGCGGCACGATGTACACGGGCCTGCACAACATGAACCGCCACGTCATCCGCTGGGCGACGCAGGGCTTTGCCAACGTCATCCGCGCCGAGGGTACGGAGGCGATGCAAAAGGGCGTCGCCGTGTGCATGGACTGCCGCAACCACTCCGCTGAATTTGCCCGCGAGACCGCCTGCGTCATGGCAGCCAACGGCATCCATGTGCGGCTCTTTGAGTCCCTGCGCCCCACGCCTGAGCTTTCCTTTGCCGTGCGCGAGTACGGCTGTCAGGCGGGCGTGAACGTCACCGCCAGCCACAACCCCAAGGAGTACAACGGCTACAAGGTCTACTGGGCGGACGGCGCGCAGCTGCCGCCGCAGCACGCCGCCGCCATTGCCGACGAGCTGACGCGGATCGACATTTTCACCGGTGTTCAGTCGATGGACTACGAGCAGGCTTTGGCCGAGGGCAGGATCGAGCTGCTCGGCGAGGACTGCGACCGCCGCTTCATGGCGAACGTCATGGGCATGGTCAACGACTACGAGACCGTCAAAAAGGTCGCGGACGACTTCGGTCTCGTCTACACGCCGTTCCACGGCTGCGGCTACAAGCTGGTGCCCGAGGCGCTCACAAGGCTCGGCATCAAGCACCTCTACTGTGAGCCGAAGCAGATGGTCATTGACGGCGATTTCCCCACCGTCGTCTCCCCCAACCCCGAAAACCCCGAGGGTTTCTACCTCGCTATCGACCTCGCCAAGGAAAAGAACGTTGACTTCATCCTCGGCACCGATCCCGACAGCGACCGCGTGGGCATCATGGTGCGCAATAAAGCGGGTGAATTTGAGCCTGTCACCGGCAACCAGACGGGCGTTCTCCTGCTCGACTACCTCATCGGCGCGATGAAGCGCGCGGGCAAGCTGCCCGCGCACCCCGCCGCGCTCAAGACCATCGTGACGACCGAGATGGCGCGCGCCGTCGCCGAGGCCAACGGCCTCGACTGCTATGACACCTTCACCGGCTTCAAGTTCATGGCGGAGAAGATGAACGAGCTGGAGAGCGCGGGCAAAAACACCGTCATCTTCTCCTATGAGGAGAGCTACGGCTACATGATCGGCCACTACGTCCGCGACAAGGACGCCGTCACCGCCTCCCTGCTCCTCACCGAGATGGCGGCATGGTACCACGCACAGGGCATGACGCTCTTCGACGCGCTGCGATCCCTCTACGAAAAGTACGGCTGGTACGGCGAAAAGACGCACAACCTCGTCATGCCCGGCCTCGACGGTCTTGAGAAAATGGCGGCGCTCATGCAGTCGCTGCGCGCGCAGCCTCCGGTCGAGATCGGCGGCGTAACGGTCGCGCAGTACAAGGACTATTCCGACGGTACGGTGCGCGACGCCGCGACCGGCGCGATCACGCCGATGCCGCTCTCCGGCTCGAACGTCCTGCGCTTTGAGCTGACCGACGGCACGCACATCGTCGTCCGTCCCAGCGGCACGGAGCCGAAGATCAAGGTCTATATCCTCACCAAGGGCGCGGACGCCGCGGAGCGCGACGCGAACCTCGAAAAATACAGCGCGTGGGTCAAGACCCTCGCCTGACCGCACAGCCACATACTGCAAACGGAGGGCGGCGCAAAACGCCGCCCTCTTTTTTGAAAGGAAGGTCTCCCTATGGCCTCGCTCGCCCTCTACTGGTCGGTCATGATCGCCTGCTACCTGCTCGCCTCGCGCCTGCGCCGCTACGCCGACCGTCTCGGCTTTGTCAATACGCTGCTGAGCATCAGCGTCTACGCGCTCGTTTTCGTGATGGGTCTGCGCATGGGCGCGAACCGCGAGGTGACGGACAACCTCGGCGTCATCGGCGCACAGGCGCTGCTCGTCACCGCGCTGACGATGGCGTTCAGTATGCTCGGCGCGTTCGCCGTGCGCCGCGCCCTGCACATCGACCGCAATGCCCTGCCCTGCGGCGCGGAGAAAACGGCGGCGGCGCCGTCCGCTGCCGCACACGCGGACGCCTCCGGCTCCAAAACCTCGCTCATCATCTTCGCGATGGTCGCGGCGGGAATGCTGCTCGGCTATTTCGTCGTTCCGCGCGTCACCGACCCGGACGCCTTTCAGGCCATGTCCGGCAGCTGGCTCGTCGTTGGCCTGTGCCTGCTGCTCGCCTTCGTCGGCTTCGGCATGGGGCTGGAGGGCAAGCTCAAAGCCATGCTGCGCGGCGCGGGACTCGGCATCGTTCTCGTGCCGCTGGCGATGGTCGCCGGCTCGCTGCTCGCGGGCGTGGTCTACTCGTTCCTCTCCCCCATGACGCTGCGGGAGGGACTCGCTATCAGCGCGGGCTTCGGCTGGTACACGCTCGCGCCGAGCGTCATTTCCGGCGCGGGCCACGCGGTCGCGGGCGCGGTGTCGTTCCTGCACAATGTGCTGCGCGAAACGCTCGGCATCATTCTCCTCCCGCTCGCCGCGTCGAAGATCGGCTGCATCGAGGCCGTCACGCTGCCCGGAACGTGCGCGATGGACGTATGCCTGCCCATCGTCGAGCGCTCCTGCAGCGCTGAGACGCTGCCCTACTCGTTCACGACCGGCATGGCAGCCTGTCTTTTCTCCGCGCTGCTCGTGCCGCTCATCATGGGCGCATAGCGCCCTTCCCTTCATAAAAAAACCGCTTGGCCGATCTCGGTCAAGCGGTTTTTCTTTAGTCCTTCCTGCACTCGGCGGTGATCTCCTCGCGCAGCGCGGTGAGCTCTGGGCTCGTCAGGTCACGCGGATACGGCAGCTCCAGCTCCCACACACGCACCGAGCTGTCCGCGTGCAGCACGACGATCCGCTGCGCGAGCAGCAGCGCCTCGTCAAGCTGATGCGTCACGAGCAGAATGGTCTTTTGCAGCTCCTTCTGAATGTCCAGCAGCTCCGCTTGCAGCTCGCCGCGCGTGATGAAGTCGAGCGAGGCGAACGGCTCGTCCATCAGCAGCACCTGCGCCTGACTGGCGAGCACGCGGGCAAGCCCGAGCCGCTGGCGCATTCCGGTGGACAGCTCCACGGGCGTCATGTCGGCGTAATCCTCCAGCCGCACGAGCTTCACGAGCTTCTTCGCCAGCTCCAGCCGCTCCTCGGGCGTGCGGCCCGCGCCCGCCGCCATCGCGACGTTGCGCTCCACCGACGTCCAGGTGATCACATAGGGATCGGGCGAGAGCAGCGCGCAGCGCCAGCCCTCCGGCATCACGATCTCGCCGGAATCGGGCGCGTCCTTCGTCCCGTCGATGAGCCGCAGCAGCGTGCTCTTTCCGCAGCCGCTCCGCCCTAAGATCGCCGTGAGCTTCCCCGCGGGAAAATCGACCGACACACCGTGGAGCACGGTGCGCGTCGTCGAGGGGCGCTTCGCGCCGTTGAGAATGATGTCGGTGCTCTGCGTGGTATAGGTCTTGACAAGGTTCTTCACCTGAATGCCGTTCATTGCGTTCTCCCCTTCGCTTGACAGAAAAATACCGTTGACCGGGAGGAGGCTAAACCACCGGCCAACGGTAATTTTAACAGGTCATGCCCTGTTTTTCAACAAAAAAGAAGCGGAAAGCCGTCAGGAAAGCAGCAGCTTGTCGTTCGCCTCGGTCGAGCCGCTGGCGCTGGAGAAGAGCGCGAGCAGGTCGGGCACGGTCAGCTTTTTCTTTTCCTCGCCGGAGATGTCCACCACCACGCGGCCCGCGTCCATCATGATGAGGCGGTTGCCGTGCGCGATGGCGTCCTTCATGTTGTGCGTGATCATCAGCGTCGTGAGCCGATTCTCCTGCACGATCTGGTCGGAGAGCGCGAGCACCTTGGCGGCCGTCTTGGGGTCGAGCGCCGCGGTGTGCTCGTCGAGCAGCAGCAGCTTCGGCTGCTTGAGCGAGGCCATCAGCAGCGTCAGCGCCTGACGC
Organism: Oscillibacter sp. MSJ-31; assembly: GCF_018918025.1. GTDB lineage: Bacteria > Bacillota > Clostridia > Oscillospirales > Oscillospiraceae > Hominicoprocola. The sequence continues at coordinate 64,244 of NZ_JAHLPT010000004.1, read as the reverse complement.
TGACCGCCGGAGAGTAGGCCGACCTTGCTCGTCAGGCGGTCCTCCAGACCGAGGTCGAGGGTGCGAAGCAGCTCCTTGTAGTCCGCGCGCTCAAGCGGCGTGATGCCCCACTTGAGGCCGCGGCGCTGCCCGCGCCGGGCGGCGAGCGCCAGATTCTCCTCGATCATCATGGTCGGGGCGGTGCCCATCATCGGATCCTGAAACACGCGCCCGAGCAGCGCGGCGCGCTTGTGCTCGGGCAGCTTGGTGACGTCCTGCCCGTCGATGAGGATGGAGCCGGAGTCCACCGGAAACACGCCCGCGATGGCGTTGAGCATCGTGGACTTGCCCGCGCCGTTGCCGCCGATGACGGTGACGAAATCGCCGTCGGCGAGCGTCAGGCTCAGGTCGTTGAGCGCCGTTTTGGCGTTGATGGTGCCGGGGTTGAAGGTCTTGCAGATGTTCTTGAGCTCAAGCATGGTGTGCGCCTCCCTTCTGTGCCTTGCCGTGGAACGCCTTGCCCTTCCAGTACGGAATGGCGAGGAACACCGCCACGATCAGCGCCGTGACGAGCTTGAGGTCGTTGGTGTTCAGACCAAGCTGGAGCGCGGCCTGCAGCACGATGTAGTAAAGGATCGCGCCGATGGAAACGGCAAAGAGCCGAAGGCCGAAGTTGATGAAGAGCTTGCCGAACACCACCTCGCCGATGATGACGGCGGCAAGACCGATGACGATGGCGCCGCGGCCCATCTGCACGTCGCTCGAGCCCTGATACTGGGCGAGCAGCGCGCCGGAGAGCGCGACCAGTCCGTTGGAGAGCATCAGCCCGAGCACCACATTGGCGCTGGTGTCGATGCCCTGTGCGCGGGCCATGTTCTGGTTCGCGCCGGTGGCGCGGATGGAGCAGCCCTTCTCCGTGCCGAAGAACCAGTAGAGCAGCGCGATCACCGCGGCGGTGAAGAGCAGCAGCAGCGGCAGCGGATTCTTCGTCAGCAGCTCGCCCACGGGCGAGAAGGTGCGCACATAGCGCTGGGAAACGAGCAGGTCGTACTTATCCACGCTGACCGCCTGATTCGCCTTGCTCTCCATGATGCGCAGGTTGACCGAGTAGAGCGAGAGCTGCGTGAGGATACCGGCAAGGATGGCGGGAATGCCGCACTTCGTGTGAAAAAGGCCCGTGACAAGACCCGCCAGCATACCGGCGAGCATCGCGCACAAAAGCGCCGGCCACGGGCTCACGCCCGCGCGAATGAGCATCACGCAGACCGCGCCGCCGGTGGCGAGCGAGCCGTCCACCGTCAGATCCGCCACGTCAAGGATGCGGTAGGTGATGTATACGCCGATCGCCATGATGCCCCAGATCAGGCCCTGGGCGACTGCGCCGGGCAGCGCGTTGAGCAGAGACGTCAGGAAACTCATCGTTCTTTTCCTCCAAACACTTCGTTATGGGAGAGGGGCGGCGCCCCTCTCCCATCGGGGATATTCCGCTTACTCCGCGATGGCGGTGTAGCCCTCCAGCGGAGTGATGCCGAGCGTCTCGCACATGGAGGCGTTGTACTTCGGCGTTGCGGTGGTGAATTCGATGGGCATGGTGGAGATATCCGCCTCGCCGGTCAGGATCTTGGCGGCCATCTTGCCGGTGGTCATGCCGAGATCGTAGTAGCTGATGGACAGGGTCGCCACACCGCAGCCCTTGCAGATGCCCTCCTCACCGGCGATGACCGGGGTCTTGGCGGGAACGGTGACGTTGGCGATCGCCTCGGTGTTGGAGGCGGCGATGTTATCGGTGGGAACATAGATCACATCGGCCCAGTCGCAGGCAGCCTGCGTAACGGAGGAAACGTCGTTGGTGTCGGTGAAGGCAAATTCCTTGGTCTCAATGCCCTTGGCGGACAGGTTCTTGGCGACCTCTTCGATCTGGTAACGGGAGTTCGGCTCGGCGGAGCAGAACAGCAGGCCAACCTTCTGCGTCTCGGGGAACCACTCGGTGATCATGTCCGCCTGCTTGCTCAGGTCGGCCAGATCGCTCGTGCCGGAGACGTTGCCGCCGACGGTGCCGGAGAAATCGTCAATGTCCAGCGCCACGCCGTAGGCGGTGATGGAGGTGCCGAGAACGGGGATGTCGCTCGTCGCGGAGGCCGCCGCCTGCAGCGCGGCGGTCGCGTTCGCCATGATGAGGTCCACGCCCTCGGAGACAAAGCCGTTGACGATGGTGGCGCAGCTGTTGGAATCGCCGGAGGCGTTCTTCTCCTCAATCTTGACCTGACCGGGCAGCGCCTCGTTCAGCGCGTCGATGAAGCCCTGGGTCGCGGCATCAAGCGCCTCATGCTGCACGAGCTGGCAGATGCCGACGGTGTAGGTCGCGGCGTCGCCGCTCGGCTCGGCGGGATCGGTGGTATCGGGGGTGTCAGCCTTCTGGCCGCAGGCGGCGAGGCTGAGACACATCGCTGCGGAAAGCAGCATGGCGATAAGCTTCTTTTTCATGGTACTTCTCCTTTTCATTTGAACAAATTAAAGAGCGGTCCCGTCCGTCGGACGAAACCGCTTTGCTCACATTCCTGTGCAAATGCGTTTTCTTCTCATCGACGGCTCCGGGAGGGCGTGCCGAAATAGCGGCCCGCAAAGCGGAACGCGAAAATGAAAAAGGAATAGCGGCTCAGCATTGCGGATCTCCCTTCCGTCCGCCCCGTGGGGCAAACTCATTTGATGTTCGGAGTATATTCCTTTAGAGCTTTAAAGTCAAGAGGTAAATATCTGCAAATCCGCACAATTTCATCACTATATTTTGTGCAATATGGCAAGGTGCAGTTTTCTTCCTCCTACCACCGCGGCGGAAAGGACTTGCATCCTGCGTGCGGCTTGCATATACTATAGGAAAAACACCCGCACGGGAGGCAAAGGGCATGAAAAAGTGCATCGTGATCTCCGATTCCTTCAAGGGCTCGCTGCCGAGCCGCGACATCTGCGCCATCGCGCGCGAGCGCATCCCGCTCTACTTTCCCGCCTGCGAGGTCCGCGCGCTGAACGTGGCGGACGGCGGCGAGGGGACGGTGGATTGCTTCCTCGATTCCTGCGGCGGCGAGCGCGTGCTCGTCTCCGGCGTGCAAAATCCCTACGGCGAGCCGATCGACGCGGCCTACGGCCTGCTGCCGGACGGCACGGCAGTCGTCGAGATGGCTGCGGCAGCGGGACTCCCGCTCGTTGCCGGACGCAAAAATCCCTGTGTCACCACGACCTACGGCGTCGGACAGCTCATCGCCGACGCGCTCGCGTGCGGCGCGCGGCGCATCGTGCTCGGTCTCGGCGGCAGCGCCACGAACGACGGCGGCTGCGGCTGCGCCGCGGCATTGGGCGTCCGCTTCACGGACGCGGGCGGCAGGGCCTTCGTTCCCGTCGGCGCGACGCTCGACCGCATCGCGCACATCGACGCCTCCGCCGTGCGCGAAAGGCTGCGCGGCGTACGCGTGATCGCCATGTGCGACATCACCAATCCCATGCACGGCCATAGCGGCGCGGCACACATCTTTGCGCCGCAGAAGGGCGCGGACGAGGCCGCCGTGCGCGAGCTGGACCGTCAGCTCCGCACACTGGACAAGATCTTCCGCCGCGAGCTGAACGCCTCGGTCGCCATGCTCCCCGGAGCCGGCGCGGCGGGCGCGTTCGGCGCGGGCTGCGTCGCTCTGCTGGGCGCGGAGCTGCGCCGCGGCATCGAGGTCGTGCTCGACGTGGTGGGCTTCGACGCCCTGCTCGCAGACGCCGACCTCGTCATCACCGGCGAGGGCCGCATCGACGCGCAGAGCACCCACGGCAAGGTCGTGGGCGGCGTGGCGCGCCGCGCTCACGCGCGGGGCGTGCCCGTTTTTGCCATCGTCGGCGATGTGGGCGACGACGCCTACGGAGCCTACGACGCCGGCGTCAGCGCCATTTTCAGCATCAACCGTCTGGCTGTCCCGCGCGACGAGGCCAAGGCCCGCAGCCACATCGACTACACCCACACGCTCGACGATCTTCTGCGCTGCATCCGCGCCGCCGAGCAGTTCAAACGATAAAGGAGGACTCCCGCCATGCGCATCGCCGTTCCCGTATCCAACGACCGGACCGCCGAGACCCTGTCCGGCATCGAGGGCTTCCAGTTTTTTGAGGACGATCACGGCCGCATCGTCCGCCGCTTCTTCGTCCCCCGCGCGGGCGAGGGCGCCGCTGCCGCAGTCGCCCAGCTCGAGCCGTACGGCGTGGACGCACTCGTCTGCGGCGCGCTGCCCGGAGACGAGCGGCTCGAGACCGCCGCCGCGGGCATCCTGCTCTTCCCCACCTTCTCCGGCACGCCGGAGGAAGCGGCGCTCGCCTTTTTGGGCGGCACGGTCGCCCGCGACCCGAACAACAAATGCAACGCCTGCGGCTTTCAGTCCTCCTGCTCGCTGAGCGGCAAGGGCGGCTGCGGCAAGACCTGACGCAAAAAAAGCGTTCCGCATCGCGGAACGCTTTTTTCCTATTCTCCTCAGGTGCGGCTCAGGCTGCCGGAGGTCACCTCGACCGGCGGCTTGGTGGAAAGATAGTCCGAGCTGATCCAGCCGAACTTGCTGCCGACGGAAACGAAGGTCCAGTTGCCCTCCTTCGCCGCAGCCTTGACCTTTGTGCCCCGGTCGACGAGCTGGACCTTGCCGTAGCTCGTGCTCGGGCCGCTGCGCAGGTTCACACCGGCGGTGGTGTAGTAGGACGCATACTCATTGAACACCTTCTCGGGCAGCACCGTGACCTCGCTGTGACCCGTGAGGTCCAGCCAGCCGACCTTCCTCTTGCTGTCGCTCACGCTCGTATCCGGCTCCTTCGTCTCGTCCGGATCGACCGCGGGCGTATCCTCGCCGGGGAGCTTTTCGTCCGGCTCATTCGCGGCATCCTCCGCGGCCTTCTTTTCTTCCTCCAGCTTCTTGACCTGCTCCTGCAGTTCCTCGATCTGCGTCTCGGCGCCCTTCGCCGCCTTCTGCGCCGCGCCGAGCTTCGCGCCCAGCACGATCACCACGATCAGTAGCACGAACACCGCCGCGACCAGGCATAAAAACATCACATACAGCGGGTTGCGCTTCGGCGCGCTGTGATTCACACGACGACCTTCCATGGAAAAGCCCTCCTTATGTTCTCTTTGTGTTCTTATTGTACCGAACCGGAACGCATTATGTCAAGCGTTTGATAGCTTAGACGCAAAAAATTGACAAAAAGTTCCCAAAATTTTATACTGAAGAAAACGTTTCGGAAGGAGGGCAAACGTCATGGCGCTGTGCAGACGCATTTCCTATCTCTATGCCCTTGCCCTGCTCACGGTCTACGCGCTCTTTCTTCCCCTCGGCGGCTACGAGCGCATGATGGAGGGAAAGTACCATGCCTTTTTGCTGCTCTCGCTCGCCTACGTCCTCACCATGACGAGCCTCGGCGCATGGCGAACGCTCCGTCTGCGCGAGCCGATGTGCCTTGCCGCGCTCGCGTATCTCGCGCTCACCGCGCTCAGCGCGGCGCTCTCGCCCTACGGCACGGCGGTGCTGCTCGGCGGCACGCGCCGGGACGGACTTCTGACCGCCGCGCTCTACGCTGCCGTCTTTCTGCTCCTCGCGCGGCACCTGCGGCCCGATCGCCGCCTGCTCTATGCCGCGGCGGCCTCCGCCGCGCTGTGCGATCTTCTCGTGCTCGTCCAGCTCACGGGACGGAATCCCCTTTGGCTCTACCCCGCGGGGCTGAACTACTTCGACGGCGACGTCGCCTACTCCGGCTTCTACGCCGGCGCCGCCGGCAACATCGACTTCACCGCCTTCCTCCTCGCGCTCTGCACCGCGGCGATGGCGGCGGCGCTCGTGCGCGGTTGGTCCAAATGGCTGCTCGCGCCGCTCGCGCTGACGGTGTGGACGCTCTGGCAGCTGCGCGTCGCCGCCGCGCTGCTCGGTCTCGCGGTCACGGCGGTGCTCGGGCTGCCGCTGCTGTTCCCGCGACGGCGGCGGGCGATTTGGGCGCTGACGCTTCTGCTCACCGCGGCGGCGTTTGCCCTTATCTGGTTCTTTCCCGGCGACGGCGGCACGCTCTCCGAGCTGCACCGGCTGCTGCACGGCGACGTCGATCTGACCTTCGGCTCGTCGCGGCTCCTGATCTGGCGCTCCCTCCTGCCGCTCATCGCGGAGCGCCCGCTGCTCGGCGGCGGCTGCGGGACGCTGTACCTGCGCGACGTCCCGCCGTTCTACTGGCAGCGCGGCGGCGAGACCACCTACTTCGCCGTCACGAGCGCGCACAACGAATACCTCGGCGTCCTCGTCGATCAGGGCGCGTTGGCGCTGCTTGCGTTCCTCGCGCTGCTTGCGCTCGCGCTTTGGCGCGCGTACCGCCATGCGGAAAGCGACCGCTGCGCGGTCGCGGGCGCGGCGCTGCTCTGCTACGCGGTGACGGCGTTTTTCTCCGTCGCCTGCTGCATCACAGGCGTCTACCTCTGGCTGCTGCTCGCGGTGCTCGCACCGAAGGAACGATAGAAAACGAGAGGAAAGTCCCACGACTCTCCTCTCGTTTTTTCACTTCTTGAGCGTCAGGCGGAAGTCCCCGCCCTCACTCGCGCAGGACACGGTGTAGCCCTGCTTCTCGCCGAAGCGGGTCACGTTCTCCACGCAGGTCTGGCTGTCCACCAGCACCTCGAGCGTGTCGGGCGCGTTCTTCTTGACCTCGTTCTGCACCATCACCACAGGCATGGGGCAGGAGTAGCCTCTTGCGTCGATCATTTCGTTGCCTCCTTTTTGGGCATATTCCACAGGGCGATCACCAGCAGCACGACCAGGCCGACGATCACGGCGACCTTGCCCGCAGTGGAAATGCCGCCGACCACGAGCTGACCGGCCTCGTTCCTGCTGTCGGGGTTGCCGGCGAGGCCGAAGTTGTGCGCGAGAGCCGCGCCGACGATCATACCGAACACGGTCACGGCGCTGTCGCCGTTGCCCTGCGCCGCCAGAATGAGCTGACGCAGCGGGCAGCCGCCGAGCAGCACGCTGCCCCAGCCGACGAGCACCATGCCCAGCAGGTTCCAGACGTGGGCGCTGTGGGCGATGGGCTGCAGCGTGAAGCCGAGGTTGAACTTATTCATGGCAAGATTGCCGACGAGCGTGACGACAAAGATCGCCGCGAAGCCGTAGAGCAGGTGGAAGTCCCCCAGCATCACGGCGTCGCGCAGACCGCCGACCATGCAAAGGCGGCTCTTCTGCGCCAGCGCACCGACCACGAGCGCGACGATCAGCGCGATCCAGAACGGCGCGTGCATGGAGCCGGGGCCGGCCTCGGACGCCTTGAACAGCGCGGGTACGGTCAGCACGAGGATCAAAAGCGCCGCCATCACGGTCGGCAGCACGCTGCCCTCGGAGACGCTGACCTCGTAGGAGCGCTTGAGCGTGAAGCCGCGCTTGAGGCAGGCGATGCCGATGAGGATGCCGATAAAGAAGCCGATGAGACCGACGAGCGCGTTCAGGTCGCCGCCGCCGAGACGGAGCACCATACGCAGCGGGCAGCCGAGGAAGGCGAGCGCGCCGATGACGACGAACCCGCCGATGACGAAGCGCAGCGCGGGCGACGAGCCGGCGCGGGCCTTGAACTCCTTGCCCGCCACGCTCATGAGGAACGCACCGAGCACGAGGCCGATGATCTCCGGACGGACGTACTGCACCTTGGCGGCGCTGTGCAGGCCGCAGGCGCCTGCGGTGTCGCGCAGGAAGCAGGCGATGCAGAAGCCCATGTTGGCGGGGTTGCCCATCGCCGTGAGAATGAGGGCGGCAAGGCCGACGGCCACGCCCGCGAGGACGACGCCCCAATGGATCTTTTTCATTTTCTCTCCACTCCTTGTTCTTTCTCTCTCGTTATTCTTTGAGAAAGATATTGATGAACACAGTATAAAGTCTCCGTCAAAAAATGGCAAATGGATTTATCCGAAGAAAACAGTAATATCATCGGTTTTTCCGATGATATTACCGTCCTGTTTCCTATAGTTCTTTTTTCACAGCGTCAGCTCGTAAAAGCCCTCGACCTCCAGCCCCTCGCCGGCGGCAAGCGCCTCGAGCGCGGCGCGCCTGTCGATCTCGGCACGCCATGCCATGCCGCAGTCCGCGGTCAGCGCACGCGGCACCGGAATGAGCCGCCCCGCAAGGCCGCGCGCCGCGCAGAGCTTCTCCATGCCGATGGCGGCGGCGGTGGTGTGAAAGGTCACGACCAGCCACGTCTTTCTCTCTCTCATCGCGCCAGCTCCTCCACCGCGCGGATGGCCGCGTCGGTCTCCTCCTCGGTGTTGTACCAGCCGAAGCTGAAGCGCACCGCGCCCTGTCCCTCCGTGCCGAGCGCACGGTGCAGCCGCGGCGCGCAGTGCGCGCCCGAGCGCGTGGCGATGCCGTAGTCCTCCGCGAGCGCGTCGGCGACCTCGCCAGAGTCCAGGTCCGCGATGTTCAGCGCGACGACCGCCGTGCGCTCGTGCGTGAAGTCGCCGTAGACGGTCACGCCGGGGATGTCCCGCACGCCCTCATAGAAGCGGCGCATGAGCGCCGTCTCGTGCGCGCGGATGGCCTCCATGCCGGTCGCCGCGATGAAGTCCAGCGCCGCGTCCAGTCCGGCGATGCCGTGGCCGTTGAGCGTTCCCGCCTCGAGCCGCACGGGCAGCTGCTCGGGCTGGCGCTCGGAGAAGGTCTGCACGCCCGTCCCGCCGACCTTCCATGGCAGGATGTCCGGGTCGCCGCGCAGGCACAGCCCGCCCGTTCCCTGCGGCCCCATGAGCGATTTGTGGCCCGTGAAGCAGAGCACGTCGATGTGCATCCGCTCCATGTCGATGGGCAGCACGCCCGCGCTCTGTGAGGCGTCCACCACAAGCAGCACGCCGTGCGCGTGCGCGAGCTCGCCCACGCGGGCAAGGTCCACCGCGTCGCCCGTCAGGTTCGAGGCGTGGGTGCAGACGATGGCGCGGGTCTCGGGACGGAGCAGACGCTCAAGGTCCGCGTAGTCGATGCGCCCCTGCCGGTCTGCGGGAACGAAGTCCAGCGCCACGCCGCGCTCGTCGCGCAGACGGTAGAGCGGGCGGAGCACGGAGTTGTGCTCCAGATCGGTGGAGAGCACATGGTCGCCCGCGCGGACAAGACCGTGAATGGCGATGTTCAGCGCCTCGGTCGAGTTGGCGGTGAACGCCACATGGTCAGGCCGCGGGCAGCCGAAGAGCGCCGCAAGCTTGCAGCGCGTGTCGTAGATCGTGCGCGATGCGGTCAGCGCGCCCTCGTGCGTGCCGCGGGCGCTGTTGCCGAAGCTCCCCATCGCGCGCGCCACCGCGTCGATGACCTGCGGCGGCTTGCGAAGCGTGGTCGCAGCGTTGTCAAGATAGATCATGCGCACTCCTCCCGTCCGTTGTTTCCCGACCATCATAGCACACCGCGCACGGTTTGAAAACGGCTTTTTCCGGCCGTCCGGCATTTTTCATCGTTTTTTCCGATGGAAAACGCCGAATTTTCCGTGAAAGCATTTGACAAACCACGCCGCGCTCTCTACAATAACATTAGAAAGCCACAGAAGGAGGCCGTGCGATGGAACGTCTGAATCTCCGTCAGCTTGAGATCTTTTCCGCCGTCGTGGACGCCGGCAGCTTCACCGCCGCTGCGGAAAAGCTCTACCTTGCCCAGTCCACGGTGAGCGACAACGTCCGCGCGCTGGAGGAGCTGCTGCATCTCAAGCTCTTCCACCGCGAGTCCAAGCGGCGGCTGACGCTCACGCTTGAGGGCAAGCGCGTCTACCGCTACGCGCAGGACATCCTCGGCCGATGCAGCGCTCTGCTGCTCGACGTCGCGGTCGACAGCGCGCTCGAGCTGACGCTCGGCGCCTCCACCGTGCCGGCGCAGAGCCTTCTGCCGGGCTACATGGCGCGCTTCGCCCGGGAGAATCCCGCCTGCCGCTGCACGCTCCTCTGCGGCGACAGCGCCGCGGTGCAGCAGATGCTGCTCAACGGCGACATCCACCTCGGCTTCGTCGGCAGCGCCGACGACCGGCAGGACCTCATTTACGAGCCGATCGCCGAGGACCGTCTGGTGCTCATCACACCGAACACGCCGCGCTTCGCGGCGCTGAAAACGCAGGGCGTGCTCGGGCGCGAGCTGTTCCGCGAGCCGTTCCTCTTCCGCGAGCGCGGGAGCGGCACGCAGAAGGTCATCGACAACTATCTCAGCGAGATCCGCCTCGATCCGCAGGTCATCCACACCGTGGCCTACGTCTCCGACCCCACCGTGCTGCAGCGGCTGGTCGCGGAGGGAACGGGCGTATCCATCCTCTCCGCACTCGCGGTGCAGGAGGCCGTCGCGGCGGGACAGCTCTTACAATTCGAGCTGGACGAAACGCCCGTGCGGCGCAGCATCTACATGGCCCGACGCCGGAAAAGCTCCATGAGCTCCCCCGCCCGCACCTTTGCCGAGCTGGTGCGCAAGCAGGCCAAGGCGTCCGTGTAGCCTTACCATTTCACAACGGAAAGGAGGCAGACGGCAATGGATCAGAACCGCGAGCTTCGGCTCACGCAAATGACCTCCGCCGCCGGTTGAGCGGCAAAGCTGGGGCCGGGCGCCCTGTCGAAAATTTTAGAGGGTCTGCCTAATGTGTTTGACCCGCGGCTGCTGGTGGGCTACGACAGCAGCGACGATGCCTGTGTTTACAGCGTGTCGGACGACGTAGCCGTGATCGAAACGGTGGACTTCTTCACGCCCATCGTGGACGATCCCTACCTCTTCGGTCAGATCGCCGCGGCGAACGCGCTCTCCGACGTGTACGCCATGGGCGGCGTGCCGAAGCTGGCGATGAATCTGCTCTGCGTGCCGAGCTGCCTTCCGCTCGATACCGTCCGCGCCATTTTGGAGGGCGGGCACGACAAGGCCGTGGAGGCCGGCTGCGTCATCGCCGGCGGGCACACCATTCAGGACGACGAGCCGAAGTACGGCCTGTGCGTCACCGGCTTCGTCCATCCGCGGCACATCCTCAAAAATATCGGCGCGCAGCCGGGCGACGTGCTCGTGCTGACCAAGGCGCTCGGCGTCGGCGTCATCACCACCGCGCTCAAGGCCGCTCTTGCGGACGACAGCGCCCGCGATGCGGCGTATGCGAGCATGGCGGCGCTCAACGCGAAGGCCGCGCAGGCCGTGCGCGAGGTCAGCCGCGTCCACGCCTGCACCGACGTGACCGGCTTCGGTCTGCTCGGGCACAGCTACGAGATGGCAAGCGGCTCGGGCGTCACCATCCGGCTGCACGGCGCGGCGCTGCCGCTGCTGCCGCAGGCGGAGGAGCTGGCGGACATGGGCATCGTGCCGGGCGGCGCGTACCGCAACCGCGACTATGTGAAGCCGCACCTGCGCGTGCTCGACGGCGCACAGCGCGCGAGGCTCGACCTGGCCGCCGACCCGCAGACCTCGGGCGGACTGCTTGTGTCGCTTCCCCGCGCGGACGCGGAGGAGCTGCTCGAAAAGCTCCACGCCTTTGCGCCGTGGAGCGCCATCGTCGGCGAGGTGCTGCCGCAGGGCGAGAGCGCTTTGGAATTTGACTGAACGGAAAAAGAGACGAAAGCCACGGCTTTCGTCTCTTTTTTCTCATAAATCCTGTTTTTTATGCTTCTTTGCCTCGCGCTCCTCGAGGAACTCCTTCGGCTCCGCTTCGGCGAGCGCTTTGGCGCGGCGCTCCAAGACCTCCTTGGGCTTGGCGGTGATCTCGCCCGCGGCGGTCAGCGCCTCCTTGGTCAGCAGCGGGCCGACCAGCTCATAGATCAGCACGGAGAACAGCACGATGTTGCGGACCAGCAGTCCGTCCGCCGCGCCCAGTGCCTGCGCACTCACGCACATCCCCAGCGCCACGCCCGCCTGCGGCAGCAGCGTGATGCCGAGGTATTTGACCGTCTTTTCATCGCAGCCGACCGCCTTGGCGGAGAAGTGCGCGCCGAAATACTTGCCCATGCTGCGGAAGATGATGTAGATGACGCCGATGAGCACCATCGTCAACTCGCCGAACACCTCCAGCCGCAGCTCCGCGCCGCTGATGACGAAGAACACCGCCAGCAGCGGGGCGGACCAGTCGTCCGCGCGGTCCATCAGATCCTCGGAGAGCGGGCAGATGTTGCAGAACACCGTGCCGAGCATCATGCACACGAGCAGCGGCGAGAAGCCGATGACGACCTCGCCGATGCGCCACTCCAACGCCGCGAGCGCGACCGTGAGGAACACGAACGCGATGGTCATGGACATTCGGTTGCGGTTGGAGTGGAACATGGCCTCGAGCCGCGTGAGGGCCGCTCCCGCGAGCATTCCGAGCAGCAGGGAGAGCACGATCTCGATGAGCGGGTTGACGAGCACGGAAACGATGCTCAGCGCACCGCTGATCATCGCCTTGGCGATGCCGAAGCTGACCGCGAACACCACCAGGCCCACCGCGTCGTCCAGCGCGACGATGGGCAGCAGCAGGCTCGTGAGCGGGCCCTTGGCCTTGTACTGGCGCACGACCATCAGCGTGGCGGCGGGAGCCGTCGCCGCGGCGATCGCGCCGAGCGTGATGGCGGCCGGCGCGGAGAGGATGTCGGGGCGCAGGAAATGGAAGCCGAGCATGGCGAGATCCACCAGCGCGGTGGCGACGAGCGCCTGCACGATGCCGATGATGAAGGCCTGACGGCCCGTCTTGCGCAGGTCCTCCAGCCGGAACTCGTTGCCGATGGCGAAGGCGATAAAGCCCATCGCCACATCGGAGAGGGCGCCGAGCGCGGCGACGCTCTCATAATCCGGAAAGCCGACGCCCACAATGCCGAGCCGACCGAGGCAGAACGGTCCGATCAGCACGCCCGCGACCAGAAAGGCGGTCACGTCGGGCAGACGCCAGCGGGAGAAGATGCGGGTCATCAGCAGTCCCGCGAGCAGGGCAAAGGCAACATTGAGCAAAGCGTACATGGGCGCGGCGTCCTTTCTTTTATGCAGAATGCACTACACTCATAGCGCACTGATAGTTTATTATAGTCTTTTTCCCCGAAAAGGCAACCCGTTTTTGCCGTTCGCGCCCCGACATTCTCTCATGCTTATCCTGTAAAAATCGCATAAAGAAACGCAGCTCGCGGGAGCCGCGCTTCTTTTATTCTTCGATAAGCCGCGCCTGCCGCAGCCTGCGGAGCCGCTTCGCGGAGCGGTACGCCTGCCGGAGAAAGCCGACGCCCATGATAAGCCACAGCAGACCGAGAAGAGCGTCCGTAAGGATGCCTTCCGCCCACAAGCGTGGAAGGTCGATCCCGCTCTCCGCCGTAAGGTCCGCGGCATATTCGAGGATGCGCCCGTACCACACCGCCGCCCGGCGCAGCGGGCCCGCCGCAAGGACCAGCCAAAACGCCGCGAGCAAGCCGTGCGTCCGAAGATAGCGCTTCTCGCTCGTGATCCGCGAGTCGAGGTCGGAGAAAAGCTCGAACGGCGTGCCGTCGTTCCGTCTGCGCAGGATGAGAAAGCTCCCGATGTCCATGACCAGCTCAACGCCCAGCTCGGCAAGGCCACGCACATAGTCGTCCCTCTGCCCGTCGCGGGACTCGTAGAGGTACTGCACACGGTAGCGGTACTCATTCGGCTTGCCGCGGCGGTAACGGAGGGAGAACCAGCCCGTGCCCTCGAGCTGCCAGCCCTCGGCGGAGAGGCGGTTGAACTGCCGCTCCATTTTTTCCGGATCGAGCGTATAGACCGGTCCGCACCAGGTCTTTTTCACATCGTTCATCGTCGTCTCCTTTCCCGGCGGGTCTATTCGTGAACGAGCTGTTCGTCTTTGAGCCCGCGCCATTTCCGGTGCGTGCGAACAGCCGCGCGCACACCCCACACGGTAAGTCCGAGCCACAAAAGGCCAAATGCGGCGTACATCGCGATCCTCGGCGCCCACGCCTCCGCAATGCTCGACGCGCCTGCGGCGATCAGGTCGGCATAGAGCTCGTCGAAGCCCCTCGCCGCATCAAAATCAAGCCACGCCCGGAAAAACAGCAGCGCAGCATTGACCGCGCACCACACCGCCGCGGCCAGCTGCGCGCTGCGCACGCACTTCGCCTCCAATGCCTGTGACGCGAGGTCGGAAAACATCTCCACCGGTCTGCCGTCGTCCTCCCAGCGAAAGAACGCACGATGCCAAAAGCATCCCAGGCAGGTCACACCCAGCTCCTCCACACCCGCGAGATAGTCCCGTCCCCGCTTCGTATCCGGGTCATCCTTCATCATCTGCATGTAATAGCGGTAGCGCGTGCCGTCACCGCGCTCAAAGCGGAAAAAGATACAGCCGACGTCCGCGAGCTCCCACCCGTGCCGGCGGTGCCGCGCAAGCCAGCGCTGAAAACGCGCATTGTCGTACAGCAGGTACCAGATCCATATAACGCAAAGCTTCTGTTTTCGCATTCTTCTCTCCTTTCCGTCACGTCCAGTTCCTTGTCAGCGCCTCGCCGTTGGCGGTCAGCTCCTGCAATCGGGCAAGCTCCGCGCGCACGGCGGCGCGTCCCTCGGGGGTGATGCGGTATTCCTTCCTGCGGCCCTCGTCCTCGCCCACGGCCTCGATCCAGCCACGCTCGGTGAGCGTGGTGAGCGCGCCGTAGAGCGTTCCGGCGGCAAGGCGCACGCGCCCGCTGCTCAGGCGCTCGACGTTCTGCATGATGCCATAGCCGTGCAGCGGCGCGTCGAGCGAGAGCAGGATATAAAAGACCGCTTCGGTCAGCGCGGCGGTGCTCATACGCTCCCCCCCATTTTTATCGGTTGCCGATATATCGGCTACCGATATAGTAGCATGGAGCGGTCCGGTTGTCAAGCAGAAAAATGCCTCGCAGAGTTTCGCGTCCGCAGACGCGAAAGCAGGATGATTCGTTTTCTGCCGCGACCTGTGCGTGGCAGAAAACACCTTGCGCGGAGCGAGCGTCGAATTGTCCGCTGACAGCGGACAACCGAGGCGCAGAACGCAGCGAAGCCTTCTCGAAAAAGTGGTTTTGCCACTTTTTCGACAGTAAGCGGCGGTCCTCACGGACCGCCGCTTAGCTTTTCTTATCCGAGCTGTTTGGTTTTTTCCACCGCGGCGTCCACCGCCTCGATGCACGCGCTGCGCAGGCCGCTGCGCTCCAGCGCGGCGACGCCCGCGATGGTGCTGCCGCCGGGGCTGCACACCTCGTCCTTGAGCTGTCCCGGGTGCCGGCCGGTGCGGAGCGCCATTTCGGCGCTGCCGAGCAGCATCTGCGCGGCATAGCGCTGCGCCTTGGCACGAGGCAGGCCGTTCTTCACGCCGCCGTCCGCCAGCGCCTCGATAAACAGATAGGCGTAGGCGGGGCCGCAGCCGGAGACGGCGCTCGCCGCGTCGATCAGGTGCTCGTTCAGCTCGTCGAGTGCTCCGGCGGGCGCCATCAGCTCGCGGAAGGCGCACAGTTCATCCTCGCTCACGCGGCCGTTCGCCGCGTAAAGGATCAGCCCCTGCCCCACGGCGCAGGGCGTATTCGGCATGATGCGGATGATCTTCTTGTCCGCGCCGAGCAGCAGCGCGAGCTTCTCGAGACTCACGCCCGCGAGCATGGAGACGAAGATGCCCTCGGAGGCCAGAATGTCCGCCTTGAGGCTCTCGACCACGCCGACGACCATCTGCGGCTTGACGCCGAGAAAGACGAAGCGGCTGTCCGAGAGGATGCGCTGCGGCGTTTCCGCCGTGCAGCCGAGCCGCTGCGCGGCGGCCTCGGAGCGCTCCTGCGTGGAGCACGCCACGGCGATGCGGTCGCCGCCGGTCTTTTTCGCCGCGGCGAGCGCAAGCGCGCCGCCCATATTGCCGGCGCCGATGAAACCGGCCTCATACTTTGCCATCAAGCGTCCCTCCTTACCGGATCTGTCCGCTGCCGCGGACGACGTATTTGTAGGTACACAGCTCGTCGAGCCCCATGGGGCCGCGGGCGTGGAGCTTCTGCGTGGAAATGCCCATCTCGCAGCCGAGGCCGAACTCGCCGCCGTCGGTGAAGCGGGTGGAGACGTTGACGTAGACCGCCGCGCTGTCCACCTGCTCGGTGAATTTCTTTGCCGCGGCGGCGTCCTCGGTCACGATGCAGTCGCTGTGGTGCGTGGAGTGCGCGGCGATGTGCGCGATGGCGGCGTCCACGCTGTCCACCACGCCGACGGCGAGGATGTAGTCGAGAAACTCGGTGTCGAAGTCGCGCTCCCCGGCGGGGGTGCCGTCGATGATCCGCGCGGCGGCGGGGTCGAGCCGCAGCTCGACGGGGACCAGGCCGGCGGCGGCACGGTCGTCCACGATGGCTTTTTTGAGCAGGGGCAGGAACTGCGCCGCGACGTCCCGATGAACAAGGCAGACCTCCTCCGCGTTGCAGACGGAGGGCCGGCTGGCCTTGGCGTTGACGATGATGCTGACCGCCTTCGCAAGGTCGGCGGCCTTGTCCACATAGACGTGGCAGATGCCGGTGCCGGTCTCGATGCAGGGGACGGTGGCGTTCTCCACGCAGGCACGGATCAGGCCCGCGCCGCCGCGCGGGATGAGGAGATCGACGAGGCCCTTGGCGGTCATCAGCTCCTGCGCGGAGGCGTGGCTCGTATCCTCCACGATGTTCACGATGTCGGGGTCGCCGCCCGCCTGCGCAACGCCTGCCTTGAGCGCCGCGACGATGGCGCG
This sequence comes from Oscillibacter sp. MSJ-31, assembly GCF_018918025.1. Taxonomy (GTDB): domain Bacteria; phylum Bacillota; class Clostridia; order Oscillospirales; family Oscillospiraceae; genus Hominicoprocola. The sequence continues at coordinate 47,606 of NZ_JAHLPT010000004.1, read as the reverse complement.
GGCGCTGCGGTAGGCTTCCTTTCCGCTGCGGAGCATACAGACGTTGCCGCTCTTGACGGCAAGCGCCGCAGCGTCGGAGGTGACGTTGGGGCGGCTCTCGTAAATGATGGCGACGAGGCCGAGCGGCACCTGCACCTTGTCGATGACGATGCCGTTGGGGCGCACGACCTCGCTGAGAACGCGGCCCGTATGGTCGGGAAGCCTGACGGTGTCGCGGATGCCGTTCGCCATGCCGGTGATGCGGTTTTCATCGAGCTTGAGCCGGTCGAGCATGACGTCGGTGATGCGGCCGCGCGCGGCGGCCATGTCCTCCGCGTTCGCGGCGAGGATCTCCGCGCAGTGCGCCTCCAGGCTGTCCGCCATGGCAAGGAGCAGCGCGTTCTTTTTCTCCGCGCCGGCAGCGGCAATGCTGCCCATCGCCGCGCGGGTCTTTTGAAGAAGCTCCAGCGTTGTCATATTCTTCACCTCTTGACCAGAAAGCGGGTGCCGATGGGCTTGCCCGCGACGATATCATACAAAAGCTCCGGCTTTTCGCCGTTGGCGATGACCATTTCGCAGCCCGCGCCGACAGCGATCTGCGCCGCCAAGAGCTTGGTCGCCATGCCGCCCGTGCCAAGGCTCGAACCGCTGCCGCCGCCGAGGGCGATGATGCGCTCGTCGACAGTCTCCACGGTGGGGATAAGCTTCGCGTCAGGGTTTTTGCGCGGGTCGCCGTCATACAGGCCGTCGATGTCCGAGAGCAGCACGAGCAGGTCCGCAGAGACGGTGGCGGCGACGATGGCGGAGAGCGTGTCATTGTCGCCCACGGCGATCTCCTCGGTGGAGACGGTGTCGTTCTCGTTGATGACGGGCAGCGCGCCCAGCTCCAGCAGGCGGTCCATCGTGTTGTGGAAGTTCGCCTTCCGGCTGCCGCCGTCGGCGATGTCCGGCGCGGTGATGAGGAGCTGGCCGACGATGTGGTTATACTCGGTAAAGAGCTTGTCGTAAACGTACATCAGCTCGCACTGGCCGACCGCGGCGGACGCCTGCTTGCCCGGCATATCCTTGGGGCGCTCGGACAGGTTGAGCTTGCCGAAGCCCATGGCAATGGCGCCGGAGGAAACGAGAATGATCTCGTGGCCCGCGTTCTTCAGGTCGCTGAGCGTTTTGCACAGCCGCTCCATCCGCTGAATGTTCAGCCGTCCTGTGGGGTAGGCGAGCGTGGAGGTGCCCACCTTGACAACGATACGCATAAGAAAGGCTCCTTTCTTTCAGTAACAAATAAAAGTGATTTGCATTATAGCACAGCCTTTCGGATTTTGCACTACCTTTCTGCAATTTTTAACGCGGCGCGCTGCATTTTTTCGCGTGCGGCAAAAAAATGCACCCGAAAGCCACAGGCTTTGGGTGCATTTTCTCAGTCAACAATATCGACCGATACTTTCTCTCCGGTGCGCTGCGCATAGGAGCGGATGACTGTACGGATCTCTTTGGCGATGCGGCCCTGACGGCCGATCACCTTGCCCATATCGTCGGGCGCAACGTGCAGCTCCAACGTCAGCTCGTCCGTTCCCTGCTTCTCCGTCACCGTGACCTCATCCGGATGCTCGACCAGATTTTTGGCGATGTAGAGCAGCAAGTCCTTCATGCGTTGTCCCCCGCGGATCAAATCGCGTTGATTCTCTTGAGCAGCGCGCGGACGGTGTCGGTGGGCTGGGCGCCGGTCTTGATCCACTCCTGAGCGCGCTCGGCGTCGATCTTGATCTCAGCGGGACTCACGCAGGGATTGTAGGTACCGATCTCCTCGATGAAGCGGCCGTCGCGGGGATAGCGGGAATCGGCGACGACGACGCGATAGAAAGGAGCCTTCTTGGCGCCCATACGGCGCAGACGAATTTTGACCATGGTGTTTTTCCTCCGAAATAAAATATGTTTTTTGTTGTATGATCGTATGCACTTGGCATGAATCAACGGGGTATTATTTGAAGCGCTTCTTGCGGCCGAAGCCGTGCATCCGGCTCATGCCGCCCTTGCCGCCGAAGCCGCCGAGTCCCTTGGGCATCCTGCCGCGGGTCATCTGCTTGACAAGGTCCTGCATCAGCTCGAACTGCTTTAAGAGGCGGTTGACGTCCACGACCTCCAGTCCGCAGCCGGCGGCGACGCGCTTTTTGCGGCTCGCACCGAGGAGCTTGGGGTTCTCGCGCTCCTCCGGCGTCATGGAGAGGATGATGGCCTCGGTGTGCGCCATGACCTTGGGGTCGATCTCGGCGCCGGCCAACTGCTTGCCCATGCCGCCGGGCATCATCTCGGCGAGCTGGCTGAGGTCGCCCATGCCGCGCAGCTGCACGAGCTGTTCATAGTAGTCGGTGAGGGTGAAGCGGTTCTTCTTGAGCTTTTCCTCGAGCTTCTTCGCCTTCTCCTCGTCGACGTGCTGCTCCGCCTTTTCGATGAGGCTGAGCACATCGCCCATGCCGAGGATGCGGGAGGCCATGCGGTCGGGGTGGAAGGGCTCGAGCATGTCGAGCTTTTCGCCCGTGCCGATGTATTTGATGGGCTTTCCGGTCGCCGCGCGGATGGAGAGCGCCGCGCCGCCGCGGGCATCGCCGTCGAGCTTGGTGAGCACGACGCCGTCGATGCCGAGGGCTTCGTCAAACGCGGTGGCGGCGTTCACGGCATCCTGTCCGGTCATGGCGTCCACGACCAGCAAGATCTCGTTCGGCTTCACCGCCGCCTTGACGCGCTTGAGCTCGTCCATGAGCTGCTCGTCGATGTGCAGGCGGCCGGCGGTATCGAGAAAGACGATGTCGTTGCCGTGGTCCCTGGCGTATTTGACGGCCTCGACCGCGATGGTGACGGGGTCGATCTGCCCCATCTCGAACACGGGCAGGCCGAGCTGTGCGCCGACGACCTGCAGCTGCGTGATGGCCGCGGGACGGTACACGTCGCAGGCGGCGAGCAGCGGGCGCTTGCCCTGCCGGCGCAGAAGGCCGGCGAGCTTGGCGACGTTCGTCGTTTTGCCCGCGCCCTGAAGGCCGACCATCATCACGACCGTCGGCGGGTTGTTGGCAAAGGTCAAGCGCGCGTTCGCGCCGCCCATCAGAGCCGTCAGCTCCTCGTTGACGATCTTGATGACCTGCTGGGCGGGGGTGAGGCTGTCGAGCACCTCGGCGCCGACGGCGCGCTCGGATACTTTGGCGACAAAGTCCTTGACGACCTTGTAGCTCACATCCGCCTCGAGCAGCGCCATGCGCACCTCGCGCATCGCGAGCTTGATGTCCTCCTCGGTCAGGCGGCCCTTGCCGCGCAGGCCCTTGAATACGCTGTTGAGCTTTTCGCTCAGGCCCTCAAATGCCATGAAATGCTCCTTCTTACTCCTTGAGTGCCGCGGTCTCCTGTTCGATCACGGTCACGAGCTCTGCGATGCGGGAATCCTCATACCGGCGGTCATTGAGCCTGCGCAGCTCGTCCGTCGCCGCCTCGATGCGCTCGAGGTGGGGGGTGCGCTGCATAAAGCGCTTGACAAGGCCGGTCTTATCCTCGATCTCGGTCATGTACGCCTCGGCGCGGACGATGACGTCGCGCACGCCCTGGCGGGAGATGCCGTAGTTCTCGGCGATCTCGGAGAGGGACAGGTCCTCGTCGTAGTAAAGCTCGTAAAATTCCTTCTGCCGCTCGGTGAGGAGTTCGCCGTAGAAGTCAAAGAGCATCGTCATGCGAAAGGTCTGATTTTTCACGGGGAATCCTCCTTTGAGTATTCCGTGTAAAGTCATAACACTTTACAACAAGAATCAGTTTACACGAGTTTAGCAGAAAAGTCAAGGCTTATTCGCGGGAAAAACGGCGAATGGGAAAGATTTTATGAAAAGATGTGGTAATGTTCACATTTTCGTGCTATGCTACCATCAATATAGAATGGAAAAGGAGCCGCTTTTATGGAGCCTTTGCGAAAGGAACTGGCGGAGGGCGTTTTTCTGACCTACGTCCCCGCCGCAAAATTCAAGACCGGCGTGCTGGGCGCGCAGCTCATCACGCCGCTGGAAGAGAGCACCGTCGCCGCCGGTGCGCTGCTGCCCGCCGTGCTGCGCCGCGGCACGACCGCGCACCGCGATATGCGCTCGATCGCCGCGGAACTGGACCGCCTGTACGGGGCGTCCATCGCCTACACCGTGCGCAAGAAGGGCGAGAATCAATGCCTCGGCTTTGTCGGCAGCTTTCTTGACGAGCGTTATGTCCCCGGCGGAGAGCAGCTGCTCGAGCCGATGGCCGACCTGCTCGGCGAGCTGCTGCTCGATCCGCTCACGCGGAACGGGCGCTTCCTGAGCGACTATGTGGAGAGTGAGAAGGAAAATCTGATCGACGCCATCGAGAGCATCCTCAACGACAAGCGCGACTACGCCGACGCGCGGCTTTTGCAGGAGATGTGCCGCGGTGAGCGCTACGGCATCGACCGGCTCGGCACCGTGGAGGGCGTGGAAAGGCTCACGAATCAGACGCTCTACCGCTATTACAGCGAGCTTCTTGCCACGGCGCGCATCGAGCTGTTCTACTGCGGCAGCGCGGACTGCGCGCGCGTGGAGGGGGCGCTGGACCGTGCGCTGGCGGCGCTCCCGCGCGAGCGGGTCGCCGAGCCTGCAGTCGCCGAGCGTGTGGGCGCACCCGAAACGGTGCGCGAGATCACGGAGACGATGGACGTGACGCAGGCGAAGCTCGCCATGGGCTACCGCGCCGCGAGCGAGGACACGTCCGCGCTGCTGCTGGCGAATCTCATCTTTGGCGGCTACTCCAACTCCAAGCTGTTTCTGAACGTGCGCGAGAAGCTCTCGCTGTGCTACTATGCCTCGTCCGGCTACCACCGGTCCAAGGGCATCATCACGGTGTCGAGCGGCATTGAGGCGCAAAATTACGAGGTCGCGCGGCGTGAGATCGCCGCGCAGCTCGAGGCCGTGCAGAACGGTGACTTCGAACCGTGGGAGCTGGAGGGCGCGCGGAGCTGTATGCTCTCCTCGCTCCGCTCGCGCGAGGACAGCGCGGGTCGGCTGGAGGAATACTATCTCGGGCAGGCCGCGACGGGGCTGTGGGAGGATACCGACGCGCTGATCGCGCAGCTCGAGGCCGTCACGCCCGAGCGCGTCGCCGAGGCGGCGCGGAGCATCCGGCTCGACACGGTCTATTTCCTCACCGGAAAGGAGGGCGCGGCGCAATGAAGTGGAACGAAACGAATTATCCCCGCATCGGCGAAACGGTGCTGCGGACCACGCTGCCGAACGGACTGACCGTCGCCGTTGTGCCCAAGCCGCTCTACCGCAAGCGCTACGCCTTTTTCACCACGCGCTACGGCGGCATGGATATGCGCTTCCGGCTCGACGGCGTGTGGCACGATACGCCCGCTGGCATCGCGCACTATCTGGAGCACAAGATGTTCGACACCGAGGACGGCAACGCTTTGCAGGTTCTGAGTCAGAACGGCGCAGAGCCGAACGCCTTCACCTCCAACGCGACGACCGCCTATTACTTCGACTGCACGGAGCATTTTGAGGATAATCTGAAGATCCTGCTCTCGTTCGTCTCCGTCCCCTACTTCACGCAGGAGAGCGTGGACAAGGAGCGCGGCATCATCGGTCAGGAGATCCGCATGGTGGAGGACACGCCCGACTGGAGGGTCTACACCAACCTGCTCGAGTGCCTGTACCACTCCTCCCCCGCCCGCGTCGCCATCGCCGGTACGGTGGAGAGCATCGCGGAGATCACGCCCGAAACGCTCTATGCCTGCCACAAGGCGTTCTACGACCCGGCGAACATGATGCTGTGCGTCGTCGGCGACGTGAAGCCCGACGAGATCGCCGCCATCGCGGAGGAGATTCTGCCGAATAGCCGCGGCAAGGCCATCGAGCGCGACTATGGGCAGGAGGATATGCGCGTCGTCGAGAAGTGCCGCCGCGAGGCGATGGAGGTCTCAATGCCGCAGTTCCTCGTCGGCTTCAAGTGCCCTCCCGCAGCGGACGGCGCGGCGCTGATGCGGCAGGACATCATCGCGGACATCGCCTGCGACATCCTGCTCGGCGATTCCTCGCCGCTCTACCAGCGGCTCTACGACAAGGGGCTCATCAACGGCAGCTTCGGCGGCGGCTTCGATCAGCTCCCCGGCATCGCCTACCTCTACGCGGGCGGCGACAGCAACGAGCCCGAGACGGTCGTGCGCGCCATTCTGGACGAGGCGCAGCGCCTCGCGCGCGAGGGCGTGGACGAGGCGTTCTATCAGCAGCTCCGCCGCGCGAGCTTCGGCTCGACGCTGCGCGCGCTCAACAGCTTCGAGAACATCGCCGTATCCGTCGCGGACGGCGCGTTCCGCGGCTTTGATCCTTTCCGCTTCCCCGAGGTGTACGATTCCGTCACCCGCGCGGATGTGGAGGCGTTTCTGCGCGAGAGCATCGTCGAGGAGCGCAGCGCGCTGTCCATTCTTATCCCCAAGAAGGAGGGAGCTTCCCAATGAGTTATCCCAACGCAGACATCAGCTTTCCCGGGCTGTTCGGCGACTGGCGCTTTACCCTCCCGCCCAAGCTGCTCGACATCGGCAACGGCATCTACTGGTACGGCGTGCTCATCGCCGCAGGGCTGCTCATCGCCCTGTGGTTCTGCATGAAGCGCGCGCCGCGCTACGGTCTGACCGAGGACGACGTGATCGACACCGTGCTTTGGGCCATCCCCTTTGCCATCGTCGGCGCGCGGGTCTACTATGTGCTCTTTTACCTCGACCAATTCCGTCTTGCGGACGGCAGCATCGACTGGGCGGAGACCTACCGCATCTGGGACGGCGGGCTTGCCATCTACGGCGGCATCCTCGCGGCATTCCTGACCGCGTGGCTCGTCTGCCGAAAAAAGCAGCTCAGCCTTTGGGCGCTTGCCGACTGCTGCGTCGCGGGCATCTTCATCGGGCAGGCCATCGGCCGCTGGGGCAATTTCTTCAACCGCGAGGCCTTCGGCGGCATGACCGAGCTGCCGTGGCGGATGCGGCTGTGGATCAGCGGCACCTACTATATCGACGTGCATCCGACGTTCCTGTATGAGAGCCTTTGGAACGTCGCGGGGCTGCTGCTCCTCTGCCTTGCGGTGGACAAGGTACGGCGCTTCGACGGTGAGAACACCTGCTTCTACTTTCTCTGGTACGGCATCGGGCGCTTCTGGATCGAGGGGCTACGGACCGACAGCCTGTATCTTTTCCACGTCACGCTCTTCGGCGAGCGCGTGCGCGTGTCGCAGGCGCTGAGCCTTGTGATGATCGTTCTCACGGCGGTCATCCTGCTGAAGAACCGCAGCGCCGATCCCGCGCGGATGTTCGTCAACCGCCGGCTCGCCGGGCAGGCGACCGTCCTGCCCGATCGGAGCGAGGAGCGTCCCATCGAGGACGGTCCCGCGGAGGACGCCGCCGGTGGGGAATCGTCCGCGGAGGGCGCCGCAGAGCCGGCGGACGGCGGAGACAACGGCTGAGAGCCTATTGAATAAACGGAAGGACCGCGAGTGCGGTCCTTCCGTTTTGCTTTGCTGTTTTATGGTTTGCTCTGCGCGGCGGCGAGCTTTTTGGCCTTCCTCCGCTCCCGGCGGTGCGTCAGGTCGTCGATGACGCAGTAGTACACGGGGGTGAAGAGCAGCGTGATGACGGTCGAGACGAGCATACCGGCGATCATGGTGGTGCCCATGTCGCTCATCATCTCGTTCATCTTGCCGGTCATGCCGAGCGCCGTCGGCACGAGGGCGAGGATGGTGGTGAGCGTGGTCATCAGCACGGGGCGGATACGCAGCGGGCAGGCGTGGAGAATGGCCTCCTCGCGCGTCTCGCCGCGGTCACGGCGCTGCTTGATGTAGTCCACGAGGACGATGGAGGCGTTGACCACCGTACCGGCAAGCATGATGAGGGAGACGAGCGAGATCATCGAAAGATCCTTGCCTGTGAGCGGCAGCGCGAAGAGCGCGCCGGCAAAGGCGATGGGCAGAATCATCATGATGATGACCGGCATGACGAAGGACTCGAACTGCGAGGCCAGCACGAAGTACACAAGGCCGACGGAGACGATGAGCGCAAGGCCGAGGTCGGAGAAGTTCTCCATCATTTCCGTGTAGCCGCCGGCAAGCTCGGCGGTGTAGCCGCCGGGGAGCGTGTAGCCCGCGAGGATGGCGCGGATGCTCTTGGCCATGGCGCTCGTGTCGCCGTCCGCAGCGTCACCGGAGATGGTCACCTGGCGGGACTGGTTGTAGCGCGTGATGGTCTGCGGGGACATGACGACGCTGACGTCGGCGATGCTGCCGAGCGGCACGCTGCCGCCGGTCGGCGTGGAGATCGCCATGGAGCGCAGGGCGTCCAGACTCTCCTCCGCGCGGCCGTCGCCGCGCACGACCACGTCGACCTCCTTATTGTCGATGGTGACGGTGGTGGCGGTGCTTCCGGTCAGGCCGGAGCGCACCGCTGCGGCGACGCTGTAGGCGGTCAGGCCGTACTGCGAGCACGCCTGACGGTCCGCGGTCACCTTGACCTGCGGCACCTGCTCGGCGACCGTGGAGGAAACGTCCACCGCGCCGGGGATCGCCGCGATCTGCGCGGTGAGGTCATCCGCGATCATCTTGAGCGTGGTGTAGTCCTCGCCCGTGATGTTGACGCTCACGCCGCTGCCGCCCATCATCGCGCCCATGTCGTAGGCCGAGCAGGTGATCTCGCAGCCGGCGACGTCATAGGTCGCGTCGCGCAGGGCGTTGGCAATGTCGGTCGCGCTGCGGTCGCGCTCGCCCTTGTCGGTGAGGTTGAGCACCAGACTGGCGCTCTGACCGCTATCGGCGGTGTAGTAGTAGCTGGCAAGCTCGGGGATGGTCTCCTCGGCAATGGCGGCGACGCGCTCCGCCATCGCCGCCGCCTGCTCGACCTTCGAGCCGATGGGCATGGAGACAGTCACGGTGACCATGCCCTCGTCCATCTCGGGCAGGAGCACCATTTTGGTGTTCAGGCAGGCGGCGAGGAACACCGCGACGAGGGCGACGGACACCAGCACGCCGCGCTTGAGGTGATGCACATAGTAGTCGAGCTTTTTCACATACCAGTCCATGAGCTTCTGCGCGCGGCGTCCGCCCTTCTGCGCCCTTTGCAGGGCGTCAAGATGCACCTTGCTCTCGTCGAGCAGGAAGTAGCACAGCAGCGGCACGAGCGTGACGGCGACGGCGAGCGAGCCGAGGATGAGGAAGGCGATGGTCAGGCAGAAGTCCTTGAATATCTGACCCGCGATGCCGCCGGTGAGGCCGAGCGGCAGGAACACCGCAACGGTGGTGAGGGTCGAGGCGGTCAGCGAGAGCGTGACCTCCTTCGTGCCCTCGACGCAGCTGGTCATGCGGTCGTGTCCCTCGGACGCCCAGCGGTAGATGTTTTCGAGCACGATGATGGAGTTATCCACGATCATGCCGACGCCCATGGCGATGCCGCCGAGGCTCATCATGTTGAGTGTCAGGTCGCAGACGTACATCAGCACGAACACCGCGAGAATGCACACGGGCATGGAGACCGCGATGGTCATGGTCGCGCCGCCGCGGCGCAGGAACAGCCACACCACGAGCGCCGCAAGCACGACGCCGAGGATGATGCCCTCGAGCGCGGCGTCGACGGCGACGTTGATGTACTCGCTCGCGACGTAGGGGATGGCGTAGTGGATGGAGCCGTCCTTCGCCGCCAGCTCCTCCATCGCCGCGGCCACCGCCTCGGCGGTCTTGACCTCGTTCGCGCCGGAGCGCTTGCTGACCTGCAGGATGATGCCGGGCGTACCGTCCATCGCGGCGATGGCGTCGCGGTCGGAGGTCTCGAAGGCGACGTCGGCGACCTCGCCGAGGCGCACCGTGCCGCCGGTCTGGAGCGGGATGTTGATGTTGGCGACCTCATCGACCGTGGAGAGCTGCGCGTCGGTGGTGACGGAGAGCTTCTGACTGCCGTTGTAGACCTCGCCGGCGGGATAGAGCAGGTTCTCCGCCTGCAGGATCTGCGTGATGTAGCTCGTGGAGAGGCCGTAGCCCGCGGCGCGCTGCGCGTCGAGCGTCACGGTGATCTGACGCTCCACGCCGCCGGAGACGGAGACGGACGCCACGCCGTCGATGCGCTCGAGCGCGGGGGCGACCACGTTCTCCGCCTGCTGCTGGAGGGCGGCGAGGTCGTCGCCGAGAAGGCCGACGATGGCGCTCGGCATCAACTCGGACACGTTGATGTTCAGAATGACGGGAGAGCCGCAGCCGTCGGGCAGGCTGAGCGCGTCGAACTTCTCGCGCAGCTTGGTCGCCGCGATGTCCACGTCGGTGTTCTCAACGTACATGATCTGGATGGTCGAGATGCTGTCGGCGCTCGAGGAGGTGACGGAGTCCACGCCGGGCACCGACATGATGGCGGACTCGAGCGGGCGCGTGACGAGCTGCTCGATGTCCTCGGGGCCCGCGCCGTTGTAGTAGCAGTACACATAGGCCGCGGGGTATTCGATGTTCGGCAGCAGCGCCATCTGGAGCTGGGTGGTGTAGACCACGCCGAACACGGCGATCATAATGACCGCGAGCAGCGTTGTGACCTTGTGCCTGATGCAGAATTTTGCAATGTTCATGGAGCTTATCCCTCCACGACGCGCACGGCGTCGCCGTCGGAGAGGTACTGCTGGCCGACTGTGACGAGCTGCTCGCCCGCGTCAAGACCGCTCGTGACCTCGGTCATGCCGCTGCCGGTGAGGCCGGTGGTGATGTCGACGCGCTTTGCCGCACCGTTCTCGACGATAAAGACATACTGCCTGTCGCTGCTCGTGAGGATGGCCTCGCTCGGCACGACGACCGCGCTCTCGCTCACGGCGGTGTGGAAGGTCACGTCGGCAAACATACCGGAGAGCAGGCCCTCGACCTCCGCGGGCACCGTGACGGTGACGGTGTAGAGCTTCGTCATCTGATTGGCGGTCTTTTCGACGGAGCGGATCACGCCGTCAAATTCGGCGTCCGCCGCGCTGACGCGGACCGTGACCGTGTCGCCGATGGCGAGCTTGGGCACCAGCGCCTCGGAAACCATGACGGTGACCTTCATCTGCTCCGCGCCGTCGATGACGGCGACGGCGTAGCTGGGCGAGACCATGCCGCCCTCGCTCGCGGTGAGCGAGGCGAGCACGCCGTCCACCGGCGCGATGACGTTGCCATGGCTGTCGATGTTCTCCATCGCGAGGGCGAGCTGCTCGTAGCTCGACCTCGCGCTCTGCATCCCCGCCTCGAGCTGGGCGAGCGTGGAATCACGCTGTGCCTTGGCGGAGAGGTATTGCAGCTCCATCTGGTCGACCTCCGACCGGGAGGCCGCGCCGATCTCAAGGAGCGCCTTGGTGTCGTTCCAGTTCTTTTCGTACAGGGCGACCTGACGGTCGAGGATGTCCTTCTGGGCGCTGTAGCTCGACGCGGCGCTCGTGTAGCCGATCTCCGCCGCGCGGTACTGCGCCAGCGCGCTCTCCATGTCGAGCGAGCAGATTACGTCGCCCGCCTTGACCGTGTCGCCCGCCTGCACATAGACGGCGGTACACTTAGCCGTCGAGGTGACGTAGACGCTCGTTTCGCTGTCGGCGGTCACCTGACCGGAGACCGTGTTCTCCGAGGCAATGTCCTGCGCCTCGACCGTCTGCACCTGCACGGCGACGCCGGCGGGCGCGGTGACGGTCTCTTCCTTTTTGCAGCCCGCAAGGCTCAGCGCCAGCGCGATCGCCAGCAGCAGGGAAATCGTTTTCTGTTTCATCTTTCAGTCCTCCTCAGCCGGCCAGCAGGCCGTAGTCCACGGCCCAGCGATAGTTGTTGTATGCGGTGAACAGGTCGCGCTCCGCGCCGGAGACGGTGTCCTGCGCGGTGTAAAGTTCGTCCTCCGCCGCGTGCAGCGCGTTCTCGGAGATCGTGCCCTGCTCGTACTTGAGCTGTGCGGCCGCGAGGTCGCTGCGCTCGCACTCGAGCGAGACCTTCGCCGCGGAAAGGATCTGCGCGCAGTCCTTCACCTTGTCGCAGAGCGAACGGAAGGTAAGCTCGTACTTCTGCACCGTGGCGTTGTAGGTGTACTGCGCCGACTGCCACTTGTGCCTTGCCTGCACCTTTTTGTAATCCCTTTCATTGTAGTAGCTCTTCGCGCCGCTGTCGTCGTATTCCTCGTCGGCGTCGTCGAGCGTCTTTTTCGCGGCGTAGAGGTCGTAGCTCGCCGCCTTTGCCTTTTGCAGATCCTTTTCCACATCCATGGCGGAAAGCTGCTCCGCCGTGACGGCAGGCAGTGCGCCGAGCGTGAGCGGCGCGGTCAGCTCCTCGCCGACCATCGCGTTGAGCTGGCGGCGAAGGTCGGTGATGTTCATGTCGAGCGTCGCCTTGCCGCTCTCAAGCTGAATCTTGCCCGCCTTTGCCTGCTCGAGCGTCATGGTGCTGATCTGCCCGAGCTGATAGCGCAGCTCCAGCTCTGCAAGCGTGCGGTCCAGCGCCGCGTCCTGCCGCGCAAGCGCGGCGGATTGCTCCTCAAGCCCGAGGAGGGTGATGTACACATTCTGCATCATCTGGACGGTGTTGTTCTCCATGCTCTTGAGCTGGCGGACCACACCCTCGTTATCCCTTTGCAGCTTTCCGTCGCGCACGTCGTCGAATCTCTCACGCAGAGCGTCATACTGCGTTTGGAGCGATTGGCTCGCCAGCCTTCCGACCGCGCCGCCCACGGCATCGACCGCACCTGCCAACGCATAATCGGAGGCATCCGGGGTCCCTGCCATCGGGCTTGACAGCGCCGCTGTCCCCGCGCTGCCGAGCGAAGTCATGCCCCACTGCGCGTCCGCGATCTCATTGAGACCATCACGCAGCTCCTGCTCGACCTTCTCGTAGTCGGTGCTCTCGACCAGCGCGATGCTCTCCTCCAGCGCGAGGAGGGCATAGCTTTTCTCCTTCATCCGTGCGCCGAGGTTTTCAAAGCTCAGCGTGCCTGCCGCGTCCGGCGTGGTCTGTGCGGTCTCCGCGGCGGTCTCATCCTTTTTCTGCTCGTCCGCCAGCGCGCCGACCGCCAGCGCTGAGAGCATGGCGAGGGCGAGCAGCAGAGCCGTCCATCTTTTCTTCATTTGCGGTGTCCTCCTTCGGGTACGGCAGCGCTGCCGTTTTTGATAATCTCAATGCGCCCGCGCATCCGCTCGCGCTCAAGCGCAAAGCTCTCCGGCTTTTTCAGCGTGCGGGCGATGGCGCAGGCGAGCGCGCCCACGAGCAGGGTGAATACGTCGTCCACAAAGCCGTCCTCCTGCGTGCGCAGGAGAGCGGGGTCGATGTGCTCGAGGAGCTTCTGCGGGCAGAGCTCCCCCGCCGCGCGCTCAAAGAAGAGCTGCTGCACGTCCATATTGACGTTCAGGCTCAGCAGCGCGAAGGCGCGGGAAAACGCCGGCGTGATGCAGCCGCTCGGGGCGACCATGGCGTCGAGCAGCGCAAGGGGCATGGAGAACAGGTCTCCGCCCGAGCGTTCGAGCGTATCGTGGAACAGATCGAGAAACTGGTCGCGGATCTCGTCGATGAGAGTGAGGAACAGGTCGTTCTTATCCTCAAAATACTGATAAAAGCTGCCGCGCGGGATGCGCGAGGTCTGCACGATGCGGTTGATGGACGCCTCGGCGTAGGGCACGGCGGTAAATTCGCTCCACGCGCCCTCTAAAATGCGCGTTCGCTTCTCCTCCGGCAGACGGAAAAAGGTATCGGTCGGCATAGGCCCCTCCTGTATGACAAGCTGTCGTAAAATGACAATCTGTCACATATTATACGAGCACTTCCCTACTCTGTCAATAGGGCAAACCGTTAAGAAATCATAAATAGTTAAGTTTATCTAACCGCATTCCACTGAAAAGCGCCGTCCGTGGGACGGCGCTTCCGTCTCAGCCGATGCCGCCGAGGAGCGCGCCCGCGATGAGCGCGAGCAGCGCGCAGGCGCAGTAGACATATTTACTCAGAGGATAGAACCACGCGCCGATGGGCTTGCCCACGCCCTTGTTGACCGCGGCAAGGACGAAGTCCTTCCCCGCCACCCAAAAGAACAGGATGCCGGCCAGCAGCGCGCCGAGCGGGCAGATGTAGATGGACACCACGTCCATCCAGTCGGAGACGATGGCCTGAATGCACAGCGACACCGCTGTGCCGATCGCGGCAATGACCGCGACTGCCGCCACGCGCTTGAGGTGCAGCTTATCCTGCAGCGCCTCGACCGAGACCTCGTAGAGGTTCACAAGCGAGGTGAGGCCCGCGAAGAGCACGCAGAGGAAGAACACCAGTCCGATCACGCGCCCGCCGGGCATCCCGTTGAACACGTTCACGAGGAAAATGAACATCAGTCCCGGGCCGCCGTCGGAAAGGTCCGCGCCGCCCGCCGCCATCGCGGGAATGATGACGAGCGCCGCCAGCAGCGCCGCCAGCGTATCGAACAGCGCCACATTGCGCGCGGCGGAGGGGATCGACTCGTCGTCCGAGAAGTAGGAGCCGTAGATCACCGTGCCGTTTCCCGCCACGGAGAGCGAGAAGAACGCCTGCCCGAAGGCGTAGATCCACAGCTTCGGGTCGGCAAGGCCCACGGGGTCGAGGGTAAAGATGTAGCGGTAGCCGTCGCCCGCGCCGGGCAGCGTCGTAATGTAGACGCCCAGCCCCGCAAAGAGGAAGAACAGCACGGGCATCATGACCTTGTTCGCCCGCTCGATGCCGCCGCCCACGCCGAAGGCCATGATGGCGAAGTTGACCGCCAGCGCGATCACCAGCCAGAAATTATTGCCCCAGCCGCAGGCTGTGCCGTTGAAGCGGTCGACGATGACGTTCATATCCTGTCCCATGGCAAAGAGTCCGCCGTCGAGCGCCAGCGCAAAATACTTGAAGATCCAGCCCACCACGCAGCTGTAGCCGATGGCGAGCGCCAGCGAGCCAAGCACCGGGATATAGCCGACCGCCTCGCCCGTGCTGCGTCTGCCGCGCAGGGCAGCCGCCTGCCCGAACGCGCCGATGGGGCCGGAACGGGTGGAGCGGCCAAGCGCCATCTCGCCGATGATGCCGGTCGAGCCGATCAGAAGAACAAAGAGGAAATACGGCAGCAGGAAGGTCATGCCGCCCCACGCGGACACGAGATAGGGAAAGCGCCAGATGTTGCCCATGCCCACCGCGCTGCCGATGCAGGCGAGGATAAAGCCCCAGCGGCTGCGGAATGCGTCGCGCTCCGTCTGCTTGCTCATGGTGTCGTCCTCCAAATTTCACAACTGTCTCTTCGTCAATGCACACAAAGAGATAGTTTAGTCTATCCCTCAAGAGCTGTGTTTGTCAAGGCTTTTCCCCTCCATCCGGATGGAAATGTCGGTTTGGACCGGAACCCAAAAAGAAAAGCACCGCTTTGCGGTGCTTTTCTTTTTGGCGCAGTGGGAGGGATTCGAACCCTCGGACGGCTTTTGGCCGTCACACGATTTCCAGTCGTGCTCGTTATGACCACTTCGATACCACTGCGTATCTCAATGCTCAACAGCAAACATCATTATACCAAAATTGGGCGCGAAGTCAATACCCAATTTTCGCTTTTCCGCAAAAAAGAGACGGAGCGGCGCTCCGTCTCTTCTCTTTTTGCCTTTACTTTAACTGCTCGAGTGCGGCGAGCTTCAGGCAGCAGCAGAAGACCTCCATCGCCTGCTGCAGCTCCTCCACCGGCGGGAGGGACGGAGCGACGCGGATATTGCTGTCCTTCGGGTCGACGCCGTAGGGGAAGGTCGCGCCCGCACTCGTCATAATGACACCCGCCTCCTTACACAGCGCCAACGTGCGCTTGGCGAGGCCCGGCAGCGTATTGACGGACACGAAGTAGCCTCCCTTGGGGTCGTGCCAGGTGGCCAAACCGAGCGGGCCGACCTCGCGTGCGAGGGTCTCGGTCACCGCCTTGAACTTCGGCCCCATGATGGCCGCGTGCTTCTTCATCAGCTCCAGCGTGTGCGCCTTGTCCTTGAGGTACTTCACATGACGCAGCTGATTGATCTTATCGTAGCTGATGATCTGGACGTTGATGAGCTTCTCCATGTATTCCATGTTCGCCTCGCTGCACGCGAAGCACGCCACGCCCGCGCCGGGCAGCGTGATCTTGCTGGTGGAGGCAAACTCAAACACCATGTCGGCGTTGCCGTACTTCTCGCACAGGCTCAGGATATCTGGGAAGGGCACGAACTCGCCCTCGAACTCATGGATGCAGTAGGCGTTGTCCCACATGAGCAGGAAGTCGGGAGCCGCAGGCTTCAGCCTGGCGATGCGCTCGATGGTCTCGTCGGAGTAGATGATGCCGTCGGGATTGGAATACTTCGGCACGTTCCACATACCCTTGACCGCCGGGTCCTTGACGAGCTGCTCGACCAGATCCATATTCGGGCCGGTCTCGGTCATGGGAATGGTGATGAGCTCGAAGCCGAAGCTCTCCGTGACCTTGAAGTGGCGGTCATAGCCCGGCGCAGGGCAGAGCCACTTGATATGCTCCTCGCGGCACCACGGCTTTTCGCTGTGCAGCAGGCCGTTGGTGTACGCCTTGGCGATGGTGTCGTACATGAGCTGCAGGCTGGCGTTACCGCCGACGAACACCTGCTCCGGCTTGCAGCCGAGGATCTCGGCAAAGAGCGCCTTGGCGCTCGGCAGGCCGGAGAGCTGGCCGTAGTTGCGCACATTCACGTCGCCGTCCACGCAGTCCGCAGGATCGGTCATCACCGAGAGAATATCGGACACCAGATCGAGCTGCTCCTTTCCCGGACGCCCGCGCGCCATGTTGAGCTTCAGGCCCTTGGCCTTCCACGCTTCAAATTCAGCGGACACCTTTTCAAATTCGGCCTTGCGCTGTTCAGCCGTCATTTCCCTGTATTTCATCGGAACGGACCTCCTATTTCAAATGTTGGAGAAATTATAGCATACCCTTTTCCAAAACACAATGTGCAAAAGAAAAAGAGGGCAAAGCCCTCTTTTTCTTTCTTTTGTTCTCTTAGCCGAAGAGCGCCATGAGGACGCCCGCGGCGATCGCGGAGCCGATGACGCCGGCCACGTTCGGGCCCATGGCGTGCATCAGCAGGAAGTTCGCGGGATTCTCCTTCTGGCCCACGACCTGGGAGACACGCGCCGCCATCGGGACGGCGGAAACGCCGGCGGAACCGATCAGCGGGTTGATCTTCTCCTTCAGGAACAGGTTCATGAGCTTGGCGAGCAGAACACCGCCCGCAGTGCCGAAGCCGAACGCCACGACGCCCATGCACATGATCTCGATGGTCTGGAGGGACAGGAAGGTGGTGGCCGTCGCCGTCGCGCCGACGGTGAAGCCGAGGAAGATGGTGACGATGTTCATCAGCTCGTTGCCGGCGGTCTTGGTCAGACGCTCAACCACACCGGACTCCTTGAAGAGGTTGCCGAGCATGAGGCAGGCGATCAGAGGAGCGGCGGAGGGAACGAGCAGCGCCACGAACACGGTGATCATGATGGGGAAGATGATCTTCTCCTTCTTGCTGACCTGACGCAGCGGCTTCATCACGATCTTGCGCTCCTCCTTGGTGGTCAGCGCCTTCATGATGGGCGGCTGAATAACCGGAACGAGCGCCATGTAGGAATACGCCGCAACGGCGATGGGGCCGAGCAGATGGGGAGCGAGACGGGTCGTGACGAAGATCGCCGTCGGGCCGTCCGCGCCGCCGATGATACCGATGGAGGAGGATTCCTGCGAGGTGAAGCCGAGGAGCTGGGTGCCCACATAGGTCATGAAGATACCGAGCTGGGCAGCCGCACCGAGCAGCAGGGACTTGGGGTTGGCGATCAGGGGACCGAAGTCGGTCATGGAGCCGACGCCCATGAAGATCAGGCAGGGATAGATGCCGAGCTTGACGCCGAGGTAGAGGACGTCGAGCAGGCCGAGGTTGACCGTCGGGCCGGCAAGCTCCATGCCGTACACCGCGGCAGCCTGTTCGGCCTGTGCGACCGCCTGTGCTTGCGCGGTGAACTCGCTGATGGTGCCGCCGGCAGCAGCCATGACCTCACTGGCGACCTGCTGGATCGTATCCGCTCCGAAGGCCTCCTGCGCGCTGGCGAGCAGCTGCTGGAAGTACGGAGCAAGCACGGCGTCCGAAACGCCGGACTCGCTCATCTCCGCAATGAAGGAGGCCGTGACGGGCGTGCCGCCGAAAAGGTCCCAATGGACGTGACCGCCGGCAAACAGGATCTCATGGAACATATCCGCGCCGGGCAGGTTGGTACACAGCATACCGAAGGAAATGGGCAGGAGCAGCAGCGGCTCAAAGCCCTTCACAATGGCCAGATACATGAGGATAAAGGAAATGGCGATCATGATGAGGCATTTCCAGTTACCGTCCTGACCAAACATATAGAAGCCGGTCTGCTGCAGGAAATTGATAATAGCAGGCATTTATTTCTGGTTTCCTTTCACAGTTTATTTCAGGGGTGTGCGGAAATGTCTCAGCCGATGACGCACAGAACGTCGCCGGGGTTGACGGCAGCGCCCTTGGAAACCGCGACGGAGGAAACGGTGCCGTCGCAGGGAGCAAAGATCTCGTTCTCCATCTTCATGGCCTCGAGGATGAAGAGGATGTCGCCGGACTTGACCGCCTGACCGGCCGCGACCTTCACGTCGAGGATGGTGCCGGGCATCGGGCTGGAAACGGTCTCACCGGAGCCGGAAGCGGCGGGAGCGGCCTTGGGGGCAGCAGGAGCCGCGGCAGGAGCGGGAGCGGCGACGGGAGCGGCAGCGCGGGCCACGGGGGCGGAAGCGGTGCGGGCGACGGGGGCGGAGGCCATGCGGCCGCCGGAGACGGACTCGACGGTAACTTCGTAGGCGGTGCCGTTAACGGTGACAGTGTACTGCTTAGTCATGATGTTTTCTCTCCTAAAATAATCAAATTTTGTTGATGCTGGTGATCTGCATACGGGAGGCGCTGGGGCCGAGGTCCTCGGTGACCGCCGCGATGACGGCTGCAAGGATCTCCTGCTCCTTGGCGGTGTTGACCGCAGGAGCGGCGGGAGCCGCAGCCTTGGGAGCCGCAGCGGGCGCGGGGGCGGGCTTGGCATTGCTCTTGAGGACGGCTCCCATGATCGTCGTGAGGACGATGATGCAGACCAGACCGAAGAACACGGTGCCGATGCCCATGAGGGTGACGAAAAGCGGGCTGTACATAGATTCTCCTTATCCCTTTCGTTAGAGTGGATTATAGCAAATCGCCGTTGAGCTTTGCAACAGCGGTCCTGCAATTTTTACGCCGTCTGAACAGCCGGCGCGGCGCGGGGAGAGCTTCTCCCTCTCTCCCCGCCGCCGTCGGGATACCTTACTGAACGGACAGAACGTCGGCGAACGCCTGAATGGCGGTCGCGGCCTGACCGAAGTCGCGCATCTGCTGATCCACGCCGAGCTTGATGAAGGGGATGCCGGCGGCGTCGAGCGCGCGCTTGAGGTACGGGAACTCCATCTCCTCGGGGTCGCAGAACTGCTGCATGAAGAGCACCAGACCCTGCGCGCCGGACTCCTTGACAAGGTTCGCCACGAACTCGCCGCGGCGGTTCTTGCTGGACTGCGGATCGTAGAGCAGCACGTCGTAGTCGGTGTTGGTGAACTGCTCGACGAGGGCCATCATGGGATCGCCCTCCTCGCTCGCGTCGGTGCGGAACGCACGGGACTCGTGCGCGACGTCGTCGGCGGCGATGGCAACGTTGTTGTCCTTGAAGACCTTGAGCAGGACGGGATTGTCGCAGATGATGCCGGAGGTGACGACCTTCACGCCGTTCCACTTCGCCGCGGGCAGCGCCTTGAGCTCGGCGTTGAGGGCGTTGAGCTTCTCGGTGTACTCGGCCTTATCCATGAACCATGCGGCCTTGAGGACGGCGGAGCGCATGATGGGGTCGATGACGTCGCAGTGGTCGCTGGCGAGCTTGACGAACTCGCGGCGGGCGGCACGGGACTTGTTGTAGACCTTGATGGCCGCGGCGATGTCCTCGCTCTTGATCTCGTGACCGGCGATCTTCTCGAGACCGGCCTTGACGTCGTTGTACTGATCCATGCAGAACTGCTTGCCCCAGTCGGCGAAGCGGTTCTGGGGATGGGCGAGGAAGATGCAGGGCAGCTTCTCGCTCATGGCGACGCGGATGTTCTGGCTCATGGGGCGCAGCGTATCACAGATGGTCGGGGTGATGACGCCGTCGAGCAGGTCCATCGTGCCGTCGAGCAGCATCTCGAGGTCGAGCTGGGCGATGGTGCAGTAGAAGGTCGCGCAATATTCCTTGGCGCGCTGGATGGTCTTGTTGTTGCTGCCCCACATACCGAACGGCATCATGCCGGCGGCGTAGACCAGCTCCTCGGGGGCGTAGTAGGGCATCACACCGATGCACTTCTTGCCGGCGTCCTTATAGGCCTTGAGCTGGCCCTTGGGGTTCGCGGCGACGGCGGAAAATTCCTTCACGATAGCTTCGATACTCATTTTTTCACGCCCTCCTTAGTCTTTCTTGTTGGCTTCCATGGCTTCGACAAGGCCCTGCACGCGGGTGGCGTACTGCGCTTCGTTGAAGTTGCGCGGGTCGGCCTGGTCGCCGTCGAAGCCGGCGCACGGCACGCCGAGGTCCTTGGTGAAGCGGCGCTGCATCTCGGCCATATAGCCGCTCCACGGCTTGCAGGAGCGGTTGTAGTGGACGAGCACGCCGTCGACCTTATTGTCGCGGCAGATGCCCTCACGCCAGGCAACGCCCTGCTCGATGCAGACGGAGTTGGGCGCCTTGTAGTAGGCGCGGGCCATCTCGTCCATGTTGTTGTAGACGAAGCCGAAGGCGGGCGCGTACACGACGGCGGTGACGTTCACGCCGTTCTCCTTGAGGGGCTTGAACAGGTTCGGGAGCTTCGGCCAGCAGGGGATGCCCTCGAACATGACGCGGTACTTCTCGGGGAAGGGCAGCGTGGAGGTGCCTTCCTTGATGTTCTGCTCCAGGTCCTGCGCGAGCAGATCGAAGGCGTCGGCAGCGGCTTCCTTGCCGCGGGCGGTGACGACGTCGGCCATGTGGTTGAACAGGTCGAAGCCGCTCATCGGGGCGGGCTTGTACTGCAGGTAGTCGCAGACCTTCAGCCAGTTCTGGGCGGTGCGGTTCGCGTGCTTGCAGGCCGCCTCGAACTTGGCCTCGTCGAACTTCTTGCCGGTCAGCTCCTCGAGCTGATGGATGGCGTTGTCGAACTGGGCGCGGACGTACTTCACGGCGGAGTCGCTGACCTCAACGGTGTTGTTGTAGGGAATGTCGACCATGATGAGCGGAATGTTGCACATACGGGCGATGTTCTCGTACCACTTGGTCATGCAGTTGCAGATGTTGTTGCAGCACAGGACGAAGTCCGGCTGGGGGATGCGCATCTGCTTGTAGGGCTTGATGGCCTCGCGGCGGAAGTTCTTGTAGGCGATCTCCTTCTCGGTGGTCTCGGGCAGCGCCTCGATCTCATGGATATCGTCCAGAACGGTGTAGGGCACCTGGGTCTTGGGGTCCTTCTTGGGCTTGCCGGTCTCGGGATCGATGACGACGTTGCCGTTCTCGTCCTTGAGGGGCTTGCCGCTCTTGGGGTCGATGATGAATTCGAGCGTCTCGGGGTCGAACTTACGGCTGGCGCGCTTGCCGGCGGCGTAAGCGAGGGAGATGCGGGCGTAGCCGCAGATGTCGTTGTCGAAGCCGAGGTCCTCGGCGGCCTGGCACATGATCTCGCCGTCGCGCTGGGCGGCAATGCCGGCAGCCTGGTTCTCGGGATACATCACGTTGAGGTCAAAGGCCTCAGCCAGCTCGCAGGGGAACTTGGAGCTGGACCAGCCGACGAGCTTGCCCTGCTTCTTTGCCTCGCGGGCGTCGGCGTACACGTCGTCGACGACCTTGCGCAGCGCGAGGACGCCGGGACTGACCTGTTTAGCCATTTTTGATTCCTCCTAAATTATTCTTGTAAAGAATGGTGCAGCTCAGTGCTGCTTTTTGAGTGCTTTCTGATAGGCGAAGAGCGCTGCGCCGAGGGCGCCGTTGTACTGCGTGAGCGGAGAGGTGGAGATCTCGTGCCCGAGCTGGTTTTCCAACGCCTTGACGATGCCGTGGTTCTGTGCCACGCCGCCGGTCATCACCACGCGGTCACGCACGCCCACGCGGTTGCACAGGCCGCTCACGCGCCCCGCCACCGAGCGATGAATGCCCGCGATGATGTCGCACTTGTCGGTCCCGACGGCGAGCTGCGAGATGACCTCGCTCTCGGCGAAGACCGTGCAGGTCGAGCTGATGCCGATCTCCTTGGTGGACTTGTCGCCGAGGTCGCCGAGGTCCTCGACCCTGACCTCCAGCACGCGGGCCATGACGTCGAGGAAGCGCCCCGTACCGGCGGCGCACTTGTCGTTCATGACGAAATTCTTCATCATGCCGTTCTCGATCTCGATGACCTTCACGTCCTGCCCGCCGATGTCCACGACCGTGTGCACATCGGGGAAGAGATAGGTCGCGCCCTTGGCGTGACAGCTCAGCTCGCTCATCTGCAGATCGGCAAGACCGTCGAGTGAATTGCGTCCGTAGCCGGTGGCGAGGACGAAATCCATCTGCTCGCGCGTCATTTTGGCGTTATCCAGCACCTCCGCGATGGCGCGGGCGGGGCCGGACGTGCCGGTGCCGACAGGGACGAGGGACTTGGCGACGATCTCCTGACCGTCCTTCATGATCACGCATTTCGACGCGGTGGACCCCACGTCGATGCCCATGGTGTAAATGCTCATAATCGCTTAAAACTCCATACCTCCCCGCGCGGCTCTCGCCGCGCGGGGATCGATTGCTTCAAAAAATCTTACGCCTTCTGGTTCAGGTTGTCGTAGTCGCGGATCACGCGCGGGAGCAGCATCTGATGGAACGGGCAGATGCTCTCGGGATTCTGATAGCAGGCATTCGCAAAAGCCTGAATGTAGGGACGCATATCGTTCATGTCGACGATCTCGTCCGTCAGGCCGGCCTTGGCGCAAAACTTCGGGCTGGACTTCTTGGCATAATCCTGGATCAGCTCGTTCATCTTGTCGATGGTGGGCTGGAGGTCCTTGCCGGCCTTCTCGTCCTTGACCAGACGGCGGGCGTACATCGCGGCCGCGGCGGTCTCACCGTGCATGACGTAGATCTCGGTGGTGGCGGTGCCGATGGAGAAGGCGTTGGTGTCGTTGCCCTGCGGGCCGCCGAGGACGTAGTGCGCCGCGGCGGTGCCCTTGCGGAGGGTGATCTCCATCATGGGCAGGTCGCTGGACTGGATGGAGTAGATGAGGCTCTGGCCGAGGCCGAGGAGCTCCGCGCGCTCGGCGTCGTTGCCGACGTCGATGCCGGTGGTATCCTGGATCCACAGCATCGGGATGCGGTCACGGGCGCAGAGGGTGACGAACTCGTTCATCTTGATGAGGCCCTGACGGTACAGCTTGCCGCCGACGCCCATCGCGGAGCCGTAGGTGGCCATCTTGTACTCGGGGTAATTCATCAGCATACCCTGCGCGTTGGCAACGACGCCGACGAGCAGACCGTCGATCTTGGCAAGACCGGTGATCATCTCGGGGCCGTAGCCGTGCTTGAACTCCATGAACTCGGAGCCGTCGAGCAGGCGGGCCATGACGTCGTACATATCGTAGCTGCGCTTCTGGTTGAAGGGCACGATGGAGTACAGGTCGTTCGCGTCGAACAGAGGCTCCTTGGGATCGTCCACGCGGAAGAACTCGGGATCGTAGGCAGGCAGCATATCAATGTACTTGCGGATGCCGCCGAGCACGCCTTCCTCGTCGCAGTAGACCTCACGGAAGAAGCCGGTCTCATCGTAGTGGATGGAGACGGTGCCCGGAATATCGGTCTTGAGGTTCTTCTGGGCCTGAATGAGCGCTTCCGCCGCTTCCTTATCGACGTAGCCCTTGGGGTTCATGCCGCCGACGATGCCGGCGCCGCCGACTGCCATGTTGGCGTCCTCATGCGCGATGAGGATGGTGGGGCTGATGGAGTGATAGCCGCCGCCGGCAGGGTTGGTGCCGTAGATGCCGACGATGACGGGAATACCCATCTGGTTCAGCTCGCTGTTGCGATAGAACGGGGTGCCGCCGCCGCGGCGGTTGGGATAGACCTTCTCCTGCTCGTCGAGCTTCACGCCGGAGCAGTTGAGGACGTAGACCAGAGGAATGCGCAGGCGCTTGGCCGTGTCGCTGCCGCGCAGCAGGGCGTCCGCCTGACCGGGGACCCATGCGCCGGCGAGCTTCTTGTTGTCGCTGGCGATGATGACGGCCCACTTACCGTTGATGCGGCCGAGGCCCTTGACGATACCGACGCTGCCGTTATCGTTGTCCTGCGGGTTGTAGAGGCTGTTGAGCGGGCACCAGGTCCCCTCGTCCACCAGCTCCTCGATGCGCTGCATCGCGGTCCACTGGCCGGATTCGTTGAGAGCCTCGGTGCTCTTGCCGGCTTCCAGCGCGGCCTCGCGGATCTCATGGATCTCCTGCTCTACTTCCTGGATCTGCGCCGCGTTCTCCTCGCTGAAGTGAGCCACTTCCTTGCCGATGACGGGCATAGTCTGGAAATAAGAGGGCATAGAATATTCGCTCATGTTTTGTTCTCCTTCTTATTTAATGATAACGGACTTACTTTTCCTTGGGGACCTTGATGAAGGCCTGGCCGGGGTCGATCTCCTCGCGGATGAGACGGATGATCTCGGCGGGAGGCGCCTCGAAGGTCTCCGCACGGGAGCAGTCGATCTCAAAGCCGGTATTCTCCTGAATGATCTCGGGCGTGACGCCGGGGAACATATAGGCGCAGTACATACGCTTGGTCTCGTCGTCGAACTTCATGATGCCGAGGTCGGTAACGACCATCTGAGGACCGCGGTTGCCGGGCAGGCCCGCGCGCTCACGGCCGCCGGGGCCGTCCATCCAGCCGCAGGAGGTGATGTAGTCGACGTGGTCGATGAAGCGGCGCTTCTGGTGCTGCATCATAATGATGGTGTTGCAGTAGGTGGCGATGCCGTTCGCGCCGCCGGAGCCGGTGAAGCGCGTGGTGGGCTGGAGATAATCGCCCTTGCCGAAAATGCAGGTGGAGTTCACGTTGCCGTAGGGGTCGATCTGCGCGCCGCCGATGAAGGCGACCAGACGATCCTCGTCGTGCAGCCACTCGTTGGCCTCAAAGCCGACGAAGCGGATGTTGGGCCACTGCACGGCGCAGTGCGCCATGAAGCGGTTGTCGCCGACGGAGCGGGGGACCTCAACGGGGTCGCAGTCCATCAGACCGGACTCGACGATGGGGTGGCAGCTCGGGCAGATCGCGCGCTTGGCGAGGGAGGCGCCGATGAGCGGCAGGCCGGTGCCGACGATGACGATCTGGTTTTCCTTGATGCTCTTGGCGATGGCGTAAGCCTGCATCTCCTGCTTGGTATACTTCGTATAATCAGACATTTCAATACCCCTCCTAACTTAGTGCGTCGTGGAATAGCCGAGATGCGGCTCGTTCTTCAGGCGCATCAGGCGGCTGCCGCCGATCTTGTCGAGCAGCTCGGCCTGGTCCTTGCAGCCGTAGACCCACTTGTTCAGATAATCCTCGAAGGTCTCGGGGATCAGCTCGCCCGCGGCAGCGGCCTTGGCAGCCTTCTCGGCAGCCTCGGCGGCCAGCTTGAGCTTCTCGTCGGCAGGCGCCTTCTCGAGCGCCTTGACGGCCTTGGCGGCAGCCTTGGCAAGCTGCTCGACGGCGTCGGCCTTGTCCTGATACTTGGAGGCCTTGTCGTACTCCTTCAAAGCGGCGTCGTCATCGTCGTAATAGTCATAGCACTGGGCGGGCCATGCGCCGTAGGGCGCCTTCACGACGGCCTGCACGCACTCGCCGAAGATGCGGGTCTTGGTGGGATCGCGGCGGATGTACTCGTTGGAGACGATCTCCTCGCAGGTGACGATGGTCTTGCGCGCGGCGACCGCGATGTCGATGTCGTGAAACTCATCGCCGCAGATGATGCAGGTGCCGTCGGGGCTGGCCTGCTGGACGTGGATGAGCGCGGTGTCGATCCTGGGAACGGGAACGGCGACGACCTTCTGGCCGGGGACCATGGGATTTTCGATCTCAACGCACTTGAGGTCTTCCATCTTGGGCATGGTCTTGCGCTTTTCCTCGCTGATGCCCCAGTATTTCATCAGGCCGCTGCCCTGCATCAGGCGCACCGGCAGGAACGGAAGGCCGAGGGAAGAGGCGTGCAGCATGAGCATCAGCACGTCCTGCGAGTAATCCTCGTAGGTCAGCTGGCCCTTCTCGATGGCGGCGCGGAAGCGGCGGGAAACGTTGGTGTAGCCGGAGTTCGCGGTGTAGCAGTTGATGTACGCCGCCACGCGGCCCTCGCCGATGAGCATATCGACCTCGCCGCCGCCGGGGCCGGCGTAGACGATGAAGTCCTTCTGACCCTGGCGCAGGATCTCGGAGACCGCCGCATAGGGCTTGCGGTTGGTGGTGAAGCCGCCGGTGGCGAGTACGTCGCCGTTTTCAACGTACTTTGCAACGGCATCGTGCAGTGACATGACCTTATTCAAGATAAAACCCTCCCTGTTTTTATTGGTTACGGTATCTTATTGCCAATGGGCCCCTGTTTGCATGAAACCTTTCAAAATCAGCCGACAGGTGCTCATACAGGCTTCATTGTAGATTATAGAGGAAAGCGTCCATTTAATCAATGAAAAAAGCAAAGAAAATCAAAAAAAAGTAGCCAAAATTTTTTTGCCATTTTTGTCGTATTCGCGAATTGCTTTCGACGCTCCTCGCTGCATTCCCCTTTTCTTTTTGCAGGAAAACTTGCACTTGTGAACTTTTTAACAGCATTTTTACACCCTTTCCCCTCGCTTTTTTCCGGCACGCAGGTGTTGCGCCAGCGTAAAAAAGCTGTTATCATACCCTTAGCTTCTGCCGCAAATTTCCGTATCATACCAAGGAGGTACCCTTTATGGAGCTTTTTGATTTCGGCATCCCCGCGCTGGACAAGGCGCTCAACCTCACCGCGACTGTCCTTTTGCTGCTGGCGCTCGGTATGCTGCTCATCCGCGTCATCCTGCGCCTGTGCGACCGCGCGTTTGACCGCTCCGCGCGTCTCGCGCCCTTCCGCACCTATCTGCGCTCGACGCTGCGCGCCGTGCTCTACATTCTCCTCGCGCTCGCCGTTCTCGGCTCGATCGGCGTGGAGATCACCTCGTTCGTCGCCCTGCTGAGCGTCGCCGGTCTCGCTGTGTCGCTCTCGCTGCAAAATACGCTCTCCAACGTCGCCGGCGGCGTCATGCTGCTCATCTCCAAGCCCTTCACCGTTGGCGACTACGTCTCCTGCGACGGCATCGAGGGCGCCGTCCGCGCCGTCGACCTCGCCTACACCACCTTCACCACCGTGGATAATAAGGAGATCTTCGTGCCCAACAGCCAGATCGTCACCGCCAAGATCGTCAACTACAATGCTCTCGGCCGCCGCCGTGTCGACCTGATCTACACCGCCTCCTACGACGCGCCGACCGAGACCGTCCGCACCGCGATCTTGGAGGCCGTCGCCGCCTTCCCGCAGGTGACGGACGAGCCCGCGCCCACGGTCGTCCTCAGCGAATACGGCGCGAGCAGCATCTCCTACCTCGTCAGGCTCTGGGTCTCCGCCGCGGACTACTGGACGGTCTATTACGGCATGAACGAAAAGGTCCGCGAGACCTTTGCCACCCACGGCGTCGAGATGACCTATGATCATCTCAATGTCCACATGATCAAGGACTGAATCAAAAAGGAAAAAAGAGGGAGGAGGCAAGCCGCTCGGCTTGCCTCCTCCCTTTCTCATTTCTCCAGCTCCCGCAAGCGCTTGAGAAACACCGCCAGCTGCTCGCGCGTGACGAACGAGCGGTACTGCTTGTTGCCGTTTCCGTCGCCCACGATCAGTCCGTTTTTCTCGGCCCACTCGCGCGCCTCCGCGCTCCAGTCCGCTGGCTCGCGCTGCGCGAGCGAGCGCCAGTAGCCCTCCATCAGCGTGTTGAACTGCTCCTGCGTCATCGTTTCCTCCTCTTCAAAGCGCGGCATCGGCGGCGGATACCGCCCCGCGCGCACCATCGACGAGGTGTATTTTCCGCCCCCGTCCCATTGAAAATGGGGCCGGTCGGGAAAGCTCCGCCAGTCGCCGCCCCAGGTGAAGCCCATCTCCTTGCCGAGCCTTCCCATCGCGGTAAAAAATCCCGGGTCGTCGTACTCGTGTCCCTTCACGTTCTTGCAAATATCGAACGCCAGCCCCACGCCCTTTGCGTGGAAGGTCGGCACCGTCGCCGTCCTGGCCGCGTAGCCCATCGAGACGAGGTAGCGCTGGTATTCCGCGTCGCGCACGGTCTGCACCACCAGCACCGGCAGCCCCCGCGCCGCCGCGCGCTCGATCAGCGTGCGGCAGTTCACCGCCACATCGGCGCGCAGCTCGCCGATCTCCCGACTGTTATACATCCTCGTCCTTCTTACTCTGTGTGCCGAAATAAAAGCCGATCACCGCCGTGTAGATCGTCATATAGTCCTGCGAGAGCGACCCGCAGCACTCCAGCACGCAGAACGTGATCGTCAGCGTGATCGTCACGATGCTCTTGACCGTAAAAAGATTTGTCAGCCGCTTGAGCGCCAGCTCCTTCATCCGTTCTCCTCCCATCCGTCGCAGTCCTGTCCGCTGCGCGCCTGTCTGCCGCAGGCGGCCTCAAACACGATGCCGCCCGTGGTGTTCTCCGCCTTTGCCTTGTTGTAATAAAAGCCCGCCGACGCGCCGTAGGCCCCCCAGGCGGCGCTCACCGTCGCCGCCACCCACGGCAGCGTGCCGAGATAGCCGTATCCCACCGCCAGCTGCGCCAGCGCGAAGCCCTCATAGGTGGTGTAGAGCACCACCGCGCTCTCGAGCAGGAGCAGCAGCTTGGAAAATGTCCATTTTCTTCTCATGCCGCCACCCCCTGTGCCAGCAGGGAGAATACCGCGCCGAGCAGCAGATAGAGCACACGGTCGGCCAGCGCCTCCCAGCGCTTTCCCGGCTTTTCCGTGATGCTCTGCACCGCGTTTCGGATTTCCTTCACATTGCCCTCCACGCTCTCCTGCCGCACGGCGAGCACCTCCACCGCCGTTACCAGTTTATCCAGAGCGTCCTGTCTGCGTTCCACCGCCTCCAGACGCTTCGCGCAGGCGTACAGGCGCTCGTCATTCTCCGTCAGGCGGACCGAGACCTCCTGCTCCGTCATACCGTCGGCACCGCCTTTTCAAAGCTCTCCCAGGTGTGCTCCGCGTCCTCGATGCCCTGCCACGTCCACGCGGCGGCCTCGCACTCCTCCCATGTCAGGAACCGGAAGTAAAAGTCCACCTGCAGATGGCACGGCATGATCTCCAGAATGATGTCGCGGATGCGCGCAAAGTCCTCCGGCTCGCCCGCTACCTGCGGGAAGGTCACGCGCACCACGCCCTGCTCGTCCGTCTCCGCGGCCACGGCGCGCACGCCGCAGCCGCTGATGGTCTGGTTGACCGCCTCGAGCGTGAAGCCGTCTCCCCCAACGCGCAGCAGCGACGCGATCGCCAGCCGACGCAGCGCCGGCGTCGTGCGCGCGCCGATGCGGGAGAACAGCCGCTCGCGGCGGGAAAGCCCCTCGTCCTCCGCTGTCATCAGCACGCCCTCACGCGCCGCCTTCTCCAGCGCCTCAGCTGCGGTGTCCAGTCCCTCGCCCGCAGCGTACAACTCCGCGCCGCTCAGGCTGCCCTCATCGAGCCGATAGACCCGCAGCGGGCGCAACAGCTCGCAAAGATAGTTGTAGTAGCCCATCGCCTCACGCCTCCGTCAGCTCGCTGAGCGTCACCGTGCCGAGCATCGGCAGCTCCGTCGCATCCACCGCCACATCCGCCGCCGGCGCGGTCAGATGCACGTTCTCCACGCCCTCCACACCGCAAAGCAGCGTCAGCAGCCTCGCCGTCGTCACGCTCTTTCCCAGCAGCCCGCCGGTGAACAGCATCTCCAGCGCGCTCTGCGCGCCGGCCTTGACCTCGGCAAAGGTATACCCCGGCGCCGCCTTGAGCGCCGCCGTCACCGCCACCGTCTCGACCGTCGGCGCGAGCACCTTCACATCCACCGCGATCTCGCGCTTTTTCTGCAAGTCCGTCTCGACCGCCGCGAGCAGCGCCGCGTCCGGAACGCCCGCGTGCGTCGCGATCACCACGTTCACCGTCCCGATGCCGCGGGCGCGGCCCACCGCCTTCGCCGCCGCCACGCCGGGATAGCGCATCGCCTCCTGCTCGTAATAGGCCGCGTTCGCGCCGTTCGGCAGTCGCTGATAGCTCGCCAGGACTCGCCCGCGCAGCGTCTCATCGCTCTCGGCGTCGCAGCCGCCGGAAAATGCCGCCGGGTTCGTGCACTGCACCACGCCGACCGGCATCGCCGACAGCAGCGTGACCGTCCCCGCGATCACATTGCCGCCCGCGCCCGCCTCCACAGCCTGCGCGGGCACGTCGGCCCATTGGCTGCCCACGGCAATGGCCGCGTCCTCCGTCGTCTCAAAGCGCACGCCCTCCGCGGTCATGCACACCGTGCCCTTTTCGATCGGGCACGCCGCCGTCACCTTGTCCGCCGCGGCAAATCGGATCACGCCGGCCGCTTTTTCCGCCGCCCCGCGCGTGATGCCGCGCGTTTCGGCATGATAGTCCAGATACGTTCCCTGCGCCGTCTGCGGGAAGCTTTGGTCAAGCACCCAGTCCGCCTGCATCAGCAGCGACTGCAGCTCTGCCGCGAGCGCATAGAGGCGCACCGCGCTGTCGCAGCCCTCGCTCGGCACAAAGCCCGCTCTCTGCGCGAACGTGCCGCGCAGCTGCTCATAGATCTCCGTCCATTCCTTCATCGTCTCTCACGCTCCTCTCACCGTCATCTCCAGCGCGGCGCTCTCGCCGTTCGCCGTCAACAGCACGCGCAGGGCCATGACCCCGTCCCCGCGCTCCGTCAGCTCCACATCCTCCACCGTCAGCGCCGTTTCCTCCGCCAGCGCCGCGGCGGCGTACAGCTTCGCCGCGGCAGCCCGTGCCGACGGCTTCTCGTTCCCGAGCCGGTACAGCTCGCTCCCCAGCTCCGGCAGGAAGGGAAAGCTCCCCCTCCGCACACTCAGCCGGAAGAGCGCCCTCGCCAGCAGCGCCTCGGTCCCGTCCACGCGCTGCTCTCCGCCGATGCCGTCGGGAAGATAGTCCCCGTTCTTCATTTTAAGCTCCACCGATAGCCTCCTCCGGCGCTTCATACGCTTTTCCGTTGATGTACAATTCTCCCGCGATCTCCACGCGCCCGTTCCGGCGCAGCGTGATGCTTGCGCCGCCGCCCACCGCGTAGAGACGCACCTCGCCGTCGCCCAGATCGTCCTGCTCCCGCGCGGCGTCCAGCGAACCGGCGACATACCGCTCCTCGCCGAGCGTGCCGCCCTTGATGACCAGCACGCGCTCGCCGTTTTTCGGCCGCCAGGCATACCCGCCCGGCGACGCGAGCGGAACGCTGCGCTCCTCTCCCCGGCTGAGCACGCCCACCGCGCTCCCGCCGATGGTCACGGTGCCGCTCTCCGCATTTGTTGTCTCCTGCGGCTCCTCCGTCCGTCGGAGCCTGCCTGCTACCCACATTTTTTCATACCTCCCACAGTGTCAGCTCCGTCGTCTCGCCGCGCGCGGAGAGCGTATGCAGCGTCTCGCTCACGCGGAACGTCCCCCGCACGCCCAGCCGCGCGAGTGACAGCTCCACGCGGTCCGTCGGCTCGGCGTCCACGCTCCCCGCGAGCGTGACCGTCAGCCCCCGCGCGTCCTCCGCGCTCTTTTCGATCTGATAGCGCCCCGTGTAGCGCAGCTCATTTACGCTCCGCGAGGGCACATACACCACGCGGCGGCAGCTCCCGCCGCGCGCGAGGAACGTCTCGTTCCGCACCGTCTGGCGCAGCTTCTTCGCACGGTTCACCGCCGTCACCTCGGAGAGTACGCCGTACCGCCTGTCGCGGTACGACGCCTCGATCACGCCCTCCGGCTCCTCCAGCACAAGTCTGCGTCCTTCCGCCGTGCCGCGCAGACACAGCACGCCCTCCCGCGTGAAATACGGCGTCAGTCCACAGCGCCGCGCAAAGCCCTCGATGGCCTTCCACCGGCTCGACCCGCTCGCCACCGCGTATTCGCCCGTGCCGTACACCTCGCCGCGCGGCTCCCATGCCACGCCGCACGCCGCCGCGTGGTCCTTCAATATCTCGCTGAGCGCCGCGCGCTGATAGGTCACCGCCTCAGCCTCGTTGTCGAGCAGCAGCGCGGCCATGCCGCGCCCCTCGACCGTCAGCACCGTCCCCTCCGCGCCGCACACGGCGCTCCACTCGTCGATCACGCCGCGGAACCGCGTCACGCCGTTCTCCGTTGCCGCAAAGCGGCAGGCCGCCTTCAGCACCTCCCCCATTTCGGCGCTGTAAAGGCACCTTGCCCGAAAGCTGTCGCACGGCACGCCGCCGGTGCGCCGCAGCCGCCATTCCAGCAGCGCCGGCAGCTCGTATACCTTGCCGCCAGCCGTTTCCACTCTGCCGGTCATGAAAGCCTCACCCGCTCTCCGGGATAGATCCGATTCGGGTTCGCGATCTGCGGGTTGAGCGCACACAGCGCGCGCACCGTTGTGCCGTTTCGCGCCGCGATAGCCCAAAGCGTGTCGCCCTGCACCACGGTGTGATACCGCGCTCCCGCCGTTCCCGCCGCGCTGCCGCCCGCCGCCGAAGTGCTCACTTCCTTCAGCGCCGCGCCCTCGCTTCCCGCCTCGCAGAACGCGAAGCGGTAGCGCACATAGTCCGGCAGCGGCTCCTGCACGACCTCCAGCTCGGTGAAGTAAGCGCGCGTCGTCATCCACACCGGATGCACCAGCACGCCCGCGCCCCCTCCGTAAAACACCGTCGCCAGCCGCTTGAATTCCTCATACGCGCCCTCTCCGGCAAATTCCCCCTCGCCCTCGAGCACGCGGCAGACCTGTCCGAGGTCCTGCGTCACGCTCCTGCCGAACGGCAGCTTGTGCTCCGCCACCACGCGGCGGAACGAAATGCGGTAGCTCCCGGGATTGCTCGGCCAGATGTAGTCCTTATATCGCATGGGCGTCAGTCTCACGTCCCCGCCTCCTCTCAGTAAAGATAGAATCCGCCGTCATAGCGCCGCGCGTCGCGCTCGATCTCTCCGCTCACGCTCCGCGCGGTGCGGAGGGCGTCTCCGCCCTCCGCCGAAACAAACGCCTCCGCCGCGTCATGCCTTCCCGCGCCGCTCTCCGGCGCGGCGGCGGATGCGCTCCGTTCCCCGCTCCCTCGCGCGCCGGCGTCCCCCGCCGCCGTGCGCGCAGACATCATTTTTTCTGCCGTCCGCCTTACGCTCCGCGAACGGTCCTCCGCATCGGCGCGGCCCTCGCTCTCCTCCGGCTCCGCCGCCGATGCGCCCTGCCTGAGCCGCAGATAACGCGCCATGTCAAAGCTCTCGTTCACCGTCTCGCCCGCACGGAACGCCTGCGTGCCGTCCTCCCATGCCGCGTCAGCGGAGTCCTGCCCCTCGTTCTCTCCCGTGGGCGCTCCCAGATACTGCCGCACCATCAGTCCGACCGCCGCAAGCATCGCCGCGCCGAGCTGCTCGGTCACGCGCCTTTGCTGCGCCGCGAAAACCGCATCGTCTCCCATCAGGCGTCCGTCTCCATGCGCTTACAGGAGATGACCGTCACCTTTTCCGCCACCGGCTCACCGAGCTTGCCCAGCTCCTCGATGTTGCTCCAGCGGCAATGGCTGTAGATGATGCGCTTGCCCGGGCGGCACACCACCACGGAAAAGTCGTCGAGCTCATAGAAGCTCACGCCGTCGCCGATGGCCTCGTCCGTCGCGTACAGGCGGCTGAGCTCAAGCGTATAGCGCGTCTGCCCGCCCACGGTCGCCACCGGCTCGCTCTCGCCGAAGGCCTCGACCTCGCGGCTCGTGCGCGACGCCTTCGCGCTGTAGCCCTGCACCACCGCCAGCTTTTTGCCGTTGAGCTCCAGATAAATGTCCCGGCTCGTCGGGATCGTCATATTTGCCATCTCTCCGCCTCCTTACACCGTGATGTGCGCGCTGAGGTAAATGCGGTTGAGCCCGTGCGCCACCGCGAAGCTGAACTCCACCAGGCACACCGTCGGATCGTCCTCTGACGCCTTCACGCTCACCTCGCCGAAGCTGTCGATGATCTCCTGCGCGCGCTTGTTTTCCAGCTCCACCATCACCTGCGAGCGGATCGCCGCGCGCACCTGCGCGGTGTTCTTGCTGCGCACGAAGCGCGCACGCAGCGACGCGCGCAGCGCGGGGATCACGTCGTCCACGATCCGCACCGTCGTCAGCTCGCGCCAGGTCTTGTCCGCCGCCCCGCCGGTGGTCGTGCGCGTCGTGATGCCGCGCACGATGCTCACCTCACCGCTCACACACTCCAGCGGCGTCACGCCGCCGGTGACCAGGGTATCCACCTGTGTGTCGTCGTAGCTCGCACTCAGGCCCGAAAAGCCCGCGAGCACCGCGCCGTTCACCGGCACGGACGGGTCGCTCTCCCCCGCGATGACTGCGGCGGCTGCCGCCGCCATACGCACATCGCCGGGCGCCGTGAGCACCATGCGCTCGCTGTTGAGCTTGCCCGCGCGCTCCACGAGCTTCGCCGCCGTCTCGCTCGCGCCGCCCGAAACCACGCCGATGCGCTCCCTCTGCGCGCCCGACGCCTTCTCCACGCTCGCGCGCAGCTTGAGCTGCACGTCCACGCTCGTGCTGTCGCACACGATCACATCGACCGCCTCCTGCTCCAGCGCGGCAAAGGCCGCCTCATAGCCGGTCGGCGTCGCCGCGGATACCTTCACCGCCTTGACCACCGCCGCGCCGTTGCGGTAGAGCGCCGCAAGCAGCGCCGCCATGCCGACCGTACCCTCCGCGTCCTCACCGAAGGCGCTCACGCCCTCGGCGTAAGAGGTCAGCGTCACCACCTCATTGGCTGTGCCCGTCGTGCTCACCGCCGCCGCGCCGAGGATCCTCGCGGTCTTTTTCCCGCCGATCACGCTCGAGGCGTCGTAGGACGAATACACGCCCGGGTGCTCATGTACCACCGTGTTGCCCACCTACTGCATCACACCTTTCAAAATAAAATCCGTCAGCACCGCGCTCTCCTCGTCTGCCGTCGCCACGAAGTAGGCCGTGCAGCGCGCGGTGCCCCGCCGCACGAACATACCGTACTCCTCGTCCCACTCCGTTTTCTCCCAGCTCAGCTCATCGAGCGTCAGCCCATCGGCAAGACCGTCCAGCAGCGCCTCGCTCACGGCCTCCGCCGTCTGCTCACAGCCGCGCGCCCCCTTGCGCCGCGGCGCGTAAACGTCCAGCGACGCCGCCATTTTGAGCTTCCTGCCGTACACCTCGACCGTCCGCCCGCTCTCCGCGTCGTACCGCTCGCCGAGATAGTTCATCAGTCCCGCGTGCGCCAGCTCCGCCTGCTTCGCGCCGACGGCGACCACGCTCCCACTTCTCTCGCGGAAGCGCTCGTCCTCATAGGCCTCCGCCGCGTCAAGACCAGCGGCCTTCAGCCGGCTCACGATCTCCGACCGCACCTGTCCCGCCGCCGTCATGCCGTCTCCTCCTCGCGATCAAGCACCGCCCAGTAGTGCGTCACCAGAGCGCCGAGCTTCACGCTCTCCGCGCGGCGGACGCGGTAGCGCTTTCCCTCGCAGAGGATATGGTCCCCCTGCGCCACGCTCACCTCCGCGCTGCCGAGATAACGCCAGCAGCGCCGATCCGCCGCGCCCAGCGGCCCGACGGAGAACGGCTCGCCGCCGCTCACCGCCGTAACGGGCTGCACGAAGCCGTGCGTCTCGCCCGTCTCCGCGCCATGCTCCACCGTCACGGTCATGCCGTAGCGGCGGAACGCCTGGTCGATCATGCTTTTCATCCCTTCACTGCGCAAAAGAAGAAGCCGCCTCCTTCCGTATACGGGGCCATCAGCTGCCGCGCGCTGCGCCGCAGCGCCGCGGCACGTTCGCTGTTCGCTCCGCCCCTGACCTCGACCGTCACGTCGCCCGCGCGGAGGGAGGACAGCTCCTCCGCCCCGCCGAGCCTTGCGTCCGTCAGCGCGGCGGCCGCCAGCCATGCGCTCGCGCAGATGAACGCGCCCTTGCAGTCCTCCGGCGCAACGCCCTCGCGCAGCTCGCGCTCGAGCGCCTGCGCGCTTGCCGCGCAGAGCCGTTTGAGCAGCGCCTCATCCTCCGCGCCGCAGGCGCAGATGCTCTTCGCCGTCTCAAGGATCTCCTCGTCCATCGCTCTCCCTCCTTTCGCTTCCTGCCGCCGTTAAACGGTCAGCACCTTGGATGCCTCCTGATAGGGCTTGGCAAAGCCCGAAATGCTCGTGATCGCCGCGCGCTCGATCTGGCGGTCGATGAGCTTGTCGTACTCCACCATCACCTCGCTGCCGCAGATGTGCTCGAGGGCATAGTTCTTATCGAGACCGATGAGCTTGCCCGCGGGAACGGCGGAGGTGCGCAGCAGCTTCGCGCCCAGCGGCGTGGAGAGCGTGCCGGTGCCCTGGAAGTTCAGGCCCGTCAGCGGGTTCTGGAACTCCGAGAGCTTGAGCATCTGCAGCATCACGTCGTTGGACACCAGCATCGTATTCATGCTGTAGGGGTCGAACTTGGACCAGAACTCCAGCAGCGCGCTGTAGGTCAGCGTGCCCGCCGTGCCGCTGATCTTGCCGCTGCCGCTGCCGATCTCGTAGGCGTCGGCGGCGTTGTTGTTGCCGTCGCCGTTCATCAGCACCTGCACCGCGTCGTCAAGATGCATACGGGCGATGTACGCGCCGATCTGGCGCAGGGTCACGGAAAACAGATCCAGTCGCTGGAAGCGGATGGCCTCGTAGCTCGCCACGAGCATACGTCCGCGCTTGTGGAGCTTCACCAGATTCTCCTGCGTGCGGATGGCGGTCATCGGAAGGACCGCGCCCTCCTCCACGCGGCGCAGCGCCTTGTCGTCGTCCGTCGGCACGGACGCGATGGTGCGGTAATCCATGCCGTCGAAGTTGGTCGTGGTCGCGGTGATCTCGGGCAGAATATCGCTCTCCATGCCCTGACGCACCACGCGCGAAACAAACTCGGGGAACAGCACCGCGCTGTCGGTCGTGTGGAAGAACTTCTCCACCATGTCGCTGCCCGCGCCCTTGACGTGGATGTCAAAGCGCTTGAGCTGACGCTGGAAGGCGTCCAGGCCCTCCAGTGCCGTGCCGCGGTAGTTTTCGCTCGGGTCCAGGCTTTCGAGCACTCTGGAAAAGCTCTTGCCGCTCTGGGCATACATACCCTTTTCGAGCTTCAGATTTTCATAGCCGTACGTCATTTTTCTCCTCCTCTTAAAGCATGATGGTCATGGTCTTGCCGGTCGTATCGACCTCGACGGCAAGGTAGCTGTGTCCGCCGCTGGTCACAACGCTCACGCCGCCGTTTCCGTCCGCCGCGAGCAGATTCCAGCCGACCGCCGGCGCGGTCTCGCCGCTGTACGGTACGCGCACAAGGCCGCCGAGCTGCACGCTGCACGCCTTGCCGTCGCGGCCCATCGCCGCCACCACGCCGCAGAAGCCGTCGTTCGCAGCGCACTTGCTCACCGTGCCGTTGGCGGACGCCTTGACGACCTTGCCCTCCTCGGCTCCTGTGCCCGCCGCGAAGGTGGCGCACCACGCGCCGATGCCCTCGTAAGAAATGCTCATCTCATTTCCTCCTCTTTTCTTCGTTATTTATTCCAAAAAGCGCTCCGCTTTTTTGGTTTCTCTGCTCACACGCAGAAGTCGCGCTCGTTTTCCTCGCGCACCTCACGCGGATCGACGATCTGCACGTTCGTACCGAGCTTTTTTGCCGCACGCGCGCCGAACGCCTTCTTCAGCTCCAGCAGCTCGCGCTCGCCGAGCTTTTCGGTCACGCTCTCGGCTACCGCACCGTCAAGCGTCTCGTCGGCTACCAGCATCAGGCGCCTCACCTCGCGGCGCAGCGCGCCGAGATAGCTTTTCCCCAGCGCGGAGAGCTTCTCCAGCTCCTCCAGCTCGCGCACCTGCGCGCGGCTGCCGCACGCGCGCACCATCGCCTTGAGCGAGCCCTCGCGCTGACCGAAGCGCTTGACCACGCCCGCCGCTCTCTGCGCGGGCACCGCCACAAAGCTCCACTCATAGGCGTCCGTGATGTCGCTGAGCACCGCGTAGCACAGCTTCCCGCCGTAATACTTTCCGCGCTCGTGCTCGCAGCGCCCCGCGTCCTTCCCGCAGATCGAGCAGCTTCGCTTCGCCGCGCTGCACCCGACGCTCACTTCTTTTTTGATGCCGCCCTCGATCTCCGCGATCAGCTCCGCGTTTTTCTCCGTGCGCAGCATATAGGCCCAGCCCTTGCACCAGCAGTATTTGTCGCCCGCCGTCGTGCGCGTCTCCTCCTCGATCACCTCCGCGCGGTAAATGCGCGCCGTCTGTCCGCCCGCCGACCAGCTGTGGTCGAAGATGCCCGTCCTGCCGACGAACAGCTCCGAGAGCTTCTCCAGCGCCGTACGGTCGAAGCGCTCAAAGTCGCGATCCACCTCGTTGTCGCACAGCTTCACCGCAAAGGTGTAGACCTCCTCCGCGCGCAGCTCCTTCTTCGCAAAGCGGTTGATGCGCGCCAGCTCCTCCGCCGTCACGGCGATGCCCGCTTCCTTTCCTTTCTCGCTCAAGTCTGTTCCTCCCTCTCGTCATTTTCCAGTCGGAGCCTGCGCGCCTGCTCGCGGTACAGCTCCGCCTTGGCCTCCTCCACAAGGTCCTGCAAATTGATGTCGTCCCACTCCACGGCAAAGCGGCAGCCGTAGCCATGCAGGCGCAGCCACAGCCGGCACACGCGCTCCACCATCGGCGTGAGCGTGCGCCGCAGCGCCGTGATCTCGCTCGTGAGCATATCCGCCTGCTGGCTGCTCATGCGCTCGGTGGACGACCAGCTCAGCCCCAGCAAAAACGGCGGCAGGCCGGTCTTGGCCACCAGCTGCTCGAGGATCTGCCGCACCGGCACCTCACAGTCGGGCATCACGTTGTCCGCGCCGATGGCGTGGATGCTCACGTCGCCCACGCTCACAAAGTCGCGCACGCTCCCGCCGCGCGTCTCCTGCATCGCGCCGGACCACTCCTGCGCCAGCAGCTCGGCCCGCTCGCGCGCCAGCGCGCCGTCCGGCTCCTCGCCCTGCGGCTTGTAGACCACCGCGAAGCGCACGTTGCCGCAGCGCTCCCAGTTCTGCCCCACCGCGTAGTAGATGCGCGAGAGCAGCTCTGCCATAAAGGGCATCGAGCGCAGCAGCGATACGCCGTAGGGATTCTCCGACTCCGGCAGCAGCGGCGTGAAAAGCACCAGCTCCTGCCGCGGCAGCTCGCGCAGCCTCCCCGCCGCGTCGTAGCCGCAGAACCGCACATCCAGCGCCGTCTCGCCCTCGCGCAGAGCCAGTTGCTCCACGCGGTGGCACAGCACCGCCGCGATCTCGCGTCCCTCCGCGTCCGGCACGATCTCGCCCACCGCGCGTCCGTTCGTCAGCAGCGAATCCAGATACTTGTCCAGAAAGGCGTTGAAGCCCACCTGCGCGTGTCCCACATTCACCGTGCGCAGGAATTCGCCCAGCTCCTCCTGCGCCCGCTCGTCCTCACACAGCACGCGGAAGCCGCCGCTGAGCCTCACCAGCTTTCCGATCGCCGCGTCCACGATCGGCACCGCCTCGCGGACGCTGCGGTAGAGCGCCGCGTCCGCCCCGCCGAGCGGCATATAGCCTCGCAGCGCCGCAAAGGGATGCCCTCCCCTCTCGCGCACCTGCACCGCCGC
Source organism: Oscillibacter sp. MSJ-31 (assembly GCF_018918025.1). GTDB lineage: Bacteria > Bacillota > Clostridia > Oscillospirales > Oscillospiraceae > Hominicoprocola. The sequence goes on along the minus strand of NZ_JAHLPT010000004.1, from coordinate 7,750 downwards.
GGCCGCGCCGCCCGTCTGCTCCTTTTTCCTTCGTTTCACCGTTCTGCCGCTCCTCTCCAGTTCGTCGTTCTTGTCACCGCGCACGCGGTCGGCATCGCGCCGCGCCCCGCCGCCACAGACATCGCAAAGTATCGCATCTCGTCCATCGCGTGATCGTTCTCCTTGCGCGGCACGTCGTGTCCGCTCCCGTCGTTCACCCATTCGTAGCTCTCCATCTCCCGCAGGCAGTCCTTGCAGCTCCGGCAGATCACGAGCCTCCTCTTCTTCAGAAGATCCGCCGTCACCCGCAGTCCGTCCGCCACCGCGTTGTTCGCCCGCATCACGCGGAAGCCCCTGCGCCGCAGCGTCTCGATGAAGCTCGCCGCCGACGGGTCCACGATCACGCGCTCGATCCTTCTTCCCCGCGTCAGCTCCTCGAGCGCGTCGACGTATTCCTCATCCGTTTTCTGCCGGCCCTCCGTGCGGGAATCGTAGTAGTATTCGTCCACGCGGTACCACACGCCGTCCTTGAGCGCCCACAGCCCCATGCTCGTCGGGTTCACCGTCCCGTAGTCCACGGAAACGCGCAGCCTCTCCCACGGCTCCGCGGGCGCCTCCTGCGCGTACTCCCCCGGCGCGTAGAAGTCGTAGATGCGCCCCTCCGCCGCCGTCCATTCGCCCAGCACGAAGCGGCGGTAGAAAATGCCGCTGTACATGCTCTCGTACCGGGCGCGCACCTTCGCGCTCAGCGACGGATTGTCCGCCATCGTGAAGTGGAGATAGAGCGCCCTTTTCTCCTCGGCCCGGCACACCCACTCCCGGTAGAACCAGTGGTTCGGCCCCTCGGGATTGCAGCTGAACCACAGCCGGCTCCCCTCGACCGAGCAGCGCGCGCTCGCCTGCTCGACAAACGAGCGCGGCATCAGCGCCGCCTCGTCAAACAGCACTCCCGCCAGCGTCATGCCCTGGATCAGCGCGGCGCTCGCCTCGTTCGCCCCGCCGAAAAGATAGAACCGGTTTTCCCGTCCGCGCCGCCGCACGATCAGCAGCTTTTCGCTCCGCTTCTCCTCGCAGGCAAAGCCCAGCCTTCGCAGCTGCGGCAGCACCGTTTCCAGCAGGTTGCGCCGCAGCGCGCCCACGCTCCGCCCGCACAACGCGAACTGCCGGTCGGAAAAGCACGCCATCGCCCAGAAGAAAAAGCCCATTCCCATCGCCAGCGTCTTGCCCGAGCGGATGGCGCCGTCGCAGATGATCGCCGCATAGTCCTCGTATTCCCTCCTCGCCCACCAGACGAACGCCTTCCTCTGCCGCAGCGAGAGCGGTATCATCTCCTTCACGCTTCCTCCTCCGCCTGCACCATCGCGCGGAAAAACTCCTCCGCCTCGCAGCCCTCGCCCTCCAGCATACCGGCCAGCGCCTGCAATGCCTTCACCCGGTCGATGAACCGGATCTCCACGCTCCCGAGGTTGCTGCGGCGGAACTCCGCCACCGCGCCGAGGTCCAGCCGTCGGATCTCGTCCTCCGTCGGCTCCTGGCAGTAGGCGAGCTTCACCGCGTCGTTTGCCCGCGCCAGCGCCATTTCGTACAGTCTCTGAATGACGCGCTCACGGGTCGCCTTTGCTCGCATTCCTTCGATCACATCCCTTCCGCCGCCGTCCCCGGCTCTCCCGCATTTCCTTCTTCCCTGCGCGGGCTGCACCGGTTCCGGCCGCCGTTCGTTTTCACCCGTAGCCGCCCACCCCCGTTTTGTTGCACGTTTCCGTGCGTCAAGCGTTCAAAAATTTTTATTTTCCCGCTTTTTCTCATTTTAACGAAATCTTTACAGTCAAAATATCCAACGATTTACCCGTCAATTCGTCACATTCACAAAAAATTCATATTTTACCTCTCTAAAGCGTCAAAACGATTGCTTTTTTTGAAGCATCGCTTTATAATTTTTGCTATGGTTTCGCCGTTCCCTGAATGGGCGGGCTTCTTTTTTACACGGCGGATACCGGAATACCCCCCCGCCGAATTTTTGATACGGCGGACTTTGGGAAGATCCCCGCCGGATAAGGAGTGACAGCAATGGAAAACAAGCTCGAAAAGAAATACGGCCTCTTCACCGCGATCTGTATGGTGGTCGGCATCGTCGTCGGCTCGGGCGTATTCTTTAAGGCGCAGGTCATTTTGCAGAAGACCGGCGGCGATATGCCGCTCGGCGTCCTCGCCTGGCTCATCGGCGGCGCCATCATGATCGTCTGCATCCTCGCCTTTTCCGCCATGGCGCAGAAATACGAAAAGGTCAACGGCATCGTCGACTATGCCGAGGCCATCGTCGGCAAGCGCTACGGCTACTACATCGGCTGGTTCCTTTCCACCACCTACTATCCCACGCTCACCTCGGCGCTCGCCTGGCTGAGCGCCCGCTATACGCTGGTGTTCGTCACCTCCGTCGATCCCGATTTCCCGCTCATCGTTCCGGCCGAGGCGGGCGGCTGCATCATCGGTCCCGAGTGCCTCGCGCTCATGCTCTTCTACATGGTCTGCGCCTACGCCGTCAACGCGCTCTCGCCGAAGCTCGCCGGTAAGTTCCAGGTCGCCACCACCGTCATCAAGTTCATTCCCCTCGCGCTCATGGCGGTCGTCGGCATCATTTTCGGCCTCGCCAACGGGATGCTGACCAACAACTTCACCACCCCCGCCGTCGGCTACGAGGTCACGGGCAGCCCGCTCTTCGCCGCCGTCTGCGCCACCGCCTTCGCCTATGAGGGCTGGATCATCGCCACCTCCATCAACGCCGAGCTCAAGGATTCCAAGCGCAATCTGCCCAAGGCTCTGCTCATCGGCGGCCTCATCATCGTCGCCACCTATATTCTCTATTACATCGGCGTCGCCGGCGGCGCCACCAATCAGGAGCTGTGCGACTCCGGCGCGACCGCCGCGTTCATCAACGTGTTCGGTCCCGTTCTCGGCAACATCCTCAACCTCTTCATCGCCATCTCCTGCATGGGCACGATGAACGGCCTGATGCTCGGCTGCTGCCGCGGCCCCTACTCCCTTGCCGCCCGCGGCGAGGGCCCCCACCCCGAGCTTTTCAGTCAGGTGGACAAGGTCTCCAACCTCCCCAACAACTCCGCCATCCTCGGCCTGTTCTACTGCGCCGCCTGGGGCCTCTACTTCTATCTCTCCAACCTCGCCGGCACCTGGAGCCATGCCGTCGCCTTTGTCGGCACGCCGTTTGAAAGCGTCATTTTCTTCTTTGATCCCACCGAGCTGCCCATCATCACCATCTACGCCCTCTACATTCCGATCTTCATCAACTGGATGAAGAAGGCGACCGACGAATCCGCGCTGCGCCGCTACGTCATTCCGACGCTCGCCATCTGCGGCTCGGTCTTCATGGTCATCGCCTGCCTCATCGGCCACAAGATGGGCAACTTCTGGTACCTGCTCACCTTCGCGGTCATCATGCTCATCGGCAAGCGCTTCGCCAAAAATAACGCCTGAGCCCGTCTCATTCACCGGATACCCTGAAGCAAAAGCGGGGCAGAGAGCCGTTCGGCCCTCTGCCCCGCTTCCTTTATTCCTGCCCATCACCGGCTTTTTCCCGTGAAAAAACGACCGCTCCCGCGGTCGTTTTCGTTTTCTGTTCGGTTTCAATTCAGCGCCTCGGCGTTGAGGTCAAAGAGCTCGCGCACCCGCGCGTGCAGCGCCGGGTGTCCCTCCAGCCTCGGGTCGAGGGCGAGCAGCGCCTCCGCCGCGCCCTGTGCCTCATAAAGCAGCTCCATGTCGCAGGCGAAGTCCGCCACGCGCAGCGTCGGCAGACCGTGCTGCCGCGCGCCGAAGAAGTCGCCCGGGCCGCGCAGCTTCAGATCCTCCTCCGCCAGCGCAAAGCCGCTCTGCGTGCGGCGCATCACGTCGAGCCGCGTTTTATTGTCCTCGCCGCGGTTGTCGGAAACGAGGATGCAGTACGACTGCCATGGCCCGCGCCCCACGCGCCCGCGCAGCTGATGGAGCTGCGAGAGCCCGAAGCACTCCGCGTTCTCGATGAGCATGACCGAGGCGTTCGGCACGTCCACGCCGACCTCCACCACCGTGGTGGAAACGAGCACGTCGATCTCGCCCGCGGCGAACGCGCGCATGACCGTTTCCTTTTCCTTCGCTTTCATTTTTCCATGCAGAAAACGCACCGTTCGGTTCGGAAACACCTCTTTCTGCAATTTTCCCGCATAGGCAGTCACCGCCTTGCGCTCGTCGGGCAGCTCGCCGTTCTCCTCCACCATCGGGCAGACGATGTAGGCCTGCCGTCCCTCCGCGAGCTGCTTTTCGAGGAAGGAGTAGATGCGCTCATGGTAGCTCGACAGCACAGCGTAGGTCTCGATGCTCCGCCGTCCGGGCGGCAGCTCGTCGATCACCGAAACGTCGAGGTCGCCGTAGATCATCAGCGCCAGCGTGCGCGGGATGGGCGTTGCGGACATGACGAGCAGGTGCGGGTTCTCACCCTTGGCTCCCAGCGCCGCGCGCTGGTTCACGCCGAAGCGGTGCTGCTCGTCGGTCACGACCAGCCCGAGGTTCTGATACGAAACGTCCGGCGAGAGCAGCGCGTGCGTGCCGATGGCAAGGTCGATCTCCCCCGCCGCGAGCTGCTCTAAGATCGACCGCCGCGTTTTCGCCTTGGTCGAGGCCGTCAGCAGCGCACAGCGCACGCCAAGCTTTTCCAGCAGCGGCGCGAGCGTGTGATAGTGCTGCTCGGCCAGAATTTCCGTCGGCGCCATCAACGCCGCCTGCAGGCCGTTTTTCGCCGCGAAGTAAATTCCCGCCGCCGCGACCATCGTTTTGCCGCTGCCCACGTCGCCCTGCACCAGCCGGTTCATCGGCCGCTCCGCCGTCATGTCGCGCAGAATATCGTCCACCGCGCGGGCCTGCGCGCCGGTGAGCGAGAACGGCAGTGCGCCGAAAAACGGCGTCATATCGACCGCCGCGCAGGTCTTGCCCTTTACGGTCGTCCGCCGTGCGCGCAGCAGCCGCAGCCCGAGCGTGAGGAAGTACAGCTCCTCGAACGCGAGCCGCCGCCGCGCCGCCGCCAGCGCCGCGTCGTCCGCGGGGAAATGGATATTCTCGTAGGCATACCGTACCCCGCACAGCCCATGCTGCTGCCGCAGCTCCGCAGGGAGCAGGTCGGGCAGCCGGTCCGCTCCCTCGTCCAGCCCCTGCCGGATGGCGCGGTGGAGCAGGCTCTGCCCCACGCCCGCCGTCAGCGGATAGACCGGCACGATGCAGCCGGTGACGGCGTGCAGCCCCTCCCGCTCAAAGACGGGATTCGTCATCGTCCGCCGCAGCAGCGTCCCCTCGACCGTACCGTAGAACGTGTAGCTCTCGCCCACGTGGAACGTGTTTTTCAGGTACGACTGGTTGAAGTACGTCAGCTCCAGCGCGGCGCTCTCATCCACCACGCGCAGCTTGACGAGCTCCAATCCCTTTCGGATGCGCGAGAGCTTCGGCTCCGACGCCACCATCGCCGTCACGCAGGCGCGCTCACCGACCTGCAGCTCCGCGATGCGGCGGCTCTCCCGCCGATCCTCGTAGGCGCGCGGGAAATAGGAGATGAGGCTTTTCAGGTCTGTGATGCCGAGCTTCGCAAGGCTCTTCGCCCGCGCCTCGCCCACGCCCCTGACAAAGCGCACATCGGTATTCAGCTCCGCCACGGCCCTCGCCTCCTCTCAGAAAATCTTTTTTCATTATACTCGTTTTCTCCGCATTTGAAAAGGGCCTTCCGCTCTTGCGGAAAGCCCCTGTTTCCTTACGTTCTTCGGACGTAATCGACATAGCGGAAGCGCAGGCCGTTTTCCTCCTGCCATTCCCCCACCGTCTCCGCTGTCCAATCGGGCGCGGCGTCGAGGTTCGGAAAGAAGGCGTCCACCCCCTCCGCCGCGGCGTCCACCTGCGTCACCAGCACGCGCTCGCAGCGCGGCAGCAGCGCGCGGTAGAGCTGCGCGCCGCCCATGAGCACGGCATCCTCTCCCGCCAGCGCCGCGGCCTCCCCGACGCTGCGCGCGACCTCCACACCCTCGCGCGGCGCCATCGTCGTGCTCACCACGAGGTTCCGCCGGTTCGGCAGCGGTCTGCCGCCCGGCAGCGAAAGCAGGGTATTCTTCCCCATCACGACGGTCTTTCCCGTCGTGAGCGCACGGAAATGCTTGAGGTCGGCGGAAATATGAAACAGCAATGCGTTGTCCCGGCCGATGGCCCAGTTTTTGTCCACACAGACGATGGCGGTCATAGCGTTCTCCTTTACACCGCGATGGGGATTTTTGCCTCGAACGGGCAGGGCTCATAGCCCTCGAGCCGGAAGCTGTCCTTTGTGAAGGCATAGAAATCCGTCACGCTCGGGTCGATGAAAAACGCCGGCGCGGGCTTCTCCGGCTCCGAAAGCATCTGCTCGATGATGGGCACATGGCGGTCGTAGATGTGCGCGTCCGCAATGACGTGCACCAGCTCGCCGGCCTTGAGCCCGCTGACCTGCGCCATCATGTGGACCAGCACCGCGTACTGCACCACGTTCCAGTTGTTCGCCGCCAGCATATCCTGACTGCGCTGGTTCAAAATGGCGTTGAGCGTATCGCCCGACACGTTGAAGGTCATGGAGTAGGCGCAGGGATAGAGCGCCATTTCATGCAGGTCGGCAAAATTGTAGAGGTTCGTCAGGATGCGCCGCGAGGCAGGATCATGCTTCAGGTCGTAGAGCACGCGGTCCACCTGATCGAACATTCCTTCTTTATATTGGTGCTTCACGCCGAGCTGGTAGCCGTAGGCCTTGCCGATGCTGCCGCTCTCGTCCGCCCACGCGTCCCAGATGTGGGAGGAAAGCTCGTGGACGTTATTGCTCTTTTTCTGCCAGATCCACAAAAGCTCGTCCACCGCGCTCTTCCAATAGGTGCGGCGCAGCGTGAGGATGGGGAATTCCCTTTGCAGGTCGTAGCGGTTGACGATGCCGAATTTCTTGACCGTGTGCGCCGGGGTCCCGTCCTCCCAGCGCGGACGCACGGCAAGCTCCGTGTCCCACACGCCGTTTTTCAAAATGTCCTCGCAGTTCCGGCGAAAAACCTGATCGGCATAGCTCATATCCTGACCTCCCGGGATCGTTGATTTTTTCTATCTTACCACAGCCGGCGGACAGCCGCCACTCTTTTTTTATTTTTTCGCAAAAATTGCTCTCCCCTGCATTTCGCGCCGAAAAAGCATACATCTCATACCCTCGTTTCCCAATTTTTGGAAAAAATTGCTATGCTTGGTTCCAACGATAAAATCTGCAGAAAAAGGAGTTGAAGCCGATGTCGTCGTGGGTCGCCTGGCTGATCGCCGCCGTGAGCACCACCGCCTTTCTCGTCCTCTGGTTCTGGGAAGTGCGGCGCGTCCTGCGCAGTCGGCGCAGCGTGGTGGAAAGCGCCGCCGCGCAGCTCTCCGCCTGCCGCCGTCAGGCCGCCGGCGTGCGCTACGATCCCGAGCTCGCCCAGATCCTCGCGCGCAGCGAGAGCATCTACCGGCAGGCCGTCGCGCACTATAACGATACGCTTTGCAAGCCGTGGTGCTACCTGCCAGGCCATCTGCTCGGCTTTGACCGCGACGCCGGGGGCGACGATCTCTGACCGCCGGATCGCTCCATACCAAAAATAAGCATCCACCCGCCAAGCGGGTGGTTTTGCTTATGCGGGCAAAGCCCTATGTTCCTCGCGCACGCGTCAAACGCGTAAGTACGGTCTGCCAGCTGCGCAGGATTGTTACTTGCCGC
>NZ_JAHLPT010000003.1 GCF_018918025.1 Oscillibacter sp. MSJ-31 | reverse complement strand
TGGACGAATCCTCGATCCACAGATTCTCGTTCGACTTGCATGTGTTAAGCACGCCGCCAGCGTTCGTCCTGAGCCAGGATCAAACTCTCAATAAAATGGTATCTAAACAGCTCTCGCTGCTCAAACCTTTATCGAGCTATTTGTCATAGCTTGCAAAACTTTTTATCCTTGCCCCTCCGTGTAATTGACTAAACCACTTCAGAGCAAGCTCGATGTCTTTTCAGACACCTCATATCTGGTGCTTCTTTGTTCTTCGTTGTTTAATTTACAAGGTACACGCTCCAACCGCGGAACAAGTGATAGATTACCACGTTGCCCGAGAATTGTCAACACCTTTTTTACATTTTTTTGGCTTTTCTCAAAAATATTTTGGAGACAAACCGGGAAAAAGATGCTATACTATTTTATACGGTTTTACAGTTCTTATACCATATTGCCATTATGAGGATTTTACTTATGAATGAATGGACCCTTGCCCTTTCCGCCGCGGCATTCGTGCTCGCGCTCCTGTCGCTTATCCTGCTCTTGCGGCTGATAAAGCGCCAGCCCGACTATGAGCGTCTCCTGCGCGAGAGCTGGAACGCTAACCTCCCCGCGCTCAAGACCGAGGTCACCGGCGAGCTGCGCGCGTCGCGCGGCGAGCTGACCGGCACCGTGCAGACGACCATGAAGACCTTTGCCGACTCGCTTGCGCTGGCGCAGACACAGACCGCCGAGCGGCAGGACGTACGCCTGCGCGAGCTGATCGAGAGCCTTGAGAAGAACCAGCTCCAGCTCAAATCCACCATCGCTGAAACGAACCGCATCCTCGCCGAGGCGCAGGAAAAGCAGTTCGCCATGCAGGATAAGCGGATGCAGGGCATCGAGGCGCAGTTCACCGCCTTCACCGCCGCCGTGCAGAGCCGGCTGGAGACGCTGCAAAAGGACAACAGCGAGCAGCTTGAAAAAATGCGCGTGACCGTGGACGAGAAGCTGCAAAAGACGCTCGACGAGCGCATCAGCCAATCCTTCCGGCTCGTCAACGAACGGCTGCAGGAGGTCTACACCGGCCTCGGCGAGATGAAAACGCTGGCCAACGGCGTGGGCGATCTGAAAAAGGTGCTCTCCAATGTTAAGACGCGCGGCATCGTCGGCGAGTACCAGCTCGGCGCGCTCATCGACGACATTCTCACGCGCGATCAGTTCGAGGAAAACGTCATCACCAAAAAGGGCTCGACCACCCGCGTGGAGTATGCCATCAAGATGCCCGGCGAGGATGGCAGCTTCGTCTACCTGCCCGTGGACTCCAAGTTCCCCGGCGACGTCTACGCGCAGCTCGTGGACGCCTACGACACCGGCGATCCCGCCGCCATCGCCGCCGCGCAGGCCATGCTCACAACGCGCATCAAGGGCTGCGCGAAGGACATCCGCGATAAATACATCGACCCGCCGAACACCACCGACTTCGGCATCATGTTCCTGCCCTTCGAGGGGCTGTACGCCGAGGTCGTCCGGCTCGGATTGGTCGAGGTGCTCCAGCGGCAGTACAAGGTCAACATTGCCGGCCCCACGACCTTTGCCGCCCTGCTCAACAGCCTGCAGATGGGCTTCCGCACGCTCGCCATTCAGAAGCGCTCGAGCGAGGTGTGGAGCGTCCTCGGCGCGGTCAAGACCGAGTTCGCCACCTTCGAGGACGTGCTCGCCGCCGCGCAGAAGCGCATCGAGCAGACCGGCGCGGAGCTGGATAAGCTCGTCGGCGTGCGCACGCGCAAGATCAACAGCAAGCTCCGCTCCGTCTCCGTGCTTCCCGCCGAGGAATCCGCGCGGCTGCTCGACGACGGCGCCGACACCGAATAATTTCCCATCCCACCGACGCATATTATTATATAGGAGATATTGCCCATGGCCACCTTGACCCCCCTGCCGCTGCCGCTGTCCTTTGAGGACTTCTGCGCCCTTTTCCTGCTCTTCATCGCCTACAGCACGCTCGGCTGGTGCGGCGAAATGATCTACTGCTCCGTGCCCAAGGGGCGCCTGTGCGAAAAGCGCGGCTTCCTCAACGGCTTTCTCTGCCCCATCTACGGTCACGGTGCGCTGCTCGTGCTCTACGCCCTGCGCGGCGGCTTCCGCAACCCGTTTTTGACCTTCCTGTTCGGTGCGCTGCTCACAAGCGCGCTGGAATACTTCACCAGCTGGGTGATGGAAAAGCTCTTCCACATGCGCTGGTGGGACTACTCCCACTATAAATTTCAGATCAACGGCCGCGTGTGCCTGCTCAACTCCACCTGCTTCGGTCTCGCCTGCGTGCTGCTGTGCCATGTCGTTCACCCGTGGCTGTGGGCGCACATCCTCGGCCTCGGCAGCGCGGTGATCGTACCGCTTGCCTCGTTCATCTCCGGCATTTATCTCACCGATACCGTGCTTTCCGTCCGCAGCGCCATTCAGCTCAGCGCCCAGATGGGCAAGCTGCGCGAGCTTCAGAGCGAGATCCGGGATCACATCGCCGAAAAGCGCGAGGAGAGTGCCGAGCGTCGAGCCGAGCGCCGCGAGGAGGCGCGCGAGCGTGCCCGTGCCCTGCGCGACGGCGCCGACATCTTCGAGCGCCGCCTGCTCCACTCGCATCCTCAGCTCAAGGCGGCGCGTGAGGATCTGCTCGCCGGCATCCGCGCCCGTTTGAGCGAGAACGAGACTGAGCTTGAGCAGCTCAGGAGCGTTTACAGCCCCCGCCGCGACAAGAAGTGAGCACCCGCGCGGTTGACTTCCCGCGCCATTCGGTATACACTAAGCCCAAACCAACAGCAAAGGAGCGTGCAGCGCCATGAGTGAATGCACCCACAACTGCTCGACCTGCGGCGAAAGCTGCGGTGAGCGCACCAGTCCCCAGTCCTTTTTGAAAAAGCCCCACGCCGATGCGCACATCGGCAAGGTGTTCGGCGTCGTGTCCGGCAAGGGCGGCGTCGGCAAGTCGATGGTCACGAGCCAGCTCGCCGTCAGCCTGCGCCGCAAGGGCTATCGCGTCGGCATTTTGGACGCCGACATCACCGGCCCCTCCATCCCGAAGGCGTTCGGGATGCACGAGAAGGCTGTCGGCACGGAAAATGCCCTCCTGCCCTGCGTCAGCTCGACCGGCATCGAGGTCATGTCCATCAACCTTCTGCTCGACGACGAGACCGATCCCGTCATCTGGCGCGGCCCCGTCATCGGCGGCGTGGTCACCCAGTTCTGGACCGACGTTCTCTGGGACGTCGACTACCTCCTCGTCGATATGCCGCCGGGCACCGGCGACGTGACGCTGAGCGTCTTTCAGTCCATCCCGCTCTCCGGCATCGTGGTCGTCGCCTCCCCGCAGGAGCTTGTCGGCATGGTGGTGGAGAAGGCCGTGAAGATGGCGGAGAAGATGGCGGTCCCCATCGTGGGCCTTGTGGAGAACATGAGCTATCTCACCTGCCCCGACTGCGGCAGAAAAATTTACCTCTTCGGCGAGGGTAGGAGCGCCGAGGCCGCGAAGAAGCACGGTCTCCCGCTGCTCGCGCAGATGCCCATTGACCCGCAGCTCGCCGCCCTCACGGACGAGGGCCGCATCGAGGAATTCAAGGGCGACTGGCTCGCCGACGCAGTCACCGCGCTCGAGGCGCGCTGACCGCACCCGCAAAAAAGCGGAAAGGATGTTTCCCGGGAAACATCCTTTCCGTTTTCTCTTTTATAAGCCCTCGTGCAGCTTCCAGAGGATCGGCTCGAAGTCCACGCCCTCGCGGGCCGGTATGTTCTGCGGCATGGTCTGAATGGCGCACTCGCGCACAAAGGCCTCCGCGAGCCGCACCGCCTCGTGCAGCGTTTTGCCCTTGACGAGCGCGCCGGTGAGCACGCTCGCGAACACGTCGCCGGTGCCGTGAAACTCCTTGCCGATGAACGTGTCGAAAAGAAACTCCGTCCCGCCGCTCGTGCGGTCAAAGACGCACGCGCCGATCTCTCCCTTGCGGAGCATCACGCCGGTGAGCACCACGCTGCGCGTTCCGTTCCGGCTCAGGCGCTCAACGACCGAGCGATAGCCTGCCTCGTCATGCGTCAGGGCGCCGAAGGAATGGTCCTCGCCGAGCAGCACCGCCGCCTCGGTCAGGTTCGGCACGATCACGTCCGCCAGCTCCGCCAGCCGCGTCATGCCCGCGCACATCGCGGGCGTATAGGTCTTGTAGATCTTGCCGTGGTCGCCCATCACGGGATCGCAGATAAAGATCGTTGAGCGGTCGCGGCGGAAGGTGCGTACAAAGTCCGCCGCAAGGTCCATCTGCGCCTCGCTGCCCATGAAGCCGGTGTAAACGGCATCGAAGTGGATGCCGAGCTCCGCCCAGTGCGCGGCGGTCTTGGGCAGCTCGTCGGTCATATCCAGAAAGGTATAGCCCGTGAAGCCGCCGGTGTGCGTGGAGAGATAGGCGGTCGGCAGCGGGCAGCACTGCACGCCCATCGCGCTGAGCACAGGGATGGCGACGGTCAGCGAGCAGCGGCCGAAGCCGGACATATCGTGGATGGCGGCAACTCTCGGCGTAGGCATAAAAACGGCTCCTTCCTTTTTGCTTCTCCTATTATACCGCACCGCGGGCGCATTGCAAGGAAAAATCCGCGGATAGCGCACCCGCGCCGCGCATAGGCTGGTGCGAGGTGATCTTTTATGGATATTCATGTGGTGCGCGCGGGCGAGACCGTTTCGTCGGTCGCCGCGCGGTACGGTGTGCCGGCGGGCATTCTCGCCGGCGTCAACGGCATCGCGCCGGACGCTCCGCTCGCCGTCGGGCAGACGCTCGTCGTCCGCCGTCCGCGCGAGCTGCACACGGTCGCGAGCGGCGAGAGCGTCTATTCCATCGCCCTGCGCTACGGTCTGAGCGCGCGGACGCTCTATCAGAATAATCCCGCCCTCGGCGGGCGCAGCGCCCTCTACCCCGGGCAGACGCTCGTCATCGCCTACGACGACACGCCCACGCGCACACTCGCCGTCAACGCCTACAGCTACCCCTTTATCCGTGGTGGTCTGCTCGACGCCGCGCTGCCCTATCTCACCTACCTCACGCCCTTTACCTACGGCATCAACGCCGACGGCACGCTGCTGCCGCTCGCGGACGAATGGCTGCTCGCCGCCGCCGGACAGTACCGCACGGCCGCGCTCATGCACCTCTCCACGCTCACGGAGGAGGGCCGCTTCGACAACGCCCGCTCCACGCTCATCTTGGAGGACGCGGACGCGCAGGACGCTCTGGTGCAGAGCATCCTCGAGACCGTACAGGCCCGGCATTACTTCGGACTGGACGTGGATTTTGAATATGTGCTGCCCGAGCAGCGCGAGGCCTACGCCGCCTTCATCACGCGGTTGCGCGAAGCGCTCAATCCGCTCGGCTGTCCGGTCGTCGTCGCGCTCGCGCCGAAAACGAGCGCCGCGCAGCGTGGACTGCTCTACGAGGCACACGACTACGCGCTCCTCGGCGCGGCAGCCAACGCGGTGTTTCTGATGACCTATGAGTGGGGCTATACCTACGGACCGCCGATGGCGGTCGCGCCGCTCACTCAGGTGCGCGCCGTGCTGGACTATGCCCTGACCGTCGTCGCGCCGGAAAAGATCTTCATGGGCATCCCGCTCTACGGCTACGACTGGCCTCTGCCCTTCGTATCCGGCGAGACGCGGGCGGAATCTCTCTCGCCGGTGCAGGCGGTCGAGCGCGCTCTGCGCCACGACATTGCCATTCAATACGACGCGGCCGCGCAGGCCCCCTATTACCACTACACCGACCGCGGCGGGCGCGAGCACGCCGTCTGGTTCGAGGATGCGCGCAGCATCGAGGCCAAGCTCCGCCTCGCGGACGAATACCATTTGCAGGGCGTGGGGTACTGGAATCTTACACGTCCCTTTCCCCAGAACTGGGCGGTGCTCGCCTCGCTCTTTGATATCGAGACGCTTCTCTAAGCGCGCGTCCCGATGGCCTTTGCCACCACGTTTACCACGTCCTGCACCGTCTCGTCGAAAAGGTGCGTGTAGACCTCGCTCGTGATGCTCGTCGAGCTGTGGCCGAGCGCCTTGGAGATGGTGAACATCGGCACGCTGCGGCTGTTGGCGACGCTCGCAAAGCTGTGGCGCAGGCCGTGGAGCGAGATGGACGGCAGGGCGTTCTCCTCAACGAAGACCGCGACGCGCCGTCCGAGGCCGTTCGGGTCCCACGGCTTTCCCTGCTCCGTGACGGCCACGTAGCCCTCGGGATTGAAGCCTGTGCCCCGCTCACGCTGCCCGCGCTCCCATTCGTCGTGCAGCCGCGTGAGCAGCTCCTCCAGATCGCTCACCCCATCGTAGCACAGCCGCCGCACGGAGGAATAGGACTTAGGCTTTTTCTCAATGAACGTTCCGCCCACGGAGGTTCGCACCTCGCGGACGGTGACGATCTTCGCGTCCAGATCCACACAGCGCCATTTGAGTCCGCAGATCTCGCTGCGCCGCAGCCCCAGATAGCCCGCCAGCTTGACGGCGGGCTCGATCTCCGTGCCCGCGCAGCGGCAAAACAGCTCGCGCAGCTGCGCGGGATCGTAGTAGCGGTGGCTCGGCAGCACCTTGGCCGGCGGCGTAACATAGCGCGTCACGTTTTCCCGCAGCAGCCCCTGCCGGACGGCGGCCTCCAGCGCCGTGTGCAGCAGCACATGGTGCTTGCGCACGGTGTTGTGGGAGAGTCCCTTTTCCAGCAGCTCCGCGTAGTACCGCTGCAGCTGCGCCGGCTGCAGCTCCGGCAGCTTCACCTCGCCCAGCGCGGGCACAAGGTGGAGTCGGATGATGTTCTCGTAGCCGTGGACGGTGGTCTTTTCGCGGTTCGGGCAGATAAAATCCCGCAGCCAGACCTCCAGCCAGTCGGCGAGAATGACCTCGCCGCCGTGGCGCGTGCGCTTGAGCGCGCGCAGGCGCAGAAACTCCGTCAGGGTGCTCTCGGCGTCGTCGAGGCAGCGGAAGGTGCGCACGCAGCGGTCGCGCGAGCCGTCGGGCCGCATCCCGTAGTGCATCGTGACGTAGTAAAGGTCCTTTTGATCGTCGTAGGCAAGATTTCGTTTGATGGATTTTCGCATATTCGTTCGCCCTCCTTTTGGAATGGAGGCAGTATATCACCGATCGAGTGCAATGAAAAACGGCGGCGCTTTCTGCGCCGCCGTTTTTGGACGATCCTTCGGTTTTGCTCAGCTTCTCCTCGCCGCCTCGATAACGTGGCTCGCGAGGATGGCCGTCGTCACCGCGCCGACACCGCCGGGCACGGGCGTGATGGCCTCCACGATCGGCTCCACCTCGGCGAAGCGGGTGTCGCCGCAGAGATTGCCGTCCGCGCCGACGTGGATGCCCACGTCCAGCACGATCTGGCCCGCGCGGACGCTCTCCGCGCCGACCATGCCGGCCTTACCGGCAGCGACCACGAGAATGTCCGCCTCGCGGCAGATGGCGGGCAGATTTTCGCTGCGGCTGTGGCAGATGGTCACAGTCGCGTGCTCGGCGAGCAGCAGCAGGGAGACCGGCTTGCCGATGACGAGGCTGCGGCCGATCACGACCACGCGCTTGCCCTTGATGGGCACGTTATAATGCTTGAGCAGCGCCACGCAGGCCGCGGCGGTGCAGGGCGGATAGCCGCCGTCGGTGCCGGCGTAGACCGCGGCGAGCGAGCCATCGGTGATGCCGTCCATATCCTTCTTCGGGTCGAGGGCGCGGCGGGCGGCCTCGTCGTCGAGGTGCTTGGGCAGCGGGCGGAACATCAGAACGCCGTGAACGCGCTCGTCCTCGTTGAGCGAACGGATGTTGTCCATCAGCTCCTGCTGGCCCGCGTCCTCGGGCAGCACGACCTGACGGACCGTGATGCCGACCTTCTCGCAGCGCTTGAGCGCGCCGCGCTCATAGGACAGATCGTCCTCGCGCGCACCCACGCGCAGAATGGCAAGGCAGGGCTCTGTGCCGTTTTTCTTCAGCTCCTCCGCCTGCTCATGCAGCTGTTCGGTCAACGCCCTGGCGGCGTCGGCCCCCTTGAGTAACATCGCCATGATGGTTTCCTCCTCATGCCGGCGCGGTGCGCCGTGATCTCAACGTTAGGATAACAAACAAAATTTTCGCTGTCAATTTCTTTTGCAAACCGTTTGCGCCGGAAGGATTTCCTTTCTTCGCCGCCTTGCTATTTCCGCCGCTTTCTGCTACCATAAGGGGGATGAAATTTTATCTGACCGGAGGGATATCCCATGTCCGTCATCGAAGAAAAGAAAGCCCTGCGCACCTATATCCGCCAGACCGAGCGCACGCTTGACCCCGCCTACAAGGCCGAAAGCTCGGAGGCCATCTGCCGCTGCGTCCTCGCGCTGGAGGAATACCGGGCCGCGGGGACCGTGTTCGCCTTTGCCGGCACCGTCCATGAGATCGACACCGCGCTGCTGCTGAAGGAGACTCTTGCCGCGGGCAAGACGCTCGTCCTGCCCCGCTGCGCCGAGGGCCACGCGCTCGACCTGTGCGTGGTCACGTCGATGGACGAGCTCGTGCCGGGGATGTACGGCATTTTAGAGCCGAAGGCGGACTGCGCGCTCGTCACGCCCGCCGACATCGACTTTGCCGTGGTGCCCTGCCTGTCGTTCGACCGCAGGGGCCGCCGGCTCGGACAGGGCGGCGGCTACTATGACCGTCTGCTGCCGCAGCTGAGCTGTCCGACCTGCCTCATCTGCCGCGAGCGGCTGATGAGCGAGGCCGTTCCCACCGAGGAGCATGACCGCCGCTGCACGCTCTACGTCACGGAGCGCGGCGTCATGGAGCCGGAGGCGTAAGACCATGCTGGACTGGCTCATTCGCGGTGCGCAGGTGCTCGACGGCACCGGCGCGGACGCTTTTCCCGCCGACGTCGGCATCAAGGACGGAACCATTGCCGCGGTCGGTCGTCTGACCGACGCCGATGCCGCGCACGTTCTTGACGCGCGGGGCCGCACGCTGACGCCCGGCTTTCTGGATATTCACCGCCACACCGACGCGGCGCTGTTCCGCCCCAATTTTGGACGTGCCGAGCTGGCGCAGGGTCTGACCACGCTCGTCGGCGGCAACTGCGGAATGTCGCTCGCGCCGCTCGCGGGGGCGCACGCTCCCGCCGTGCGCTCATATCTCGCGCCCATCACCGGCGCGTTCGGGGACGAGCTGTGCTTCGCGTCCCTTGCGGACTATTTCGCCGCAGCAGAGCGGACGCCGCAAATCGTGAACAACGCCATGCTCGCGGGCATGGGGACGCTTCGCGCCCTCGTCGCGGGCTTTGACGACGCCCCGCTGACGGACGGGCAGTACAGGGAGCTGCACCGCCTTGTGGAGCGCTCACTCGCCGACGGCGCGGTCGGCGTATCCCTCGGTCTCGGCTACGCGCCCGAGTGCTTTTACTCGACCGAGGGGCTGATCCGCGCGCTTGAGCCGCTGCGCGGTGGGAGGCTGCCCGTCACCGTTCATATGCGGCAGGAGGGCGACGGCGTGGTGGACGCGCTGCGCGAGATGCTGACCGTCGCCCGGGAGCTGCGCTGCCCCGTGGAGATCTCGCACCTCAAGGGCATCGGGCGGAGGAATTGGGGCCGCGCCGTGCCGGAGATGCTCCGGCTTCTTGAAAACGCCCGCGCGGAGGGGCTGGACGTCGCCTGCGACGTGTATCCCTATTCCGCCGGCTCGACCCAGCTCATTCACGTTCTGCCGCCGGAATTTCAAAAGGGCGGGCTGGATGCGCTGACCGCCGCGCTGCGCGATCCGGGCTCCCGCGCCGCCATGCGCGGACGCATGGAGACGGGCAGCGACTTTGAAAACATCACGCACCTCGTCGGCTTTGAGAACGTCGTTCCGATCTCGCTGCACACGGAGGAGTATAAGCCGTTCGAGGGCAAATCTCTCGCGGAGATCGCGGACACGCTCGGCAAGGACCCCTATGACGCACTCTTCGACCTGCTCGCCGCCGAGCGCTGCGAGGCTGGCATGATCGACTTCATCGCCGCGGAGGAGGACATCGAGGCCATCCTGCGCGCGCCGTTCTCCGTGCCCATTTCCGACGCGACCTATCCCGTCGAGGGGCTGTGCCACCCGCGCGTGTACGGCAGCGCGGCGCGCTTTCTCGCGCACTATGTCCGCGAGCGCGGCATCCTCACGCTGCCGCAGGCCGTGCACAAGCTCACGATGCAGTCTGCCGACCGGCTCGGTCTTTCCCGCAAGGGACGCATCGCCGTCGGCGCGGACGCCGACCTGTGCCTGTTCTCGCCGGAAAATATCCGGGAGAACGGCACCTATACCGCCCCGCGGCAGCTCGCCGCAGGCATGGACGCCGTGTTCATCGCGGGCGTACCGGAGATCATGGACGGGCAGTTTACCGGCGAGACACGGGGACGCGTGCTGCGGGCACACTAACGAACGCTTCATTATTTCGGAGGAAGCTATGACAAAACGTATGTTGACAGCCGTTCTGACTGTGGCGCTCGCGCTGTCCCTTACCGCCTGCGGCGGGAGAACGCAGCAGGAAGCGGGCGAAACGCGCACGGTCTACACGATGGACACGGTGATGAATCTGACCGCCTACGGCGAAAACGCCTCCGCCGCACTCGACGCGGCGGAGGAAACGCTGCGCACGCTCGACGCGAAGCTCGACCGCCACGACAAGGCAAGCGCGGTGAGCGCGCTCAACCGCGACGGCACGGTCGAGGACGCGGAGCTTGCCCAACTCACGGACATCGCGCGGACCATCGGCGAGCTTTCGGGCGGGGCGTTCGATCCTACCGTCGCGCCCGTGATGGACGCATGGGACTTCACCGGCGATGCGCCGCGCGTGCCGTCGGACGAGGAGCTGTCCGCGCTGCTCGCGCACGTCGGTTTGGAAAAGCTGTCGGTGGACGGCAATACGATCGCCCTCTCGGACGGTGCGCAGCTCGACCTCGGCGGCATCGCCAAGGGCTATGCGGGCGATGCGGTACGCACCGTCCTCGCGGAGCTCAACGTAACGAGCGCGGTCATCGACCTCGGCGGCGACGTCGGGCTGCTCGGCGCGAAGCCGGACGGCAGCGACTGGCGCGTCGCGGTCAAGGACCCTGCCGACCCGTCGGAATTTCTCGGCGTGCTGACGGCGGCGGACACCTTCGTGGTGACCTCCGGCATCTATGAGCGCGGCTTTGAGGAAAACGGCGTGCGCTACCACCACATCATCGACCCCAAGACCGGGAAGCCTGCCGAGAGCGGGCTGGTAAGCGTGACGGTCGTGTGCGGCGACGGCGCGTGGGCCGACGCGCTCTCCACCGCCTGCTTCGTGCTCGGCGAGGCGGGAAGCCTTGCACTGCGTGATACGCTCGCGGCAGAGAAAAATCTGCGCATCGAGCTGATCCTTGTGACCGATGACGGCCATGTGCGCTATACTGCGGGACTGGCGGAACGCTTTGAGCCGAGCGAGGAGGGAACCTATGTCTACGAAGCCATCATCGCCTGAGCTGCGCCCCAACCGCTATGACGCGCTCGTGGTGCTCGTCGTGCTGGCGCTCGCCGCGGCGCTGGCGGTCAGGCCGTTTCTCGCCGCCCGCGCGCCGCAGAGCGGTGCGCTGACGGTCGTGGTCTCCGCCGACGGACAGGAGCTCGACCGGCTCCCGCTCGCGCAGTTCGGCACGCATACCTATGCGAACAACGGCTACACGCTGACGGTCACGGCGGCGGGCGGCGCGGTGTCGGTCACGCAGAGCGACTGCCCGGGGCAGGACTGCGTCCACTCCGGCGCGATCTCCCGCGCGGGGCAGAGCATCGTGTGCCTGCCCGCGCGCATCGTGGTGGAGCTGGTCGGCGCCGCCGACGGCTACGACCTCGTGACGGGTTAGGAGGGGCGGCATGAGGTTCTCAACGAAAGCTATCACGACCTGCGCCGTGCTTGCCGCGCTGGCGCTCGCGCTCTCCTATCTGGAAGCCTTTTTCCCTCCGCTGCTGCCGCTGCCCGGCGTAAAGCTCGGGCTCGCGAACATCGTGACGGTCTACGCGCTCTATGCCCTCGGCGCGTCGAGCGCGCTCGCCATCCTCGTGGTGCGCTGTCTGCTCGGCTCGCTCTTTGCGGGCAATGCCTCGTCGCTCCTTTTCTCTCTGCTCGGGGGACTTGCCGCCATGCTGGTGATGATCGCGCTGCACGCTCTGCCGCGGCTTTCGGTCTACGGCGTGTCCGTCGGCGGCGCGGCGGCGCACAACTGCGGACAGGTCGCCGCCGCGATGCTCACGCTCGGCTCGGCCGCGCCGCTCGCTTACCTGCCGTTTCTGCTGCTCGTGTCGGTGTTCACCGGCGCGCTGACCGGCTTTGTCGCCGCGCTGCTGTTCCGCGCCATGCGTCACGCGCGGGCGAAATGAAGTGTAAAAATCAAACGCTCCGACGAAGGTCGGAGCGTTTGATTTTTATTTGGGGACTGTTTTTCACAGATCGTGCACGCGCAGGGCGCGGATGGCGTTGAGCACCGCAAGGACCATCACGCCGACGTCGGCGAAAATGCCCATCCACATATTGGCGAAGCCGAGGGCGACGAGCAGCAGGCACAGCAGCTTCACGCCGAGGGAAAAGACGATGTTCTCATGCACGATGCGGATGCACTTGCGGGAGATCTTGATGGCCTTGGCGATCTTCATCGGATCGTCGTCCATCAGCACCACGTCGGCGGCCTCGATAGCCGCGTCGCTGCCCATCGCGCCCATGGCGATGCCGATGTCCGCGCGGGAGAGCACGGGCGCGTCGTTGATGCCGTCGCCGACGAAGGCGAGCTTCGCGCCCTCCGGCTCGGCCTTGAGCAGTTCCTCGACCCGCGCGACCTTATCGGCGGGCAGCAGCTCCGCGCGGACCTCATCCACCCCGAGGTCACGCGCCACATAGTCCGCGACCTTCTGAATGTCGCCGGTGAGCATGACGGTCTTGGTGACGCCCGCCGCCTTGAGCGCGGCGATGGCGTCGCGGGAATGGGGCTTTTCCACATCGGAGATGACGATGTGGCCCGCATACTCGCCGTTCACCGCGATATGGACGATGGTGCCGACGCTGTGGCACTCGTGCCACGCGACGCCCAGCTCCTCCATGAGCTTACCGTTTCCGGCGGCGACGGTCACGCCGTCCACCACCGCGGTCACGCCGCGGCCGCTGTGCTCCTGAATGTCCGTGACGCGGGAGCGGTCCAACGCACCGCCGGCAGCCTTCTGCAAGCTCTTGCTGATGGGGTGCGAGGACGCGCACTCGGCAAGCGCCGCGTATTCGAGCAGCTTTTCCTGCGCCATCGGGCTGTGATGCACGGCGCTGACCTCAAACACACCCTGCGTGAGCGTGCCGGTCTTGTCGAACACGACGGTCTTCGTCTGGGAGAGGGCCTCGAGGTAGTTGGATCCCTTGATGAGCACGCCCTCCTTGCCCGCGCCGCCGAGGCCGGCGAAGAAGCTGAGCGGGATACTGATGACGAGCGCGCAGGGGCAGGAGATGACGAGGAAGGTCAGCGCACGGTAGACCCAGGTGCCCCAGTCCGCGTCCGCGCCGGAGACGGTCAGCGCCAGCGGCGGCAGAATGGCGAGCGCGAGCGCGCTGTAGCACACGGCGGGAGTGTAGACCTTAGCAAAGCGGGAAATGAAGCTCTCGGAGCGGGACTTGTGGCTGCTGGAATTTTCCATCAGCTCCAGAATTTTGGAAACCGTGGATTCGCCGAACGCCTTCGTTGTGTGGACTTTCAGAACGCCCGTCATGTTGATGCAGCCGCTGATGATCTCGTCGCCCGCGCTCACATCGCGCGGCAGGCTCTCGCCGGTCAGCGCGGCGGTGTTGAGCGTGGAGACGCCGTCCTCGACCACGCCGTCGATGGGCACCTTTTCGCCCGGCTGGACGGTGATGACCGTGCCGACGGCGACGTCGTCGGGGTCGACCTGCTCGAGCTTACCGTCGCGCTCGATGTTCGCGTAGTCGGGGCGGATGTCCATGAGCGCGGTGATGCTGCGGCGGGACTTTCCGACCGCGTAGCTCTGGAACAGCTCGCCGATCTGATAAAAGAGCATAACGGCGACCGCCTCGGAATAGTCGCCGCTCCTTTCATAGAGTGCCAGCGCGATGGCACCGACGGTCGCAACCGCCATGAGGAAATTTTCGTCGAACACCTGCCGGTTGCAGATGCCCTTCCACGCCTTGCGCAGGATGTCGCAGCCGACCGTCAGGTAGGCCGCGAAATAGAGCGCGGCGGAGACGGGCGCCGGCAGGGGAATCAATTTCGCCGCGAGGAACAGCACCGCCGCGGCCAGGATGCGATAGAGCATCTTTTTCTGTTTCTTCGTCATGGGAAAGCCCTCCGTAGAAGTCCGCCCCGAGGTCTGTCCCCGGGGCGGTGTGATTTACAGGTAGATCTCGCAGTCGTCCTCGACCTTTTTGCAGTTCTTCAAAACGGCCTTCATCACGGTCTTGGGGTCCTGACCGTCGGCAAATTCCACCGTCATCTTCTGCGTCATGAAGTTGACCACCGCATCCGCGACGCCCTCGGTCTTCTTCGCGGCATCCTCCATCAGGTTCGCGCAGTTGGCGCAGTCCACTTCGATCGGATAGGTCTTTTTCATCCTAAAATGCCCCTTTCTTTTTTGTCGCTTAAACAATTAAGCACTTGTTTAATTCTTATGGCTGTACTATACTGAAGATACCCGAAAAAGTCAAGGACTTCGCCGCGTTCTCTGCCGAACGGGCGAAAAGTCCTGCCAAACGGGAGATTCGGCACACAGGGACTACCGGAAAAGGAGCGGAAATATGCAACCGTTTGAGCTTCCCCATCAGCACGAGGACGCCTCGCATCTGCATGAATTGGAGGAGTACCTCCGCAGGACCGAGTATTTTCAAACCGTCGCGCTGGTCTTTCGCCAGCTCTCCGACGCAAACCGCGTGCGGCTCTTCTGGCTTTTGTGCCACTGCGAGGAGTGCGTGGTCAACCTCGCGGCCATGATGGGCATGAGCCCGCCCGCGCTCTCGCATCACCTGCGCCAGCTGCGTGAGAGCGGACTGATCGTCAGCCGCCGCGACGGCAAGGAGGTCTACTACAAGGCTGCGGAGAGCGAACAGGCGCAGCTGCTGCACCGCATGATCGAGCGCACCGTGGAGATCGCCTGCCCCGAGGAGGGCGAGGACGTCGCCTCCGCCCCGCACCTGCCGCCGCTCGACGCGCACGCGCTCGAGGGCGCGCACGGGTGCAGCGCCGAGCAGCTTGAGACCATCCGCCGCGTCCACGAGGCGCTGACCGCAGACCTCTCCAGCCGCATCACCATCGACGAGCTCTCGCGCCGCTTCCTGATGAACCCCTCCACGATGAAGGAGGTCTTCAAGACCGTTTACGGGCAGTCCATCGCCGCGCACATCCGCGAGCACCGCATGGAGCGCGCGGCAGAGCTGCTGCGCGAAACGGACGCGAGCATGGCGGAGATCGCCGCTGCCATCGGCTACGAGAGCGCGAGCAAATTCTCCGCCGAATTCCGCAAAGCCTACGGCGCGCTGCCGACGGAGTATCGCCGCGCCGCACGCGTGGAAAAAGGATAGGGGCTTGCAGTCCGCGGAAAGTATGTTATCATGGAAACAGAAACCAACGAAACGGAGAGAAGAGAAATGGGTATTGTCGTTTTGGGCGCGGTCTTTGTGGACATCAAGGGCTATCCCTCGGACGTTTACATTCCCGGCGGGCGCAACGCCGGTCGGGTGGAGCAGATGCACGGCGGCGTGAGCCGCAACATTGTGGAGGACATTGCCAACGTCGAGCTGCAGCCGACCTTCATCGGTCTGGTGGACGACACCGGCGCGGGCGCGGATGTGGTGCGCAAGCTCAAGGCGCATAAGGTCAACACGGACTACATCCGCGTAACGAAGGACGGCATGGGCACCTGGCTCGCCATCTTCGACAACGGCGGCGACGTGGTGGCGGCCATCTCCAAGCGGCCCGACCTCCGTCCGATCCTGAGCATTTTAGAGGAGCAGGGCGACGAGATCGTTTCCCGCGCCGACAGCATCGCCTTTGAGATCGACATGGATAAGGAGATCGTGAAGAAGGTCTTTGCCCTTGCCGAGAAATATCACAAGCCGGTGTACGCGGTGGTGTCGAACATGAGCATCGCGGTGGAGCGGCGCGACTTCTTCCGCTCAACGCACTGCTTCGTCTGCAACCAGCAGGAGGCTGGCATCCTTTTCTCCGAGGATTACGACGACAAGACGCCGGAGGAGATGCAGAAGCTCCTCGCCGCGCGCATCCGCAGCGCGCAGATCCCGCGCATGGTGGTGACGATGGGCGCGCAGGGCGCGGTGTATGCCACGAACGACGGTGAGGAGGGCTGGTGCCCCGCCAAGAAGGTGGACGTGAAGGACACCACCGGCGCGGGCGACGCCTTCTTCGCGGGCGTGACCATCGGCCTGACCTACGGCAAGACAATGGCGGAGGCCTGCGAGATCGGCACGCGGCTGGCCGCGTCGGTCATCTGCACATCGGAAAACGTCTGCCCGCGCTTTCTGCCGAGCGAGTTCGGCATCGACCCGAGCGGGCTTGAGCGCGAGCAGCTTTCGCTGGAGCTGTAATAGGGGAGAGGAGAAGGCCGCAGCCTTCTCCTCTTTCGCGTCAAAAGGTCTTTCCCAGCGCATCGGCGCGGGCAAGGGCCTCGTCCATCCGCGCTTGCGCGTCCACGCGCTCGTCGTCCAGCCCCTCGGCACAGAGCAGCTCAAATTTCGGGATGCCGAACATGGCGCACAGCGCCTTGAGCTGGCGCGCGCCCATCTCCATCCATTCCGTTTCCGGCAGGGAGTAATCCCCGCCGCGCGTGGTGACGAGCAGCAGCTTTTCCGCGCGGCAGCGGCCGACAAGCCCGCTTTCCTCGTAGCCGAAGGTGATGTCGCGCATGGAAACGCGCTCAAGGTAAATTTTCAGAATGGCGGGGAAGGATAATTCCCAGAACGGCGCAGCGAGCACGATGCGGTCCGCGCGGGCAAACTGCCATGCGTCGGCGAACAGCGGATCGTCGAGCTTCCCCGCTGCGGCGAGCGCGTCGCGGCGGGCCAGCACCTCGGGGTACTGCGGCTCGAGACGGTCGCGCATGAGATTGCGGTGAAGGATCGCTGCGTCCGGATTCGCAGCAGCGTAGGACGATAAAAAGCGTTCGGCGAGCATACGGGAGCGGGACTCCGCGCCCCGCACACAGGCATCCACAAACAAAAGCTGCGGCATAGTCGGCCTCCTTTGGTCGGGAAAATCTTGCTCCCATTATATCCGCTTTGCCGCGGCGCGGCAAGCCGCGCTGAAAATTTTTCGCGCGGGCGTTGCCAAACGGCGAAAAACAGCGTATCATGCTTGCAGATCAATGCTCAAGAGGTGCCGTATGTTTCTTCTTTACATGAATCCCATTCTGATCGCCGCAGCGGTCGTGCCGGCGGTCTTTCTGCTCATCAGGGTCTATCACGCCGACCGTCTGGAGCCGGAGCCGTCAGGGCTTCTGCTCTCGCTGATCCTGCGCGGCGTGTTCGCCACGGTCATCGCGATGGTGCTCGAGGAGCTTGGCTCAGCCCTGCTTGGGAGCGTCTATGCGGAAAACTCCCTGCCCTACAACGTCATCATGTACTTTGTCATCGTCGCCTTTTCCGAGGAGGGCGCGAAGTATATCCTGCTCCGCCGCCGGACATGGCGCTCGGACGCCTTCAACTGCCAGTTCGACGGCGTGGTGTACGCCGTGTTTGTCTCGCTCGGCTTCGCCCTGTGGGAGAATCTCGGCTACGTCGCCATGTACGGCCTGAGCACCGCGCTCGTGCGCGCCGTGACCGCAGTCCCCGGCCACGCCTGCTTCGGCGTGTTCATGGGCGTCTACTACGGCCGCGCCAAGCGCTATGACAACGACGGCGACTTCGTGAAGGCCAAGCGCTGCCGCACGATGGCGGTTCTGATGCCCGCGCTGCTGCACGGCGCCTATGATTTCATCGCCACGATGGAGGACCCTAACTGCGAATGGATGTTCCTTGTCTTTGTCCTTGCGCTGTTCGCCGTGTCGCTGAAGCTCGTGCGTGTCGGCTCGCGCAGCGACCGCTACATCGATGGCGGCGAGGGTCCGCTGTTCTTCGGATAACGGCATAAGAAAAGAGACGAAAGCGCGTGCTTTCGTCTCTTATTTCATCGCATCCGCCGCTTATTCGGCGGCGTATTCCAGACCGTTCATGCGGCAGAGCGTGTTGATGACCGCAAAGATGATGACCGCGCCGAGGTTGGCGGTGGTGTTGTCCTGATCGAAACGAGGGGATATCTCGCAGATGTCGAAGCCACGGACCTTGCGCGTGCGCAGAACGTGCTTGAGCAGCGGCAGCACGACCTCGGGATCGAGTCCCAGCGACTGCGGCGCGCTGACGCCGGGCGCGAAGGCCGAGGAGAACACGTCCGTGCAAACGGTGATGTAGGCGTCGCGGCAGCGGTAGAGGAAGGTGTCCATGCGCTCCAAAATGGACTCCATGTTGCTGCCCTGGATCTCCTTGGCGAGCACATAGTCCACGCCCAGCTCCCGCGCCTTTTTGAACAGGCTCACGGTGTTGCTGTGCTGCTGGATGCCGATGGGGAAGTAGTGGTACGGCGTGCCCTCGGCCCTGCACACGTCCGCCATCTGGCGGAACATCGTGCCGGAGGAATTGCCCATGTCGTAGGGGCGCAGGTCAAAGTGCGCGTCGAAGTTCACGATGCCGAGCTCCGGCGTGCGGCCCTTGTCCTTGAGGTAATTGTGCTGGCCCTGAAAGTGGCCGAAGGTCGTCTCGTGACCGCCGCCGAGCACGATGGGGAAGAGCTTGCGGCGCAATATCTCCTCGACCGCGAGGCCCAGCTCACGCTGGCCCTCCTCAAGAGAGATCTCGTCGCAGACGATATCGCCCGCGTCGAAGAGCTTGACCTCCTGCGAAAAGGTGCAGGGGAGGTTCGACATCTGACCGCGCACGAAGTCCGGCGCGAGCGCCGTGCCGGTGCGGCCCTTGTTGCGCGCCACGCCCTTGTCGCTGCAAAAGCCGACAAAGGCAAAGCCGAGCGCCCCGTCGAACGGCGCGCCGCCGTCGTTGAGATCGAGCGGCTGCACCCACTGGTGCCATCGGAAGGCGTCGTAATCGCTGTCGCTGTCTACGCGGCCCTTCCAGCAGGGCATGGCGCTGACATAATGATCCAAAAGCATGAAAAAGCCTCCAATCCGAAAAATCACTCGTCCAGCTTGAGGACGGCAAGGAACGCCTCCGTCGGCACCTGCACCGTGCCAAGGCTGCGCATCTTCTTTTTGCTCGAAAGGGCTGCGCCCTTTCGGCGGCTCCGCCGCCGTCATTCAACGCACGCCGCTGCCGCGGCGGCTCGCTTGCGCTCGCAGGAGGGCAAAAATCACTCGTCCAGCTTGAGGACGGCAAGGAACGCCTCCGTCGGCACCTGCACCGTGCCGAGGTTCCGCATCTTCTTTTTGCCCTCCTTCTGCTTCTCGAGCAGCTTCTTTTTGCGCGTGATGTCGCCGCCGTAGCACTTGGCGAGCACGTCCTTGCGCATGGCCTTGACCGTCTCGCGCGCGATGACGCGTCCGCCGATGGCGGCCTGCACCGGCACCTCGAAAAGCTGGCGGGGAATGTTATCCTTGAGCTTTTCGCACAGGCGGCGCGCACGGGGATACGCCTTATCCTTATGTGCGATGAAGCTCAGCGCGTCCACCTGGTCGCCGTTGAGCAGCATATCGACCTTCACCAGCTCGCTGCGGCGGTAGCCGGAAAGCTCGTAGTCAAGCGAGGCGTAGCCCTTGGTGTTGGCCTTGAGCGCATCGAAGAAATCGTAGATGATCTCGTTGAGCGGCATTTCGTAGTGCAGCTCGACGAGGTAGGTATCAAGATACTGCATATCCTTGAACTCGCCGCGGCGCTCCTGACACATCGGCATAATGTTGCCGACGTAGTCGGGCGGCGTGACGATGGTGACCTTGACGTAGGGCTCCTCCGCGTGCTCGATGACGCTCGGGTCGGGGTAGTTGTGCGGATTGTCCACGCGCACCATCGTGCCGTCGGTCTTGTAGACCTCGTAAATAACGCTCGGCAGCGTGGTGACGAGGTCGAGGTCAAATTCGCGCTCAAGCCGCTCCTGAATGACCTCCATGTGCAGCATTCCGAGGAAGCCGCAGCGGAAGCCGAAGCCGAGGGCGACGGAGCTTTCCGGCTCGAAGGTCAGGCTGGCGTCGTTGAGCTGGAGCTTTTCCAGCGCGTCGCGCAGGTCGGGGTACTTGCTGCCGTCCTCGGTGTAGATGCCGCAGTAGACCATCGAGCGCACCTTGCGGTAGCCGGGCAGCGGCTCGCTCGCGGGGTTCTCCGCGCCGGTCACGGTGTCGCCGATCTGCGTTTCGTGGACGTCCTTGATGCTGGCGGTGAAGTAGCCGACCTGACCGGCCTCGAGCTGCTTCGCCGGCTCAAGCCCCAGCGGGCGCATCAGACCGCATTCGAGCACCTTGAAGGTCGCGCCGGTCGCCATCATTTTGATCTCCATGCCGGGCCTGATGGTGCCGTCCTTGAGGCGCATATAGACGATCACGCCGCGGTAGGCGTCGTAATAGCTGTCGAAGATCAGCGCCTTGAGCGGGGCGTTCGGGTCGCCCTTGGGTGCGGGGAGGTTGTGGACGATGTCCTCAAGCACCGCGTCGATGTTGATGCCGAGCTTGGCGGAGATCTCCGGCGCGTCCTCGGCGGGGATGGCAAGGATATTCTCGATCTCCTCCTTCACACGCTTGGGATCGGCGGCAGGCAGGTCGATCTTGTTGATGACGGGGCGGATCTCCAAATCGTGCTCCATCGCAAGATAGGTGTTCGCGAGCGTCTGGGCCTCGATGCCCTGTGAGGCGTCCACGATGAGCAGCGCGCCCTCGCAGGCGGCGAGAGAGCGCGAGACCTCGTAGTTGAAGTCCACATGACCCGGGGTGTCGATGAGGTTGAGCGTGTAGACCTGCCCGTCCTGCGCGGTGTAGTCAAAGGTGACGGCGCGGGCCTTGATGGTGATGCCGCGCTCGCGCTCGAGGTCCATATTGTCGAGGATCTGATCCTCCATCTCACGCGCGGAGACGGCGTTGCACTTTTCCAGCAGGCGGTCCGCCAGCGTGGACTTGCCATGGTCGATATGCGCGATGATGCTGAAGTTGCGGATGTTTTTTTCGTTCATAGCGGTTGCTCCTGCATGGTGTTAATGGGAAGATGGCATCTGCGCGATCCATTTATTAGCCTGCTCGTCGGCGGCGTGCAGCACCTGCGTCATGCTCTGCGCGAGGCCGGGGTAGCTGCCGGTCAGCGTCTCGGCGTCCATCGCGGGAAACGCGCCGTCCCCAGCGGCGTGCCGCTCGAGCGCAAGGCGGTAGAGCGCGCGGCTTTGCAGCATCGCGGCGTCGCTTGCGCCGGCGGAGAAGGCCGCCGCGTCGAGCGCGAAGAAGGCGTCCTTCCCGCCCGCGGCGCGGTGCAGCGCACGGTAGAGCGGATAGATTGCCGCGCCGAGATACTGTCCCGCCGCGGTGACGGCCTCACGGCAATTCGTCTTGCCGAGCAGCTCGAAGAGCAGGTTGACGGTGTTCACCAGCAGCTTCTTTTGCAGCGTAGCGGCGATGCTGCCGCGCAGGGTGCCCTTCTCGTCGCTCGAGTCGTACAGCTCGTCGGAGTCGATCATGCCGCCGTCGCGGTCGAGCGTGCGGCCGAGCAGATAGTCCGCGGAGACATGATAGTAGTCGCACGCCTTCTTCACAAAGGCGAGGCCCGGCTCGCGGACGCCGTTTTCATAGTGGCTCAAAAGCGCCTGCGAGATGCCGAGGTCGGCAGCCGCCTTGCGCTGGGAGATCTCTTTCTCCTGCCGCAGCAGGGCCAGGGTGCGCGAAAAATCAGCGTTCATGCGCGTTTTTCTTCCTCATTTCTACAGATTGCAATTACAGCTCGTAGAGTATAGCAGGTTTTATACAGCTTGTAAATGATTTTTTAGAACTCCGGCGTGTAGCTGCTGCGATCCTGCCGCGGCGGCTCCTCCGGCGCGGTGGCGCGCAGGTAGAACCCGCATTCCGAGAGGGCGAAGTAGGGCGTGAGGTAAATGTCCACGACTCCGGTGAGCACCGTGAGGATCAGCGAGCCGAGCATGATGCCGAGGAAGCTGTCCGGCATGAGCGCGAGGATAACGCCCTCGTAAACGCCGACGATCACAAAAACGATGAGGTACCAGCCGATGAAGCTCAGATGCAGACCGAACAGCTGGCCCTTGTAGCCGATCGTCTGCCGCTTGCTGCGGTTAAGCGCCTCCATCACGCCAAGCTCCGGATCCTGGCAGAGGTTCCAGATGGCGAAGGAGTAGCGGTAGACCGCAATGATTCCGGGGATCACGAAAAGCATCGACCACAGGGCGACGAAAAATCCCTCGACGATGTACAGGGCGATGACCTTGCCGGCAAAGGTGAAGCCGTCGAACAGGCTCTCGTAGGGCATCTCCTCGCGGCGGTGGACGCCGAGACAGTAGCACTTATAGCCCGCGTCGAGCACCTGCGTAATGAGGCCGACGAGGATGCTGACGAAGGAAACGGACACAAAGGCCACGCCGACGATGCGGCCGGTCAGGCTCGTGAGCGCCGTGTCGAGCAGGCTCAGGGCAAGCGAAACGGCAAGAAACAGCAGCGTGAATTTGATGGGCGAGACCCTCGCCGTGCGGATCAGTTCTCTGGCCTCGCGCCTGATCGCAGCGCGGTCGAGCTGACGGATGGGCATGATACGGTCCTCCTTATCCTTTGTAGAAAAAGTATAGCACCCGCTCTCCGGCGCGTCAAGCGGGCATAGCCGGCGGCGCGGGGACATAGCATGGTTCGGCGGAAGAGGCAAAATCGGAAGCCGCTTCGCATACAGGAAGCGTAAAAATTCAACAAATTTCGATAAACTGCCGGAAAATATGCGTTTTGGCAAAAAGTTATGACTGGACAACGCTTTGCAGTTGATGTATAATCTCAACGATTATGGAGTAGTGTGCGCATTGCTCCAAGCAGTAAAAGATGAGGTGAAGACAATGGCACAAGCTTTCTTTGGCGGCGTTCATCCCAACGACATGAAGGCCGCAACGAATGAGAAGGCCATCGAGCAGCTCTCTCCCCCGCCCGCTCAGGTGGTCATTCCCATGTCGATGCACTTCGGTGCACCGTGTACCCCCATCGTGTCTGTCGGTGACTATGTGAAGGTCGGTCAGAAGATCGGCGAGTTCAAGGGTCTCGGCGCTCCCATCCATGCCAGCGTTTCCGGCAAGGTGGTCGCGATCGAGCCGCGCCCGTATTCCATGGGCGGCAACATGACCTCCGTCGTGATCGAGAACGATTATCAGAACACCGTCAGCGAAGAGGTCAAGGCTCCGGCCGACCCGAACGCTCTGACCACGGAGGAGATGATCGAGATCGTCAAGAACGCCGGTATCGTCGGTATGGGCGGCGCGACGTTCCCGACCCACGTCAAGATCTCCGGCGGCATCGGCCAGGTCACGACCGTGATCATCAACGGCGCGGAGTGCGAGCCCTACATCACCGGCGACCATCGCGCGATGCTCGAGCGCACCGAGGAGATCATCGGCGGCGCGAGCTATCTCGTCAAGATGTTCGGCGTGGATAAAGCCATCATCGGCGTGGAGGACAACAAGAAGAACGGCATCGACGCGCTCAACAGGGTCATTGCGGAGACCAAGGCGCCCGTCATCGTCGTGCCTCTGCACTGCCGTTACCCGCAGGGCGGTGAAAAGCAGCTCTGCCAGGCCATCACCGGCAAGCAGGTGCCCCCCGGCGGCCTGCCCAGCGCCATCGGCTGCGCCGTGTTCAACATCAACACGACCATCGCCATCTTCCGCGCCATCACGACCGGTATGCCCGTTGTGAGCAAGGTCGTCACCGTGTCCGGCTCCGGCGTGATCGAGCCGAAGAACGTCGAGTGCCCCATCGGCACCCCCGTTTCCTGCCTGTTTGATTACTGCGGCGGTCTGAAGGACGAGACCTTCAAGATCATCGCGGGCGGCCCGATGATGGGTATGGCGCAGTACACCTGCGATATTCCCGTCGCCAAGGGCACCGGCGCGATGCTCGCCTTCGCCGCCGACGAGGACAAGACCGTTGAGAACCCCACCTGCATCCGCTGCGGCCGCTGCGTGGAGGCCTGCCCCGTGCATCTCGAGCCCCTCTATATGTATATGTATGAGCAGAAGGGCATGATCGAGGAGCTGGAGGCCGCCAACATCATGGACTGCATGGAATGCGGCGCCTGCGCCTACATCTGCCCGGGCCGTCTGCACCTGACGCAGACCTTCAAGACCGGCAAGCAGAAGGTCAAGGACGCTGCCGCCAAGAGAAAAGCCGCCGCCGAGGCCGCCAAGGCTGCCGAGGCTGCGAAGAAGGAGGCATAAGAGAAATGACTGATTATAAGAATCTGAAGCTCAGAGCTTCCTCCAACCCCCACATCCGCAACGGCGAGGACACGCGCGGGCTGATGCTCGACGTCATCATCGCCCTGATGCCCGCCCTGCTCTTCGGCGTGTGGCAATTCGGCGTCCGCGTGGCGATCTCCGCGGTCGTTTCCGTCGCCTCCGCCATCTTCTTTGAGTGGCTCTACCGCAAGCTGCTGCACAAGCCCCAGATGATCGGCGACCTGTCCGCCGCCGTCACGGGCCTGCTGCTGAGCATGGTCTGCCCGCCGGAGCTTCCCGTGTGGATGCTCGTGGTCGGCAACTTCTTCGCCATCTTCGTCGTCAAGCAGCTCTACGGCGGTCTGGGCAAGAACTTCCTCAACCCCGCGCTCGCCGCGCGTGCCGCGCTCGTCGCGTGCTACGCCTCCGCCATGACCAGCTGGAGCAAGGTCGACGCCGCCACCGGCGCGACCCCGATGGCTCTGCTCAAGGCCGGCGACATGGAGGCGCTGACCGCCGCCTATCCCATCAAGGATATGGCCATCGGCTTCATCAGCGGCTCTGCCGGTGAGGTCTCCGCGCTGATGCTGCTCATCGGCGGCGTTTACCTCATCGTCCGCAAGGTCATCTCCTGGCAGACTCCGGTCGCCTACATTGCCACCGTCGCGGTCGTCACCTTCCTGTTCCCGCGCGGCAACGACCCCATGACCTTCATGCTCTACAACGTGCTCGGCGGCGGTCTGTTCCTCGGCGCCTTCTTCATGGCGACCGACTATGTGACCTCCCCTGTCACCAAGAAGGGCCAGCTCATCTTCGGTCTCGGCTGCGGCCTGATCACGGTGTTCATCCGCTACTTCGGCTCCTATCCCGAGGGCGTGTGCTACTCCATCCTGATCATGAACTGCTGCACCTGGATCATCGACAAATACACCAAGCCCACCCGCTTCGGCGTTGACAAGAAAGCCAAGAAGGAGGCGGCAAAATAATGAAGATCGAAGGTAAATTCATTCTCAAGGTCGCCGGCACGCTGACCGCCATTTCTCTGGTCGTCGCGGCGCTGCTCGGCGCGACCAACGCGCTCACCGAGGACAAGATCGCAGCCATCAACAAGGCGAACACCGAGGTCGCTCTCGCGGCGGTCGTCAGCTCGCCCGACTGCGAGTTCCCGCCCATCGAGGAGATCCCGCAGGCCGCTATCGACGCCGCCAAGACGCAGAGCGGCAAGCTCACCGAGGCCTACCGCGTCGTCGTGAACGGCGAGGACGCCGGCTATGCGTTCAAGATCGTCGCCGGCGGCTCGCAGGGCGACATCGAAATGATCGTCGGCGTGGACGCCGACCTGGCCATCACGGGCATCTCCGTGGTCGACGCCGCCGAAACGAGCGGCATCGGCACCAAGGTCATCGCCAATGAGGCGACCACCGCCGGCACCGGCGCGCTCGATCAGTTCGTTGGCAAGTCCGGCGCGGGCTCGCTCGTCGTCAAGACCAACATCGACGCCGTTTCCGGCGCGACCGTGACCACCAAGGGCATCACCAAGGGCGCGAATGCCGCTTTGGCCGCCGCGGAAGCCATGGCTTAAGAAAGGGGGACGAGATCAATGAATTTTAAGAAACAGCTCAAAGACGGTCTTATCTATCAAAACCCCGTTCTGGTGCAGGTCCTCGGTATGTGCTCCACCATGGCCATCACCACCAGCATCTCCAACGGCGTCGGCATGGGCATTTCCGTCCTCATTATCCTGACGCTCTCCAACATCTTTATTTCGCTCCTGCGCAAGATCATCCCCAATGAAGTGCGTATCGCGTGCTACATCGTCGTCATCGCGGGCTTCGTCACCATCGTTGACCTGTGCCTGCAGGCGTTCTTCCCCGACATCGCCAAGAGCCTCGGCGTGTTCATTCCGCTGATCGTCGTCAACTGCATCGTGCTCGGCCGTGCCGAGGCCTTCGCCAGCAAGAACTCCGTCGCCGCCTCCGCGGTGGACGGCATCTGCCAGGGCATTGGCTACACCGTCGTTCTAGTCATCATGTGCACGGTGCGCGAGCTGCTCGGCGCCGGCACCCTGATGGGCATTCAGATCATGCCCGCGTCCTACACGCCGGCTCTGATGCTCGTGCTGCCCGTCGGCGGCTTCCTGTGCCTCGGCACGCTCATTGCCGTGATGCAGTGGGCGCTCGCCAAGGGCGAGAAGAAGGCCGCGGAAAAGAACGAAAAGGAGGGCAACTAAATGAGTATCACGTCCTTGCTTGCCATTTCCCTCGGCGCGATCCTGACCAATAACTTCATCTTCGCACAGTTCCTCGGTATCTGCCCGTTCCTCGGTGTCTCCAAGAAGAGCGACACCGCCATCGGCATGGGTCTCGCGGTCACCTTCGTCATGGGCATCGCCTCCGCCGTCTGCTTCGGCGTGAACAAGCTGCTCATCGCGCTGGACCTCGGCTATATGCAGACCGTGGCGTTCATTCTCGTCATCGCCGGTCTCGTGCAGTTCATCGAGATGTTCCTCAAGAAGTCCATGCCGTCTCTGTACACGGCTCTGGGCGTGTATCTGCCGCTCATCACCACCAACTGCGCCGTGCTCGGCGTGGTGCTGCTGAACGTGCAGAACGACTACACCTTCATCGCATCTGTGGTCTACGGCATCACCGGCGGCCTCGGCTTCCTGCTGGCGATCTACCTGTTCTCCACCATCCGTGAGCGCGTGCAGTTCGCCGACTATCCCAAGTGCTTTGAAGGCTTCCCCATCGCGCTGATCACCGCAGGTCTGATCGCCCTGGCATTCATGGGCTTCTCCGGCCTGCAGGTCTGGCCCGTGTAAGGAGGGTAATGGAATATGGAAAATATCATTTTTGCTGTCCTCGTTCTGGGCGCGATCGCGATCGTGTTCGGCCTGATCCTCTCGGTCGCCGCAAAGGTCTTTGAGGTCAAGGTCGACGAGCGTCTGCCCAAGATCCAGGAGTGCCTGGCCGGCGCGAACTGCGGCGGCTGCGGCTACCCCGGCTGCGCCGGCTGCGCGGAAGCGATCCTCGCCGGCAAGGCTCCCGTCACCGCCTGCGCGCCCGCCGGCGCGGAGGGCGCTGCCAAGATCGCCGCGATCATGGGCATGGAAGCGCCCAGCGGTGAGAAGATGGTCGCTCACGTCATCTGCAACGGCGGCGATGCCGCTGTGAAAAACTTCGAGTACGTCGGCATTGCCGACTGCGTGGGCGCGCTCAAGGTCGCCGGCGGCCCGACCGCCTGCTCCTTCGGCTGCCTGGGCTTCGGCTCCTGCGTCGCCGCCTGCCAGTTCGACGCTCTGCACATCAACGACAAGGGTGTTGCCGAGGTCGACAAGGAAAAGTGCACCAACTGCGGCGCCTGCCGTGAGGCCTGCCCGCGCAAGCTGATCGTCGAGGTCCCCTACAAGCAGAAGGTGTTCGTCAACTGCGCGAACAAGAACAAGGGTCCCGCCGTCACCAAGGTCTGCGCCAACTCCTGCATCGCCTGCGGTATGTGCGAGCGCACCTGCAAGTTCGACGCCATCCATGTTGTGAACAACGTGGCTGTCATCGACTACACCAAGTGCCGCAACTGCACCATGTGCGCCAAGGCCTGCCCGAAGAACGCCATCGAACCCATTCCTACTCCCGAGGAGAAGGAGAAGTTCAAGGCCGCGCAGAAGGCCATGGCCGAGAAGAAGGCCGCTGCCGCCAAGGCTGCTGCCGAGGCTGCCGCCGCCGCGAAGGCTGCGGAGGCTCCGAAAGCCGAATAAGGCATCCTATTGCAAAAAGGAAGAGGAAAACCGGAAACGGTTTTCCTCTTCCTTTTATTATCCAATCTTAGTTCACAAACTGTTTACACACCGCCCTATTGACATTGGCATACACTGGTGGTACACTGCGTTTAGCACTCGAGGATAAGGAGTGCTAAATCTATGAGAGAGGGTCGGAGGCATGGAGCTGAGCGCACGCAAAAAGCAGATACTCAAGCGTGTGATCGAGGATTACATTGCCTCCGCCGAGCCGGTCGGCTCGAAGGCCATCGCGCAGGAGATGGGCGGGAGCGTTTCCTCCGCCACCGTGCGCAATGAGCTTGCCGAGCTGTCCGATCTGGGCTACCTTGAGCAGCCGCACACCTCCGCCGGCCGCGTGCCGTCCCCCAAGGGCTACCGGCTGTATGTCAACGAGCTGATGGAGCGGCGCGAGGTCTCCGCGGCGGAGGCCGAGGAGATCAATGAGACCCTACAGGACAAAATGTCCGCCGCGGGCAGCATGATCTCGCAGGCCGGGCAGATGGTATCCTCCATCGTCGATTATCCCGCCTACGCGGTCGCCGAGGGCAAAAGCGGCGTGACCGTCAAGCGCTTCGAGCTGCTGGGCGTGGACGACACGAGCTTCATCACCGTCGTGATGACGGACGACAGCCGCGTGAAGTCCCAGCTGCAGCGCTCGCCGCTCGCGTTCGACCGCGCGCGGCTCACCGATCTGAGCGCTCTGCTCAACACGCACTTCACCAAGCAGTCCCGCGAGGAGATGAGCGCGAAGCTCATGGGGCTTTCCGATCAGATCGCGCCGGAGCTGTTTCTGGTGCTCTCCGCGACGGTCGGCTATGCCGCCGAAATTCTGGAGGAGACCGCCAAAAAGGACGTGTTCACCACCGGCGCGAGCCAGATTCTGAAGATGCCCGAGTACCGCGACCTCGATAAAGCGCACGACCTGATGACGTTCTTTGTGGACAACAAGGAAAATCTCCCGGTCCCCGAGGACGACACCCCGCTGAAGATCCTCATCGGGCCGGAAAACGTCAACGAGGCACTGCGCGACACGAGCGTCGTCGTCGCCAGCTATGACATCGGCGACGGGATGCGCGGGCTGGTCGGTGTGGTCGGTCCCACAAGAATGGATTACGCCACCGTGACCGCACGGTTGAGCTACTTTGCAGACAGTCTGACGCGGATGTTCGGGAAAAGCGAGCTTCCGCCCAAGGAAGAGAAGGAGTAAGAAATGCCGAAGAAGGATAAGCAGAACGCACAGCCCGAGACCCCCGAAAAGGAGCCGCAGGCCGCGGCTGCCGAGGAAAAGGAGCTTCCCCCCGAGGATAAGAAGGAGGAGGCGAAGGCCGAGACCTTCACCGTCACGCGCGAGCAGATGGAGAAGATGGAGGGCCTTGCCAAGCAGCTTGCCGAGGAGCATGACCAGTATCTGCGGCTCGCCGCCGAATACGATAACTACCGCAAGCGCACCGCCAAGGAAAAGGAAGGCATCTACGCCAACGCGAAGATCGACACCATCAAGGGTATGCTTCCGGTGTACGACAATCTCGAGCGCGGCCTCGCCCAGTTCGGCGCGGAGGACGACGATCCCCACAAGAAGGGGCTTGAGATGATCTTCAACCAATATAAAGAAGCGCTCACCAAGCTCGGTGTCACGCCGATCGACTGCGTGGGCAAGGAATTTGATCCCGAGCGGCACAACGCCGTGATGCACATTGAGGACGAGAGCTGCGGCGAAAATACCGTGGTCGAGGTCCTGCAGCAGGGCTTCATGCTCGGCGACAAGGTCCTGCGCTTTGCGATCGTCAAGGTCGCCAATTAAAATCGCAAACAAATAAAATTAAGATAGATTTAGGAGGACAAAATTATGTCTAAAGTCATCGGTATTGATTTAGGTACTACCAATAGCTGCGTTGCCGTTATGGAAGGCGGCGAAGCCGTCGTTATCCCCAACGCGGAAGGCAACCGCACCACGCCGTCCGTCGTCGCGTTCTCCAAGACCGGCGAGCGTATGGTCGGTCAGGTCGCCAAGCGTCAGGCCATCACCAATCCCGACCGCACCATCTCCTCCATCAAGCGTGAGATGGGCACGGATCACAAGGTCACCATCGACGGCAAGGCCTATACCCCGCAGGAGATCAGCGCAATGATCCTGCAGAAGCTCAAGAGCGACGCCGAGGCCTATCTGGGCCAGACCGTCACCGAGGCGGTCATCACCGTCCCCGCGTACTTCACCGACTCTCAGCGTCAGGCCACCAAGGACGCCGGCAAGATCGCCGGTCTTGAGGTCAAGCGTATCATCAACGAGCCGACCGCTGCCGCCCTCGCCTACGGCGTGGATAAGGAGCAGAGCCAGAAGGTCATGGTCTACGACCTCGGCGGCGGCACGTTCGATGTCTCCATCCTCGACATCGACGACGGCGTGATCGAAGTTCTTGCCACCGCCGGCAACAACCGTCTCGGCGGCGACGACTTCGACGAGTGCATCATGAAGTGGATGGTCAGCGAGTTCAAGCGCACCGACGGCGTGGACCTCAGCGGCGACAAGGTCGCCATGCAGCGCCTGAAGGAAGCCGCCGAGAAGGCCAAGATCGAGCTGTCCGGCGTGACCTCCACCAACATCAACCTGCCCTATATCACCGCCGACGCCACCGGCCCGAAGCACCTCGACCTCACCCTCACCCGCGCGAAGTTCAACGAGCTGACCGCGCATCTGGTCGAAGCGACCGCCGGCCCCGTCAAGCAGGCCATGAGCGACGCCGGTCTTACCGGAAACGATATTCACAAGGTCCTGATGGTGGGCGGCTCCAGCCGTATCCCCGCCGTGCAGGAAATGGTCAAGAAGCTCACCGGCAAGGAAGGCTTCAAGGGCATCAACCCCGATGAGTGCGTCGCCATGGGCGCGGCTCTTCAGGCGGGCGTGCTGACCGGCGACGTCAAGGGCCTGCTGCTGCTCGACGTCACCCCGCTGAGCCTCGGCATCGAGACCATGGGCGGCGTGTGCACCAAGCTCATCGACCGCAACACCACCATCCCCGTGAAGAAGAGCCAGATCTTCTCCACCGCCGCCGACAACCAGACCAGCGTTGAGGTCAACGTCCTGCAGGGCGAGCGTGAGATGGCTGCCGCCAATAAGAGCCTCGGCCGCTTCCACCTCGACGGCATCGCTCCGGCGCGCCGCGGCGTGCCGCAGATCGAGGTCACCTTTGACATCGACGCGAACGGCATCGTGAACGTCAGCGCGAAGGATCTCGGCACCGGCAAGGAGCAGCACATCACCATCACCTCCTCCACCAACATGAGCAAGGAGGACATTGAGAAGGCCGTCAAGGAAGCGGAGCAGTATGCCGCCGAGGACGCCAAGGTCAAGGAGAAGGTCGAGGTCCGCAATCAGGCCGACCAGATGGTCTACCAGAGCGAGAAGACCCTCGGCGAGGTGGGCGACAAGATCCCCGCAGACGAGAAGAGCAAGGTCCAGGCGGGCATCGACAAGCTCAAGGAGACCCTCAAGGGCGACGACACCGACGCCATCAAGGCCGCGACCGAGGAGCTCACGCAGCTCTTCTACGCGATGAGCGAGAAGCTCTACCAGCAGGCGAATCCGCAGGGCGCGCAGGGCGCAGGCCCCGACATGGGTGGCGCTCAGGGCGGCGCTCAGACCGGCCCCGACGGTCAGCAGTATTACGACGCCGACTACAAGGTGGTTGACGACGACGAGAACAAGAAGTAAAATAGACCAACCAACGCAGCGGGGACAGTATTCTACTGCCCCCGATTGCGGCGTTTTTAGGAGCATAGTCTATGGCTGAGAATAAAAGAGACTATTATGAGGTCCTCGGCGTCTCCAAGGGCGCTTCCGAGGAAGAGATCAAAAAAGCATACAAAAAGCTGGCGCGCAAGTACCACCCCGACATGAACCCCGGCGACAAGGAAGCCGAGGAGAAGTTCAAGGAGGTCAACGAGGCCAACGAGGTGCTCTCCGATCCTGAGAAGAAGGCGCGCTACGACCAGTTCGGCTTTGCCGGCGTGGACCCGAGCTACGGCGCGGGTGCGGGCGGCGGAGCCTACGGCGCGGGCGGCTTCGACTTCGGCGACCTCGGCGACATCTTCGGCAGCTTTTTCGGCGGCGGCTTCGGCGGCACACGGGCGAATCCCAACGCGCCGCAGCGCGGCGAGAGCCTGCGCACGAGCGTCACCATCAGCTTTGAGGAGGCTGCCTTCGGCTGCGAAAAGGAGATCAGCATCGAGCGCGTCGAGCAGTGCGACACCTGCCGCGGCACCGGCTGCGAAAAGGGCACGACCGCCGAGGTCTGTCCCGACTGCCGCGGCACCGGCATGGTGCAGCAGCGCCGCCAGACGCCGCTCGGCTTCATGTCCACCTCCGCGCCCTGCGGGCGCTGCGGCGGCAAGGGCAGGATCATCCACCAGCCCTGCAAGGCCTGTCACGGCAGCGGCCAGCTCCGCCGCCGCAAGACGCTCAAGGTCACCATTCCCGCGGGCATTGACAACGGGCAGACCATCTCCCTGCGCGGGCAGGGCAACGCCGGCAGGAACGGCGGCCCGGCGGGCGATCTGCTGATCGTCATTGCCGTGCGTCCGCACGAGATCTTCCGCCGCGAGGGCACGAGCGTGCTGTGCGAGGCGCCCATCACCTTCACGCAGGCGGTGCTCGGCGCGGAGCTGGAGATCCCGACCATCGACGGCAAGGTGAAGTATTCCATCCCCGAGGGAACGCAGAGCGGCACGACCTTCCGTCTCAAGGGCAAGGGTATCCCCGGCCTGAACGGCCGCGCGCGCGGCGACCAGTACGTGACCGTTTACATCGAGACCCCGCGCAACCTCAACCGCGAGCAGAAGGAGGCGCTGCGCAAGTTCAGCGACACGCTCGGCGAGAGCAACTATGAGCAGCGCAAGAGCTTCTTCGGGAAATTCAAGCTATGAGAAACGGACATTTTATCACCGATTACCATTGCCATTCCACCGTCTCGCCCGACGGGCACAACACCATGCGCGAGATGGCGGAGGCCGCGGTGCGGCTGGGTGTAGACGACCTGTGTTTCACCGACCACATCGAGCCCCTGCCGTGGGACCGCTGGAACGAGCCGCCCAGAGAAAAGCACAGCTACGACTGGGCCCCCATGCTCGCGCAGTTCCGCGAGGCACAGGAGGCCGTTGGCGACCGCATCAAGCTGCACATGGGCACGGAACTGGGCGAATGCTCCTTTGCTCCCGACGTGGCAGACAGCTTTCTGGACGACGCGCCGCCGCTGGACTTCACCATCGGCTCGGTCCACTGCTACCGCACGGCCTCGGGCGAGGTCAATGACCTCACCTGGATCACGAGCACCGATCCCGCGGTGTGGTACGCCGCCTGCGAGAGCTACTTTGAGGAGATGGAAAAGCTGATCGACTGGGGCCGCTTTCAGGTCCTCGGACACATCACCCTCCCGCTGCGCTGGGCGAAGGAGCTGCGCGGCGTGGAGTTGGATTTCGACCGCTACGAGGAGCAGCTGCGCCATGTGATGCGCCGCGCCATCGAAAAGGGGCTCGGCATCGAGTGCAACACCAACCGCGGCCATCTCCCCCTGCCGGACGGCAAATGGCTGAAAATGTATCACGAGCTGGGCGGCGAGCTGATCACGCTCGGCAGCGACGCCCACACGCCGGAGTACATCTCCTGCGCGATGGAGGAGCGGCAGGAGCTGCTCAAGGACTGCGGCCTGCGCTACCTTGCGACCTACGACCGGAAAAAGCCCATTTTCCACAAAATTTAACGATAGGAGAACGAACGATGAAAATTTCTCTCGGCTGCGACCACGGCGGCTACGCCCTCAAGGAGCACGTCAAGGCATATCTGGAGTCCAAGGGCCACGAGGTCGTGGACTGCGGCACCTA
Source organism: Oscillibacter sp. MSJ-31 (assembly GCF_018918025.1). Classification (GTDB taxonomy): domain Bacteria; phylum Bacillota; class Clostridia; order Oscillospirales; family Oscillospiraceae; genus Hominicoprocola. Next base: position 200,858 of record NZ_JAHLPT010000003.1, on the reverse strand, counting down.
TTCCACCGACAGCTGCGACTATCCCATCTTCGGCGAGGCCGCGGCCCGCAAGGTCCAGAGCGGCGAGTGCGAGCGCGGCATCGTCATCTGTACCACCGGCATTGGCATTTCCATCGCCGCCAACAAGGTCAGGGGCATCCGCTGCGCGCTGTGCAGCGAGCCGCTGAGCGCGGAGATGACCCGCCGCCACAACAACGCCAATATGCTCGCCATGGGCGCCGGCATGATCGGCAAAAATATGGCCGAGCGCATCGTTGAGGTCTTTCTCTCCACCGAATTCGAGGGCGGCCGCCACGAGCGCCGCGTCGGTCTGCTGGACGCCATCGAGGGCTGAAACCGGAAAATTCGACGAAAATCAACAGGAATTTACGAATTTCTGTTGATTTTCTTTTTCCATGCTTGTAAAATGTCCGTACAGCTTGAAAGGCAGGTGAGACGGATGCCATCGACAAAGGGATACCGCAGCTACCACGGCAGGGGCGGTGCGGGACGGATCGTTCTGATCGTTCTGCTGTGCCTGATCCTGCTCGCGGCGGTCGGCTTTCTGGTCCTGCAGCGCTACGCGGTGTACGGCTCCGACGGCAGCATCCGCTTTGACCTGCCGTGGAAGCAGACCGAGGAGCCGTCCGACCCCTCCGCGCCCGACGGCGGGAGCCGGACGCCGAATGCTCCCGACGATAGCCCCGACGTCATCATCGACGAGCCCGAGCCGCCGGCCAAGCCGGAGCTTACGGAGCTTCACGGTGCCGAGCTGAGTGAGAGCGTGCTGCGCGGCAACGCGGACGCGGCTCTTGCCGCAGTCCCCGAGGGCGCAAACGCCGTCGCGCTGCGCATGAAAAACGCGCGGGGCGAGCTGCTGTATGACTCCGCCCTGCAGGAAGCCATCGACGTCAATGCCGTCAAGGGCAGCAGCGGCGCGAATGCCGTCATTGCGGTGCTGACCGGGAGCGAGGTCTACACCATCGCCCGCATCAACGCCACGCACGACAGCCTCTATTCCTTTGCCCACATGGCCGACGCCGGTGTGCTGCAGCTCAACTACGCCGGCTACATCTGGTACGATCCCGACAGCACCTTCTATCTCGCGCCGGAAAAGAGCACCGCACGGCAGTACATCGTCTCCGTCGCGCGCGAATGCGCGGAGCTTGGCTTTGACGAGCTGCTTTTTGACGAGTTCGGCTATCCCACCCGCGGACGGCTCAACAACATCGACGAATCCGCGCGCACACTCTCCAAGAGCGCCGCGCTCGCGCAGCTCACGGAGGAGCTTCGCAGCGGGACGGAGGCATACGGCGTCCGCCTTTCCGTGCAGCTCGACGCGGCGACCGTGCTCGCCGGTGGAAACGAGGCGGCGGGGCAGGACCTCGCCGCACTTGCCGCGGTCTTCGACCGCATCTATGTGGAAACGACGGCGGAGCAGCTCCCCGCGCTCACCGCGGCTCTGGAGCCGTATGACGCCGAGCTGGTGCCCATTCTCAGCGAAGCGCCCGCCTCGGGCAGCTATCTGCTGACAGCCTGAAGATAAAACGGAACGGTAAGCGGTGCTTACCGTTCCGTTTTCTTGTATCGCTCAGACCTCGAAGCTCTCTCCGTCCGCCGTGATGCGCACGACGCGCGCGGCGAGCGCGGGATATGCCGCACGGAAGCGGTCAATGGCTTCAAAATGCTTCCACAGGTGCATGGGAAAGACATGGCGGACAGGGACGCTTTTCAGCAGGCCCTCGATGCCCATGCCCTCGGCCTCCTCGCCCAGACGCGGATCGAGCGGCGCCATCGCCGCCGTGATCGCGGGCGCGATGCCGTTGTCCGCCGCCTCGTCGCGCACGGCGGAGGCGAGCTTTTCTATGGCGGCCTTGTAGTGGACGGCCATATTATTGCAGTAGGCCTTGCCCTCGCTCTCCCAATGCCACCAGTTCAGGTCGCCGCCGTGGTAGACCATTTTGCCCTCGGCGCGGAGCAGATAGGCGTTGCCGATGTCGGTGGACTTGATGGCGCGGACGCTCAGCTCCTCGCCCGCGGCCTCCGTGAGCAGAATGCTGTCGGGCCGCAGAACGGTCGTGCGGGCAAAGGCCTCGTCGGAGATGCCCAGCCACTTGCGGCGGCGCTCGGTCAGGCGCGTGTCGCGCGAGACAAAAAACTGCGTGAGCGGATATTGCTCCAGCAGGCCGAACACCTTCCCGTCAAAATGGTCCTCATGGCTGTGGCTGGAAAAGACCAGCAGCGGCTTTTGGGGATCGAGCGGCGGCAGCGTGCCGGTGTAGTCCGGCTCATAAACGTAGTCGAACAGCGTATAAAACTTGTCCCACTCAACGAGAAACGCGCTGTGGGCGATGAATGTGATCTTCATGGGAAAGACTCCTTTGCTCGGGTGCCGCCATTGTAACAGAAAAATACCGTATTGGCAAGGGCGCGGCGTTGTGCTATACTGAGAAAAATAAAGGGAGGACGGGCGCGGATGCTGAAAAAAGCGTACATTGAGATCACGAACCGCTGCAACCTGCGCTGCTCGTTCTGTCCCGGCACAAAGCGAGCGCCGCGCACGATGACGCCCGCCGAGTTCGACCTCGTGCTCGAGCGCCTCACGGGGCAGGTAAAATATGTGTATCTGCATGTGATGGGCGAGCCGCTGAGCCACCCGCAGCTTGCGGAGCTGCTCTCTCTCGCCGCCGCGCGGGAGAGGAAGGTCTGCATCACGACGAACGGGACGCTCCTCGCGCGGCAGACGGAAACGCTGCTCGCCGCACGGACGCTCCATAAGGTGAGCGTATCGCTCCACAGCTTTGAGGGGAACGACGGCGCACAGGAGCGCGAGCGGCAGTATCTGGAGGAGGTCTGGAGCTTTGCTGCCCGCGCCACCGCGCAGGGCGTTATTGTTGCGCTGCGGCTGTGGAATGAGGGCGGCGCGGAGACGCGCAATGGCGTGATCGAAGCCTTTCTTCACGAAAAGTGTCCGGGCGAGTGGCCCGAGCCGCGCGGCGGCAGCTTCCGCCTGCGGGACAATTTGTACCTTGAGCGCGCGAAAAAATTCGACTGGCCCGACCTTAGCGCACAGGAGCGCGGCACACAGTTCTGCTACGGCCTGCGCGACCAGCTCGGCGTGCTCGCCGACGGCACGGCGGTGCCGTGCTGTCTCGATCACGAGGGCGACATCGCGCTGGGGAATCTGTTCACGCAACCGCTTGCGGAAATTCTGCAAAGCGAACGCGTGTGCGCGCTGCGCGAGGGCTTTTCGCGCCGCCGTCCGAGCGAGGAGCTCTGCCGCCGCTGCGGCTTCGCCGCACGCTTTTGACCGATAGGAGAAGCATGAACGAACAGGAACGACTCAACGCCCTCACCGCGCCGCTGCTGATGTGGTACGACAGCAGCAAGCGCGTCCTGCCGTGGCGCGGCATCCGCGACCCTTACCGCATCTGGGTGTCGGAGATCATGCTGCAGCAGACGCGCGTGCAGGCGGTGCTGGAATACTATGCCCGCTTTATGGCAGAGCTGCCCGACGTGTACGCGCTCGCGGCAGTGGGCGAGGAGCGGCTTTTCAAGCTCTGGGAGGGTCTGGGCTACTACTCCCGCGCACGGAACCTGCACCGTGCGGCGCAGGTTCTCGTAAACGACTGCGGCGGGGAATTTCCCCGCACGCGCGAGGAGCTTCTTCGCCTCCCCGGCGTCGGCGACTATACGGCGAGCGCCATCGCCTCCATTGCCTTCGGCGAGCCGGAGCCTGCGGTGGACGGCAATCTCCTGCGCGTCGCCGCCCGGGTCGGCGGCATCGCGGAGGACATCATGGACGCCAGGGTGCGCAAGCGTTTTCGCGCCATGCTCACCGAAAGCATCGACTGCGAGCGTCCCGGCGAATGGAACCAGGCGATGATGGATCTCGGCGCGACGGTTTGCCTGCCGAACGGCGCGCCGCTGTGCGAAAAATGCCCCGCCCGCGCCTTCTGCGCGGCGTACCAAAACGGCATGACCGATGTGCTCCCCGTGCGCGCGGCGAAAAAACCGCGCAGGGACGAGGAGCGGACTGTGTTCCTGCTCGTGCGGGACGGCAGGCTCGCCCTGCGCAAGCGTCCCGCCAAGGGGCTGCTCGCGGGACTGTGGGAGCTTCCGAATGTCCCCGGGAATCTTGACGAGGCCGGGGCGGCCATTACGCTCGCGCAATGGGGGCTTACGGCGCGGACGCTCACGCCGGTCGGTGCAGCAAAGCATATTTTTTCCCATGTGGAATGGGATATGCACGGCTATCTTGCCGTGGCAGCGGGCGAGAACAATGAATTTCTCTGGGCGGACGGCGCGGCGCTGCAAGCGGCAGCGATCCCCTCGGCATTCCGATACTACTTCGACACGGCGGTCCGATGGCTCGCCGCACAACAGGGAGGAACCGATCATGGCACAGCTTTACTTTAAGTACGGCGCGATGGGCTCGAGCAAGACCGCGAACGCGCTTATGGCGCGCTTCAACTATGAGGAGCGCGGGCAGCAGACGCTGCTCGTCAAGCCGCAGCTCGACACGCGCGACGGCGACCACATGGTCCACTCACGCATCGGGCTGGAGTTCCCCTGCGTCTATTTCCACGAAATGCGCGAGATGGGGGAGGACGAGCTGAAGAAGAACGCCTGCATCATCGTCGATGAGGCGCAGTTCCTCACGCGCGAGGAGGTCATGTATCTCGTCCATCTGGTGGACGACTGCGGCATCCCCGTGATGTGCTACGGTCTGCGCGCGGACTTCCGCGGCGAGCTGTTTCCCGGCAGCTATGAGCTGCTCGTGATGGCGGATAAGCTCGAGGAGGTCAAAACGATCTGCTGGTGCGGCAAGAAGGCGGCGTTCAACGCCCGCTTCGACGCGAACGGCAAGGTCCTCAAGGAGGGCGAGCAGGTCGTGCTCGGCGCAAACGACCAGTATATCGGTCTGTGCCGCCGCCATTGGATGGCCGGCGACCTCGGCCCCGACTTCAACGGACAGGGGACGGGCGACTGATGCTCTGCAATATCTGTCCGCGCCGCTGCGGTGCGGAGCGCACGGAGACGCGCGGCGGGGGAGTCTGCGCCATGCCCGCAGGCATCGTAGCGGCAAAGGCCATGCTCCACCAATGGGAGGAGCCGGTGCTCAGCGGCACGAACGGCGCGGGCTGCGTCTTCTTCTCCGGCTGTAATCTCGGCTGCGTGTTCTGCCAGAACGGTAAGATCAGCCACGAGAATTTCGGCAAGGTCCTTTCCCCCGCACGGCTGCGAGAGATTTTCTTCGAGCTCATCGCGCAGGGCGCGCACTGCATCGACCTGGTTTCGCCCACGCACTTCACGCCTTGGGTGCTGGAGACTCTGGAAGATCCGCTGCCCGTGCCGGTGGTGTGGAACAGCGGCGGCTATGAGCGCGTGGAAACACTCAAAACGCTGGAGGGCAGGGTGCAGATCTATCTGCCCGACCTCAAGTACGCGCTGGAAAAGCCCGCGCGGGAGCTGAGCTGCGCGGGCGATTACTTTCCCGTCGCCGCCGCGGCCATCGACGAGATGCTGCGGCAGGTGGGGCCCTACCGGATCGGAGACGACGGCTTGATGAAGTCCGGCGTCATCATCCGCCACCTCGTCCTGCCCGGTCAGCTCGAGAACACCAAGGCGGTCATCGACTATGTATCCGCGCACTTCCCGCCGCACACGGTGCTTTTTTCCCTTATGAGCCAGTACACGCCGCAGCTCGGCGCGAGCGGAGCGCTCGCGCGGCGATTGAACCACGCGGAGTACCGCGCGGCGGTGCGGTACATGACTGACTGTGGCATCACGGACGGCTTCTGTCAGGAGCTTTCCAGCGCGAAAGAGGAATATACACCGATCTTTGATCTGCAGGGGGTCTAACATGACGGATAAGCGACAGCTCAGCTGCAGGCACGAGTTTTGATAACGCTATGCAATATTTATTAAAAAAATTACGAGGAGGATTCGCCATGCCGCGCATCAGCAAGGAAAACTATTACCTCGACATTGCCGAAACGGTGCTCGAACGCGCGACCTGCCTGCGGCGGGTCTACGGCGCTATCATCGTCAAGAACGATGAGATCATTTCCACCGGCTACAACGGCGCGCCCCGCGGGCGGAAAAACTGCGTCGACCTCGGCTTCTGCACACGCGAGGAGCTGCAGGTCCCGCGCGGCGAGCGCTACGAGCTCTGCCGCAGCGTCCACGCTGAGGCGAACGCCATTATCTCGGCGTCCCGGCGTGACATGGTCGGCGGCACCATCTATCTTGTGGGCCGCGACGCGCGCACGGGCGAGCTGCTGCACGACGCGACGAGCTGTGCCATGTGCCGCCGCCAGATCATCAACGCGGGGCTCGAAAAGGTCGTCATCCGCCGCACGGAGACGGAGTTCGAGGTCGTGCCCGTGCGGCAGTGGATCGACGAGGACGATTCTCTTCCCGAAGCATAAGAAAAGAAGGTCTCTTTTCAAGAGGCCTTCTTTTTTCTGTTCCGCTTTCAGCGGCAGTATTTCTCGATGTAGGCGTTCTGGCACTTGATGATGATCTTCACGGCCTCGTCGCGGCCGAGCACGTCACTCACCACGGTCTCCTTGCCCTCAAGGCTTTTATAGACGCGGAAGAAGTGCTTGATCTCGCTGGCGACGTGGTCGGGCAGCTCGGAAATGTCCTGATACGTATTGTAGGTCGGGTCCTGAAAGGGAATGGCAATGATCTTCTCGTCGAGCGAGCCGCCGTCCTCCATCGTGATGACACCGATGGGGTAGCACTCAACGAGGCTCAGCGGACGGATGCACTCCGAGCAGAGCACCAGCACGTCCAGCGGGTCGCCGTCGTCCGCCCAGGTGCGGGGGATAAAGCCGTAGTTCGCCGGATAGTGTGTGGAGGTATAAAGGATACGGTCGAGGCGCAGGGCGCCGGTCTCCTTATCCATTTCGTATTTGTTCTTGCTGCCCTTTTCGATCTCGATGACGGCGAGAAAGTCCTCGGGGCGCACGCGGTGGGGCGCAACATCATGCCAAAGGTTCATAGACAGGCCCTTCTTTCTTTACAAAAATAATAGATATCTTTAATAAAAGATTATAATATGCCCGTGCCGCGATTGCAAGGGCGGGACGCACAAACTTTGTGTAAAAATCTCCGCGGTTTCCGAAAAATGCAGCAAAACGCCCATCGCGCCGGCACGACAAAATTTTCGCTTCATCTTGTCAGGGCGCGCGCTCCGTGTTATAATTTATCAGTTAAAGTATATCAACCGGGAGGATAGCCCCTTGGAACGTGAAAAGGTATTGGTCAGCGCCGAGGAAACGGCGCGGCAAAAGGAATATATGGATAAGGTGCGCGCGCTGCACGAGCGGCGCACGACGAAGCCGCTGGCCTACGTCCACACCTACGGCTGCCAGCAGAACGTGGCGGACGGCGAGCGGCTGATGGGAATGCTGCGCGAGATGGGCTGCGAGTTCACCGACGACACAAAGCGCGCCGACATCGTGCTGATGAACACCTGCGCCATCCGCGAGAACGCGGAGAAAACCGTTTACGGGATGCTCGGCCAGCTCACGCACACCAAGGCGGCGAATCCCGACCAAATCATCTGCCTGTGCGGGTGCATGGCACAGCAGCCGCGCGTGGCGGAAAAGGTGAAAACCAGCTACCGCCACGTCGATCTCGTGCTCGGTCCGCAGGCCGAGTGGCGCTTCCCCGAGCTCTTGTACCGCGCCTACACCGAGCGCGGCCGTGTCTTTTCCATCGACGACGAGCCAGGCCGCATCGCAGAGGACATCCCCGTCTACCGCGTCGGCGGCGTGAGCGCGTGGGTGAGCATTATGTACGGCTGCAACAACTTCTGCTCGTACTGCATCGTGCCCTACGTCCGCGGCCGCGAACGCAGCCGCGAGCCGGAGCAGATCGTGCGCGAGGTCCGCGAGCTGGTCGCGGCGGGCTATAAAGAGATCACGCTGCTCGGTCAGAACGTCAACAGCTACGGCAAGGATCTCGGCACGGGCTATGATTTTGCCGACCTTCTCGCGGAGATCGACCGGATCGACGGCGACTACTGGGTGCGCTTCATGTCCAGCCAGCCCAAGGACGCGACGCCCAAGCTCTTTGACACGATGGCGGCGAGCCGCCATGTGACGCATCAGCTGCACCTGCCCGTCCAAAGCGGCAATGACCGCGTGCTGCGCGCGATGAACCGCCCCTATACCCGCGCGGGCTATCTTGAGCTGATCAACTACGCGCGTAAGGCCATGCCCGACCTCGTGCTCACGAGCGACATCATCATCGGCTTCCCCGGCGAGACCGAGGCGGAAGCGATGGACACCGTAAGTCTGATCAACGAAGTCCATTTCGACGCGCTCTTTACGTTTATCTTCTCTCCTCGCCCGGGCACGCCCGCGGCGAAGCTGGACGATCCCACGCCGCGCGAGGAAAAGCAGAAGTGGTTCGACGCGCTCTGCAACACCCAGAACGCCATCAGCGCGGAGAAGCACGCCGCCTACATCGGCAGGACCGTGCGCGTGCTGGTCGAGGGCGAGAGCGACGACGCAGACTGGCCGCTCTCCGCGCGCACCGAGGGCAACCGCCTCGTGCGCATGAAGGGCGACAAGAGTCTTATCGGAACGTTCACCACAGCAAAAATTTCGGGCAGCAACACCTGGGCGCTCTACGGAGCCGCGGAGGAAACGATATGAAGATCACCACCTTACTGGAAAACAAGACCACCTGCGATGCGCTCCGCTGCGAGCACGGGCTTTCGCTCTACATCGAAACGGAAAAGCACAATATCCTCTTTGACTCCGGCGCGAGCGACGCTTTCTGGGAAAACGCCAGGGCGCTCGGCATCGACCTCGCACAGGTCGATATCGCCTTTCTCTCCCACGCGCACAACGACCACTGCGGCGGCCTGCTGACCTTCCTGCGGGGCAACCGCACCGCGAAGGTCTATCTTCAGAAGGAGGCCTTCGGTGATTACTATGTCGTGACGCCGACGAAATGCGCCTTCATCGGTCTCGATCCCAAGCTGCACGAGTACGCCGACCGCTTCGTGATGGCCGAGGGTGTGACGAAGCTCGACGAGGAGCTGACGCTCTTCTCCGGCATCCGGACGCACGAGCTCCTGAGCGAGGCAAACGCCACGCTGCGCGAAAAGGTCGGCGGGGACTATCCCCGCGACACCTTCCGCCACGAGCAGGACCTGCTGGTGACGGAGCACGGAAAAACCGTCCTCTTTGCCGGCTGCGCCCACAGCGGCATCGTCAACATCATCAACCGCGCGGAGGACATTCTGGGCCGTGCGCCGGACTATGTGTTCGCGGGCTTCCATCTCTACAATCCTTCACTTGGTCAAAGCGAGCCGAGAGCCCTTGTGGACGCGGTGGGCGAGCGCCTGCGCGCGCGGAAAGCGACACGCTATGTCACCGGCCACTGCACCGGCGACGACGCTTACGCCTGGCTGCACGAAACGCTGGGCGACCGCCTCGCCTACATGGCGACCGGAACGACCTTTACGATCTGATTTTTTAGAAAGTGAGCAACGAACATGGCAGACCTCACGCCGATGATGCGCCAATATCTTGAGATCAAGGAGCAGAATAAGGATTCCATCCTCTTTTTCCGTCTCGGCGACTTCTACGAGATGTTCAACGAGGACGCGAAGCTCGCCGCGCGCGAGCTGGATCTCGTTCTCACCACGCGCGACCGCGGCAAATCCGCCGAGGAGCAGACGCCGATGTGCGGCATCCCGTACCATTCGAGCGACGGCTACATCGCGCGGCTCATCGCCAAGGGCTACAAGGTCGCCATCTGTGAGCAGACCGAGGACCCCGCGCTCGCCAAGGGACTCGTCAAGCGCGACATCATCCGCGTCGTCACCCCCGGCACGGTGATTGACAGCGCGTGTCTGGACGACCGGCGCGGCAACTTCCTGTGCGGCGTGTTCCTCGACGAGCAGAACGCGGGCGTCGCGTTCTGTGATATGTCCACAGGCCACACGCACGTCACCGCCTTTTCCGGCGCGGACCGTGCGGAGCATCTGTGCAATGAGCTTGCGCGCTTCTCGCCCGCCGAAGCGGTGCTGAGCGCGGGCGCGTATGCGGACGAGGAGCTGAAAGCCCTGCTTGCCGACAAGCTCTCCTGCCGCGTGGAGCGCGGTGACGCGCGCTTCGACTTGAAGGCGGCGGAAAAAGCCGTGCTCGCGCAGTACGGTGAAGATGCCTATGCCTCGCTCCCGCGCAATAACCCCGCCGCGGCGCTCGCGCTCGGCGGCCTTCTGAGCTATCTGCACGAAACGCAGAAGAGCGACCTATCCTACATCAGCGATCTTGAATACTACGAGCAGGGCCGCTTCATGGAGCTGGACCTCTCCGCCCGCCGCAACCTGGAGCTGACGGAGACCATCCGCGGCAAGGAAAAGCGCGGGAGTCTGCTTTGGGTACTTGACAAAACGAAAACCGCCATGGGCGCGCGCTGCCTGCGTTCCTGGCTGGAGCGTCCTCTGCGCGAGGTCGCTGCCATCACACGCCGCTCAAACGCCGTCGGCGCGCTGGTGAACGACACAATGGCGCGCGAGGAGCTGGTCCTCGCTCTCTCCGGCATCAGCGACATGGAGCGGCTCATCGGCCGCATCGTCTACGGCACGGCGGGCGGGCGCGACCTCGTCTCGCTGCGTAATTCCATCGAGCAGCTCGCCGCCGTGCGCGAGCAGCTCACGCACTTCACCACAGGCCGGCTCGGCGAGCTTTCGCAGGAGCTTGACCCGCTCACGGACATCGCCGCGCGCATCGCCGAGACCATCGTGGACGAGCCGCCGTTCTCCGTGCGCGAGGGCGGCTTCATCCGCAAGGGCTTCAACGCCGAGGTCGACCGCCTGCACGACATTCTCTCCGGCGGCAAGGGGCTGCTCGCCTCCATTGAAACGAAGGAAAAGGAACGCACCGGCATCCGCACGCTGAAGATCGGCTACAACAAGGTCTTCGGCTACTACATCGAGGTCTCCAATTCCTTCAAGGATCAGGTGCCCGACACCTACATCCGCAAGCAGACGCTCGTCAACGGCGAGCGCTACATCACGCAGGAGCTCAAGGACCTGGAGCAGGAGATCCTGACCGCGGGGGAGCGTGACAACGCGCTCGAATACGAGCTCTTCTCCGCCCTGCGCGACGAGATCTGCGCGGGCGCCGAGCGCATCCAGAAGACCGCCGCCGCGGTGGCGGAGCTGGACACGCTCGCGTCGCTTGCCGTCGTCGCGGTCAAAAACAGCTACTGCTGCCCGGTGGTGGACGATTCCGGCGTGATCGAGATCCACGACGGCCGCCATCCGGTCGTCGAGCGCGTGCTGAAGGACGCTCTCTTTGTGCCGAACGACACCTACATGGGCGAAAAGGAAAACCGCGTCGCCATCATCACAGGCCCCAACATGGCGGGTAAATCCACCTATATGCGTCAGGTCGCGCTCATCACGCTCATGGCGCAGATTGGCTCGTTCGTTCCCGCCCGCGCCGCCCGCATCGGCGTGGTGGACCGCATCTTTACCCGCATTGGCGCGAGCGACGACCTGGCCGGCGGCCAGTCCACCTTCATGGTCGAAATGAGCGAGGTCGCGGAAATCCTGCGGCAGGCGACGGCGCACTCGCTGCTGATCTTAGACGAGATCGGCCGCGGCACCTCGACCTTCGACGGCATGAGCATCGCCCGTGCGGTGCTCGAGTTCTGTGCCGACCGCAAAAGGCTCGGCGCAAAAACGCTCTTCGCCACCCATTACCACGAGCTCACCGAGCTGGAGGGCACGCTCGCGGGCGTGAAAAACTACAACATCGCCATCAAAAAGCGCGGGGAGGACCTTGTGTTCCTCCGCAAGATCATTCCCGGCGGAGCCGACCGCAGCTACGGCATCGAGGTCGCTAAGCTCGCGGGACTGCCGAAGGAGGTCGTCTCCCGCGCGAAGAAAATACTGGAGGAGCTGGAAGCCGGCGGCAGCTATATCCCGCCGCGCGAGGAGCGCGAGCAGGTGAGCCTTGACGCCATCGGCGAAGCCGAGGTGCTCGACGCGCTGCGCCGCGCCCAGCCGGACACCATGTCGCCCATCGAGGCGATGCAGCTGCTCTACGACCTGAAAAAGAAGCTCCCGAACTAACCCCGAAACAGACAGAAAGGGTCTATCCACATGGCAAAAAAAGCCGCTACCTCCCACATGAACCAGACCGAGCGCGTCGCGGGGACAATCTTCTTTATCGTCTATCTGCTCGTGCTGCCGCTGCTGGCCAACAAGCTCTTTGGCATTGTCGAGGTCCTGCTCGACACGAAGATCAGCGACTCGCTGGCGAACATCATCTACTACTATGTGCTCTTCGCCATCGTACTGCTGCTCTTTCACTCGTTCCTCGCGCACACGACGAGCCGCTTCCTCGGCGGCGTGAGCCGCGCGATGACGACGTTCTGCATGGGCCTTCTGGTCTTTTACGGCGCGAACGAGCTCTTCTACCGCGTGGCGAACGTGCTCTTCAACAGCCGCACCAACCTCAACGACATGACCATCGCCGCGTCCATCAACGCCGCGCCGCGCCTGACGGCGCTCATCATCGTCTTTCTCGCCCCCTTTGTGGAGGAGGTCCTTTTCCGCGGTCTCGTGTTCGGCTGCCTGAAGGAAAAGAGCCGCGTCGCCGCCTACGTCATCTCCTGCGTGCTCTTCGCGTTCATGCACGTGTGGACCTTCGCTCTCTCCTCGTGGGACTGGAGCTATCTCATCCTCATGCTGCAATACCTCGTTCCCGGCCTCGTCTTCGCGTGGGCGTTCGACCACTCCGGCACGCTCTGGACGTCCATCCTGCTCCACGCGACCGTCAACGCGCTGGCTCTCTGGGCCATCGTCGGATAAGGAGAATACCATGCCGCACATCGAACAGCTATCCCCCCATATCGCCAATCTCATTGCCGCCGGCGAGGTCGTCGAGCGTCCCGCGAGCGTTGTCAAGGAGCTTTTGGAAAACGCCATCGACGCGGGCGCGAGGAACGTCACCGTCGAGCTGCAAAACGGCGGGCTGACCTATCTGCGCGTCACGGACGACGGCTGCGGCATCGCGCCCGACGAGCTGCCCACCGCCTTTCTGCGCCACGCGACGAGCAAGCTCCGCACCGCCGCCGATCTGGCCGCCATCGGCACGCTCGGCTTCCGCGGCGAAGCGCTCGCCGCCATCGCGTCCGTTTCTCACCTGGATATTTTCTCGCGTCAGACGGGCGCCGCGAGCGGCGCGACGCTGCATCTTGACGGCGGCAAGCCGCTCTCCGTCGAGCCCGCGGGCTGTCCCGAGGGCACGAGCATCATCGTGCGCGACCTTTTTTACAACACGCCCGCGCGGCTGAAGTTCATGAAGCAGGACCGCGCCGAGGCAACCGCCATTGCGGGCCTTGCCGCGCACATCGCGCTCTCGCACCCCGATATCTCCTTCCGTCTCATCAAGGACGGCAGGGAGGAGCTGCACACCCCGGGCGACGGCAAGTCCCTCAGCGCCGTCTACGCCGCGCTGGGCCGCGATTTTGCCCTCGCGCTGGTCGAGGTCCACGGGCGCGACGGTCAGCTCGCCGTTGACGGCTTTGTGACCAAGCCCCTCGCGGGCCGCGGCACGCGAGGGATGCAGACCTTTTTCGTCAACGGCCGCTTCATCAAATCCCAGCTTCTCACCGCTGCGGTGGAGGAAGCCTACGCAAACCGTCTGATGAAGGGCAAATTCCCCGGCTGCGTGCTGAACGTCACGCTGCCGGCGGACATGGTGGACGTGAACGTCCACCCCGCCAAGACGGTCGTGAAATTCCTCAATGAAAAGCAGATCTTCGACCTTGTGTACCACGCCGCGTCCGACGCGCTCGACCGCGACGGTGCGCCCGAGCCGCTGCACACACCGCCAAAGCCGACCGCGCAGGCTCCCAAGCCGCAGGAATTTTACCGCAGCATGACGGCGCAGGAGTGGCGTGCGCAGAACGAGGTCAAAAGGCCGGAGCCGCCCAAAAAGGACGCGCCGTTCATCGCCGTCACGTCCGCCTCGAGCGAGCTGGGCGGGCGCGTGAGTGTCAGCGACTTCGTCCGCCGCACACCGGCTCCCCCGGCGAAAAAGCCGGAGGACGGGCACATCCTTCCGAAGATGGTCGAGGCGGCCTTCATGCCGCCGCGCGATGAAGCGGCAAAGCCGGAAACGCCCGCCGCACCCGTTTTCGCCGCGCAGACCACGCTCGAGACCGCGCCCGCCGAGCCGGAGCAGACGGCGATCGAGCCGGAGCCGGTCATACCGTGGCGCATCGCGGGCGAGGTGCTCGACACCTACATCGTCTGCGAGGACGCGGAGAAAACCGTTTGGCTCATCGACAAGCACGCCGCGCACGAGCGCGTGAATTTCGACCGCTTCAAGGCGAATCTTGAGCCCATCATGTCGCAGGAGCTGCTGACTCCCGTGGTCGCGCAGTTCGCCGCAGCGGAGTACACCGCGCTTGTCGGGCAGCTCGCGCTGCTGCGCGAGTTCGGCTTTGCCTGCGAGGAGTTCGGCGACGGCGCGATTTTGATCCGCGCCCTGCCCGCCGACATTCCCGCCGAGGACGCCGCGGCAAGTCTTGAGGACCTTGCAGGCCGCCTCGTCGAGACGCACCACGCCGACCCCGAGAGCGCCCGCGACGCACTGCTGCACACCATGGCCTGCAAGGCCGCCATCAAGGGCGGCTGGAAGAGCGATGAGCGAGAGCTTCGCGTGCTGGTGGATAAGGTACAGTCGGGCGAGGTCCGATTCTGCCCGCACGGACGACCCGTGGCCGTCAAGCTCACCAAATACGAGCTGGAAAAAATGTTCAAGCGCGCCTGAGCGCGGAAAGGAGACGTCATGCCGCCCAAGGTAGTTTGCATCGTCGGCCCGACCGGCTGCGGAAAGACCGGACTCGGCGTCGCGCTGGCCGAAAGGCTCGGCGGCGAGGTCGTCTCCTGCGATTCCATGCAGCTCTACCGCGGCATGGTCATCGGCACCGCCGCACCGACGGAGGCGGAGACGCGGGGCGTGCCGCACCACATGGTCGGCGTGATCGACCCGCGCGAGGATTACTCCGTGGCGCGCTACGCTGCGGACGCCGCTGAATGTGTGGACGGCATCCTCGCGCGCGGCAAGCTGCCCATCCTCGTCGGCGGCACGGGGCTGTACCTCGACGCGCTCCTGCGCGGACACGGTTACGCTCCCGGCACGACCGGCGGAGAGACGCGCAGGCTTCTGGAGCGGCGCTGGGACAACGAGGGCGGCGAGGCCCTCTTCGCCGAGCTGCGCTCCATTGATCCGGAAAGCGCCGCCGCGCTGCACCCGAACGACAAAAAGCGCGTCATCCGCGCGCTCGAGGTCTACCGCGAGACAGGGAAGACCATGTCGCGGCACAATGCCGACACCCGGCTCGTCCCGCCGCGCTACGAGCCCGTCTACCTCGGTCTTGCCTACGCCGACCGCGAGGAGATGAAGCGCATCATTGACCTCCGCGTGGACCGGATGGTCGCACAGGGTCTGTTCGACGAGGTGCGCGCTCTGGTCGAGAGTGGCGTGCCGCGCACGGCGACGGCAATGCAGGCCATCGGCTATAAGGAATGTCTGGGCTGTCTCGCGGGCGAATGCACGCAGGACGAGGCCGTCGCCGAGATCAAGCTCCGCTCGCGGCAGTACGCCAAGCGCCAGCTCACCTGGCTGCGGCGGAACAAGGAAATTCACTGGTTCTACCGGAAAAATTCCCGCGATCTTCCCGCCGCTTTACAATTTTCGACAGAAATTCTCACGAACCTTGGCGTATCCTGATTTTATACGGACGGCACCCATAAAACCGCCGCCCGAATAAAAAGAAAGGGTACATCCAACATGAAAAAGACAGCCAATCTTCAGGACATTTTCCTCACCAAAGCCCGCAAGCAGGGCGTGCCGCTGACCGTGTTCCTCGTCAACGGCTTCCAGATGCGCGGCAGCGTGACCGGCTTTGACAGCTTCACCGTCGTTCTTTTGAGCGAGGGTCGGCAGCAGATGATCTACAAGCACGCGATCTCGACCATCGCGCCGCTGAGCCCCATCGACCTGCACGAGGCGGACGAGACCGGGGAGGAATGACCTGAGCCTCCCGAGGTGCCTATGAGATCCCGATCCCTATCGACAAAACTGATCTTTGTTTTTCTGTTTCTCGCGGTGGCCGCCTACTTCAGCGTGCAGGCCTACCGCTACTTCGTCGACCCGCAGACCACCACGCTCGTCTACGCTTACTCCAGCGAGGACGCCATCGCCGCGACCGGCTATTTCGCGCGCGACGAGCAGGTGATCGCGTGCAGCGAAACGCTTCTGGAGCTCGAGCGCGCCGAGGGTGAACGCGTGAACGCGGGCGGCGCGCTCGCAACGGTCTACCGCAGCGAGAGCGCGCTGAACGACCACCGTCAGCTCCGCGCGCTCCGGTCCCGGCTCGAGCAGCTGCGCTACGCGCGCGAGGCGTCCCGCGACGCCGAGACCGCGCTCAAGCTCGACGGCGACATCCGCGAAGACCTCTTTGCGCTGCGCGCTTCCCTTGCCGCCGGAAGCTGGACAAGCGTCGAGTCCACCGGCGAGGAGCTGCGCACGACAGTCCTCAAGCGCGAATACGCCTACGCGGGCACGGACGATCTGGATGTGCGCATCGACGCGCTCAATGCCGAGATCAGCACGCTCTCTGGCCGTCTGGAGGGCGGCACACAAACGATCCGCGCGCCGTTTGCCGGCACCTACAGCGCCGTCGCCGACGGCTACGAGGCCGTTCTCACCCCCGCGGCGCTGGAGAATATGACCGTCGCGCAGTACGACGCCATCGCCCCGGAGGCGGCAAGCTCGACCGTGGGCCGGCTGATCGCCGGCGAGGAGTGGCGCTTCGTCACCGTGCTGAGCGCCGCAGACGCCGCGCGGCTGCAAAAGGGACAGGCCCTCAGCCTGCGCGCCGCGACCGGCGTGGACTTCGATCTTGACGTCACCGTCGAGCGCATCGGGCGTGAGGAGAACGGCCGCGTGATCGTCGTCCTGCGCGGCGGCAGCCATCTGGCCTATGTCACGCTCCTGCGCGCGCAGAACGTCGAGCTGATCCTCGCGCGCTACGAGGGACTGCGCATCCCCAAAAATGCTCTCCGCGTGGATGCGGACGGCAGCAGCGGCGTCTACTGCCTTGTGGGGCTGCGCGCCTACCGCAAGCCGGTGGAGGTCCTCTGGCAGGGCGAGGATTACTGCCTTGTCCGGCCCGTCGGCATCGAAACGACCAGTGAAAGCCTGCGCCAGCTCTACACGCTGCGCGCCGGCGACGAGGCGATCGTCTCGGCAAACGATCTATACGATGGAAAGGTGGTCGAATGAACATGAGCATTCGGGAAAACATTCAGCAGGTACGGGAAAATATTGCCGCCGCGGCGCTCTCCGCCGGGCGCAGGCCCGAGGACATCACGCTTGTCGGCGCGAGCAAGATGAACGACGCCTCGGCCTGCCGCGAGGCCATCGCCGCGGGCATCGACGCGCTCGGCGAGAACCGCGTGCAGGAGATGACGCAGAAGCTCGCGGAGAACGCCTACGACGGCGCGCCTCTGCACTTCATCGGTCATCTCCAGCGCAACAAGGTGAAGCAGGTCGTCGGCAAGGTCGCGCTCATCGAATCCGTCGGCTCCTATGAGCTGCTTGAGGATATCGACCGGCAGGCCGAAAAGCTCGGCATCGTCCAGCCCATTCTCCTTGAGGTCAACGTCGGCGGGGAGGAGGCCAAGAGCGGCTTTGCCGTCTCCGAGGTCCGCGCCGCCGCCGAAAGGGCCAAGAGCCTCTCCCACGTCGTGCTGCGCGGGCTGATGACCATTCCGCCGGTCGCCGAGAGCGAGCACGGGAGCGTGCCCTACTTTGAAAAAGTTCATGCGCTTTATGTTGACATCAACGCGAGTTTGTATGATAATAAGCTTGATATATTATCTATGGGCATGAGCGGCGATTATGAGGACGCCGTCCGCTGCGGCGCGACGATGGTGCGCGTCGGCACGGCGATCTTCGGCGCGCGCCACTATACGCTTTGATACAGGGAGGTTTTTTCCATGGGACTCATTGACGATCTGAAGAAATGGGCGCATCCCTACGAGGATGAGGACGAAGAATACGAAGACGATTTTGCCGAGCTCGGCTCCCGCGACACGGGCGCCTTTGCCGACGAGCGGCCCAGCCGCCGCGAGCGCGACCGCGACGAGGATCGCCGCAACAAGGTCGTCAACATCCACGCGACGACGCAGCTCAAGGTCGTGCTCGTCAAGCCCGAGCGCTTTGAGAATGCCAGCGAGATCGCCGACCACCTGAAGGAAAAGCGCACGGTGGTCATCAATCTCGAATCCACGAACAAGGACATTGCCCGCCGCCTGATCGACTTCCTCTCCGGCGTCGCCTACGCGGGCGAGGGCAAGATCAAGAAGGTCGCGGCCAACACCTACATCATCACGCCCTACCACGTCGATATCATGGGCGACCTGATCGACGAGCTGGAAAACAACGGACTGTACTTATAAGAGACGGAGGGCTGCACGATGCTGACACCGCAGGAGGTTTCCAACCACGCATTCGCCAAGGCCGTCATGGGCGGCTACAACATGGCCATGGTCGATGAGTTCCTTGACGAGCTGACCGACGACTATACCTCGCTTTACAAGGAAAACGCCGCGCTCAAGGCGAAGATGAAGGTGCTCGTGGACAAGGTCGAGGAATACCGCTCGACCGAGGACGCCATGCGCGCCGCGCTGCTGACCGCGCAGAAGATGGCCGACAGCATGGTCGCCGAGGCGGAGGAGAAGAAAAAGTCCCTGCTCGAAAACGCCGAAAGCGAGGCCAACCGCAAGATCGGCGCGCTGCGCGACGAGGTCGCGCAGGAGGAGCGCCGCCTGACCGCCGCCAAGGCCGAGACCGCGGACTTCCTCGCCCGCGTGCGCGAGCTTTACGAGCGTGAAATGAAGCTCCTCGAGGAGCTTCCCGAAGCGGACCTCGCCCCCGCGGCTCCGCTGGAGCTCGCCAAGCCCGCCGCCGACGTCAGCGAGATCGAAAAGAGCATCATGGATTCCTTCAAGCTCCCCGACCTCACAAAGGCGGCGGAGGTCGAGCCGGAGGCCGAGGAAGCGCCCGAGGAGCCAGAGGAAAACCCGGAGGAGGGCAATCCCTTCCTCGATTCCGCGACCCGCGCCATCAAGCTCAGCGACCTCAAGTTCGGCCGCAACTACCACGGCGAAGAATAAAACGCACTTCAAAAGAGCGGCTCTCTCTGAGCCGCTTTTTTCACAGGAGGACACCATGACCAAACGCCCTATCGTCGCGTTCCTTTACGACTTCGATAAGACCCTCTGCACCACCGATATGGAGGATTACGCCTTCATTCCATCCCTCGGCTACACGCCCTCGGAGTTCTGGGCCAAGGCCAACGGCTTCGGCTATGAGAACAAAATGGACGGCCTGCTCGCCTATATGTACACCATGATCCGCGAGTGCGCCGCGCAGGGCATCCGTCTCGACCGCGATTATCTGGTCCGTTCGGGCGAGGCCATCGAGCTGTTTCCCGGCGTGCGCGAGTGGTTCGCGCGCATCACCGCCTATGGCGCGGACCTCGGCGTGGACGTGGAGCACTACGTCATCTCCTCCGGTCTGCGCGAGATCATCGAGGGCAGCGGCATCGCCCATGAGTTCAAGCAGATCTACGCCTGCGAGTTCTATTACGACGAAAGCGGCCTCGCCGCCTGGCCGAAGCTGGACGTCAACTTCACGAACAAGACGCAGTTCGTCTACCGCATCAACAAGGGCATTCTCGACATCGCCCGCGACAAGGAGCTCAACGACTCCATGCCCGACGACTCCAAGCGCGTGCCGTTCACCAACATGGTCTACGTCGGCGACGGACTTTCCGACGTGCCGTGCATGAAGATGATGCGTGCCTACGGCGGACAGGCCGTCGCGGTCTATCAGAAGAGCAACCGCGCGGGCGTGGAAAAGCTTTTGCAGGACGGGCGTGTAGACTTCATTTTCCCCGCCGACTACCGCGAGGGAACGGAGTTCGATAAAACGGTACACAACATTCTGCGCAAAATGGCAGTCTCCGACGCGCTGAGCGAGAAGAACGCCGAGCAGCTGCGCGCCATCGGGCAGGGCGACGACCCCGACCAGATCATGCTATTCTAAGAGGAGAACGCTATGGACGAAATGAACACCGTCGGCACGCTCTACATCGTGTCGACGCCCATCGGCAACGCGCGCGACATGACCGAGCGCGGCCGCCAAATTTTAGAGACGGCGGACATCATCGCGGCGGAGGACACCCGCCGCAGCGTCGTGCTGCTCAACAAGCTCGGCATCCGCGGCAACCAGCTCTCCGCCAACCACAAGTTCAACGAATACGGCAAGGCCAAGTGGTTCATCGAGCAGCTCCGGCAGGGCAAGAGCATCGCCGTCATCACCGACGCGGGCACGCCCTGCATCTCCGACCCCGGCAACGAGCTGATCCGCGCCGCCATCGACGCGGGCATCCGCGTGGTCGGCGTGCCCGGCTGCTGCGCCGCGGTCACGGCGCTGTCCATCTCGGGCTTCGACCTTTCGACCTTCTTTTTCTTCGGCTTCTTCCCGCGGGAGGCCGCCGACCGCCGCCGTGCGATCGCCATGATGCGCCGCGGCGACACGCGCACCTACTGCTTTTACGAAAGCCCCAAGCGCATCATGGACGCGGTGGAGTTCTTTATCTCGGAGCACGCCGGCGTGCGGCTGTGCCTGTGCAACGACATGACGAAGCTCCACGAGATGACCTTCCGCGGCACGCCCGCCGAGGTGCGCGATCAACTGCTCGCCAAGGGCAGCTACGATAAGGGCGAATACGTCCTGCTCTGCGAGGTGGAGGAGGATTATCTCATCACCGAGGTCGAGCACGTCTCCTCGCCCGAGGCGCTGCTGGTGGACTGCATGGTACAGCATGACTGCACCGCCAAGGACGCCATCAAGCTGCTTTTGAAGGACGACAACAACACCTACAGCAAAAACGAGCTCTACGCCGCGCATCTTGCCCTGAAAGAGAGGTTCGGCGCATGAGCATCGTGTTGGACGACCTCACCGCGCGGCTCGACACGCTCACCAAGGCCGTGCTTTCTCAGCCGCTCGCGCGCATCGGCTGCTCCAAGGTGACCATCCGCCCGCTGTCGCTGCGCGGCAAGGCGTTTTTTCAGCTCGAATACCAGCATGGGCAGAAGGTCACGCACCGCAACGTGACGAAGGGCGAGCTGCCCGGGCTGTTCGCGCAGGAGCTGGACGGTCTTTATCTTCAGGCCGTGCTCTGCACCGAAACGGAGACGCGCCAGTACATCCGCAAAACGAACGGCAGCTACAAATGCACCGCGAAAGGCGAGGCGCAGCGCACCGCCGCGCCGAAGGCGCATGACCGCCGAAAGGAATACATCCTTGCCGAGGGCGAGAACATTCCCGCGCTCGTCGACCTCGGCGTGTTTACGCCGGACCTCCGCATCGTCAAGGCGAAGTATGATAAGTACAAGCAGATCAACCGCTTCATCGAGCTGGTGGATGATGCCTTCCGCGCCTCGGAGCAGCAGGAGATCACCATTCTCGACTTTGGCTGCGGCAAATCGTACCTCACGTTCATTCTCTACTATTACTTCACCGTCAAGCGCGGCGTGAAGGCGACCATCCTCGGCTACGACCTCAAGGAGGATGTGGTGGAGCATTGCAACGCCATCGCGCAAAAGTACGGCTACGACGGCCTGCGCTTCGTCGTGAGCGACGTCACGCGCGACACGCTCGCGGACACCCATGTGGATATGGTCGTCACGCTCCACGCCTGCGACACCGCCACGGACTACGCCCTCTGGTACGCCGTCGAAAAGGGCGTGAAGCACATTTTCTCCGTTCCCTGCTGCCAGCACGAGATCAACGCCACCATCCACAAGGGCGGCGATTTCGACGTGCTTCTGCGTCACGGTCTTTTGCAGGAGCGCTTTTCCGCGCTGCTGACCGATTCCATCCGCGCCGCCGTGCTCGAGGACATGGGCTACACGGTGGACGTGATCGAATTCATCGACTTCGCCCACTCGCCGAAAAACCTCATGCTCCGCTGCGTCAAGGACCGCCGCGCGGGCGAGAGGAACCTTTCCGCCGCGCGGGAGCTCGCGGAAAAATACGGCTTCCGCCAGACGCTTCTGGAGCTTGCGGAGAAAAAATGTCACAGCGCGCAAAACGCCGCCTTTTAAGCGGTGTTTTCTCTTCTTGACAGGGGAATGCTTTCGCAGTAAGATAATGCCCGCCGTTCCACAAAACGGCGGCAGGAGTGATATTCATGGACTATTATCTATTGACGGATATGGCCGCGCAGATCGGCTACGAGCTGGCCGTCAGCGGTGCGGAGACCTTCCGCATCGAGGAGACGATGCGCCGCGTGCTCGCCGCCTACGGCATCGAATGCGAGGCCTTTGCGATCCCCAACTGCGTCATGGTCAGCCTTGAGGCGGACAACGGCAAGCCGCTGATGGTGATGAAGCGCGTCGGCTTCCACGGCAACGATCTTGACGCGGTCGAGCGGCTCAACGCGCTCTCGCGCCGCATCTGCGCCGAAACGCCCGACCCCGCCGTTGCCGCGCAATGGCTGGAGGAGACAAGAAACGATCGCCGCAGCTATTCCGTTCCCGTTTATTACCTTGGCAATCTTCTTGCCGCGTCCGGCTTCTGCCCCGTCTTTGGCGGAACCCTGCGCGACAGCCTGTGGGCGGGCCTGATGGGGCTTATCATCGGCTTTGTCACGCGCCGGATGGATAAGCTCGAGGCCAACCCCTTTTTCAGCACCATCGCCGCCGCCTTCGCCATGGCGGTGCCCGCCTACCTCGCCGCCGCCTTCGGGCTGGTCGACTATGCGGACGCGGTCATCATCGGCTCGCTGATGATCCTGGTCCCCGGTCTGCTCATCACCAACTCCATGCGCGACATCATCTACGGCGACACAAACTCCGGCGTCAATCGCATCGTGCAGGTGCTCCTCTCGGCGCTCGCCATCGCCATGGGCACTGCGGCCGCGTGGCACATAACATCCTCCCTCTACGGCCAGACCGCCGCCAGCACGCTTTCCTATCCCTTCTGGCTTCAGGCCATCGCCATCGCGGTCGCCTGCACCGGCTTTGTTATCCTCTTCAACGTCCACGGCTGGGGGCGCTGCCTGTGCGCGCTCGGCGGCGTCGTGACGTGGATGGCGTATCTGCTGTGCGGCGAGCTCGGTCTCGGTCCCTACGGCGCAAACTTCATCGCCGCCGCGGTCGCCGCCGTCTATGCCGAGGGCATGGCCCGCGCCCGCAAGTATCCGGTCACCTCGTATCAGGTCATCTCCGCCGTACCGCTGCTGCCCGGCGCCGGTATTTACTACACCATGTCCCTCGGGCTGAACGGCAGCACCCAGCTCGCCCTCCAGCGGGGCTTCGCCACCGCAGGCATCGCCGGCAGTATCGCCGCCGCGATCCTGCTCGTCTCATCCGTCGTTCGCCTGTTCACCGCGCAGCGGAAAAAATAAGGCAATATAAGGCAAAGGGAAGACACGCGCTGCGTATCTTCCCTTTATTCTTTCTTCGCGCGGCGGAATGAAGAAAGGGGACGGGCATTGCGCCCGACCCTGCCGGTATGGCAGAACATGACCTCAAAGCGATCCGTTCAATCCAGAAAATACATATTCATCTGCGCGCAGGCGACGAGCGCGCCGGTGTCGTCGGTGATATTGACTTCAAAAAAGCCAACGTGTCCGCCGACCTTGATCTCGCGCCCGACCGCCGTCAACGTCCTGCTGCGCGTGGTGGGCCGCAGGTAATTCATCGAGCCGTTGAGCGTGACGTTGCGCCGCCCGTACTTGATGCGCGCAAAGGCTCCAGCGGCGGTGTCCGCCATCGTGTAGAGAAAGCCTCCGTGGACGCTGCCCCAAACGTTGCGGCTGTTGTCGGTGATCTCGGCCTCCAGCACGCTTCTTTCCTCATCAACGGAAACGATGCGGATGCCGTTGTGCCGGATAAATCCATTGGATTCGTGCTTGATTTTTTCTGCATAATTCTCTATCATAGCTATCGTGCTCCTCTGCTCCTTGGCTGTGCTTCTGCCAAAGATCATAGCAGAAGTGCGCGCGGCCTGCAAGGCAAATTCAAAAGAAATCACTACCGGCAAAGAGAGGTCAGATCACCATGCGCTCCATTCTCGCTCAAATCAAAAGCTACGCGCCGGGCTTCGCGCTCGCGCTCGTCATCGCGCTGCTCGCCAAGGGCATCGAGGCCCTGCTGCCGTTCGACGTCATCGGCGCGTCCGTCATCGCCATGTTCATCGGTATGCTCATCAACGGCTACCGCAAGCCCGGCAGGACCACCACGCCCGGCGTGAAGTTCACGGCGAAGAAGATCCTGAAATTTGCCATCATTCTCCTCGGCGCGAGCCTGAATGTCACGACCATCCTGAACGTCGGCAGAATGTCGCTGACCGTCATGCTCTTTACGCTCCTTACCTGCTTCGGCGGCGGCTACTTCATCGGCCGCGCGCTGGGTCTGGACTGGAAGCTCTCGAACCTCATCTCCGCGGGCACCGGCATCTGCGGCGGCAGCGCCATCGCGGCGGTCGCACCCGTCATCGACGCCAAGGACAGCGACATCGCCTACGCCCTCTCCGCCACCTTCCTCTTTGATATGGCGATGATCGTGCTCTTTCCCATCATGGGCCGCGCGATGGGCCTTTCCGACATGGCCTACGGCCTGTGGGCGGGCACGGCAGTCAACGACACCTCCAGCGTCGTCGCCGCAGGCTATGCCTTCAGCGAGGGCGCGGGCGACTTCGCCACCATGGTCAAGCTCACGCGCACGCTCGCCATCATCCCGACGGTGGTGGTGTTCTCGTTTGTGAGTATGCACCTGAAGAAAAAGGAAGCCGCCGCGTCCGGCGGCGCGGTGCAGATCAGGTGGAGGAGCGTCTTTCCGTGGTTCATTCTCGGCTTTCTCGCCATGGCGGTGCTCAGCAGCGTGGGCGTGATCCCCGCGGCAGCCGCGGCGGCGCTCAAGAAGGTCAGCAAGTTCCTCATGGTCACGGCGCTCGCCGCCGTGGGACTCAACACGAGCTTCGCCGAAATGAAGAAATCCGGCGCGGCGCCGATGGTGCACGGCTTCCTGATCTCCGCGCTCGTCGTCCTCGTGGCGCTGGCCGTGGAGTATTTCATGGGCATCCTGCCGTTCTGACATACCGCAGCGCCCGGGGAGATCGCCCCGTGAGCGGCGCTTACAAGGAAAGGGGAACCTCCAATGAAAAAACAGTTATGCTCTCTGCTGACAGCTCTCGCTCTGGCCGTCGGCCTTCTGCCGTCCGCGGCTCGCGCCGCGGAAAATGCGCCGTCCTTTGCCGACGTTCCCGCTGCCGCGTGGTACGCGGACGCGGTGCAGTACGTCTATGAAAACGGTCTTATGACCGGCGTTTCGGAGAGCGAGTTTGCGCCGGACGGCACAGCGATGCGCGGCCAGATCGTCACCATTCTCTGGCGTCTCGCGGGCAGTCCCGTCGTCAACTATGCCATGCGCTACGCCGATGCGGACGAGGGCGCGTGGTACGGCGAGGCCGTGCGCTGGGCGGCTTCGACCGGCGTCGTTACCGGCTATACCGAGAGCAGCTTCGGCCCGAACAACGCCATTACGCGCGAGCAGCTCGCCGCGATCCTCTACCGCTATATTAAAACGCAGGGGCAGGGCTTTACCGGAACGTGGTACTTCGCACTGCGCTATGACGATGCGGCCAGCATCAGCGATTGGGCGGACGAGGCGATGCACTGGTGCGTGATGAAGGGTGTCCTCAACGGCACGGGCGAAACGACGCTCAGCCCCCAGCTTACCGCGACGCGCGCGCAGCTGGCAATCATTCTCCGGCGCTTCTGTGAGCTGCCCAAGGATACCGCGAGCAAGAGCGCCGCACAGACCGCCTATGACCGTGCGTCGGCCTACCTGACCGCCGCCGTGAGCGCGCCGCGCTACGGCAGTCTCGGCGGCGAGTGGACGGTGCTCGCCCTCGCCCGCGGCGGCGCGGACACCGAGACCGCTTATTTCACCGACTATTACGCCGCGCTCGAGCAGACCGTGCGTGAAAATAAGGGCGTGCTCAGCGAGCGCAAGTACACCGAGTACAGCCGCATCATCCTCGCGCTCTCCGCGCTCGGGAAGGACGCGCGGGACGTCGCGGGCTATGATCTGACGCTTCCGCTCGGCGACTACGAAAAGACGGCGGCGCAGGGCGTGAACGGCGTGATCTACGCGCTCCTCGCGCTCGACAGCCGTGACTATCCCATGCCGCAGAACGCGGCGGCAAGCACGCAGGCGACGCGGCAGCTGTATGTGGACGCTATCCTGGCCGCTCAGCTTGCAAACGGCGGCTGGAGCTTCATGGGCGAGGACGCCGATCCCGACCTGACCTCCATGGCCTTACAGGCGCTGGCGAGGTATCGGGAGCAGAGCAGCGTCCGGCCGGCAGTCGACCGCGCGCTTGTGTGCCTGAGCGCCATGCAGAACGCGGACGGCGGCTTCTCTTCCTGGGGGAGCGAGAATGCCGAGAGCTGCGCGCAGGTGCTCCTTGCGCTCAACGCGCTGGGCCTTGACACGGACGACAGCCGCTTCGTGAAGAATGGGCACAGTGTGCTTGACGCGCTGCTGACCTATCAGAACGCAGACGGCGGCTTCTGCCACGAGCGCGGCGGGGAAACGAATCTCATGGCAAGCGAGCAGGCAGCCTGCGCCCTCGCGTCGCTCGTCCGCGCCGAGCGCGGCGAGAGCAGCTTCTACCGGATGGCAGCGCTGACGCAGCCTACCGCCTGATGGCATAGCAGCACCGAAAAGAAAGGAGGGAGACGGACATGAAAACGGCAAAGCGCCTTTGTGCGGCGCTGCTGGCGCTTGCACTGATATTCACTCTTGCGGGCTGCAATGCACAAACGACGGAGCCGACGCCGACACCCACGCCGGCGCAGAGCGAAACGCCCGCGCCCGATGCGGCGCAGGATGCGCCCGCCACGTCCGCTCCATCCGAGACCGAGCGGCAGGAGGAGACTCCTGCCGAGCCGTCGAAGCAGGCTGAAGCACCGTCACAGACGGCCGACACACCTGCTTCGCCGGACGAGACGGACACACCGTCGGAGAACGCCGCGCCGACGTGTACGGTCTCCATCTCCTGCGCGGCGATTCTGGAAAATCTCGACCGGCTCAACGCGGAGAAGGCTGACCTGATCCCTGCGGACGGCGTTCTGCTGGCTCCGACCGCGGTGGAATTTACCGAGGGCGAGAGCGTGTTTGACGTGCTCAAGCGCGTGTGCCGCGAGAACAAAATACACATGGAGTTTTCCGAAACGCCGGTCTATCAGTCCGCCTACATCGAGGGCATCGGCAACCTCTATGAGTTCGACTGCGGCGAGGGCTCGGGCTGGATGTACCGCGTGAACGGCGAATTTCCCAACTACGGCTGCTCGCGTTATACCCTCGCGGACGGCGACACCGTCGAGTGGGTCTACACCTGCGACTTCGGCGCGGATGTGGGCGGAGGGCTCGGCGCATGAAGCATCACGCCTTTCTCGCCTGCCATCCGGCGGTGAACCTTCTGTACTTTGTACTGGTGCTGACGTTTTCCATGTTCTTCCTGCACCCCCTCTGCATTGCCGTCTCGCTCTGTGCTGCGCTCCGGTGCGCCGCGCAGTTAAACGGCGGCACGGCGGTGCGGCGCACCGCGCGCTGGCTCGCGCCGTCGGCGCTGCTCGCCGCGCTGGTGAACCTCGCCTTCAACCACGAGGGCGCGACCATTCTGGCCTATCTGCCCTCGGGCAACCCTCTGACGCTGGAGTCCATCGCCTACGGCTTCGCCGCCGCGGCGATGCTCGCCGCCGTGGTGCTGTGGTTTTCCTGCTGGAACACAGTCATGACCTCGGATAAGCTCATGCACCTTTTCGGGCGCGTCGTGCCCGCGCTCTCGCTGCTGCTCTCCATGACGCTGCGCTTTGTGCCGCGCTTTCAGGCAAAGCTCCGCGAGGTGACAGCGGCGCGTCGCGGCATGGGGCTGTACGCGGAAAAGGGTCGGCTTCAAAAGCTCAAGAGCGCCGTGACGGTCTTTTCCGTCATGGTGACGTGGAGCCTTGAGAACGCCGTGGAGACGGCGGACAGCATGAAAAGCCGCGGCTACGGACTGCCGGGCCGCACGGCGTTTTCCCTTTACCGCTTCAGCCGCCGCGACAGGCTGCTGCTTTTGTGGCTGGTGCTCTGCGGCGCTTACATCGCCATGGGCTGGGCACTCGGCGGCGTGAAGTGGCGCTACTATCCCACGGCGCGCGGCGTGCTGACGCCGTATTTCGCGAGCGTGCTGCTCGCGTATTTTCTGCTCTGCCTGACGCCGGTGCTGCTGCAAAGAAAGGAGGCGCGCACATGGAGCTCTATCGCGTCGAAAACCTGACCTTTACCTACCCCGGGCAGTTCGCGCCCGCCCTGCGGGATGTGAGCCTGACGCTCTGCGCGGGCGAATTCGTCACGCTCTGCGGGCTTTCCGGCAGCGGCAAAAGCACGCTCCTCCGCCAGCTCAAGACCGCGCTTGCGCCCAACGGCGTCCGCCGGGGCGCGGTCCTTTTCGCCGCCCGCCCGCTCTCCGACGTTTCGCAGCGCGAGCAGGCGGAGCGCATCGGCTTTGTGCAGCAAAGCCCGGAAAACCAAATCGTCACCGACAAGGTCTGGCACGAGCTGGCCTTCGGGCCGGAGAGCCTCGGGTACGATACGCCCACCATCCGCCGCCGCGTCGCCGAGATGGCGGGCTTTTTCGGCATGGAGAGCTGGTTCCACAGGGAGGCGGCGTCGCTCTCCGGCGGGCAGAAGCAGCTTTTGAACCTGGCCGCCGTGCTGACCCTGCAGCCGGACGTGCTCATTTTAGACGAGCCAACCGCGCAGCTTGACCCCATCGCGGCGGCGGACTTCCTTGCCGCACTCGCGCGGGTCAACCGGGAGCTGGGCACAACGGTGCTGCTCTCCGAGCAGCGGCTGGAGGAGGCGCTGCCCCTCTCCGACCGCGCCGTTGTGCTGGACGGCGGGGCGGTCCTCGCGGACGGCGCGCCCCGCGCCGTGGGCGCGCAGCTGCGCACGGCGGGACACGAGCTGTTCCGCGCCATGCCCGCCGCCATGCGCGTGTGGGCGGCGGTGGAGAACGACCTTCCCTGTCCTGTCTCCGTGCGTGAGGGGCGGGACTGGCTGGCGGACTTTGCCGCCTCGCACCCCCTCAAGAGCGTGCCGGAGCGCCCGCTGCCCGCGCCCTCGGAGGAGACGGTCGTAACCGTCTCGGATGCGTGGTTCCGATATACGCCGGACGCGCCGGACGTGCTGCGCGGGCTGGAGCTGACGGTGCGGCGGGGCGAGCTTTTCGCCATCCTCGGCGGCAACGGCGCGGGCAAGTCCACCACGCTCAAGCTGCTCGCTGGCCTGCAAAAGCCCTATCGCGGAGAGGTCCGCGTCACCGGCAAAACGGCGCTCCTGCCCCAGGAGGTGCAGACGCTTTTTGCCAAAAAAACCGTGCGCGAGGACCTTGCCGAGATCGTCTCCGACGGGGCGATACTCGCCTACGTCACCGCACTCTGCCGTCTGGACGCGCTGCTGGACCGTCACCCCTACGACCTTTCCGGCGGCGAGCAGCAGCGCGCGGCGCTGGCAAAGGTTTTGCTCACGCGGCCCGATATCCTGCTCCTCGACGAACCGACGCGCGGACTGGACGCGGCCTTCAAGGCGGAGCTGGCTGAGCTGCTGCATGATCTGCTCGCGCAGGGGGTGACCGTCGTTCTGGTCAGCCACGACGTGGAGTTCTGCGCCGCCTACGCGCAGCGCTGCGCGCTCTTTTTCGACGGCTCCATCGCCTCCGATGGCGCGCCCCGGGAGTTTTTCGCGCTCAACCGCTTCTACACCACGGCGGCGAACCGCATGGCGCGGGACCATCTGCCCGCAGCCGTGACGGCGGAGGACATCATCGCCGCCTGCGGCGGCAGGGAAGCGCCTCCAAAAGAGCGGCGGGAGCCCCCACCGCAGCCGCCGAAGGCGGCGGACATACCCGCCGCGCCGCCGGAAAAGCGAAGGCTTTCCCCGCGCACGGCCGTCTCCGCCCTGATGGCCCTTCTGCTCATCCCCCTGACGCTGGTGTTCGGTCCCAAGTTGCTGGGCGACCGGAGCTACTACGCCGTTTCGCTGCTGATGGTGCTGGAGGCCATGCTGCCGTTCTTCCTTACCTTCGAGAGGCGCAAACCCCGCGCGCGGGAGCTGGTCGTGACCGCGGTGCTCTGTGCGCTGGGCGTGGCGGGCCGCGCGGCCTTCTTCATGCTGCCCCAGTGTAAGCCGGTGCTGGCGCTCACCGTCCTCGCGGGCGCAGCTCTGGGCGGGGAGACGGGCTTTCTTGTGGGCGCGGTGACCATGCTGGTCTCCAACATTCTCTTTTCGCAGGGACCGTGGACGCCGTGGCAGATGCTGGGCATGGGGCTGTGCGGCTTTCTCGCGGGGCTGGTGTTCCGCAGGGGCGGTCTGCCAAGGAAGCGGGAGGCGCTTTGCGCCTACGGCGCGGTGAGCGCATTCCTCGTCTATGGCATTCTGCTCAACGCCTACTCCGCGCTGCTCGCCACGGGAACGCTGACGTGGCGGAGCCTTGCGGTCTACTGTGTCTCCGGCTTTTCGATGGATGCGGTGCAGGCCGGATCCACGGCGGTTTTCCTCTGGTTCTTCGCCGAGCCGATGCTCGATAAGCTCGAGCGCGTCAAAATCAAATACGGCTTCGCGTGATGACCGCTCGCCGCATCGCCCCCGAAAATACGGCCGGAGACAGCGACGAGCCGTTCTACCCAGCCGCGCAATGCCGGCAGCGCGTTACGCCACGCCGATACTCGCAAAAAATGCCTGTGATGCTGTAACATCACAGGCATTTTGTCATGGCATATCGGTATGGATGCCGACCGAACCGGGACCCCACAAGGCGGGGCGGCGCGGGTGCGCCGTCACAAGTATTTTGCGCAGCAAGATCTTGGCGCAGGGGCAATTCACTTGCCCCGAGCATGTTCGATTTCCTTGGGGTGGAGCGACCCCAGAGAGCGGAACCCAAAAATAAGACCATCTGCCAAAGGCAGATGGTCTTATTTTTGTCATACCTCAACACTATAGATTTTTTCGAAATTTACTTTCAAAAAATCGTCGTATGACGGCAAGAAAACCTTGACGTGCAACGCTCACTTGTCTTTCGGTTTTTCCTTTGTGTCGGAGACTGCGCCCTCCAGCAGGTCCGTTACGACTTGATTGAGCTGTGCGGCGTTCTTGGGTGTGATGACAGGAACACCCGTGCGCTCCTCCACTGCTTTCCGGGCAATTCCAGCGGCCTCACCGCCTTCACGAGCGACTGCCATATTCTCCGAAAATGTACTCGGTGCTTTCTGCTTGGATATCTCCGTAGTAGTGGCCTCCGCCAGCATATTCAGTACCAGTTCCAGCGTAGTCATGTTATCACGAAGGTTTTCCTTTTTCAAGCCCTTCAGATTTTTGTACTGCCGGGTGGACATGCCAGACCAGGCTCGGGAAATCTCGTCCGTGAGGATGGCGTACTCTACGCCTTTCTGCACACCGCGGGCATCCCATTCATCCGTCAGTTCTTTACGGACCTGGATGGCCTGCAGCCGCTGATTGATCCACTCACGGCTGTAACCCTTCTTGAGATAGGTTTCCAGAGCGCGGTCAATGGTCAGCTCCGGGTCGATGGTCTCCTCGATACGCTCTCGACCGACCTGTGCCAGCCACAACTTGAACGGTTCTGCCTTCGGGGAAGGAATAGACTGGATGATTCGGAGAAGCTGCTCGGTATCGGCTACATCAGTCAATCGTTTTTTGCCATCCGAAGCGGTCATTTTCAACTGGTTACAAGCTGTAACCGTTTCATTTCCCTCATCCTTCAGGCGTTTCTTCGTTACCTTCCAGTAGTTACGAGCTGCCTGATAATCTGGCTGATCAGTCAGCACAGCTACCACATCAACGACGGAAAAGTACCATTCTTCCTTTTCCTCATCCCATGCGGTTCGAATACGCTTGTCTTCGAACAGTTGGATATTATCGTTTTGTGCCATTTGAATCACCTCGTTCTGTCATGAATTCTTTCAAAAGTCCTTGGCAGCCATCCAGCACATCCTGCCAGGTCGCCTCGAAGTCCTCGGTGTACCATGGGTCTGCCACATTGCCGGGATGGGCGGTGTGATCCATCAGGAGGGACATCTTGCCGACATAGTCGCCGCCGCAGATACGGTACATATCCCGGAGGTTGGCCTGGTCCATGCCGATCAGGAGATCGTATTCGTCGTAATCCCGATTTGTCAACTGCCGTGCGGCATGGCCTTCGCAGGAGATCCCATGCTCGGCCAGCTTGCGCCGTGCCGGAGGATAGACTGGGTTGCCAATCTCCTCCCGACTGGTAGCCGCTGATTCGATATGAAATTGCGATGTCAGTCCCGCCTTTTTTACCAAGTCCTTCATCACGAACTCGGCCATGGGGCTGCGGCAGATATTTCCATGACAGATAAACAGAATCCTCTTCATACTGCGTTCTCTCCGAAATCTCATCGTTGCCCTCATTATACCACACATCGACCTTTTCGTCGAGAACACTTTCCAGATACGCAGAATCCTCGATCATTCGCAGAAGCTCCGCCTTGGATAGATTCCGTGCTGTAGCCTGCCGGATGTACCAGCGGCGCTCCTCTGCGGGCAGCTCTGCCTCCATGATCACAACGTTCTGTGTCCAATTCAAGCGAAGCGCTTCACCCAGCAGTTCCGGCATGCCGCTGTACAACTGCCAGAAATCCCGCATCCGGCGCACATTGCGCGGAGAGAAGCCGGTCATATCCGGGTATTGTTCTTTTATGAACTCCGCAGCAGCTACCGCTGCACCCTTTTCCGAGTGGGCACAGACGGCCTTGCCGATTTCGCAGTACAGCTCCATCTGCGGCAGATCTGCTTTCATGACAGATTCCAGTGTGGCAAACTGAACATATATACCACCTACTATGTTATTAGTTTACACCTCATTTGATTATCCTTGTAGAACTCATCAGTATGGTATATGGCAATCAAATGATGCGTACTTTGTGGTGATATACTATGCAATTCCGGCGTATTACCCAGAGTTAGAACTGCAAATTGTTTTTCTCTCAGGCTTCAATGCAAATCACCTCTATAAAGCAAAATTCCGCAAGGCATGGATTATACACCGATGCCTTGCGGTTTCTCTGTATTTACAAATGTGTTATTTCAGGGAATGGTCACTCACGGGTCAGCCGACGAATATTGCCGATGATGAGCATTAAGTCATCGTCATTCAGCTTTCGCAATTCTTCAATGGCCGTTTGCAGGAGTGCGGGATTTTCTTCGGATTCATCGAAGAATTGGCTTGGTGTAATATCAAAATAGTTACAGATTTGAAGAAATTCTGCCATAGGTGGCAACGATTTGCCAGAGGATATGTTATAAACATAGCTTCTGCTATGCCCGAGATCATAACTCATTTGATATTCAGAGACACCCTTTTTTAGTCTCAGCTGAGTAATTCGATCACGCACGAATTGTGTGTCCATATGATATTCACCACCTATCTTATGATTATTTTAGGTGATGACCGAAGAAAAATAACCCACGATTTTACGCCGTTTGCCTTGAAAGCATACAAGAGTTTATGCTATAATACAAAGAATTATGTTTTTTGCTCTGCGATTCAAGTCATTTATCGAATTGTGCTTGTTTATAGCGTATCAAAAATGTTTTAACCCGCATTGCATTGCAACAAAAAAACGAGTGCCACGGGCACTCGTTCAGGCGTCGCTTCTTTTCGTGAAGTATCTAACTTGAGGATAGCTCACTTGTTGTATTCAACTCCGACTATCAGCCTATCAGCCAGCATCTATATGAGGGCAGAAATTGCAGCGGCTTTTGAAAAGAATATTGCTTTTTCCTTTCCAAAGTGCTATAATCGGTATATACCGAAAACAAAGGAGGAAAGCGTCCATGCCAAGACCGCCACGGTGCCGTCGGATTTGTGGCGCACCACAAGTTGATACCTTCTGCCCCAACGGGTGCGAGAATACCGAGCCGATCCTGCTGACGCTGGACGAATACGAGGTCATCCGGCTGGTTGACTTGGAGCAGCAAACCCACGAGCAGTGTGCCGCACAAATGGACATTTCCCGATCTACCGTGCAGGAGATTTACGAAAGCGCACGGTGCAAGATCGCAGCGTGTCTTGTCCACGGGAAACCGCTGCACATCACCGGGGGAAACTACCGCATCTGCGGAGGACAGGAGGCAGCCCACTGCGGCCGCTGCTGCCGGATGCAGAGAGCCAACACAGAAAAATCCAACAAAAAATGCGAAGGAGATTCCATTATGAAAATTGCAGTTACCTATGAAAACGGTCAGATCTTTCAGCATTTCGGCCACACCGAACAGTTCAAGCTTTATGAAGCTGCGGACGGCAAAATCACTCATGCGGGAGTTGTTGATACCAACGGCAGCGGTCACGGCGCACTGGCAGGCTTCCTGATGCAGAACGGCGTGGACACTTTGATTTGCGGAGGCATCGGCGGAGGTGCGCAGGCAGCTCTGGCCGAAGCGGGCATCAAGCTCTACGGCGGTGTCAGCGGGGACGCTGACGCGGCGGTGAGCGCATTGCTCAGCGGAAATCTGGGCTACGATCCCAATGTCCACTGCGATCACCATGACCACGAGCACGGCGAGGCTGGGCACACCTGCGGTGACCACGGCTGCGGCAAGCATAGCTGCCACTGATATGGAGCACACACTGACACAGCTTCCGTTTTGGTCATCCTTGACTGAACAGGAGCAAGAAACGCTGCGCCGAAGTGCCTTTGTCCGTCATTATGAAAAGGGTGCGTTCGTACACAGCAGCGACAACGAATGTCTTGGAATGCTGTTCATCCTTTCCGGCGAGATCCGCACCTATCTTCTCTCCGAGGAGGGGCGAGAAGTCACATTGTTCCGGCTGTATCCGGGCGAATTATGCGTGCTTTCTGCCTCCTGCGTGATCAGTCAAATCACCTTTGATACGCAAATGACCGCGGGAATGGATACGGAGGTTCTGATTATCCCTGCAAATATCATTGCTGCGCTCAAGGAGCAAAATCTTCATGTCCGCTGCTTCCTCTATGAGTTGGCAACGAAACGGTTTTCTGATGTGATGTGGGCGATGCAGCAGATCATGTTTAAGGGGTTGGATCGGCGGCTGGCAGAATTTCTCCTGGCCGAAGCGGAGCGTACCGGCTCCGACACGATACGCATGACCCATGAGCAGATCGCCCAGCACATCAGCTCGGCGCGGGAGGCAGTGGCGCGGATGCTCAAAGGCTTCTCGGAGGACGGGCTGGTGGAGCTGAAGCGCGGTGCGATCACGCTGCGGGATACAGGCGGATTGAATCACTTAAAATGAAAATATTGTTTTTAACACGAATCCGTGTTATAATATGAGCAG
The DNA here is from genome assembly GCF_018918025.1 of Oscillibacter sp. MSJ-31. GTDB lineage: Bacteria > Bacillota > Clostridia > Oscillospirales > Oscillospiraceae > Hominicoprocola. Next base: position 165,330 of record NZ_JAHLPT010000003.1, on the reverse strand, counting down.
AAAAAGCTGAAAGGAGCATCGACCATGAAAGAAGCGAAATACGCAGGTACTCAAACCGAAAAAAATCTGATGGCTGCCTTTGCCGGTGAGTCCGAGGCACGCAACAAGTACACCTATTTTGCATCTAAGGCCAAGAAGGAAGGCTACGAGCAGATCGCGGCGCTGTTCCTTAAAACCGCCGATAACGAGAAGGAACATGCCAAGCTGTGGTTCAAAGAGCTGAACGACATCGGCGACACCGCCGAAAATCTTCTCGCCGCCGCTGAGGGCGAGAACTACGAGTGGACGGATATGTACGACGGCTTCGCCAAAACCGCCGACGAGGAGGGCTTCCATGAGCTGGCCCAGCGTTTCCGCCTGGTAGCCGCCATTGAAAAGCATCATGAGGAGCGCTACCGTGCCCTGCTGCACAATGTGGAAATGGCGGAAGTCTTTGCCAAGAGCGAGGTCAAGGTGTGGGAGTGCCGCAACTGCGGGCATATCGTGATCGGTGAGAAAGCACCGGAGGTCTGCCCGACCTGCAACCATCCCCAGAGCTATTTTGAAATTCACGCAGAAAACTATTAAAGAAAGAAAAGGAGAATCATCATGGAGCAGAAGTTTTACATTTGCAAGCATTGCGGCAACATCATTGCCAAGGTCAAGGATACGGGCGTTCCCGTCATCTGCTGCGGTGAGCCGATGAGCGAGATCATCCCCGGCACGACCGACGCGGCCGTGGAGAAGCATGTCCCTGTCTGGACAGTGGAAAACGGCATCGTCCATGTCAAGGTCGGCTCCGTGGAGCATCCCATGCTGCCGGAGCACTACATCGAGTGGGTCTCTCTCCACACCAAGCAGGGCAACCAGCGTAAGGAGCTGCACCCAGGCGAGAAGCCCGAGGTCTGCTTCGCTCTCTGCGAGGGCGACGAGGTCGAAGCGGTCTACGCCTACTGCAACCTCCACAGTCTGTGGAAAGCGTGATCGTTCCGCGCATGGTATCTTAGAACCAACATAGAGAACTGAATGACATGTATTGCAGGCAGGAGGCAAACAAGTCATGAAAGCACATAAATATTGGTCAATCGGAGCGGTAATTACCATGTTTGGAACTTTTTGCACTGGATATAAAGGCTCAAAAACAGCGCATAAGTACCTTGCGCTTAGTTCCTTGATCTGCATGGTTATGGCAGTATATACGGGTCATAAAATGATTTCAGGGAATAAGAAAACAAAGAGAGTAAAACAAGCGGAAGCTGTGGATATTCTTTGAGTAAGATAGGAATCGTTATTGTTTCTGATGACGATAAAGTCGGGCTAATGTTGTGTGCGAAATAAAAAACATCAAAGGAGAATTTCATTATGAAATATGTATGTGATGTGTGTGGTTGGGAATACGATGAAGAAAAGGGCTATCCGGAAGGCGGCATTGCACCGGGTACAAAATGGAAAGATATTCCGGATGATTTTGAATGCCCCTTATGTTCAGTTGGCAAAGATCAGTTTTCTGCGGCTGAGTAAGGAAGCACAACAAAACCTATAAACAAAGAGCCGTGAAGCAGTATGTAAGATCCCGCTTCACGGCTCTTTCTCGCTTATATAAAAATTTGCCGTAACGTGACCTCGTCACAGAAAAATGCTTTGTCCTGCGGTATGATAAAGCCACAATCAAGAAAGAGGTGGCGAACATGAAAATCAAGCTCAATCCCGATCAAGAGATTGTCAATACCATCCGGGAAGGACTCAAGCGCACCGGCGGATACTGTCCCTGCCGCAGGGAGCGCACAGAGGCGACCAAATGTATGTGCCAGGAGTTTAAGGATCAAATTGCAGATCCGCTCTTCGAGGGATTCTGCCACTGTATGCTCTATTACAAATCCTTGCAGGATTAAGGGAGGAACGCTATGCTGTCAAAGAAACTGGCCGCCATAGATAAGACGCGGTGCGTCGCCTGCGGTGTGTGTGAAAATACCTGTCCACTGGGGGCCGTCAAGGTGCGCCGTGGCTGCTACGCCGCCGTGGAGGCGGAACGCTGCGTAGGCTGCGGCAAGTGCGCAAAGCTCTGCCCCGTCGGCTGCATTGAGGTGAAAGTGAGGGCTGACGCATGAAAGCGAAGCATTGGTACGATTACCTGTGGGTATATGCCATCATCTATTTTGCACTGGGCTTTTTCAATATCCTGTTCGCGTGGCTGGGCATGATCGATTTTCTCTTGCCGCTGTTCTTAGCCATCTTTGGCGGGAACAAATTCTTTTGCAACCACCTCTGCGGACGGGGACAGCTGTTCAGCAAGCTGGGGACTGACCTTAAATGCTCCCGCTGTAAGCCCACGCCCCGCTGGATGTCCTCCAAGTGGTTCCGTTATGGCTTTTTGCTCTTTTTCCTGACGATGTTCGGCAACATGGTGTTCCAGACCTATCTGGTCGTTGCTGGTGCTGCGTCCCTACGGGAGGCCATTAAGCTGTTCTGGACATTCCGTGTGCCTTGGGGCTGGACTTATACAGCCGGTACAGTCGCCGATTGGGTGGCGCAGTTCAGCTTTGGCTTTTATAGCCTCATGCTGACTTCTCTGCTGCTGGGTCTGATCGTTATGGTGCTCTACAAGCCCCGGACATGGTGTGCCTTTTGCCCTATGGGAACCATGACACAGGGTATTTGCAAGCTGAAAAACAAAGAATAAACAAAGATAACAGAAAGGAGCCTTTCTCATGGCTGAACTGAAAATCACTGCTGCGAATTTTGAAAACGAGGTACTGCGTTCCGACAAGCCCGTCCTGCTGGATTTCTACGCGGACTGGTGCGGACCGTGCAAAATGCTCTCTCCTATACTGCATGAGCTTGCCGAAGAAAAAAGCGGTGCCCTCAAGGTGGGCAAGGTCAATGTGGACGAGCAGATGGAGCTGGCGATGCGTTTTCAGGTGTCCAGCATCCCGATGCTGGTTGTATTCAAGGATGGAAAGGCCGTTGCCAAATCGGTGGGCTATCGGCCTAAGTCGGAGATCGCCGCCATGGTGGAGGGTGCAAGATGAAAGTTGTGATCGTAGGCGGTGTGGCGGGCGGTGCTTCTGCCGCCGCCCGCATCCGCCGTCTGGATGAACACGCGCAGATCGTCATGATCGAGCGCAGCGGCTATGTGTCCTATGCCAACTGCGGCCTGCCGTATTATGTGGGCGGTGTGATCAAGGAGCAGGAAGAATTGACGCTGCAAACTCCGGAGAGCTTCTGGGATCGTTTTCGCATTGATGTGCGGGTACGGCAGGAAGTAACTGCGATCAATCCCACAGAGAAAACCGTCACCGTTCACGCATTGGATAGTGGAAAGGTCTACACGGAAACCTATGACAAACTGCTCCTCGCACCCGGCGCAAAGCCGACGGTCCCTGCGCTTTCCGGCGTCAGCAGTGAGCGTGTTTTCACGCTGCGCACCGTGGAGGACACCATCCGCATCAGGCGCTTTGTAGAGAATCAGAAGCCGAAAAGCGCTGTTTTGGCTGGCGGCGGTTTTATCGGTCTGGAAATGGCGGAAAACCTTGTGGAGATGGGAGTTTCCGTCACCATCGTCCAGCGTCCCAAGCAGCTTTTAGCGCCGCTGGATGCGGATATGGCGAGCTTTGTCCATGCGGAAATGCGCAGACACGGCGTGGCTCTGCGGTTGGGTGAAACCGTCACCGGATTCCGACAGGACGGAGATTCCGTGCTGACGCTGCTGGAGGATAGTGAGCCACTGCATTCGGATATGGTACTGCTGGCCATCGGTGTTACCCCGGATACACATTTAGCAAAAGAATCCGGACTCAGACTTGGTATTCGTGGCAGCATCGCTGTCAACGAGCGGATGGAAACCTCCGTGCCGGATATCTACGCTGTGGGCGATGCCGTAGAGGTCACCCATTTCGTGACCGGCCAAAAAGCATTGATCTCGCTGGCGGGGCCTGCCAACAAGCAGGGACGAATTGCCGCTGACAATATCTGCGGCGGAAACAGCCGCTTTCACGGCTCTCAGGGCTCGTCTGTTCTGAAGCTGTTTGGCTTGACAGCAGCCTCCACGGGAATCAATGAAAAGGCAGCGCAGGCAGCAGGGATCACTTACGACAAAGTCGTATTGTTCCCAGCATCCCACGCCACCTATTATCCCGGCGCACAGTCTATGGCAATGAAGGTGCTGTACGAAAAGGAAACTTTGCGGCTGCTGGGAGCGCAGATCGTGGGCCGCGAGGGTGCAGACAAGCGTATCGACGTGCTGGCCACCGCCATCCGCGCCGGTATGACGGCGCTGGAGCTGACGGAGCTGGACCTCGCCTACGCGCCGCCCTATTCCTCTGCCAAGGATCCGGTCAATATGGCCGGTTTTATGATCGAGGATTTGGAGAGCGGGAAAGTGCGGCAGTTCCATTGGGATGAGGTGGACGACCTGCCCCGCGATGGCAGCGCGGCGCTGCTGGATGTCCGCACGGAGTGGGAGTATCAGCGGGGCCATCTGGACGGCTTTCGGAACGTTCCCTTGGACGATCTTCGGGAGCATTTGGACGAGTTAGACCGGAGTAAGCCTGTTTATGTGAATTGCCAGACAGGGCTTCGCAGTTATCTGGCCTGCCGGCTTTTGACGCAGTATGGTTTTACCTGTGCCCATCTCTCCGGCGGATACAGCTTTTATCGGGTCGTAACAAAAGAGCAGCAGACAGCGCGGAGCGCCTATCCCTGCGGAATGGAGAAGCTATGAGTGAAAATCTATTCGGTTTGACGGTTGCGGCAGATAAAGGCTTGGATGATCTACAATGCCAGCGCCTTTTAAGCGAAAATCGCAGGTATCAGGAAGTCATGCTGCAATACCGCTGCGCACTGAAAGCACTTGAAAGCAGGTTGGAAATTCTGAACGAAGAATTTTCATTGCAGCATGACCGCAATCCGATAGAAAGTATGAAAAGCCGCTTGAAGTCGCCGTCCAGCATTATGAATAAGATGCAGAAGCGCGGACTTCCTCTGGATTTTCCGACCATGCAGGCAAATATCATGGATGTTGCCGGTGTGCGTGTGATCTGCTCTTTCGAGGAGGATGTGTTCTTTTTGGCAAAGTGCTTAAAAGACCAGTCTGACATTGAAATCATCACAGAGAAAGATTATATTTCACACCCTAAGCCAAATGGCTATCGCAGTCTGCACCTGACGATCCGGTTGCCGGTATTCTTTGCGAAAAAAGAGATCCATGTGCCGGTGGAGATACAACTCCGTACAATCGCCATGGACTTCTGGGCAAGCCTTGAGCATACCATCCGCTATAAGAAAAACCTGCCGATAAATACTGAAATCGAAACTGAACTGAAAGAGTGCGCCGATTCCAGCAGAGAGTGGGATGGTAAAATGGAGCATCTACTGCACATCCTAACTTAATATGCACTGAATCAAGGCTCAAAAAACCAGCCCCGCAGCAGGGGGAAAATATAGATTATTTTATCATGCCGATTATTCTGGGGAGACAGTAGAAAAATTTCCATTGTTATTGACATGATGTGCGTTACTGAGTAAAGTATTCATCAAGACTGATTCGCAATAAAGAATATCATGGTCGTTCCGTGATCGAGGTAGTTATGATAAAAGGAAATGTAAAAATAGATCGCAAAAATCTCATCAGCATCCTGCAAAGCTGCCTTGTGCTGATTTTGGTGATCCTTGTCACTCTGATGATGGTCGAGATCGGCAACCTGAAGGGCACGGCCCGCGTCATCAATTATGCCGGGCTGGTGCGCGGAGCCACGCAGCGGGCGGTAAAGCTGGAGATCACAGGCACCCGAAACGATGAGTTGATCGCGTATTTAGACGATATTTTAAGCGATCTGACATCCGGGGATGGGCACTACGAATTGGTAGAGCTCAAGGACGCGGCCTATCAGGAAAGGCTGGACATCCAGCGTGACTACTGGGAGCGGCTCAAGGCGGAGGTCGCGGCGGCCAGACAGCGTGGATATGAGAACACCCAAATCGTTGCCATGAGCGAGACCTATTTTGAAATGGCGGACGAAACGGTGTCTGCCGCGGAACACTATTCAGAAAAGATCGCCATGAAGATCCGCACTATTGAGATCCTCTCGGCACTGGATATGCTGTGCCTGGTGATCCTGATCATGCTCCAGACCGCCATGGCACTGAAAATGGACCGGAAAAACCAACTGCTGGAGCAGAAGGCATACATCGACATCCATACCGGCCTGCCCAACAAAGGCTCCTGCGAGGAGCTTCTCAACAACAGGGAAATTCTCCGGGAGCCTACGGCCTGCGTCATATTTGACCTGAACAATCTGAAAACCGTCAACGATACGATGGGTCATTCGGCAGGTGACCAACTGATCCTGAGCTTTGCCCGGCTTTTACGCCGGGTGATCCCGGAAAAGCATTTCGTGGGCAGATACGGCGGCGACGAATTTATGGCGGTCATTTACCATACGGACCGGCAGGAGGTGGAGGGCATACTGGACAGTCTGCGCAGGGAAGCCGACGCTGCAAACCGTGACGGCAATCAGCTTCCTCTCAGCTACGCCTACGGTTGGGCGATCTCCGCCGATTATGAAGGCTGCGTCATGCAAACGCTGCTGGACAAGGCCGACTATTGCATGTACGAAAATAAGCGGACCTACTACGCCACCCACGACCGGAGAGTGCCCAGGTCATAAGGCTCTTTTCAAACGAAAAACAGCAAGAACGAATTCGTTGCCACTATTGCGAAAAAAGCCTGGCCTGACGAAGAAAGGACAGGGAGGCGGCACTGAACGTCCACGTCGCAGTTGTGATGGAGGTACTGAAGGCTGGTGGCAGCGTGCAGTTCATCTTATTCAGTGCACATTAACTTAATTCGTCGAATATAAAATGAAAAGCACGCACTTTATTGCTTGTTTCGGTTGGATGGCTTAGGCTTGTCAGGGCTCGCCACATCCGCCTTGGGTGGGTGATCGCTGAGAGCCCCAACCGATTTCTCTGTTTTCTGGTTTTCAGTCATAGTCTTTTCTGCTTTCGGCGGGCTGCCACGGCACAGCTTTTTCGGCTTCTATAATTGGAAGGAACATGGCTTTTCGCTGAATGGAAGGCGAAACTGACCCAAATCGGGGCGGTCTGTATTATTGCAATAATCATTTCAAAATTATCTTGACAAAATTTATCGAGATTGATATGATGGCAGTACAAGCAAGCGAAAAGAGGATGCGGGACATGATCATCACCAAAGAGACGGACTACGCGCTGCGCATTTTGCGGGTGCTGCTGGACGGGGAGAAGCATTCGGTGGCCGAGATGTCGGAAACGGAGCTGATCCCTACTCAGTTTGCCTACCAGATTCTGCGCAAGCTCTCCGCCGGCAATTTGGTGCGGGTGAGCCGCGGCGCTCTCGGCGGCTGCGAGCTGTCCTGCGACCTGGACGCGACCTCCCTCTACGATCTCATGGGGGTCATGGGGGAACGGGGCGTTCTGTGCGCCTGCATGGAGCCGGGATTTGAGTGCCGCTGGCAGGACAAGCATGGGCGGTGCGCCATCCACTGTCAGCTGGCGGCCTTGCAGCGAAAGCAGGACGAGGCGTTCTGTGCCGTGAGCCTGCGCAGGCTGCTGACCGGCGGATCCGATCCCCAAGATACAAGCGAGCTGTATAATTTTAAGAGGAGGTACCCGTATGCTGTTTCAAACCACGGCGGCGCACGAAGAGCTGCGCACGAAGATCCGGAGTTTTGCGGAGGAGGAGATCAAGCCCCTCGCGTTTATGATGGATCAGAACAATGAGTTTCCCGAGGAGGCTGTCAAGAAGCTGGGTAAGCTGGGCTGGATGGGCATTCCCTTCCCCAAGGAGTACGGCGGTGCCGGTCTGGACGCCCTGAGCTACGCCATCGCGGTGGAGGAGCTGGCTCGTGTGGACGGCGGCGCGGGCGTGATCCTCTCTGCCCACGTCTCCCTTGGCTCATGGCCCATTTTCGCCTATGGCACCGAGGAGCAGAAGAAGAAATATCTGGTTCCGCTGGCCAAGGGCGAGAAGATCGGCGCCTTCGGCCTCACGGAGCCCAACGCCGGATCCGACGCCGGCGGCACGGAGACCACGGCGCTGGATAAGGGGGACTACTACCTCCTCAACGGCGGCAAGATCTTCATTACCAACGCCCCTAAGGCGGACACCTATGTGGTTTTCGCTGTCACCACGCCGGACATCGGCACCCGGGGCATCTCCGCTTTCATCGTGGAGAAGGGCTGGAAGGGCTTTGAGTTCGGCGACCACTATGACAAGATGGGTATTCGCTCCTCCTCCACGGCGGAGCTGATCTTCAACGACGTGAAGGTCCCCAAGGAAAACCTGTTGGGCAAGGAGGGCGAGGGCTTCAAGATCGCCATGTCCACGCTGGACGGCGGACGCATCGGCATCGCCGCGCAGGCGCTGGGCATCGCCCAGGGCGCGTTTGAGCACGCGCTGAGCTATTCCAAGGAGCGTATTCAGTTCGGAAAGCCCATCGCGGCCCAGCAGAGCATCGCCTTCAAGCTGGCGGATATGGCCACCAAGCTGCGCTGCGCCCGGTTCCTCATCTACTCCGCGGCGGAGCTGAAGGAGCAGCACGCGCCTTACGGCATGGAGTCCGCCATGGCGAAGATGTACGCCTCGGACATCGCGCTGGAGGTCACCAACGATGCCTTGCAGATCCACGGCGGCAGCGGCTTCCTCAAGGGCATGGAGGTGGAACGGGCCTACCGCGACGCCAAGATCACCACCATCTACGAGGGCACTAACGAGATCCAGCGGGTGGTCATCGCCTCCCATCTCATCGGCAGGCTGGGCAAGAGCTCCGGCGGCGAGAGCCGTTCGGCGGCCAAGAAACCCGCGCCCATCACCGGCATTCGCAAAAAGACCATCTTCCGGGAGGGGGACGCCGCCCAGCAGGTGGCCGACCTTGTGGCGGCGCTGAAGAAGGACGGTCACGACTTCTCCGTGGGCATCCCCATGGATACGCCCATCCCGCAGGCGGAACGGGTGGTCTCCGCGGGCAAGGGCATCGGGGAGAAAAAGAACATGAAACTGGTAGAGGCGCTGGCCAAGGCCGCCGGCGCTGCCATCGGTTCTTCCCGCCCTGTGGCGGAGACCCTCAAATATCTGCCGCTGAACCGCTATGTGGGTATGTCCGGGCAGAAGTTTACCGGCAATCTGTACATCGCCTGCGGCATCTCCGGCGCGTCGCAGCACCTTAAGGGCATCAAGGACGCCTCCACCATCGTGGCCATCAATAAGAACGGTAACGCGCCTATCTTCAAGAACTGCGACTACGGCATCGTGGGCGATGTGGAGGAGATCCTGCCCCTGCTCACTGCTGCGCTGGATAGCGGCGAAAAGCTGCCCGCGCCGCCCATGGTAAAGATGAAGCGGCCCATGCCGCCGAAGCCCGCCCCCATCGGCGACCGCTACGTCTGCAGCGGCTGCGGCTACGAGTATGTGCCGGAGTTGGGCGACGAGGACGGCGAGATCGCGCCCGGTACGCTCTTTGAGCAGCTTCCCGCCGAGTGGGTGTGTCCCGAGTGCGCGGAGACGAAGGATCAATTTGTAAAGGCTTGAGCCGTGAAGGAGGTAAGATAAGATGTATTGCGTGCGTAAAGTAACGAACGACCTCTACTGGGTGGGCGCCAACGACCATCGTCTGGCCCTGTTTGAAAACTGCTTCCCCATTCCCCGGGGCGTAAGCTACAACTCCTACTGCCTGCTGGATGAAAAGACGGTGCTCTTTGACACGGTGGACTGGTCTGCCTGCCGCCAGCTTTTGGAAAATCTGGCGTATGTGCTGGATGGCCGCGAGTTGGACTACCTGCTGGTCAACCATCTGGAGCCGGATCACGCCGCCTGCATCGAGGAGATCCTGCTGCGCCATCCCAAGGTGAAGCTGATCTCCAACGAGAAGGCATTCATGCTCATGCGGCAGTTCGGCTTCCATGTGGACGGACATGAGTGCATCGAGGTGAAGGAGGGCGACACCTTCTCCTTCGGCAAGCACACCGTCACCTTTGTGGGAGCGCCTATGGTTCACTGGCCGGAGGCCATGGTGACCCTCGACGTTACCGACGGCGTCCTCTTTTCCGCCGACGCCTTCGGCACCTTCGGCGCGCTGGATGGCAAGCTGTTTGCCGACGAGGTGGACTTCGAGCGGGACTGGCTGGACGACGCCCGCCGCTACCTCGCCAACATCGTGGGCAAGTACGGCCCCCACATCCAGCTCCTGCTGAAAAAGGCCGGCGGCGTTTTGGATCAGATCAAGTACATCTGCCCGCTCCACGGCCCCGTGTGGCGCAAGGATCTGGGCTGGTTCATCGAAAAGTACGACACATGGAGCCGCTATGCCCCTGAGACCCAGGGCGTGCTCATCGTCTACGCCTCTATGTACGGCAACACGGAGAACGCGGCGCAGGCGCTGGCGGCGTCGCTCTGCGATAAGGGCATGAGCAAGGTGGCGATGTACGATGTGTCCTCCACTCATGTCTCCCAGCTGATCTCCGAGGCGTTTAAGTACAGCCACATTGTTCTGGCCTCTGTGACCTACAACCTCGGCATCTATCCCGCCATGCACGATTTCCTCATGGATATGAAGGCACTGAATCTGCAAAACCGCACCTTTGCCATCATTGAAAACGGCTCGTGGGCGGTGAAGTCCGGCGACCTCATGCAGAAATTCGTCAACGATGAGCTCAAGAACATGACAGTGCTCAACGAGCGCCTCAGCCTCGCCTCGTCCATGGGCACGGACAAGTGCACTGAGCTGGAAGCACTGGCGGACGCCATTCTGGAATCTATGAAGTGACTGGCAGGGAAGCCAAAACCAAGACAACAGACAACAAACTGCCCCGCCGCGTCGGCTGCAGAAAAACCGGCTTTCAAAAACAGAGCGGGCAAGCGTGATACTGCGCTTGCCCGCTCTTTGCCCAAAAGGACATGAGAAGTGACCGGAGAAGATGAGAGGATCGAAATGGAGATCAGAAAACGAAACGGGGAGTCTGTTCCCTTTCAACAGGAGAAAATTTTCAACGCCATGAAAAAAGCGTTTGATGGACAGGGACGGGAGATCGGGAGCAGAGAGCTGAATGAGATCCTCGCCGCCGTTCTTGACAACCTCGCCGCCGCAGCGCCGCTCACCGTGGAACGTGTGCAGGACGAGGTGGAGCGGACGCTCATGGAGCGCGGACACTATGAGGTGGCCAAGGCATACATCCTCTATCGCGAAAAGCGGTCTGCGCTGCGCCGCGTCCGGCATACCATCGCGCAGACGGTGGGGGATGACTCGCTTGACGAGGTGCTGCGCCGCATCCAGATGGATTTTACCGAGGAAGTCTACTCCCTCGCGGCGCTTCAAATGAAGTTTGAGAGCTTCTGTCGCCCGGGCATGACGGAGGATGAGCGGGCTGAGGCACTGACCAAGGCAGCGGTAGAGCTGACTACGGCAGAGGCACCCAAGTGGGAATTCGTCGCGGCGCGGCTTCTGAACCACTCCTTTCGCTGTCGCAACGCACAGGAATGGGCGGGGCGCGGCGTCGGCGACCTCTATGGCAGGCTTCGCTATCTGACGGATAATGGACTCTACGGTGACTATATCCTTGCCCACTATACCCACGAGGAGATCGCCATGGCGGAGGACTTTCTCTGCCCGGAACGGGACGAGCTATTCACCTACTCCGGCCTTGACCTGCTGCTCAAACGCTATGTGATCCAGTCACGCAGCCGCGTGCCGCTGGAAACACCGCAGGAGATGTTTTTGGGTATCGCGCTGCATCTTGCTATGAACGAAGGCTCTGACCGCATGGGGTGGGTAAAACGCTTTTACGATATGCTCAGCCGTATGGAGGTCACGATGGCGACACCTACCATGTCCAACGCACGAAAGCCCTACCATCAGCTTTCAAGCTGCTTTGTGGACACTGTGCCGGACAGTCTGGACGGCATCTACCGTTCGCTGGACAACTTCGCAAAGGTCTCTAAATTCGGCGGCGGAATGGGGATGTACTTCGGTAAGGTGCGCGCTGCAGGCAGCACCATCCGCGGCTTTCAAGGGGCGGCGGGCGGTGTTATCCGCTGGATCCGGCTGGTCAACGACACCGCCGTGGCGGTGGATCAGTTGGGGATGCGGCAGGGCGCTGTGGCGGTTTACTTAGACGCATGGCACCGGGATCTGCCGGAATTCCTTCAACTGCGCACCAACAACGGCGACGACCGCATGAAGGCGCATGATGTGTTTCCTGCCGTGTGCTATCCGGATCTCTTCTGGCGACTGGCGGAGGAGAACATAGACGCGCCGTGGCATCTCATGTGTCCGCATGAGATCCTCACGGTCAAGGGCTACGCACTGGAGGATTACTGGGGTACGGAATGGGAGAAGCGGTATCTGGACTGCGTCAATGACCCGCGCATCGAAAAGCGCAGCGTCACCGTCAAGGACATCGTGCGGCTGGTGCTTCGCTCGGCAGTGGAGACCGGCACGCCCTTCGCCTTCAACCGCGACAGCGTAAATCGTATGAACCCAAACGGCCACACGGGAATGATCTATTGTTCCAATCTCTGCACGGAGATCGCGCAGAACATGGCGCCCATCGAGCATATCAGCACTGAGGTACACACGGAGAACGGCGACACAGTGGTGGTGACGGCCACACGCCCAGGTGAGTTTGTGGTCTGCAACCTGGCGAGTCTGTCTCTCGGTAATCTGCCGGTGGAGGACGAGGCCTATATGGAACGCACGGTGGAAACGGCCATCCGCGCACTGGATAATGTGATCGACCTCAACTTCTACCCGTTGGAATACGCGCGGCTTACCAATCAGAAGTACCGCAGCATCGGCCTGGGAGTCAGCGGCTACCACCACATGCTGGCAAAGCGCGGCATCCGCTGGGAGAGCGAGGAGCACCTTGCCTTCACCGACGCGGTGTTCGAGCACATCAACTACGCCGCCGTCAAGGCGGACACAACACTGGCACGGGAAAAGGGCCGCTACGCGCTCTTTGAGGGCAGCGACTGGCAGACGGGCGCGTATTTTGAAAAGCGGGGTTATACCTCCGAAAAGTGGCGGGCGCTTGCGGAAACGGTGGCGGTGCAGGGAATGCGCAACGCCTATCTGCTGGCGGTCGCACCGACCTCCAGCACATCTATCCTCTCCGGCACGTCGGCGGGCATCGATCCAATTATGAAGAAATTCTTCTTAGAGGAGAAAAAGGGCAGCATGCTGCCCCGCGTTGCGCCGGAGCTTTCTATGGATACATGGTGGTACTATAAGGCGGCGCATCTGATCGACCAAAGCTGGTCGGTACGCGCCGCGGGCCTTCGCCAGAGACATATTGACCAGGCGCAGAGCATGAATCTCTATATCACCAATGACTATTCCATGCGTCAGGTGCTCAGACTGTATTTAGAGGCGTGGAGGGTCGGCGTCAAGACCATTTACTATGTCCGCAGCAAGGCCCTTGAAGTCGAGGACTGCGAAAGCTGCTCGTCATAAGGAGGATAGCATGACGGAACTGAAGAAAAAGCCCCTCTTTAACCCGGAGGGCGACCTTGATGTGCGCCTGCGGCGCATGATCGGCGGCAATACCACCAACCTCAACGACTTCAACAATATGAAGTACGCTTGGGTCAGCGACTGGTACCGGCAGGCCATGAACAACTTTTGGATCCCTGAGGAGATCAATCTCTCGCAGGATGTGAAGGACTATCCCCGCCTGCTGTCAGCCGAGCGCAGCGCCTACGATAAAATTTTGAGTTTTCTTGTCTTTTTGGATTCCATTCAGACAGCGAACCTGCCTAATATCGGCGCTTACATTACCGCCAACGAGGTCAATCTCTGCCTGTCCATTCAGGCGTTTCAGGAGTGTGTCCACTCACAGAGCTACAGCTATATGCTCGACACCATCTGCTCTCCTGTGGAGCGCAATGACATCCTCTACCAATGGAAAACGGACGAGCATCTGCTGCGCCGCAACACGTTCATTGGGGACTGCTACAACGAGTTTCAGGAGCGGAAGGACGCTCCCACGCTGCTGCGCGTGATGATGGCGAACTATATTTTGGAGGGCATCTATTTTTACAGCGGCTTTATGTTCTTCTACAATCTCTCCCGAAACGGGAAGATGTCCGGCTCGGCGCAGGAGATCCGCTATATCAACCGCGACGAGAACACGCACTTGTGGCTGTTCCGCAATATCATCACGGAGCTGCAAAAGGAGCAGCCGGAGTTATTCACCGCCGAGAGCGTACAAGCGCTGTGCGAGATGATGCGCGAGGGCGTGGAGCAGGAGATCGCATGGGGGCATTATGTGATCGGCGATGACATCCCGGGGTTGAACCGGCAGATGATCAGCGATTACATCCGCTATCTCGGCAACCTCCGCTGGACGAGCCTTGGCTATCCCGCATTGTATCCAGGCTTTGAGAGCGAACCGGAGAGCATGGAATGGGTCAGCCAGTACGCCGACGCCAACATGGTCAAGACCGATTTCTTTGAGGCACGCAGTACCGCCTACGCCAAGAGCACTGCACTGATAGACGATTTATAAGAAAACCAAAGACATCAGAATAGGAGATACTACTATGAATTACAGCGCTATGATTCAAAATCGCAGATCCGTTCACGCATTCCGCGAGAAGGAAGTTCCGAGCGAGGCTATCGGCCAGCTCCGATCCTACTATGAAAAGACCTGCCCCCGTCTTGTCCCGGAGATTGCAACGGAGTTGATCGTCTTGGACAAGGATGCACAGCCGGCGCTGGAGAGCTCAGCGGGCTATAAGCAATTTCTCATCGGAGCACCGCACTACCTGCTCCTTATGTCTGCCCCGCATTCCTATGCGGGCATCAACGCCGGCTACATGATGGAAGATCTCGTCCTCAAGCTGACTGAGTTGGACATTGACACCTGCTGGATGACCTTCACCGACAGCGACAAAATCAAAAAGGCACTTTCTCTCACCACCCCGTTAGAGGTGGCGGCAATCGTTGCCTTTGGCTACGGGGAAAAGACCGCAAAAAAGCTGCGGCTGAATATCCTAAGTATGTCTCAGATCGATGTGCGGGCCGAGCAGCAGTACTACGCGCCCAAAAAGGGCGTGCATGATTTGGTTCACATGGGGAGCTGGAGCAACAAGTCTGGGCTTGACGAGATGATGGACTTCTACGACGATATGCTCTGGCAGTCCTTCTACGCCGCTTCGCTCTCCCCCAGCTATCTCAACCGTCAGCCCTATGGCTTCCTTGTGCAGGATCACAGCATCTATTTGGTGCAGCAGGAGGATGCCTACACCGATAATTTGGATGCCGCATTGGATCTCGGTATTGTCATGCTCCACTTCTCCGCCGTCGCCTCCCAGTGGGCGGGGCAGGTACGCTGGGAACTTTCACCTGCTGCGCCCGACGGCCTGCCGGAAGGACTTCGCTCCGCTGCGGTGTACCACATGTAACGACTCTGGGGGAAGCAAGACAACGGCAAAATGCGCGACCGTCGATCCGCGGTTGAGCGTATGTTCCGTTAGAAAAGAAGAACCTATCAGTCAGAGTCTGAGTAAGGAAAATAGGAGGTATTCTTTATATGGCTATCCGAACGGTAACAGATGCCATCCGCTATGTAGGGGTGGATGATAACACATTGGCACTCTTTGAAAACCAGTACCCCGTCCAGCCTATGGGAGTGAGCTACAACTCCTATGTCATTCTGGATGAGAAGATCGCCGTGATGGACAGCGTGGACGCACGGGCGGCGGAGGAATGGCTTTCCAATGTGACGCGGGTGTTGGAGGGGCGCAGCCCTGACTATCTTGTGGTCACACACATGGAGCCGGATCATTCCGGCAGCCTCATGCGGCTGGCACAAAAGTACCCGGAGATGAAGATCGTGGGAAACGCGAAAACATTTACCCTGATCAAGCAGTTCTTCGGCACAGGTGCATTGTCGGAAGACCGTATGCTGGAGGTTGGCGAAAGAGATACGCTTTCCTTGGGTTTGCACCGGCTGCGCTTTCTGCTGGCACCGATGGTACACTGGCCGGAGGTGATGGCAGCGTATGAAGAGGAGGAAAAGATCCTGTTCTCGGCGGATGCCTTCGGCCGCTTCGGTTCACTGGAACGGACGGCCCGTGCTCCCTGGGCGCCGCAGGCCCGGCGGTATTATTACAACATCGTCGGAAAGTATGGCGCACAGGTGCAGGCGCTGCTGAAAAAAATCTCCGCGCTGGAGATCAAAACGATCTGCCCGCTCCATGGCCCCATGCTCACAGAAGACTTGGGGGAGTATCTGCGGCTCTATGATCTCTGGTCACAATGGAAACCGGAAGAACCGGAGGGCATCCTGATCGCTCACGCATCCATCCATGGAAATACCGCATATGCATCGGAGGCCCTCAAGAGCAAGCTGGAGGGAAAAGGTGCGCAAGTCACCATGTGCGATCTGACGGCAACAGACCTTTCCTATGCCGTGACCAGCGCATTCTACTGTGGGAAACTGGTGTTGGCCTGCTCCACTTATGACGGAGGACTGTTCCCGCCCATGAAGGAGTTTTTGGAACATTTACAGACAAAGGGATTCCGAAACCGCCGGATCGGCCTCATGGAAAACGGCTCATGGGCCCCTGCTGCCGCGCGGCTGATGCGTGCCGAGTTGGAAAAGATGAAGGAACTCCGACTGTGTGAAACGGAGGTATCGCTGCGCGGCGCACTGAACCAAACCAGCGAAGCGCAGATGGACGCTCTGGTGGCGGAGCTCTGCGCGGAATAAGCTGCAACAAACCGCAGCTATTGCAGCTATTCTCGTACAGATGATGGTCTTACTCATCTGCTTTATGTCCCAAGGGCAGAGTACCGTCATCTCAGGTTGAGGTCACGGTGTGGTGTGGGGCGAGACCGGAGTCTTGAGAACGCATAAAAGCACAGCCGCAGAGTACATCTGTGGCTGTGTTTTGTGTTCAGTTGCTCACTGTTGCGTGGACTGGATATGGAGAGACAACATATCTCCCGATCTTACATGGGTTATCTTATCTGCCATTACTCTGGCAGTTTGCCTTGCGGATATGTCGGCATCCCCACTGCGGTCGTATCCGGCCTGACCTTAAACATGGCTTTTTCAATCTACCTCCCTTATCGGTTTTCCACGATATATTTCTCCGCCATGTGGACTGCCACCGCGCCGTCCGCCACGGCGGTGACCACCTGACGGAGGGGCTTCGTCCGCACGTCGCCCACGGCGTAAACGCCGGGAATACTGGTTTCCGTGGTCTCTCCGGCCACGATATAGCCGCCGCCGTCCAGCGCCAGTTGACCCACCGCCAGCGCCGTGGCGGGCTGTCGGCCCACGCTGACAAATACGCCGTCGCAGTCCACCACGCTTTCCTCACCGGTGACGGTGTCCCGCAGGCGTACGCCGGTCAGCCTGTCCCCGGAAAGCAGCGCGGAAACGGTGCTGTTCCAGCGGAATTCCACATTTTCGGCCTGTTCCAGTGGCTCGTGGTAGATCTTGGTGGCCCGCAGGGCGTCTCTGCGGTGGACGAGGATCACCTTCTTCGCCACACGGCTGAGAAGGAGGGCGTCCGCTGCAGCGGAATTGCCGCCGCCCACCACGACCACCGTTTTGCCCTTGTAAAACATCCCGTCGCAGGCGGCGCAGTAGGCCACGCCCCGGCCCACCAGCTCCGCCTCTCCGGCAACGCCCAGCGTTCTGGGGTCTGCGCCGGTAGCCAGCACCACGGTTTTCCCCCGGAAGATCCCCTCACTGGTTTCCAGGAGCTTGGGAACCGCCGTCAGATCCATGCGGAGGACTTCTGCGTATTCGCTGCGTACCCCGAAGCGCTCCGCCTGCTTTTGCATCTTCTCCGCCAGAGAGAAGCCGTCGATCCCGTCCTCAAAGCCGGGATAGTTGTCGATCTGCTCGGTCAGTGCCATCTGCCCACCGGCGGACAGTTTTTCCAGCACGACGGTGTCCAGCCCCGCCCGTGCCGCGTACAGGGCGGCGGTGTAGCCGCCCGGGCCGCCGCCCACCACGAGCATATCATAAACATGATTGTTGTTCATATCTGAACCCTCCGTTATTTCGCCAAGGCTTCCTGAATGAAACGATCGATCTCTGCCTTTGAGCCGAGTGCGGTGACGGAATCCACGGCCTTTCCGTTTCGGTACAGCACCAGAGTTGGGATGACCTCGATCCCCTCGGCCCCCGCCAGCCGCGGCTCCTCGTCAATATTGATCTTGCCGACAACGAGGCTGTCCGCGTATTCCTCTCCGATCTTCTCATACGCAGGGCCGATCCTCCGGCAATGGCCGCACCAGGGCGCCCAGAAATCCACCAAAACAGGCTTTTCCTCCCGGATCAACTGCTTAAACTGCTCCTGATTCATATTCATAGCTGCCATATCTGTCAGCTCCTTTCCTTTGTTTGGGTATAGTATACCGCGTGACAAGCGGTTTTACTGTGACGGTGTCACATAATCTCTGCGGCTGCGCTTTTGTATTCCGGCCACGGCGCAAACGGATGGCTTTGACCGTTGCCCTCGGTTTCTAAGGAGACACGAAGCGTGCTACATGGAAGCGTATCATAGATCTGCTCCATAGCCACGCCCTCACTGCGCCAGCGTTTCCCGGATAAATGTCTCAATGGCGGCTTTGGAGCCGGGCGCTACCACAGAACCGATCACCTCGCCGCTCTTAAAGAGCATCAGCGTGGGGATGGTGTCGATGCCGAAACGCTCGATGAGCTGCGGCTCCTCGTCGTAGTTGATCTTGCCAGCGATGAGCGTGTCGGCGTACTGCTCCCCCACCTTGTCGAAGGCCGGGGCAATACGGCGGCAGTAGGGGCACCACTGCGCCCAAAAATCCACCAGCACGGGCTTGTCCGCGCGGAGAACATCGTTTTCAAAGCTGTTGGTCGTAATGGTAAGCATCATAAAATCCTCCTATTTCTGTGTAAAAAGTCGTGTTTCAATGTCTGCGATGGTAATTTGCGAGATATAGGCGGCGCACTGCTCGTTCATGTTCCGGTACAGCGTGTCCATCACGCCCGCCATGCCGGAGCAGATGGCGCAGTCCCGGTCAATGTCGCCGCTGTGCCACGCGCAGTCCACAAAGCGGGTATTTACCGCCTCCGCCACCTGCCGCAGGGTCAGCGTCGCTGGGTCTGCCGTCAGGCGGTAGCCGCCGTCCAAGCCCTCCCGGGTCTCCACCATTCCCGCCTTTTTCAGCCCCGCCAGCACCCGGCGGACGCGGGTGGGATTGGTGCAGATGTTCTCCGCCAGCGCTTCGCTGCTGAGGGAGCGTCCACTGTGGCTCAGGAAGACCAGCGCATGGACGGCCAGATTAAAAGAACTGTCCACAATCATCCCTCCTTCACAAGCTCGTAGGGCCAGTCGATGACGCCGCCGAAGTCGTAGACGCTCTGATACCCCAGCGCCAGCAGCTTTTGTGCAGCATCCTTGCTGCGGCGGCCGCTGCGGCAGTAGATCAGCAGTGTCGCCTCCTTATCGGGCAGCGTCTCGGGCATTTCGCTCCCGATGCTCTCATTGGGCACAAGGACGGCGTTTTCAATATGACCGCCATCGTATTCCTCCCGGGTGCGGACGTCCACCACCACGACCTCCTGCGAGACCATCATCTCATAGGCGTCCTCGGCGCTGATCTTCTGATACGCCGCCTTGCCTGTCATGTCCTCCGCCGTGTCCGCTTTTGTCTTGGACAGCGCGCAGCCGCTCAGTAGCGCAAGCGAGGTGGCAAGTGCCGCAAAAAGAAATATCTGACGCATAATCAACCTCCAACACAACTGTGTTTTCTGCTGATACAGTTTGTGCTGTGATTATAACAGATACAGTTAAAGCTGTCAAGGTACTTCGGGGCAGCTTTTGGGGCACAAGCCTTTTGTGGTTGTTGACAGAGAAAAAAATATAGGTATAATAAAAGCAAAATAATAAGACTCATTCTTGCATTTGGAGGGTTGGCGGTATGCCAAAATACGCAGAGGAGATATTGGCCGCCGTAACGGAGCTGCAGCAGCATCCCACGGCGGAGCAGGTGTTCCTGGAGATGAAAAGGGAGCATCCCAGCATCGCTCTGGGTACGGCATATCTGCCCCGCCTGCCGGGAGCAGGAAAAAGACAATCTTATGGAGGAGAAGTATCATGAACGCTAACGTATCTAAGCTGCTCAACGAGCAAATCAATAAGGAGTTCTACTCCGCCTATCTGTATCTGGACTTTGCCAACTACTACGCCGCCGTCGGACTGGACGGCTTTGAGAACTGGTACCGGGTACAGGCGCAGGAGGAACGGGATCACGCCATGCTGTTTTATCAGTATTTGCAGAATAACGGCGAGGGCGTTACCTTTGAGGCTATCGCAAAGCCGGAGTGGGAACGAGGCGACCACATGACCCCGCTGAAAAAGGCACTGGAGCATGAGAAGCTCGTCACCGCCAGCATCGATGCCATCTACGCCGCCGCATACGAGGCCAAGGACTTCCGCGCCATGCAGATGCTGGACTGGTTCATTAAGGAGCAGGGCGAGGAAGAGAAGAACGCCGCCGACCTTATCACCAAGATGGAGCTGTTCGGCGGAGACAGCAAGGGGCTGTATATGCTCAACAGCGAGCTGAAGACACGGGTCTACACCGCGCCCTCGCTGGTGCTGTAAGCCCCGCGCGTCTGCGGGCTTTCGCATCAGGCAAAAGGCAGACTGCATACAGGTGGCCTGCCTTTTCTTCCAGCAGACGGTTAGAGTAGACTAACTATTTATAAAACAGAAAGGACTTCAGAACTTGAACAAGGAAAAGGAGATCGAAACCGTTACCCTCATGGTGCGCCGGTATTGTTGGGGCGTGCATGGGACAAGGGGCGAGGCGCTTGGCCGATACTCCCTACCGCAGTTCTTTTTCCTGCGGAGCCACTCAGGCCTCCCGGGTATGACAAACATAACAATGTCAGGTGTGCCGTGCTCTTGGACTCCGGCGTGTTTTCCCGGTCTTGCAGTTAGCGACCGTTCCTTGTTGATGACCGCGGAGGCACATGGCCATCCCACACAATCGATTCTATGACGGAGCTCTATCACTTCACGCTTTCGCATTACGGCCTTCCTGCTCTCTGTCCTACATAGCCCCAGCCGGACTCCCATGCGTGGATGGCGTAGGTCACAAGGTCGGCTGCATTTTTATTGGCGGGATCAACAAAGCCGGAGATGTCCAGCTCAATGCTGGCTCCGTCGCCTCGGAGATACTCGCCGCTGTAGCTGCCGCCGCCTGCGGCGCCGGCGATCATGGTATAGATGTGGTTGATGTTGCTCTTATCATCCTCTGTGATCGTCCGGTCAAGCTCCGCTTCCAGATTGGCATACGCCTGATATAACGAAACCGGAACAGCGACGGTGTATTCTTCTGTTGTACTGGTAACCGTGCCATCCTCGTTCTCCACTTCTACCGTGCGGGTACGGGTTTCCCAAGTGTAGAAGCACTCCACAAAGCGGCTTGCCGCCCGTGCGGACGGCGCATCCTCGCCAAAGCAGAGGGAATAAAAAACGGCCTTGACTCGAATCGGGTCAAGGCCGTTTCCGCTCTCCGTCTGTCCATTGACGGAAGCCACTGCCGAATCCAGAAGAGAAAAAGCGGTACGCATCTCCTCAATATGATACCGGAATTCTGCGGGTACTTCTGTTGAGTAACTCACACCATAGAAGGCTGCAGCTACCGCTTGGTTGTTGTGATCCGCACCTCCGGAGCCAATAGAACACAGAAGTGCGATGAGTACAATGACTGGCGAGAGAATTGCGACCAGCGTCCATCCCACGCCTTTGCGCAGCTTTTCGTTAGAGAGCGCCGTCGCCGCGGCTTTTGCGATCATGCCTGCAGATACTGCCATCAGCGACCACCCGCCGTGCCAAACAGCTTTTCTTTATAGGTTGGCGCATGCATCGAAGCGTATTGGCACTGCTTTTCGCCTCGGTGCTGCTGCTCAGCGGCTGCGCTTCGTCCCCTACGAAAAAATGGAGGCCGAGGGCTACGGATACCTGCTGTACCTGTTTGAAAAATAGGACGCAAGCGGTCGGCAGTTCTCATGCAAGGAACTATCAGCACATCACAGCATATCGGACTGCCCGGTGGCAGTCCGATATGCTGTGAATGGAATTTTCTGGCACTCTCAATGAGCCGATTTCGAAACGAAGAAGCACATGTATCTTTTTCAAATAAGCAACTGCGATGACCCCGCCGTGGACAGAGAAACCGCAGAACTGCTGCACCGGCATTTGGAAGCTGAGAGTCGGCAGCGCTGCCCCGCTATGTGGAATGCGATAGACCGCATCAGAACTCACGCCGCGAAAGGCCCGGCGCGCGAAAGGCGGACAGTGCGCTGCCGCATTTATGGCGTGTTCCTGCTGGCTTTGGGCCTTTTGACATTGATTCTTGGCTTGATGCCGCCAAGAACCACCGATGTGATCATTGTGGGCGGAGCCGTGATTATTGCAGGCCTGCTGGAGTTTGCCCTTGCTCGCGGAAGAACGCCGCCGCGCATACCGGCATCCTGCAAAAAGGAGGCGCGGAAAGCGCTGGAGCTGCGGCGGGGCCGTTGATTGGGAAAAACTCAAAAACCGCCATCCGCTTCGAGGATGCCGGCATAATGATCTGCGCGGAGGAGAACGAAGAACATCTCTCTTATACACGGATAAAGAGCGCCTTTGAATCATTGCATCTGTGGCTTGTGGTCTGCGACGATGAATGCGCGCTGCTGCTTCAGAAAAAGGACCTGAGGTCCGGGAACGCAGACAGCTTCCTCTCCGACATCATTTCAAAAATGAACACAGGAACAGATGTATCCGGCTGAACGCAGCAGCTATGTGACGTTACCAGCCCGTTTGTCCCAGTGGGACTTCAACTATGGTCCAGCTATCGACAGAAGCATACAAATGCCGATGGCGGTGACGAAGATCTGGGCGATCCATGACAGCGTCAGCCGTGTGGTGGACTACTGCACCAACCCTAGCAAGACCAAGCTGAGCGACCTGGAGCAGGTGCTGCTGTATGCTGCCGACAAAGAAAAAACTCTGGATGAGGGGGAGCAGCAATACGCCGTTACCGGAATTGGCTGCAGGGCGGAGTCTGCCGCAAGGGAGATGGCTGCCGTGCAGAGGCGCTTCGGCAAAGCCGGCGGCAATGTGGCCTACCACGCCTACCAGTCCTTCAAGACCGGTGAGGTCACGGCGGAGGAATGCCATCTCATCGGCGTGGAGACGGCGCGGCGGCTTTGGGGGAACGACCGGCAGGTGCTTGTTGCCACTCACTTCAACACCGGCACTTATCACAACCACTTTGTTGTGAATCCGGTGAATATGTGGACGGGTAAAAAGCTGGAGGCAAAATACGAGGTCTATTACAAGCTGCGGGATATGTCCGACCATGTCTGCAAGGAGCATGGCCTGTCGGTGGTGAAAAATCCCCAGCGGCATAAAACGGCGCGGTCGGTCTACTTTGCCGAAAAGAACGGTGAGCCCACCCGATACAACCTTATGCGGCGGGCGCTGGACGAGGCACTGACGATGTCGAGCAGCTGGACGGAGCTGAGTGCCGTGCTGCGGAAGAAGGGCTATGTGTTCGCGTGTGATCCCTACCACAGGTACGCCACCATCCGCTCTCTAAGCGCTAAAAAGTGTATGCGCACCTTCCGGCTGGGAGCCGAATATGACAAGGAGGCGCTGCAGGACAGGCTGCTGGAGAACCAGCGGGACATCCGTGTGACCCGGCGCTATTTTGAATTCATGAGGCCCTACGCACGGGAATATGCCAGGAAAAATCCGCAATAAGCAGCGAGGCTGCGCCGATCCTGCGGAGAGGGTCGAGCTGAAAAAGTCCTGCGCCGCCTGCACCGCAGAGCTTTCCCGGCTTCGGAAGCAAAAGCAAACCGCCTATAACATGATTGAGGATAACCCAAAGCTGAAAGCCCTCTTGGCGTGTGAAATGGATGCGTGGGCGGAAAACGACCCCTACCTCTCCCCGCGGGAAAAGCAGGTGCTGCGAAATCAGCGACCGCCCCAAGAGGACAAGACGATTATACGATGAAAGGAAGGATTCGATGAAGAACGACCGATCGATTGATTTGGGGCTGACCGGGTATGAGGAGCTTTTTATGAGCACGGAGGAACGGCTCGATGCGAAAAAGCCAAAGGTAGAGGCAATCCCGCTGGCTGACCTCACACCCTTTCGAAATCACCCCTTTAAGGTGAAGGAGGACGAGGAAATGGCGCAGCTCATGCGGAGCATTGCCGATGCCGGCGTGCTCTCTCCGGCGCTGGCAAGGTCGCTGCCTGACGGCGGCTATGAGCTGATCTCCGGCCACCGGCGGCTGGCAGCGTGCAAGGCGCTGGGGATGGACACCATGCCGGTGATTATCCGTGACCTGACGGACGAGGAGGCTGTTATCACCATGGCGGACAGCAACCTGCAAAGGGAGCACATCCTGCCATCGGAAAAAGCATTTGCGTACAAGATGAAATACGATGCTTTGAAACATCAGGGAACTTCGTCCCAACTTGGGACGAAGTTGAGAACAGACAAACTGCTTGCACAAAACAGCAGCGACAGCCGCAACCAAATCCAACGATACATCCGCCTCACCAACCTGATCCCCGACATCCTGAAGCTGGTGGACGAGGGCAAGATCGCCCTGACTCCGGCGGTGGAGCTGTCCTATTTGCAGCCGTCCGAGCAGGAGATGCTCTTCTCCGTGATGGACAGCGATGAGGTAACGCCGTCCTTGTCTCAGGCCCGGCGGCTGCGGCGCATGAGTGAGGCGCAGACTCTCACGGATGACGCAGTGCTGCAGCTTCTGTCCGAGGTTAAGGGCAATCAGGTGGAATATGTGAAGGTGCCGGTAGACAAGCTCCGCAGCTTTTTCCGACCGGACACCTTCGTGAAGCAGATGACCGAGACGCTTGTCAAGGCCATGGATTTTTACAACAAATACTTGGCGCGGCAGCGCAAAGACCGGGATGCCCGGTGAAAGGAGATTAAATTATGAAAGCTAATTTTGATTTTAACCGTTTGAGCGAAAGCAGAAAACAGGAGCTTGACCGTATGGTCGCAGATTTTTCCGAGGCGGGTTGCCTCTTTGTTGAGGATCTTTTCCTTGAATTTCTCATCGATGCTGATAACGGTATTGACCGCAGCGATGATAAGCTTGTGGCAACCTTTGATGATGAGCGCGGACACGAGCTTGTGTTTATTCTCTCTCAGGAAGAGGTTCACTATGTAATCCATGCTATTTCGGAAAAGCTGGATAATATCGTATGCGAAGGCGGCACTCCCTTCGGTGAGGATGAAAACGAAGAGGGTATTGTCAGCCTCTCGCCGGTGAACACAGAAGAAGAGCTTGGTATGCTTCTCGCACATGTGCTTGGTGACGATGGAGGTGGTGCCGATGACTAAAATCGAAATTCAGACCCTATACGAGGTGATGTTCACGGACTACCCCGACATTGTAAATGTGGCGCAGGTGCAGGCGATGCTGGGCATCAGCCGTCATCTGGCCTATGCGCTGATCGGCGACGGCGACATCCCCGGTATGAAAATCGGCAATGCATACCGCGTACCGAAAATCAATGTGATCCGCTACGCACTCTCGGTGGGAAATCCGCAGCCGGCGGCGTAGCCGGGATTTGAACCTGTATGGCACATTGGACGGGCATTCCCGCCGGGCGTATAATAAAAACGGTCCGAAAGGGTGCCCGTTCATGTGCTATCCGCAAAGGAGGTAGAGTTTATGATAGCAGGACACCTGCAAATAAAAAACGACAATTACTACATGGTGCTGAATTACACGGATGCCAACGGCAAGCGCAGGCAGCCGTGGATTCCCACAGGACTTCCCGCAAAGGGAAACAAGCGCCGCGCAGAGAAGTTGCTGCTGGACACTCGCAAGAGCTTTGTCCCGCCGGTTGTGAGCAAGGAGAACGAGGACATCTCCTCGAATATGCTGTTTGCCGACTACATGGAGCTGTGGCTGGAGATTATCCGCAGCTCGGTGGAAAAGACCACCTTTTCCTCTTACACGCAGATGGTAAAGGGGAAGATCGCACCGTATTTCCGAAACACCGGACTGACGCTGGACGGAATTCAAGCCAAGCACATTCAGAGCTTTTATCTGCATGAGCTGAAAACCGTGTCGCCCGGTACGGTGATCCACTATCACGCCAATATCCACAAGGCGCTGAAATACGCCGTAAAAATAGACCTGATTCCCTTCAACCCCGCCGACAAGGTGGAGCGCCCCAAGAAGCATCGGTACATTGCAGACTATTACCGGCAGGAGGAGCTGGAGAGGCTGCTGGAAGCGTCCAAGGATCATCCGTACTCCCTGCTGATTCAGATGACCGCCTTTTACGGCCTGCGCCGCAGCGAGGCGCTGGGGCTGAAGTGGGACGCCATCGACTTTGAGCGGGACACCATCACCATTAAGCACATTGTAACCAACGCAAAGATAGACGGCAAATGTGAAATCGTCTGCGCCGACCGTGCCAAGACGAAATCCAGCCTGCGCTCCCTGCCGCTGGTCAGCAACATCCGGGAAAAGCTGCTGGCGCTGAGGGAGCAGCAAAAGGAGAATCGGCGCGTATGCGGAAATTGCTACAGCAAAAAGTATGACGGCTATGTTTTTGTGGATGCCATGGGCAATATCTTCAACCCCAGAAGCGTTACCGCCAATTTCAGCAAGCTGCTGGAGCAGAACGGCCTGCGGCACATTCGCTTTCACGACCTCAGACATAGCTGCGCCTCACTGCTTTTGGCAAACGATGTGCCTCTGAAGCAAATCCAGGAGTGGCTGGGCCACAGCGATATCAGCACCACGGCAAACATCTACAGCCACTTGGATTATAAGTCCAAGCTTACGTCCGCAAACGTAATGGACAACGTCCTGACCCTGCCGGAAACCGAGGCCGTCGGATGGCAGACATGACTTCTTGCCGAAAATCATGTGCAGCAATGGCAGATTAGCAAAAAGAAAAGCCCAGTCATATGGGCGCAAAGCCTTGATATGACTGGGTTTTTCGCTGGCGGAGGGCGTGGGATTCGAACCCACGGACGGTTTTTGGCCGTCAAACGATTTCGAGTCAGAGTCGCTATTCCGACATTAGCGGAAAACGCCGGAAACTCACGGACAATGTGGGAGGATGCAAACCCTTGAAAAATCAAGACTTTTCCGCACTTGGAGATGGAAAATCCCGAAAAGCCAGACAGGGCAAGGAGTTCGAAAGAAATCCGATTTTGGGGAGAAAAATGCTCTTTGGGGAGAAGATGGGGAGAACTCGGGGAGAAAACACAGTCATACGCAGATGACACCTACCTATACCGAACATCAAAATTAAGGTGGTTATCAGCATGACTGAAAGCGCAAAATACTACAAAGCACTCCGCAAAGAATACCCCGAAACGATCTCAAAGGATCAGTTCTATCGGATGGCTCATATCAGCAAAGCAACAGCTCTTCATCTTCTGCAAAGCGGTTTAGTCCCCTGCAAGGACACCGGCAAAAAAACTCGTCGGTACAAAATCCGGACCGACGATGTAATCTGCTATATGATTGATCGGGAAATTCACCCGGAGATTTATCGCGCACCGGATCAGTGGTATCAGCACCGCTCCGGTCATTACAATTCCCGTATCACATATCGGAAGGAACTAATGAATCTTTCCGATGACGAAAAGGCAGCTTTCCGTGAATACATTGAGGATGAGTTGTGGCAGTATGGCGATCTTCTTACCATAGTTGAAGCAGTTGAGGCTATCGGCTACTGCGATACATCTCTTCACCGCTGGTGTAATACTAAAAAACTGAGGGCATTCAGCATCTCCGGTAAGTTTCTCATACCGAAGATCAGCCTTACAGACTTTCTCGTTTCGCAGCACAGTTTCGACATTATTCGGAAGAGTTGGAAGCACACCCTTCTAATAAAGGGATTTCTCGATACACTCAACACAACAAAATAATTCAAAGGGTAAGCCCCCGTTATTGCACTGCGCATAGCAGAACAATGACGGGGGCTTTTTCTATTATCTGAAATTGGAGGTTGATAAAAATGTACCCGGCAAATTGTTTTATGGCGTTTGACTTTCTGATGAAGGAATCGCCGAACCAAAATCACTATGACAGTGGGCATGACGGCATCTGCTCTGAGTGCCGCACCTGTCGGTTTCACCGTCCCTTCTGGAAATATCAATCCTGTGTCTTTACGGAATGTCCGTACTGCGTATATCCCCTGTCTACCATCAAAACTGAAAGGAGCAGCATCGCTGCCGGAAAGGAAATCAATCATGGATAACAAAATCGAAATCTTCAACAACAGTGAGTTCGGAAATGTTCGAACCTACTACGACGGCGAACAGCTTCTCTTCTGCGGCTCAGATGTGGCAAGGGCGTTGGGGTACATCAGACCGAATGAAGCGGTTGCCCGTCATGCCAAGGGTACGTTGAAACAGCGTATCCTTACAAACGGCGGTGAGCAAGAGATGCTTTTTATAACCGAAGGTGATGTGTACCGTCTCATTGTACGCAGTAAGCTCCCTGCGGCTGAGAAATTTGAACACTGGCTGTTCGATGAGGTGGTCCCTACGATTCGAAAAACCGGCTGCTACATGACAGACTCCGTGCTGGAACGCATCCAAAAAGACCCGGCATTTGCCTTGGTGATGGCGAAAGCTGTGCTTAGAGAAAGAGACCGTGCCGATGCACTTGAAGCGGAACTCAATGTTGCAAGACCGAAGGCGGACTACTTTGACGCCTTCATCAATCCCGATGACTGCACCAATATCCGCACCACGGCGAAGGAGCTGAAAATCCCTGAGCGCAAGTTTGTCAAGTTCCTGCTTAACGAAGGCTATCTGTTCCGCTCTCCATCCGGTCAGCTTCTTCCCTACAACAAGAAGAGCAACGAAGGACTTTTTATTGTCCGGGATTTCGTGACATTCCGATATACCGGCTCTCAGACCTACTTTACACCGAAAGGCAAGGATGTTATCCGCATCCGGTACTTTGGTATCTGCGGCGTTGAAGTGTCTACGAAAATGGCAGGGTGATTATGTGTCCGTCTATCGCGTCAATAAAACCCGTGACTTCACGGTCATGGGCAATACCCATTTGAGGGATAAGAACCTGTCCCTCAAGGCAGTCGGGCTTCTTTCAAAAATGCTGTCGTTCAATGACGGCTGGCAATTCTCCACTCGCGGGCTGGCGGCTATCTGCAAGGAAGGTCCTGATGCCATTCTCTCGGCACTCAAAGAGCTTGAGAAAAACGGCTATCTTGTTCGTCACAGAGGAAGAGACAGCAAGGGCAGACTTGTCACCACGGAGTTTGACATTTTCGAGTCTCCACAAGCTGGTTTACCACGCAGGGAAAAACCACATAGGGAAAATCCCGATGTGGATAGTCCAGATGTGGAGAATCCCTATAGGGATAATCCCGCACAAATAAGTACTATCCAAGTAACTAACCAAGAAAGAAATACTCTCTCAAAGAACAACCAATCTATCAATCTTGATGGGATGGATAGGATGGACGTGCGAAGCGAGTATGCGGAATTGATTAGGGAGAACCTTGACTACGACATTCTGAGCCAAGACCCAATGTTCGACAAAGACCGCGTTCAGGAGATCATGAACATCATGTTAGATGTTGTCTGCTCTACTGCTCCTACCATCCGTATCAACGGCGAGAATATGCCGCAGGAGGTTGTGAAGTCCCGTTTTCTCAAGCTGAACAGCAGTCACATTGAGTACGTCATTGATGTCATGAACAAGAACCCATCTGACATTCGCAACATTCGCGCCTATCTGTTGACGGCGCTCTATAACGCCTCTCTGACGATAGATAACTACTACTCTGCGCTGGTCAACCATGACTTCTACGGTCAGGACAGCAAATGCGGCAGAAAATGCTATGACGAATACGATTACAACGCCGGTGAATCGCTGTAAACCGGCTTGGGAAAGGAGGCACACAATGACAGTAATCTACCGGCGCGGTTTTCCGCCTTAGCGGTAAGTGTCCCATTCAATTTTCGGAAAGGAGGTTCCCATGCAGGACGAAGTAAATACCAAAGTTGTTGCCATTATGATCAAGGGCGGCAAAATCTCAGCCGAGGTGCTGAAAAAGGCGCTGGATAAGTTTGTGCAGGAGCTTGAAAAGGCTCAGAAGCAGATGTCCCAGCCTAAAACCTATCGCGGCAAGCAGTCCATCAAGCATCTGATGAGCCAGAATGCCGCCATATCCAACATCGAAGTGACAGACGGCAATATCAAATCCTTTGAGCGAACGGCAAGCAAGTATGGGCTGGATTTTGCACTCAAAAAGGACATCTCCGTTGAGCCGCCCAGCTATCTGGTCTTCTTCAAGGGGCGGGACGTTGATGTGATGACCGCCGCCTTCAAGGAGTTCTCCGCCAAGACGGTCAAACAGAAGGAACAGCCGTCCATCCGGCGCAAGCTGGATCAGGAGAAAGCCCAGAGCAAAGCGCAGCACAAGGAGAAGGTCAAGGTCAAAACCAAGGATCGGGGTGTGGAGCTGTGAACAAGCCCGACGTGAAAAAGCTGATTCTTCTGAATCTCCCGTATGTTCTCGCCTTCTACTTTGCGGATAAGATCGCCGCCGTGTTCCGCCTCGCTCCCGGCACGGAGTTTATCGACAAGCTGACAAACGGCTTTGCCGTATTCGGCACAGCCTTTGTAAATCCGCTCCCAAGCTTTCATCCCGTTGATCTACTCATCGGTCTGGTGGCTGGCGTGTTGCTCAAGCTGGCAGTCTACGTCAAAGGCAAGAACCGCAAGAAGTTCCGGCAGGGCGAAGAGTACGGCTCTGCCCGATGGGGGAAGCCGGAGGACATCAAGCCGTACATGGACCCGGAGTTTTCCAACAATGTCATTCTGACGCAGACGGAGTTCCTGACCATGAACAGCCGTCCGAAACAGCCGAAGTACGCTCGAAACAAGAACATCCTCGTAATCGGCGGTTCCGGCTCCGGCAAGACAAGGTTTTTTGTAAAGCCAAATCTGATGCAGATGCACAGCTCCTATGTGGTCACGGACCCGAAAGGGACTGTGCTGGTAGAATGCGGCAGGATGCTCGAAAAGGGCGGCTATGTGATCAAGTCGCTGAACACCATCAACTTCCGAAAATCCATGCACTACAACCCGTTCAGCTACATCCGCTCAGAGAAGGACATCCTCAAGCTGGTCAATACAATTATCGTCAACACGAAGGGAGATGGCGATAAGTCCGGCGAGGATTTCTGGGTGAAGGCTGAAAAGCTGTACTACACAGCCCTCATCGGCTATATCTGGTATGAGGCACCGGAACAGGAGAAAAACTTCACGACGCTCCTTGAGATGATCAATGCCTCGGAAGCCAGAGAAGACGATGAAACCTTCAAAAACCCCGTGGACATCATGTTCGATGAGCTGGAAGCCCGTGACCCGGATCACTTTGCTGTGAAGCAATACCGCAAATATAAGCTGGCGGCTGGCAAAACAGCCAAGTCGATCCTGATTTCCTGTGGCGCACGGCTTGCCCCATTTGACATCGCGGAACTCCGTGAGCTGATGAGCTATGACGAGATGGAGCTGGACACTATCGGAGACAGGAAGACGGCGTTGTTTGTCATTATCTCCGATACGGATGACACCTTCAATTTCGTCGTGGCAATCATGTATTCCCAGCTTTTCAACCTTCTCTGCGACAAAGCAGATGACGTTTATAACGGACGGCTTCCGGTCCATGTGCGTTGTCTGCTGGATGAGTTTGCGAACATCGGACAAATTCCGAAGTTCGATAAGCTCATTGCCACCATCCGAAGCCGCGAAATTTCGGCGTCGATTATCTTGCAGTCTCAGTCCCAGCTCAAGACCATCTATAAGGATGCGGCTGACACCATCACAGGCAACTGCGACTGCACACTCTTCCTCGGCGGCAAGGAGAAATCCACCCTCAAGGAAATCAGTGAGGTGCTTGGAAAAGAGACGATTGATCTGTACAACACCTCAGAAACCCGTTCCAACAACAACTCCTATGGCTTGAATTATCAGAAAACCGGCAAGGAACTGATGTCTCAGGATGAGATCGCCGTCATGGACGGAGCCAAGTGTATTTTACAGCTTCGCGGCGTGAGACCTTTTCTCAGTAATAAATACGATATTACGAAGCATCCCAAATACCGGCAGCTCTCCGACTTTGATAAGCGAAACGCCTTTGACATTGAAAAGTACCGAACACGTAAGCTGATCGTCAAGCCTAATGACACGTTCGACCTCTATGATATGGGCGAGGTCGAGGCGGACTAAAGCCCCGTCGCTGCACTGCGCAGTGGGTAAAGCCTTATGGCTCATCCCAAAGCAGAACAGCGACGGGGCTTCTTTTTTTATGCCCATTTTCAAAAATACACGCTCAATTTTCAACAATTCAAGGAGGAAAAATCTATGGCATTCATCAATCAGGCAGTTACGGTTCTCCAGACGCTCGTTATCGCCCTCGGTGCCGGTCTGGCGGTGTGGGGTGTAGTCAACCTAATGGAAGGCTACGGCAACGACAACCCCGGTGCCAAGTCGCAGGGCATCAAGCAGCTCATGGCTGGCGGCGGTGTCGTTCTCATCGGCACGACGCTGATTCCGCTGCTCTCCGGTCTGTTCGGTTAATCCGGCAGGCACACAGAAGCAGCTACAAGGGAGAGTGCTTGAAAAGGCACTCTTCCTTCCACTTTAACAACAAATTCAAGGAGGAAATTCAAGTATGGCATTTATCAATCAGGCGGTTACGGTTCTTCAGACGCTCGTGATTGCGCTCGGCGCAGGTCTGGCGGTGTGGGGTGTTGTAAACCTCATGGAGGGCTACGGCAACGACAACCCCGGTGCCAAGTCGCAGGGCATCAAGCAGCTCATGGCTGGCGGCGGTGTCGTTCTCATCGGCACGACGCTCATCCCGCTGCTTTCCGGACTGTTCGGTTAATCGCGGCAAGCCCAGCTTAACCGAAAGGTGGTGAAATATTGGGCAGCATTTTAGAAAAAATCGAACAGGCTATCAAAGACCTGCTGATCGGATGGATTGAAAGCAACCTGACCAATATGTTCACCGATGTCAATGAGAAGGTGGGAACGATTGCCGCCGAGGTCGGGCAAACTCCGTCCGGCTGGAACGGCGGCATTTACCAGATGATCCGGGGACTATCCGAAAACGTGATAGTCCCCATCGCTGGTATCATCATCACCTTTGTCCTGTGTTACGAGTTAATTTCCATGATTACCGAGAAAAACAACCTTCATGACATGGACACTTGGATGTTCTTCAAATGGTTTTTCAAGGCGGCTGTGGCGATCTATCTCGTGACGCACACGTTTGACATCGTGATGGCAGTTTTCGACATTGGGCAGAACGTGGTTGCCGGTGCAGCCGGTGTCATTCACGGAAATACAAGCATCGACATTGCCGCGACGCTCGACCAGATGCGAACCGGCATGGAGACAATGGAGATCGGTGAACTTCTCGGCTTATCCATTGAAACACTGGTTATCAGTCTGTGCCTCAAAATCATGTCCATTCTCATTACAGTCATTCTCTATGGCAGAATGATTGAGATTTACTGCACAGTCAGCGTTGCCCCGATTCCTGTTGCCACAATGAGCAACCGAGAATGGGGCAGCATCGGTACGAACTACCTCAAAGGTCTGTTTGCTCTGGCATTTCAGGGCTTCCTCATCATGGTGTGCGTCGGCATTTACGCCGTCCTCATCAACGGTATGATCATCGCAGATGACATCCATTCGGCGCTGTTCTCTGTGGCGGCGTACACGGTCATCCTGTGCTTCTCGCTGTTCAAAACAGGAAGCCTCGCAAAATCTATCTTCCATGCGCACTAAGGAGGTCGGCATGAAAAAGTACAGCATCATCTACGCCGATCCCCCTTGGGCGTATCGGACGTACTCAAAGAAAGGAAAAGGGCGTTCGGCGGAAAGCCACTATCCGACGATGGACATTGAAGCAATTAAAGCTCTACCTATCGGAGAGCTTGCCGCGAAGGACTGCGCTCTTTTCCTCTGGATCACATTCCCATGTATGCAGGAAGCCTTTCAGGTTCTTGACGCATGGGGATTTTCTTATAAAACCGTAGCTTTCGTGTGGGTAAAGCAGAACCGGATCAGTGACAGCCTTTTTACCGGCATGGGTTACTGGACGCGGGCAAACGCGGAAATCTGCATTCTTGCTACAAAGGGACACCCAAAGCGAGTGAACTCAGGTGTGCATCAGGTCATCATGAGTCATATCGAGCAGCACTCCAAAAAGCCGGATGAAGCCCGCAGCCGCATTGTTCAGCTCATGGGTGATCTTCCACGCATTGAACTCTTTGCCCGCCAGTCTCCCGATGGATGGGACGTCTGGGGCAACGAGGTTGAATGCAGCATCACACTCGGAAAGGAGGCGTCAGGCAGTGGCATTTGTACCGGTTCCGAAGGACCTTAACCGTGTGAAAACGAAGGTCATGTTCAATCTGACCAAGCGGCAGCTTATCTGCTTTTCTATCGCCGCAACAGTCGGTGTTCCGATCTTCTTTCTCACCAAAGCACACCTTGGCTTGTCCACGGCGGCAATGCTGATGGTGGTATTTATGCTCCCGTTCATTTTCGTTGCACTTTACGAAAAGGACGGTCAGCCCGCCGAAAAGTACCTGTACCACATCGTACAGTCCATGTTTATCCGTGATAAGGTGCGCCCCTACCGCACCGGCAATCTCTACGCTGTGATTCAGCAGGAAATCAAAGAACAGGAGGAATTGCAGATTGAACAACAGCACAGCAAAGGCAAAGCCTAAGATGACCGTGAAAAATGGTGTCATTTACGGCGATGCCCTTTCCGCTCAGGAAAAGAAGCGGATTGTCTCTCAGAAGAAAAAAGACAGAGGCGCAAAGAAGGTCCGTAAATCCGCCCAGCAGACCATCCCCTATGTGGAGATGTGCCGCGACGGTATCTGCAAGGTCAATTCCCGCCTCTACACCAAGTCCATTGGCTTTGAGGACATCAATTACCAGCTTGCGCAGAACGAGGACAAGACCGCGATCTTTGAGAACTGGTGCGACTTTCTGAACTACTTTGACAGCTCGATTTTCGTCCAGCTCTCTTTCATCAATCAGCGGGCAAGCCTCGGCGAGTTTCGCAAGCGCATCAATATCCCGGCACAGGAGGATGCCTTCAACGACATCCGCTCCGAGTATTCCGGGATGCTCCAAAATCAGCTCACCAAGGGCAATAATGGTCTGATCAAGAAAAAGTACATCACCTTCGGCATTGAGGCAGATTCCATCCGCACGGCAAAACCGAAGCTGGAACGCATTGAAACGGACATCCTCAACAACTTCAAGACGCTGGGCGTCAGGACGGAACCGCTGTCGGGCTATGAGCGGCTGAAAGTTTTGCATGATGTGTTCAATATGGACACCAATGAGCCGTTCCGCTTTTCCTTTGATATGGTTGCCCGGACGGGGCTTTCCACCAAAGACTTTATCTCGCCCACCTCCTTTGACTTCCGTGAAGGCAAGTGCTTCAAAATGGGAAGAACCATCGGTGCAGTGAGTTTCCTGCAAATCCTCGCCCCGGAGTTGAGTGACAGGATGCTGGCTGACTTCCTTGAGATGGACAGCAACATCACGGTCAATTTTCATATCCGAACGATTGACCAGGCGAAGGCAATCAAGAGCATCAAGTCGAAAATCACCGACCTTGACAAGATGAAGATAGAGGAACAGAAGAAAGCAGTCCGTTCCGGCTACGACATGGACATCATTCCCTCTGACCTTGCCACCTTCGGCGGCGAAGCGAAGCGGCTGTTGCAGGATCTCCAGACCCGCAACGAGCGGCTGTTCCTTGTGACGATCCTCATCATGAACACGGCATCCAGCCGTCAGAAGCTTGAGAACGCTGTGTATCAGACCGCCGCCATTGCGCAGAAATACAACTGCGCACTCAAGCGGCTGGACTTTCAGCAGGAAGAAGGGCTGATGTCCTCGCTTCCTATCGGCGTCAATCAGGTGGAAATTGAGCGCGGACTGACCACATCCAGCACAGCGGTTTTCATTCCGTTTACCACACAGGAGCTTTTCCAGTCCGGGGAAGCTCTATATTACGGACTGAATGCGCTCTCCAACAACATGATCATGGTTGACCGCAAGCAGCTCAAAAACCCCAACGGCTTGATTCTCGGTACGCCCGGTTCCGGCAAGTCCTTCTCCGCCAAGCGTGAAATGACGAATGCCTTCCTCATCACGGAGGATGACATCATCGTTTGCGATCCCGAAGCCGAGTATTATCCGCTGGTGCAGAAGCTCGGCGGTCAGGTTATCCGTATCTCTCCGATCAGCACGGACTACATCAATCCGCTGGACATCAATGTCAACTACTCCGAAGAGGAAAACCCGCTGACGCTGAAATCCGACTTCATTCTCTCGATGTGCGAGTTAATTGTCGGCGGCAAGGACGGCTTGCAGCCGGTTGAGAAAACCATCATTGACCGCAGCGTCCGCATGGTCTATCAGGAGTTTCTTGCAGACCCCAAGCCGGAGAAAATGCCGATCCTTGAAGACCTCTACAACATTTTGAGAAATCAAAAGGAGCCGGAAGCACAGCGCATCGCTACGGCGCTGGAAATCTATGTTCACGGCTCTCTGAACGTCTTCAATCACAGAACCAATGTTGATGTCAACAACCGATTCGTCTGCTATGACATCAAGGAACTGGGCAAGCAGCTCAAAAAGCTCGGAATGCTCATCGTGCAGGATCAGGTGTGGAACCGCGTAACCATCAACCGCGCCCAGCATAAGGCAACTCGCTACTACATGGACGAGTTCCATCTTTTGTTGAAGGAAGAGCAGACTGCGGCGTACAGCGTGGAAATCTGGAAGAGATTCCGTAAATGGGGCGGCATCCCCACAGGGATTACCCAGAACGTCAAGGATCTGCTTGCCTCCCGTGAGGTGGAGAACATCTTCGAGAACTCCGATTTCGTGTATCTGCTGAATCAGGCGTCCGGTGACCGAGAAATTCTCTCGAAGGCGCTGAACATTTCGCCCAGCCAGCAGAACTACATCACCAACTCCAATGCCGGTGAGGGCTTGATCTTCTACGGCTCGACCATCGTTCCCTTCAAGGACGATTTCCCGAAAAACACCCAGCTCTACCGCATTATGACCACCAAACCCGAAGAAACCGTACAGAATTAAGGAGGATTTTGAATATGAACAAGAACTTCAATACCAAGAACATTACCGAAGAGATCAAGGACGTTCCCGTCAATACCACGATGGGCAGTGTCACCAAGCTGCTTGATCTGCTGTTTGAGGTCATCGACATGAACGCTGACATAATCGCCCTTATCCGTGAGGAAGCAGAGCTGAAAAAGCATCACCGCGCCTATCTCCATATCCGTGAGGAACTGGAGGACTGCACTGACCGGACTTCTACCCGTATGCAGGGCATTCTCGAAGAAACACGTAGCTGTGTCATTGGGCTGATGCAGGATGTCCACAAAACCTTCCGCGCCCGCGAACAGGAGGCAGATGATGACGATACCGTCACCATCGCCAAGGAAGACTATGACACCATGATCGACGATCTGCTCACGATGTCCGAAATCATTCAGTGCGTCGCAGATATGCGCACGCAGGACATGAAGGCAATCCGCGAGTTTGGCAAGTTTGTTCCCGCCTTTGCCGCCTTTGAGAAGAACCGTCTGAGCCTCTACCGCGAGGCTGCGAAGGAAGCCGAGGAAATCTTCGACCGCTGGGCGGACTGTGTTGACGAAGAGGACGAGGACGATTATGAGCCGGACGAGTTTTTCTCCGACTAAGAGCTTCTATTGAAAACTTCTACATAAAATCCGGCTACATTTCAATAAGCCCAAGGAACAGGAGGTAACGACCATACAACTCGATACGATTTACACCGGCAACTGTCTTGAAGTCCTGAAGACGCTGCCGGATGACAGCATTCATTGCTGTGTGACCTCTCCGCCGTATTACGCCCTGCGCGATTACGGGATGGATGCCCAGATTGGAAGAGAGACAACACCGGCAGAATATATCTCGCGCCTGACCGAAGTGTTTACCGAAGTCAGGCGCGTTTTGCGTCCTGACGGTACGCTCTGGCTGAACATCTCGGACACCTATGCAGGAACGAGCAATCAGGGCGGCTATGTTGATCCCAAGAACCCAAACGGCAGAAATGGTCAGGCGGTAGCGCTCAACCATAAGGTTGAGCGCTGCAAGCCCAAGGACATGATCGGCATTCCGTGGATGCTTGCCTTTGCACTGCGCGACTCCGGCTGGTATCTCCGGAACGACGTCATCTGGATGAAGGAAAACCCCATGCCCGAAAGCGTGAAAGACCGCTGTGCCAGATGCTATGAGCATATTTTCCTGTTTTCCAAATCCAAGAAGTATTTCTTTGACCACAAGGCAATCGCAGAGCCTATTGCCCCAGCCACCTACGAGCGCATGAAGCGCGGTATGCGGGGCGGAAACAAATACGGTAAGCCCATTCCCGGTCAGCCGCAGGCACAGCGAATCAACCGTCCTCGTGAACCGGGCGAAATCAAGGACAGCGACATCAATCCTCTGAGAAATAAGCGCGATGTATGGGTGATCAACACGGTTCCCTTCAAGGGCGGTCACTATGCCGCTTATCCTCCGAAGCTGGTGGAAACCTGTCTGCTTGCCGGTTGTCCTGAAGGCGGCATTGTCCTTGATCCGTTCATGGGTAGCGGCACAACCGGCATGGTCGCAAAGCAGATGGGACGCCATTTTGTCGGCATTGAGCTGAATCCGGAATACACAGAGCTTGCCTATCAGCGGATCGGAGGTGAGATTTAATGCCAAAGGAATCGGAGCTGAAAGCCCGTGACAAGGTGGTTATGAAGATGACCCGTGACGGCGCAGTGGAAGAAAACCTGACCGAAGGCACGAGCAAAAGCGTTACCGGGCGGACAGCAGATGCAGAACTTGTAAAGCCGGTTGAAGCATCAAAGCCCGCTGAGGCGCTTTCTGCGGAGGAACAGAAAAAGGTGCAGATGCGCCGACAACAGCGTCAGTTTCGGGAGGAACACACGGACAATACCGGCACTCAGCCGACTTCCGAAACGACTGTCACAGAAGAGAAAAAATCGGAAAATCCACCCCAGAACGCACACGAAGCCGTTCCAGTGTCAGAAACACCGCTAAAGCTGCCTCTCTCAGAGCAGCACAGCAGCCCTTCTCATACCGGCGCGGTAATTGCCGAAACGGTTGTCATGCATAAGCTGCGTAAGACATCTGCGGTTGAAGCAGTTGACGCGGATGCTGTTCTGTCCCAAGCGGCTGAAACGGCTGCGGAAGCCCCGATCCCGGATATTTCTGCATCCTCTCCGAAAATGCATCGTCTTGAGCGCAAATCCCAAAAGGCACACGAGCGGCTGGATGCTGCCCGCGAGAAGCTGCCCACACACAAGGTACTCAAAAAGGAGCGCGTTTTTGACGAGGCATCCGGTAAGGGCAAGACGCGCCTGCATTTTGAGGATGAGCTGAAAAAGCCCAAGCAGCAGAGCAAGCTTTCCTTTGAAACGGAGAAAACCGTCCGTAAGATCGGGGACTCACTCGGCTCCGTCGTTCACGGTAAGCTTCATGAGGTTGAGCAGGATAACGCCGCTGTTGAGGGAGCGCACAAGACGGAGATCGTCGCTGAGACGGCAATCCGTCATTACAGTCATCACCGTGAAAACAGCGTCAATAAGCCCTATGAGAAGGTGTCCAAGCTGGAACATAAGGCGGAAACCGCAGACGCCAAGCTCCAATATGAGAAAAATCAGCAGGAGCATCCTGAGCTGCACAGGCAGAACATGAACAGGCATTATCAGAAGCAGAACATCAAGAAGGAGTACGCTGCCGCCCGAAAAGCCGGTTCTCAGACAGCCGGGACAGCAACAAAAAGCACCGGAAAGAAAGCCGGTGAAAAGGCGGCTGATAAACTCAAGGAGTTCTTTGAGAAGAACAAAAAGGCGTTTCTCTGGATCGGCGTTGGACTTGGTATTCTCGTATTTCTTGCTGCCGGTATCAGTTCATGCAGCTCGATTTTCACGCAGACAGGTGCCGGCATCATTGCTTCCTCCTATCTCAGCGAGGATGACGCGATGCTCGGTGCAGAAGAACAGTATTGCCGGATGGAACAGGAATTGCAACGCTATCTCGACACCTATGAAAGCACACATGACTATGACGAATATCACTTCGATCTGGATGACATTGAGCATGATCCCTATGTGCTGATCTCCATTCTCTCTGCTCTTCACGAGGGCGAGTTCACGCTGGACGAGGTACAGGGGACGCTTCAAATGCTGTTTGACAAACAGTATATCCTTACCGAAGAGGTCATCGTCGAAACCCGATACCGGACAGAAACCGACACATGGACGGATTCAGACGGCAACACCCATACGGAAACCTACCGTGTTCCCTATGATTATTACATCTGCTATGTGACGCTGGAAAACTTCAATCTTTCCCATGTTCCGGTCTACATCATGTCTCAGGATGAGCTATCCTTGTACGCAACCTATATGTCGGGACTTGGCAACCGAGAGGATCTGTTTCCCAATTCCGATTATGTGGACAAGTACATCACAAATCCCCCCGCCGACTACGATGTCAACCCGGAATACCTGAACGACGAGAAGTTTGCAACGCTGATCGAAGAGGCTGAAAAGTACATCGGCTATCCCTATGTGTGGGGCGGCTCCAATCCCGACACATCTTTTGACTGCTCCGGCTTTGTGAGCTACGTTTTCACAAACAGCGGACTTGTCAATACCGGGCGACTCGGTGCGCAGGGACTTTACAACGTCTGTACGCCTGTCTCCAAGGCAAATGCAAAACCCGGCGATCTCATCTTCTTTGTCGGAACATACGACACGCCCGGTGTCTCCCACGTTGGCATCTATGTTGGGGATGGAGTCATGCTGCACTGCGGCGATCCCATTCAGTACACGTCAATCAATTCTTCCTACTGGCAGCAGCATTTTTACGCCTTTGGAAGACCGAACTATTGAAAGTGGAGGTTTTATATGAATCCCAAGTATCAGAAAGTCCTCTCTGACATTGAGAAGGCAGAAAAGAAAAAATCTGAGCTGGAAGCCCAGCTCAAGGCGCTTTACGACAAGAAGACAGAGATGGAAAACCTTGAAATTGTCAACACCATCCGCGCTCTGTGCATGGACAAGGATCAGATCATGTCCTTCCTCTCTGACATGAAGGGCGGCAAGCCGTCCCGTCCGGCAGCATCTATCGAACAGGAGGTATCTGAGAATGACTAAGCGTATTCGTTTTTTGACCATGTTTGCGGTCTGCATCGCGGTTCTGTCCTGCTTCTCCGTGACGGCGTTTGCCTACGCGGATGACACCGAGCAGAATCTTCCTGTCACTGAGGCATCTCAGCCGGAGGACACTCCTACACCGGAAAAGCCGAAGCAGGGTGAACCGATTGATGATGAGGGCAACGCCTATACCCGTGATTTGCTCTATGACAAGGCAACAAACAAGCAGTTTATCACTATTCAGACGAAAAGTGGCAACACCTTCTACATTGTCATTGACTACGATGCGCCGGTCAATGAGGATGAGGAACAGTATAAGACCTATTTTCTCAATCTCGTGGATGAGCGTGACCTGACCGATCTGCTGGATGAAGAGGATATTCCTGCCGTTGTCTGTACCTGCGCCGATAAGTGCGAAGCCGGTAAAGTCAACACTTCCTGCCCTGTCTGCAAGAACAACCCGAGTGAATGCACCGGCAAGGCGGCGGAGACGGAAGCCCCCTCTACGGAGCCTGATCCCTCTGAGGTTGAGCAGCCCAAAAAGAGCAGCAATACCGGCATGGTGATCGGCATTGTTGCGGTGGTCGGTATCGGCGGTGCGGCATACTACTACATCAGGTTTGTTCGCGGCAAGAAGCAGCAGGATGAGGATCTGGATTTCTTTGACGATGAAGGCTATGAGGAAGAGCCGTACATCAATGAGGATGAAGAGCCGCAGATTACGGAGGACGAGGAAACGGACGGTGATGAAGAATGATTTTAGTTATTGCTGAAAAACCCAGCGTTGCCCAGTCCATTGCAAAGGTACTGGGCGCAGCGTCCAGAAAGGACGGTTACATGGAGGGCGGGAACTACATCGTCTCGTGGTGTTTCGGACATTTGGTGGAGCTGGCGGACGCCAGCTCTTATGATGAACGCTACGGCAAGTGGCGGTACGACGATCTGCCCATCGTCCCGGATAACTGGATGTTCGAGGTCACAAAGGACAAGGCACAGCAGTTCAAGGTGCTGTCCTCTCTCATGAAGGACAAGCGCGTCACCGAGCTTGTCTGTGCGACCGACGCCGGACGTGAGGGGGAGCTGATCTTTCGGCTGGTGTACAACAAAGCCGGATGCACGAAACCCTTCAAGCGCCTGTGGATCAGCTCTTTGGAGGACTCCGCCATTCGGGACGGCTTCAATCATCTTCGTGACAGCAGTGAGTTTGACCGCCTTTATGAAGCGGCGCTCAGCCGCTCCAAGGCAGACTGGATTGTCGGCATCAATGGTACGCGGCTGTTCTCCACGCTCTATCACAAAAAGCTGGTGGTCGGACGAGTGCAGACGCCGACCCTTGCAATGCTGGTAGAACGGGACGGCAAAATCTCCACCTTTCAGAAAGAGAAGTATTTCAATGTCCACATCGGCAAGGACGGGCTGACCGCCGATCTGGAAAAGATCAAAAACGAAGACGAGGCAAAAGAAATTGCGGCGGCTTGCGATAAAAAGCAAGCCGTCGTTTCTTCTCTCAAAAAGGAAACTAAGACGGTCAATCCGCCGAGGCTTTATGACCTGACCACCTTGCAGAGGGAGGCAAACCGCTATTACGGCTTCACCGCCCAGCAGACGCTTGATCTCGTTCAGACACTCTACGAAAAGAAGCTCCTGACCTATCCGCGCACGGACAGTCAGTTCATCACCGATGACATGGAGGCTACTGCCCGTCAGGTGATCTCTATTGTCTGCCGCCAGCTTCCGCT
Source organism: Oscillibacter sp. MSJ-31 (assembly GCF_018918025.1). GTDB lineage: Bacteria > Bacillota > Clostridia > Oscillospirales > Oscillospiraceae > Hominicoprocola. Next base: position 122,264 of record NZ_JAHLPT010000003.1, on the reverse strand, counting down.
CTTTGACGGAGTATCGGCTACGCCGGACATTGCCCGTATTACGGACAGCGCCAAGGTCACAGACCACCACGCCATTCTTCCCACTGTCCAGCTCGAAAAGCAGGATATTTCCACACTCCCGCTGTCTGAGCAGAAGATTCTCAATCTTGTCGGGATGCGTCTTCTGTGTGCAGTTGGAGAAAAGCACATCTTCAATGAAACCTCCGCGACGCTCTCCTGCGAGGGCTATGAGTTCAAAACGAAGGGCAAAACCATCGTGCAGGACGGCTGGAAAGCCATTGAGCAGCGTTTCAAGAACTCCCTCAAAGACAAGGAAGCGGTTGATGCTGAGAAAGCCATTCCCAGCTTCAAAGAAAACGACATAATCCAGTCTGTATCTGCCAGCGTGACGGAACACTTCACAAGCCCTCCCAAAGCCTTTACAGAAGATACTCTCCTGTCGGCTATGGAGACTGCCGGAAACGCGGAGTTCGACGATGATACCGAGAAGAAGGGACTCGGAACTCCTGCCACCCGTGCCGGTGTGATTGAGAAGCTGGTGAAGTCCGGTTTCGCGGAGCGCAAGGGCAAGTCCATTGTCCCGACAAAAGACGGATGCAATCTCGTCTGCGTTCTGCCGGAGCAGATCACCTCTCCCACCATGACAGCGGAATGGGAAAACACGCTCATGCAGATTGAGCGCGGCAATGCGGATGCAGACACCTTTTTGAGCGGCATCGTCCAGATGACCGGGGAACTTGTGAAAGCCTACCCCTTCCTGTCCGACGCCGAGGCTCAACGTTTCGGAACGGGCAGGGAGGAAATCGGTAAGTGTCCCCGCTGCGGTTCTCCGGTCTATGTGGGCAAGGGCAACTTCTATTGTTCCAGTAAGGAATGCAACTTCTGCCTGTGGGAAGACAACAAGTTCTTCTCTTCCAAGAAAAAGAAGCTGACAAAGAAGATCGCAAAAGAGCTGCTGGATAAGGGGTGGTGCAGAGTAACCGGACTTTATACGCCAAAAAAGCCGCAGCTCTACGATGCTGTCATCCGGCTGGATGATACCGGCGGCAAGTATGTCAGCTTCAAGATGGAGTTTGACCGATGAGCCGCCCGAAATATGTTGCCTCTTGTAGCGGAGGCAAGGATAGTGTGGCAACCCTTCTGCTGGCTGCACAGCACAATGAACCGCTTGATGAAGCCGTGTTCAGTGAGGTCATGTTCGATGAAACAACAAGTGGTGAAGTCCCGGAACACCGGGACTTCATCTATGACCGCCTCAAGCCTTTTTGTGAAAAGGAGCTTGGCATCAAGTTCACCATCCTACGCGCCGACAAGACCTATGATGATGTGTTCCATCACATTATCACCCGCGGACCCAACGAAGGGAAAAAGCGCGGCTTTGTCTGGCCGGGAATGTGCGCAGTCAACCGTGACTGCAAAGTACCCCCGATCCGCAAGTACAATGCCGCGCTGTCTCCTGACACGGTGAGCTATGTCGGCATTGCATCCGATGAACAAAAGCGCCTTGCCCGTCTGGATGGGATTCACAAGGTCAGTCTTCTCGGTAAGTACGGAGTGACGGAAGCAGAAGCCCGAACACTCTGCGAGGAAAGCGGTCTTTTGTCACCGATCTACACACACTGCCGGAGAAACGGATGCTGGTTCTGCCCCAATGCCAGCGATGCCGAATTGCGCCACATGATTACTCATCACCCGGAAATGTTTGACCGGCTCATTGAATGGGAACATGAAGAAAATGTCTTCCATCGCCGGTTGACACGAAAAGAAACCCCGTCTGAGATCAAAGCTCGTTTGATGAGCAAACCTCAGCCGGGGCTTTCTTCTAACCAAAATCAAGGATAAGGAGGTCGTAAATGGCTGAAAACAGAAATGCCCAGCAAGTCCGCGAGATTACGGACAAGCTGGAACAGGGTATCAAGGAATTGTTTGAATCTGAGCGTTTCAAGGAATATCTCCGCACAATGTCCAAGTTTTACAGCTATTCCTTCAACAATACGTTGCTCATTGCCATGCAGAAGCCGGATGCAACCTATGTTGCTGGATATACCTCATGGCAGCGAAATTTTGACCGTCAGGTCATGAAGGGCGAAAAGGGCATCAAGATTCTTGCACCCGCACCCTATAAAGCACAGGAAGAACGCGAGAAGATTGACCCCGCTACACAGAAGCCGGTACTGGATGCGGACGGTAAGCCCGTAACGGAGACTGTGGAAATCATGCGTCCCGCTTTTAAGGTGGTGAGCGTATTCGATGTATCTCAGACGGACGGCAAGGAGCTTCCAGACATCATGGTGGATCAGCTCACCGGTAAAGTCGAACGATACGAAGACTTTTGGCGCGTCCTCAAGGAAGTTTCTCCCGTGTCTGTCGAGCTTGAGAAAATCGAAGGCGGCGCACATGGATATTACCATCAGGTCGATAAGCGTATTGCCATTGATGAAGGCATGAGCGAGATGCAGACAATCAAAACGCTGATCCATGAGATTGCTCACGCAAAGCTCCATGCTATTGATCCTGACGCAAAGACAGCTCCCGAAGATAGAAAAGACAGGCACACCAAGGAGGTTGAGGCAGAAAGCGTTGCCTACACCGTCTGCCAGCGGTACGGCATTGAAACCTCGGACTACTCCTTCGGGTACATCGCTGGTTGGTCATCCGGCAAGGAAACCAAGGAGTTGAAAAGCTCTCTGGACACCATCCGCAAGACGGCGGCTGAGATGATCGAGAGCATTGACGCCAAGCTCAAAGAGTTGGTGGCATCCAGAGAACAAGCGGTAGAGCAGGCAGGCGAAATTGCCGTAAGCATCGGAGAACGTGGCTATATCGAAGTCCATGCTACGGACGGCGGCTTTGACTACTCACTCTATGACAGCAGTATGAAGCTCAAAGATGGCGGCTTTGTTCCAGACGAGGACACCACGGCACATTCCGTTATGAAGTCTCTTTGCACAGAGTTAGGCGTTCTGGATGATGAGATTACCATACTGGATTATGGGGAGTTTCAAGAAAAAGCGGCAAAAGCCATTGAGATCACACCATCCTACATCGAAGTACCAATCTATCACGAAATGGCAAACTACGCCTACGAAGCCGGTGAGATGGACGTATATCGGGCATCTCTCCTTGCCAATATTGCTTGCCGTGATTCGATTGAAACAACGATCAATGAGAACTACGGCGATAATCGGTTGAATGCGCAAGCTGCCGTTCAAGGAGTCATGGAGAAGTTCTCTTCCGAAAGGATTGCTTATGTGCTGGCAAACACTGTCCAGCAGAAATCCCATGACGGACGGATTACGACTTCCGTAAAGGAATGGGCGAAAAAGGTGGAGGTTTGCGCCGAAAACCGCACGGACTTCATCGTGGATAAGGTCAACCCCGGACTTCTTGATTTGTTCACCGTAGAATTTCAGAAGCAGACAGCATCTGAGGTTGTACAAGCTCCTGTTGAACCCGCAAAGCACCGCCTGACGCCGGAGGAAAAGAAGATCAAGGATGCCGTCATGGACACGCTCAAGGGGCAAATCGCCTACCATAACGACGGCATGAGGTCAACCTACCGCTCGTCCGAGCAGTCCTTCCGCACGATGGCGCAGTACAAGGTGAAAATCGAGGGCAACACCGTCACCCGAAACGGTGAGCCGATGTTCAAAATCCATCGCCGTCACGCCGCAAGGAAGACACAGGGCTGCTATCGGGAGCTGATGCCGACGCTGGAATACATCGGACGCGAGAAAGCTCAGGAAACGAAGCAGGAAAAGCCGTCCATCCGGGACCAGCTCAAGGCTGCTGCCAAGTTCCAGTCAGAGAAGAAAGCTCCTGCGAAGCAGAAATCTCACGACATTGGATTCGAGTGATGCCTATGAAGAAGAAACATACGAACGTGGATATTATCGCGGAGCTGAAAAAGCTGGTGGACTCCCATGTAGACAGTTACAAGGAGGACTTTGACATCGACAAGCGCATCATCCGCTGCGCAGCGGAAAGCAAGGAGCCAGAGGACAAGGTACTGATGTGGTTCTGCCGTCCGCATGGGACGCACTGTCTCAGAGAGAATCAGGTCTTCATTCAGGGAACAAGGGATCACAACACCTATCGGTTCTATGCCGAGCAGACCCGTGACGAGTGCATTGCCCGTGTCATCATACCGAAGGAAGTGCGCAAAGGCAAGGTGTACGGAGATGTGTTCGAGGTCAATTACCGCGAACAGGCGGCGAATGTGGCGCAGAACTCTGTCGCACCGGATCATGACCGTCTGACATTTGCGGACGGCTATATGCTGGACGCGCCCTGCCGTAGCAGCTTCGATGCAGCAATGGCTCTGGTTGGTGAGCATGGCAGCGTCAAAACCCACCGGACGCTCCCGAAGGACGCGGATGCTCTGGCGGAAGTGTTGACCAAGCAGAAAAGCCGCCGTGACAGACTGCCGGAGGCTGAGAGGACGGAGGTGCTTGCCCCTCTGCCCGTTGCAGAACTCCGCAAGTACGAGGCAGTCAAACAGGCGCATCCCGAAGCGCTGGTCTGCTTTGCTCAGAACGGCTATTTTGAGCTGTACGGCAAGGACGCGGAAAAAGCCGCGCCTCTTCTCGGCACAAAGGTTCTGGAGAAGAAAGTGCGCGGCAAGTCCGCTATGCCGGTCACGGGCTTTCGTGAAAGCGCGTGGGTTGCTGCGTCCAAAAAGCTCTGGCAGTCCGGCGCAGATGTCTTTCTCTCAAAGGACGGCGATACCTTCAAAGACCTCAAGGGCGCAGATTACATCCCCGTTGGCGCAACCCTCATGATGGACGGAATGAAGTGCCGGATCGACGCAGTTGATTATACCGCAAATGAGGTCAAGCTGACCGACATCACGAAACCGGACAAGCCCTTCAAATTCAGTGAAGACATTGCCTATGTCCGCAACTTTGTGGAGGATGCGGGAATTGCGATTTATGACACCATTCCGAAAAAACCTGCTGCCCGTGAATCCATCCGGGAAAAGCTGAAAGCCTCACAGAAAGCACAGCCGTCCCAGCCGCAGAAACCGCAGAAATTAAAAGGAAAGGATATGGAACTCTGATATGAAGAACTTTACCGTGGAAGAAACCAACCTGATGTGCTGCTTTAACACCTCCAGCCGGAAGCGACTGATCGACGATATGAAGAGCGTCACCTTGAACGATATGGACGGCGAGATCGCAGAGCTGATGTATAAAACCGTCCAGAAGCTCGAAGCGATGACTGACGCTGAGTTTGACGAACTCTACATCATGCCGGACAGCATGATGGATGACTGAAAGGAGGATGCCTATGCCCGTATTGGATGGAGATTTTGAAGCCTTTGTCACCAATCTCGGAAAGTACAACGAGGGTGAGCTGGTCGGTGAATGGGTGAAGTTTCCCACAACCGAGGAAGAAATGCAGAAGGTTTTTGAGCGCATCGGGATCGGCTCGAAGGATGAGTTCGGTCAGCCCTATGAGGAATGGTTTATTACCGACTATGAATGCCCGATCTATGGCGTTCAGAAAATGCTTGGCGAGTACGAAAGTCTTGATAAGCTCAACTACCTTGCCGCCTTGATTGACGAGCTTTCCCTGAGCGATCAGGAAAAGCTCGTTGCCATTATGGAAGCCGGATGCGATGAAGTCAGCGACATTGACGATCTCATCAATCTGACCTTCAATCTGGATTGCTATGATGTTATGCCTGGTATCAACGACGAGTCCGATCTTGGCTATTACTATGCTCACGAAATCGGTATTTACTCCGAAAAGGATCTCGGACCGTTGGCAGACTACATCGACTATGAGCGCTATGGGCGCGACATTGCAATGGATGAGCAGGGACGCTTTACCGACGCCGGTTATGTCCGATGCACCGGCGATAGCTGGGACAGGCAGTTCGACGGTTCTCTGGATGACATTCCCGACGAATACCGGATCACCGGCTCTGCTGAGTCTCAGGAGCAGGACAGCAGAATGACCGTTGTGGTGGTTGAACCGGAAAAAGCTCCGCGCATTGCCGATGTCGGCTCTGATCTCAGTTCCCTGCAAAGCATGGTAGGCGGTTGTATCGAAGCTGTTTATCCGTTTAATGACCCGGTTGCCATTGTCTGCAATGGGGAAGCCAAGCTCGAAGGTCTGCCCCTCAACCGCGCCCTTCGAGATGAAGACGGGGACATCTATGACATTGTTGCCGGAACATTCATGGTTGTGGGGCTGGCGGAAGACAGCTTTGGTTCTCTCTACGGTGATCTTGCACTCAAGTATGCAGAGTTCTTCAAACAGCCGGAGATGTTCGCAAAGCTGGGAGATAAAATCGTGGCGATCCCCATGATCAGTGAGGAACAGCATAAGCAGGAAGCTGTGGAGCAGAAAGACTTTGAGATGAATATGGACACCTCCGGTCTGGCAGTTGCCGGTCATATCGGTACTTGGCACACCATTGACCACAAAGAGGTGGACGGTCACAGCTTCTTCCTCATGGAGCATGATACCTACGGAGACGATGCCGCCTGTATCATTGTCGATGAGCGCGGCAAGCTGGTTCTCGATCAGGTCTACAACGGCTTTGATGATGACACAATGCGTCTTCTCAAGCTCGAAGTCATGGAAGTGCCGGAAATGCCTGATCCTGCGCTTTCCGTGCAGGACATGAAGAATTACGGCTACGCATGGGCTGGTGTTCTTCCTGCCGGTCAGGAAGCGGCTGAAAAGGCACTCGAAAAGGGCTGCGAGGTTTACCGGCTCTATTCGGATAACACCGAAGGCTTGTGTGTGGATGCCAAGGAAATTGCCGATCATGCTGCAAAGGGCGGGATGCTCGGCATCAGCAAGGAAAGCTGGATGGCGGCACTTGAAAAGGAAAACTATCTCAAGTCGGCTGAGATGGCAATGGAGGATGATTACGGCATGATTGACGGGATCATCAATAACGGTCCGAAGGAAGATAAAGTCCCGGAGCGAAGTGAGAAGTCATCTATCATGGATCGGCTCAAGTCCGCAAAGAGTGAGAAACAGAAGGAGTGCTGCCCGCCCCAAAAGCACAAAGGAGAGCTTGACTTATGAGCAGAAGCCAAAAATGGCGGCAGGAATGGTCATTCTTCATCGGAGACAGCGGACGACGGAGATATAACCGCTTTTGTGTCCGCTGCATCCACGGATGCAAACAGAGCTTTCGGGCTGAACTGCTTGCCTGTCCGAGCTTCACCCGGAAGCATCCGCAGAGTAGACAATTAGAGGTCGAAAAGGGCTGAAATATCAAGCCTCCCAGCCTCACAAACTGACTGCCCCTTGTGATTATATTCCCTGTGAGGATTCGAATTTACAGCGCAAATAAGTGTCGATTTCGCCACTTGTTTGAATGCTCTGAGAACAAGCCAAGAGCCTCTGTCGATGCCCAGTTGGGTGTCGGCAGAGGCTCTTTTTTTGTTCTATGTATTACGCTTTTGTAAAATCGCTGCGTTACCGCAGCGATTTTGCAAAAACTATTGCATTTTCGCAGCGATTATGCTATAATTGAGTATGGTGAGGTGGTCGTATGAACAATATAGGTGATTTTCTTAGAAAAGCAAGAGAAGAGAACGGGTTAAGCCTAAAAGATGTACAGGTTAAAACCGGAATCAGCAATTCCGTTCTTAGCAGAATTGAAAACAACAAGAATCAGTCAGGAGTAAATCCGACGGTTCTGCGGTCTTTATCCAAGCTCTATGGTTGCAACCTCATTGAATTGTTCATTATGGCTGGCTATCTGGATGATGAAGCTCTTTCTTCCTACAAGCAGGTTTTTCACAATGCAGATCTGCTTACTGATGACGAAAGAAAAAACACCCAAGAACAAATAGATCTGTTCACGAAAGGAAGGAAGAAACAATGATTTTCAAATTAGGAGAACTCTTCTGCGGACCCGGAGGACTCGCGTGGGGAGCAACCCATGCCGACATAGGTGATCCGAACTATAGCATCGTCCATGCTTGGGCAAACGATTATGACGAGAATACATGTAAAACGTACCGTCGCAACATCTGTCCTGACGCTCCGGCGAGTGTTTACCATGCCGATGTCAGAAAATTTGATTTGACCAAGTTATCTCCCATCGATGCATTCGCATTCGGTTTTCCCTGCAATGATTACAGTGTTGTTGGTGAGCAAAAAGGTATGGACGGTGTTTACGGCCCCCTTTACTCCTACGGCGTTAAGGTTTTGAAGCTCTATCAGCCGCAATGGTTTCTTGCAGAAAACGTAGGTGGTCTTCGTAACGCAAATGACGGTAAGGCATTCACAAAGATTCTCGACGAGATGCGTAAAGCCGGTTACAAACTCTATCCCAACTTGTACAAGTTTGAAAACTACGGGATTCCACAAGCCCGACACAGAATTATAATTGTCGGCATAAGAAATGATATTGATGTAGAGTTCAAAATCCCCTCATACGCTCCTTATGCAGGAATCGACAATACCTGTAAGACGGCAATAGAAGTTCCGCCTATCCCAGATGACGCTCCAAACAATGATGCAACAAAGCAGTCTGCAACTGTTGTTGAACGGTTAAAGTATATTAAACCGGGGCAAAATGCCTTCACCGCAGACCTACCCGAAAATCTGCAGCTGAATATTTCTGGTGCAAAGATCAGCCAGATATATAAGAGACTCGATCCAAGTAAACCGGCGTACACTGTTACTGGAAGCGGTGGTGGAGGAACGCATATCTATCATTGGTCAGAGCCTCGTGCGTTGACAAACAGGGAACGGGCAAGACTCCAAACATTTCCCGATGACTTTATTTTTGAGGGAAATAAGGAGAGCGTCCGCAAACAAATTGGCATGGCAGTACCGTGTCGTGGTGCGCAGATTATCTTTGAAGCGATACTGAAAAGCTTCGCTGGCATCCCATACGATTCAATGCCCGCAAATATTGATGAATAAAAACAACGGCATGACAAAACGTCATGCCGTTGTTTTATACGGAGAAATCCATTAGATATGTCTCTTCATCCAGTTTGACAAATGTTACGTCTGTTCTCCCATAGCGATCAAGCGCATCACGGGTAACAAACTCGCCGTTCGCAAGCCCTAAGCGGTTTCGGAAGTATTCACCTAAATCACTGTTCCGTGCTGGTGTGGTAATTGCTTTGTCATTTTGCTGTTCAACTCGTAATATCAGTTGATGACGATCATCCGTGATAGCTGTGAAGTGTCTCTCTTCTAATGGAAAAAAACCACTCTTGGCTATGCGTCTTGGTAGATGTATATAAGCCTCATTCGGATTTCTGTTTGGTCGCTGTCCCCAATTTAATCCCGAACGCTGACCTGGTACTCCGTCGCGCGTCAATAGACTCAGATTAACCGTTTCATACTGATGCTCCGTCTGTGCAATATCCTCCCGCAGTGCATTTTCGCGGTCTAAAACCGGGTGTGTTGGATGAATAAGCACATACTCTTCGACTTCGGCGTGATTCGCATAAATGCTCCTTCCGGTAAGTCCCTCGAAGTAACGCATTGCCTCAACTGGATCACACTCAGACAATACTTCCTGCCGATGATGACCGACAAACGATCCTTGAACAAAGCTTGCCGATCCCATTGAGCAGATGTGTGAAATACTCAGCATCAGTACGAAGACCGGCTATCGCATCCTGCGTGAAGGCAAAGTCTGTTGCCTCAAAGTCGGCAGAGCCTATCGTATTCCGAAGGCTCATCTTTTTACCTATCTCTGCATTGGCTGCGGGGAGACGGTCACAGCATAAAGCTTGGACTCAAATTGTTTACAAAAAATGTTCGGCAGAGGTCCTCCAATTCGAACCCGGTTCTGGTATAATAAGACCCCGGTATAAGGTAGGTGTCTCTGCTACGAAGAAGGAGGATAATTATGGTAGCAGGACATCTCCGCGAAAAAAGCGGATATTACTACGCCGTGTTGAACTACACTGACTCGCTTGGAAAGCGAAAGACCAAGTGGATTTCTACCGGACTTGCTGTCAAGGGAAACAAAAAACGCGCCGAGGCGATCCTGATGGACGCACGACGCAATTTCAATCCCGAAGAGCCGAAGGTCATGAACGGAGACATTCTGTTCGCGGACTATATGGAAAAGTGGCTCGACATCATCAAAAGCTCGGTTGCAGTCCCGACATTTGCCTCGTACTCGACCACGGTTAAGAAAATCGTATCGCCGTACTTCCGTGATAAAGAAGTGACACTCAAGAATCTGACCGCAAAGGATATTCAGGAGTTTTATCTGAGTGAGCTTGAGCGTGTCAGCGCTTCCTCGGTCATCCATTATCATGCCAACATTCATAAGGCACTCAAGTATGCCGTGAAGATTGACCTGATCGATGTAAACCCGGCTGATAAGGTTGAGCGTCCGAAGAAAGACCGCTATGTTGGCAGTTTTTATGATGCCGAAGAGGTCAATGCTCTTTTTGAAGCCGCAAAGGGAACCAAGCTCGAATTGCCGATCCTGTTTGGCGCATTCTACGGTCTGCGCCGGAGTGAGGCAATCGGTCTGAAATGGGATGCCATTGACTTTGAGCAGAACACCATCACGATCCGGCACACGGTTACTTCCTGTGATCTGGACGGCAAGCGCATTCTGGTCGCTTCGGACACCACCAAGACCAAATCGAGTATGAGAACACTGCCTCTTGTTCCGTTCATGAGAGAACGCCTTCTTGCTCTGAAAGAAGAGCAGCAGGAAAACCGCCGCCTGTGCGGACGCAGCTACATCAAGGACTACCTTGAGTATGTATGTGTCAACGAGATTGGCGATCTGATCAAGCCGCATTACGTCACAGAGAGCTTTCCGAAGCTTCTCAAGGCAAACGGCATGAGACAGATCAGGTATCACGATCTCCGGCATAGCTGTGCTTCGCTCCTTTTGGCAAACGGTGTGCCTATGAAGCAGATTCAGGAGTGGCTTGGTCATAGCGACTTTTCAACTACGGCAAACATCTACGCACATCTGGATTACAGCTCAAAGCTGACCTCTGCGGATGCAATGCTCAACGGCTTGGGCTTTGCGCAGAATTGAAAAAGAAAAGCCAGTAGCCGGAAAAACCGACTACTGGCGAGGTTTCTGGCGGAGCGGGTGGGATTCGAACCCACGGAACCTTGCGGTTCAACTGATTTCGAGTCAGTCCCGTTATGACCACTTCGATACCGCTCCGTATTTATCTCAACATCAGCACCTCGGAAAACGGGGAGAACTGATGGGGAGAACAAAGAAAAATATTAAGTTAAGGATACCCGAAAAACCCCGTAAAATCAAGGGATTCCGGTTGGGGAGCTACCGAGTAGCGACCACGATTTCGAGTCGTTCTCGTTATGACCTCTTCGATAGCCCTCCGTATATCTCAACTGTTTTCCGTGCGCTGAGAAAATGCAAGAAAAACACGCAAGAACAATATGAAATTTTGAAATTCGATCCGGCGAAAACCCTTATAAATCAAGGGTTTTCAGCGGAGAAAACGGCCAGAGCCAACGCGCATTTCGAGTCAGCCCCATTATGACCACTTCGATACCGCTGCATACTATGGTATGATACCATGACTTCCGCGCGGTTGCAAGCAATTTTTCATCGCGAATGCCGAAAAACGCATATTTTGCGATGCAAGTATAAAATTCCATCTTGACATTACGCCTCTTCCGTGCTATCATGCAAAAGCTGACAGGTTGCGGAGGGCTCTTGCAGGTGTAGCACAATGGCCAGGGCACCAGCCTTCCAAGCTGGGGATGCGGGTTCGATTCCCGTCACCTGCTCCATCCATTTGCGCCAGTAGCTCAGCAGGATAGAGCAACTGCCTTCTAAGCAGTAGGCCGGGGGTTCGAATCCCTTCTGGCGTACCATTTTCCCCAAAGTGGCCTGCGGCGAGGCTTCCCTTGTGATACCAGATATGTGGTGGGTGTAGCTCAGTTGGTTAGAGCACCGGATTGTGGTTCCGGGTGTCGAGGGTTCGAGTCCCTTTACCCACCCCACAAAAAGAGCGGGATCGGGAATAGAGTCCCGATCCCCTTTCTTTTCCCTTATAGGGGTGTAGCCAAGCGGTAAGGCAAGGGACTTTGACTCCCTCATTCGCTGGTTCAAATCCAGCCATCCCTGCCAGAGAATAACAGCGTTTTCCGCTGCCTTCATACCTTCGCTTCGTTAGCTCAGTCGGCAGAGCACCTGCCTTTTAAGCAGGGTGTCCGGGGTTCGAATCCCCGACGAGGCACCAAAAAGAAAAGCATCGCCTTGCGATGCTTTTCTTTTTGGGTTTCGCCGTCGCCGGCGGCGGCTCCACCCTCCGGTATTAAAACGCCCGGGGCAAATGAATTGCCCCTCTGCCAAGCTTTTGCTCCGCAGAACACTTGCGCGGCGCAGCTGCGCCGTCCGTCCTGCCGCCGCTAAGGCAGATCGCTCGCCGCGCAGCGCCTGCTCCGGACAAAAAAAGAGACACGCACCGCGTGTCTCTTTTTCGTTTGCAGTTATTCGGTGACGAAGGGCAGCAGAGCGATCTGACGGGCGCGCTTGATCGCCTCAGTCAGCTGACGCTGATGCATGGCACAGGTGCCGGTGGTCCTGCGGGGCAGGATCTTGGAGCGCTCGGAAATGAAGCGGCGCAGCTTGGCGGCATCCTTGTAGTCGATATATTCGCACTTGTCAACGCAGAACTGGCAGACCTTGCGGCGCTTGCGGTTCGCAGGAGCACCGGCGCGAGGGGCCTTGTTTTCGCGTTCCATAGCCATGGAAGTATCCTCCTTTATAGATTTTGTCAGAACGGGAGCTCCCCGTCCTCTTCGATCTCGGCGAAGCCGCCGCCCGCGGGGGCGGAGTAGGTGGAAGCGGGAGAGCCGTAGGCCGGGGGCGCATAATCGCCGCCGGAGGCTCCGTCGCGCTTGCTGTCGCCGAAATATACGTTGTCGGCAACCACTTCCGCGCTGCGGCGGTTGTTGCCGTCCTTATCTTTCCAGTCGCGGATCTGCAGCCGGCCCTCGACCACGGCCATGCGGCCCTTGGCGAAGTACTGGCAGACAAACTCGGCGGTCTGGCGCCAGGCAACGACATCAATGAAATCCGTTGCCTTTTCGCCGCTCTCGCGGCTCTTGAAGTCGCGGTCCACGGCGAGGGAGAAGGACGTCACGGCCGTCCCGGTCTGCGTGCGGCGCAGCTCGGGGTCACGGGTCAGACGGCCCATGATAACGACACGATTGAGTGACATATTCTTTCCTCCTTATTCGTCCTTGCAGACGATCATGGAACGGATGACGCCGTCGGTAATGCGAAGGATACGGTCCAGCTCCTTGGGGAACTCGGGCGCGCTGGTGAAGGAGATCAACACATAGTAGCCTTCGGTAATGTAGTTGATCGCGTAAGCGAGCTTGCGCTTGCCCCACTCCTCCACTTCCATCGCGGAGCTGTTCTGCTCCACCAGGGTCTTGAACTTCTCGGTCAGCGCGGCAACGCCTTCCTCACCCTGTGCGGGGTCGATGATGAAAACGACCTCATAGTTAGCGGAAATCTTAGCCAATTTCTTGCACCTCCTTTTGGACTGATGGCCCACACGTCCTTCGTGTGAGCAAGGATATGCCTATGGTGAAACCATAAGCTCTACTATTATACAAAAAAAGAGCGCAAAGTCAAGCCCTTCCCGCGCTTTTCCGAAATATTTTTGCCCGGAATATCCGTCCCGCCGGTCGCATAGGTTTGTCCCGAGGTGACGATCATGCAGAAGATACCACGGAAACCCAGGCTGCGCGGCGTCCCGCGCATCGCGTTCGCCGCGGCGCTCACGGCGCTGACGCTCTGGACGGTCGGCGTGGCCGCCACGGCGCACAGCCTGTCCGATGCCGCCGAACGGCTGCGGCAGGAGACTGCGCTCCCGCTCGCCCTGCTGCGCTACGAGATGGGCGGCGAGGAAGCGGACGAGCTCTCCCTCGGCGCATCGCTCGCGCTGAGTCTGACGCCCATCCTTGCCGACGCGCGCAGCGAGGTGACGCAGGCGTGGTCGAGCGAGCTGCAGCTCCCGCCCGACGAAACGAAGCCCGACACCGAGGATCACGAGGGCACAACGCTCTCCGACGCACAGACGGGGGAGACCGTTCCGCGCGGCGCGGACAACGGCGTGCCGTCCCGCACGCTCCGGGTCGGCGACCCGAGCGGCTATACGGTGCTGGGGAACGTCTGCATCAACAACGGCTCAAAGTGTACGCTGGACGCTTCGCAGCTCACGGGAGCGCCCACCGCAGCGGAATGTCCCGCCGACGGCCCGCAGGTGCTCATCGTCCACACGCACGGCACGGAGGCCTACACCATGCCGGCAGGGGAGGAGTACGAGGCGAGCGACGACCACCGCACGCTCGAAAAAGAAAAGAACATGATCCGCGTCGGCGACGAGATCGCCCGCGTCCTGACGGACGCCGGTCTCGGCGTGCTCCACGACCGCGAGCTCTACGACTACCCCAACTATTCCGGCGCGTACAACCGCTCGCTCGCCGCCATTGAGAAATACCGCGCGGAGTATCCCTCGCTCCTCTACATTTTAGACGTTCACCGCGACGCCGTAGCCGACAGCGAGGGCAACAACTACAAGCTCCTGTGCGCCGAGGAGCCGGGGGCCGCTCAGCTGGAATTTGTCATCGGCTCGTCCGGCGGCGGGCTGGAGCACCCCGACTGGCGCGAGAACCTCAAGCTCGCCTGCGCCGTGCAGGAGACGCTGTACGCAAAATACCCCACGCTCATGCGTCCCGTCACGGTGCGCAACTCGCGCTACAACCAGCAGGTCACAGCCGGCTCTCTGCTCATCGAGGTCGGCACGGCGGGCAACTCGCTCGATGAGGCGCTTGCCGCCGCGCGGCTCTTCGCCGCGGGCTTTGCCGAAACCGTGCTGGCATAGGAAAGAAGAGGTCCCGTTTCCGGGACCTCTTCGGCTGTCTTACGCTTATTCGTAGATGGGGTACTTCTTGGTCAGGGCGACGACGGCCTCCTGCGCGGCGGTCTTATTGCCCTCGAAGTCACGGGCGACCATGCCCATGATGCGGGCGATCTCCTTCATGTCCTCTTCCTTCAGGCCGCGGGTGGTGGCGGCGGGGGTGCCGACGCGGATGCCGGAGGTGACGAACGGCTTCTCGGGGTCGTTGGGGATGGCGTTCTTGTTGACGGTGATGAAGCACTCGTCGAGGCGGCGCTCGATCTCCTTGCCGGTGATGTTGAAGTTGCGGACGTCAACGAGCATCAGGTGGTTGTCCGTGCCGCCGGAGACGAGACGGAAGCCTTCCTTCATCAGGCCGTCGGCGAGGACGGCGGCGTTCTTCACGACCTGCTCGCCGTAGGCCTTGAACTCGGGCTTGAGGGCCTCGCCGAAGCAGATGGCCTTGGCGGCGATGATGTGCTCGAGCGGGCCGCCCTGCGTGCCGGGGAACACGGCGGAGTCGATCTTCTTGGCGAGGTTGATGGTCTCCATCTCGCCGGTCTCGATGTTCTTCTTGGTGATCTCGTTCTTGCAGAGGATCAGGCCGCCGCGGGGGCCGCGGAGGGTCTTATGCGTGGTGGAGGTGACCACGTCGGCATAGGGCACGGGGCTCATGTGGACGCCCGCAGCGACGAGGCCGGCGATGTGCGCCATATCGACCATGAGGTACGCACCGACGGAATCGGCGATCTCACGGAACTTGGCAAAGTCGATCTTGCGGGGATAGGCGGAGGCGCCCGCGAGGATCATCTTGGGCTTGCACTCCTGCGCGATGCGATAGAGCTCATCGTAGTCGATCTGCTCGGTCTCATCGTTGAGGGAGTAGGGGACCTGATGGAAATACTGACCGGAGATGTTGACCGGGCTGCCGTGGGACAGATGACCGCCGTGGGCGAGGTTCATGCCCATGTAGGTGTCGCCGGGCTGGAGCATTGCCTTGAAGGCCGCGAGGTTCGCGCTCGCGCCGGAGTGGGGCTGGACGTTTGCGTGCTCGGCGCCGAAGAGCTTGCAGGCGCGCTGACGGGCGATCTCCTCGGTCTCGTCGACGCAGTAGCAGCCGCCGTAGTAACGCTTGCCGGGATAGCCCTCGGCGTACTTGTTGGTCAGGCAGGTGCCCATCGCCAGCATAACGGCGGGGGAGACGATGTTCTCCGAGGCGATCAGCTCGATGTTGCGCTGCTCGCGGTGGTACTCGTTCTCAATGGTCGCGCCGACCTCGGGATCGTACTGGGACAGGTAAGCCATGGTTTCCTTGATCATGATGAAAGTTCCTCCTCTTTAATGATGACCGGAAATGTTGTGCAGACGGGCGGCGCGCGGGCCGGCCCATTTGTCGTCCTATTTTGTAGGATAGCAAAAAAAGCGCCGCGATGTCAAGAAAAAAGCCGCGCCGCATCCGCGTGTTTTGTAAGAAATAAACGCGCCCTCGCCTTAAAAAAGAAAATTCGCGGAAAAACCGCGCTTTCCCGTGTGAAATTGCTTGACGATGGGCGGAGAGTTTGCTATTCTATATGTGTATTTTTACACAAAAATACGCTTTGGCAGAGTAGGAAGTCATGTGTTTGCGCCCAACGGGCGCGTAGTGCCGTCGGGACGGGAAGTTGCCCGGCGGACGAAAAACCCTGGTTTGCAGTATGGCTTTCGCATTCCGCTCGCCACTCCAGAAGAGACATGAGACCTCTTTTCTGCGTGGCTCCTGCCGTAAGGGGAGGGGGGTCATCTGTGCCCTCTCCAAGCTGCCACGCTCCGCGCGGGATAATGAATGCCCGCGGCGGAAGCTCAAACTGTTTGAGGAGGAATCGTCTCATGTCGCCCACATCCATCGTTCTCTGCATGGCCGCCTGCTTTGTCGGGCTGGTCGCCGCGCTCATCGTCGTCAACCGCTTCGGCTCCATGTCCACGCGCAAGCTGGTGGTCATCGCCATGATGGTCGCCGTCTACGTCGTGCTCAATACCGTCGGCACGATCCGCCTCGGCTGGATCAACATTTCCGTTTCCGCCCTGCCCATCATCGTCGGCGCTCTGCTCTACGGTCCGGGCGGCGGGCTGATGGTCGGTCTGGTCGGCGCTTTTCTCGGCCAGCTGATGACCTACGGCGTCACCGCGACCACCGTGCTGTGGATCATCCCGCCCGCGGTGCGCGGTCTGCTCATCGGTCTGTACGCCAAGCGCTGCGGCTATGAACTCTCGCGCAGGCAGCTCGTCGGCGTGCTGATCGTCACCTCGCTCGTCGTCACGCTTCTCAATACCGGCGCGATCTACCTCGACAGCGTGATCTACGGCTACTACACCTACGCCTATGTGTTCGGCAAGGTCGGCATCCGCATCGTCTCCGGCGCGGTCACCGCGGTCGCCATGGCTTTCGTCACCCCGCCGGTGCTCGATATGCTCAAGCGCTCCCTGCGCGCCGCGCAGAGGGCTTGACCCTTTTCCCGCGCAGCCCCCAAATTCAGTTCTGTAAGGAGGACCTGTTATGTACGGAAGCAAGATGAAGTCGGAGGAGACCGATCATCTGTTTGAAGCCATTCTCTCGCTCAAGGACCTTGAGGAGTGCTACCGCTTCTTCGACGATCTGTGCACCTTCAGCGAGATCCAGGCCATGACCCAGCGCCTGCAGGTCGCCGAAATGCTGGAGGCGGGCAACACCTTCTCCCAGATCTCCAAGGAGATCGGCGTGTCCTCCGCCACCATCACGCGCGTCAACAAGTGCATCAGCTACGGCGCGGACGGCTACAAGATCGTCCTCAAGCGCATGAAGGAGAAGCACGCACACGAATAAGTCTTTCCCGGTCGGATCTGCCCCTGCCAAACGGCAGGGGCTTTCTTCGGTTTTGCCGCTTTCGCTAATTAGCAGAGCAGTAAAGCGCCTTAGTATCGTCAAAAGTTACAGAAAAAAGCAAAAATAATCCGGAAATTTATTGATTTTTTGTGAACGCCTATGATATAATACAAAAGCTGGTTCCGCAGAGCACGGTGATTTTGTCAAACCGGACGATGATCCCCGCGCAGAACGCCTGAGCGGGCGTCTGTGGGACCGAACCGGAACGAAAGCGCAACGCGGCAGGTGAGAAGCGCCGTTTGCCCAACGGCGGCCGCCGGCGCGGTTTCGTTTCCAACTCCGCATACGGGGCTCCCTCCCGGATACGGAGCGTCCACAGCTTGTTGCACTGATCTGTTATGCAGAAAGGAGGGCAATCGGAAGAGACCTTGTGTGTGGGGATGATCTCCGCCGTGCGGCGGCGGTTGTCTCAGGTATCGTTCGAGCTTACGCAACAAACTAAAATCTTATTTTTAAAGAGAGAGGTATCATTCATGGCAAACGAAAAGAAAACCGTTCGGGAACCCAGTTTTATTCTGGCGTTAGTTCCCATCGTGGCGATGATCGGGTTCATGCTTTACTGCTTCCACGGTCATTCCGAAACCGGCTATCATGACGCGCACCTGCCCCTGGTCATGTCCATCATCGTCGCCTGCATCGTCGGCGCGATCTGCGGCCACAGCTTCAAGGAAATGCTCGCCGGTATGATCGAGCGTCTGGCGGCCTCCATGGAAGCCGTTCTGATCCTCGCCACCGTCGGCTTCCTGGTCACCAGCTTCATGCTCTCCGGCGCGATCCCCACCATGATCGTCTACGGCCTTGACCTGCTGACCCCGAAGCTGTTCCTGCCCGTTGGCTGCATCCTCTGCGCCATCGTCGGCATGGCCTGCGGCTCCTCCTGGACCACCACCGCCACCATCGGCCTTGCCTTCCTCGGCATCGGTGCCGGCCTCGGCATCCCCGCCCCCATTACCGCCGGTATGATCATCTCCGGCGCGTATGTCGGCGACAAGTTCTCCCCTCTGTCCGACACCACCAACCTCGCCGCCGCCGTCGCGGAGACCGGCCTGTTCGATCACGTCACCGCGATGGTCTCCACCACCGGCCCGACCCTGCTGCTCTCCCTCATTCTCTACACGATCCTTGGCCTGAACGTTGACACCAGCGCGTATGACGCTACAGTCGCCGAAGGCATCCAGGAAGCGTTCCGCAGCGCCTTCACCATCAGCCCCATCCTGCTCCTCCCCATCATCGTCGTTATCGTGATGTGCATCCTGCGCGTGCCCGGCCTGGTCGGCATTGCCATCTCCGTCGCCACCGCGGTCGTCTTCATGCTCATCTTCCAGTCCACCGACATTTTCTACAGCTACTCCCTCGGCGACATCTTCGATGTTCTGCACTACGGCAACGCGGTCGAGACCGGCAACGCGGTCGCTGACTCCATCCTCGGCAAGGCCAAGGGCATGGACGGCATGATGTGGACCATCAACCTCATCCTCGTCGCGCTCGCCTACGGCGGCGCCCTCGAGCGCTGCGGCTGCATCGAGAAGCTCTTCGGCGGCCTCAAGCACAAGATCCACTCCGTTGGCAGCCTGATCCTCGCCACCCTGCTGACCTCCATCTTCTGCGACGCCACCATGTGCGACCAGTTCCTCGGCATTGGCGTTCCCGCCCCCATCTATGCTGACAAGTATGATGAGCTCGGCCTCGGCCGCAACATGCTCTCCCGTACGCTGGAAGACGCCGGTACCCTCTGGGCCGTTATGTTCCCCTGGACCGGCTGCGGCGCTTATCAGCAGGGCGTGCTCGGCATGAGCTCCTTCGTCTTCTTCCCCTATGCCTTCGTCAACCTGCTCAACCCCATCTATGCCTATGTCACCGCCATGCTCGGCCGCAACATCTTCTGGGCTGACGGTTCCTACACCAACCTGTTCGGCAAGACCAAGGCCGGCAAGCCCGCCGGTGCTCCCGAAGAGGCTCACGCCAAGGCCGTTGCGAACCTCGAGGCTCGTCGCGCTGCCGGCAAGGCCCCCAAGATCAACGCGTAATTTACTTCTTACATAAGGCGTGCGTCCCGCACGCACGCCTTACCCCGTTTTAGAAAGGAACTGCCGCCGTGAGACAAACGCTTCCCTGGGAATCCGTTCCGCCCCCGATCTACGTTTCGCGCCCGCCCAAGCCGCGGAAAAAGTGGGTCACCGTCGGCGGCTGGATACTGGTCGTCCTCCTGCTGCTGTTCGGCCTGATGTCCAAGCGGAGCAACCTTCCGCTCTCGGTCATCTCTCTCGGATTTGCAGTTTTGTATACGCTGACGCTTCTGACGAAGAAGGACGCCGTGGTCACCACCCGCGGACTTGAGATCTTCTATCAGATGCAGATCACGACCCAGTACGACTTCTTCCCCTGGGAGCAGATCAATTCCATCGTCACCGAGGACCGTAAGCACCCGGATCTGATCCGTCTGCACATCGGCTACAGCTCGATGGAAAAGGCGCTGTTCTTCACCCGCTCCGATGCGGAGGCCATCATCAAGCTGGCGAAGGGGAAAAACCCCGCCATCCGCGTACTGGACTATGAAGCCGCCCCGAAGCAGGCCTCCAAAAAACGGAAAAAGAAATAACGCACAAAGGACCGCCGGAACACCGGCGGTCCTTTTCCATGCTCCGCCCGCGCCGCAGCCCTCTCTTTTCTCCGCCGATTTTCGTTCGGTCTGTGATAGCACAGCAGCACAGCGCCGTAATATAGTGATGCCGCACAATATTACAGAAAAATTAACAGCAATTCCTATTGATTTTGCACAAAATTTGTGCTATCCTAAAGCCATCAACCAAACCACACCACCTTTGGCTGAGTCAACTCACCGGCAGGTGCGCCGGACGTCATGGGCAGACGTCTATCGAAGCACAGCCTCCGGAAAAAACTTCTCACATCACAGCATCGAGATCGTGCCATTCGGCAACTATTAAGAAAAGAGGCAACTACCATGATCATGAATCCCACCGCGATCAAGCACGTTGTGGTCGACGGCCACAGCCTGACGCTTGAATCCTTTGTCGCCATCGCGCGCTACAACGCCACGGTCGAGCTGGCCCCTTCCGCTCTCGAAGCGATGCAGAAGTCCCGTGCGCTCGCCGAGAAGATCGCCGCCGAGGGCCGCGTGGCCTACGGCATCACCACCGGCTTCGGTGAGTTCCAGAAGGTCGCCGTCCCCAAGGAGATGAGCAACCAGCTCTCCACCAACCTGATCCTCAGCCACTGCACCGCCGCCGGCGAGCCTTATGCCGACGAGATCGTGCGCGGCATGATGCTCCTGCGCGCCAACGCCCTGTGCGGCGGCGTGAGCGGCGTGCGCCCCCTCCTCGTTGAGATGCTTCTCGAGATGCTCAACAAGGGCGTTACCCCCATCGTTCCCCAGAAGGGCTCCCTCGGCTCCTCCGGCGACCTCGCGCCTCTCGCCCACATGACGCTGCCCATGCTCGGCAAGGGTGAGGCCATGTATGAGGGCGTGAAGATGACCGGCGCGGAGGCGATGGCCAAGGCCGGCATTGCCACCCTCGACACGCTCGTGTCCAAGGAAGGCCTCGGCATGACCAACGGCACCTGTGCGATGACCTCCGTCGGCGCGCTGGCCCTGTACGATTCCATCTGCGCCGCCCAGCTCGGCGACGTGATCGCGTCCCTGTCCATGGAGGGTCTGACCGGCCTTCGCAACGCCTTCGATCCCCGCATCCATCAGGTGCGCGGCCAGAAGGGCCAGATGCTCGTCGCCGCGAATATGCGCAAGCTGCTCGCCGGCTCCGAGATCCTCGACAACTGCCAGTCCGACCGCGTGCAGGACGCTTATGCCCTGCGCTGCATCCCGCAGCTGCACGGCGCCTGCCGCGACGCGCTCGAGTACGTCCGTGAGAAGGTCGAGATCGAGCTCAACGCCGTCACCGACAACCCGCTGATGTTCCTCGACGACGAGGCCGTTATCTCCGGCGGCAACTTCCACGGCGAGCCCATGGCTCTCCCGTTCGACTTCCTCGGCATCGCCGCCAGCGAGATCGCCGACGCGTCCGAGCGCCGCACCGAGCGCATGGTCAACCCCGCGCTCAGCAACGGCCTGACCGCCTTCCTCACCACGCAGGCGGGCGTCAACTCCGGCTTCATGATCGTCCAGTACGCCGCGGCCTCCATGGTCAGCGAGAACAAGGTCTACGCGCATCCCGCCTCCGTGGACTCCATCCCCTCCTCCGCCAACCAGGAGGACATCGTCTCCATGGGCACCACCGCCGCCCGTAAGGCCAAGATGATCCTGCAGAACACGCAGGACGTCCTCGCCGACGAGCTGCTGACCGCCTGCCAGGCCATCGACATCCGCCGCCGCCTGAACACCCACGGTCAGGGCCTCACCCCGCTGCACGAAGCCATCTACCAGCACGTCCGCAAGGAAGTCGCGTTCTACGAAGTGGACCGCGAGATCTGGCCCGACATCCGCGCGGTGGAGAAGATGATCCGCTCCGGCGAGCTGCTCGACATCGTCAAGGAGTATATCCCCGACTTTGAGTAATTTTCCGAGTTGACACATTCCCCGAGAAGGTGTAAAGTCATTCCAAGACTTTACACCTTCTTTTTTTAAGCGGCATACGAAAAAAGCAAGGAGGCATCTCTATGAAGCTCAACGTCCTGCGCGCCGATCCCGCCGGAAACATCACGCTTTTTGTCCTCGACCCCATCGAAAGGGAGCGCCGCGCGGCGCTCGCCGCCGAGCTGATGCGCCGGCTGCCCGATATGAAGATCGATCAGGTCGGCTTTGCCTGCCCCGCGGACGCGGACACCGACGGCCGCATGGAGATGATGGGCGGCGAGTTCTGCGGCAACGCCACCCGCGCCTATGCGATGTACGTCGCGCGGCAGCGGGGCGGTCTCTCCGAAGTAAGTCTCCGCGTCAGCGGCTGCGATCACGTCGTCACCGCCGCGGTCGATCTTGCGCGGGGCGCCGCCCGCGCCGAAATGCCGCTCCCGCGCGCCGTGCGCGCGGCGGAGGTCGAGGGCCATGCGGGCACGCTGGTCGACCTCGCCGGCATCGCCCACCTCGTGATCGAGGGCGTCGCGCCGAGCGAGGACTTCTTCCGCGCCGCCGAGCCGCTGTTTTCCGCCATTGAGGGGCTGGACGCCTACGGCGTCATTTTCCTCGACCGCACGAGCCACCGCATGACGCCGCTCGTCAAGGTCGTGGACACCGGCACCCTCATCTGGGAGGGGAGCTGCGGCAGCGGCACCATCGCCTGCGCCGTCGCCGAGAGTACAGGGCTCGCGGACGGTCTCTTTGAGCAGGACTATTTCCAGCCCGCGGGCGTCGTCCGCGCGAGCATCGAGCGCCGCGGCGGCGCGGTCGTTTCCGCCGCCATCGGCGGCCCCGTCACCCTCGACGAGCCCATGTGCATCACGCTGTAAGCCCTCGCCGACCGAACGCTTAAAATTTTTAACCGATACCGAAAAAGTGGCTCGTGAAAGTTGTTTACCTTCCTCCTGCATTTTGGTACAATACTCACAAGTTATCCGACCGGGAAAACCGCACTTTTTAACATATTGTATCAGGAGGTACCTTCACATGACCGATATTGAGATCGCCCAGGCGCACGAAATGAAGCCCATCACTGAGATCGCCGCTGCCGCCGGCATCGACGAGCAGCACCTCGAGCTTTACGGCAAGTACAAGGCCAAGCTCGACCTTACCGAGATCCGCAAGCTGCCCCGCAAGGCGAAGCTGATCCTCGTCACCGCCATCAGCCCCACGCCCGCAGGTGAGGGCAAGACCACCACCTCCGTCGGCCTGGCCGACGCGCTCAACAAAATCGGCAAGAAGACCATGGTCTGCCTGCGTGAGCCCTCCCTCGGCCCCGTGTTCGGCGTCAAGGGCGGCGCGGCGGGCGGCGGCTACGCCCAGGTCGTCCCGATGGAGGACATCAACCTCCACTTCACCGGCGACTTCCACGCCATCGGCGCAGCGAACAACCTGCTCGCCGCCATGCTCGACAACCACATCCAGCAGGGCAACGCCCTGAACATCGACCCCCGCCGCATCGTCTGGAAGCGCGCGGTCGATATGAATGACCGTCAGCTCCGCCACATCATCGACGGTCTCGGCGGCAAGGCCAGCGGCGTGCCGCGCGAGGACGGCTTTGAGATCACCGTCGCCAGCGAGATCATGGCGGTGCTGTGCCTGTCCTCCGACCTCGCCGACCTCAAGGCGCGCCTTGCCAAGATGGTCGTCGCCTACACCTATGACGATCAGCCCGTCACCGCGCACGACCTCAAGGCCGAGGGCGCGATGGCCGCGCTCTTGAAGGACGCCATCAAGCCCAACCTTGTTCAGACCCTCGAGGGCACGCCCGCCTTCATCCACGGCGGCCCGTTCGCCAACATTGCCCACGGCTGCAACTCCCTGCAAGCCACGGAAACGGCCATGCGCCTGAGCGACTACACCGTCACCGAGGCAGGCTTCGCCGCCGACCTCGGCGCCGAGAAGTTCCTCGACATCAAGTGCCGCGCCGCCGGCTTCCATCCCAACGCCGTCGTCATCGTCGCCACCGTCCGCGCCCTGAAGTACCACGGCGGCGTGCCCAAGGCCGAGCTGAACAATGAGAACCTCGAAGCCCTTGAAAAGGGTCTGCCGAACCTCCTCCAGCACGTTGACAACGTCAAGAACGTCTATGGCCTGCCCTGCGTCGTCGCCGTCAACGCCTTCCCGACCGACACCGCCGCCGAGCTTGCGCTCGTCGAGAGCAAGTGCCGCGAGCTGGGCGTCAACGTCCGTTTGAGCGAGGTCTGGGCCAAGGGCGGCGAGGGCGGCAAGGCGCTCGCCGAGGAGGTCGTCCGCCTCTGCGAGGAGCCCGACCACTTCCAGTACGTCTACGACGTGAACGACAGCATCGAGGCCAAGCTCAACGCCATCGCCACCAAGGTCTATCACGCTGACGGCGTCATCATCTCCGCCCCCGCGAAGAAGCAGCTCAAGCAGCTCACCGACCTCGGCTTTGATAATCTGCCCATCTGCATGGCCAAGACCCAGTTCTCCTTCTCCGACGACGCGGGCAAGCTCGGCGCGCCCCGCGGCTTCAAGATCACCGTGCGCGACCTCAAGGTCAACGCCGGCGCGGGCTTCCTTGTCGCCAAGACCGGCGACATTATGACCATGCCGGGTCTGCCCAAGGTCCCGTCCGCCGAGAAGATCGACGTGGACGAAAACGGCAGGATCACGGGCCTGTTCTAAAATTTACACGCCCCTAAGGAGGGTCTTTCCATGAAAATTGCGGATATGAAGGTCACAGAGCTCATCAACGCGGTCGGCTCCGACGCGCCCGCCCCCGGCGGCGGCGCGGTCGCGGGTCTGGCGGGCGGCATCGGCGTCGCGCTGACCATGATGGTCAACGGCCTCACGCTCTCCAAAAAGGGCTTTGAGGACGACCGTGAGCGCATTCTCGACGCCATCGCCAAGGGCAACGAGTTGAAGGAGCGCTTTGTGGACGTGATGAACCGCGACAGCGAGGTGTTCGACGTGCTCATCGAATCCCTCGCCCTGCCCAAGGAGAATGACGCCCAGAAGGCCATTCGCCGCGGCGCGGTGCAGGCGAGCTTCCGCAACTGCACGGAGGTCCCCCTGACGATGATGGAGGTCTGTCTGGAATCCATCGACCTGCTCGCAACGCTCGTCGGCACGACCAATCCGAATGTCGTGAGCGACCTCGGCATTGCGGCGCTGACGCTCAAGACTGCCATGCAGAGCGCGTGGCTCAACGTCCTCATCAACCTCTCATCCCTCAAGGACAAGGAGTACGCGGACGAGTGCTGCCACAAGGGCGAGGCCATGCTGGCCCACGCCATCCCGCTCGCCGAGGAGTGCTACGAAAAGGTCCTCAAGGTCATCGAAAAGAAATAAGGCAGAAGGGCGCAGCCAAATGGCCGCGCCCTTCCTCCGTAAAAGGGAAAAGGGGCTTCGACCAGCCGGTCGAAGCCCCCTTTGCTCTCTGTTCAGTTGATCTGCTTGCGGCGGCTCAGGTTCATCGTGCCGTCCTTCATCTCGCCGACGCTTTCGAGACTCTTGCCCGTGCCCTCGGCAACGCACTGAATGGCATTCTCCGCCACGACCGTGTGGATGCCCGTGCGCGCCGTGACCAGCTTATCAAAGCCGCGGATCAGGCTGCCGCCGCCGGTCATCACGATACCGTTGCTGGAAATGTCAGCCACCAGCTCGGGCGGCGTGCGTTCGAGGACCTGATGCACCGCCTCCATGATGCGCTCGACCGGCTCCTCAAAGGCGTCCATCATCTCGGTGGAGGTCACGGTGATGAGCTTGGGCAGGCCCGTGAGCAGGCAGCGGCCCTTGATCTCCATCGTCATTTCCTCCTCGGGCGGGAAGACGCAGCCGATGCTCATCTTCATTTCCTCCGCCGTGCGCTCGCCGATGAGCAGGTTGTGCTTGCGGCGCATATACTTTACGACCGCCTCGTTGAACTGGTCGCCCGCGACCTTGATGGACGCGCTCTCGACCACGCCGGAGAGGGAGATGACCGCAATATCGCTCGTGCCGCCGCCGATGTCGATGATGAAGTGACCGTCGGGCTGGGTGATGTCGATGCCCGCGCCGATGGCCGCCGCGACCGGCTCCTCAATGAGGTACACGCGGCGCGCGCCCGCCTGAATGCCCGCGTCGATGACCGCGCGCTCCTCGACCTCGGTGATGCCGGAGGGCACGCAGATGATGATGCGCGGCTTGAAGAACTGGAAGCCCATGACCTTGTGGATGAACTCCTTGAGCATCCGCTCGGTCACCTCGTAGTCGGAGATAACGCCCTCGCGCAGGGGGCGGATCGCGACGATGTTGCCGGGCGTGCGGCCCAGCATGGCCTGCGCGTCCGCGCCGACCTTCAGCAGCTTGCCCGTATCCTTATCAATGGCCACCACGCTCGGCTCGTTGAGCACGATGCCCTTGTCCTTTACATAGATCAGAACCGACGCGGTACCGAGGTCGATACCGATGTCCTTTGCCAGTGAACACATAATGCTACCTCTCTCATTTTCCTTTGTATTCCGGCGGAAATATCCGCATTTTTTCTCGCTTGCTTTTCTATTATAGCGGCTGAAAAACGGTTTTGCAATAGCATTGTGTGTGATTTTGCCGCATCTATGTGCCGCAGGGCGTGTGCCAAATCACACCGGTGTCCCGCGCCTTGCGCCGTCCTTTTCCTTTTCCGTCACGGCGCGGGCGAGCGTCGCGCACACCACATCCGCCGCGCCGGCCTCCCTGAGCACGCGCACACATTCGCTCAGCGTCGCTCCGGTGGTCAGAATATCGTCGATGAGCAGAATTTTTGCGCCGCGGATCTTGTCAATATTTTCCGCCGTGTAAACGCCCAGCACATTGCCCCGCCGCTCGGCGGCAGAGGACAGCCCGGACTGCGCGGCGTTGTTTCTCGTTTTCCGCAGCAGCCGCACCGGCTCGATACCCCAATGCCTTGCCGTTTCCTTCGCCAGCAGGTACGCCTGATCGTAGCCGCGCTCGTGTTCGCGCTTTTTACTCACCGGCACCCACGTCACCGTGTCGAACTGGCCGCCCAGCTCCTCTGCCGCGCAGCGGGCGAGCAGCTCGCCGTAGCCCTCGGCGGCGCTCTGCGCGCCGTGGAACTTGAAGAGCAGCAGGCTCTCGCGCACCGCATCCTCATAGAGCAGGGGAGAGGCGCACCTCCCGAAGCCCGCGCCCTCGCACAGCTGCACCTTCGCGTAGGGGAGCGTCCTCTCGCAGTCCGCGCACACGCCATGCACGCCCGTCCGGCGGCAGAACGCGCACCGCGGCGGGAAAAACAGGTCGAGCAGCTTTTCTTTCAGGCTCATACCGTCCCTCCGTTCCCGAGCCGCCAGCGCAGACCGCTGTAGCGGCGCGTGCGGCGGTCGTTCGCCGCCATTTTCCCAAGGCTCACGTCGTCCCCGACGAGGATCAGCAGCTCCCGCGCTCGCGTGATGGCGGTGTAGAGCACCCCGCGCACCATCAGCCCCGGCGCCGCCGGCGCGCTGACGAAGATCACCGCGCGGTACTCGCTGCCCTGCGCCTTATGTACGGTCATGGCGTAGGCCATGTCCAGCTCCGCGAGCATATCCGCCGTGTAGGTCGCCACGCGGTCGTCAAAGGCGATGGAGATCAGCTCGCCGCTCGGGTCGATCTGCAAGATCTTTCCCACGTCGCCGTTGAAGATGCCCGCGCCCGCCGTGCCGTCCTCGCGCTCCCATAAAACATCATAGTCGTTGCGTGTCTGCATCACGCGGTCGCCCTCGCGGAACACAAGGTCGCCGAAGCGCTTTTCGCGCCGTCCCATACCCGCGGGATTCAGCGCCGCCTGCAGGGCGCGGTTGAGCGCCGCCGTGCCGGTGTCGCCCTTGCGCGTCGCCGTGAGCACCTGAATGCTCTCGGCGGGAATGTGCATCTTTTCGGGCAGCCTCGTTCTGCACAGCTCCACCACTGTGTCCACCAGACGCGCGCTGTCGCGGCGGGGGAGGAAGAAGAAATCGCTCGCGGCGGTATTCTGCAGCTCCGGCAGCCGCCCCTCGTTCACCAGATGCGCGCTGCGCACGATAGCGCTGCGCTCCGCCTGACGGAAAATATCCTTGAGCGCTACGGTCGCAACGCGCTCCGAGCGGATGAGATCGCCGAACACGTTCCCCGCGCCGACGCTCGGCAGCTGGTCGGGGTCGCCCACCAGCACCAGCCGGCAGCCGGGCCGCAGCGCCGCGAGCAGCGCGCGCATCAGCGCCAGATCGACCATCGAGGTCTCGTCCACGATCACCGCGTCCGCCTCCAAAGGCTCCTTTTCGTTTTTTGTAAAGGTCACATCGCCCGTCTGCTCGTTCCAGCTCATGCCAAGCAGGCGGTGGATGGTCTGCGCCTCCTTGCCGCACAGCTCGCCCATGCGCTTGGCGGCGCGCCCCGTCGGCGCGCAGAGCAGCACATCCAGCCCCATGCGCTCAAAGAGCGCCACGATGCCGCGCACGCTTGTCGTCTTGCCCGTGCCCGGCCCGCCGGTCAGGATCAGCAGCTCC
This sequence comes from Oscillibacter sp. MSJ-31, assembly GCF_018918025.1. Lineage (GTDB taxonomy): Bacteria > Bacillota > Clostridia > Oscillospirales > Oscillospiraceae > Hominicoprocola. The sequence continues at coordinate 93,446 of NZ_JAHLPT010000003.1, read as the reverse complement.
TCCTGCGCAGCCAGCTCCACGGCCTGCCGCTGCAATGGCGCATACTCGATGCCCTGTCCGCGCTCGATCTCGTCGATGATCTTCTTCGCGCCGCGCAGCTTGTCCGGCTTGTCGGCAAGCATGGCGCGCACGCGCGTACACACATAGGTCTCCGCCTCGTGGCAGCGCCGCAGATAGCAGCCCTCTACGTTCGCGACCTGCTCCTGCACGACGCTTCCGCGTTCGAGCAGATCGTCGAGCGCCTTTTCCACCGTATCCGTATCCCCATCGAGCAGCTGCGCCGTCGCCGCGACCAGCTTTTCCCGCGGCAGAAACACGTGTCCGCCGCTCTGCTCGTTGTGGCTCAGCTCAAAGAGCACCCCCGCCTCCGTGCGGCAGGAGGAATCGCCCGAAAAGCCCATCGACAGCGCGATCTCGTCCGACACGGAAAAATCCACGCCGAACGCCTCGCCGCTGAGGAGATACGGGTTGCGCCGCAGCGCGTCCATCGCGTCCGCGCCGTAGCGCCGGAAAAGCTGCATCGCAAGCCCCACCGGCAGGTCGTACTTCGTCAGGAAGTCCAGCACGCGCCGCAGACCCGCAAGCTCGTGCCAGCTCTCCGCGATCTCCCGTGCGCGCTTGTCGGTGATGCCCTTGATGGTCTTGAGCTTCTCCGGCTCGCCGTCGAGCACGTCGAGCGTGTCCGCGCCGAAGCGATCCACCAGCTTCTGCGCCGTCGCCGGTCCGATGCCGCGCACCACGCCGGAGGCGAGATAGTTCAGGATCTCCGTCTCGCCCGTCGGCATATGCCGCTCCACCTCATCGGCGGCGAACTGCTCGCCGTGCTGCGGATGCGTCGTGTAGCGTCCGGTCAGGATCAGCTCCTCGCCGGGCGCGGCGCAGGGGATGCAGCCCACCACCGTCACCGGCTCGCCGTCGTCCGTGACGATGCGCGCGACCGTATAGCCGTTCTCCTCATTCTGGAAAACGACCGCGAGGATCGTACCGATGACCGTCGTGCGCTCTCCCATGTCCCTCTCTCCATTCTCTTTCGTTCAGTCGAATTGCCGCGCGAGATCGCCCTGTGGGCAGACCGTCACATCGAAGCTCTCGCGGCACAGTAGCTGCGCCACGCGCTGCGCGTCCTCGTCCATGCCGCAGTCCGCGATGATGATGCGCGAAAAGTCACCCGAGGCGTAGCGCTCGCTCTCGAGCGTCCGCACCGTGTGCTCCAGCGCCTCCGCCGCGCCCCGCGCGGGCACGATCACCGCCGTCTCGCTGCGCACCCGCTCGCGCGGATGCGTCAGCGCCGTAACGGTGAACCATACGATCGTCGCCAGCCCCACCGCGGCAAGCGCCGCGATCACGCCGTCCTGCAAAAGCTGCATTTCTCCACCCCTCTCGCGCCAGCTTATGAAAAACCGCCGAAAAGGGTGCGAAACTGCTTATAAGACCTTCTTTAAATACTGCCCCGTGTAGGACGCCTCACACGCCGCGACCTCCTCGGGCGTGCCGCAGGCGACAAGCGTGCCGCCGCCGCTGCCGCCCTCGGGGCCGAGGTCGATGAGATAGTCCGCCGATTTGATGACGTCCAGATTGTGCTCGATGACGAGCACCGTGTTGCCCGCGTCGGTCAGCTTCTGCAAGACCTCTAAGAGCTTTCGCACATCGTCCGTGTGCAGGCCGGTGGTCGGCTCGTCGAGGATATAGATGGTGCGTCCCGTCGCGCGCTTTGATAGCTCGGTCGCGAGCTTCACGCGCTGCGCCTCGCCGCCTGAGAGCGTGGTGGAGGACTGTCCGAGCTTGATATACCCCAGTCCCACGTCGCGCAGCGTCTCGAGCTTGTTCGCCAGCTTCGGCAGGTCGCGGAAAAACTCCAGCGCCTCCTCCACCGTCATCTCCAGCACATCCGCGATGCTCCTGCCCTTATAGTGGACCTCCAGCGTCTCGCGGTTGTAGCGTTTGCCCTTGCACACCTCGCAGGGCACATAGATGTCCGGCAGGAAGTGCATCTCGATCTTAAGCTGACCGTCGCCGCCGCAGGCCTCGCAGCGTCCGCCGCGCACGTTGAAGCTGAAGCGCCCCGCGTTGTAGCCCCTCGCCTTCGCGTCCGGCGTGGAGGCGAACAGGTCGCGGATATCGTTGAACAAATTCGTGTACGTCGCGGGGTTCGAGCGCGGCGTGCGCCCGATGGGACTCTGGTCGATGCAGATGACCTTGTCCAGATTCTCCTCGCCCTCGATGGCACGATGCTTTCCCGCGTGCGCCTTCATGCGGTTGAGGTCCGCGCCCAGCTTTTTGTAGATGATCTCGTTGACGAGCGAGCTTTTGCCGCTGCCGGAGACGCCTGTCACGCAGGTAAACGTCCCGAGCGGAACGCTCGCGTCGATGTTCTTGAGGTTATTTTCCTGCGCCCCGCGCACGGTGAGGAGCTTACCGTTCCCCGCGCGCCGCGTTTTCGGCGTTTCGATCTTCTTTTTCCCGCTCAGATACTGACCGGTCAGGCTCGCTTCGTTCGCCATGACCTCCGCCGGCGTGCCCGCCGCGACGACGCGCCCGCCATGGACGCCCGCCCCCGGGCCGATGTCCACGATATAGTCCGCCGCGCGCATCGTGTCCTCGTCGTGCTCGACCACGATCAGCGTATTGCCAAGGTCGCGCAGACGCTTGAGCGTCGCAAGCAGCTTGTCGTTGTCGCGCTGGTGCAGTCCGATGGACGGCTCGTCGAGGATATACAGCACCCCCATCAGGCTGCTGCCGATCTGTGTGGCAAGCCGGATGCGCTGGCTCTCGCCGCCGGAGAGCGTCGCGCTCGCGCGCGAAAGCGTCAGGTAGTCCAGACCGACCGACTGCAAAAAGCCGAGGCGGTTTTTGATCTCCTTCAAAATGCGCTCGCCGATGCGCAGCTGCTGCTCGGTAAGCGCGAGGGAATCGACAAACGCGATCTCCTCCGTCACGCTCATGCGCGTGAACGTGTCAATGTCCATGCCGCCGACCGTCACCGCCAGCGATTCGCGCCGCAGCCTGCGGCCCTGACACGCGGGGCAGGGGCACTCGCTCATGCACTCCTCCAGCTCCGCGCGCACACTCTCGCTCTGCGTCTCCTGATAGCGGCGTTCGAGGTTATTGACGATGCCCTCAAACGGCTGGTAGAGCACGCCCTTGCCGCGCGGCTGATCGTAGTGCAGCTCCAGCTTTTCGCCCTTCGTGCCGTAGAGGATCACGTCCATGACCTCCGGCGAGAGCTTTTCCACCGGCTCGCGCAGCGAGAAATGATACTTTTTCGACAGCGCGTCGAAGTACATCCTCGAGATGCCGTCGCCGCGCACATTGTTCCACCCCGACGCGCAGATAGCCCCATCGAGGATGGAGAGCGTCTTATTCGGAATGACCAGCTCCGGATCGACCTTGAGCTGGCTGCCGAGGCCCGTACAGGCCGGGCACGCGCCGAAGGGATTGTTGAACGAGAACATCCGCGGCGTCAGCTCCTCGATGGACACGCCGCAGTCCTCGCAGGCGTAGTTCTGCGAGAACAGAATATCCTGCTCGGGATTGAGCACGTTGATGAGCACCAGTCCGCCCGAGAGCGCCGCGGCAGTCTCCGCCGAGTCGCTCAGGCGATGCACCACATCGGGCTTTAGAATGAGGCGGTCCACCACGACCTCGATGCTGTGCTTGATGTTCTTTTCGAGCTTGATCTCCTCGCTCAGATCGTACATACTCCCGTCCACACGCACGCGGACGTAGCCGGACTTCCTTGCGTCCTCGAAAATTTTGGCGTACTCCCCCTTCTTTCCGCGGATGACCGGCGCCATCACCTGAATGCGCGTGCCCTCGCCCAGCGCCATCACCTGATCCACGATCTGGTCGATGGTCTGCTGCTTGATCTCTTTTCCGCAGTTCGGGCAGTGCGGCGTGCCGACCCGCGCCCAGAGAAGGCGCAGATAGTCGTAGATCTCCGTCACCGTGCCCACCGTCGAGCGCGGGTTCTGCGAGGTCGTTTTCTGATCGATGGAGATAGCGGGGGAGAGGCCGTCGATGTAGTCCACGTCGGGCTTTTCCTTCTGCCCGAGAAACATCCGCGCGTAGGACGACAGGCTTTCCACATACCGCCGCTGTCCCTCGGCATAAATGGTGTCAAACGCCAGCGAGCTTTTTCCGCTGCCGGACAGTCCCGTGATGACGGTCAGCTTGTCGCGCGGGATGCTCACATCAATGTTCTTGAGGTTGTTCTCCCGCGCGCCCTTGACAATGATATTTTCCTGCATAGTTTACCTTTTGCTCCTGTTTATTTGTGTCGAGGCCGGTTTTCGGTCATAGCATACACAAATCATTTTTTAATGTCAATCCTTGTATAAATCGGCAAAAATTTTGTTTTTCCCAAACTTTTTCGTTTCTTACTCCACAATGATGTCCGCCGTCTCCGCGCGCACCAGTCCCATCAGGTCGGCGGGCTTGACCTCCACCTGATAACCAATCTTCCCCGCGGACACGATGACCGTCGGCAGGTTTTCCACCGAGCTGTGGAAAACCGTCGGAAACAGCTTCTTCATGCCCACCGGCGAGCAGCCGCCGTGAACATAGCCCGTGAGCGGCAGCAGCTCCTTTTGATGCAGCATCTCGATGCTCTTTTCGCCCACGGCGCGCGCCGCCTTCTTGAGATCAAGGCTCTCCGCCACCGGCACATCAAATACATAGTATTGTCCGCTCGCGCCCCGCGCCACCAGCGTCTTAAAGACCTGCGCGGGATCAAAGCCCATGCTTTTCGCGACGGTCACGCCGTCCACCGCCACACCCTCCTCGTGCGGATAGCTGTGCGCGGTATAAGCGATCTTCTTCTGCTCGAGCGCGCGCATCACATTCGTCTTTTCTTCCTTATTCTTTGCCATCTTCGTTCACCTCAATACATACACGCAGGCGAGGATGCACCCCAGCCCTAAAAATACCATCAAGCTCACCGGCTCGCCGAAGGCGAGAATGCCCACGAACGACGCGACCACCGGCTCCAGACTCGCCAGAATGCTCGCCTTGCCGCTCTCGACTCTGGCAAGGCCGTTCGTATACAGCAGATACGGCAGCACCGTCGAAATGACGATCAGCCCCAGCGCGACGAGGACCATTCTCCCGTCCGCGAACACCGTGCGCATCTCGCCCGCGTCGAGCAGGAAGAGTGAGCCGAGCCCGCCGAACACGAACGTCCAGTACACCACGGTGAACGGCGTATAGTGCCGCAGGCCGAACGGCGCGAAGATGGAGTAGAGCGCGTAAAGGAAGCCCGCGCCCAGTCCGAACAGCACGCCCGCCGCCGTCACGCTCGCGTCCCCGCTCCATACGCCCGTCACAAACGAGCAGCCGAGCAGCGCCAGCGCGAGCGCCAGAATCTTCTTCCTTGTGATCCTTTCGCGGAACACCGCCGCGCTCATCAGCACGACCATCGCCGGCGCGGTGTAGAGCAGAATGGCGCTCACCGCCAGCGAGCACAGCTCCTGACACTTGAAGTAGCACAGCGTAAAAAAGACCATGCTCACCACACCCGTGCCGAAAAAGATGGGCAGGTGCTTCGCTTTCACATGGAATACGCTCCGCTCGCGCAGCGCGAAAATGAGCGTCAGCAGCACAAGTCCGCCGAAATTGCGGATGACGACGATGTTCGCCGCGCCCATGCCCGCGCGCATCAGAAAGCGGTTAAACAGCCCGATGCAGCCCCAACAGGCCGCCGCACCGAGGATATTCAGATAGGGAAGGTATTTTTTCATGGCTTTTTCTCTTTTTATTTTTGTTCCTTGCGCAGCTCGATGATGCGGTCGCGCAGCACGGCGGCATACTCGAACTCCAACATCCGGCTTGCCTCCTGCATCTGCTTTTCAAGCTTGCGGATCTCCTCGTCCCGCTCGCGCTCCGAGAGCTTGCGCTTGCCGCGCCGGCGCGCGCCGTCCTCGTCCTTCTTGGAGATCTCAAGGATCTCGCGCACGTCCTTGCGGATGGTCTGCGGCACGATACCGTGCTCCTTGTTGTATTTGTCCTGAATGGCGCGGCGGCGCTCCGTCTCGTCCATGGCGCGCTTCATCGACGGCGTGACCGTATCGGCGTAGAGAATGACCAGACCATCCGCGTTTCGCGCGGCGCGGCCGATGGTCTGCACAAGGCTCGTCTCGCTGCGCAGGAAGCCCTCCTTGTCCGCGTCGAGGATGGCGACGAGCGACACCTCCGGCAGGTCGAGGCCCTCGCGCAGCAGGTTGATGCCGACGAGCACATCGAACTCGCCCAGCCGCAGGTCGCGGATGAGCTCCATGCGCTCGATGGTCTCCACGTCCGCGTGCATATAGCGCACACGCACGCCCACCGTGCGCAGATATTCCGTCAGATCCTCCGCCATCTTCTTCGTCAGCGTCGTCACCAGCACGCGCTCATTGCGCGCGGCGCGGGCGTTGATCTCGCCCACAAGGTCGTCGATCTGTCCCGTGACGGGCCGCACCTCCACGCGCGGATCGAGCAGACCAGTCGGACGGATGACCTGCTCCACGATCTGCCCCGCGCGCTCGCGCTCATAGTCGCCCGGCGTCGCGGAAACATAGATGCGCTGATGTACACGCTGTTCAAATTCCTCAAACCTGAGCGGGCGGTTATCATAAGCGCAGGGCAGGCGGAAGCCGTACTGCACCAGCGCGTCCTTGCGCGCGCGGTCGCCGTTGTACATCGCCCGCACCTGCGGCAGCGTGACATGGCTCTCGTCCACAAAGAGCAGAAAGTCCTTGGGGAAGTAGTCGAGCAGCGTCATGGGCGCAGACCCCTCAGGCCGCGCGGAAATGACGCGCGAATAGTTCTCGATGCCCGTGCAGTAGCCCAGCTCGCGCATCATCTCGATGTCGTACTTCGTCCGCTGGTGGATGCGCTGCGCCTCCACCGCCTGTCCGTTGTCGGTGAAGAATTTCTCCCGCACCTCCAGCTCGCGCTCGATCTCCTCGATGGCGCGCTCCATCTTGTCCTTCGTCGTCACATAGTGCGACGCGGGATAGATGACCGTGTGCTGCAGGGTCTTCGTCACCACGCCGGTCACAGGCTGGAACTCGCGGATGGCGTCGATCTCGTCGCCGAAGAACTCCACGCGCACCGCGCGGTCGCGCCAGTAGGCAGGGTAAATGTCCACCGCGTCGCCGCGCACGCGGAAGCGGTTGCGCTCAAAGGCGACGTCGTTGCGCTCGTAGCGGTCCTCCACCAAACGGCGCAGCAGCTCGTCGCGCTCCATCGTCTGTCCCGGGCGCAGCGAGATCATCAGCTTGGCGAAGTCGTCCGGCTCGCCGAGGCCGTAGATGCAGCTCACGGACGAGACCACGATCACGTCCCGCCGTTCGAGCAGCGCGCAGGTCGCGCTCAGCCGCAGGCGGTCGATCTCCTCGTTCGTCGAGGCGTCCTTGGCGATGTAGGTGTCCGTATGCGGGATATACGCCTCGGGCTGATAGTAGTCGTAGTAGCTGACGAAGTATTCCACCGCGTTCTCGGGAAAAAACTCCTTGAACTCCGCGCACAGCTGCGCGGCGAGCGTCTTGTTGTGCGCCAGCACCAGCGTGGGGCGCTGGACCTTTTCGATCACGCTCGCCATCGTGAAGGTCTTGCCCGAGCCGGTCACGCCGAGCAGCACCTGCTCGTCCAGTCCCAATTCGACACCGCGCGCAAGCGCGGCAATGGCCTCCGGCTGGTCGCCGGTCGCCTGAAACGGCGCATGGAGCTTGAATTCCATGGTCTGCCTCCTCAATCCAAAAGTCCGTTGTCGCGCAGGCACACAAAGTCCCCGTCCGCGACGATCACATGATCCACCAGCTGCACGCCGATGTCCGCAAGCGCCCGCTTGATCTGTAAGGTCGTTTGGTTGTCCTCCTTGCTCGGCAGCGCCACGCCGCTCGGATGGTTGTGCGACAGCACCACCAGGCTCGCGTTGGCGTTGAGCGCGTTTTCCACCACACGGCGCATATTGATCGTCACCTGATCCGGGCTGCCCTCCGCCAATCGGTAGCAGGCGAGCAGCTTGCCCTTCGCGTCCAGACAGGCCTCGTAAAAGACCTCCCGCCGCTCGCCGAGGAACAGCTCGATGAAATACGCGCCGATGTTCTCGCGCGTGTTGAAAATGACCTCATGCCTTCCGCCGCTCGTGCGCACACGGCGGCAGAGCGGAAAAAGCAGCCGGATGAGCGTCGCGGCGTTCTCACCCACGCCCTCGACCTTCTGCAGCTCGCAGGCCGGCGCGGAAAACACGCCCTCGAGCGAGCCGAAGCGCTCGATCAGACGGTGCGCGATGGGGTTCGTGTCCTGCCGCGGAATGGCGTAATAGAGCAGCAGCTCCAACGCCTCATGGTCGGCAAAGGCGTCCAGCCCATGCTCGCGGAACTGCTCCTTTTTTCTCTGTCGGTGCCCCTCGTGTACGCTCATGCGCTCACCCTCTCCGCGTCGTTTTTTGAAGTATATTATTGTACCACATTCCGCCGCGTAGTACAAGCACTTTTTCAAACAGATGTTCGCTCTGCTTCAAAATTCGACAACGTCACAAAAGGCGAACGCCCATGGGCGTCCGCCTTTTCCGTTCATTCCAGCTCCAGCATCACGGGGCAGTGGTCGCTACCCATGATCTCGCTCCAGATCTCCGCCTTTTTGATGTGCCCGCGCAGCCGTTCGGACACGATGAAATAGTCGATCCTCCACCCCACGTTCCGCGCCCGCGACGCCGCGCGGTAGCTCCACCACGAATAGGCGTCGGCGCGGTCCGGCCAGAGCGCGCGGAACGAATCCACAAAGCCCGCCGCGAGCAGCTCAGTCATCTTCCCGCGCTCCTCGTCGGAAAAGCCGGGGTTGAAGCGGTTCGTCTTGGGGTTCTTCAGGTCGATCTCCTCGTGCGCCACATTCAGGTCGCCGCAGTACACCACGGGCTTCGTCTGATCCAGCCCGCAGAGGTATTCCCGCAGATCGTCCTCCCACCGCATCCGATAGGGGAGACGCCTCAGCTCGTCCTGCGAGTTCGGCGTATAGCAGCACACAAGGTAGAAATCCTCGTACTCCGCCGTGATGACGCGCCCCTCGTGCCGGTGCTCGTCGTCGCCGAAATCGTAGGTGACGTTCAGCGGCTCCTTTCTTGTGAGCACCGCCGTGCCGGAGTAGCCGGCCTTGTCCGCGCTGTTGAAATACATCCGGTAGCCCGGCAGCTCGAAGCTCACCTGATGCGGCTGCAGCTTCGTCTCCTGCAGGCAGATCACATCCGCGTCCGCGAGCGCCACAAAATCCAGAAAGCCTTTGTTCAGGCAGGCCCGCAGGCCGTTCACGTTCCACGATACCAGCTTCATGAGGGTCATCCTCCCGTTTCATTTCTCCGCTCCATCATAGCAGAGCTTCGCCCCTGAAAAAAAGAAAGATGCCGTATGGCATCTTTCTTTTTCGCTGCTTTTTACTGCTTTGTGCGGTCGTAGGAGACCACCACGCGGCGGTTCGGCTCCGTGCCGATGGAGAAGGTCGTGATGTACTGCGTGTCCTGCAGCGCCGTGTGGATCACATGGCGCTCGTAGGCGTTCATCGGCTCGAGCGTCACGTTGCGGCGGTACTTGACCACCTTGCCCGCGACCTTCTGCGCCAGACGCTCCAGACTCTCCTCGCGCTTTTCGCGGTAGTTCTCGGCGTCGATCTGCACGCGGGCGCGCTTGCTCTCGCCGCCGCGGTTGATGGAATAGTTCGTCAGCTGCTGAATGGCGTCGAGCGTTTCGCCGCGGCGGCCGATGAGCGCGCCGAGCTTTTCACCCTCTAAAATGACCTTGTAGCGGTTCTTCTCGACCTCATAGACCTTGACCTCGGCCTTGGCGTCCATGTGCTCGAGCAGACCGGAGAGGAACGTGCGGATCTGCTCGCTCTTCTCGTCACGGACCTCCTCGCCGAGCACGGCCGGCTCGCGCGGAGCCTTCTCGGCCTTCGGCTCGGCCCTGCGCTCGCCGCGCTTGGCCTCGCGTTCCTGCTTTTCCCTGGCGCGCACTTCCTTCTGCAGCACCTCGGCGCAGTAAACGGGCTTCTTCTCCGCCTTGGGCGCGGCGCTCTTGGGCTCGGTCTTGCCCGGCTCCGGCTCCGGCTTCGGCTCCGGCTGACCGTCGTCATAGCTGACGCGGACCGTTGCGGGCGAGCCGCCGATGCCGAGGAAGCCGGACTTCGCGCGCTCGAGGATCTCGACGGAAACATCGTCGCGCTCCAGACCGAGCTGCTCCAATGCGCGGCGGATGGCCTCGTCCTCGGTCTTGCCCGTCATATCAATAAACTTGATCATCTAAGACAAGCTCCTTTTCGTTATTCGCCGTAGTGGTCGGCGTTGAACGAACGGCCTCTCGCGTACGGACGGTCTCCGATGCGGCCGTTCTCGGTGGTGGCCTTCCTGGCCTTTTCGGCCTTGGCAGCCTTGGCGGCCTGCGCGGCCTTCTGCTTTTCCTTCAGGCTCTTCTTCTCGGCCTCGCGCTGCTGCTGGGCGACGCGGGCCTCCTCCATGCGGCGGAGACGGTCCTCCATGCGGGCCTTCTCACGCGCCTCGTCCTCCGCAGCCATGCTCTTCTTGAAATACTTGTTGAGCACCTTCTCCTGCACGAGCATCAGAACGCTGTTCGCGATCCAGTACACGCCGAGGGAGGCGGGCAGGGTAAAGCCGATCCAGAGGGACATGATGGGCATCATCCACATCATCATGCGGCTCGAGCGCGCGGTGGGGTCGTTGGGGTCCGCGGCCGAGGGATTGCCGGCCATGGAGACCTTGGACTGCCAGAAGCTCAGCGCGCCGGAAACGATGGGAATGAGCAGCACGCCGATAACAGCCCAGCCGCCGGTCCCGATCTGACCGATGACGTCACTGGGGATCATGGTGAGGTCCATGCCGAGGAAGCTGAAGTCCATGTGGATCCAGCCCTCGGGCAGGGCGACGCCCAGCTCCTGCGCGGCCTTCACGAGCGTGATCTGGCCGTAGGGCTGCAGCTGCGTCAGACCGTCCTTCACGGTCACGGCGCCGTCGTTCGCCGTCATGGCGATGGCGGCGAGGTCAAAGCCCGCCGCGCTCACCGCGTCGATCACGCCCTGCATGGCCGTGGTCGTGAGCATCATGAAGCGCGTGATGGGCTGACGGATGATGGAATACAGGGCAATGAGGATGGGGAAGGGCAGGAAACTCCACAGGCAGCCGCTCATGGGGTTGACGCCTTCCTCTGCGTAGAGCCTCTGCAGCTCCTCGTTCATCTTGACCTGATTGTTCTTATAGCGGGTCTGGATCTCTTTGATCATGGGCTGGAAGCGGCTCATGCGCATCATGCTCTTCTTCGATTTCATCTGGAAGGGCAGCATGATCAGCTTGATGACCACGGTAAAGAGCACCAGCGCCCAGCCGTAAGAGCTTGTCAGCTCATAGAGCGCGCGGAGCAGCCATGCGAAGGGGATACAGATATAGTATCCGATCGTTGCAAACATTTTTGTGTCCTCCGTGTTTTTTGGTGTTCCCCCTCAGGGAACGGGGTCATAGATCTTTCCGCCCCGATAGAACGGATGGCACCGCATAATTCGTTTGAACGCCAGCCAGCCCCCCTTGAGCGCGCCGTACTTCTCGATGGCCTCGAGCGCGTACTGCGAGCAGGTGGGAATGAAGCGGCAGCAGGGGGGACGCAGGGGAGAGATGCTTTTCCGGTAAAAGCGCACGAGCGCGAGAAGAAATCGCTTCACGGCTTCTTCTCCCGCAGTCCGAGCTTTCCGCACACGTTCAAAAACGCGCGCTCCAGCTCGCGGTATTCCGCCCCCACCGCGCGCGTGCGCGCGACGAGGATCATATCATACCCCTGCGCAAGCCCGACTTGATTGAGCCGGAAAATTTCCCGCAGACGGCGGCGGACGCGGTTGCGAACCACGGCGTGTCCGAGCTTTGTGCTCACCGTCACGCCGAGGCGGTTACGCCCCCGCCGGTTCGGGCGGACGTAGACCACAAGGTACGGCGAAACGCCGGACCGCCCCTTGGCGTAGATCCGGCGGAACTCATAATTCTCCTTAACGGTCATCGTTCGCTTCATTGCTTCTCTCCTGCATCCGTCCTTTTCCGCCGTTCCGGCGTTTTCGGACGATAGCCTCTAAGGGACGGCGATTTTTCCCATCGTCCGTCCCTCGGTCTATCTATATGCGATGCGCCTTTGGCTCCCTCAATGGGTCAGACGGGCGCGGCCTCTTGCGCGGCGGCGGGCCAGGACCTTGCGGCCGTTGGCGGTTGCCATTCTCTTGCGGAAGCCGTGTTCCTTGGAGCGCTGAAGCTTCTTGGGCTGATAGGTACGAGAAGTAGCCATTGCGTTACACCTCCTGAAAAAATTTGCCGGCGGCCATCGGCCGCTCTTACTCGACGGCGGCGGTCTCCCGCCCCCGCAGTAGCCTTTTTCCTGCGCCGCATTCAACGCAACGCAGAGGATATTATATAAGATGCGGCCCACCCTGTCAAGCCACAAAATCTTGTGGTCTCCCGCTTTTCCGACCGCAAATCGCTCGTTTCACGGCTCATCTTACCTTATCTAAATATAAAATACGGTTGCTTTTTTCCTCCGTCTCTGGTATAATAAAGAGGTGATATTATGCGCTGCTCCACAGCGGGCCGCGCCTTCATTTCCGCCCACGAAAGGAGCGTTTTCTTTGAACTCTGTAGCTGACGTCTGGCAGGTCGTGCTCGAACGCCTGCGCGCCGGCGGTTTGGCCGAAACGGCCATCTCCACCTGGTTCGACGAGGTGGAGGCGGTCGCCATCCGCGATATGACCTTTTACCTCTGCTGTCCCAACGATTTCAAGCGCGGGACGATCGAATCCCTCTTCCTGCCGAACCTCAAGGCGGCGTTGAAGGAGATCTTCTCCGCCGATTTCGACGTGAAGCTCCTCTCCGCCGCCGAGCGCAGCGCCCTCGGGCAGGAGAAGCCCAAAAAGCCGACTTCTCTTTTGGAGTCCGGCGAATTTACCTTCGATACCTTCGTTGTGGGCGACAGCAACAAGCTCGCCTACGCCGCAGCCCGCGCGGTCGCGGACGCGCCGGCAGAACACTACAATCCGCTTTTCATCTACGGCGACTCCGGCCTCGGCAAGACGCACCTGATCTACGCCATCGCGCACGAGATCCGCACCAAAACGCCCAACGCCAAGATCGTCTACATCAAGGGCGACGATTTCACCAACGAGCTGGTCGAGGCCATTCGCACCGGCAAGAACGTCGAGTTCCGCAGCAAGTACCGCGACGCGGACCTTCTGCTGATGGACGACGTACAGTTCATCGCCGGCCGCAAGCAGACGCAGGAGGAGTTTTTCCATACCTTCAACACCCTCTACGAGTCCAAGCGCCAGATCGTCCTCACCTCCGACCGCTCTCCCAAGGAGATGCAGCTGCTCGACGACCGTCTTCAGACCCGCTTCGAGTGGGGCCTGCTCGTCGACGTCCAGCCGCCCGATTTTGAAACGCGCCTTGCCATCGTCAAAAACAAGGCAGCCCAATGGGGCAGCGTCATCGACGACGACATTGCCAAGTACATCGCCGAGAACGTCTCCAGCAACGTCCGCCAGCTTGAGGGCGCGATGAATAAGATCCTCGCCTACCGCGACCTGATCGGCAAGGAAATGGACGAGGAGAGCGCCAACCGCGCCGTGCGCGATATGCTTCGCAAATCCAACGAGTACATTCCCACCGCCGCCTCCATCATCGACGAAGTCTCGCGCTTTTTCGGCATCGACGAGGCTGTGGTCAAGGGACCCTCCCGCAGCCGCGAGGCCGTCACCGCCCGCCAGGCCGCCATGTACCTCGTTCGCCGCATGACGAATCTCTCCACGCCCGACATCGGCCGCGAGTTCGGCGGACGCGATCACACCACCGTTCTCCACGCGCTCGAGCAGGTCGAAACGAAGCTCCAGAACGACCCGGGCTTCGCCCAGACCATCAAGGACATCACCATCAACATCAACTCCAAGAAGTGACGTTTTCCCCTGAATTAACACGTTTCCAACTGCGCCTTCTGTGGATAACCTCAGCTTTCCACAAAGACCGATTCTTTCCAAATTCTTTCCCCATCGTTTTTCACAGCCGAAAACCCTTATTTTTCTAAGCCTCCCTCCCCTTTTCCACAATTTCTCTCCTCTACTACGATAACGACGAAATAATCTATTCTTTTTTCAAGAAAGGGATCGCAATATGAAATTTTCCTGCGAAAAGCTCCTTCTTCAAAACGCCGTCAACACCACCTCCCGCGCGGTCGCCGCGAAAAGCTCCATTCCCGCGCTCGAGGGTCTCCTGCTCCAGTGCGGCGACGGCGTGCTGACCGTCTCCGGCTACAATATGCAGACCGGCATCCGCACCCGCTTTCCCGTTGAGGAGCAGGAGGGCGGTGAGCTGGTCCTCTCCGCGCGCCTGTTCGGCGACATCATCCGCCGTATGCCCGACGATATGATCACCTTCTCGTCCGATGAAAAGCTCATGGTCCATCTTTCCTGCGGCGATGCCGACTTCGACATTCTCGCCCTCTCCGCCGCCGACTTTCCGGAGCTGCCGGAGGTCGAGGAGAAGTATTCCGTCTCCCTGCCGGAAAAGACGCTGCGCTCCATGATCCAGCAGACCTCCTTCGCCGTCTCCACGAACGAGGCCCGTCCCGTTCACATGGGCGAGCTCTTCGAGATCGGCGACAACGGTCTGACCGTCGTCGCGGTCGACGGCTTCCGTCTGGCGCTTCGCCGTGAACCGCTCGAGCGGATCGAGGGCGGCGCGTTCTCCTTCGTCGCGCCCGGCGCTGCGCTCAACGAGGTCGAGAAGATCTGCGAGGACATCGACGCTTTCGCGACCATTACCCTCGGCCAGCGCCACATTCTCTTTGAAATGGGCGAGACCGAGCTGATCTGCCGCCGCCTCGAGGGCGAATTTCTCGACTACAAAAACGCCATTCCGCGCCGCAACCCCATCTCCGTCACCGTGGATACCAAGGCGATGCTCGAGAGTCTTGACCGCGTGAGCGTCGTCATCTCCGAAAAGCTCAAGAGCCCCGTGCGCTGTATCTTCGAGCAGGACCGCGTGCTCCTCTCCGCCAAGACCGCCAACGGCGACGCCAAGGACGTCTGCCGCATCGACGGCGACGGGCAGGGCCTCGAGATCGGCTTCAACAACCGCTACCTCATGGACGCGCTGCGCTTCGCGCCCGCCGATGAGCTCAAGCTCGAGCTGAACACCGGCATTTCTCCCGCCATCCTCGTCCCGACCGACGGCGAAGAAAGCTTCCTTTATATGGTCCTTCCCGTCCGTCTCAAGGCACAATAAAAGAAAAGAGGTCCCCTTATGACCGTTCTTCCCATCACCACCGAGTATATCAAGCTGCAGGACCTGATGAAGCTCGCCGATCTCGTCTCCACCGGCGGCGAGGCCAAGCTGCGCATTCTGAATGAAGAGGTCACCGTCAACGGCGAGGTCTGCACCAGGCGAGGCAAAAAGCTCCGCCCGGGCGACGTGGTTTCCTTCGCGGGCCGGGAGCTCACCGTCGAATATGCGACTTGACGCCATTACGCTGGAGCATTTCCGCAACTACGCGCACCAGAGCGTGACCTTCGATCCCTCGGTCAACGTCATCGTCGGCGAGAACGCGCAGGGCAAGACGAACCTGCTCGAGGCCGCCGTCTACCTCTCCTGCGCCAAGTCGCCCCGCGCCCGCACGGAGAAGGAGATGATCTCCTTTGACGCCGACACGGCAAGGCTCACCGGCAGCGTCTTTTCCCGCGGCCGCGACTTTACCGTGGAGATCGAGCTGTCCCGCGGCAAGCGCCGGAAAATGAGCGTCAATCAGGTCCCCTGCAAGCGCGCGGGCGATCTCTCGGGTGTGCTGAACACCGTCTATTTCTGCCCCGACGATCTCCTGCTCATCCGCGACGGCGCCGCGGCAAGGCGGCGCTTCATGGACCTCTCGCTCTCCCAGCTCCGCCCGCGCTACGACGCGGCGCTGAGCGAGTATAACCGCCTCTACGACCACAAGACGCGCATCCTGCGCGACGCGGAGGAGCACCCCTCGCTGCTCGACGCGCTCCCCGATTTCAACCTCCGCATGGCGCAGTGCGGCGCGGTGCTCATCTATTACCGCGCCCGCTTCTGTAAGCTCCTCGCGGACTATGCCGCGAGCGCCCACCGCGAATGCTCCGGCGGGCGGGAGGAGCTGACGCTCGCGTACAGGACCGTCAGCACCGTCGCCGATCCGATGGCGCCGCAGGAGACGGTCTTTGAGCAGCTCATGGCGCACCAGCGCGACCATTACCATGCCGAGCTTGCCTCGCGTCTTTGTCTCTCCGGACCCCATAAGGACGACATCGAGGTCTCCATCGGCGGCGCCGCCGCCCGCGCTTTTTCCTCGCAGGGCCAGACCCGCACCGCGGCGCTCTCCCTCAAACTCGCCGAGCGCGACATTTTCCGCGAGCTGACGGGCTTTTCGCCCGTCCTCCTGCTCGACGATGTGCTCTCCGAGCTGGACCCCCGCCGGCAGGAATTTGTCCTCAACCGCATCTCCGGCGGTCAGGTCTTCATCACCTGCTGCGAGGAGGACCGGCTGGAAACGCTTCTCGGCGGCAAGGTCCTCCACGTTGAAAACGGAAAGGTGGTCTGAAATGTACCTGCACATCGGCCGCAATCAGATGCTCGCCGAGCGGCGCATCATCGGCATCTTTGATCTTGAGATCACCTCGCAGTCCAAAACGACCCGCGCCTTTCTGGACCGCGCACAGCAGGAGGGCACGGTGCTCGAGGTCTGCGACGACCTCCCCAAATCCTTCCTCGTCTGCGATCACCCCTACCACCCCCAGATCGTCTATCTCTCCGAGCTGAGCACTGCCACGCTCAAAAGCCGCGCAGAAAGCCGAAAGCTCGTCGATTAAAAAGAACAAAGCAACCATCAAGCAAGGTGCGAAGAAACGCGTCGGAAGCCGTTCCGGCCCGGTTCTTCGTACCCTGTACCGAAAGGAGAACCCCATGGCAGACAACGAACTTCTGCAGTCCACGGCGGTCGACGCCAACAACGATTACAACGCCTCGGAAATTCAGGTCCTCGAGGGACTGGAAGCGGTGCGCAAGCGCCCGGGCATGTACATCGGCTCGACCTCCACGAGCGGTCTGCACCACCTCGTCTATGAGATCGTCGATAACTCCATCGACGAAGCCCTCGCAGGCTACTGCACGGACATCACCGTGCAGATCAATCCCGACAACACCATCACCGTCGTCGATAACGGCCGCGGCATCCCCGTGGACATTCAGGCGCAGACCGGACGTCCCGCGCTCGAGGTCGTCTTTACCGTCCTGCACGCGGGCGGCAAGTTCGGCGGCGGGGGCTATAAGGTCTCCGGCGGCCTGCACGGCGTCGGCGCGAGCGTCGTCAACGCGCTGTCCGAATGGCTGACCGTGCAGGTGCATAAGGACGGCAAGATCCACGAGATGAAATTCTCCCGCGGTCACATCACGCAGGAGATGACCATTGTCGGCACCACCGACCACACCGGCACCACCGTCACCTTCAAGCCTGACCCCGAAATGTTCGAGGATACGGTCTACTCCTACGATATCCTCCACACCCGTATGCGCGAGGAGGCGTTTTTGAACGCGGGCCTGCGCATCCGCACCATCGACCTGCGCGAGGGGCAGGAGCAGAGCGACGAGATGTGCTACGAGGGCGGCATCCGCGAGTTCGTCACCTTCCTCAATAAGTCCAAGGACGCGCTGCACTCCGGCGTCATTTACATGAGCGGCACCAAGGGCGACTCCTACGCCGAGGTCGCCCTGCAATATAACGACGGCTATCAGGAAAACATCCTCTCCTTTGCCAACAACGTCCACACGCCCGAGGGCGGTATGCACGAGACCGGCTTCAAGGCCGCGCTCACGCGCGTGCTCAACGCCTACGGCCTCAAGGTCGGCCTGATCAAAGAGGGCGACAAGGTCTCCGGCGAGGACTGCCGCGAGGGTCTTACCGCCGTCATCTCCGTCAAGCTCACCGACGCGCAGTTCGAGGGCCAGACCAAGGCGAAGCTCGGCAACGCCTCCATGCGTACCCTCGTGGACGCCATCGTCTCGGATAAGCTCATGCAGTTCCTTGACGAGAACCCCGTCGTCGCCCGCACCATTCTGGATAAGGCGATGATGGCCAACCGCGCGCGCGAGGCCGCGCGCAAGGCGCGCGAATCCATCCGCCGCAAGAGCGCCCTCGGCGGCGCGGCGATGCCGGATAAGCTGCGCGACTGCAACGAGAATAACCCCGAGCTGACCGAAATTTACATCGTCGAGGGCGACAGCGCGGGCGGCTCCGCCACGCAGGGCCGCGACTCCCGCTTCCAGGCGATCCTGCCGCTTTGGGGCAAGATGCTCAACGTCGAAAAGGTCCGCGCCGATAAGATCTACGGCAACGACAAGCTCCAGCCCGTCATCGTCGCGCTCGGCGCGGGACTGGGCGAGGATTTCGACGTCAACAAGCTCCGCTACCACAAGGTCATCATCATGGCGGATGCCGATGTGGACGGCTCCCACATCCGCACCCTTCTGCTGACCTTCTTCTTCCGCTATATGCGTCCCCTCATCGAAAACGGCTACGTCTACGCCGCCGTGCCGCCGCTGTTCAAGCTCGTGCGCGGCAAGACGACGCGTCTCGCCTTCTCGGAGGAGGAGCGCGACAAATACTCCGCCGAGCTGCGCGGCGACAATCCCAACGCCAAGGTCGATATCTCCCGCTTCAAGGGCCTCGGCGAGATGGACGCTCACGAGCTGTGGGAGACCACCATGGACCCCGAAAAGCGCACCCTGCGCCGCATCACGCTCGAGGACGCCATCCTCGCCGACGAGACCTTCACCGTCCTCATGGGCGAAAAGGTCGAGCCGCGCAAGGAGTTTATCGAGAAGAACGCGCAGTACGCCGTCAATCTTGACTTCTGAGAAAGGAGGACATCTTCAAAATGGCTCACAAAAACACAGATTACAAGCCCGAGGACATTCGCTTCCCCGAGCAGAAGATCGTCACGAGCGAGCTCGTGCATGAAATGACGTCCTCCTACATCGAGTACGCCATGTCCGTCATCGTCGGCCGCGCTCTGCCCGACGTGCGCGACGGTCTCAAGCCCGTCCACCGCCGCATCCTCTACGCCATGTATGAGGACGGTCTGACGAACGACAAGCCCTTCAAAAAATCCGCCACCTGCGTCGGCGACGTGCTCGGTCGCTACCATCCCCACGGCGACGCGTCGGTCTACGACGCCCTCGTCCGTCTCGCGCAGGACTTCTCCATGCGCTATATGCTCGTCGACGGCCACGGCAACTTCGGCTCGGTCGATGGCGACCCCCCGGCGGCCTACCGTTACACCGAGGCGCGTATGTCCAAGCTCGCCAACGAGATGCTGCGCGACATTGATAAGGACACCGTCGATTGGGACCCCAACTTCGACGAGTCCCGCAAGGAGCCGCGCGTGCTCCCCAGCCGCTTCCCGAACCTGCTCGTCAACGGCTCCTCGGGCATCGCCGTCGGCATGGCGACCAATATCCCGCCCCACAACCTCACCGAGGTCATCAACGCCTGCATCTGCGTGCTCGACGATCCTGAGGCTACGCTCTCGGACCTCATGCAGCACGTCACCGGCCCCGACTTCCCGACGAAGGGCATCATCATGGGCCGCGCGGGCATCCGCGCCGCCTACGCCACCGGACGCGGCAAGATCGTGCTCCGCGCCCGCACGGAGTTTGAGGACTTCGGCAAGGACCGTGTGCGCATCATCGTCACGGAGCTTCCCTATCAGGTCAACAAGCGTATGCTCATCAAGAGCATGGCCGATCAGGTCAACGAAAAGAAGCTGGAGGGCATCTCCGACATCCGCGACGAAACCGACCGCACCGGTATGCGCATCGTCATCGAGCTCAAGCGCGACGCGAACCCGCAGGTCGTTTTGAACCGCCTGTTCACGCAGACGCAGCTCCAGACCAGCTTCGCCATCAATATGCTCGCGCTGGTCAATAACCAGAAGCAGCCGAAGATCCTCTCCCTGCGCCACATTCTCGATGAATACCTCGCCTATCAGGAGCAGGTCATCACCCGCCGCACGCAGTACGACCTCAAGAAGGCGCGCGAGCGCGAGCACCTGCTGCAAGGACTCCTCATCGCGCAGGACAACATCGACGAGGTCATCCACATCATCCGCACCAGCTACGACGACGCCAAGGAAAAGCTCATGGCGCGCTTCGACCTGTCCGACATTCAGGCGCAGGCCATTCTTGAAATGCGCCTCAAGGCCCTGCAGGGCCTCGACCGCGAAAAGCTCCAGAACGAGTATGACGAGCTGGAAAAGAAGATCGCCTACTTCGTTGAGCTTCTTTCCAACGAAACGATGCTCAAGGGCGTCCTCAAGGACGAGCTGACCGAAATTCGCGACAAGTACGGCGACGAGCGTAAGACCGAGATTCAGGACGTTGAGGATGAGATCGACATTGAGGACCTCATTGAGGAGGAGCAGTGCGTCTTCACCCTCACGCAGAACGGCTACATCAAGCGCACCGGCGTGAGCGAGTATGCCGCGCAGGGCAAGGGCGGCATGGGCAAGAAGGGCATCACCACCCGCGAGGAGGACACCGTCGTGGACGTGTTCACCGCCTCCACGCACGACTATATCCTCTTCTTCACCGATACCGGCAAGGTCTACCGCAAGAAGGGCTATCAGATCCCCGAGAGCGGTAAGGCCGCCAAGGGCACGAACATCGTCAACATCATCCAGGTCGAGACCGGCGAGCGCGTGCAGGCCATGCTCCACTTCCGCGAAAAGGGCGACGAAAAGCTCTACCTCACCATGGTCACACGCAACGGCACGGTCAAGCGCCTGCCCGTTGAAACGCTCAAGAACCTGCGCAGCAACGGCATCCGCGCCCTGAGCCTTGACGAGGGCGACGAGCTGGTGGCGGTCCGCGAGACGGACGGCAGCCAGCGCATCCTCATCGCCACGCACGACGGCATGGCCTGCGTCTTTGACGAGACCGACGTCCGCGCCATGGGCCGCACCGCCGTCGGTGTGCGCGGCATCCGTCTGCGCGAGGGCGACTACGTCGTCGGCGCCGCCCGCGCACAGGCGGGCAAGCAGGTCCTTTCCATCACCGAGAACGGCTTCGGCAAGAAGACGCCGGTCGAGGAATACCGCATCACCAACCGCGGCGGCCTCGGCATCAAGAACTATATGGTCACCGAAAAGACCGGCGGCGTCGTGGGCGTCAAGGTCGTGGACGGCAGCGAGGACCTGCTCCTCGTCACCCGTGCCGGCATTTTGATCCGCACCCCCGTCGCGGACATCCGCTCCACGGGCCGCTCCACGCAGGGCGTCATCGTTATGCGCTTTAAGGAGGAGGGCGATCGGGTCATCTCCATGGCGCTCGCCGAGCACGAGGACGTTCCCGCGCCGGAGACGGCGGAGGCCCCCACCCCTGTGGAAAACGCAGACGAATAAGCCCCATGTAAAAGCAAAGTTGCGTCGGAATGCTCCGGCGCAACTTTATTGTTGTAGACTTTTTTCCGGTTTTATGCGATACTGTGGATAGAAAAGAACAAAACCCCGTCAGACGCAGAAAGGAGAAAACACCATGAAGTACCTTCTGATCGCCATCCTGCTTCTCGCCTTCGCCGCCTTCGGCAAGCTCATCGGCAGCGGCGTAGGCCCCGCGGAGGACGAGCGCCGCGCGAAGTGGCAGGGCAAGCGCAAGCCGGCGCTCGATGAAGACCCCGACATTCAGGGCAGTATGCACGCTGCGTCTGAGGAACCGACTGAGGAGGCATGAGATGAGAAGACGGCGCATCACCCGTAAACCCACAAAGGGCGAGAGCATTTTCGGCGGCATCGTCTGCTTTGCGATGGGCTGCTTCGGCCTGTTTGCCCTTCCGTCGGGCTTCGACCCGGTCTTTGCAGGCTTCAAGGCCATCTGGTGTCTGCTGGCCTTCGGCATGGGGGTTTATAATTTTCTGATCGCCGCGGGCAAGGTCAAAATGGGCGGCTACGAGATCTCGGACGACGAGCCGGACGACCGCCGCGCCGCTCCGCGCTCCGACGCGGAAGCGCGCCTGACCGAGCTGCGCAGCCTCTACGACCGCGGCCTCATCACCGAGGAGGAGTACGAGGCCAAGCGCCGCGACATTTTAAGCGACCTGTAAGGAGGAGAGCAGAATGGATTTTTTAATAATGATCGTTGCCGCTGTCATCTTCTTTGGCAAGCTCGCTGCAAAAAGTGAGGGGGATGGCAAGAAGAAGCGCACACAGAACGTCGGCCCCACCGCGGAGGAGTGGGCGGAAAAGCTCCGCCAGTCTGCCGCCGGCGGTGAGGTGTCCGACAAGCTCAACAGCGCCGTCAATGCCCTCAAAAAGAGTCCGCGTCGCCCGAGCGGCCGCGATATCGAAGCGGAGCAGGCGCGCCGCAACGCCGCCGAACGCCATCACAGCGAGAAGCGCTGGGCGGAGGCCCGCCGCCAGCAGGCGGACTCCCTGCGCGTCCACGCTGCCGGCGTCGACAGCTGCGAGGGCCGTCTCGAGAGCCTGAAGGTCCTCTACGACGCCGGCATCCTCGACCGCGACGAATACCTCCAGCGTGTCGCGCGCGTCAAGGCGCAGCACAGCCACAGGTGAAGAGAACATAATAAAGGGGGTATTCTCTACCGTAGAGAATACCCCCTTTGAAACCCCAAGAGAGCGCAAGGGGCAAGCCCCTTGACCTCCGAACTGCTCAGATTAAATTACACCTTCAGTAACCGTATGAGAGTGCGGCGGCGCGGCCACTGCCGCTCTGCGGTGGGGTTACGGGGATGGACTATGGTTCCGCAGCGGAGCCACAGGCATTATTCCTTAAACTCAAAGAGCTTGCAGAGTGGAATGTTCAAGGCCTTGGCGATGTCGATGAGCAGGTCTACGCTGCATCCCGCGGTCGCGTTCTCCACGCGCTGAATGTGGTTGCGGCTGACTCCCTCGCCGCACATTTCGGCAAGCTGCTCCTGCGTCAGCCGTTGTTCCTTGCGATAGTGCAATATATTCAGACCGATCTGTACCCAATCGTTATAGTGTCGAATATCCATCAGGGTTCACCTCACGAATATTCTACCCATGATTTTTACGCTTGTTGACAACTTACAATATGGTAAATACAACCTTTGAGATTGCATTTTAGCTTTTATCATGTCATAATACCACTTGAGAGGTGGTATTATGAAAATTTTGCTTGCGATTCTGACCGCTCCGATTTATCTTGATATTATATGTCACATGGTGCAGTTCAGCTTTCGATTATTCTGTTACGGACCATCCTCGGCGCGAAATTATCCGAATTATCGTTCGCTGTTTGAAATTTTTACCCGGCTTTGGCACAGATTAAATCGCTGTAGGGAGAGGCACAAACGGAGGAACAGCATGAAGAACGTCACCATTTATACCGACGGCGCGTGCAGCGGCAACCCCGGTCCCGGAGGCTGGGGCGCGGTGCTCAAATACGGGGCGCACGAGCGCGAACTCTCCGGCGGCGAGGCGCAGACCACCAACAACCGCATGGAGCTTACCGCCGTCATCGAGGCTCTGCGCCTTTTGAAGGAGCCGTGCGAGGTCGAGCTGTACTCGGATTCCAAGTACGTCATCGACGCGCTCAGCAAGGGCTGGGTGTACGGCTGGCAGAAAAAGGGCTGGGTCAAGAGCGACAAGAAGCCC
Organism: Oscillibacter sp. MSJ-31; assembly: GCF_018918025.1. Classification (GTDB taxonomy): domain Bacteria; phylum Bacillota; class Clostridia; order Oscillospirales; family Oscillospiraceae; genus Hominicoprocola. The sequence continues at coordinate 69,743 of NZ_JAHLPT010000003.1, read as the reverse complement.
GCGCTGAACGTGGACCTTTGGGAGCGGCTGCTGCCGCTCATCGCGACGCACGACGTCCGCTACCACTGGGTCAAGGGGCACGCGGAGAACGAATACAACAACCGCTGCGACGAGCTCGCCGTGGCCGAGAGCCGGAAATACAAATAAAGCCGCGCGGCAAAAAGAGGGTATTCTCTACGGCAGAGAATACCCCCCTTTGTTATGTGCGCCGCAAAGTGCGGCAGGATGATCTCAGAACGCGCACTTCTCGCGCAGATACGCCTTGACCTCGCTGATGGGCATACGCACCTGCTGCATCGTGTCGCGCTCGCGCACGGTCACGCAGTGGTCGGCGGGCGTGTTCTCGTCGCCGACGGTCTCGAAGTCAAAGGTGATGCAGAACGGCGTGCCGATCTCGTCCTCGCGGCGATAGCGCTTGCCGATGGAGCCGGTCTCGTCGTAATCGACCATGAACTCCTTGGAAAGCTCGGCGTACAGCTCCTGCGCGGGGCCGGTGAGGACCTCCTTCTTGCTCAGCGGCAGGATGGCGGCCTTGAAGGGCGCCAGCGCGGGATGGAAGTGCAGCACAACGCGCACATCGTCCTTGCCGTTCTTGTCCTGCCCCACGACCTCCTCGTCGTAGGCGTCGCACAGCACGGCCAGCACGCTGCGCTCCACGCCGAGGCTCGGCTCGATGACATAGGGGATATACTCCACCATGTCCTTGCCCTCGCCCTCGCGGTAGACCAGCTTCTCGCCGCTCGTGTTGGAATGCTGCGTCAGGTCGTAGTCCGTGCGGTCGGCGACGCCCCAAAGCTCGCCCCAGCCGAAGGGGAACAGGAACTCGAAGTCCGTCGTTGCCTTGGAGTAGAAGCACAGCTCCTCGGGATCGTGGTCACGCAGGCGCAGATTCTCGTCCTTCAGACCGATGGACAGCAGCCAGTTGTGGCAGAACGTGCGCCAATACTGGAACCACTCGAGGTCGGTGCCGGGCTTGCAGAAGAACTCCAGCTCCATCTGCTCGAACTCGCGCACGCGGAAGATGAAGTTGCCCGGGGTGATCTCGTTGCGGAAGCTCTTGCCGATCTGGCCGATGCCGAACGGCAGCTTTTTGCGCGTCGTGCGCTGGACGTTGTTGAAGTTGACGAAAATGCCCTGCGCCGTCTCGGGACGCAGATACACGGTGTTCTTCGCGTCCTCGGTCACGCCCTGGAACGTCTTGAACATCAGGTTGAACTGACGGATGTCGGTAAAGTTGTGCTTGCCGCAGGTGGGGCAGGGGATGTTATGCTCCTCAACAAAGTCCTTCATCTCGCTCTGGGAGAAGGCGTCGATGGGCTTACTCAGCTCGAAGCCGTTCTCCGCGCACCAGTCCTCGATGAGCTTATCCGCGCGGAAGCGCTCGTGGCACTCGCGGCAGTCCATCAGAGGATCGGAGAAGCCGCTCAGATGGCCGCTCGCCACCCAGGTCTGGGGATTCATCAGGATCGCCGCGTCGAGGCCGACGTTGTAGGGATTCTCCTGCACGAACTTCTTCCACCAGGCGTTCTTGATGTTCTTCTTCAGCTCTGCGCCGAGCGGGCCATAGTCCCAGGTGTTGGCAAGGCCGCCGTAGATCTCGCTGCCGGGGAACACAAAGCCGCGGTTTTTGCACAGGGCAACAATCTTGTCCATCGTCTTTTCGGTGTTTTTCATGGTGAATTTCTCCTTTCGATATTTGGCTCAGGAGATAAAAAACGCCCTGAGCCTATTTCAGTAGGCTCAGGGCGAACAAAGCATTGTCCGTGGTTCCACCTGAATTCCCCGTTGGAGGCGGGGCACTTCATTCCCGATAACGGCGGGGACCGGCGCGGCATTTCCGCCGCGCGGCTCAAAAGCGCCGCCCTTTCCCTGCCGCGAGGACTCGCACCGACCGTCCTCTCTCTGCTGCGCCGAAGGGAAAAGGCTTCTTTCTCACAGCCTTTTGTTGTGCGTAGCATAGCACGCCGCCGCGCGCTTGTCAAGTCACTTTTCCGCAAAGAAGGCCTCGATGGCGCCGCGCTCCGCGCCGACGCTGCCCTGCACGAACTCCGGCTTGCCGCCGCCGCGCCCCGAGAGCGCCGCGTTCAGCTCCTTTGTCAGCGCGCGCAGATCGCCGCCGCGCTGTCCGATGGCGTATTTCCACGCGCTGCCCGCGCCCGCGAACACCGCGCAGCGCCCGCCGCAGGTCTCCGCCACCGCGTCGCAGAGCCTGCGCACGCTGTCGCCGCTCATCTCGTCCTCGAAAAGCAGCACGTCGCCGCTGCCCGCATACCGCGCTGCGATGCCCGCAAACACGCTCTCCTCTAATTTCGCGCAGCGCTGCCTGAGCGCGCCGAGCTCGCCCAGCACCCGTTCGACCGCCGCAGCGGCAGCCGTCGGCTTGACGGAGAGCGCCTGCGCGGCCGCCACGTCCTGCGCCCAACAGGCGGAGAGATAGCGGTATGCCCGCCCGCCGCACAGCAGCTCGATGCGCACGCCCTCGCGGAACTTCTGCACGGAGAGAAACTTCACGATGCCGACCTGCCCGCTCCGCATGACGTGCGTGCCGCAGCACGCGCAGCAGTCCGCGCCGGGGAAGGTCACGATGCGCACGTCGCCCTCGAGCGGCTTTTTGCTGCGGTAGTCGATCGCGTCCAGCTCCGCACCGCGGTGGAGCTGGATGTCGATGGCGTGATCCTCATAGATATATCGGTTCGCCGCCGCCTCGAGCTCCAACAGCTCCTCCCACGGAATGTCGGCGTTGAAGTCGATGGTCACGCTCTCCGCGCCCATGTGGAAGCCCACATTGTCGCAGCCGTAGCGCGCGCAGATCAGCCCCGAGCAGATGTGCTCGCCGGAGTGCTGCTGCATATGGTCGAAGCGCCGCGCCCAGTCGATCTTCCCGTGTACGGCCGCGCCGACGGGCAGGGGAGAGGCGCATTTGTGCGTGATGACGCCCGCCTTTTCGTGCACGTCCAGCACCTCGGCGCCGCCGAGCACGCCGGTGTCATACGGCTGCCCGCCGCCCTCGGGATAGAACGCCGTGCGGTCGAGCACCACGGCGAAGCCGTCCTTGACCGCCTCGCACGCGAGCACCTTCGCGTCAAACTCCGTCAGAAAGGGGTCGGCATAGTATAGCTTTTCGGTCTCCATGCAAAAAATTCCTTTCGTTCCCGCGCCTGCGTTCGGCGCGCATAATCGCTTTTAAGAGATGCTCACGATGAACCGCCACAGCGGGTCGATGAGCAGCAGCCCCACCGTCGCGGAGCACACATTTGCGACGATGGCATAGCCCACCGCGCGCTCCCAGCTCCGCTCCGTCAGCAGCCGGCGGTAGAGCAGGCTCTCGACCACCGTGATGATCAGCTCAATGGGGAGATAGAAGAGCAGCGACCAGCCGCTCACGCCGTGGTTGAGCACCGTCACGGCAAGGTAGAGCGCGAAGCCGCCCTGCGTCACAAGATTGACGAGCAGAAATACCAGCCAGCTCCGACGGCTCCGATAGCCGAAGGCGAGCAGCAGCACGCCCTCGATGAGCAGGGTAGGGAGGAGAGTGCAGAAAAATTGCAGCAGATAGGCGGTCGCCGCGCTCGGCGCGCTCGCGGTCCTTTTCGCCCAGTCCACCCTCACGCTCGATTGCAGCGTATCGGACACCCAGCTTTCGCCGCTTTTTGTCACGAGAATGATCCGATACGTATCCGGTACGCCATGGTAGCGGAAGGAGTGGAGCCGCACCCCGCCTGCGTCGCTGCCGATCAGGTCGCCCCACATCGGCGCGCCGTTCGTCCCCTGTGCGGTGCAGGCGTGCCAGCCCTCCGGCACAGCGGCGCGCAGCGCGTCCAGCAAACCGTCATCCAGCGCGGCGCGCTCCTCGTCGGAGTAGCTCCATTGCAAGCCGTCGAAAGCGGAGTCCCCCTTGTGCTCAAATTCTCCCTCAGCCAGAAGGTCAAGGTAGTACGGCTCGCTCGGCGCGTTTTCGACCTTCACTGTCAGCTGGGCCTTCGGCCCCGAGTCGGCAAGGGCCGATACCGTCAGCAGCATCGCCGTCAGCAGCAAGAGAATACTGTTTCGCAGAGACTTTTTCATTTCTTTCGCTCCTTTCTGTTTCCGTCCTGCCTCTTCCAAAAGCAGGACCTTTGCATCTTTTGACGCAAAACCGCGTCGTTTTGTTCCGGAATTCCAAAAAATCCTATTCGATCCACCCCTGCGCCTGCTTATAGCGCAGAATGCGAAGCACGTGCGCGTCGATGTCGCTCTCCGCGATGCGCCCGTCCGCCACCGCCGCGAGGACGGCGGGAATGTCGTTTTGGTAGTCACTCGTGATGAGCATATCGTTTCCTGCGAGCACCGCCAGCACCGCGGCCTCACCGTTCGCGTACTGCTTCACCGCGTCCATCGCCAGATCGTCCGTGATCACGATGCCGTCGAAGCCCAGCGTCTCCCGCAGCACCTCATGCACGGCGGGGGAGAGCGACGCCGGCAGCGCAGCGTCCATGCACTCCACCACGTTGTGGCTCACGAGCACGAACGGCGCGCCCGCTCCCATGCCCGCCCGGAACGGCAGGAAGTCGCTCTGCTCAAACGTCTCATACGGCCGCTTGTCGATGGCGACGCCCGTGTGCGTGTCGGTGTTGTTCCCGTAGCCGGGGAAGTGCTTGAGGACCGCCGCCACCCCCGCGTCCCGGATCGCGCCGACCGCCGCCGTCACAAATTCGCTCGTCGCTGCGGCGTCTCTGCCGAACGAGCGCGCGTAGATGAAGTCGCCCGCGTCGGTGGATACGTCGCACACCGGCGCAAGATTCACGTTGATGCCGAGCGCCAGAAGCTGCTTGTTATAGTCCAGCGTCTTCGCGGCAAGACCGTCCATGCCGCGCGCGGCATACAGCTCCTGCGGCGAGGGCAGCGGCTGCGCGAAGAGCTTCGGGTCGCGGCTCGCTCGCGTCACCGTGCCGCCCTCCTCGTCGCTGCCGATGAAGAGCGGAATGTCCGCCGCGGCCTGATAGCTCTCGAGCTTCGCCGTCAGCTCCTCCGCACTCAGCCAGCCGCCGTCCGCGTCCTTGTAGTCCCGCCCGAAGAGCAGCAGCCCCCCGAGGTGGTAGGCAGCTACATCCTCCGTCGCGCCCATTTCGGGACAGCGGACAAAGAACATCTGCCCGACCTTTTCCTCGATCGACATCCCCGCGATGCGCTCGCGCAGCCGCGCCTCAGCCTGCTCGGCCTCGCTCGGCTCCGTCGGTGTGACCGGCGTCGGGTCGACCGTCGGCGGCGCGGGGTCAACGACCGGCGCGACCGGCTCCGTTTTGCCCGCGCAGCCCGCGAGCAGGCACAGCGCCGCAAGCAGCGCAAAAATTTTCTGTTTCATGCTGTTTTTCTCCTTTGTGCATTGCTGTCGTGTACTCCTGTTGCCGCACCCAGCGGCCTTTCCTGATTTTACCATGCCGCGCGCGCAAACGCAACCCGCGTTCCTGCTCTGCCGCGCGTCGGAGCTCCTGCCCCCGATAAGACACCAAAAGCCCCCGTCCTTCGACGGGGGCTTTTGGCTGTGTGTTGTGTGTATTTTTAGGAGGGAGAAAATCACATCGGGGATCACGTAACACCTTTGCAAGTATTAAGATACCAGCGATTTATGGCTAAAACTTGAAAACCGTGTGAACAAATTGTAAATAAGCGGCTCCAAAAGCAGTCTTTTGATCGGCAGACAAAAAAGAGACGTCCTCGCGGACGTCTCTCGCTGTTTGGTTCGATCAGCCAATGCTGTTGAGCTTGGTGGTCATAGCGCTCTTCTTGTGAGCAGCGTTGTTCTTGTGCAGCAGACCCTTCGCGGCAGACTTGTCCACGATCTTCACTGCGACCTTGTAAGCACCCTCGGCCTCGGTGCGATTGCCTTCAGCGGCAGCCGCCTCGAACTTCTTGAGTGCGGTCTTCAGTGCGGACTTGTCAGCCTTGTTGCGGGCGTTACGCACCTCAGCGAGCTGGACGCGCTTCTTGGCAGACTTAATATTCGGCAAACCAAACACCTCCTCCGGTTGGGATTTGACGGCGAACATAAAAAATCCACCGTGCAGAATGGTATTTTAACAAAGTTTTCGAGGAATTGCAAGCACTTTTTTCAGATTTTCTCCACTTTTTTGTATGCTTCAAAATTTAGGGGACATAATGAGAGCGATATACAAGATTTAGTGGAAGGCAGGCGGTTTTATGAACGCACGGCGGACGGACCTGGCGCTGGAGGCGCACGCGCTGTTCCGCGCGGCGCAAAAGGACGACGCCATCGACGGCCTCACGCTCACCGAGCGGACGCGCCGCGGCTGCGCCGTGACCACGGTGACGGTGGAGAGCAAGGCGGCCTCGCGCGCCCTCGGCAAGCCGCGCGGGACCTACGTCACGCTCGACCTGCGCGCGCTTTCTCCCGAGGACCCCGCGTACACGGAGCGCGCGGCGCTCGCGCTCCGCGACGAGCTGCGCGCTCTCCTCGAAGGAACGGTCGATACCGCCCTCGTGGTCGGACTCGGCAACCGCGCCATGACGCCCGACGTCATCGGTCCCCGCGCCGCCGATCATGTGCCCGCCACGCGCCACCTGAAGGGCTGCGCCGCCTTCGGTGCGCTCGCGGATGTCAGCGTGCTGACGCCCGGCGTCCTCGGCACAACGGGATTGGAGGCCGCCGAGCTCGTGCGCGGCGCGGTGGAGACCGTGCGCCCCGACCTTGTCGTTGCCGTCGACGCGCTGGCGTCGCAGAGCCTCGGGCGCGTCTGCACCACCGTCCAGCTCACGGATGCCGGCATCGTCCCCGGCTCGGGCGTCGGCAACCACCGCCGCGCCCTCACGCGCGAGACGCTCGGCGTTCCCGTTCTCGCCGTCGGCGTCCCCACCGTGGTGGACGCCGCCACGCTCGCGCTCGACCTTTTAGATGAGGCCGGGGCGGACCTCCCCGATCCCACCGCCCTGCGCGGACAGGGGAGCGTCATGGTCACGCCGCGCGACATCGACGCGCGCGCCGAGCAGCTTGCCCGCGTTGTCGGCTTTGGCGTCGGCCTTGCTCTCCAGCCTTCGCTCTCGCTCGACGAGCTGCGCGCCCTGATCGACTGATTTTGTCACATCCGTGCGCGGAAAAGACCGATGAAATGAGAATTTCTGCGCTCCTTCCATTGCAATCCGCGCTTTTTTGCGCTACAATGACAGCAAATTTCAAAAAAGGAGCGCAAGCTATGTACGATCTCAAGGATTTCAAGGCCGCGGACCACATTCCCGCCCTGCTCGACTGGATGCGCGCGCAGATGAAAGGCTGCGGCGGTAAAACCGCCGTCGTCGGGATCTCCGGCGGCAAGGACAGCTCGGTGATCGCCGCGCTGTGCGTCGAGGCGTATGGCCGCGAGAACGTGGTCGGCGTCCTCATGCCCGACGGCGTCCAGCCCGACATCGACTACTCCAACGGCATCGTGGACTTCCTCGGCATCAAGCACTACACCTTCAACATCCACGGCGGCACGAGCGGCATTCTGGGCGAGATGGCGCGTCTCGGTATCGAGGCCAGCCGCCAGACCACCGTCAACCTCCCCTCCCGCATCCGCATGGCGACGCTGTACGCCATCGCCCAGAGCGTAGATGCGGGCATCGTGGTCAACACCTCCAACCTCTCCGAGGACTGGGTCGGCTACTGCACCATCTACGGCGACAGCGCGGGCGCGTTCTCGCCCATCGGGATGTACACCACCGAGGAGGTCATCGCCATCGGCCGCGCGCTGGGTCTGCCCGAGCGCTTCCTCATCAAGCCCCCGTCCGACGGCCTGACCGGCAAGACCGACGAGGACAACCTCGGCTTTTCCTACCACGCGGTGAACGAATACGTCCGCAAGGGCGTCGCCGATCCCGCCATTAAAGAGCAGATCGACCATAAGCACCGCGTCAGCCGCTTCAAGTTCGAGACCATCCCCGTCTACCACAACGGCCTGCCCATCGTCATTGAGGACGGCACGGATTTCTACAAGTAAAAAGCCAAAAGGAAAGAGCGCCCGAACGGGCGCTCTTTCTTATGCCGCTGTATGGGTCTTACACCACCGCGAAGAACTTGATGACGAAGAGGATGGAGATGACATAGGTCAGAACGCTGACGTCCTTGGCCTTGCCGGAGAAGACCTTGACCACGGTGTAGGAGATCAGGCCCAGACCGATGGCGTGGCCGATGGAGCCGGACACGGGCATACCGATGAGCATGATGGACACCGGCAGCATCTGATCCATATCGTCGAAGTTGACGTTCTTGAGGCCCTGGAGCATCAGCACGCCGACGTAGATGAGCGCGGCGGAGGTCGCAGCGCCGGGGATGATGGCGGCGATGGGGGCGAGGAACATGCAGGCGAGGAAGAGAACGGCGGTGGTCAGCGCGGTCAGACCGGTGCGGCCGCCGGCCTCAACGCCGGAAGCGGACTCGATGAAGGTGGTGACGGTGGAGGTACCGGTGGCAGCGCCCGTGATGGTGCCGATGGCATCGGAGAGCAGGGCTTCCTTCATCTTGGGCATATTGCCGTCCTTGTCGACCATGCCGGCGCGGGAGGCCGTGCCGACGAGGGTGCCGATGGTGTCGAACATATCGATCATGCAGAAGGTGATGATCAGGGTGATGGCGGTGAACCAGCCGATGTTCACAAAGCCGGCGAAGTCAAACTTGAAGAGAGTGGTGGAGACCATGTCGGCGAAGGGGGGCACGAAGCTCGCGGTCTCAAGGCTGGCGAACGGATTCACGCCCAGGAACAGGAAGCTGCCGGCCCAGTAGAGCACGGAGGAGAAGAGCATACCGAGCAGAACGGAGGCCTTGATGCCCTTCTTGGCCAGAACGACCATCATGAACACGCCGAGGAAGGCGGTGATGGCGGTGAGGACCATGGTGTGATAGCCGATGTCGCCCATGCTGCCCTTGATGATGCTGGGGGTCAGGGCGCCGAAGAAGTCGCGCATGATGTAGAAGGGGCTGGTGAAGCCGTTGCCCTCGGCATAGATGCCGACGTTGGAGCCGAGACCGATGTTCATCAGCATCAGGCCGATGGCGGGGGCGATGCCGTAGCGCACACCGAGAGGAATGGCCTCGACGATCTTCTCACGGACCTTCAGGAGGGTGAGGACGAGGAACACGATGCCCTCGACGAGGATGATGACCAGACCAGCCTGGAACGCGGACTCATACTCGCAGTTGTTGATGACGGCGATGTTGGCCACGACCACGGCAAAGAAGCTGTTCAGACCCATGCCGGGAGCCATAACGAAGGGCTTGTTGGCCATGAAGGCCATGCAGATGGTGCCGATGGCGGAGGCAATGCAGGTTGCCAGGAACACACCGTTCCACAGCGGGGTGCCGACCGCGAAGTTGGTCAGCAGGTTGGGGTTCAGGGCGATGATGTAAGCCATCGTCATGAACGTCGTGAGACCGGCAAGCAGCTCGGTTTTTACCGTGGTGCCGTTCTCCTGGAGCTTAAAGAGCTTTTCCATGATATTCTCCCTTTCTTTTGTTTCGTCATAACACCTAAAATATTTTCAGGCCGCATGACGAAGATTTAGTATAATTATAAAGGCTTTGCCAGGAAAATGCAATACCCTCACCCCCGTTTCACCGTCCTTTTTTCTCACATTGAGCGGGATTTGGCGGAATGGTGGGAAATGGCGGTTGTTTTTGCCGAAAAATCTGTTATAATCCTGTTATTCTTTTTGAAGGGGAACCCGATTTGAAGCTTTCTCGCCTTGTTTTTCCGCCCGACGGCGCGAGCCGCGGGACGCTCCGCGCCCACCGCGCCTACCTCGCCGTGCTGCTCACGCTCCTCGGCGTCGGCATCGGCTTTCTCGGCCTGTGGCTCACGGCCTGCGCGGATGCCGCCCTCCCGCAGGCGGAGCTGTACCGGTCCTATCTCGATCATCCGCTGCTGCTGGCGCTGAACCTTTTCCCGCCGCTGCTGCTCGCATGGCTGGGCTATTTTCTGTCCGGACGCTGCTGGTGCGGCGTGCTGCTCAGCGGCCTTTTCGGTGTGGGCCTCCCGCTCATCAACTATTATAAGGTCATGCTGCGCGGCGATCCGATGCGCGCGAGCGATATCCTGCTCCTGCGCACGGCGGGCGGCATCATGAGTCAATACGAATTTGAACGGACCGCCGAGGTCAACACGGCGGTCGCGCTCCTCGGCGCGATGCTGGCCTTTGCCGTGCTCCTCATGCCGCGCGGCGATAAGCGCCGGCGCATCCGCGCGCTGGGCGCGGCGGCCTGCGTGCTGCTGGGCGTCGGCGCGTACCTCGGCGCTTACACCGACGAAGCCGTCTACGAAAGGACGGCGAACGACTCGCTCATCAATATCTGGTCGGACAACGAGGTCTATCTTTCCCGCGGCTTTGCGCTTTCCTTCCTGCACTCGGTGCCGGAGCTGTTCCCCGAAAAGCCGGAGGACTACGATGCCCGCGCGGCGCAGGCGCTGCTTGAGTCCTTCCCCGATGAAGACATTCCGGAGGGGGAGAAGGTCGCCGTCATGGGTGTGATGCTCGAGGCGTTCTGCGACCTGACCGACTTCGACGCCCTCGCTGGCTTCGACACGGTGCAGGAGGTCTATGCCCCCTGGCACGCGCTCGAGGAGCAGAGCCTCTCCGGCCGCCTGCTCACGAACATCTTCGCGGGCGGCACCGTGGATACCGAGTGGGGCTTCCTCACCGGCGCGAGCGAGCACGACGAATACCGCGGCGCGGTCGGCTCCTACGTCCGCTACTTCACGGCGCAGGGCTATGCGGCGCACTACGCGCACCCCGGCTACAGCTGGTTCTACGACCGCGAGCGCGTGAACGACTATCTCGGCTTTGACCGGAGCGTTTTCACGGAAAACGGCTTCGGCGAGCTGGTCGACCCCTACGTCGCCATGTGGCATTCCGACCAACAGCTTGCGGACTACCTGCTCGCCGACCTCGACGCGGCGGACGGCTCGCCCCTGTTCTCCTTCGCGGTGAGCTATCAGAATCACGGCCCCTACGCCGAAACGGAGAGCGCCGTTCCCTATGTTTCGCCCGAAGCAAGCGGCTGGTCGCAGGAGAGCTGTAATATTCTCAACAACTACCTCTTCGGCGTGAATGAAACGGTCCGCGAATATGTCCGCCTGACGCAGGAGCTGGACGCGCGCGATACCCCCGTGGTGCTCGTGCTCTTCGGCGACCACAAGCCGTGGATGGGCAACGGCGGCTCGGTCTATGAGGAGATGGGCATTGATTTTGACACGTCCACGCTTGCCGGCTTCCGGAACTATTACGCCACGCCCTATCTCATCTGGGCGAACCGCGCGGCGAAGGAGGTCCTCGGCGCGGACTTCACCGGCGACGGCGGCGACTTTTCGCCCTGCTTCCTGATGACGCGGCTGTTCGACGCGTGCGGTTGGGTCGGCCCCGGCTATATGCAGCTCTCCCGCGCCATGCGGGACATCTCGCCGCTGCTGCACACGAACGGGCTCTTCCTGCACGACGGTGTCCTGACCTCCGTCCTCAGCGACACCGACCGCAGCTTCTACCGCAGCTGGCTCGCTGTGCAGTATTACCGCGAGCACGTCGCGGCGTATTCATAGCGCTTGCATCAAAAAACCGCCGCGCATCGCGCGGCACACATATCAAAGGGGGTATTCTCTACCGTAGAGAATACCCCCTTTGGAACCCCCAGAGAGCGCAAGGACTGCGTCCTTGACCTGCCATTGGAGGTTTTTCTATAGAACAACTGCACGCGCTGCGCAAAGGAGCGCGTGCGGCTTCTTTATCGGCTTTCGATTTGGTCTGCGCCTATGTCCGCTCAGCCGCTGCTGCGGCGGGGTTACGGACAATTATTTTGCGGCGGCGTTCAAAGCCGTCAGGATTTCCTCGCGCATTTTTTTCCGTTCCCCCTGCTCCAGATAGGCGAGCGCGGCAGCCGCGCCCGCGGCCAGTGCCGCAATGGGAGCGCGATAGGGAGATCGCGCAAAGCTTTTGCCTGCCATCGCCTTGCGGGCCGCGTCCATCACATCAGACAACGCCTTTAGCAGTGTTTCCTTCTCCTTATCCTCCGTATGTCCGGCCAAAAACAGCATACCGCTGTGCATTTTCAAATAGCAAAGCTGATAGATCCCCATATCCTGTTACCTCCAATATCTGATGTAAACATTATCTAATGCATTAGTCTATATGTCAAGAGGAATGCTTCCTTAGAATAGCACTAATTCATTAGCTAATGGGAGCATGAGATATGGTAACATTAAATGCACTGGCACTTTTGGAACGCAAAGGGAAAACAAAGTATTGGTTATATCAGCAGCTCGGTATGAGCTACCAGAACTTCAGCAAAATGGTAAACAACCAGACAAAGTCGATTCGATACGAAAATATCGAGGTCCTTTGTCAGCTTCTTGATTGTACACCAAACGAGCTTTTTACCTTCACGGACGAGCAATAGTAGCCTCGTAACCCCGCCGCAGAGCGGCAGCGGCCGCAAGGAGCAGACCAAATCGAAAGCCGATAAAGAAGCCGCACGCACTCCTTTGCGCAGCGCGTGCAGTTGTTCTATAGAAAAACCTCCAATGGCAGGTCAAGGGCGTAGCCCTTGCGCTCTCCTGGGGTTCCAAAGGGGCCATTCTCTACGGTAGAGAATGGCCCCTTTGATATGTGCGCCGCGCATCGCGCGGCCGGTATTAAGATTACTCGTCCTCGTGCGCTGTCACGGCGATGTGCAGCTCGTCGAGCTGCTTCTGCGTGACCTCGCTCGGCGCGTACCTCCCAAAACGGACGCCGCCGTTTTGGGAGCCCTGACGCATCACAATGCTCGGCGGAAATAAATTCCGCCTCCGCCAAGGTTTTGCTGCGCAAAACGCTTGTACGCCGCTTTCGCGGCGGCTCGCTTGCGCTCGCTGGGCGCGCGTATTACTCGTCCTCGTGCGCTGTCACGGCGATGTGCAGCTCGTCGAGCTGCTTCTGCGTGACCTCGCTCGGCGCGCCCATCATGATGTCCTGCGCGTTCTTGTTCATCGGGAACGGAATGATCTCACGGATGGAATCCTCGCCCGCGAGCAGCATCACCATGCGGTCCACGCCCGGAGCGATGCCGGCGTGCGGGGGCGCGCCGTAGCAGAAGGCGTTGTACATCGCGGGGAACTTGGCCTTCACGTCGTCCTCGCCGAGCCGCACCAGCTCAAACGCCTTGATCATGATCTCGGGATCGTGGTTGCGCACCGCGCCGGAGCTGAGCTCCACGCCGTTGCAGACCAGGTCGTACTGGTCGGCGGTGATGCTCAGCGGGTCGAGCTCGCCGCGCTCGGCGGCCAGCATCGTCTCCATGCCGCCCTTGGGCATCGAGAACGGGTTGTGGCAGAACTCCAGCTCGCCGCTCTCCTCGCCGATCTCGTACATCGGGAAATCGACGATCCAGCAGAACTCGTAGCGCTCCTTGTCCATGTGCCCCTCGCAGGCGGGGCCGAAGGTCTTGATGGCGACGCCCACGGCCTTGGTCGCGAGCTTGCCCGCGCACACGATGACCAGCGTATCGGGCTTGAGCCCCAGCTTCTCGGTCAGCTCGGTCTTGATGGGGGCGACGAACTTGCCGATGCCGCCGGCGAGCTCGCCGTGCTCATCGACCTTGAACCAATAGCTCTTCGTGCCGCTCTGCACCTCGCAGTCGCCGAGCAGCTTGTCGATCTGCTTGCGCGTCAGCTTGCAGTCCGTGATGGGCACGGCCTTGACCGTCTGACCGCGCAGCGCCTCAAATTCGTTCTCGGCGAACAGCTCCGTCACGTCGGTCGCAGTCAGGTCGATGCGCAGATCGGGCTTGTCGCTGCCGTAGACCGCCAGCGCGTCGTTGTACGCGATGCGGCGGAACGGCGGCTGGGATGCAATATCATAGGTGCCGAACTTCGCGAAGATGGGGGGCAGCACGTCCTCGCAGATAGCGAACACGTCCTCCTGCGTCGCGAACGACATCTCCATATCCAACTGATAGAACTCGCCGGGGGAGCGGTCGCCGCGCGCGTCCTCATCACGGAAGCAGGGCGCGATCTGGAAGTAGCGGTCGAAGCCGCTCGTCATCAGCAGCTGCTTGAACTGCTGCGGCGCCTGCGGCAGCGCGTAGAACTTGCCCGGGTGCTTGCGCGCGGGCACGAGATAGTCGCGCGCGCCCTCGGGGGAGGAGGCGGTCAGAATCGGCGTCGTGATCTCCAGGAAGTCGTGCGCCATCATCGCCTGACGCAGCGCGGCGATCACCTGGCAGCGCAGGATGATGTTCTTCTTCACCGCGGGATTGCGCAGGTCGAGGTAGCGGTACTTCAGGCGCTGCGTTTCGTCGGCCTCGCGGCTGCGGTTGATCTCAAAGGGCAGGGAATTGTAGCGGCAGCGGCCGAGCACCTCGATCTTCTCGGGCACGACCTCGATCTCGCCGGTGGCCTGCTTGCTGTTCTTGCTCGCGCGCTCGCGCACGGTGCCCTCGACGGAGATGGTGCTCTCCTTGTTGATCCCCTTGATGACCTTCAGGTCGGCCTCGTCCTCGACGACGACCTGCGTCGTGCCGTAGAAATCGCGCAGCACGACGAACGCCAGATTGCCGCCGACCTCGCGGACGTTTTCCATCCAGCCGACGAGCTTGACCTTCTCGCCCACATTCTCGATGCGAAGCTGGTTACAGTTGTGTGTACGGGACTGCATCATAAGACAATAACAACTCCTATCTGTAATTTCAAGCTGAAATAATACGGTTTGTATTCAAAATAACGCCGTAAACGGCTTGGTTTTCGGGTTCACGATGTCGCGCCAGTCGAGGTCGCCGCGGCTGAGGCCGAGGACGAGCATTTCCGCCGTCGCCACATTGCTGGCAAAGGGAATGTTATTCTGGTCGCACAGGCGGGAAATATAGCTCACGCTCTCGCAGGACTTTTCATCGCGCGGGTCGTTGAAGAAGAGCACCATGTCGATCTCGTTGTAGGCGATGCGCGCGCCGATCTGCTCCGCGCCGCCGTGTACGCGCGCGAGGAAGAGGTGGATGGGCAGACCCGTCGCCTCGGCGACCATCTTGCCGGTAATGTTGGTCGCGCAGATGGTGTGCTTGGAGAGGATGCCTGCATAGGCTGTGCAGAACTGCACCATCAGGTCTTTTTTGTTGTCGTGTGCCATGAGAGCGATATTCATATAACCGCGCCCCTTTCTATCGTAAATTTATGATTTTCTGTTTTATCGCCGTGGCAGCTTCATCAGCGGCACGTGCTCGCCGGTGAGACGGCGCGCGATGTTGCGGCAGGCGATCTCGGCGCTGCTCTCGCGGGAGAATACGGTCAGGGCATTGCGCCCCAGCGCGATGGGGATGCCCTCGTCCTCGGGGATCACGCCCAGCAGCGGCAGGCCCGCCGCGTCGATGGCGTCGTCGATGTTGCTGCTCAGCGCCTTGAGCAGTTTGCGACGCACGCGGTTGACCACCAGGTGCAGCCTTCCGTTCGGGTAATCGCGCAGCTCCATCACGGTCCGCTGCGCGTCGCGCAGGCTCGTGGGATCGGTCGTCGCGACCACCACCGCGCGGTCCGCCGCGCAGGTCGCGAGCCGGAAGGCGTCGCCCAGCCCCGCGCCGGAGTCAATGAGACAATAGTCGAACTTGCTCCGCACCTCGTCGAGCAGCCTTTTCATCTCGCTCGTGCGGATATCCTCGTGCAGCCCGACCGGCGCGGTCAGCAGATACAGCCGGTCGCAGCGCGGGTGCCGCACCGCAGCCTGCTCGAGCGTCGCGCGCGCGAGAATGACGTCGGTGAAGTCCATCAGCGCGCTGTCACTCATGCCGAGCGCCAGGTCCAGATTCCGCAGACCCACATCGCAGTCGAGGCACAGCGTCCGGTGTCCCATCTCGGCGAGCGCCGACCCGACGAGCGCGGTGAATGAAGTTTTTCCCGTGCCGCCCTTTCCGGACACCACGGCGATGACCTGTCCCATAGAAAACTCCCGTCAGCCGCTCACAGCGGCTGCTTTTTGATCTTTGCGAACGCCCTCGGATACCTCGGCGGGGTAGGGGAGACCTTCTCGATCGCCACCACGCGGTGCGTGACCCCGCTCGTCGGGATGGTGTAATCCTCGACCTTGACGATTTTTCCGCCGAGCGTTTTGATCGCGCCCTTTGCCGCGGCGATCTCCTCCTCGGTGTCCACGCTCTTCATCGCGAGGAATTGCCCGCCGACCTTCACAAGCGGCAGCGCCAGCTCGCAGAGCACATTGAGCTGCGCGACGGCGCGCGACACCGCAAGGTCATAGCTTTCCCGATGTCCGGCGGCAAATTCCTCCGCCCGCGCGTGAACGCATTCCACGCGCTTCAGCCCCAGCGTACCGCAGACCTCGTCGAGCCATGCGATGCGCTTGCCGAGGCTGTCGAGCAGCGTCAGATCGAAGTCGTCCTTGAGAATACGCAGCGGCATCCCCGGGAAGCCCGCGCCCGTGCCGACGTCCACCACCGTTTTCCCCGAGAGGTCAACGAACCGTGTCAGCGCCGCGCTGTCGAGCAGATGCAGCTGCGCGACGGCCTCCGGCTCCGTGATGGCGGTGAGGTTCATCACCTCGTTCTTTTCTAGCAGCAGCGCGGCGAAGCGCTCAAGCGTCTCCGCCCGGCTCTCGTCCAGCCCCAGCTCCCGCAGTCCCTCGCGCAGCAGCGCGGTCATTTGCTCTGCTCCTTCAAAAGGTCGCGGATCTCGGCGAGCAGCAGCTCCTCCTTCGTCGGCTCCGGATCTTCCTCAGCCTCCGGTTCGGCCTCCGGCTCGGGCTTGGAGAGCTTGTCGTGCATCTTGTTGATGGCCTTGACCATGCAGAACACAGCGAATGCGATGATGATGAAGTCCAGAATGACGGAGATCAGATTGCCGAAGTTGACGGCGATCTCGGGGTCAACGACCTCGCTGCCCTCCATCACGGCCTCCTTGAGCACCCATTTCCACGCGGAGAAGTCCACGCCGCCGGTGAGAATGGAGACGAGCGGCATGATAATATCGTTCACCAGCGAGGTCGTGATCTTGCCGAACGCGCCGCCGATGACGACGCCGACGGCCATATCCAGCACGTTGCCGCGCATGGCAAACGCCTTGAATTCTTCCATAAACTTCTTCATAAGAAGTCTCCTTTGCCTGTTTTGAAAACGAATAGTATTTTATTATTGAAATACTACGAATTGTTATCAAAAATCAATGCTTCGGCACCAGCTTGTCCTTGCCGCCCATGTAGGGGCGCAGGACCTCGGGAATGAGCACGCTGCCGTCGGCCTGCAAATTGTTCTCCAGGAACGCGATGAGCATACGCGGCGGCGCGACCACGGTGTTGTTGAGCGTGTGGGGCAGATACATCCTGCCGTCCGCGCCCTTGACGCGGATCCTGAGCCGCCGCGCCTGCGCGTCGCCGAGGTTGGAGCAGGAGCACACCTCGAAATACTTCTGCTGGCGCGGGCTCCACGCCTCGATGTCGCAGCTCTTGACCTTCAGATCGGCGAGGTCGCCGGAGCAGCACTCGAGCTGGCGCACGGGAATGTCCATGCTGCGGAACAGCTCCACGCTCCACTTCCACATCTGCTCGTACCACTTCATGCTGTCCTCGGGCTTGCAGACCACGATCATTTCCTGCTTTTCAAACTGGTGGATGCGGTACACGCCGCGCTCCTCGATGCCGTGGGAGCCCTTCTCCTTGCGGAAACAGGGGGAGTAGGAGGTCAGCGTCTGCGGCAGGCTCTCCTCGGGCAGGATCTCGCCGATGAAGCGGCCGACCATCGAGTGCTCGCTCGTGCCGATCAGATAGAGGTCCTCGCCCTCGATCTTGTACATCATCGCGTCCATGTCGGTTTGGCTCATCACGCCCTCGACCACGTTGCCGTGGATCATGAACGGCGGGATGCAGAACGTAAAGCCCTTGTCGATCATAAAGTCGCGCGCGTAGGCGAGCACGCCCTCGTGCAGCCGCGCGATGTCGCCGAGCAGGTAGTAGAAGCCCGCGCCGGACACGCGGCCCGCGGCGTCCATGTCCACGCCGTCAAAGCGCTCCATGATCTCCGTGTGGTAGGGAATTTCAAAATCCGGCGTCTTCGGCTCGCCGAAGCGCTGCACCTCGACGTTATAGCTGTCGTCGGGGCCGATGGGCACGCTGGGGTCGATGATGTTCGGGATCTGCAGCATATCCTGGTGCAGCTTCTCCTCGTACTCGACCTCTAACTTTTCCAGCTCCGCCAAACGCTCCGCCTGCGCCTTGACCTTGGCCTTGATGGCCTCGGCCTCCTCGAGCTTGCTCGGGTCCTTCTTGGCCTGTCCCATCAGCATACCGACCTGCTTGCTCAGCGTGTTGCGCTGGGCGCGCAGCTCGCTCGCCTCGGTGATGGCGGCGCGCTTCTTCTCGTCCAGCTCCAGTACCTCGTCCACGAGGGGGAGCTTGGCGTCCTGAAACTTTTTCTTGATGTTTTCCCGCACAAGCTCGGGGTTTTCACGAATAAATCGAATATCCAGCATGATTTTCTACCTCGCTATCATAATATCGTATGAAAGGGCGCGTATACCGGTGAAGCGCGGCTTGCCGTCAGGGCGTTCCGCTTTCCTCGCCGGCAAGCTCCTCGTAGAGCGCACGGTACTTTTCCGTCTCTTCCTGCGCCGCGCTCAGCGCGTCTTCGGTTTCGGCGAGCGTCTGCTCCAGCTCCACGACCTGCGTTTCCAGCGCCTTGACCTCGGCCTCCAGCTTGGCGTTCTGTTCGAGCGTAGACTGCATCATGCTCGTGCTGCCCTTGAGCTGGTCGATGACCTGCTGGTTCGAGCGGTGGTTCGCTAAAAACGACCACAGGATAAGGATGAAGGCGACGGTGAACAGCACGGCAATGTAAGCGTAAACGCGCTTCTGCCGCTCCTTTTCACTGGTCGGCTTTTCGGGAGCCGCCGGCTTCGGGTTCTCCGGCGGCGGTGCTTCGTGAATGAAATCGGTCACTTTTTGGTTCCTCCGTTTTTGCGCTGCTGCAGGGTGCCGAGCGCGTCGAGCAGATCGTTCAGGTCGTCCATGTCGTAATAGTCCAGCTCGATGCGGCCCTTCTTGCGGCCTGCCACGATCTTCACGCCGCGGCCGAGCGACTGGGCCAGCTCCTCCTCCGCGATGTGGGCGTGCAGCTTGTGTGTGATCTCCTCGATGGACGGCTCGCGCTCCTTCTTTTCCGTCGTCAGGCGCTTGACGAGCGCCTCAGTCTGGCGGACGCTCAGTCCCTGCGCTGCAATGGTCTCCGCGGCCTCGCGCTGCCTGGCGGCAGGGAGGGGGAGCAGTGCGCGGGCGTGGCCCGCGGACAGCCTGCCGTCCTTCACCGCCTCGCGCACGCTTTCGTCCAGCGTGAGCAGGCGCATGGCGTTGGCGACGGCGGGGCGCGACTTGCCGACCGTCGCGGCGGCGTCCTCCTGCGTCATGTGATAGGTCTCAATGAGCGTTTTGTAGCCCTCAGCCTCTTCGATGGGGTTCAGATCCTCGCGCTGCAGGTTTTCAATGAGCGCCAGCTCCATCGCCTTGCGGTCGTCCGCCTCGATGACGATGGCGGGCACCTGCGTCAGACCGGCGAGCCTCGCAGCCCGCCAGCGGCGTTCGCCGGCAATGATCTGATAGTAGCCCGAGGCGAGCTTGCGCACGGTCAGGGGCTGAATGATGCCGTGTTCGCGGATGGAGTCCGCCAAATCGGCGAGCGCGGCGTCGTCAAAATGCTTGCGCGGCTGACCGGCGCAGCTCTCCACCTGCGAAATGGGGAGGTAGAGGCTGTCGGCGCTTTCGGTCTGCAAGGCGGCGTCGCCGAGCAGCGCGCCAAGCCCACGGCCGAGGCCGCGGTTTGCGTTTGCCATGAAAATTCTCCTTTCTGTCGGGGTGCGATGATCGGAACAGCCCGGGCGTCCCGCCCACGGCTGTCTTTTTAATAAGGTTGGGCTGCTGCGAAGCGGAGCCGTATCCGACTGCTTTTGCCCGTGCCGCCGCTCAGCCGTTCTTCTTCAGGAACTCGTCGGCGAAGGCGCCGTAGGCCTCCGCGCCGCGGGAGGTGCGGTCGTAGGCGTTGATGGGCTTACCGTGGCTCGGCGCCTCGGAAAGGCGCACGTTGCGCGGAATGACCGTCGCATACACCTTGCCGGGGAAGTAGCGCTTGACCTCCTCGGCGACCTGCATGGCGAGGTTGGTGCGCCCGTCGAACATCGTCAGCAGCACGCCCTCCAGCTCCAGCCGCGGGTTCATGCTGCGGCGCACGATGCGCACGGTGTTCATCAGATCGGAAAGGCCCTCGAGCGCGTAATACTCGCCCTGCACGGGCACGAGCAGGGAGTCCGCCGCGCACAGCGCGTTGAGCGTCAGCAGCTCGAGTGAGGGCGGGCAGTCGATGAGAATGTAGTCGTAGTCGGGGGCGAGAACGTCGAGCGCCTGCTTGAGCCGGAACTGGCGGTCCGGCAGGTCGATCATCTCAATGCCCGCGCCGGCCAGCGCCTTGGAGGAGGGCAGCACGTCGCCGTAGCGCGTGGCGACGACGGCGGACTTCACATCCGCGCCGTTGATGAGTACGTCGTAGACGCCCTGCGACACGGTCTTGTCCACGCCCATGCCGGAGGTGGAGTTCGCCTGCGGGTCAAAGTCGCACAGCAGCACGCGCTTGCCGCGCTCGCGCAGCACGGCGGTCAGATTGACGCAGGTGGTCGTCTTGCCGACACCGCCCTTTTGATTGACGATCGCTATGATTTTTGCCAAAAACGACACCCGCCTTCTGCCGGAACGGCTTGATCCCGGCCCTTCAAGTATAGTAGAAAACAGTATAGCACAAATCAGACTGATTTCAACCGGAAAGAGAAAAAATTTTGCACGAAATTTCTGCGCGATATGCAAAAACGGGGAGTGATGTTTCACGTGAAACATCACTCCTCGTAAAATGAGGGCAATGACCAAAGTGTAAAGCGAGGCAAAATGTTTCACGTGAAACATTTTGAGACTGCGCCGCGCAATTCAGCGGAAAAGAATCGGCAGAGCGCAAATAAGCGGCAGCACGGAGAACCGAACGGGAGAAGGCGAGCTACTCCGTCAGCAGCAGAGCGTCGTAGGGGGCGAGGGTGATATGCAGCCGACCGCCTTCGGCCAAAAACGACTGGCCGCTGAGCGCGTCGTGCGCAAGCGGCGCTGCCCACGGCAGGTCGACCGAGGCGCTTTCCGCGCCGGCGTTGACGGCGCAGAGGGAGACCTCATCGCCCGCGCGGCGGGCAAAGCAGAGCACGCGGCCCGCAGCAAGGGGATAGGTGATGTCGCCGCTTTGCAGCGACTCCCGTTCGGCGCGGAGCCTGCCGAGCGTGCGGAACCAATCGAGCAGCGTGGTATCCTCATGCCCCCATGGGTAGGTGCGGCGGTTGAACGGGTCCTCAAAGCCCTCCATGCCGGCCTCGTCGCCGTAGTAGACCGTGGGCGAGCCGGGGAAGGCGTAAAGCACCAGCGCGGCGAGCTTGAGCAGCGCCGTGCCGCGCTCGCGCTCGGCGGGGGAGAGGCGGTAGTGCGCGCGCGCATCGCGGTCCGCCGGCGTCTGCTCACAGCCGAGAAGCGTCAGCAGGCGCGGCGTGTCGTGCGTGGAGAGAAAGTTCATCGCGCCGTAGAAGGCGGGGGAGGGGTAGTTCTCACGGATGGCCTCCATCGCGTCGCGGAAGTCCTCCGCGCCGGACGTGCCGGCAAGATAGGACAGCAGCGCGGTGCGGAAGGGATAGTTCATCAGGCCGTGCAGTCCGCCGCCGAGCAGGTAGCGGCGACGCTTGGAGTAGGCGACCTTGGTGGTGCCGTCCTCCCACACCTCGCCGAGAAGGTAGGCGTCGGGGAAGTCCTGCTGCATGACGGCGCGGATGGCGAAGATAAATTCGTCGGGCAGCTCGTCGGCGACGTCGAGCCGCCACGCGCTCGCGCCCGCGCGGAGCCAGCGGCGGACGATGGAGTTCTCACCGGTGATGATGTAGTTGACATAACTTTCGTTCCGCTCGTTCACAGCGGGCAGATTCTTGATGCCCCACCAGGCATCGTAGTCCGTGGGGAAGGGGTGGAAGCTGTACCACGAATAGTAGGGGGAGACGGGGCCCTGCGCCGCGCCGGGCGCGGGGTAGAAGCCGTCGGCGTTGAAGTAGCGGCTTTTTGCGCCGGTGTGGTTGAATACGCCGTCGAGCATGACGCGGATGCCGCGCTTTTCTGCCTCCGTGCAGAGGGTGCGGAAGTCCTGCTCGTCGCCGAGGAGCGGGTCGACCGTTTCGTAGTCGGCGGTATCGTAGCGATGGTTGGAGGCGGCCTCGAAGATCGGGTTGAGGTAGAGCGTGGTGACGTGGAGCGAGGCGAGGTAGTCGAGCTTTTCCGTGATGCCGGCGAGGTCGCCGCCGAAGAAGTCCTCGCAGTAGTCGCCGCGCTCGTTGGGGCCGCAGAGCGGCGTTTCGTCCCAGCGCTCGTGAAGCGTGCGGCAGCCGATCAGACCGTCCACGCTGCGCGTCCTTGCGCGGTAAAAGCGGTCGGGAAAAATTTGATAGGTGACGCCGCGGCCGAACCAGCCGGGCGTTTTGGCGCGGCCATCGTAGACGGTCAGCTGCCAGGGTGTTACCTTATCCCAGCTTTGGAAGCCGTCCTTGCCATAGCAGCTCTCGCCGCCGTCCGCCCAGCGCAGGCGGAAGTGATACCAGATCAGCTCCGGCTGCGAGGGAGCGAAGAAGGTGCCGGAAAAGGCGGGGGCGCCATCCTCGTCCGTGGTGGGGAGGAGCTCGGTCTCCGTCCAGCGGTCGGAGAACTCGTGGTGGGCGAGCAGCGTGCAGCCGGTGACGGCGTACCCGCGCGGGTAGAAGGTGAAGTCCACCGCGGCGAAGGTCGTGACCGCGCCGAAGGGGGACTTGCAGCGCGCGTCGCGGGGATCAAAGAGAATGGACATGGTGTTGCTCCTTTTTTGCCGCCGAGGGCGGCGGAACTCGCCGCACTTTGTGCGGCACATTTCGCAAGGGCGATTCTCTTTCCGAAAGAGAACCGCCCCTGCGCGACCCCAAGAGAACGCAAGGGGCTGTCGCCCCTTGCCCCCCGAACTGCGGCGGTCAAATTACCGTTCAGCAGCCGTATGTGAGTGTATCGGCGCGGCACAGCCGCGCTTTCTGCCGCTTTCGATCTGGCGTGCGTCTATGTCCGCTCAGCCGCTGCTGCGGCGGGGGTTCGGTGGGATGTGCAGGGATCATTCCTCCGTGTTGATCTTGCCGTGCTGCTGCTCGTAGGCGTCAATGCACTCCTGCGTCAGATGCTCGAGCTGGGCGTTGAGGGAACGGTGGTTCTTTTTCGCGATGTAGGTGATCTTCTTGAGCATCTCTTCGTGAAAGCGTATGCCGGTCTGGATCTTGTCCGTTGCCATGATAACACTCCTTTAGCATGATGCAAACATTTTAACGAAAGAAAGGTTGACTTTCCACAAACGAAGTGTTATTGTAACGATAACACTTATGGAAAAACGGAGAAACGTGCATGGACTGTGGGGACTGCAAATTTTTTCGGCAGCACTATGTGATATCGTCGGGGCGGTATATGGCACTTGATTATGGGCATTGTGTTGCGCGGTGCAGAAAGAAAATGTATGCCGCGGATACGACAGCCTGTGAGCGGTATGAGCAGTCGACCGGCGAGACGCTGCCGCCGGAGAGCGAATTTTATATAACCGTGCAGGTTTACCCAAAAGCGACGGAATAAAACGTCTCCGTAACCCCGCCGCAGCAGCGGCTGAGCGGACATAGGCGCAGACCAGATCGAAAGCGGCAACAGGAAACCGCGGGCAGTTCTTTGCGCAGCGCGTGCAGTGATTCCTTGCAGGGACAGACAATGCGGGGTCGAGGGGTGTCCCCTCGTTGTCTCTGGGGGTTCCAAAGGGGGTATTCTCTTGGTTGAAGAGAATACCCCCTTTGACAAGCGCCGCGCTTCGTGCGGCAAGCCCCTGCCGCCCTCGGCGGCAAAAATTGTAAATTTTTAAAATCCCTCTTTTATCCCAATACACTTTGTGTTATATTAAAAACTGTATTATTACGTCTGCTCCCGGGGAAGAGAAAGGAGATCATAACGATGGAAAACCGCGTTACCGTCAGCATCTGCGGCGAGGAGTATACCTTTGTCGCCGAGGAGGCCCCCTCTTATATGCAGAAGGTCGGCGCTTACGTCGGCACGAAGATGGACGAAATGCTCACCGGCGCGAAGGTGGGACGCACCGACGCCGCCGTGCTCGCCGCGGCGAACATTGCCGACGAGCTCTTCAAGGAGCGCGAGGCCAGCGAGGCGCTGCGCCGCCAGCTCAAGCAGTACATCGACGACGCCGCGCAGGCGAAGAACGAGGTCAGCGAGCTCAAGCGCGAGCTGTTCAAATTGCAGAACAGGAAATAATGACGGAGCTGCTCTCTCCCGCGGGCGGACGCGAGGCGCTGGTCGCCGCCGTGCAGAACGGCGCGGACGCCGTGTATATGGGCTTTGGCAGCTTCAACGCGCGCCGCAGCGCCAGAAACTTCAGCGATGAGGAATTTCTGGCGGCGGTGCGTTATTGCCATTTGCGGGGCGTGAAGGTCTATCTGACACTCAACACGCTCGTGACCGACCGCGAGCTGCCCGCGCTCGCCGAGACGGCGCGGCGGGCGAGCGAATACGGCGTGGACGCGATATTGGTGCAGGACTGGGGCGTTTACGAGACGCTGTGCGCGGTGATCCCCGATGTGCCGCTGCACGCGAGCACACAGATGGCGCTGCACACGCTCTCGGGTGTGGAGGAGGCGGCGCGGCTCGGCATGACGCGCGCAGTGCTGGCGCGGGAGCTGTCGGGCGAGGAGATCCGCGAGATCGCGGAGCGCGCGCCGATCGAGATCGAGACCTTTGCGCACGGGGCGCTTTGTATGTGCTATTCGGGAATGTGCGAGATGTCCGCGGTGATCGGCGGGCGGAGCGGCAACCGCGGCGCGTGCGCGCAGCCCTGCCGCTTGCGCTATGGCTGGCACGGGAGGGCGGACGCGAATCCGCTGTCGCTCAAGGACGCGAACCTCGCGGCGTATGCCGGCGAGATGGCGGAGATGGGCGTGGCTTGCCTGAAGCTCGAAGGGCGCATGAAGCGGCCCGAGTATGTGGCGGCGGTGACGGGCATCTATGCCGCGCTGCTGCGCGAGCACCGCGCACCGACGGCGGACGAGCAGAAAAAGCTCGCGCTGGCGTTCTCGCGCGACGGGTTCACGGACGGCTATTACCGCGGCCGGCGCGGGAAGGAAATGTTTGGCGTTCGCCCGGAAACTGCGCGGTGGCCGGAGGAATGGTTCGGCACGCTGCGGGCGGCCTATGAAAAAGAGGATATGCGGCTCGTGCCGGTGCGCTTCCGCGCGGCGCTTCGCTTGGGCGAGCCGATGGTGCTGACCGCCGGGGACGGCGACGGGCATTGCGTCACGGTCACGGGAGTCGCGCCGGAGGTGGCGCGAAGCCGCGCGGTGACAGCCGAGGAGGTCGAGGCCCGTCTGCGCAAGACCGGCGGGACGGCGTTCACGGTGCCGGACTGTGCGGTGACAGCGGAGGACGGGTTGTCCGTTCCGGCGAGCGCGCTCAACGCGCTGCGGCGCGACGCGCTCGCGGCGCTGGAGGCGATGCGGACGGAGATACCCGAGCGGCGCGAGGGGACGTTTGTCCCGGCTGAGAGGATCAAAAACCCGACGGAGCCGCCGCGCTTTACGGTGTCCGTCTATCGCGCTGAGCAGCTTACCGATGCGCTGGTGAACGAGGGCGTGGAAACGGTGTATGTGCCGCTGGAGCTGCTGCCGTCGGTCGAGGTGGAGAAATACCGTGGGCGGACGAAATTTGCCGCCGTGCTGCCGCGCGTGTGGCGGACGGCGGACGAGGAAGGTCTGCGCGAACAGCTTCGCACGGCGAAGGAGCGTGGCGCGGAGTGCGCGGTGCTGGGGAATCTGGGACATTTCGCGCTCGTGCGCGGGCTGGATATGGAGCTGCGCGGGGACTTCGGGCTGAATGTGTTCAACTCCGCGGCGCTGCGGTTTTTGAAGGAGCAGGGGCTATCGGGCGCGACGCTGTCGTTCGAGCTGCGGCACGAGCAGCTGCGGGACATCAGCAAGTGCATCCCCTGCGAGGCCATCGTCTACGGGCGGCTGCCGCTGATGATCACGGAAAACTGCATCGTGGCGAACGAGTTCGGCTGCCGGCGCTTTAAGGGGCGCTGCGGCACCGTCTGCGCGGACAGCGCGTGCGCCGGAGCGCCGGAGCTGACCGACCGCGTGGGTGAGCGGTTCCCGGTGCTGCACGCCTACGGCTGCCGGAGTGAGCTCCAGAACGGCAAGACGCTGTGGCTGGCAGACAAGCCGGAGTACCGGAAAATCGGTTTGACCTACGCGCGGCTGCGCTTTACGACCGAGTCGGCGGAGGAGTGCGTGCGCGTGCTGCGGGCCTACAAGGGGCGGGAGGAATACACGCCCAAGGACATCACGCGCGGGCTTTTCTACCGCGGCGTGGAGTAAAAATGAAAACGAAACGTAGTTTTTCTGCGTGATATTACGATTTGTATTGAAAAGAGGACTGAGATCATGCCGCATATCGTGCTGGCTTCCAAGTCGCCGCGCCGCCATGAGCTGCTGCGGCGCATGGGCATCACCGATTTTTCCGTGGTCGTTCCCGACGTGGAGGAGACCTATCCCGAGGGGCTTGCGCCGCAGGAGATCGTCGCACACATCGCGCGCCTGAAATCCGATGCGGCGGCGCCGCTGGTCGGGCCGGAGGATATTCTCATCACGGCGGACACGATGGTGTTTTTGGAGAATGACCGGCTCGGCAAGCCGCGCGACGAGGCGGACGCGCTGCGGATGCTCACGGAGCTGGCGGGAAACCGCCACACGGTCTGCACGGGCGTGACGGTGCGGCAGGGCGGCAAGGCGGAAGCCTTTACGGTATCGACGGACGTGTACTTCCGACCCTGCACGGAGGAGGAGCTGCGCGCCTACATCGCCACCGGCGAGCCGATGGACAAGGCGGGCGCTTACGGCGTGCAGAGCCTGGGCGCGCTGCTCGTCGAGCGCATCGACGGCGACTTCTACAACGTCATGGGACTGCCGGTGGAGAAGCTGGGGCAATGCCTGACGAAGCATTTCGGCGTGCGCTTCTTCTAAAATAACGACCCCCGAAGGGAGGGCTGCGCTTTGCGCGAATTTCTGGAAAAATACGGCCTGCGGCTGCTCATTATTACGACCGTCTGCGCGGTGCTCATCAGCGTGCTGAGCTTTGTGAGCGCGACGTCGGGCTTTTTGCAGAATGCGGTGGGCGTGCTGACCTATCCGTTCCGCTCGGCGGTCACGGCGGTGGCGACGTGGGCGGAGGACAAGCAGCGCTATTATAAGGACTACTCAGACCTCATAGCGGAAAACGAGGCGCTGCGTGAGCGCGTGGCGGAGCTGGAGCGCGACGCGCGGCAGGCCGAGGCCGACCGCGAGGAGAACGCGCTGCTGCGCGAGCTGCTGGAGCTGCGGGAGCAGCGGCGTGACCTGACCTTCGAGTCCGCGGCGGTCATCGACCGCGAGAGCACGAACTGGACGAGCGCGCTGACGCTCAACCGCGGCACGGCGCACGGCGTGGAGAAAAACGACTGCGTGGTGTCCGCCGAGGGCGACCTGGTGGGCGTGGTGTCCGCGGTGGGCTACAACTGGTGCACGGTGCTGACGGTGATCGACACCGACACGGAGCTGGGCGCGCGGGTGTTCCGCACGCAGGAGGTCGCGGTCGCGGAGGGCGATCTGGCGCTGATGGGCGAGGGAAAGCTCAAGCTGAGCTATCTTTCCGCCGACGCGCAGCTGCTCTCGGGCGATGTGGTGACGACCTCGGGCCTCGGTGGGTTCTACCCGGGCGGGCTGGTCATCGGGACGGTGGAGTCTGTGCGGACGGGCGACGACGGACTGGCGCAGTACGCGGTGCTTGCGCCTGCGGCGCGGCTCGGCGAGCTGAGCGAGGTATTCATCATCAAGGATTTTGACATCGTCGACTGACGGTGAAGCATTTTTCGGAAGGGAGGCGCTGCCATGTCGCCGTCGACCACGCGTGATACGGCGGTCAAATGGACCGCTTACGCGCTTGCGTGTCTGCTGCTGCTCTTTGGGCATGAGCTGACGCTTGCCCACCTGCGCGTGTGGGGCATCGCGCCCTTTCTGCCGCCTCTGCTGCCGGCGGTGCTCGCGTCGATGGAGGACCGGCTGGAGGGCTTTGTGTTCGCGCTGGCGTTCGGCGTGCTGTGCGACCTGGCGCTGACCGCCCCGCTGCCGTGCCTGTACACGATCGCGTTCCCGCTCACGGCGCTGCTCGCGGCGCTCATCGCGAGGAGCGTGCTGCAGCCGGGCATCCTGTGCTCGCTGGCGGTGAGCACGGCGGCATTCGTGCTCGTGGACCTCATCACGGCGGTCACGCTGCTCGCCGGCGGACGCTCGGAGCTGTCTGCCATCGCGCTGCGCGCGGTGCAGGAGCTGGCGCTCTCGCTGCCGCTGCTGATCGTATGCCACCCGGTGCTGGCGTTCCTGCATCGGAAATTTACCCTGTAACAACGGCAAAGAACCGCGAAGGGAGGGCCTGCCGTGGACGACAAAAAGCAATTCAGCCGACGCCTGCTCGCGATCGGCGTGCTCTTCTCGCTGGTGCTGGCGGCGTATTTCGTGACGCTCTTTGACGCGCAGATCGTACACGGCGCGGAGTACCGCGCGCGGTCCATCCGCGCGAACACGAAGAGCGAGACGGTGGTGACCTCGCGCGGCATCCTGACCGACCGGAACGGCAAGGCGCTGGTGACGAACCGGAGCGTGTATACGCTCGAGCTGGACGCTTCGCTCGTGCCGTCGGACGACGCGGCGCTCAACAAGGAGCTGCTGCGGCTCATCGAGCTGCTGGAAAACCGGGGGATCGTCTGGGAGGACACGCTGCCGCTGACGGCGGGCGCGCCGTTCGCCTATGATTTTTCCGTCTCCGGCTCGCACACGACGCTCAACAGCTACCTTGTGAGCAAGAAGTGGGCGGACGAGGACGCGCTGACGACCGACACCGACCCGCCGCTGAGCCCCGAGGCGCTGCTCTCGCGGCTGCGCACGGAGTTCAAGGCGGATGAGGATCTGACCGACACGGAGGCACGCAAGCTCGTCGGCCTGCGCTACTGCCTCGCGGTGACGAAGCTCAACCAGCTCTCGACGGCGGCCATCGCGTCGGACATTTCCGTGGAGCTGATCGCGGAGCTGAAGGACGGCGCGTATGCGCCCATCCACATCGGCACCTCGTCCGTGCGCGAGTACCAGACCGACGCGGCGGCGCACATTCTCGGCCGCGTCACGAAGATCCCGCGCGAGAAGTGGAACGAATACAAGGAAAAGGGCTACGCGATGAACGCCTACGTCGGCTACGACGGCGTGGAGCTGGCCTTCGAGGACTATCTGCGCGGCAGGAACGGGCGGCGCATCGTGGAGACCAATACGGCGGGCAAGGTGACGGGGGAGATCTACTCCGTCGAGCCGGAACCGGGCAATACGGTCGCGCTGACGCTGGACATCGACTTTCAGGAGGATGTGGAGCGCATTCTCGCCGAGACAGTGGAGAGCATGACGGCGGAGGACGACACCGACCGCGGCGCGGCCGCGGCGGTGGTGCAGGTCGGCACGGGCGAGGTGCTCTCGCTCGCGTCGTACCCGACCTTCTCGCTCAAGACCTTCAACGAGGATTACACGGAGAACAACACCGATCCGCTCCAGCCGTTCTGGAACCGCGCGACGCAGGGCACCTACGCGCCCGGCTCGACCTTCAAGCCGGTGACGGCCATCGCGGCGCTGGAGACCGGCATCATCACGCCGAAGTCCACCATTCTGACGAAGGGCGTGTATCACTACGGCGACTGGGCTTACAAATGCTGGCTCTACAACCAGAACGGCGGCACGCACGGGCGCATCGACGTGACCGAGGCCATCAAGGTGTCGTGCAACTATTTCTTCTATGACATCGGACGCAGGACGGGCATCTCCACGATCGCGCGCTATGCCTCGGCCTTCGGTCTCGGTGAGCCGACGGGCATCGAGATCCCGGAGAAGATCGGCGTGATGACCACGCCGGACTACGTCAACTCGCTCGACGGACATTACTGGACGGACGGTCAGACGCTGACCGCCGCCATCGGCCAGTCGTACTCGCTCTTCACGCCTTTGCAGCTTGCGAACTACGTTGCGACGCTCGCGGGCGGCGGGACGCGGTACAACGCGCATCTGCTCAAGGAGGTGCGGACCTACGACAGCGCCGAGCTCGTCGACGTGTACGACGAGCCGCCGGCGGAGATCATCGACATCGAGCCGGAGAATTTGCAGGCGGTCTTGCAGGGAATGCGCGACCTGGTCGTGTCGGGCAGCGTGGCGTATTATTTCAAGGACTGCGTGGTGGACGCCGCCGCCAAGACCGGCACGGCGCAGACCGGCGGCAAGGTCAGCAACGGCGTGTTCGTGGCGTTCGCGCCCTACGACGATCCGCAGATCGCGCTGGCGGTGGTGATCGAAAAGGGCGGCAGCGGCGGCGCGCTGGCCTCGACCGCGGTGCAGATCCTCAACGCCTACTTCACCTCGGTGGACGAGGCGAAGGCGGTCGTGGGCGAAAATATGCTCATCCAGTAAAAGACGGAAGCGGTCTCCCGCAGGGGAGGCCGCTTCTTTGCGTGTGCTTTACTTTTTCTGCTTGCGGATATCGTCGCCGAAGAAGGGGAGGATGCGGTAGGCGCCCTCGATGCGCGAGAGGATGTTCGCGCCGTAGCGGCGCGAGAGCTCGGCGGGGGAGAGGTTGGTGGAGATGATGGTCTTTTTGTTCGTCATCAGACGCGTGTTGACGATCTGGTAGAAGGCGCTGCGGACGAACTCGGTGGTCAGCTCGGTGCCGAGATCGTCGATGATGAGCAGGTCGCAGCGGAGAAGGCGGGAGACGTCCTCGTCCGCGCCGCCGGTCTCGTCGCGGGAGAATTTCTGCGCCTCGAAGCGCTCGAAGATGTGGGCGGCGGTGTCGTAGACAACGGAGTGGCCCGTTTCGCTCACGACGCGTGCAATGCAGGCGGAGAGGAAGGTCTTGCCCAGCCCGGGATCGCCCGAGAGCAGAAGATTGCCGCTGCGGGGGGAAAATTCGTAGGCATAGTCGCGGCAGGCGTCGTAGATGCGTTCCATGTTCGAGCGGGGGGAAATGTCCTGATCAAGGGGGGCGTAGGGGGAGTAGACGTCAAAGGAGAAGGTCTCGAAGCTCTGCGTGCCGAGGTCGAGGAGCCGGGAGAGCTCCTCGAGCTGGACGCGGGCATAGTAGTCGTTCAGGCAGGAGCAGACCTCGCTGCCGCGCCAGCCGGTGTCGCCGCAGAGGGGACAGTTGGGCTTATCCTCGAGGTAGTCGGCGGGATAGCCGTGGGCGACGAGCAGCTCGGCGCGCTCGCGCTGGAGGGCGAGGTTTTCCTCCTTGAGCGCCTCGATGGCGGGACGGGGGTCCGTGCCGCGGCGCAGGGCGGAGGAAATGAGCTTGGACATGGTCTCGCGCAGGGCGGCGTCGATCTCCGCGATGCGGGGGACGGCGGCATAGACCGCGCGCTCGCGCGCGTGCAGTGCGTCGGCGCGGCGCTGCTTCGCCTCCTCAAAGCGGACCATCGCGCGGCGCATGAGCTTTCCGTCGTAGGACATGAGATCCCCTCCCTTACAGGTATTGCTTCATCCAGTCGTTCTTGCCGCCGGACGGTTTTTCTTCTTTTTTCGGCGCGGCGTTTTCCGCCGCGGTCTCCGCGGGGGTGTGGAGCCCCTTTTCGTGCCAGCGCTTCAGGATGCCGTTGCAGTACGCCCACTTGAATTCATGGCAGCGCAGGACGGTCTTATCATACGCGAGGGCGACGGTCTCGGCGGGGAAGCCCATGTCCACCCAAGCGGCGAGGTATTTCTCCTCGCTCGGGGAGGGCTTGCGTTCGCCGAGCTGAAGGACTGCCATGTAGGCGGGGTACTTCTGCTCGCGCGCGTGGAGGGCGTTGAGGTAGTCGTTTGCGCTGGTCGAGGAAAGGAGGCCCTTTCTCGCCCAGACGTAGCCCTCCTGCTCGATCCGGCGCATGGTGGGCAGCCGCCCCGCGCCGTACTGCGCGGCGTGGCGGGCGATGCAGTGGTTGACGAGGAGAAAGAGCACGTCGGCGGGCAGGCCGAGGTCCTCGTAAAGCCCGAGGAGCTTGCCGACGGACGGTGTGGAGAGCGGGCCGAGCTTGCGCTCGACCTCGCGCAGAAGCGCGGAAAAGCTCGCATCCTGCTCTAACTTGCGGGCGACGTCCTCGCGCGAATAGGCGGGGCGCTCGGCAGAGGGCGCGGGGACGGGCGAGGGAGTGGGCTCCTCCGGCTTCGGGGCGCTGACGAGTCCCATGCGGGCAAGGGCGGCCTCGGCGCGCGAGCGGCGCGCCTCGTCCCATTTGAGCTCGGCGCGGAGCGTTTCGGGGGAGGCGCTGCCGCGGTTTTTGAGCAGGCACAGGTAGAGCAGGGCGGCGTCGCCGTCCCCGCCGTCGATCAGGCGGCGCGTCACGGCGGCGGACAGGGTGATATTCTCCTGCTCGCTCAGGTGCAGAACATAGCCGGCCATAGCGCGCCTCCCTTCGTTCGATCATAAGTCCTTTTATTTTACACGAAGCGGAGCGATTCGTAAATAGGAAGATCGGGGAAATGAAAATTTTCCCGATTCCCTGACAAAATTCGTGCGGCTTTGCGTGCCGCCGCTTTTAGAATGGGGACAAGGATGCGGGGGAGACCGCGATAGGAGGGGACGCCATGGAGATCATGCACAAGGGAATGTGGACGGGCCGGCGCGTGCTGTATCTGAGCGTGGACGAGATCCGCGCGAATCCCGATCAGCCGCGGAAATACTTTGAGCCGGAGGCGCTGCGCGAGCTGGCGGAGAGCATCGGGCGCTACGGCATTTTGCAGCCGCTGACCGTGCGGCGCGGGGAGGACGGCTACGAGCTGATCGCAGGAGAGCGGCGGCTGCGGGCGGCGAAGCTCGCGGGTCTGCGGGAGGTGCCGTGCCTCGCGGTGCGGTCGGACGAGGAGCAGTCGGCGCTGCTCTCGCTGATCGAAAATTTGCAGCGGCAGGACCTGCACTACATGGAGGAGGCTGCTGCCATCGCAAAGCTCATCGCGGTCTACGGCCTGTCGCAGGAGCAGGCGGCGGAGAGGCTGGGCAAGTCGCAGAGCGCGGTGGCGAACAAGCTGAGGCTGCTGCGCCTCTCGCCCGCGTGCGTGGCGCTGCTGCGCGAGGGGGGGCTTTCCGAGCGGCACGCGCGCGCCCTGCTGCGATTGAGCGACGAGAACGAGCGTCTGGCGGCGCTGCGCGTCATCGTGGAGCGGGGCTGCAATGTGGCGCAGGCGGAGGCGTACATCGAGTCGGTTTTGCAGCGCGCGGCGGTCACGCCGCCGCGGCGGAGGCCGACGTTCATCGTGAAGGATGTGCGGCTGTTTCTCAACACCATCCGGCGGAGCATGGGCATCATGCAGCGCGCGGGGGTGGACGCGGCGTACGAGCGGGAGGACACGGACGAGGAGATCCGGCTGACCATCCGCATCCCACGCACGGGGGCTGCCAAAACGGCGTAAAAATTGTAACCAAATCGTTACTCTTTTTCGCAAAATCTATGCTATACTGCAATAGACTGGCTGTGGTATACACAGCGGGATATTGATTCAGAACAGCAGGAGGGTGCCGGAATGGAAGAAAACCTGGGTGCCTTTGAGGAAAAGAGAAACGAGGCCGCGGAGACAGCGGAGAGCGCCGGCAAGGGCGGCAAGCATTTGGCGAAGGGCGGCAAAAGAGGATGGGCCATTGCCGGTATCGCGCTCGGCGTGCTGGCTGTGGCGTATCTGGGGCTGTGCGCCTACGCGACGCTGAGCGGGACCATCTATCCCAACACGACGGTCGGCGGCGTGGACTACGGCGGCATGACCGAGGAACAGGCGGCGGCGGAGCTGACGCGGCGGGTCATTGACGCGCAGAGCGCGCGGCTCGACTTTGCCGTGATGGAGGGAGACAGCTGCGAGGTGATCGCGGGTGTGGCGCTGGGCGATATTCCGGCGGACATCGACTGCCGGAAGGCCGCGGATACGCTGGCGTGGGTGCACAGCGCGAAGGGCGACGGCTTTTTCAAGAGCGGCGCGGGCTTCCTTTTCTCGCTTTTTAGCGAGCCTGAGGAGAGCATCGTATCCGAGGAGCCGTTTTGCTCGGCGGTGGAGCCGGTGCTGGATGCGCTGGAGTGCGAGCCGGTGGAGTTTGCCATCGCTCTGACGACCGAGAGTGCGATCAGCGTGACCAAAAGCAGGGACGGCCGCCATATCCCGGATCGGGAGCAGGCGCGGCGTGTGATCGGCGACGCGCTGCGCGGCGCATACCTTGGCGGCGGCTGCCCGCTCCAGGTGACGCTGTACGGCGACCGGGACGAGGAGGCGGTCTACGAGACCGTGCCCGCGCAGGCGGTCGATCTGGCGGCGGAGCGGGAAAAGCTCGTGGGCGAGAAGGTCAACGCGAGCTACGACATAGAAAATGAGAAGATCATCCCGAGCCATGCGGGGGTGAGCTTTACGCTTGCCGACTTGCAGAGCGCTTACGACGCGGCGGCGCCGGGGGAGACCTTCACCGTCCGGGCGACGGTCGAGCGGCCGGAGGTCACGACCGAGCAGCTGGAGGCGGGACTGTTCCGCGACGAGCTGAGCAGCTACACCACGCGCGTCGGCGGCGCACCGGGACGGCACAAGAACGTGAAGCTGACGGCAGAGCGCATCACGGGCTACATCCTCAACGCGGGCGACACGATGAAGTACGGCCCGCTGGTGACGCCGTTCACGGCGGAAAACGGCTATTCGCCCGCGCCGGGCTATCTCAACGGCAAGACCGTGGACATGATCGGCGGCGGCGCGTGTCAGGCAAGCTCGACGCTCTACGCGGCGGTGCTGTACGCGAACCTTGAGATCGTGCAGCGCGTGAATCACGGCTATGCCTCGGACTACATCGGCCTCGGGCTGGACGCGACGGTGGCGAGCGGCGGACCGGAGTTTGAGTTCCGCAACAACACGCTCTACCCCATCAAGGTGCAGGCGGACTTTTTTACGAAGGATAAAAAGGACTACATCAAGATCACCCTTCTCGGCACCAAGACCGACGACCATTATGTGAAGATCGTGACGGAGCTCATCAGCACGACGCCCTTTGAGGAGGTGACCGTCGAGACCGACACGCTCGCGCCGGGCGAGCAGAAGGTGGAGCAGACGCCGTACACCGGCTATGTGGTCAAGACCTACCGCAATGTGTACGCGGGCGACGGGACGCTGCTCTCTTCGACTTATGAGGCGACGAGCCGCTACAAGAGCCGCAACCGCATCATTCTCGTCGGCAAGGCGGCGGATCCGACGGTCGACCCGAATGTGCCGGCAATGGATCCGACGGTGCCGGGGAGCGACCCGGGCGTGCCGACGACGGACCCGGGCGCAACGATGACGGACCCGGGCGTGCCGGATGTCGATCCGACGCAGACGCCGGCGATACCGGAGACGCCGCAGATGTCCGAGACGGCGCCGGCGGCATAAGAGAAAAAGAAAGGAGTCCTCCGCTGCCGCGGAGGACTCCTTTTGATAAAATGCACAAGTTTTCCGAGAGAACTTGTGCATTTTTGTAAATGTGTTCAATTTTGTGAAAGCGTGTTTTCAAAATTAGTGGTAAGACGCAAAGAAAATGCATAAATTCCTGCAAAAAATCGGCAAATGGCTTGCTTTTATGAAAGAGCGGGTGTACAATGAACGAACTGACAGAAGATCGGGAGATCGGGAAATAAAATCAACAATTATAATATTTTGAGAGGGGTTTTTTATCATGGCTAAGTTCAAGGTTTATTACACCATCGAGCTCAATGAGATCGCGACGCATATCTTCGAGTCCAACGACTTCGAGGTGAAGCTGTGCAGCCACAACGACGAGGAGACCTACGTCAAGGAGCTCGCCGCGTTCCAGCCCGACGCCATCATGTGCCGCACCGAGCCCATCACCGCCAAGATGATGGATACCTGCACCAATCTCAAGGTCATCGGCAAGCAGGGCGCCGGCCTCGACAACATCGACATGGATCATGCCCACGCCAAGGACATTACCGTCGTCTACGCGCCCGCCGGCAACGCCAACGCCGTCGCCGAGCACGCCGTGATGCTGATGCTCATGTGCGCCAAGCGCTTCACCTATGTTGACCGCCAGTTCCGCGGCGGCAACTTCCTCGTCCGCATGGACATGGAGCACACCTACGAGCTGGGCGGCAAGACCCTCGGCATGATCGGCTGCGGCCGCATCTCCCAGCTTGCCATGAAAAAGTGCAAGTACGGCTTCGGCATGAAGGTCATCGGCTACGACCCGTACATGACGCAGGAGAAGATCGGCGACCTGTGCGAGCTGAAGGAGACCGCGAAGGAGGTCTGGGAGCAGGCTGATTTCGTGTCCGTGCATCTGCCCGTCGTTCCCTCCACCGAGCACTCCATCGGCCGTGAGCAGTTCAGCTGGATGAAGCCCACCGCTTCCTTCATCAACTGCGCGCGCGGCGCCCTCATCAAGGAAGATGAGCTGGTCGCCTGCCTGCAGGACGGCACCCTGTTCCAGGCCGGTCTGGATGTCTTTGAGCATGAGCCCATTCAGGAGTCCAGCCGTGCGCTGTTCGATCTCGACAACGTGATCATGACCCCGCACATGGCCGCCACCACCGAGCAGAGCGTGCTCAACTGCTGCACCAGCGTCGCCAACGACATCGTTGCCGTCTGCAACGGTCAGGAGCCGCAGGTCAAGGCCCAGAAGCCCAAGTTCTAAGCGGTCGCGCTTTTGCGCGGCATTGAGAATCGTACATAAGGAAGCAGGTGGCCCAATCGGGCTGCCTGCTTCCTTTGCTGTGCCGCCTGTTCCCGATTGGGCAAAAGGGCAAGAAAACAGACGTTTTTCTGCCGTTTTGCTGAATTTGCGGAAAAAGTGCCGTAGGGACTGGAATGTACCAAATGTTTGTGATACAATCGGCACCAATAGGACAAAACGGGATGACCCGATTTGTGTCCGGGGAGGCAGAAATGGAAGAAAATCCGATTTTGAAGGCATCGCTCTCGATGGCGAGCGATATTCCGCTGTACGCGCAGCTGACCGGCATCATCAAGAATACCATCACGTCCGGTACGCTGCGGGTGGGCGATCTGCTGCCGAGCGAGGCGGAGCTTTGCGATAAATTCGAGATCAGCCGCAACACCGTGCG
The DNA here is from genome assembly GCF_018918025.1 of Oscillibacter sp. MSJ-31. Classification (GTDB taxonomy): domain Bacteria; phylum Bacillota; class Clostridia; order Oscillospirales; family Oscillospiraceae; genus Hominicoprocola. Next base: position 32,482 of record NZ_JAHLPT010000003.1, on the reverse strand, counting down.
GCAGGCCATCGGCTCGCTGGAGGAGGCCGGCTTCGTCGTGCGCAAGCGCGGCAAGGGCACCTTCGTCGCCGATCCGAGCACGCGGCGCAAGGGCGTGCAGTATTCGTTCACGACGGAGATCTCGTCGATGGGCAAGCACCCCTCGTCCACACTGGTGAGCTTTGATATCATCGACCCCGCGCCGAAGATCAAGCGTCTGATGGCGCTGGAGGACGGCGTGAAGGTCTACTGCTTCACGCGCGTGCGCAACGTGGACAACGAGCCGCTGATTTTGGAGACCTCGTACTATCCGCAGCACATCTATCCGAACCTGACGCGCGAGATGCTGGAAACGCACAGCTTTTACAGCCTGCTCTACCACGTCGGCGTGGTGCCATTCGCGGCGGAGGACAGCTATGAGGCGGTGACGCTCGGCGAGTACGAGGCGAAGCTGCTCGGCTGCGTGCCAGGAGCGGCGGCCTTCCACCACCAGCGGCGCACGACGATGGAGAACGGTCTGGTGTACGAGTGTACGTCGAGCTATATGCGCGGCGACCGCGTGCGGCTGGACGTGTGCTTCCAGAAGAGCGGCACGAGCTTCACGAGAGTGGTGGACTGAGAAGTGAAAAAAAGAAAGCGGCGGGGGACTGCCGCTTTCTTTTCTGCCGGTCGGGCGGTAGCAAACGTATGGAATATTTCAAATTCCTTGTACTATCCATTCGTGAAAAGGCTGTGAAAAGCGGAAAAAATGCAACTTTTTTTCGTCATGCGTTTTGTGCAAAAGGGGGTACACAAAGCTTCCGGCCTGTGTTACGATAGGCTTACGAGCGGGGCGGCGCGCCGCCGGAATACCCGAACGGGGATATTAGGAGGAAACTCAGCTATGGCGATCAAAGTCGGCATCAACGGCTTCGGCCGAATCGGACGTGTCGTCCTGCGCATCATGATGGAGCGTCCGGAGACGTTTGACATCTGCGGCATCAATCTCCGCAAGGCGGATGTGGATTACATGGTCTATATGATCAAGTACGATTCCGTGTTCCGTCAGTTCACCGGCACGGTGGAGCGTGAGGATCAGAACCTCATCGTTAACGGCCACAGGATCCGCGTGTTCAGCGAGGCGGACGCCGCCATGATCCCCTGGGAGAGCTGCGGCGCGGAATACGTCATCGAATCCACCGGCGCGTACAACAACACCGAGAAGGCGTCCCGCCACTTCAAGGGCGGCGCGAAGAAGGTCATCATCACCGCGCCCGCCAAGGACGAGGCGACCCCGACCTTCGTCATGGGCGTGAACAACATGCTCTACCGCAGCGATATGCGCGTGGTGTCCAACGCGAGCTGCACCACCAACTGCCTCGCGCCGCTCGCCAAGGTCGTGCATGAGGAGTTCGGCATAGAGCAGAGCCTGATGTCCACCATCCATGCTGCGACGAGCAAGCAGAAGCCCGTCGATTCCCGCGGCGGCAGCGACTGGCGCACGGGCCGCAGCGTGTTCAACAACATCATTCCCTCTTCCACCGGCGCGGCGAAGGCCGTCGGCCGCGTGATCCCTGCGCTCAAGGGCAAGATGACCGGCATGAGCTTCCGCGTGCCGACCTCCGACGTGTCCGTGGTCGACCTGACCGCGCACCTCAAGACCAGCACGACCTATGCCGATATCTGCTACGCCATCCGTCACGCGAGCGAGACCTACATGAAGGGCATCATCGGCTACACCGCCGATCAGGTGGTCTCCGCCGACCTGATCGCCAATCCCTGCCCCTGCATCTTCGACGAGACCGCGGGCATCATGCTCGACGACGACTTCGTCAAGCTCATCGCGTGGTACGACAACGAGTACGGCTACTCCAACATGGTCGTGCGTCTGCTTGAGCACATGGTCGCCGTGGACAGCGGTCTGATCGTGCCCGAAAAGCGCGAGGTGCCGCAGGACGCGCCGAGCGGCAAGTAAGCGGCGCTCCGATAAAGGAATAGAAAAAGCTCCGTATGGCTTTCGCCATACGGAGCTTTTGCGTAAGAGCGGTCGTGCGCGGGTCAAAGGGGCATGACGCCGTAAAACATCAGGTACAGCTCGGCGGCGCCGAGAAGGATCATGCAGAGGATGCCCTTGAGGCCCGGCTTGGGGACGCGCAGCGGCGTGATGAAAAGGAAGGCGAGGAGGGTGAGGCCGACGGCATAGATCACGGTCGACGCAGAGCCGAGGCGCAGCGGCAGCGCCCAGAAAAACGGCATGACAAAGGAGGCGGCGGTGACGGGGACGCCAAGGTAGTAATGCCGGTGCTCATTCGTGGCGCTCTGGCGCTCCTCCTCCGTGACGTTGAAGTAGGCAAGGCGGATGAGCGCGGCGAGAATATAGAAAAGGACGCTCGCGCGCAGCCACCACTCGCCGCCGCCGAGGGAGGCGCCGATGACGCCGGGGAGCACGCCGAAGCAGACCACGTCGTTGAGCGAGTCGATCTGGATGCCGAAGCGCTTTTCCTGCTCGGTGCGGTTTTTCTTCGTGCGGGCGATGCGGCCGTCGAAGGCGTCCAGCAGGCCCGAGACCATCAGGCACAGCAGGGCGGAATAGGGGCTGCCGTTCATGGCCGCGAGAATGCCGCTGACGCCGAAGGCCAGCGAGAGGTAGGTCGCAAGAACGGTATAGTCGTAAACTCCGATCATGGGCGTTCCTTCATTTCTGAAAAAATTGATGGAATCATTATAGCAAAGGAACGGGGGCTTTGCAAGAAAAGTTAGAGGGGGCTTTGTTAAGCATCTGCAAAGATGTGACGCATGGGGCGGCTCAGGCGCGCAGCCGCTCGAGCACGCGGCGGAAGCGCGCCTGATCGTACACGACGGGGACAGGGTAGATGGGGTTGGCCTCGGCGGCGGCCCAGGCCGCCATGCGGGGGAGGTCCTCACCGCGGATGCCGTCGAAGCGGTCGGGGATGCCGAGGGAGGCGTTGAGCGCGCGGATCGCGGCGAGGAGGCCGACGGCGCGCTCCCGCTCCGTACCGGTGAGGCCGATGAGGGAGCCGAGGCGGGCAAGGCGGGGATGGACGGCTGCGCCGTAGTCCTCGAGCACGACCGGAAGCGTCACGGCGCAGGCAAGGCCGTGGGGAATGCCGTAAAGCCCGCCGAGGGTGTGGGCGATGGCGTGGACGTTGCCGACGCTTGCGCGTGTGAAGGCGCAGCCGGCGTCGAAGGAGGCACGGAGCATCCGCTCGCGCGCGGTGAGGGACTGTCCGTCGCGGCAGGCGACGGGGAGATAACGGAAAATGTCGCGCACGGCGGACTCCGCGAGCGCACGGGTCTCGCGCGTGTTGTAGTAAAGGCTCAGGTAGGCCTCGACCGCGTGGGTGAGGGCGTCCATGCCTGTCTGCGCGGTGACGGCGGGCGGGAGCGAGAGCGTGAGCGTGGGGTCGAGGACGGCATAGCGGGGGATCAGGCAGAGGTCGCTGACGGCGTATTTACGGTGCTCCTCTCCGGTGACGACGGCGGCGATGGTGGCCTCTGAGCCGGTTCCGGCGGTGGTGGGAACGGCGATAAAGAGCGGGAGCGGGCGGCGAACCTTCAAGAGTCCGCCGAGCTGGGCGACGGTCTTATCGGGGCGGACGATGCGGGCCGCGGCGACCTTTGCCGCGTCGATGGGCGAGCCGCCGCCGAGGACGAGGAAGCTGTCGCAGCCGTCGGCGCGGTACTGCGCGGCGAGCTTCTCAACGGCGGCGACGCTCGGGTCGGGCTCAACGCCGGAAAAGACGGATGGGCGGACACCGCGCCCCTCGAGCGCGGCGCACAGGGCGAGGAAGCGCTCGTCCGCGCATTGGCGGCGGCTGGCGACGACGAGGGGGCGCGAGGCGCCCTCGCGCGAAAAGACGTCGGGGAGCTTCAACAGGCTGCCCGCGCCGCTAAGGACGGTGGGCGTGCGCCACGGCAGGAGCCGCGCGCCGAGGGCGAAGCCGCGCTGGAAGGCGCGGCAGGGGAGAGTCTGGAGCGGCATGGGCCGACCTCACTTTCGTAGGAGATGGATCTATCATAAAGGGGGCTGACCGAATGGTCAACCCCCTGCGGTTTAAGTTTGTATTAAGCCTGTTCGCTGGTCTCGATGATGCCGTAGCCGCCGCTGTTGCGCGTGTAGACGACGCAGATGGCGTTGTCATCGTCCGTGTTGCGGAAGACGAAGAAGCTGTGGCCCAGAAGGTTCATCTGCAAAATGGCCTCCTCAGGGCTCATGGGCTTGACGGCAAAGCGCTTGGTGCGCACGATGTCGAACTCGCGCTCCTCGTGGATGTCGAACTCCTCGGGGACCTCGGGCACGATGGCATCGCTGCGCAGGTTCTTGGCAAGGCGGGTCTTGTTCTTGCGGATCTTGCGGTCGATCTGGCTCACCGCCTCGTCGATCGCGCCGCGCATATCGCCGTCGGCGTCCTCACAGACCGCACGGAACAGTGTGCCGTTGGCACCGCGGAGCATCACCTCGACAATGCAGCGATTCTTCTTCTCCACGGCGAAGGTCACAGTTGCTTCGGGTTCCTCCTTAAAATACTTCTCCAGCTTGCCGATCTTCTTCTCGGCATAGGCCTTGACGGAGTCGTTCAGGGAGATCTTCTTGCAGGTAAATGTGAACTTCATAACGGTTCGCTCCTTTCAATTTCTGCGAGTAGGGAAAGCAAAAAGGAAGTCTCAGCCGACTCCCTCTTCACTTTTACTGATTATAGCATGAAAAGGGAAAATAGCCAATAGGTCAATTTGTAAATTTTCCGTTTTGTCTATTTTGACGAAAATGAACGCCGCGACACGCTTCGACCGCGTGCGGCGGCGTTCGACAAAAGCTCCTGTTGCGAAAGGTGGACAAGGGTGGTAGTATAGTCCATGGAAGCTTTCCAATATCCCACCCGCTTGGGCCGCTGTCGAGAGACGGCGGCTCCTTTTTATGCCTCGAGCAGCTCCTCGTCGAGCAGGGCGAGGATGGCGCGGTCGGCGCTGTGGTAGTAGGCGTTCTCGCCGACGAGGACGGTGACGCCCGCGCGGTCGAAGTAGGAGCGGACGTCCTCGGCCACGCCGCAGAAGGCGATGGTGTGGCCCTTGGCGAGCAGGCGCTGGCAGAGCTCGAGCACGGCCTGCGCGCCGGAGACGTCCACGCTCGGCATCCCGCGCAGGGAGAGGATCAGATGGTCCTCCTCGGGAATGTCCTGCAGACGGTGGTTGAATTCGTCCACCGCGCCAAAGAAGAGGGAGCCGGTGACGTAGACCACGCCGGCGGAGTCGAGAATGGGAGATTTGCCGACGTCATAGCGCAGGCGGTTGCCGTCGATGGTGGAGAAGGCGACGTGGATGCGGCTGCTCCGGGCGACGTAGAGAATGGCGGAGTAGATGACGCCGAGGATGATGGCGACGGTGAGATCGAAAACGACGGTCGCGAGCATCGTGACGAGGAACTGGCTGATGGCGGACTTGAAGCGGTGGGCGAAGATGTAGCGGATGCCTGCCCAGTCGTTCATGCGCCAGGCGGTGACCATCAGGACGCCCGCGAGCGCGGAGAGCGGCAGGCGCGCCATGACGCCGCCGAGCAGGAACATGGAGGCGAGCAGAAAGACGGAGTGGAACACGCTCGTCAGGCGCGTCTGCTGACCGGATTTGATGGCGACGCTGGTGCGGGCGATGGCTGCGGTGGCGGGCACGCCGCCGAAGAAGGGCAGAAGGATGTTGCCGACGCCCTGCGCGATGAGCTCCTGATCGGCGTGGAAGGACTCGCTTTTCATGCGGGCGGCGGACGCGCCGCACAGCAGGCTCTCGATCATGCCGAGGGCGGCGATGGTGACGATGGGGGAGATGAGGTCCGAGAGCATATCGAGGCTCAGACTGCCGAGGCGCAGGCGGTCGGAGAGGAGAAGCGTGCGGGGAATGTCGCCGACGACGGCAAGCTCGTCCAGCCCGAGCGCGGCGGCGAGGGCGGTGGCGGCAATGATGCCGATGAGCGAGCCGGGGACCTTCGCGCCCCATTTCTTCGGCCAGACGAGCATGACGGCGACGACCAGCGCGCCGATGAGGACGGCCTGGAGGTTCGGGTGGAAGCCGAGGCGGGCGTAGGAGGCGAGCTTTTCGAGGTTGGAGCTGCCCTCTGAGACGGTGCCGAAGAAGTTATCGACCTGCCCGAGCGCGATGATGATGGCGATGCCGGAGGTGAAGCCCATGATGACGGGCATCGGAATGAAGCCGATGAGGCGGCCGAGCTTCAAAAGTCCTGCGGCGAGCAGCAGTACGCCGGCGGCAAAGCAGGCGAAGAAGACGCCCTGCAGCCCGTACTGCGCGACGATGCCGATGAGCACGGCGCTCATCGCGCCGGTGGGACCGGAGACCTGATAGGACGCACCGCCGAGAATGGCGATGACGACGCCCGCGAGGATGGCGGTGACGAGGCCCGCGGCGGCGGACGCGCCGGAGCTGACGCCGAACGCCAGCGCGAGCGGCAGCGCCACGGCGCAGACGGTCAGGCCCGCCATGACGTCCTTGAGGAGCTTGTCGGCGTTATAGCCGGCAAATTCGGTGCGAAGATCGCGGAAAAAGGCAGAAAACATACACATTCCCCCCGGGCAATACCGCAGCATGGAGCAAAAGCGGTTTGCGCAAAGCGCCGCGGCTTTCATTGTGCGGTGCTGCCCTAAAATTCTGCACCCACTATAACACGCGGAAAAGGGAGGGGCAAGAAGGGAAGAGGGCGACGTTAAAAAAACGTTAAAAAAACGAAAACGGCGGCAATGCGCCGTCGTTTTCTGTGCAACCGGATACGGGAAAAAGAAGAAGGGGTGGCGCACTCGCGCCGCCCCTTCGGGAGCTTTAGTTGCTGACGTCGTAAAAGACCTTTTCACCGGGGGAGACCATGTCGAGCTGCTCGCGGGCAAGCTCCTGCAGGTACTCGGGATTGTCGGCCTTTTCGAGCGCGGAGGAGAGGGAATCGTTCTCGCGCTGCTGCTGCTCGAGCTGCGCGGAAAGGGTCTGCTTTTCGGCCTCAGCGCGGCTGATCTCCTGCCGGAGGTTCAGAAGGTGCGCGCCGATGAGAAGCAGCAGAGCGAGAAGCAGCAGCTTCGGGAGCGTCCCGCCGCCCTGCTTTTTGCGCGCGGTCTTTTCCTCTGCCATACTGCACACCTCCCCTTCGTTCCGCGGCGCGGCGGGAACGCCGCGCCGACCGTTTGTAATTTTCTATTATAAGGGTGCGGCGCGAAAAAAGAAAGAGCTTTTTGGCAAATTTGTGCAGTTTACCATAATATTTTTTTACCAGCAGAAGCGGCGCGCGCAGAAGACGGGCGAAGGCAAAGAGACAGTCGGCCCAGAAGTCCCAAAGCGGGCGGAGGAGCGGCGAGAGGAGCGCGAAGCTCAGGTATGCGCCAAGGGCGATGAAGGCGAGCATATAGAGCCGCAGCTCGCCCTGGCCGATGCGCAGCGTAAAGGCGAGAAGGGCGGCGGCGAGGAAGAGACAGTAGAGCGCGTCGAGCAGGTCCGTCAGGGCGCGGCGGGTGCGGCGGCGCAGGCGGAGCGCGCGCAGGCCGTCATAGAGCAGGGCGAACGCCGCGCCGAGGAAAAGGGCGCGCCAGAGGGCGTCGAGCTGTGCGCCGATCTCGATGCCCATGGCTCAGCCTCCGAACAGGCGGCTGAGCAGCCCGCCGGAGGGGCGGTCGGCGTCCTCGTAGAGGAGCGAGTCGATGCGGCCGTCGACGTGGAGCTCGCCGCCGTCCAGACTGAGCTTGCCGATGTGCAGGCTCTCGCCCGTGACGATGAGCGTGCCGGCGGAGGTGGTCATGACGATCTCGTTTTCGTCGAAGCGGTCGACGTCGTCCACGCCGGAGACGATCAGGCGCTCGCGCCCGTCGAGCTCGACACGGTGGGCGGCAGCGGGGGGAAGGGTATCGTAAGGCATAGCGGAACCTCCTGAAAAAATGATCTCCCATACACCAGAGTGTATGGGAGGCGTGTCCGGGTTATGCCTGCTTTGCGTCAGTTGTTCGGCAGCTCGCGGTAGAGCGCGGCGGCGTCCGCCTTGCCGACGTTGTCCGCCACGGAGAGGACCTCGACCGCGAGGGTGCGCTCGCCGAAGTGGATGGCAATGCGGTCGCCGACCTTGACGTCGTAGGACGCGCGGGCGACGCGGTCGTTGACCGTGATGCGGCCGAGGTCGCAGGCCTCGTTCGCCACGGTGCGGCGCTTGATGAGGCGCGAGACCTTGAGGTATTTATCGAGACGCATGGGGAAATGCTCCTTTCGCGGAAATGCCTGCGGCAAAAAGCAAAGGAGCGGGGTGACCCGCTCCTTTGAAGGTGTGTCAGCCAACGATGTCCTTGAGCGCCTTGCCGGCCTTGAAGGTCGGGACCTTGGAAGCGGCGATCTTGATCTCAGCGCCGGTGGCGGGGTTGCGGCCGATGCGCTCGGCGCGGGTCTTGACCTCAAAAGAGCCAAAGCCGACGAGCTGGACCTTCTCGCCTTCCTTGAGGGACGCGGCGATGGCGTCGAAAGCGGCGGTGACGACGGCTTCGGCTTCCTTCTTGGAAACGCCGGCCTTTTCAGCGGCAGCAGCAATGAGTTCGGTCTTATTCATGGTAAATAGCCTCCTGTTTGTAGTTGTATTGCCGCGAACGGTCCGCGGCGGGGGGTATAAACAAAAAACGACAAGGCGTTTTTCATTCCGTGGGGTGCTTGGCCTCGTTCCAGAGGCGGGTGAGCTCGTCGAGCGGGAGCGAGGACATCTCCGCGCCGCGTGCGGCGCAGGCCTCCTCCACGCGGCGGAAGCGGGCGATGAATTTCTCGCAGGTGGCGTTCAGCGCGTCCTCGGGGTCGACGTTCAGAAAGCGGCCGGCCTTGACGGCGGCAAAGAGCACGTCGCCGAGCTCCTCGGAGAAGTTTGTGCCGCGCTCGGCGGCCTCGCGCAGCTCGCGCGTTTCCTCGTCGAGCTTGTCCAGCGCGCCGGAGACGTCGGCAAATTCAAAGCCGGCCTTGGCGGCCTTGCTCTGGAGCTTGTCCGCGCGCCAGAGGGCGGGCAGCGAGCGGGCGACGGCGTCCATCGCGTCGGCGGTGGTCTGCTGGCCCTTTTCCTGCCGCTTGAGCGCCTCCCAGTTCACGAGGACCTCTTCGCTGGTGTCAGCGGCAGCGGTTCCGAAAACATGGGGGTGGCGGAAGATGAGCTTTTTGCAGATGTGATCGGTCACATCGTCGGTGGTGAAGCGGCCCGCGTCCTCCTCAATGTGGATGTTGAAGAGGACCTGCATGAGCATATCGCCCAGCTCCTCGCACATGAGGGCGGGATCGTCGCGGTCGAACGCCTCGGCGGCCTCGTAGGCCTCCTCTAAAAAATTGCGGCGGTCGGAAAGATGGGTCTGCGCGCGATCCCATGGGCAGCCGCCCGGTGCGCGCAGGATACGCAGGATCTCGATGAGGTCCTGTAGGGAGTATGTCTCTTTCCTTTCAAAATTTACCATATCTTATGTCCTATTGCAAGATTTTTCTGTGATTTTTCAAGGGGTTTCGGGCTTTTTTAAGAAATGTGGAGGAGACGGGCGAGCTTATCGCCCTTGGGCAGCAGCTCGAGGTCGCTGCGGCGGATGCAATGCAGGGCGAGCACGAGCACACCGTAGATCACCACAGCGACGCCGATGGCGATGCCGACGCACAAGAGCAGCGTGAGACGGCCGGCCTCCTCGACGGAGGGGATGAGGAAATGCGCGGCGAGGGCGTAGACGCCGCGGGCGGCGAACGCCATGACGAGCGAGGCGAAGAGCGGGCGCAGGAAATAGCCGGGGTAGTTGAGCCGGAAGGGAGCGATGCGCGCGACGGCGATGAGGTTCAAAAGCGCGGTGAGCGCGAAGCACACGAGCGTGCCGATGGGCGCGCCGTGGATATTGACGGAGGGAAGGGCGACGAGGTTGTAGTTCAGGACGATCTTTACGCCGCCGCCGATGAGCATGGTGACGATGGGAACGCTGACGCGGCCGTACGCCTGCAGGATCGAATTGGTGATGAGCATGAGGCAGACGAAGATGCTGGCGATGCCGAGCACCGCGAGCAGCGAGCCGCCGAGCTCGGCGTTGTAGCTGCGGTAGAAAAGGCGGAAGAGCGGATCGCTCAGCGCCCAGAGGCCGAGGCCCATCGGGAAGGCGAGCAGCGCCGTGACGCGCAGGGACGAGCGCACGATGCGGGCGGACTGCCGGCGGTCGCGCTGCGTGACGGCGGCGGAGACGGCGGGAATGACCGAGGCGGTGAGCGCGACCATGAGCGAGGAGGGCAGGTTGTAAAGGTCCATGCAGGCGGAGTAGTTGCCGTAGGCGGCGCGCATCTGGTCGAGCGTGTAGCCGAGGGCGTCCTGCAGTCTGCCCTGGACGAGCTTGGTGTCGATGAGGGTGATGAGGGAGACCATCGAGGACGAGAGGGTGATGGGAATGGCGAGGGCGAGGAGGCGGCGAAGGATCGCGCGGTCCGGCGCGCAGGACTCGCCGCGGCGCAGCGCGGGGCGGTGGCGCAGGTAGTCGATCGCCATGTAGACGAGCGAGAGGATGGTGCCGGCGGTGACGCCGGCAATGGCGCCTGCGGCGGCGATGTAGTCCGGCTGACCGATGCGCAGAAGCCACATCGAGAGCGCGAGACCGAGCACGAGCTTGCAGAGGGCCTCGATGATCTGCGAGACGGCGGTGGGCGTCATGTACTGTCGGCCCTGCGCGTAGCCGCGGAAGGCGGACAGGCAGCCCACGCACACGACGGCGGGCGCGAGAGCGCGGATGCCGTAGGCGGCGCGGGGATTGTTCAGAAAGCCCGCGAGCAGGTCGCTGCCCCACCACATGAGCGCGAACGAGGCGACGCCCAGCACGAGAAAGACCGAGAGCGAAACGCGGAAGGTGCGGTGCGCCTGCCGGGTGCGGCCGAGGGCGTAGGACTCGCTCACGAGCTTGGAGAGCGCGACGGGAAGGCCCGCGGTCGAGATGGTCAGGAGCGTGGCGTAGATGTTATAGGCGTTGGAGAAGTCTGCGCTGCCGCCTTCGCCGAGGATGTTGCGCAGCGGGATCTTGAAGACCGCGCCGATGATCTTGACCGCGACGATGCCGAAGGCGAGCACGGCGGCGCCGCCGAGGAAGGATTGCTTTTTTTCAGTAGCCATAGAAAGGCCCTTTCCCGATCAGAGAGATTCCAGACAGGACAGAAGAAATTCCGAAAACACAGGGGCTGCCGCCTCGGCGGCCTCGTTGACCTCCGCGCCGGAGAGCGGCTGCGGGAGGACGCCCGCAGCCATGTTGGCGAGCAGCGTCACGCCCATGACCTCCATGCCGCAGTGGGCGGCGACGATGGTCTCGGGCACGGTGGACATACCGACCGCGTCGGCGCCGAGCACGCGCGCGGCGCGGACCTCGGCGGGCGTTTCAAACTGCGGGCCGGGGAAATACATATAAACGCCCTCACGCAGAGGAATGTTGTGCGCCTTTGCCGCTTCATGGGCGAGGGCGCGCAGGCGCGGGGTGTAGACGGAGGACATATCGGGGAAGCGGGTGCCGAACTCCTCAAGGTTGGGGCCGCGGAGGGGACCGAAGTCGAAGAGCTTGATGTGATCGGAGAGGAGCATCAGCTCACCCACGTTCCAGTCGGTGTTGACGCAGCCGGCGGCGTTGGTGACGAAGAGCGTCCTTGCGCCGAGCAGGCGCACGACGCGCACGGCGTAAGCCGCCTCGGCCATGGTGTAGCCCTCGTAGCAGTGCATCCGGCCCTGCATGACCGCGACGCGCCTGCCGCGGAGCGTGCCGAACACGAAGCGGCCCTTATGACCGGGGGCGGTGGATGGACGGAAATGGGGAATCTCGCCGTAATCGACGAAAACCGGGTCTTCCACGGCGTCGCCGAGGAAGCCGAGCCCGCTGCCGAGGATCAGCAGCGCCTCGGGCGTGAAGCCGTTGAGGCGGGTGCGGAGAAAATCCGCGCTTTCGCAGTAGCTTGAGTAGGTCATGTATGTTCCTCCGGTTCGCGATAGAAGTCCGCAAAGGCGGCAAGGTTGGCGCTGCGCTTCTCCGCGAGGTCAATGTACTCGCGGGGGTATTTGGCGTTGAAGGCACGGCGGATCAGCCCGCTGCCGACCATCTTGGTCGAGCCGCCCGCGCCGAGGGAGAGAATGGAGTGCAGCTCCTCCATGATGTAGATGTTGTAAAGGCCCTCGCCGCCGGGGCGCGTCCAGCCGACGTTTTCAAAGCTGCCGGACATATACTTCTGGCGGTAGAGGTAGTAGGGCTCAAAGCCATGTTTACGCAGCGTGGGGTCGGCATAGTCCAGCATTTCGGCAACTTCATCTGCGGACGGGATGCGGCTGCCCTCAAGCGTGATGCGGCTGCCTTTTTTGAGGGACAGCGTGTGGACGGTGATGTTGTCCGCGCCCATGGAGAGCACCTCGTCAAGACTGCGGCGGAAGCCCTCGGGCGTGTCCTCGGGAAGACCGGCGATAAGGTCCATGTTGACGTGGGGGAAGCCTGCCGCCATCACCTCGCGCATGGCGCGGCGGATGTCGTCCGCCGTGTGGCGGCGGCCGATGGCGGCGAGGACGCGGTCCTCCATCGTCTGGGGGTTGACGGAAACGCGGGTGACGCCGTGTGCGCGGAGGACGGCGAGCTTTTCGGGGTCGATGGTGTCGGGGCGGCCCGCCTCGATGGTGGACTCCGCAAGGGAGGTGAAATCGAAGCTCCGCTCGAGCCTTGTGAGCAGGCGGTCCATCTGCTCCGCCGTGAGTGTGGTCGGCGTGCCGCCGCCCATGTAGAAGGACTTGATATGCAGGCCGAGGGAGCGGACCATCGCGCCCGCCTGCTCGATCTCGTCGAAAAGGGCGGCGAGGTAGGGCTCGACGAGGGCGAAGGACTTCTCCACGCTCTGCGCGACGAAGCTGCAGTAGGCGCAGCGGGTCGGGCAGAACGGGATGCCGACATAGAGCGAGATGTCGTTCGGCTTGAGGTCGTTCTGCACGCGAAGTCCCGTTTCAGCGGCCTCAAGCGCGAGGCGGGCGCGCTGCGGCGTGACGGAGTAGACCTCCTCAAGCTCGGTGAGGACGGCGGCGGGAGCCTTTCCCTCGCGCAGGAGCGAGACGGCGACCTTGCTCGGGCGCACGCCGGTGAGGCTGCCCCATGCGGGGGTGACGCCAAGGACCTCCTTCGCCGCGCGGAAGAAGCTCAGACCCAGCGCGTGACGGCGCTGCCCTTCCTTTTCGTAGTCCGTGCCGGAGAGGGGATAGCTGTAGCAGTCGGCGGCGGCTTTGCCGCCGCAGCGCAGCTCGGTGGTGACGCAGACGCTGTCCGCGTCCTCGGTCAGCGTGATGCGCGCCGCGCTCGCGTCCTCGTCCGTGATGGGGCCGTAGACGGGCCGCTCGTCGGGAAAGAGGGTGAGCAGGCTCTGCTCGACCGCGTATTTTTCATCATGCCCAATGAGCTCGAGCTTCATAAGGGTGTGCGCTCCTTTTTATCGTAATGCCTGACGGATAAAGGGATTATACTGCTTCTCGCGCGCGAGGGTGGTGGAGTCCATGTGGCCGGGGTAAACGGTGTAGTCGCCCTCCATCCGGCCGAGGCGGCGCAGGGAGGCAAGCATTTCCATCGGGTCGCCGCCGGGAAGATCGGTGCGGCCGCAGGAGCCGGCAAAGAGCGTGTCGCCGACAAAGAGAGCATCGCCGACCTTGAGCGTGACGCTGCCGGCGGTGTGGCCGGGGGTGTAGAGGACGGAGATCGTCAGCGAGCCGAGGGGGAGCGTATCGCCCTCGTCGTAATAGTTCAGGCTGTCGATGACGCCCTCGAGCGGGTAGTGATAGATGCCGGAGCCGTTCGCATCAAGGCGGTGGATATAGACCGCGGCCGCGGGATAGCGCTTGTGCATGGCGGGTGCGGCGAGCGTGTGGTCGCGATGGCCGTGGGTGAGGAGGATATAGCGCAGCGTGACACACTCGCGCTCGATGAGGGCGGAGAGCTCGTCGGGGGAATCGGCGGGGTCGATGAGCGCGGCCTCGCGCGTGGCTTCGTCGATGAGCAGGTAGCAGTTGGTGCCGAGCTCGCCGACGACGGTGGTGATGACTTTCATAAAATTGACCTCCGTTCGGTTACTTGGGGGCTTCCAGATCCTTCGTGTCCACGATGAGGGTGAAGGGGCCGTCGTTGACGGAATCGACCGCCATATAGGCGCCGAACTCGCCGGTCTCAACATGATAGCCCTTGGCGCGGACGAGGGAGACGAATTTTTCGTAGAGGGGGATCGCGGTCTCGGGGCGGGCGGCGTTCAGAAACTCGGGGCGGCGGCCCTTGCGGCAGTTGCCGTAGAGCGTGAACTGCGAAACGATCATGATCTCGCCGCCGACCTCGTCGAGCGTGAGGTTGATCTTGCCGTCGGCGTCTTCAAAAAGACGGAGCGAGCAGAGCTTGTCGGCGAGCTTGACGGCCTGGGCCTCGGTATCGTCGTGTGTGACGGCGAGGAGGATGAGAAAGCCCCTGCCGATGGAGCGCGTTTCCCGCTCGTCGATGGTGACGCTGGCGCGCCGGACGCGCATGAGGACTGCTTTCATGGCGGTTCTCCTTATCGCTTATTTGCTGAGCTTGGCGCGCAGGGCCTCGCCGGCCTCCTCGTAGCCGGGCTTGCCGAGCAGCGCGAACATATTCTTCTTGTAGGCCTCGACGCCGGGCTGATCGAAGGGATTGACGCCGAGCAGATAGCCGGACAGGCCGCAGGAGAACTCAAAGAAGTAAATGAGCTCGCCGAGGGTGCGGGCATTGCGCTCGCCGGCGGAGACGATGAGGTTGGGGACGCCGCCCTCGACGTGGGCGAGGAGCGTGCCGTCCATCGCCTGACGGTTGATGAAGTCCATCGTTTTGCCCTCGAGGAAGTTCAGGCCGTCGCCGTTGACGTCGTCGTGCGGGACGGTGAGCTGGTCGGGATCGGCGGCGAAGCGGACGACGGTCTCCAGCAGTGTGCGCTCGCCCTGCTGGATATACTGGCCCATGGAGTGCAGGTCGGCGGTGAAATCGACGCTGGCGGGGAAGAGCCCCTTGCCCTCCTTGCCCTCGCTCTCGCCGTAGAGCTGCTTCCACCACTCCGCCATGAAGCGGAACGACGGCTCGAAGCAGGCGAGCAGTTCGATCTTTTTACCGGAGCGGTAGAGCTCGTGGCGCATGGCGGCGTACTGCCACGCGGGGTTGGTGTAGTCCGCGATCTCGCAGAGCGCCTCCATCTCCCGCGCGCCGGCGAGCAGGGCGTCGGTGTCCACGCCCGCGACGGCGATGGGGAGCAGGCCGACCGCGGTGAGGACGCTGTAGCGTCCGCCGACGTTGTCGGGCACGACGAACTCCTCGTAGCCCTCGGCGTCCGCGAGGGACTTGAGAGCGCCCTTGTGCGCGTCGGTGGTGGCGTAAATGCGCTGCGCCGCGCCCGCCTTGCCGCACTTTTGCTCAAGCCTTTCGCGGAAGAAGCGGAAGGCGACGGCGGGCTCGGTGGTCGTGCCGGACTTGGAAATGACGTTGACGGAGAAGTCATCATCGCCGATGAGCTCCATCACCTCGCGCAGCGCGGCGGAGGACAGACCGTTGCCGATGAAGTAGACGTTGGGGGTGTCCTTTTTCTTCAGGTTGTAGTTGGGCGAGCACAGACACTCGATCACGCCGCGCGCGCCGAGGTAGCTGCCGCCGATGCCGATGACGACAAGGGCCTTGGAGTCGCCTTGGATCTTTTTCGCGGCGGCGAGAATGCGCGCATATTCCGCGCGGTCGTACTGCGCGGGCAGGCGGACCCAGCCGATGAAATCGTCGCCCTTGCCGCCGCCGTTGAGGAGCTCGCGCTGCGCGCGCTCGAGACGGGGGCGGAGGACTTCTTCATAGGGATAGGAAAGGAAGGACTTTGCGTGGGAAACGTTGATGGAAAGCATGATAGAATTCCTCCTTATAAAATTCAGAGCGTCAGCCGGCGGGGCGGTCGACCTTCATCACGCCGCTGATCTGATGGAGGCGGCGCATGACGGCGGAGAGCTGCTCGCTGTCGGCGACGAAGATCTCGAGATGGATGAGGGCGAAGCCGTCCGCGGTGGTCTTGGCGTTGAGGCCCGCGACGCGGGTCTGCGTGGACGAGAGGACGGCGGAGACGTCGAGCACGAGGTCGATGCGGTCCTTGGCGTAGATGTCGAGCGAGGTCTGGTAGGACTGCTTGACGTCCTTGCCCCAGCTGACCTTGACCCAGCGGCCGGCCTCCTCGGGACGGCGGCGCTCGGGCGCGGCGTTGGGACAGTCGGCGCGGTGGACGGACACGCCGTAGCCGCGGGTGATGAAGCCGACGATGTCATCGCCCGGAACGGGCGTGCAGCACTTGGAGAACTTGACGAGGCAGTTGGAAAGCCCCTGCACCACGATGCCGTCCTCGCTCTTTTCACGCATGGGAACGGCGGGGCGGGTCTTGCCCGGCTCGCCGGGGATGGGCACGGTGGCGTCGCGCTCGGCCTGCTGCTGCTTGTTGAGCGCCTTGAGCTCGTCGCGGATGCGGTTGACGGCCTTCTGCGCCGAGAAGCCGCCGTAGCCGATGGCGGCATACATATCGTCGAGGTTGCCGAAGCCGGTCTTTTTGAGCAGCGTGGGGCGCAGCTCGTCCCCGGTGACGGCGGCGACGGAGATGCCGTAGTGCTTGAGCTCGGATTCAAAGGCGGCGCGGCCGTTGACGATGTTCTCCTCGCGCTTTTCCTTCTTGAACCACTGGCGGATCTTGCCGCGCGCCTCGTTGGACTTGGCGATCTGAAGCCAGTCGCGGCTGGGGCCATGGGCGGATTTGCTCGTGAGGATCTCGACCACGTCGCCATTTTTGAGCTGGTAGTCGAGCGGGACGATGCGCCCGTTGACCTTGGCGCCGACCATGGAGTTGCCGACGGCGGAGTGGACGGAGTAGGCGAAGTCGATGGGCGTCGCGCCGGTGGGGAGGTTCGTCACGTCGCCGCGCGGGGTGAAGACGAACACCTCGTCGGCGAACATGTCGACCTTGAGGGTGTGGATAAATTCCTCGGCGTCCGTATTCTCCTGATTTTCGAGGAGACGGCGGACCCATTCGTAGTTCTGCTCGTTGGCGCTGCCGGAGATGCCCTGCTTGTACTTCCAATGGGCGGCGATGCCGTATTCGGCGATGTCGTGCATCTCCTGCGTGCGGATCTGCACCTCGAACATCACGCCGTCGGGGCCCATGACCGTGGTGTGGAGTGACTGATAGCCGTTGGGCTTGGGCGTGCCGATATAGTCCTTGAAGCGGCCGAGCACGGGCCGGTAAAGGTCGTGGATGACGCCGAGAACATTGTAGCAGTCCGCGACGGTATC
Organism: Oscillibacter sp. MSJ-31; assembly: GCF_018918025.1. Classification (GTDB taxonomy): domain Bacteria; phylum Bacillota; class Clostridia; order Oscillospirales; family Oscillospiraceae; genus Hominicoprocola. The sequence continues at coordinate 15,191 of NZ_JAHLPT010000003.1, read as the reverse complement.
GACGATGACGCGGAAGGCGAAGAGGTCGAATACCTCGTCCATGGTCTTGCTCTGGGCATACATCTTGCGGTAGATGCTGTAGGGGTGCTTCATGCGGCCGTAGACGCGGCGGAAGGGAATATGGTCCTCGGTGAGCTTGCCCTCGATCTGCTTCTGGATGCGCTCCATGAACGAGCCGTATTCCTTGGACTTCTCCTCGAGGGAGTGGGTGATCTCGTTGAAGGCGGTGGGGTCGAGGTATTTGAGGGAAAGATCCTCCAGCTCCCACTTCATGCGCTGCATACCGAGCCGGTGGGCGATGGGGGCGTAGATCTCCATCGTCTCGAGCGACTTCTGACGCTGCTTGTCGGTGGACTGATACTCCATCGTGCGCATATTGTGCGTGCGGTCGGCGATCTTGATGAGGATGACGCGGATGTCCTTGGCCATGGCCATGAGCATCTTGCGCAGATTTTCCATCTGCTCCTCTTCCTTGCTTGTGTAGTGGACGCGCGTGAGCTTGGAAACGCCCTCGACCAGATCGGCGACGGTGGGGGAGAAGCGCTTGGCGATGTCGTCGTAGGTCGCGTCGGTGTCCTCGATGCAGTCGTGCAGGAGGGCGGCGATGATGGATTCGCTGTCAAGATGCAGCTCCTCGGCTACGATCTGCGCGACGGCGATGGGGTGGGTGACGAAGGGCGAGCCGTCCTTGCGCTTCTGGGTGCCGTGGTGCGCGGCGGCGTAGCGGAAGGCAGCGTCGATCTGGGCGAAGTCCGCGCCGGGGTTGTAGGCGCGGATGGTCTCGACCAGATGATTGTACTGCTTCTGCACCACCTCGGGGATGGGCTGGGGGGTCTGCTCAATGGGAGCCTGCTCGATCGTTTTTACGTCGCTCATACGCTGCTGCCTCCTTTCGTTCCGTCCAGTCCCTCGCGCAGGGCGCAGAGATAGGGGCTGGCATCAAGATCCACACGCTTGCCGCCGGTGAGACGGAGCGTGATGTATTTGTCGTGGCGCTCGACGGTCACGAGCCCGCGCTCGGCAAAGACCGCGAGACACATGACCGTGCGCGGAAAGCTCTCCGCGCCAAGGGCCTCGGCGGAGAGCCGCCGCAGGAAGGGCAGCTCCGGAGAGGTGAGCGTTCCGTCCACCTCGCGCTCGAGCGCACGCCAGACGCGCACGAACTGCTCGCGCGAGGGCAGGAGCTTCGCGGCGTCCTTCGCGCTCACGCCGCCGCCGCGGATCAGCGTGCGGCACAGCTCAAGCTGCTCGGCCTCGCGGGCGCCGGGGTCGTGCGCGCTGCGCAGATCGACGAGCTGGAGCTGCAGGGAGCGGCTGCCGCGGAACTCATTGACCTGAAGGTAGAAGGCGGCGTCCACGCGCTCGCCGACGGTCAGACCGCATTCCGCGGGGGTGACGGAGAAGAAGATGCCGTCGAAGCTCGTGTGGCCCTTCTGGAGCCGGAGCTTGAGATGCTTATTCTGTCCTACGCTCTGCATGGACTCCAGCCGCGCGCCGCGCAGGCAGAAAACAGGGCGGTTGTTGCCCGCGCCGTAGGGCTCGAGACGGGAAAGCTCCTCGACCTCCTGAAGCGTGATGAGGCTCGGGCGGGTGAGGGCGGCGTCGATCTCCAGCGAGGAGACGGGGGCCGAGTCGCCGCAGTGGGTGCGGACGTATTGATTGATGCGCTTGCGGAAGGCGGGGATATTCTCCTCCTTGATGGTGAAGCCCGCGGCGAGCTCGTGCCCGCCGAAGCCGACGAGCAGGTCGCTGCACGCCTCGAGCGCGGCAAAGAGGTTGAAGCCGCCATAGCTGCGGCAGGAGCCCTTGCCCATGCCGCCGGCGAGGTGGATCATGAAGCTGGGACAGGAGAATTTTTCGGAAAGACGCGAGGCGACGATGCCGACCACGCCCTGATGCCATTCCTCGCTCGAGAGCACGAGCGCGTTGCGCTCGGTGGGGGCGAGGGTGTCCATCTGCTCGATGGCACAGCGGAAGATATCCTGCTCGACGCTCTGGCGCTCGCGGTTGAGGTCGCACAGCTCGCGGGCGAGCCGCTCGGCCTTGGCGGGGTCCTGCGTGAGCAGGAGCTCGGCGGCCAGCTCTGCACGGCCCATGCGTCCGGCGGCGTTGATGCGGGGAGCGAGGACGAAGCCGATCTGCACGGAGGAGACCGGACGTCCGGTCAGGCCGGCCTCGCGCAGCAGCGCGTGAAGGCCCGTGAAGTCGCTGCGGTCGATGCCCTCAAGACCGCATTGGACGATGGTGCGGTTTTCGCCCTCCATGCGCATGACGTCGGCAATGGTGCCGATGGCGGCAAGGGTGCAGTAGCGGGAGAAGAGCGCGTTTTCGCGCTCGGCGCCGCCGAGGGCGAGAACCAGCTCGAGCGCGACGCCGACGCCGGCAAGATGCTTGAACGGGAAGCCGCAGTCCGGGCGGTGAGGGTCGACCACGGCGCAGGCGGCGGGCAGCTCGTCCTTACATTCGTGGTGATCGGTGATGACGAGGTCGACGCCGAGGGTGGCGGCGAACGCCGTTTCCTCCACGCCGGTGATGCCGCAGTCCACGGTGACGATGAGCGTGACGCCCTGCTCGGCAAGCGCGCGGATCGCGTCGCAGCCGAGGCCGTAGCCCTCCTCGACGCGGCGGGGAATGTGCATGAGCACCGCCGCGCCGCGGGAGCGGAGATAATCGGTCAAAAGGCAGGTGGAGGTGATGCCGTCCACGTCGTAATCGCCGAACACGGCGATGGTCTCGCCGCCGGCAAGCGCGCGGTCGATGCGCGCCACGGCCTTGTCCATGTCGCGCATGAGGAAGGGGGAGTAGACCAGCGAGCGTTCGCGGTCAAGATGCGCGGCGGCCTGCTCGGGCGTGACGACACCGCGCGAGGCCAGTACGGTCGATACCAAATAGGGATAGCCTGCGTCCATTAGAGCTTCGACCGCGGCGTCATCCGTTTCCGGGATGAGCCAGCGTTCGTATTTCATGCAGAGACCTCCGATCTGTACGGCAAAGGTGCCGCGGATACTAATTCAATCTAATATTATAGCAAAGATGCGCGGAAAGGTAAAGAGAAAATATAAGGCGCGCTGTGCCGCATTTTTTGATTTTTTACGAGAAAGCTATTGACAAACGGACCTTCTCCCTGTTATACTGTCCCTTGTCCTGTCGGGCAGAATATGGCGGCATAGCTCAGTTGGCCAGAGCATTCGGTTCATACCCGAAGTGTCCCCGGTTCGAATCCAGGTGCCGCTACCAAAGAGCACGGGATGCGAGAGCATCCCGTGCGTTATATGGCCCGTTGGTCAAGTGGTTAAGACACGGCCCTTTCACGGCTGTAACATGGGTTCGAATCCCGTACGGGTCACCATTTGCGGGCTTAGCTCAGCTGGTTAGAGCGCATGCTTCACACGCATGAGGTCACTGGTTCGAGTCCAGTAGTCCGCACCATGAAATACCCCGAAATCGGAAGATTTCGGGGTATTTTTCTAACTTTTTTACCCGAAATATTTTTTGCTCTAAGACGTCAGGTTGCACAATGGTTGCTTAAACTGGCTATCACTTGATACCGTAGGTTGCGAAAAGTTGCATTTGGTTGCGTCGAGCGGATAATATTATGTCAACCGGAATTATCCGCCTATTGGAAACGGGTGCTGTCAAGCGGGAACAACGAAGTTCCCTTTTTTACATTTTCATGACCCTGCCTCCTCTCGTCGATCGCCGTGGCTGCAAAAATCATCTGGCGCAGTCTCCATATCGCTGATGTCGCAGATGAGAAAACCGTTACCGTCCCGTCGGATACAGCCGCGCCCTCGTTTTCTGCAACACAGCAATCTGTGCATACGCTCTCTCCGTTTGGCAAGCCGTAGCACTTTTCGCCCGTTTCGATGCGCTTTCCGCAGAATGCGCACAAATCCCATAGCCGTCCCATCACATCGCCTCCACATAGCACCAGCTCTGCGGCGCGCGCTTGATGTCAAATGGCGCTGCGCCGAACCTCGTATCGCGTAGACCGGTAAACTCGCTCAGTTCGCGCGGCGTATCATAAATGCGCAAGTCGGAGATATGCCAGCCGTAGCCCTGGTAATGTCCAAGATAGCCGTGCAACTCATCGTCTGTCATAGCCACACACAGGCCACACTTTTCTTCGGCAGCTTGCTTGTAAACGGATAGTCCCCCGGCCTTAAAAAGAAAATCCGTACTATCCTTGTCAATCTTGTAAATCCGGTCACAAATAAACTCCCCAATGACCTTGCCCCATGAGCCGCGCAATCTGCGTGCGTCGTCGCCCTGCGTGCAGTAGATGTAGCATTTGAGCGGCGTGTCCAGCTTCGGTCTGGTTTTTCGCACCTCAATAGTCTTTTCGCCGCTGGCGATCTTTTCGCACCACTTCGGGCGGATGCTCAGCATAACAGCCTTACTCATTCTTCATCGCCTCCAATGCTCTTATATCCGCCTCTGTCAATGTGCGGTTGCTTGCAATATATGCCACAGCCTCACTTCTGTTTTGACAGGCTACACACTCACACCTATTGCAACTACTTGACGTGTTTTCTCGAAAAGGGCATGAATAATTAAAGCAATCCACTATTTCATCGCCTCCAATACTTTCTCCGCCTCTTCGCGGGTGAGAAACCAGCTTACTCCATACTGGCCCGACGGTAGCCCGACATCGGTATACCTCCCACGGGCAATGGCGTGCCCCTCAATGGCCGTGACCTTGTGGGGCTGAAGGCCAAGGTCTACCTTCCCGTTGCAGTCGTAGGTCCTGAAATATACCGTATCACCCACCTTGCACGGCAGCACCACCAGCCGACCGGCCTTATCGGCCTCGGCCAGCTCGCGTAGGCGGGTATCGTCGTCCGTCTGGTGGAGCAGCTTGTCAAGCCGCTCAATGATATTGTCGGCGTGCTTGTTGATGGCGTATTCTGCTTCCGGCGATATTTCCCGAACACTCGCCAAATCGTTAATTTCCTCCGGCGTCCGCCCCGTGTCTAAATACTGACGCAGTAACGGACAGTGCGCCGCCGGGACAGCCGTGCAGAACCCGCCGACCGCAGTACAGTTCCCGTTGTCCTCATGCCTAAAGCGACAGCGCAGGCAATTAACATTTTCCATCATTCCATCGCCTCCTCGCTGAGATAATTAAGCGCGGCGTGGACCTTCTCGCGGGTCTCTCCGGCTCGCTGCTTCTGACGGTAGTGGGTGTAGACCCGCATCGTCATCTCTGGCTTGGAGTGACCGGCGAGATACTGCACCTGCTTGATGTCGAGGCCCGCCTCGAAGAGCTGGGTGATGTAGGTATGGCGGAGAAGATGGGGATGCACGTCAAAGTCGAGTGAGACTTCCATGCCGCCGTACTTCTTCCCAAGGTCGCGGGGTACACGGCCCTTGCCGACCGTGCGGCGATCCACAGCCTTCCACATGGATCGGAAGGCGCTCTTGGAGAGGCTTTCACCGTTCCCCATTGAGAGAACGAATGGGGAGGTCGAGGAAACGCGCAGCTTTTGAAGGTGCTCCGTGAGAACCTGGCCCATTGGCAGCTTCCTGCGCGCGGCCTCTGTCTTCAGAAGCTCGGTCACAGGGGCATCCGTCTCATTCATCACGAAGGACTTATTGTGCGAGACGTGAATGAGACCACCCTCGAAGTCGATATCGCCCCACATGAGACCAAGTATCTCGCCCCGGCGCATCCCGGTGGAAAGCGCGATCAGGCAAAAGGTGTAGGCACGGGTGCCTTCGAGAGCGAGCAGGAGCGCTCTTGCCTGCTCATTGGTGAGCGGTTCTTCCTCCGGAGGATTGGCCGCGTTGACGCGATCCTCCTTGCGGACGGGACTGCGGGCGATGAGCCCGTTATCCGCAGCGGACTGAAAGATACCGCGGACGAGCAGCAGGCACTTGGTCTGCAAGCTCTTGCTGTAATCGGACAGACTGCGGATGAGGAGCTGAATGTGCAGCGGCTTGACGTCTCTGAGCTTCATGTCGCTGAAATAGGGAAGCACATGAGTGTTGAGGTTCGTCTCCAGGATCGCATAGCTGCTCGGACGGACCTTGCCCTCCTTGTACGCCTTGAGCCAGGTCTTTGCATAGTCAGCGAAGGGGATGTCCTGCGAGATGTTTACTCCGGCGCGGAGCTCCATCCGCGCCTGCAATACCTTTTCTTCCAATTCCTCCTTCGTTTTTGCCCGCAGATACACGCGCTCCCCGGTGGGAGTGGTGATGTGCGTGGCAAAGGTTTTCGGGGTAGCCTTTTTCTTTGCCATTTGAAATTTCCTCCTTGAAATTCTCTACTGTCTCGGGTAGAATGGAGGAGCAAACTAAGCTCCTTTCAGACGTGGGTGTGTGAAACATGATTGGTTTGCGTGACCGCCTTGGTGTTAGCAGCGCCGAGGCGGTCTTTTTTTTATGCTTTATGTCGGTTGAGTTCTCTGATTTGGCAGACGGCACAGCTCATTGCCATCTTCACACCGTCAAGCGTCATCCCGTGCAGGATGCAGCCCGCGGCTTCCGCGTGACCTCCGCCGGCGAAAACCTTGCAGAGCTCGGCGGCGTTGAGCCATTCCGTCGTGCGGACACTTACTTTCCAGTCTTCGCCGTTCTCCTGCTGGCGGAGCGTGATGGCACAGTCTACGCCCTCGATCTGTGAGCCAAGCGCGGCTACGTTATCCAGGTCGTCCTCGTCCAGATGGAGGCGGTCGATCATGGACCGCGAGATCGTGAGGAACACGACGTGGTCGTCATTGAAGAAGTCAAGCCCCGACAAGAGCTCTCCCTCCATCGCGATGCGCCGCTTCGACTTGGTTCGGAAGTGGCGCTTATTCGCACCTCGGTAGTCAATGCCGGTGGCAATCAGCTCCGCTGCGACGCGGTGGGTCTCCTCCGTCGTGTTGGAGAAGGCGAAGCAGCCGGTGTCCGTAGCGACGGCCACATAGAGCGGGAGTGCGACTTCCGGCGTAAGCTGCCCGAGGGCGACCGCGATCTCGTAAACGATCTCGCCGCAGGCCGCGCGCTCGGGGTAAACGCAGCGGCGCGGGCCGAACAGACCACCGTCGATATGATGGTCGATGGCGAGGTCCACGCGGTCCCGATAGGGCTCGGCGTTGTCGGTGAACATACTCGGCGCAGAGAGGTCCACCGTCACGACGGTGTCCGGCTCATAGCCGTCCTCGGCCCACAGGCCCGTCATGTAGCGCGCATAGCCCGCAGAGGTCCGGTCGTTCGGGAGAATAGCCGCAGTCTTTCCAAGGCCGCGCAGGACACGGCACAGGGCTGCGGCGCAGCCGAGCGTATCTCCGTCCGGGCGAATGTGCGTGAGGATCAGGAAATTGTCGTGGGTACGCAGGAAGGCCGCTGCCTCCTGCGGCGTGAGCCCATCCTGCGGAATGTCCGGCATCCAGTCCACGACGGGGAGCTGAGTAAGGATGGAGCGCAAGCTCGGCTCCAAGCGACCGACGACCGCGCCGCGATACTTCGTCGGTACACCGTAGAACGCCTCGGCAATGGCACCGGAAATGGCGGCGAGAGTATCGCTGTCACCGCCGATGGAGATGGTGTTGCGGATGCAGTCCTCGAAGTCGGTGCTTTCGAGGAAGGCTTCGACCGCATAGGGGACCGTCCCGGCACAGGTGGCAGCGAAGTGATCGAAGACGTAGTCCGGCCTGATCTCGTCAAGGGTGAAGCTAATCTTGTAATACTTCTCAACGTATGCCTTGATCTCGTCCTTCGTGGCTCCGTGCAACGCAAGGTACACCGCTCCCGCCGTGGCCTGAGCACCGGCAATGCCATCGGGGTGATTGTGCGAGGGCTCGGCGGTCAGGCAGGCCAGGCGCTCACACTCTTCGAGAGAGCGGGCAAACCAAGCCACGGGCGAGACGCGCATCGCGCTTCCGTTGCCACAGCTGTTGTAGGGCTGCGGGTCATCGGAGTACATCCACTTGCGGAACCGGTTGCCGTAGCCGCAGAGCGGATATGGGCGTCCGACGTCCTGCATGGACTGCTTGAAGAGCTCACGCCATTCGTCGTCCGTTGCGCTGTCAAACTTGTTGCACCGAACCATATCCACGAGGGCCTGCAAAATGGCAAGCGTCATAATGCTGTCATCCGTGGCGAAACTCTGCCGCTGGAACATGGGGAAGTCTTTGGTTTTGATGTTGGCGAACTCATAGATCGAGCCTACGATGTCACCAACGATTGCACCGTAAAATTCTTTCACTCGCATCAGCCTCCTCAAATCGTTTGGTGAGCCTCATTATACGAACCACAGGCATCTTGTCAAACTTTCATTCTTTCTTATTTAATTCTTTCTTCCTTTGTAGTTTCTTTCTTTTTTTTTTCCGGTCACAGCATCGACGGTCATACCGGATAACTCCCGAGAATGCGGCCGAAGGTGTAGAGGTAATCGCCCTCGTGAACCTCGATGTCATCGTAATTCGGATTCAGCGAGTGCAGGCGAACCTCGTGACGCGCATCATCGACTATGAGTTGCTTAATGTAAGGTGCGCCGTTCAGGGAGAACAGGCCGACATCCCCGTTTTCTACCCGCGGCGCGGATTGGACGAACACCGTCGCACCATTCTTGAACTTTGGCTCCATACTGTTGCCCGCGATGGGTACGGCGAAGGTCGTTCCCTGCGGGATAAGCTCCAGCGGGTATTGTTCAATGTGGCTGCGCGGCGCGTCGAAATAGGAGCTTGGGCCGGCAGCGGGGAGCTGATCCTCGTAGACCGTGATCTCGCCAAAACCATCCTTACGGCGCTTTACCTTCGGATACGCACAATCTCGCACGGGCGCAGACACCTTTTTAATAGGTATCACCCGTGCGGGGATCGTGCCGTCATCGTAAGGCTCCAGCACGGTGTCAACGAGCTTCTGGTCTCTTGCATCTGCGCGATCGTATAAAAGGCCCGCGCGAGCAGCGCGGTCGGACAGATCAGGCGCGGGATCGGTGTTGACTGTGTCTTCGTCGTCATCGCAACCCATCAAATACGCGGTTGTAGTTTCGAGAGCTCGCGCGAAGGCGAGAACCTTTGACTGCGGAATATCATTGATACCCATTTCAATTTTATTGATGGAGGATTTAGATTTGTAACCCATGCGCGCGGCAAGTTCCTCTTGCGACAAACCAAGTTGTTCGCGTCGGATGCGTATGCGCGTATAGATGTCTGACATTGTTCTCACATCCTTTCATACTGTGCATCATAGCACGGCGTTCACTCAAAATCAACTATTTTTGAAAAATTTTTCATTTTTAGTTGACAAATGATCTACGCCGTGGTAGTATACGGGGCGTAGATTAAAAATCAACCGCGCAGGAAAGGAGGGACGACACATGACGGACACTGCTAAACTGCGCCAGCGCATCAGAGATGCGGGCTACCGACTCGGCTATGTGGCCGAGGTGCTTGGGATTAGTCAGTATACGCTTCAGAAAAAGCTGGATAATGACTCCGAGTTCAAAATCAGCGAGGTAGACGCGCTGGCGAAGCTCCTCGGTCTGACGCCGACCGAAAAAAATGCACTTTTTTTTGCTGTTTGAGTAGATTGAAAATCTACCGCAAACATAAGGAGGAAAGCAAAATGTACTGTAGCAAATGCGGTGCGCTGCTTCACGAAGGCAAGTTCTGCCCCGTGTGTAAGGAGAAGGTCCGGTCGCAAGCGGAACTTTTCCGCATGGAGGAGAGGAGACGAAGGAACCGCTTCTGCAAGAACCACACTGACAATCACCGCAACCTCCGTCCGCATCGGCGAGTGCCGCTTCTCCTACGCCTACGTCTTCTCTCCGCGCAAGAATGAAGACGGCACGGACGGCAAGTATTCCGTTCAGCTCCTGATCCCCAAGACCGACGCTGTCGCCAAGAAGCTCATCGACGCCGCCATTGAGGCTGCGAAGCAGGCCGGCATCAGCAGCAAGTGGAACGGCAAGCTGCCCCCGGCGAGCAAGCTGCACCTTCCTCTGCGCGACGGCGACGAAGAGTACCCCGATGACCCCACCTACGAGGGTATGTGGTTCATGAACACCGGCTCCGTGCAGAAGCCCGGCATCCGCGTGCTGGAAAACGGCCAGATGAGCGAAGCGCTCGACGGCGACGACTTCTACTCCGGCTGCTGGGGCGCGGCGGTCGTCAACTTCTTCGCCTACGCCAACAGCGGCAACGTGGGCGTTTCCGCCGGCCTGAACAACGTCATCAAGACGCGCGACGACGAGCGTCTGAGCGGTGGCCGCAGCGCTGAGACCGACTTCGGCGATATGGTCGGCGGTGACTGCCTCGACTGATCTCACACTCACACATCCCCAATGGCGGGCGTTCCGCCATTGGGGAAATTCATCGGAGGTGAAAAAAGTGAAACTCTTGATCGGCGGAAGCCCTTGCACGCATTGGTCGATCGCGCAGACCAAGAACCGCGAGACCGAGGCCAGCGGCATCGGCTGGGAGCTGTTCCGCAACTATGTGATCGCCCGCGACAAATACAAACCGGACTATTTTCTCTACGAGAATAACAAATCCATGTCGCCCGCTATCCGGACGCAGATCACGGCGGAGCTGGGCGTGGCACCCGTGCTTATCAACTCCGCGCTGGTAAGCGCACAGAACCGCCAGCGTCTGTATTGGGCGGGCAAACGGAACCAGGACGGCGCATACAGCCAAGTCCGCGTGGAGCAGCCGGAGGACAGGGGTATTCTGCTGCGGGATATACTTCTCCATATCTATCACAAGTTGGTCATATTCGTCGGTTTGTAGAGCGTTAATAAAATTGATGGTTTCATCAAAATCAACATTAGCGAAAGAACAACGGACTTTTACAAAATCATACATAATCAGCGCGCGGTCATATAAATCAACTATTTCTTTAGCACAAAACCATTCTTCGTCATGTGTGCTGGGATAATTGGGAATACTCTCATTTAAGGTCAGAATTTTTGCCTTGCTCGCGCCGATTACATACGGTAGTTTGGGCAGATTGAAGAATTCGCGGTGTTCATTTTCCAACCGAGAAAAATTGTCCATAGAATCGCCCTCCTCTATTGCCATATTACAACGCCCGTAAGTTGTTGTCAACAACTAATAAATAGTGTTTTATCAAACGCCTCAATGTTGTTACTCTGTAACAGAGAGGTGAGAGCAATGCTAAAAAATCTTCGTCTTTTGCGGGAAGAAAAGGGAATGTCGCAAAAGCAGTTGGCAGATTGCATTGGTGTGAGCCAGCAGTCTATCAATAAATACGAAAACCACAATATTGAGCCGGATATAGGTGCGCTTATTCGGATTGCTGATTGCTTTTCTACCTCTGTAGATTATATAATTGGACATACCGACGAGAGACACCCGATTGCGCCGCCGTCAACATACGGCATGGATAATGAAGAATTTGTGCTGCTGCAAAAATACCGAAAACTGTCGGAAAAGCAGAAGAAGTGCGTAAATCTGTTGATTGAAACCTACAACGAATAGTTGTGATGGGGGGACGTTGCTATGCCGAAAAAAGTAGATGCCAACGGCTTTGAAATATTTGAGGGCGGCTCTGGACGGAAAGAGGGGCAGAAGCTCAAGCCGTACTTGGTGATGCAATACCTCCTGAAAAAGACAGACGATAGCCACACAGTTACATCGGAGGAAATCGTTGGTTATCTTCAAGAGACTTGCGGCATTACCGCCGAGCGTCGTTCTATCTATCGGGATATCAAAGAAATCAACAAGGCTTATCTTATGCTTGAGGAAGACATTGATATCTACGAAGCAGCAGAGGCTTTAGAAAAAGACAAGACCAGGAGACTTATTATCTACGATACAATTAAAAAAGGGTTCCGTGTCAATCCTCGTTACCGCGATTCCAGACTCAAGGAAATCCGGCTTTTGGCGGAGTGTGTGTATTCCGCAAAGTTCATCAAAAAAGAGGAAACAGACCGGTTAGTGGACATTGTTGTGGATTTCGTCAGCGAAGCTCAAGCTGATATGATTCGCCACGAAGCAGATTTGACAGACAGAGTAAAAACCAACAACGAACAGGTTTTTGATAATCTGGACAGTATCAACGCTGCTATGAGCAAGACCAAGAGCGACAAGGAACACACTCCTGAAAAAATCAGCTTCAAATATTTGAAGTACACTATTCAAAATATCAACAAACCCATTGAACGCCACAATGGTGAACGCTATATCGTCAGCCCATATCGTTTACTTATCAGCGATGGAAACTATTATCTGTTAGGCTTTGACGATACCAAACAGGCAATGCGCACCTACCGCGTAGACCGTATGAAAGACGTAAGGTGTATAGGCGCGCCGCGCGAGGGCAAAGAGGCCGCCGATGCAATCGAAATTAGCAAGTATTCACAGCAATGTTTCTCCATGTTCGGCGGAGAGACAACAAGGATAAGAGTACAGTTTGAAAATGAGTTGTTAGACACAATGATTGACCGCTTTGGAAAGTCCGGCGCGCAGTATGCACCTGTTGATGATGAGCACTTTGAAATTACTGCGCAAGTAAGAGTCAGCGATATGTTTTTCTCATGGGTGTGCGGCTTTGGCAAGCGTGCGAAAATTGTCTATCCAGAACATATCATAGATGAATTTGCCGCGTTTCTTGACGGTATAAAAAGTGTTTATTAACCTGATTCAAACTTGTAAAAAGATGTATCAAAGTAAAAAGAGAGTCACAAGAAAGTTGAATCCCTCTTGTGACTCTTTGTAGCTTCATTGCCCTTTTCGTGTGTACTTTGTTGCACCTTTGACGGTGTAATATGCCAAAAAAGTGAGGCGTATTGTTCGGCATCTTTGTGCTGTTTTGCTCTATTTGTTTTATGGTGCTGGTTCGCCGCAAATTGGCGATGTTCTCCGATGCTTTTTGCAGTTTGATGGATGATATGTTGTCCGGGAATATGCAGCCGAAACAAACTGTGGAAGAAGAAAGTCTTTTCTATAAAATTGAATATCGGTTGAACCGTTTGTATGAAGTCATGCAGGAAAACAAGAACAGCATTGCACACGAGCGGGCTGACTTGCAAGAACTGATTTCCGATATTTCCCATCAGGTCAAGACCCCGATTGCGAACTTGAAAATGATTAACAGCACCCTGCTTGAAAATGAAGTCCCTGTGCAAAAGCAAAAAGAGTTTCTTACAGCACAGGCCACCCAACTTGATAAACTGGATTTTCTCATGCAGGCTATGATTAAAACCTCGCGTCTGGAAACAGGTGTCATTTCTCTGGAAAAGAAAAGCCAGCCGCTTTATGACACGCTTGCCGCCGCATTGGGAGGTATCCTTCTGAACGCCGAGAAAAAACAGATCAATGTTCAAGTGGACTGCCCGGAGAGCTTGATCGTTTCTCATGACAGAAAATGGACAGGTGAAGCGCTGTTCAACATTTTGGATAATGCGGTGAAATATACGCCGGAGGGCGGTCAAATCCGGGTTTCGGTTGAAAGTTGGGAAATGTATGTGAAAATTGACATTGCTGATACAGGCATTGGCATCTCAGAACAGCATCAGGGGGCAATTTTCATGCGGTTCTATCGGGAGGACATCGTACATGATGTAGATGGAATTGGTATTGGTCTGTATCTGGCTCGTGAGATCGTAACCTTGCAAGGCGGTTATATTCGGGTAACATCCGAGGTTGGGAAGGGGTCAACCTTTTCTGTTTTCCTGCTTCGAGAACAGAGTAAGTACGCCGAAGAATAAATGTCACAGGCTTATGACATTTAGAACCGAATTGTCCAGAAATAATTTATAGCTCGTGACATTCCTGTGAGGTTTGGTCGTTACAATGGGCTTAACGAAAGAAAGGATGGTGTTCTTTATGAGCATTTTACAAACGACTGAACTAAAAAAATATTATGCTCGGCATTTTGAAATGCGTCCTGGCATACTTCTCCGGCGAGTATCATCTCCGGTGATGGGTATTCAGTTGTCGAGGTGCAGAGACGACCGAATTTTTCTCTTGACTTTATCGCCCATACAGGTTAGACTTATTTTTGAAATAAAGAATATTCGGTCTATGTACTTAGACTAACAGAAATGAAAAAATCTGTCAAGACTGATAAATGAACAGATTGTAAATAAGTCTAAAACGGGAGAGTGAAAATGATCTCTTTTCAATTCGAAACCTACATTGCGGATGGTGCGGAGCATTATAGCTATGGCGCGGACTACGGAAAGGGCATGGTGCAGACATCGAAGACCGTGTCGTTTCCCGAGAGCTTGCTGTCACTCGTTGACATGAACATCGACGAGATCGAGCCGGCGATCCGGCAGCTCAACGAGGTACTCTGGCAGCTTACGACAACACGGGAGAAACAGTATGCCGAGGAAGTAAACGCACTGTTGGATGAGCTCGAACTGCGGCACATCTATTTTCAGCAGCTTGCGCTGGACTGGAGGTATCGGCTGTCACGGGCGGTGATCTTCGAACAGTACACGGAGGATATGCTGCCGCGCAAATATCTCTATGCGCTGCCGAACACCTTGCGGCGGATGCAGGGACAGATCGTGGAGCTGTTTGAAAATGTGCTGGATGCGGACAACAGCGACGAGCCGACCTCGAAGCGAATGGTCGACTATTATCAGCGCAGCGGCGAGACGGCATTTCGATTCTATCCGCAGCCGATTGGGTTTAAGTTGATCGGTGAAGTGTTTACCGAGGTTCTGACGCCAAATAACATCTACGATATCCTCGACTTCCAGCTCCGCGCCTGTGTGAAGCAGGAAATTAAGATGCGTCGCTGCAAAAACTGCGGCAGGTACTTTGCGGTGATGCGGCATGGCGCGACGGAGTACTGCGGTCGCGTGGCCGACGAGCGCGGGCGCACCTGTCGGGAGGTCGGGGCCATCAATACCTGGACGCGCAGCAAGCAGGACGATGAGGTATTCAAGGTCTACCGCCGAGAGTACAAAAAGCGCTTTGCCCGCATGAAGGCGGACAAGCTCCCGCCGGAGGATTTCTATGCGTGGAGTGAAAAAGCCAGAGAAGAAAAAAAGAAATGTGACCTTGGAGAGATCTCTCGGGACAAGTTTTATGCATGGCTCAATAAGGACCGAGGATAGAAAAACCCAAGTCCCATCTGATTGTGAACAGGTGGGACTTGGGTTTTATTGTTTGGTACAAAATAAGCATAGCACCCGAAGCGTATAGGAAGCCTCGGAAGCTATGCTTATTTTTGTTATAATGGGAGGGCAATGGATGGACGGTTTCTTTGGTGAGCCAAGCGCTCGA
>NZ_JAHLPT010000002.1 GCF_018918025.1 Oscillibacter sp. MSJ-31 | reverse complement strand
GTTTTCCGCAACATCGGCAAGCGTTTCACCTTCGGCGGCGAAGCGCCCAAGGACCAGCGCGTTTACTACTTCAACACGAAGGAGCTCGTCGGCAACAAGTACGGCACGGCGTCTCCCGTCCCGTTCCGCGTCGTGGATCAGCGCGCGGCGATCGACATCGACGTGGGCATCCGCTGCTTCGGCGAGTACAGCTATCATATCGCCAACCCACTCCTGTTCTACACGAATGTCTGCGGCAACGTGAGCGAGGACTATGACCGCTCGAATCTCGACAGCCAGCTCAAGACCGAGCTGCTCACCGCGCTCCAGCCCGCGTTCGCGAAGATCAGCGAAATGGGCATCCGCTACTCCGCGCTGCCCGGCCACACGGTCGAGCTGGCGGACGCGCTCAACGAGGCGCTGAGCGCCAAGTGGCGCGACCTGCGCGGCATCGAGGTCGTCTCCTTCGGCGTTTCCTCCGTCACGGCGAACGAGGAAGACGAGAAGATGATCAAGGAGATGCAGCGCAACGCGGCGTTTATGGACCCGACCCGCGCAGCGGCGCACCTTGCGGGCGCGACCGGCGACGCGATGAAGACGGCGGCGGGCAACCCGAACGGCGCGGTCGGCGCGTTCATGGGCATGGGCATGGCAGGCGGCATGGCAGGCGCGCAGATGGGCACCCTCTATCAGCAGGGCGCGCAGCAGCAGGCGGCGCAGGCGGCGGCAGGCTGGACCTGCGCGTGCGGACAGACGGGCAACACAGGCAAGTTCTGCGCGAACTGCGGCAGCAAGAAGCCTGAGCCCAAGCCCGCGGGCGACAGCTGGAAATGTGCCTGCGGTGCCACCGCCACCGGCAAGTTCTGCCCTGAGTGCGGCAGCCCCAAGCCCGCTGTCGCGGACGATGGATGGACGTGCGCCTGCGGCGCGGTGAACAAGGGCAAGTTCTGCTCTGTGTGCGGCGCGAAAAAGCCCGCCGGCGTCCCCCAGTATAAATGTGACAAGTGCGGTTGGGAGCCTGCCGACCCCCAGCATCCCCCCAAGTTCTGCCCCGAGTGCGGTGATCCCTTTGACGATGGGGACATCGTTGGATGAAGCGCCGGATGATCTGGATCCTTCTGGCGGGGATACTCGTGGGTTTAGCCCTTTCCGGGTTATATAAGCACTTTGTCACAGATCAGATCATGGACGGGGGCGACGGCATGGAAAATCCGGATGCCGCGTTCCTGCTGGACGGCGACCACACCTATGCGGACAATTCCGCCCTCTGGCCCGTGCTGGAGGGAGCGTGGGAAAGCGCGGATGGCCGCTGGCAGGCCGACATCGGCGAAGAGAGCGGCATCGTTCTCCGCGCGGACGGCGAGACCGTTCTGACATCCCCACTGCATTTTACCTATCTCCGGCCGGGCAAGGTCGTCTGGACGGAGCTGGAAGTGGAGGAGCGCGAGCTTGTGACGCCGGACGGTGCTTCACTTGGCAGGATCAAGGAATTTGGCTATGAGGCAGCGGACGGCGAGGGCAGCGGAATGCTGGAGCTGACGCTGGAACGGCCGGACGAGAGCGAAGAAACGGTGACATTCCAAAAAATACAGGAACAGGAGCAATAGATTATGGGCTTATTTGATAAAAAGTACTGCGACATCTGCGGCGAGAAGATCGGCCTTCTCGGCAACCGCAAGTTAGAGGACGGCAATCTCTGCAAGGACTGCGCGAAAAAGCTTTCGCCGTGGTTCAGCGACCGCCGCCGCTCCACGGTGGAGGACATCAAAGGGCAGCTTGCTTACCGGGAAGAGAACCGGGGCAGAGCCGCCCAGTTCCGCATCACCCGCACCTACGGCGAGAGTTGGAAGGTGCTGATAGACGAGGAGCATCGGTGGTTTACCGTTACCCGCGCCCGGGATTTGGCGGAGGCCAATCCGGATATTCTGGACTTTGACGCAATCACCGGCTGCCGCGTGGATATTGATGAGGACCGCAGGGAGCAGATGCGGGAGGATTCGGATGGCAAGGACGTGAGCTACGTTCCGCCCCGCTACGAGTATTCCTACGATTTTGACGTGATTATCTCGGTGCGGCACCCCTATTTCGATGAAATGCGGTTCCGGCTGAATGACAGCTCTGTGTACTATGAGCCGGCTGCCATGCAGCAGCGCCCCATGATGGGACAGATGGGTCAAATGCAGCGGCCCATGCCCGGCCGGCCCCAGAATATGCAGCGGCCCATGATGGGTCAGCCCATGGGCATGAACCGAATGGCCAACGAAGTCAACCCGGAAAATTGTATGGAGTACCGCAAGTATCGTCAGATGGGCGACGAGATCTGCCAAGCGCTCGATGAGGCGCGCAGCGGCGGCAAGCAGCCTGCCGGCGCTGCACCGGAAGAGAACATCATCATGCGCGAAGCTGCGCAGGACATTCCTGCGGCAGGCCCCTGGACGTGTCCCGCCTGCGGCGGCGCCAACACGGGCAGATTCTGCGAATACTGCGGTTCTCCCCGCCCCTGACAGCTGCCCGCGCGGCATGAATGCTGCTGCGGCAGAAATGACACAACCACATGAGAGAAACCTGCAAGGGATCAACAATATATAAAATATAAAAGTTTTAGGAGGAAACGATTATGGCTAACCTGACCGAAAATTTGAAGGACTCTATGACCGCAACCTTCCCCCGCGAATTCGATATCCCCAACGCAATGACGATCCAGGAGATCTATGACAAGCTGAACGCCCGCGCTACGGCGTTCCAGATGCCGTTTTCCGTCAAGGGCGGTATTCCCGGCGAGCGCGTCGTCTTTGAAAAGGAACCGAACCTTGATGTTACCATCTGGCTCCACGTCAAGGACGGTACGCACATCAAGATCACGCCGGTCACGCAGGATAGCAGCGCCAAGATCAACGGCATCGACGTTGGCAAGAACAGCGTGATGCGCAAGGGCGTCAAGGGCGTTGCCAGCAGACCGCTGCTGCAGGGCCAGTACATCGACGGTGTGACCGACACCATCAAGAAGATTCTTGCCGACGAGACGGTTCCCGATTATGTAGCGCCTGCGGTAATGCCCGGCGCAGATAAGCCTCTAAACTGGCTGACGCTCCTGCTGCTGTGCATCTTTGTCGGCGGCGCGGGCATCCACCGCTTCTATGCGGGCAAGATCGGCACGGGCATTCTCTATCTCTTCACCGGCGGCCTCTTCGGTATCGGCTGGCTCATCGACCTCGTCAAGATCGCCACCGGGAAATTCACGGATAAGAACGGCAATGTCGTTCAAAAGGCATAATGCCGCCGCTGCAAGCGCAGATCACGGCACCACAGGATCGATGATAAGGAGTTCACTATGAAAAAAATCATTTCTCTTGCACTGGCATTGGTGCTGGTGCTCTCCCTTACCGCCTGCGGCGGTAAGGACGGCGGGAAATCCGCCGACCCCAACCTCGGCAAATACATCGGCACAGAGTTCTCCAGCGACGGCGACACCTGGTATTCCTTAGCCGACCTCTATGACAGCGAGAGCTACATCGAGCTCAAGAGCGGCGGCAAGGGCGTGTTCTGCCTCGGCGGCGAGGCGACCGACATCAAATGGACGCTCGAGAGCGACGGTTCTTTGACGCTCGAGCGCGACGGTCTGGAAAGCAAATGCGTTTTGCAGGACGGCTGCATCAAACTCGGTGATCTCTGGGGCAACGAGGTCTACATCCTCTACGAGAAGGAAGGCGCCTCCTCATCGCCGGAAAAGACCGGCGATGATCTGCTCGACTGGTGGAACGGCGACTGGTACGGCTGGTGGAAGATGACCGGCTGCTCGGGCTATTACGAAGCCATGGAGGGCGACTGGTGGGATATCTGCGGCAATATTGACATCGGCGCAGACAAGACCGGCGTCGTCCGCCTCTGGGATGAGGACTACTCGCGAGACAGCCTCATGGCCAAAGTAAACGTCACCCTGAGCACCGCCGGTACCGGCGAGCACGGCACGATGACCTCCGAGGACGGCCAGTTCACGGATATCGCTATCGAGCACGCGGACTGGATCGTTGACCCCGGCCTGGCGGATTGGGATGATCTCATCTGCATCGACGGCTACTACGAAAACGGCGAGGATGAGTTCTACTACGAGATCTATCTGCGCCCGTGGGGAATCTACTGGGATGACGCGGATGAGGATTCTCGCCCCAAGTCCTACGACGACTGGTATCTGCCCCTCATCAAGGCGGGCAAATCCATGCCGGACGCCATCGGCGCGGACGCCCCGGCAAGCAGCGGCGATACGAAGACCACAACGCCGGGTACCGATTCGAACGCGCCCAGCGGCACCGGCCTTGTGAGCGAGGAAGCGGTGCAGAAGGGCTACGTGTGGATGAACGAGGTCAATAACAATGTTTTTGACACCACCTACGAAGACCTCGTCGACTACTTCGGCGTGGAGGGTGAGTTCGTCAAGGAAGAGTACAGCGACCACATGAAGCAGAACTACCGCTACTATAAGTGGATCTCGAAGGACAATTCCAGCCACTACGTCTACGTCAACTTCGCCGAGGAGGCGCCGGGCGTTTATAAGATCAGTGCCTTCAACACCAGCGGTTTCTCCGGCAAGGAGGCCATCGAGAAGTATCTTGATACCGTGAAGGCTGAGGCGGCTGAGGCGGATAAGGCCGCCACCGCAAACACCAAGATGAAGGACTTCGCCGTAACCGTCACGCAGTTCGCGCACGATGATGTCGCGGTCAAGATCACGACGAAGATCCCCGAGTCCGGCTGGTCGTATGACGAGGGAAAGAAATGCCTTGTGGAAAACGACGATCCCACAGCCTTCGGCGCGGGCGCCATCAGATTCGAGGTAAGAGCCAATGTGGAGGACTTCGACTACTACAAGGACAGCTTTAAAGATTATCAGGAGATCGCTGACCGTGAGATCAGCGGCATCACCTTCAAGGGCCGCACCTACAAGTACATTGGCTACGACTGGATCGAGTACGTCGCGCAGATCGACGATGGGCGCGCGCTGTCCATCGGACTGACGAAATTGGACTGCGTCCCCGGCACGATGCCCGACGTCATCCTCAGCGGCATGACGATCAAGTAAGGTCATCAGCATATTTTGCCTGACCACAGCGTATCAAACGGCGCCCGCCCGCAGCGCGGGCGGGCGCTTCCTTGTGAGAAAAAGAAAGAGGTGGAACCATCTATGCCAGCACAGGTAACCAACTATCAATGCCCCGGCTGCACCGGCCCGCTGCACTTCGTAGGCGCTTCCGGTAAGCTGGAGTGCGAATACTGCGGCGCGAGTTACGACGTTGCGGAGATCGAGGCGCTCTACGCGGAGAAAGAAGAGAAGGCCGCGGCGGCGCAGCAGGCGGCTGAAGAAAAGGCCGCGGAGCAGAAGAAAGCGTCCGCCGACGGCGGCGATTGGGATACCTCCGGCTTCAGCGACGACTGGGGCGAGGAGGGCGCGCACATGAAGGCGTACAGCTGTCCCAGCTGCGGCGCGGAGCTCATCTGCGACGAGAGCACGGCGGCAACATCCTGCCCCTATTGCGGCAACCCCACGGTGGTGCCGGGGCAGTTTTCCGGAGAGCTGAAGCCGGACTTCATCCTCCCCTTCAAGCTCAGCCGGGAGGACGCCATCAAGGCGCTCAGAGAGCACTACAAGGGGAAGATTCTTCTGCCTAAGACCTTTACCAACGAAAACCACGTGCAGGAGATCCGCGGCGTTTACGTCCCCTTCTGGATGTTTGACGGCAAGGCGATGGGCGACGCCCGTTATCAGGCAACCCGCTCCCGCACCTACACCTCCGGGGATTATGAAATCACGGAGACAAGACATTTTGACGTTTACCGCGCCGGCAGAGTGACTTTTGAAAAGGTTCCGGTGGATGCGTCCAGTAAAATGCCGGACGATCACATGGATTCCATCGAACCCTACGATTATAAGGGCTTGAAAAGTTTTTCCACAGCCTACCTTCCCGGCTTTCTTGCCGACAAGTACGATGTGAGCGTGGAGGAGAGCCGCGAGCGTGCGGATCAGCGCTGCGAGGGCACGCTGGACGCCGCGCTGCGCGGCAGCGTGAAGGGCTACGATACCTGCACCCGTCTGACCGGCAGCACGGATCTGGCGCGGGGCAAGGTACATTACGCCCTCATGCCCGTGTGGATGCTCAATACCAAGTGGCAGGGGAAGGACTTCCTCTTTGCCATGAACGGGCAGACCGGAAAGCTGGTCGGCGACCTGCCGGTCAGCTGGGGAAAATTCTGGGGCATGTTTGCCGGCATTGCGGCGCTCCTTTCAATCGTCGGCTCCATCGGAGTCACGCTGCTGATGCTGTAACAAGGGGGGGACGGACATGAAAAAAAGAATGACAGCTTTGCTGACCACGCTTTTGCTGGCGCTGGCTTTGTGCGTCCCCGCCATGGCGGCGGTGGAGTACGGTGCGATCTACGATGAGACCGAGGAGCTCGGCTCCGTGGAACTGACCTATCAGGGGGAGCAGACGCTCCCGCAGCTTACGGAAGCGCTCGGCATTGACCTGCGGGTGGATGCCTTCACCGACGAGGGCGTGGAGGACAGCAGTGTCTCGGATATCGCGGTATATGTCTATGAGAATTCCGGCTACGGCTGCGGCGAGAAAAGGGACGGCGTTTCGCTGACGCTGCTGCTGCGCGGCACGGAGGACGGCGCTTACACGCTCTCGGAGACGGATTGGTGCGTGTACACCCTTCTTGATGCGGCGCGAGGCAGCGCACAGGAACTGTCCGACGTTGTGCGCGACGCGGTGTCGCCCTACATGGTCCAGCGCGCATGGAATGGCGAGGACATGACCATGAGCGCCACTGCGCTCTCACAGGCGGTGGACGCGATGGCGGAGAGCGTGGAGAACTACCTCCAGGCAGACGCCTCGCCGGACGTCACCGGCGGTGATGCCGAGGCGCAGACGCCGGAGCAGACCGGCGCCGATATGAACTATATCTTCGATCTCAGCGACCAGCTTTCCTTCGAGGAGTGGGCGGAACTGGAAGCACGGGCTTCGGACATTTCCCAGCGCCACGGCTGCGGTGTCTATGTTGCTTTTGTGGATGACTTCACAGAGTACGGCGGCGGGAACGATGTTTACAAGACCACCTACCAGCTCTATCACGCCAATGAGCTGGGCATGGGCGAGAACCGGGACGGCATTATCATCCTGCTGAGCATGGACGAGCGCGACTACGCCATGTTCGTCTACGGCAAAAACGCGGAGTATGCGTTCAATAAGTACGGTCAGGAGCAGCTGGAGGATGCCTTCCTCGGCTATTTCGGAGACAACGACTGGTACGGCGGTGCTTCCCATTATCTGGATACCTGCGATGAGTATCTGACTCTCGCGGAAGAGGGAGATCCCGTGCGGAAGAATCCCCTTCCGATGTACCTCATTGTTGTGGCGGCCTCCTGCGCGATCTCCGGCTTTATCTGCATCATGCTCAAGTGGAAGATGCAGACCGTCCATAAGAAGGTAGAGGCCAACGAGTATGTCGCCGCGGGCGGCCTGACGCTGACAAAGCAGTACGACCGCTACACCCACACCACCGAAACACGGCGCAAGATACGCGATGACTCTGACAGCGGCGGTAGTACCAGCAGCTGCAGCGGTGGAGGCGGCAGTGGCCGCAGCGGATCGTTTTAAGAAGGAGGCGGACGATGAAGCATTTGTTCCTGCGCAGGTTCCTTCCGGCGCTTCTCTGCCTGGTATTTGCGCTGAGCCTGACTGCCTGCGGCGGAGAGACCGAGCGGCCCGAGACAGAAGGCGGCAGCGACATGACAGGGGCGCTTTCCGGCGGCAAGGGCAATGTGTCTGAACCAAAGGACGATCCAGACGATCCAGAGAAAGCGGAGGCGGGACTTGTCCTGCTGCGGGCGTGTATGGTAGAGGATGACCAGCTGGCCGGCGCGGTGGCCTACCTCGGTCAGCGCGAGCCAAACGACAGATCGTCGATGACGGACTGGCTGCTCGAAAACAGCGGTGATCTTGTTTCCGAGCTGCCGTTTCTGCTGGAGATCCCGGCGGAGCGCGTACTCGGCGGAGAGAGCGGCAAGCTCTACTGCATCGTCCCCCGGGACGAGAGCACCAGTCTCGCTGTAAATCATGTGACCTGGGAGTCGCAGGGCAACGGAGTGTGGCCGGTGGCGGACGAGGTCCTCTATCGGGAAGAATACGCGCAGCCTGTGCTGGTATTCGTGAATTATGAGGAGTGGCCAGATGAGCCGGACACGGAGGTCAACCTTGTGACCAACAACGGCCTGGAGGTGAAATGGTATCCGCTGACCGATGAGTCCGGCTGCCCCGTCGTGCCCACCGGTGTGAACTACGCCCCCATGCTGATGGATTTTGGAATCTTTGGTGCTATCACAGGCCTTGACTATCCCGAGGATTGGGAGCCGGCGGGCGACGACTGGTGGCTGCCGCCTACGGATATGGGCCTGGCAGACACCACCTGGGTCTGTGATGACTGGCTGATGAGCCTGCACTACGGCGATTGCGACCCTGACTATGCCGGGATCGCCGAGCTCTACCACCGCTTTGAAGACAATACAGAGCTGACACGGGTCTTTTCCGGCGTGTGGCGCATGGAGGATGACTGCCTGCGGCTGGATCTCTCCGCCGGCGTCGGCAGCTCCCTCAGCGGCAGTTTCCCGATCCTCATCTCCCCCTCCGGCGAGGAGATGCATTTCCAGCGTTCGCGCAGCGGCGAAGGGGTGCCCTTCCTGCCGGACGATATGGACTCCATTGATCTGACACGGAGCTATGGCTGAGTCCCCTTTCATTTTTCTGAACACTCGCAGTTTGCCCCACATCTATTCTATCGAGAGACGCTGAAACAAAAATGCTCGTAAGGCAGTGTGAAGTGATCCTCCGGGCATAACGCACAAGCAAAGCACCGAAAGGCGCGGCGGCATGGCCGCCGCGCCTTTTCCCAGTTTGGAGAAAAATCGGCGGCAGGAAAACCGTCCCGCCTGGGCATTCAGGAACCGGACGCGGGCTTGGACGCCTGCTGATGAAATGTGGTCCCTACTCACCACCCAACAGGATCAACGAGAAGTAAGGCGGCGATGAGCGTCGGAAATCATGCTCATCACCGCCTTGTTTCATAGTATATATTGCCGTGTAGATTGGAGAATTTCTGTTGAAAATGAAACACAAGGAAGAATATCTGCGATGACCGTCCATCATTTTTTCGGCTCATATCCCATAGCATATAAGGAAGGGGGGCTAAGACAGTGACGGAGGTTGATCGCGAGATTGCTTTGGCGTTATTAAAACAACTATGGAAGCGGGAGTTGATTTCGGAAGAAACGTATGTTTCTGCCAGCAGCTCCCGTTTTTTTGACAAACGGCAATTTACATCTGATACTGAAACCGTCAACAAAATAACTGAGGAGGTCAGTACGGATGGTAACAATTAGATGGCTTCGAGAGCAGATTCGGCAGGGAAAAACCATTTACGATCTGCCGCTCCGGGTTACGTTCTATGCGCGTGTTTCTACGGAAAAGGTGGAGCAGCAGGGTAGTTTGGAAAACCAGATTCAATACTACACAGAGTTCATTCAAAAGAACCCGAATTGGACGTATGTTCCTGGCTACATTGATGAAGGTATTTCTGGAACGAGCACTTATAAGCGTGACAGTTTTCTGCGCATGATCGAGGATGCCAAACGAGGGATGTTTGACTTCATTATCACAAAAGAAATATCCCGTTTTTCCCGCAACACACTGGACAGTATCCAATATACACAAGAGCTGCTGGACAACAATGTGGGTGTACTGTTCCAAAATGATAATATCAACACACTGGACAGCGATAGTGAGTTTCGGCTGATCGTCATGGCTGGTGTGGCACAGGACGAAGTTCGAAAACTATCCGAGCGGTTAAAATTTGGCTTTCGGCAGTCTATCAAGAACGGCCATGTTTTGGGAAATAATCGCTTATGGGGTTACGATAAGAAAGATTGCAAGCTGACAATCATCCCGGAGCAGGCGGAAGCGGTCAAGCTGATTTTTCAGCTTTATGCCACCGGAAACTATGGCCTGCGCAAGCTGTCACAGGAGTTGACTCGCCGTGGATACACAAGCCTTTTGGGAAACAAATTCAATTCCGTCACCATCGGCCATATTCTGCAAAACCCAAAGTACAAGGGGTGGTACTGTGGTAATAAGACACAATCCTTGGATTATCGGAAGAAAAAAACGGCATTTCTTGATGAAAGTGAGTGGGTAACATACCCAGATCCCAATATCCCGGCGATTGTCTCAGAAGAACTCTGGAATCAGGCAAATGAGATATTTAAGAAACGCAGCGCCAGAACGAAAGCCTATGGCGTAGGCTATCAGAGTAGGTATCCATACAGCGGGAAAATCATTTGCGGAAAGCATGGAACCGCCTTTCATCGGCAGAGCTTCAAAACCATGGAGGGGCACACAGAATACTGGCAGTGCAGGATGTACCGTGAGCATGGAAAAGCTGGATGCGATTTGCCGACCCTCCGGACAAAGGAGCTGGACGCAATTTTGGCAGACCAATTCCAAAAGCTGGTGAAAAATCAAAAGCAGATTGTCCGACTTGTGATGGACAGCGTTTCCAGCGCTCAGCAGAAGCGTGATTACTCCGGACAACTCACCCAGTTAAACACACAGATCAGCCAACTGGAGGAAAAAAAGGATAAACTGCTGGAGCTTAGTATCGCCAACGCAATCACAATTCAGGAATTCAAAAAGCGCAACAACCGCTTCAACGAGCAGATTGCGGATATGCAGGAGCAGATGATTTCTTTACAAAAGCTGGAGGAAAATGGCTCAGCTGCGAGTGTTGACTTGTCCGCAATCGAAAAAGCGCTTTGGCAGGAGCTTTCCTTTCAGGATACCATCTCGACGGAGGTTGTTGCGGCGATCCTCGACCATGTGGTGGTCTGCGAGGGCAGCACGAAACAGCGAATTGATCTGGAACTCTATTTAAGGCTGGGGCAGACCGCTTCAGTCACTTTTTCGCGAGAGAGATTTGCATTTTGGAACACATCTTCTTCACGATGTGCGCCACAAGACGCAGGTTGTGCTCGATGAGCACGTTGCGCGTCTCAAGGTCGCCCGCAGCGAAGCGTTCGAGATACTCCTTTTCCTCGGCGGCGGAGAGCGGGCGCGGGAATGAGCCGGGATTGCCGGCAAGGCGCAGGGAGAAAAACAGGCTGTTGCACAAAAGCCAAACGGCGGCGGAAAGCATATACATCAACTCCTCCCCTCACCCTATGTCGGGGCAGGAAGTCCCTATGCGTATGCTTTGCGCCGCCGTCCGTTGCTCTCTTTTCCGATTATTTCCTGCGCGTATGGCGAATGACAAAAAATGTGATGACCCAGACCGTAAAGCCGACGAGCAGATATTGCATGGCAGCGTTCTCCTTTTTGCGGTTCATTGCTTTTCGCGTTTGGCCGTCAGCTCGCGCTTGAGCCGCTCGCCGGTCGGCGTGGCGGCAAGGCCGCCGAGCGCCGTTTCGCGGAACTCGACCGGCATACGCCGCCCGACCTCGCCCATCGCGTCGATGACCTCATCGACGGGGATGCGGCTCTCGATGCCCGCGAGCGCCATATCCGCCGCGCTCACGGCGTTGACCGCGCCGATGACATTGCGCTTGACGCAGGGCACCTCGACCAGTCCCGCGACGGGGTCGCAGACAAGACCCATGAGATTCTTGAGCGCCATCGCCACCGCGTGACCGATCTGCTCGCCCTCGCCGCCGCGCAGGGCAACCAGCGCGCCCGCCGCCATGGCGGACGCCGTGCCGATCTCCGCCTGACAGCCGCCGGACGCGCCCGCGATGCTCGCCTTGTAGGCGATGATCGAGCCGATGCCTGCGGCGACGTAGAGCGCCTCGAGCAGCTGGTGCTGCGTCAGCTCCTCATATTTGCACAGCGGCAGCAGCACCGCCGGCAGCACGCCGCAGGCGCCCGCCGTGGGAGCCGCGACGATGCGGCGCATACAGGCGTTGGACTCCGCCATGGAAAGCGCCTCGGCGATGACCTCGCTGACGTAGCCACCGGTCATGGCGCAGCCACGGAAGGTGTACTGGCGCATCTTCATGCCGTCGCCGCCGACCAGTCCGCTCACCGAGCGTTTGCGGCCCGTGTAGCTGTCCGCCGCGTCCTGCATGGCCTGCCAGGTCGTGAGCATCTTCGCCATGCTCGCCTCGCGGCTGACCTGCCGCTCGTCCATGTCGTCGGCAAGGACGACCTCCCAGAACTCCTGCCCGTTCCGCGCCATGCGCTCAAAGATTTCGCTCATCGAAGCCAGAGCCATCCTCGTCGTCCTCCTTATCGTAGTATGTCACGCCCAGAATACCGGGCAGCTCGGAGATGAACTCCACCTGCTTTGGCTTGATGTGCTGGTCGGTCTCGATGACCATGAGCGCGTCGCCGCCGCGCTTGTGGCGGTGGACGCTCATATTCGCCACGTTCACGCGCAGCTGGTTCAAAATGCTCGTCACCGCGGCGACGGAGCCGAACTCGTCCTGGTTGCGCACGACGAGCGTGTTGCTCTCGCCGGTGAAGTTGACCTCGATGCCGTCGAGTTTGTTGACCATGATGCGTCCGCCGCCGAGCGAGCTTGCCTGCACGGTCAGCGCGCGGCCGCCTTTGCCCGTCAGCTCCAGCACAGCGGTGTTCGGGTGCGCATCGCGCAGGTCGATCTCGTCGATGGTATAGCGCAGCCCCGCCTTCTTCGCCTCCTCAAAGGCGTTGGGGATGCGCAGATCGTCCGGCTTCATGCCGAGCAGTCCCGCGACGAGCGCACGGTCGGTGCCGTGGCCCTTTCCCGTTTCAGCAAACGAGCCGTAAAGGTGGAGCTTCGCGTCCGCGACCTCCTCACCGAGCAGGGTGCGCGCCATCGCGCCGACGCGGGCTGCGCCCGCCGTGTGCGAGCTGGACGGCCCGACCATCACGGGGCCTAAAATATCAAAAATGTCCATACCGTTTTTCTCCTTTTCGGTAATGGTAGTCTGTGCCATTATAGCAGACACGGCGCAGATTGCAAGCTCACTTCCCGAGGGGCGCGGTCACGCCAAGCAGCCACGCGCGGGTCTCTGCGTCGAGATGCGGCGCGAGCGCTTCGTAAACACGCGCGTGGTAGGCGTTGAGCTGCGCGAGCTCGCGGTCGCTCAGGAGCGACGGGTCGATGGTATCGCGGTCGAAGGGCGCAAGCGTCAGCGGCTCGAGCGAAAGGAAGCGCCCGTAGGCGTTGGTCTCCGCCTCGCACACGAGCAGAAGATTTTCCAGCCGCACGCCGAATTTTCCCGCAAGGTACAGCCCCGGCTCGTCCGAGAAGATCATACCCGGCTCCAGCGCGGTGTGCCGCGCGTTGGAGGCGATGCTCCAATGGATGCGCTGCGGTCCCTCGTGGACGCTGAGCAGATAGCCGACGCCGTGGCCGGTGCCGTGGTTGTAGTCCAATCCCTCGTCCCAGAGCGGGCCGCGGGCGAGAATGTCAAGGTTCTCCCCCGTCACGCCCGCGCGGAAGCGCGCGGCGGCGAGAGCGAGGTGTCCGCGCAGGACGAGCGTGCAGGCACGCTTCTCCTCCCCAGCGACCGGGCCGAGCGCGACGGTGCGCGTCACGTCGGTCGTGCCGGTGCGGTAATGACCGCCGGTGTCGGCGAGGAGCAGGCCGTGCGCTTCGAGGGGCACATCGGTCTCCTCCGTCGCCTCGTAGTGGACGATGGCGCCGTGGGGGCCATAGGCGAGAATGGGGTCGAAGCTCGGTTCAAGATAGTCCGCGCTTTCGCGGCGGTATTCCTCCAATTTCGCGGCGGCGGAAAGCTCGGTGGCTCCCTCCCGCACGGCGTCACACTTGAGCCAGCGGAGAAAGCGCGTGAGCGCGATGCCGTCGGCAAGGTGCGCGCGGCGGAGGTTCTCCTGCTCCACGGCATTCTTGACCGCCTTCATGGGCACAATGGGACTGGGTCGGTCGAGCGTCTCCGCGCCGTCCGGCACGCTCTGCGTCAGGCGATAGTTCGCCGTCGCGCCGTCGAGCAGCACGCGCGTGCCGCGCGGCAGCGCACGGACAAGGCCGTAGATGCTTTCATAGTCCGCAAGGCGCACGCCGTCGGCGGCGAGCGACGCTTTCACTTCCTCGCCGACCGCGCCCGCGCGGGCGCAGAACACGGCATCCTCCTTTGTCAGCAGCAGAAAGCCGAGGAACACCGGCGTGCAGGCCACGTCGTTCCCGCGCAGATCCAGCAGCCACGCAAGCTCGTCGAGCGCCGTGACAACGAAGGCGTCCGCGCCCTCGTCCGCCATCGCCGCGCGCACGCGCGCGAGCTTGTCCGCGCGCGCTTCGCCCGCGTATTCGATCCCCAGCTCCCACACCGGCGCGGCGGAGAGCGGCGGTCGGTCGGGCCAGAGTGCGCCGACAAGGTCTTCGTCCCCTGCAAAGCGGATATGCTTTGTGCGCAGCTTATTCCCGAGCCGCCGCGCAAGCGCGGTGTTGACCGTGCGGGCATCGAAGCCGAGCAGGCTCCCGTCCTCCAGCTCCGCGAGCAGGAAGCGCTCGAGCGTCGGGACGTCCGGCTCGCCGGAGCGCATCAGCTCGATGCCGCTGCCGGCCAGCTGGCTCTCCGCCTGCAAAAAGTAGCGCCCGTCCGTCCAGAGGAGAGCGCGGCTCGGCAGGATGAGCAGCGTCCCCGCGCTGCCGGTGAAGCCGGAGAGGTATTCGCGCGCCTTGAAGTAGTCGCCGACATACTCCGAGGCGTGAAAATCATCGGTCAGGACAAGGTGGGCGGCAAGTCCGCGCTGCGCCATCGCGCGGCGCAGCGCCGTGAGCTTTTCTGCGGTGGTCATCATGGTTTCCTCCTGCTGTGCTGTCATTATTGTTCTGCCTTTATAGTATACCGCGGCGCGGGATTTGTAAAGCCGAGCCTTGACAAGCGGCGGGGCAGCGTCTATAATATTTTTACTTATAATGTGTTGGTATGCGCCGCCGTCGGTCCCGAAGGACGCCGAAGGGCGGCGCATAGAAAGGAAACGACATGAAAAAAGAGTACAAAATGAGCGCTGCCCGTCAGCAGGAGCTGCAGGACGAGCTGACCTACCTCAAGACCGTGCGCGAAAAGGAAGTGGCGGAGCTGATCAAAGAGGCCCGCGGCTTCGGCGACCTGAGTGAAAACAGCGAGTACGACGAGGCGAAGAACGAGCAGGGCAAGCTCTACTCCCGCATCGCGGAGCTGGAGGACATTCTGCTTCATGTCGTCATCATCGACGAGAGCGAGGGCGCGTCCAACGCCGTGAGCATCGGCTGCACCGTCACCGTCGTGGACCTCAAGACCGGCCGCGAGATGCCGCCCTACAAGGTCGTGGGCAGCCAGGAGGCTGATCCCATGCACCGCGCCATCAGCGAGGAATCCCCCTTCGGCAAGGCCCTCATGGGCGCGAAGGAGGGCGACGAGATCAGCGTCGAGGCCCCCGTCGGCATCATTCATTACCGTGTGGAAAAGATCGAGCGATAAGGCTCGAGGACGATCATAAGGAGAAAACGTTATGGCAGAGAACAATCAGGCAAACGCTCCCGCGCAGGAGCAGGACCTTTCCGAGATCCTCAAGGTCCGCCGCGAAAAGCTGGCGGCGCTGCGCGCCGAGGGACGCGATCCCTTCCAGCAGACGCGCTTTGACGTCAGCCACCACGCGCAGGACATCAAGGACCATTTTGACGAGCTTGAGGGCACCGAGGTCACCGTCGGCGGCCGACTGATGAGCAAGCGCGGCATGGGCAAGGTCAGCTTCTGCGACTTACAGGACAAGTCCGGCCGCATCCAGATCTACGCCCGCAAGGACGAGATGGACGAGGCGGAATACAACCGCTTCAAGAAGTACGACATCGGCGACATCGTCGGCGTGCGCGGTGAGGTGTTCCGCACCCAGCGCGGCGAGATGAGCGTCCGCGCCAAGGAGATCACGCTGCTCTCGAAGTCTCTGCGGCCGCTGCCCGAAAAATTCCACGGTCTGCAGGACAAGGAGCTGCGCTACCGTCAGCGTTACGTCGACCTCATCGTCAATCCCGAGAGCAAGCGGAATTTTGAGATCCGCTCGAAATTTGTGGCGTTCCTGCGCCGCTACCTCGACGACCTCGGCTTCATGGAGGTCGAGACGCCCGTGCTCAGCCCCATCGCGGGCGGCGCGAACGCGCGGCCGTTCATCACGCATCACAATACGCTCGACATTGATATGTATATGCGCATCGCCACCGAGCTGCATCTCAAGCGCCTGATCGTCGGCGGTCTGGAGCGCGTGTACGAGGTCGGCCGCATTTTCCGCAACGAGGGCATGGACACCAAGCACAACCCCGAGTTCACCACCTGCGAGCTCTACCAGGCGTTCACGAACCTTGACGGCATGATGGACATTCTGGAGGGCATTCTCGCGGGCGCCGCGAAGGAAATCCTCGGCACCTATCAGCTCCAGTGGCTCGGCCACGATATTGACCTCACCCCGTCGTGGAAGCGCGTCACGATGGCCGACGCCGTCAAGGAAGTGACCGGCGCGGACTTCATGGCGATCGAGGGCGACAACGACGCCGCCGTCGCGCTCGCCAAGAGCGTCGGCGTTGATATGGACGGTGTGGACAAGACCTGGGGCAACGCCCTCTACGAGACCTTCGACCAGAAGGTCGAGGAGACGCTCATCCAGCCGACGTTCATCACCATGTATCCCGTCGAGGTCAGCCCGCTTGCCAAGCGCAGCCCGTCCGACCCGCACCTGACCGAGCGCTACGAGATGTTCGTGTGCGGCTGCGAGATGGGCAACGCCTTCACCGAGCTCAACGACCCGATGGATCAGTATGAGCGCTTCAAGGCGCAGGTCGAAAAGCGCGCCAACGGCGACGACGAGGCGGAGATGATGGACGAGGACTACGTTATGGCTCTCGAATACGGTCTGCCCCCGACGGGCGGTCTGGGCTTCGGCATCGACCGCTGCGCGATGATGCTCTGCGGCACGGATTCCATCCGCGATGTGATCCTGTTCCCGACCATGCGCCCGTAACGGCTTGACTATAAAGTAGGCGGCTGCCGATGGCAGCCGCCTACTTTTTTCAGATCACATAGTCGTCGCCGCTGTGCTCGCGCTGGCGGTCGATCAGATCCTGCAGCGTGACGCCCGCGAGATAATCCTCGATCACACGGTCCAGGCCCTGCCAGAGCGGGAGAGTCGGGCAATTCGCGCTGCGCGGGCAGGTGTTGACCTCGCAGTCCAGACAGGCCACGGGGGCAAGACTTCCCTCGGTCAGGCGCAGAATGTCCCGCGCGGTGTAGTCCTCCGGCCGGCGGGCCAGCCGGTAGCCGCCCTGATAGCCGCGGTTCGTGAGCAGGAAGCCGGCGCGGCTGAGCGTCGGAACGATCTGCTCGAGGTATTTTTTGGAGATATCCTGCCGTTGGGCAACGTCCTTGAGCGATACGCAGCCGTCTCCCTGATGCTCCGCAAGGTCGAGCATCAGGCGCAGCGCGTAGCGTCCCTTGGTCGAGATACGCATAGGCTCACCTTCCGTTTTTTATCTATAATACCATATACTTTGTAGGAATTCAAGCGCAGCGCCCGCCGCGCTTGAATTTTGTCCGCCCGTATGCTATACTTTCTTCATTCTGTACACGGAGGAATACGCCCATGACGCTCCAACAGCTCCACTATGCCATCGTCATTTCCGAGACCGGCTCGATGAACAAGGCGGCGGAACGGCTCTACATCGCCCAGCCCTCGCTCACCGGCGCGATGCAGGAGCTGGAGCGTGAGCTCGGCATCACCATCTTCCACCGTAGCGGACGCGGCGTGACGCTGACGAACGACGGGCAGGAGTTCATCGACTATGCCCGTCAGGTCTACCACCAGTATGAGACGCTGGCGGAGAAATACGCGCATCCCAACGAGCTGAAAAAGAAGTTCGGCGTGACGACGCAGCACTATTCCTTCGCGGTCAAGGCTTTCGTGGAGATGGCCAAGAGCTTCGATACCGCCAAATACGATTTCGCCATCCGCGAGAGCAAGACGCGCGAGGTCATCGACGACGTCGCAAGCCTGCGCAGCGAGATCGGCATCCTCTACCTCA
Organism: Oscillibacter sp. MSJ-31; assembly: GCF_018918025.1. Lineage (GTDB taxonomy): Bacteria > Bacillota > Clostridia > Oscillospirales > Oscillospiraceae > Hominicoprocola. The sequence continues at coordinate 248,285 of NZ_JAHLPT010000002.1, read as the reverse complement.
GCGACTTCAACCGCAACGTCATCACGAAGATCCTCCGCGCGAACGACATCGAGTTCCACGAGCTGATGGACTGCAAGTCCTATGTCTTTCTGTGGAAAAACCACCCGCTCGCCGACCGCGCAGAGATCCACGGCGAGGAGCTGAGCGATTACCCCTTCCTCTCCTTTGAGCAGGGCGGCAACGACTCCTTCTACTTTTCCGAGGAGCTGTCGTCCATGAACGACTACTCTCAGACCGTCAAGGTCAACGACCGCGCTACGATGGTCAACCTGATGGTCGGGCTCTACGGCTACACGCTCTGCTCGGGCATCGTGTGCGAGGAGCTCAACGGCGGGGACTACCGCGTCATTCCCCTTTCGGACGACAGCCCCATCAACGGCGTGATGAAGGTCGGCTATATCGTGAAGAAAAACCAGATCCTCAGCAGCGTCGGCAAACTGTATATCGAGAAAATACAGGAATTTCTTCACGCGGCACAGGGTGGTTTGTCCAACTGACACCCTCCTGTTTTGTTCATATCGTCAATATATGTCTCGACATTATGCCATTGAAGTATATGAAACGCACTATGCTATAGTTTGCACCTATAACTCATTATCCTTATAGCGTATTGGACAAATGGCGAAGCATCGTGTATAACTAACAGCGTCCCAAGCAAAGGAGGTCAAACACGATGCTCAAGCTGTTGAAAGAGCGAATGTGTCCGCACGGTTCGTGTTCCCGCATGAGCGGTCGAATGTGACCGCGGATCGTCGCATCAAAAATCATTCAAATAATATCAAAATCAAGAAAAGGAAGAATAAAATTATGAAAAAGCTCATTTCTCTTGCCCTCGCGGCAGTTCTCGCCCTCGGTATTCTCTCCGGCTGCGGCAAAAAGGCCGACGCCGCCATTCAGATCGCAGTCCCCAACGACACCACCAACGAAGCCCGCGCCCTGCTGCTGCTCGAAGCCAACGGCATCATCAAGCTCAAGGACGGCGCCGGCATCACCGCCACCAAGAACGACATCGCCGAGAATCCTCACAACGTCGAGATCGTTGAGACCGAAGCCGCGCAGATCCCCAACATCCTCAAGGATGTGGACTACGCCGTCATCAACTCCAACTACGCCATCAACGCCGGGCTGAATCCTGTCAAGGATTCTCTGGTCATTGAAGGCTCCGCCTCCGCTTACGCCAACATCCTCGCTGTCAAGGAAGGCAACGAGTCCAGCGACAAGGTCAAGGCTCTGGTCGCCGCGCTCGAGAGCCAGCAGGTCGCCGATTACATCGCCGAGAAGTATGACGGTGCGGTCGTGAGCACCGTCGAGAATCCGGGCGACGGCTACGACGCCAGCGTTGACTACGCCGCGCTCGCGGGTCAGACCATCTCCGTCGCCGCATCCCCCACGCCCCACGCCGAGATCCTCGAGGTCGCCAAGGAGATCCTTGCCGAAAAGGACATCACCCTCGACATTCAGACCTACAACGACTACGTTGTGCCCAACACCGTCGTGGAGGACGGCACCGTGGACGCCAACTACTTCCAGCACACCCCCTATCTTGATGACTTCAACAAGGAAAACGGCACACACATCGTCTCCGTCGCTGCCATTCACGTCGAGCCCATGGGTCTCTACGGCGGCAAGCAGACCACGCTGGACGCCCTGAAGTAAGATAAAAGAAAGGAGGAGAATTCCTTGATCGAACTCAAGCACGTCAGCAAAGTCTTTGAGACCGCCGGTGGGCGGGTGGAAGCCCTCAAGGATATCTCCCTGACCATTCCGGACGGTGACGTTTACGGCATCATCGGCATGAGCGGCGCCGGCAAGAGCACGCTGGTGCGCTGCATCAATATGCTCGAGCGCCCCACCTCCGGCGAGGTCATCGTCAACGGAAAACGTTTGGATACCATGTCGCCCGCGCAGCTCCGTGCTGCGCGGCGCGACATTACCATGATCTTCCAGCGCTTCAATCTGCTCATGCAGCGGAACTGCATGGATAATGTCTGCTTCCCAATGGAGCTTGCCGGAGTCAGCCGCCGTGAGGCGGCTTCTCGCGCGCAGGAGCTTCTGGAGACGGTCGGCCTGCCCGACAAGGCGAAGGCCTATCCCGCGCAGCTCTCCGGCGGTCAGCAGCAGCGCGTCGCCATTGCCCGCGCGCTGGCGACGAACCCCAAGGTCCTGCTGTGCGACGAAGCGACCAGCGCGCTCGACCCCAAGACGACGCGCCAGATCCTTGAGCTGATTGGCGACATCAACAAAAAGCTCGGCATCACGGTCGTCATCATCACGCACCAGATGAGCGTGGTGAAGAGCGTGTGCAACCATGTCGCCATTCTGGACGACGGCGAGGTGGTGGAGGACGGTCTCGTTTCCACCGTCTTCTCCGCGCCGAAATCCGCCGCCGCGCGCCATCTTGTTTTCCCCGGCGGCGCGGACGTCACGGTGTCCGATCCCACGCAGGAGCGCCGCATCCGCCTCATCTTCCGCAGCGCAAAGACTACCTCGATCCCGCTGGTGGCCCGCCTCGCGACGGAGGAGAACATCGCGGCCAACGTCATTTCCGCCAGCACGCAGAAGCTCTCGGAGGAGATCTACGGCAGTATGCTGCTCGGCGTCCCCGCGGCGCAGTTTGACCGTGCGTGGGAATTTCTGAGCGGGATCGAAAATCTTCAGGTCGAGGAGGCGAGCGTCGGTGTACAGTAATCTTTTCTCTCCCGAGTCCATCGAGGAGCTGACCGCAGCGCTGCAAACGCAGTTCCTCTCCGCCATCTGGGAAACCTTCTATGTTACGCTCCTCTCCACGGCCTTCGCCATCGTGATCGGTCTGCCGCTGGGCGTGCTGCTCGTGGTGGGCGAAAGGGACGGCGTACTGCCGCTCCCCCGCTGGCTGATGAGCGTGCTGAACGTTCTTATCAACCTGCTGCGCTCTATTCCGTTCCTGATTTTGATGATCATGGTCTTTCCGCTCTCGCGCCTCATCATCGGCACGACCGTCGGCACGACCGCGACCATCGTTCCGCTTGTCGTCGCGGCCTTTCCGTTCGTCGCGCGTCTCGTCGAGAGCAGCCTGCGTGAGCTGGACCCCAACATCATCGAGGCCGCGCAGAGCATGGGCGCGACGCCCATGCAGATCATCTGCAAGGTGATGATCCCCGAAAGCATCCCCTCCCTGCTGCAGAACTTCACCATCGCGCTCACGACCATCCTCGGCTATTCGGCCATGAGCGGCATCATCGGCGGCGGCGGCCTCGGCAAGATCGCCATTGACTACGGCTACTACCGCTACAAATATCTCGTGATGTACGCGGCGGTCATCCTGCTCATTCTGCTCGTGCAGCTCTTCCAGAGCGTCGGCACGAAGCTCGCCGCCAAGTGCGACAAGCGTCTGAAAAACCGCTGAATACAGCAAAAGAGAACCGCGCGGCGGTTCTCTTTTTTCATGCAGGGGGCGGAGCCATACGGCTCCGCCCCCTTCACTATTATTTGCCCGCCTTGCGCAGCGCCGCGGCGACAAAGCCGGTGAAGAGTGGGTGCGGACGGTCGGGACGGCTCTTGAATTCGGGGTGGAACTGGCAGCCGACGTACCAATCCTGCTCGCTCAGCTCGGCGATCTCAACGAGCGAGCCGTCCGGCGAGGTGCCGGAGAAGGTCATGCCCGCGCGCTCAAGCTCCTCGCGGAAGAGGTTATTGAACTCGTAGCGGTGACGGTGGCGCTCGGAGATCTCGCGTGTGCCGTAGGCGGCATACGCCTTCGTGCCCTCGCCGAGCACGCAGGGGTATTTGCCGAGACGCATCGTGCCGCCCTTGGCGGTCACGCCGATCTGGTCGGGCAGCAGCGCGATGACCGGGTGCGCAGTGAGGGAGGAGAACTCCGCGCTGTGCGCGTCGGCCCAGCCGACGGCGTGGCGCGCAAACTCGATGACGGCGATCTGCATACCGAGGCAGATGCCGAGATAGGGCACGCCGTTCTCGCGCGCGTACTGCGCGGCGAGGATCATGCCCTCGATGCCGCGGTCGCCGAAGCCGCCGGGCACCAGCACGCCCGCGCAGCCGCCGAGAACGGAGGCGACATTCTCCGCCGTCAGCGTTTCGGAATCGACCCATTGGATCGTCACCTGTGCGTCGCAGGCCGTGCCCGCGTGGAAGAGCGACTCAACGACGCTCAGATAAGCGTCGTGCAGGCCGGTATACTTGCCGACGAGCGCGATGGTCACCTGTTTGTGCGCGTGCTTGATCTTCTCGACGAGCGCCGTCCATGCCTTCATATCCGGCTCGCCGCAGTCAAAGCCGAGCTTGCGGCAGACCTCGCGGCAGAGGCCGGCGTCCTCAAGCAGCAGCGGCACCTCATAGAGTGTGGAGGCCGTGACGTTCGGGATCACGCACTCCGGCTCAACGTTGCAGAACAGCGCGATTTTGTGGCGCACATCGTCGGTCAACGGGCTGTCCGTGCGGCAGACGAGGATATCCGGCTGGATGCCGAGGGAGAGCAGCTCCTTGACGGAATGCTGCGTGGGCTTGCTCTTGAGCTCGCCGCTGCCGGGGATGGAGACGATGAGCGGAACGTGGATAAAGAGGACGTTTCCTCTCCCTTTTTCCGCCGCGACCTGCCGGATCGCTTCAAGGAACGGCTGGCTCTCGATATCGCCCACCGTGCCGCCGATCTCCGTGATGCACACGTCGGTCTCGCCGTCGTCCATGGCGTAGACGCGGCTTTTGATCTCGTCGGTGACGTGCGGAATGATCTGCACCGTGCCGCCGAGGTAGCCGCCCTGCCGCTCGCGGTTGAGGACGCTCCAGTAGACCTTGCCGGAGGAGACGGAAGCGTTCGCGTTCAGCGCCTCATCCACGAAGCGCTCGTAGTGGCCGAGGTCCAGGTCGGTCTCCGCGCCGTCGTCGGTGACGAAGACCTCGCCGTGCTGGTAGGGACTCATCGTGCCGGGGTCCACATTGAGATAGGGGTCGAATTTCTGGTTCTTCACGCGCAGCCCGCACTGCTTCAACAGGCGGCCGAGCGACGCCGCGCAGATGCCCTTGCCGAGGCCGGACACCACGCCGCCGGTGACAAAAATGTACTTCATGTTCTCCTCCACAACACAAATAAATTGGAAAAATCATTTCAAAAGGAACGCTCAGAAAGCGTTCCTTTTGGGGATCAAACGGAGAAAAGCAGATCGTAGAAGGTCGGATACGGCCAGTACTTGCCGGCGGTCAGCGTCTCGAGACGGTCGACAGTATCGCGCACCGCGTCCATATCAGCGGCAACAACGTCGTGGTAATAGCGCATCTCCTCTTCGCCGGAGGCGCCGACGGGCGCAGTCTCCAGCGCGGTCTTGAGCGTCACGGTCTGCTCGAGCAGCTTGTCGTTGAGGATGCCGATGGAGTTGGCCAGCGACTTCTCGACGTGGCAGGGCAGCTCGGGTGCGGCCTCGTGCTTGCGCAGCATCGTCTCGCAGAGCTTGCTCTCATACTCGGAGGCGGCGTTGAGGATCTCATGCTGGACCATATCGACCATGGTGGCCGCTTCGATGTGGATGACCTTGCGGTACTTCTCCATGTGGATCTCGTGGCGGGAGAGCATTTCCTCCTTCGTGTAAACGCCGTGCTTCATCATCAGTTCGACGTTCTTGGGCAGAACATAGGTCGGCAGGGCGTCGGCGGTGCTGCGCAGATTCGCAAGGCCGCGGCGCGCGGCCTCCTCGACCCACGCCTCCTCATAGCCGTTGCCGTTAAAGATGATGCGGCCATGCTCGATGAACGCCTTGCGCACAAGGTCGTGCAGCGCCTTGTTGAAGTCCGGCGCCTCCTTGAGCACCGCGTAGAACTGGCTGAGCTCCTCCGCCATGATGGTGTTGAGCACCGTGACGGGGCCGGCGATGGACTGGCTGGAGCCGGGCATACGGAACTCGAACTTGTTGCCGGTGAAAGCCACGGGCGAGGTACGGTTGCGGTCGGTGGTGTCCTGCGGGATGGAGGGCAGCACGTCCACGCCGATGCGCAGCGTCTTGCGCTCGGTCTCGGTATAGTCGCTCTCACCGACGATGGCGTCGATGATGCTCTGCAGCTCGGAGCCGAGGAAGACGGAGATGATGGCCGGCGGCGCTTCCTGCGCGCCGAGACGGTGATCGTTGCCCGCGAAGGCGACGGAGCAGCGCAGCAGCTCCTGATACTCGTCCACGCCCTTGACGAAGGCGGCGAGGAAAAGCAGGAACACGGCGTTCTGGCTGGGCGTTTTGCCGGGGGAGAACAGATTCTCGCCCGTGTCGGTCGAGAGCGACCAGTTGACGTGCTTACCGGAGCCGTTGACGCCGGCAAAGGGCTTTTCATGCAGCAGGCAGACGAGACCGTGGCGCTCGGCGACCTTCTTCATCGTCTCCATGACGAGCTGGTTCTGATCGTTGGCGGTGTTGGCGTCGCAGTAGATGGGAGCCATCTCGTGCTGACCGGGGGCGACCTCGTTGTGCTTGGTCTTGGAGAGCACGCCGAGCTTCCACAGCTCCTCGTCCAACTCCTTCATAAAGGCCGCCACGCGCGGGCGGATGACGCCGAAGTAGTGGTCGTCCAGCTCCTGGCCCTTGGGCGGCTTGCTGCCGAAGAGGGCGCGGCCGCACAGTCGCAGGTCCTCACGCTTGAGGTACAGCTCGCGGTCAATGAGGAAATACTCCTGCTCGGGGCCGACCTGCGGCGTGACCTTACTGACGTCCTTCTGGCTGTCGAAAAGATGCAGCAGCTTCACCGCTTCGCGGTTGACCGCCTCGTTCGAGCGCAGCAGCGGGGTCTTCTTGTCCAGCGCCGCGCCGCCGTAGGAGCAGAACACCGTCGGGATGCAAAGGCTGCCGTCCTTGATGAAGGCAAAGGCGGTGGGGTCCCATGCGCTGTAGCCGCGCGCCTCAAAGGTCGCGCGCAGACCGCCGGAGGGGAAGCTCGAGGCGTCGGGCTCGCCGCACACCAGCTCCTTGCCTGAGAAATCCATGATGATCTTGCCGCCGCCGATGGGGTTGATAAAGCTGTCGTGCTTTTCGGCGGTGATGCCGGTCAAGGGCTGGAACCAATGGGTAAAATGCGTCGCGCCATGCTCCAGCGCCCAGGTCTTCATGGCCTCGGCGATATCGTTCGCGGCGGTCAGTGGCAGCGGCTTGCCGCTTTTCAGGCAGTCGCGCCAGACTTCCATCGCCTGATGCGGAACATACTGCTCCATCGTTCCCTCATTAAAGGACATCGAACCAAACAGCTCGGGAATACGATCTTTTTCACTCATCGTTACGAACCTCCTTATTCGTTTTTTATTTACAAAAAATATGGATAGATTCTACCTCTGCAAGTTTCCGACGTCAAGACTTCATATTGTTCAAGCTTTTTCCAATATCCGGGCAATGTGTTGGCGCTGTCCACAAAATTGCTGCAAGAGAAAAAATTTCTCTTGCATTGCATAGGGCGCCGTGCTATGATAAACATGGACTCGCCTTTGGGGTGTGTCTTTTTTCGTTTTCTGCGCAAACTATTTCAGGGGCGGCGCATCATTCTTTGAGATAAGCGAAGCGGTAGCCCACTCCGAGCGCCGCGCCGCCGACAAGATTCCCGAGCGTCACCGCCGCGAGGTTTTCAAGACAGCCGGCAAGCGTCAGCGTCGTTTCCATGCCGTACTCCGCCGCGGCAAACGCACCGGCGGGCAGGTAGTACAGGTTCGCGATGCAGTGCTCATAGCCGCAGAGGACAAAGAGCAGGATGGGAAAAAAGAGCGCGATGACCTTCCCCTCCGCGCGTTTGGAGGCTGCCGCCATCCACACCGCGAGGCAAACCAGAAAATTGCACAGGACCCCGCGCAGGAAAGCGTCTCCAAATCCGAGCGCCGCCTTGCTCTCCGCGATGGAAACCATCGAGCGCGCCAGACCATCGCCGAAAAGCGAGGCCGTGTGGCTGTAGACCGCCAGCGCGGCCACCGCCGCGCCGCCCACGGCATTGCCGAGGTAGACAGTCAGCCAGTTACGCAGCAGCTGTGCGGGCGTGATGCGGCGCTCCAGCAGGGCCATCACCATCAGGCAGTTGCCGGTGAAAAGCTCGCTGCCCGCGAGGATCACCATGGAAAGTCCCGCCGGAAACACGCAGGCCGAAAGGAGCTTTGCAAGCGAGCCGCTCTCCACCGTCACGGCGGCCGCCGTCGCACCGACGCCTGCGAGCGCGATGTAGGCTCCCGCCAATATGGCGAGCAGGAGCATCTTTCCAAGGGGCAGCCGCGCCTTGCTCTCGCCGGCGGCGAGCAGGCTCCGGGCGATCTCGGGAGGGGTGAGCATGGGCAGGTCTCCTTTCCTCTTTCATGCGGACACAATATTGATATATTGTATCGAAAAACGTCGGAACGGTCAAGCGCTGCCGAAAAGTTCTTTTCACGCGAAAGGTTTTTCTAATTTACGGCAAACATTTCGCGCTTTCTCCTTGACAAGTACCCCCACAATATGCTAAGATAACACTTGCGTTTGAGAGTGAGCCGGCTCCTCACAAGCATGGAGAGATGGCTGAGCGGTTGAAAGCACCGGTCTTGAAAACCGGCGATGTGAAAGCATCCGTGGGTTCGAATCCCACTCTCTCCGCCAAATGGAACATCGGCTGAAGAATTTCGACATTTGCGGAAGTACCCAAGTGGCCGAAGGGGCTCCCCTGCTAAGGGAGTAGGGTGTGTAAAAAGCGCCGCGGAGGTTCAAATCCTCTCTTCCGCGCCAAGAAAAACCTTGAAACTACTGTAGTTTCAAGGTTTTTTCATTTTCCCAGCACCCAAAATTTTGTCTCAGAAGATAGGGGCGAAGCGGAAACTTTTGTGATGTTTCGGAATGCTTTGGAACAGTTTTGTTGTCAAAAATGTTGTCATGGATAAGGCTGTGCCCACGCTGGACACAGCCTTTTGAAATTTGCCCGAATCGGGCAAATTATTTCATCGTTGCCAGCTTGCGGATCAGGTCGCTGCCGTACTTGTACGCCGCGAGGTAGTCCATCGTCTTGTCCTCCAACCCCCGCCCGCTTTTGGAGCTGTGCGCGATAGTCCGTGTACTTTGGGCGGTACGCGCCGAGCACGAGCGACATCTTTCGCTTGCGGCGATACACGCCGTCGCCGTTTGACTGGCTGCCGGTGTTGCCGTTGGAGGTATTGCCCTCGATGGCGGTGACATACTGCCCGCTGACGCTCTCGCAGATTCCGCAGTGGTCGGTCTTGTACGCCGTGCCGGGCAAGTCGTAGATCAGCACGTCGCCGGGCCGGTAGCCCTTGGTGACCCACTGCCCGTGTGCCTGCGCCATTGGCTTTGTTGTAGCTCGCGGTGCTGATGCCGATGAGCGCGCCCACGAAGGCCACCACGGCGTTGATGGTGGTCGCGACCTCCTGCGCGTAGGGCCAGCCCCAAACGCCCGCCAGCGCGCTGTAGAGCACGGAGAGCGCGGGCAGGGCGATGAGGCACAGCCACTTCAAAATGCCGTAGACCTTGTCGTTGAATTGCAGTTTCATTTCATTCATCCTTTCCTTTGATCTTGATATTGGCGAGCAGGGCAAGCTCTGCCGTCTACGCGGCGAACCACGCGACGGTCAGGCTGTCCGGCACAATTTTGTCGTTGGCGGTGAGCACGAGGCTCACGATGCAGTACCATGTCAGGTTAAAGATGGCTGCCAAGACGTACCGGTCGCGCTTGCGTACGCCCTCGAGCCAGTGCGCGAGGATCGCCAGCGCGGAGGCCACAACGACAACCGCGCACAGCACGCAGACCGCGATGAGGAACACCTGCCACCACGTCACGAAATCACCTCCCACTCGTCGATCTCCGACTTGATGCGGTCGATAAAACTGTTGCCGCCGAGGGCCTTGTACCCGCGGTAGAGATAGAGAAAATCCTCCAGCTCGTACTGTCGGATGGTGCGGCCCTCCCTGCGGCGGTAGTAGGTGTGCAGCATGTCATGCCGGAGCTGGCACTTGAGCGCGTCGGTCAGCTTGTCCAGCCCCAGCAGCTTGTTGCGGATGGGCTTAATGAGCATCGCCAGCGCGGCCAGAATGACCGTGATCTCCGAGCAGGTCGATGCAACGGTCGATAGGTTCATAGGCATTCTCTCTTTCCGGCGGCAAAAAAGCCGCCCTGTCGTTCTTGACAAAGCGGCTTCGGCGTGATATATTCAAGGTCAGCAGGAACGGCTCACTTTGGACGGTGCAGGTCGCTCCCCCATACAAGTTTAGAGCTTGAAGGAAAGCCGCTGCCGTTTAGGTGACGGTTATTTCTTTATGTACCCAAGGATACCGAAGATAACCGTAGCGAGGAGCAATAGAAGCGTCAATACTTCCATCGTCGTCATGCGGTCACCCCCTTGAGGGGGAACAACCTGTTTCACGCTCTTACTGGCACGCTCATCATACCACGCGCGCCGCGCCTTGTCAATTTGCCGCCCTCGAGCGGCTTTTGTTATTTCAGGGCCGGCCGGAGCTGCCCTGGCCTTGCTCACTTGTTCATCTCCGCGAGCTTCGCTGCAATATCGTCCGGGATGCGGCACTTCTCCTTCTTGACGCAGTAGCCGTTCTCATCGTAGGTGAGCTTGTACTGCGGCAGGACATAGATCTCCGTGCCGGCGCGCTCAAGATCACGGCGCATGACCGGCTGCTTGATGCTGTTCCTGATGCCCGCGCTCTCGCTCAGGCCCGAGGGGGTATCGGTGACTTCGATGGGTCTGCCGTCGGATGCGATTCTCTTGCTCGGGAAGGAGTTGAGACCTTGGCAAAGAAACGGAAAAGCGGAACCGGCACCGTAAGACAGCGCGGCGACGGCCGGTGGGAGGGCCGTGTTGTCATCGGCTATGATGACAATGGCCTTCCCAAGACGAAGAATGTTCTCGCCAAAACAAAGCGGGAATGTCAGGAGAAACTAAAAACACTTACCGAAAGCATGGTGGGGCGAAATGACCGAAAGGTCAAACCGGATATGCTGTTCGGAGACTGGCTATGCTACTGGTATGAAACCCACAGCAAGCCGACGCTCCGCGCCTCCACGCAGAACAACTACGAAAATGTCATTTACAACCATGTCCTGCCGGAGATCGGAAAAACCCCACTGAACAAATTGTCGCAGAATGATTTGCAGCAGTTCTACGGGCGGCTGAAAAAGAATGGCCGCAAGCGTCTGACGGAGCAATACGGCGCGGGACTTTCCGACCGCATGGTGCGGATGTGCCACGCGGTCTGCCGCTCCGCCTTGGAACGGGCCGTGCGGGATGACTTGCTCCGTACAAACCCAGCCATCGGCTGCAAGCTGCCGCCGAAAAAGGCAAAGGAGATGCAGGTGCTGGATCGGGAGGAATTGCAGAAATTTCTCATTCAGGCGCAGGCGGACGGGTACTACGAGCTGTTCCTGCTGGATCTCTGCACCGGTCTGCGGCGGGGTGAATTGATAGCACTTCAATGGGAGGATCTGAACTTTGAAACCGGTGTGCTGACCGTCAACAAACAGGCGTACACGGTAAACGGCGAATTGCAGATCATCCCGCCCAAAACCAAGGCATCTGTCCGAAAGCTGGTGCTGCCGCCTGCGGTGCTGGCCGTGCTGCGGGAATACCGCAAAAAGGTGGACTCCCGCTGGATTTTTCCGTCCCCGGTGAAGGCGGATCGACCGATCACGCCCGGCGTGGCGCGCAGGCGGCTTCAGACGATACTGGAGCGGGCAGACTGCAAGCGTGTCAGATTCCATGATCTGCGACATACCTTCGCAACGCTGGCACTGGAAAATGGCATGGATGTGAAAACCCTCTCCGCTATGCTGGGCCATGTGTCTGCGGTGACAACGCTGGACATCTACACCCACATCACCGGCGATATGCAGCGGGCAGCCGCCGCCAGCATCGACCGGAGCATCGGCAAGATGGAGCCGCAGGAAGAAGCGGAGCCGGAGCAGAAAGGCATCGTGGACTTCCAGCCCTATGTGGGGAAGAAAAGGAAACCGGGCACCGGCTGCGTCAGCGAACTCAATGACCACCTGTTTGAGGGGCGCTATTCTCCCATATGGCCGGACGGGACACAGCATTCCCGCAACGTCTACGCCCATACCCGCGAGGACTGCGAGGAAAAGCTCAAGGCGCTGATCACGGAGATGAACGAGGAACGCAAAAATCTCAAGGAGCAGCTTGCGGGCATCGCCCCGCCGGAAAAGCTAACAAAGAAGCAGCGCAAGCTGTGGGACTATATGCGTCTCCACCCGGAGGTCACGGAGTTCTCCACTCTCGCCAATCGAACCGGCCTGGCACGAAATACGGTGAAGAAGCATTATGAGGTGGTGGCGGCAATGCTGGGGAGAAAATAGAAGTCACGGAAGTGAAAAAACAGAGGCAAGGATTCCTATCAATCCTTGCCTCTGTTTTTCCCTGTTTTGGTATAGATGAAATGTGTAAAAAACTAAGATAATTCTGCGACAGTATTGCGTATGCATAATGCGGATTCTTGTCTTTTGCTAAAATCGATGGTACTATGATATTGATAATTGCGTACGGCCTCACGAAAGAAAACGACCACATCATCCAGCAGGCATTTGCCGAACGCTTCTACCGTGAGCCATAAGTGAACTTGAAATATCGGAGGTGCAGCATGGCTATACCGAAGCTGAAGAAGCAGAATATTATCGACGCCCTGAAATTCATCGACGAGAACGGGGTTCCCGAACATAATACGAGCGTAAAATATGTTCTTGTGTCTGAGAATGGAAAAAAATACCCGCCGAAGTATGTGATGGCCGTTGCTGACCATTTGGCGAATGGTACGGATATTTCAACAGAAGCATTTACCAGTGCCGATGCAAAGAACTATCTGGAAAGCCGGGGCTTCACTATTGAAACAAAACCGCAGGAAAAGTTCGAGTTGTCTATTACTGCTGAGAGTGTAAAGTCAACAGATGAACGCTTTACCATGGAAGATCTGAACCTTGGGGATAACTATAAGCCGCTGAATGCTTATTTCGAGAAGGCAAATGGGGATATCATCAAGCGTGCATACAACAAAGGCGAAAAAAGAAATTCTAATCAGACTATGCCGCGTATTGCCTGCCAGATATTTGAGAAGCAGCTTGCCGCATTATCCGTTGAGGACAAGGAGAGCTTTCCCGTTTGCAAATACAGCCCTAATAGTGACATGATTAGAGGTATTTATACGAGTGTCGATGAGTACAAGAAGCACCGCAACTCGTTAGAGTACTTGACCTACAGCTATGATAACGGCCGCCAGTTTGTTATTTATAGCTGGAATATATTCTCTACGATTATCTTCGTTCAGGAATGTTTGAAGCGTTTCGGTGAACCGGGAGATCAGTTCATTTTGACATACCGCGAAAAAGATGAGAAGGAAACCGCAGCGGCAGAAACGGAAGCTGCTGTTCAGGAAGAGCTTGTTCAACAGTTCAAGGGATACCGAAATCCGTTTTCTTCTATGCTGATTGAATCAAAAAATCTGATTTTCAGAGGTGCGCCCGGTACCGGAAAATCTTATCTTGCTAAAGAAATCGCTGCGGACATCATCAGCAATGGGTACTTTGACGATTACACACTTCTTACTGACGAGCAGAAGAAACAGGTTGAGTTCGTTCAGTTCCATCCGAGTTATGACTACTCTGATTTTGTTGAAGGACTAAGACCGAAAATCAATGATGATGGGACAATGGGCTTTGAATTGCAGGATGGCATTTTCAAGAAGTTTGTTGCCCGTGCCAGAAAGAACTATGAGGACTCCCAAAAATCCAGAGAAACCGTAGAAAAGGAAGTCACGGTTCAAGAATCCATGACAGAGTTTTTCTCCGGCGTTGAGTTTGGCGTTGACACATTTAAAACGATCAATGGAAATGAATTTACCATTACCGGCGTGGATGACGGGCATATCCATATTTCCATTCCCGGTAACGCATCTGTCAACAGGCTTGCTCTGAATCTGGATGAAGTTAGAAAGATGCTGGAATCCGGGCAGAAGTTTGAAAAAATAAAGGATATCACGTCCTTTTTCGGAAAGACGTTTGCTACACAAGGATACTCCTATGACTTTGCTATCTATAAAGCAATCAAAGCGAAGAAAAGTACAGTTTCAAAAGCAAAGGCAAAACAGGAGGAACTGAAAAAATACATATTCATTATAGATGAAATCAACCGCGGCGAGATTTCAAAGATTTTCGGTGAACTGTTCTTTGCGATAGATCCCGGTTATCGCGGCAAAGCCGGAGAAATCTCCACGCAATATTCTAATCTGCACTCTGACCCCGGCGAAAAGTTCTATATTCCTGAAAATGTCTATATCATCGGCACCATGAACGATATCGACCGCTCTGTGGACAGCTTTGATTTTGCCATGCGTCGTCGCTTCCGTTTTGTAGAACTCAGAGCGGATGAGCGTCTTGAAATGCTTGCCTCGCTGGAAAACGAGGAATTAGAGGCTGAAGCAATCAGAAGGATGGCTGCGCTCAATAAGGCAATCGCAGAGGTTGAGGATCTGAATGAAAATTATCAGATCGGAGCGTCTTACTTCCTAAAGTTGAAAACACTTGATTTTGACCAGCTTTGGACGGATTACTTGCAGCCGCTCCTGCAGGAGTACATTCAGGGAATGTACGATGAGGAAGGGATTATGAATCGGTTCGCGAGGGCATACGGTTATAAGAAACCCGCCAGAGGTGATGAGAATGAAGCTGCTCAGGATCAAGGATAACTCTCAGCAGAAAAAGGATGCCTTTTCTCAAGTAGCGAGGCTGACAGGCAAAATTGCAGATAAAACGTTGGAACAGCTTGAGCGTGAAGGCGTGTTCGTATTTCCTGAAACCGTAAAAGATGCAGAGGATATTACGCAAGATCAGATGATCCTCCAAAGCGTCAATGACACCTATCGCTCCGGCAATGTGATGGGCTTTCTTGGCTACGGTGATGAGCGGCTTGTGATCGCATCCCGTTTTTGCGGAGAGGGTGAGGATTACTTTTTCCAGTATCTTTTAGACAAAGTTCTGGACTTTCCCAATATAGTAGATTTGGATTCCGACGCCAATCAAGATAATCGGCTGTTCAATTTTCTGCTGTTTCTGTTTCCGTATTACCTCAAAGCAGCGATGCGGAAGGGCTTGTTCAAGAAGTATATTCGTCGTAGGTATAATGACGGAAATGTAAAAGGCACCATTGATGTTGCAAGGCATATAGAGAAGAACACCCCATTTGTAGGAAATGTTGCATACAGCCAGAGAGAATTTTCCTACGATAACAGCCTGATGGAACTGGTGCGGCATACCATAGAGTTCATCAAAAGAAAGTCTTACGGAAATAATCTTCTTATCAAAGTGAAAGACGAGGTAAAACTCGTTATAGATGCGACTTCAGAATATGAGCTGTGTGACAGGCAGAAGATCATTGAGCAAAACAAAAAGAATGCTGTCCGACACGCTTATTTCAGAGAGTATCTCGCATTGCAACGTTTGTGCCTCTTAATTCTCCGACATCAGAAACACCAAATCGGGACAGGGGCGAGACAGATATATGGCATCCTGTTCGATGGAGCATGGTTATGGGAGGAATACATCAATTCGCTGATAGAAGATGTGTTTTATCACCCAATGAATAAAGGTGGCAAAGGCGCGCAGAGATTGTTTGCTGGAAATGTGGGATTGATCTATCCTGATTTCATCAGCCGGAACAGCGAAATGAGAATTATTGCCGACGCCAAGTATAAGCCGATTGATAACATTGGCAATCGAGATTATTTACAGGTGCTTGCCTATATGTTCCGTTTTGATGCAAAGGCTGGCTACTATCTCTATCCGGAAGCGGAAGGGTCTGACGATTTGAAATTGTGGTTGAATCGTGGTTCGACCTATGAGAAAAATGTCGTGCCGCATGATGACATCAGCATTACCAAGCATGGTCTGAAAATTCCCGTGGATGTGCTAAATTACGCTGAATTTTCCGCAAGAATGAAAACCTGCGAACAAGAATTCAAAAGTGCGCTAATATTTTAACTGTTCAAAGAGGTGCGTACTTAAATAAGAAAACAGCCCCTGAAATCGAATGATTTCAGGGGCTGTGGTCCGAGATGGGAGACTCGAACTCCCGACATCTTGCTCCCAAAGGCTTAAAGTGCTGTTTTTGTTGCAAAAAATTACGTTTTTGGTAGTAAATAGGTACTAAAGAAGTATTTATGGTTATATCTAAACAGGTGGTGTTTATCTGCTTTGAGTCCAGTTGTGGTCAAAATTGTGGTATAAAACACAGACTCCCCACGACCAATTCAGGTCGTGGGGAACCGTTTTTCTAATGATATTATAGCAAAAGCTAAGATGGTTGTCAATCTTGATCAGTACAATGAATATTCATGGTATACAACTCAAGTTTCATAATACCCAAAAATCTTTTATACCCCTTTATACCCTTTTCGAAAGGGGTATAAAGGGGTATAACGCATGATCACTGCCAATTCCGTTTCAGGATCTCACTTTTGAGGTACAACGTACTCTTTTCCGAGGATTTGATCGGATGGAGCTTTCCGCGTTTTGTTAGGTCAATGATGTTCTGCCGGGAGCAGCCCAAGATCTCCGCCGCTTCCGCTGCGTTGATGACTCTGTGGGCGGCAAAGTTTCGGAAATCAGCCGCCGTCAGAGGAACACTTTTGCCAATTCGATAGAGCATCGTATCCGAAACGGTCATGTTCACATCCCACGTAACGCCGTATCCGCCCGTCTGCATCTGCACATGCTGAAAATAGTCCGGCTTCTTGAGAAGGATCTGAAACGCCTTCGTCTTTTCAAAGTGCTTCTGCAAATCGCACTTCTTCACCGCGCCATCCCGGAAAAACACCAGCAGGCAATGATCCTCCAGCGGCAGCACATCTTCAATTCTCTTGGAGAAGCGCTTCGTAATTTCTTCCGGAAGCTCCTTCTCATCAATGGGAACGAGGTAGTAATCGTCCTGCGCGCATCGCCCCATTGCCAGCATCAATAACTCATACTCATCGTATTCCTTCAGATGATTGTCGCGCAAAATCTCGCCAATGTTCTGGCGGTCGGTCGGAACGATCCGCTGCTGAACCCAGATTTTGCTCCAATAGGAATTGACTGTGGTTTCTCCGCGCTTCACAAAGGAGTCCAGCAGCAGCGGTGTCTCCCATGCGTCTGCGTTCTCCGGCAGCTCAATGTAGAACCGCTTTTCCTGCTCGTAGTACAGGAGGTACGCCAGATCCTTCTGCTCCTGTGCTGATTCATCTCGAATGGCAAAAATCTTCATACGCGCACCACCTTTTCCAAATCATTTCCCATATCTTGTCCTGAAGCGTCTGCGAAAGCACGCCGTCCAGCCCTTCCATCAGTATCCGCCTGTCGCTCTCGTGCAGCGGCGTCAGCTTTGGCATTTTATCCTTCGGAATGATACGCAGGTTATCCCATGTGGACTTTGAGCCGATAAAGTTGTTGCAGGGCTTGTCGGCCATCACATCGAATGCAGCCGCCGCAGCATCATCCGGGCAGCTGCAAAGCAGAGAGAGGCCGTGGTCAAACAGGGGAGCCAGACGAATCGTCTTCTTTCGGCTGTTGCGCAGCACCTCAATATTGGCACCGTGGCGATCCCGGTTCAGGATCAGATAGTCTACGATCAGCATCTGATAAACATAGTCTTCCCATCCCATACGGATGCAGAAATCCAAAGCGGACTCATCCGGTAGCGCTTCCAACTCTTTGTAGGCATCCAAAGCGGTCTTGGATTCGCTCTTTGCCTTGAAATCCTCCGAGGCGCAGAGATAAACCTCATGGGTTCTGCCATCCACTGAAACATCCGCATGGATCAGCTGATAGGACAGATGAGGAATCCCCAGTATGGTCAGCAGCCGGTCAACGATCAGCTCGTTCACGCACTCATGCCCAATGACCCCACGTGCCTTATCGAAGTTTGAGAGCTTGTAATAGGTCTTCTTTCCGCCGAGTTCGGAGTATGCTTTCAGAAAAGAACCGGCAGTTCCGGAAGAATTGCGATAGACTGACCAAGAAAGATAGGTCAGATCCTGTTTTTCCTTCGTCATTTGCATAAGCGCTTCACCTCGCTGCCATTGTATAATACCACTTGTCATACGTCAAGTTGTTTTTTGCAATAAACTTGTCATACGACAAGTTTGCTTCCGCTTTTGGCTCTGCACAGGCCGCAACTTGTTTATAGCATATCGGATAAACAAGTTGCGATTCAATATTTCACGGCACAGAAAAAGGCAGCCTCCGGTTGGCTTCAACCGGAGGCTGTATGAGTTCTTGTTGTATCGTTCTGGTGCAAGAGATTCCAAGGTAAGTACACTAACAACCGTTCCTCTGCACTGTATATTTGTTTGCAATCTGTTTCGCATTTGCGAACCTTTTTCTGCGGTTTCTTTCAAATTAGATCTGTGCGGTTTATGAATCTCGTGTAGAGCCTTCACGTCTGACCTAATCGTTTACTTTAATAGTGATTTCGTATGTCATATTACGACCAAAGTCAACAGCATAAAGGGCGAGGAGCTTTCCAAATCGCTGTGTACGGGCGGGAACCGTACTTGTCCTTCCGTCAAATTACGTTTCTTCTTGTGCTCACACTGTTCTTTCACTCCAGCTAAATCTGTGCTACACTGTCAGGAAATCAGCGAAGGAGGGTATATAAATTGAAACAGAAAACGCAATGTGAAGGAGAGTATCTATGGAGGTACTTATGATTTTACCAAAATCACAGCAGGCGCAGAGGGAACTTGGGCAGGAGCTGGCAAAGTTCCAGTCCGAGCAGGTACTGAAGCGTATCCGGAAGCTACCTTGTTCCACGGGGCAGAAGCTGAAACTGGTGGATGCTGCCCTAGAACATCTAAGAAATTCAGAAATAATGTGATTTAGAGTGTCCCTTCTGAAAAAACCAGTTTTGTCTCAGCTTGTCTGCTCGAAGATTACGCACTATATCCGAGCAGGAATATAAATTGAGGCTCCACATAGAGTGGAGCCTTTTTTAATTGCAAATCAGCATGAGCGCTTTTGCGGTGATTATGGACTTTATAAGGCGAAACCGATCTAACTCCGTTACGCATTGATCATTCTGGTAGTTCGCACGAGGGAGCGAGTCAATATCGACTCCATCTCATAATTGCCCCTGAAGCAGGGGAGGAAAAAGACCAGTGCCTTCTGGACACTATGGAGGTCTTTTTTCGTGAGGTGACCATCATTCAGATGTGCCTGCAATTCGTTGTACTCAGCGGCAACTTCAGGTGAAGATGCCCCGATGAGATACTGGTCAATTAGTCCCTGCAAAACAGCCATTTCGTCAAGCTCAAACACCAGAAATCCTTTCTCCGCTTACCTGTAAACACAACATATAGAAGGGTAACATATTGCTTGTCTTACTTCAATCGGCGTTGGATACAAAAAAGAACGGGGAAATTCGGCGCGTATCCCTCTTGACAAAAGGAGTTCCTTGATTACTCGTCCTGTACGGATTCAAACTGAGTCAAATCGCAATATCCCTTTGCGGCCAGCTCTTCAATAAATGAATCAGCATTGGCTTTTACAACTTTGGAAACAACATAGCAGGTCTCGCTGCTGGTGTAGAGGAAAAGCTGGTTGCTTTCCGGATCATAGACGGCTTCTTCAACTTCAAGGGCAATGCGCGTTTGATCCTGCCCATCTCTTAATAATGCTCGCATTTGACGTCCTCCATCCGTTTTGAATTGCTTATTTTTGTGAAGATATCACCTTGCAATATGCATGACGGTCTAATTTCAAATACTTGGCAAGACGCATGTATTGCAGCATATGCCATTGCCCAAATGCACGAGGGAAAAGATAGCTAACGTGTTGGGTGATCCTCTTAAGTTCCTCTGGTACCTCAGCGCTAAAGACGCAAGTGCCTTTATAGCCCCTTCCATTGCGCACGTCTTCCGCATCAAAAAACGCTTCGCCTGCATTCTTATAGATCTGCCGGAGCATGTCGAAGACATCATCGCGAGTATAAATTGGGCAAGACAAAAACAGCGGATTTTCCGAGAATTCTTGAAAAGAAACAAACGAATCGCAGCTATCTTCTGCGTGATAAGTATTATGGGTGGCAGAAAGTAGATCCATCTTTTCCCGAAATGTCTTTGGCTTCAGTTTGAATAACACGTTGTATTCGCCCTGCTCCAGAACCAATGTGTTGAGGATGTCTTGGCAGGAAACATCATAGAGTTCTTCTGGCGTTATGTCATCAGCCAGAGCGCCGGTTTCCCATTGCACTTTGTCGAGTACATCCAAGAGGTTGAGTCTTAAAAGTAAAATCTTCTTGAGGTTTTCTCTTTCAAAAAGGTGCCAATCGTAGCATAGGCACTCTTTGCCGTCCTGAGTTATGCCGACAAATTCTTGATAATCTGCAAGGCCCTTCCCAGCGGGGAGAATGACCATGCCAGATACTTCCAACTGGTCGCTGTTTTGCCAGCCGAGCAATGCCATATGCCGATGCTGCCTCGCATAATGCCGTTCAATGACTTTGCGGGCAAGGGGAATCACGCGTGAGGTCATCCGATACTCGAAAGTCATTTCAGAGGAAGCCTTCCACACGTACTCATCCCGCAGCGAAAAACCATCTCTGCGCAGGGCAGATCTGCAGTGTGGGCAATTTCTTTCGGGCAGATCCAATCCGACAACTGCCTGTGATTCTTCGTGATAATAGCCGCAGTTGGGACAGTAATAGTGTGCCGGCATAGGATTCAGTTCGTGGTCACCTAATAGATAGATCAGGATCGAATTGGTTATCGTCCCTGCAAGATATAATTTCCCGCAGGTTCGCTTGGCTGCATCGCTAAGTTCCTTAAACAGCAGAAAATCGTCATGGCAATCCGGCTTTTCTGACAAGTAATCGATTTCCCGTTCAAACCGTTGGGATACCTCATTCGGGATGCCTGCCGGATACAGTTCGCGCAGTGCGTCTTCACAGCAAGTCCTTAGATTATACAAAGGCTGATCTTTCATGTAAGTCCTCCCCTTTGATTAAAATTGATTTATGTTGATATATTTTAGTGCCTTTACATTACGAGGAAAATGATCCAAAGAGCAAAGCCGAAAACGGTCAATAGGATTCCAAGCTCTTTTGTGCTTGAATTTGGGGGCACCAGGAGGTAAAGTCCAACGAGAGGCATAGCAAAAATCAATAACAGTATCTGAACCAAACAACCGAGCGTTTCGACTTCTCCATTCCTACGATATCTACCAGCCATAATAGTTACCTCAACCTTCTATCAAATCCTCGATTTCTTCAATCTTTTCGTCGAGCAACTCGCGCTGTTCCTCCCACTCTTCATATGCTTCACTGTCGGGGTCATCGGGTTCTTCGCTATCGAGAATGTCGCGCTGTATGCGAAGATCATCCCATCGGTCTGCCAGCTCATCAGGAGACAAGCTTTCATAATCCTCATCTTCTTCAATAGACACGGAGATTTCAGCATCTGTATCTATCTCGGAAATTGCAGATAGAATTGCGCCGAGAGCAATTGCACGCTCACTTTCACTCACTATTCCGTCATGGTTAAAATCAAATAAACTCATCATTTCGCTCCTCTCTAAGATGTAGTTTAGTTTTACTATACACAGCATAATTGAAACCGAGTCCCATAAACCGGACAAGATGGTTTGGAGTCAAAAATAGCGAGGTGGAAGCACATAGCTTCCACCTCGCTTGATCACTCATTCACTGAGTTAAGAGTAAAAGATTTTTTTCCAGAAAAGCGATCTCTCAGAAAGTTGGTTTGATGCTCGATTTCTCCGAGAATCTTTTCAACTTCTTCATCGGTGTAGTCGTAAGAAAAACGAGATGCACAGTTACCCAGTTTATAGAAGTCGTTGATGAGAACTTCCATACGCTTTTCAGCAACTCGCACGAAGCGATCATGTTTTGTTTCATCCATTGTTCTGATTCCCCTCTACTTCAATATCGAGCGTAAAGAGAGGGACGATATCAAGATCGTAGTTCCCATCCTCTGCGCATGAGAGCCCTTGTGCCTCCAGCAATCGCCGCTGAGCTGTCGGGGTCAGATCAGAAAAGTAAAAATCAATCGACATATTGTTCCTCCATGGATTTTTTGTTCAGGCGGTTTTTCTTGATCATGAGCAATAGATCATCAATTCCTTTGCTGCGGGGATCCCAGGCGACCGGAGTCATATCAAAGCCAGCATCGCATCCTGTTTCCAGAACGCGATTTCTAGCTGCCCGAACATTCTCATTTACAGTGGCATCCATATCAAAGGCAACTTTAATCCTGTAGATCCCAAGTTCATGAAGTTCTGTCAGAGCTCTTTGAAACTGATTGATATTTCCGACCCCCGTTAGCCCGACAAAGGCTCTGGGGCAACCCAATTCACAAGAAAGGCAGTATGCGATATCTGACTTCATGACGCCTTCTGTAAGATAGACGGCATCAGTTTCTTGCGTGACACCAACAAAATGCGGACAGCATGTGGCAGACGTGCCGCAGTAGCGATCCACGCTTGTCAGATTGTTGAACTTTGACTTGTGAACCTTGTCAAGCCGGATCTGAATAGCCTCGATTTGTCCGCGACTGTTTCGATCCGGAAGCATGATCCCTGAGCCTCTAATATCCAATTTCCAACGGCTTGTGTCACGGTCACAGTAGAAACCAGGAACCCCTTGCAGCTCGCACCCTCGCTCAAGTAATTGCGTCACAATTTTGGGTGCTCTGACTGCCGGCGTTGTCTTATAACCAAGCCGGTTAATGTCATCATTGGAGAGTCCCCGCAGAAGCAGGGACTCTCGATGTGCGGCACCCAGCGAGAGCAGGGAAAGAAGGTTACTGTAGGTGTTGTCTCGTACCTCGATTGAAGCTATGGGCAATTCCGGTGCTACAACCTCGGCAATGCGCTTCGGGAATGCTTCCCGAGTTGAATCAACGCCAGAGTTGAAAATGCGGCATAGCTCGTCGTAGGCTGTATTCATGGTGACATCATGCATCAGTGAGTAAAGATGGAGAACACCGCCACCACGCCCACAACGATTGCAACGAAAGACGTTCTTGCTTATTTTTACATTCAGGTGAGCCTTCTTGTCATCGCAAAACGGACATTTGCAGTGCAACTGCGTGCCGGTGTTTCGCACCACTTTGATGCCTACAAGATTGATGACATCTTCAATGGAACACGGCAAATTGCCTGCTGAACCCATTTTACTTCACCTCCATTCGGTAAGAATGCCTATTTAGCTGGCTTTAGTGGTTGCGGCATTCATCAGTAGAATGGCACCTGCTTTCAGAGCCAGGTTTTTGCCGGCATAGTACTTCACATACCATTCAAGATCTCGGGGGTTGCTCATGACGATCTGCCCCAGAGAAGTGCCGGCATAGCGACCGACATCGACGATCACATTCTTGGCGTCGTCTAAAGTCATAGTATTGAGGAGCTCGTCCAAAGAGAGAGGCTTGTTCTGTTTCGAAGGTACAGACGTTGGCGTGGGTACCGGCGTAGCAGGAGCCTGGGGCGATGCAGTGGATGTAACCTGATGCATGACATGAGCGCCACTATCAGGAGTTGCGTCCTGTGCATCTTCCATCGCGGCCATATCAATGGGAGCATCGGCAATGATGTCCCCAAGCAAATCTGTGCTGCCACAAAACTGTGTCCCGTATCCTGCGGCGGCAAGCACGCGGCCCAAAGCTGCTGTTTCGGCAATCTCCAGATAGCGATCGCCGAACTTCTCGCTTGTCAGGAAGCGTTGAGCACAGGAACGGGCTACATACTGATCTGCAGGATCAGACTTATCATCATAGAGCTTGCAGCAAACGACGGCCGACTTCTCATCGACATGGATGATTTCAGTGTCGATCTTACCGTTTGGCTTGTGTAGCCGGAACCAGAGCAGTCGATATTTTACATCCAGATATAAACTCAGGCTGCCGTCTTCATTTGGCAAGCGCCGAGTAAAGTCCGCAGGATTAAACCCATCTACAGAATTGATTGTAGGCATGTTCTTCATAATAGATTCCGTCATAAAAATAATCCTCCTTGTCTTTCCGGGGCAAGGCAATTACAGCCTTGCCCCGGTTTATTCATACTGCTCGCCGTTGAGTTTCGCGCTCATAATAAGCTATGATCCGATCGGCGAGAACGGTATTTCTTTTGTCAACATCGCACTTGTGAATAGCCGTAAAAACAGCTTGCCTTTGCCCGATGATGACGACCTTGCTTTTTGCACGGGAAATTGCCGTGTATAGCAAATTTCGACGTAGCATAACATAGTGCTCTTTCAATAGCGGTATGATCACAGTTGGGAACTCCGCACCTTGCGATTTGTGGATGGAAATGCAGTAAGAAAGATCCACATATTCCATATCATCACCGGTGTAGAGAAGCTCACGCCCATCAACCAGAGTAATCTCAATTTGTGGTTCGCCGTCTTCATCAACCCGAATTGCGTCTATGACGCCAACATCACCGTTGGAGGCTGCCTCGCTGTTTCTCGTTTGGATGATACGATCACCTTCACGGAAAACCTTGGTTCCACACTTGATTTCGTTAACGCCGGCACGCTTGGGGTTAATCATTTCGCGGATGGCCTGATTGAGATTGTCTGCACAAACAGCACCTCTCCGCCTGAATGGGGAAAGAATCTGGACATTCTCCAAACCGTGCCGATCCACCTCTTCGAAAAAACACTTCATGACTTGCCCCGCTGCATCATCACCATCAATTGCGTCCTGCATGATGAAGTCATCTCCATACTGCAGGTGAGTGTCATTGTGATTGACGGCATACGCATTCAACGCAATACGGCTATTGCTTGCTTGACGGAAAACCGTATCCAACATGGCTGTTGGAACCATTTGGCTGCGGATCATCTCGCGCAGTACATTGCCGGGCCCAACAGCAGGTAACTGGTCAGGGTCGCCGACAAATAGGAGCTTTACACCTGGTTTCAATCGCTCAAATAGCGCGTAGGCCAACCGCATATCGACCATGGAACACTCATCAACAACGACAAAATCCGCAGATAAGAAGTCTGGGTTCTTTTCCTCAATATCCTCGTCACATTGGATGCCCATGGCAGAATGCAATGTGGATGCTGGGAAGCCGGTCTGCTCACTCATGCGCCGGCTTGCCTTGCCGGTTGGCGCAGTAAGGAGAATTTCGTGCTTTGGGAATAAACGGTGGTAGATATCCAGAATCACTCGAAGTGTCGAGGTCTTACCCACGCCGGGGCCGCCAGTCATAATTGCAATCGGTGCTTCTAAGCAGAGTTCAACAGCACTGCGTTGCGAAGGAGCCAACTGATAGGGCATTTGGGCCTCAGATTTTACAATCTCAGCTCGAATGTCAGGTATCGTAGGCGTGTTGTTGTTCAGAAGCATGGACACAATTCTCTTGGCTGCCTTGACTTCACATTTTCGTTCAAAAGTCAGGTAGATCCGACCTTTCTCGTTATAAATGGAATTGTGCTGAACTTCGGAGTTCAGCGCATACTCTATATCGCTCATAGGAACTACAGCAGGATCAAAATCCTTATTCAGTAACTCGTAGCACTTACTGAGCAATTCATCCTTTGGCAGATACAAGTGCCCACTGGACCTTGCTTCCTCAAGGCAATAGTGGATTGCGCCAGAATAGCGTAGAGGATTACGAAGACTCACTTTTGTCTTGCGAGCGATCGCATCGACCGTTAGGAATCCGAAACCTCGAATTCTGCATAGTTGGAAAGGATCCCTCTTAACTATTTCATAGCTGGTCTTTCCGAACTCCTCGTGAATCTTCGCAATCTTTTTCATCGTGACGCCATAGGGAGCCAGATAAGCTGTAAGATCACGCAATTCATGGGTCTCCTGATAGCTTCTCTTGATCTTCTCCAGCTTTGCTTTTGCGATACCTTTGACGGAAAGAAGTGCCTCAGGATTGTTCTCAAGGATATCCATTGTACTGGTGCCAAAGCGAGCGACGATAGCCTTTGCGGTCCCCGGCCCAATGCCTTTGATGCAGCCAGAGCTGAGATATGCGATTAGGCCGGCGTTATCCTGCGGCGCGATGGTTTCAAAATGATCCACAGCAAGCTGCAGACCATACTTTGAAGGTTGCCAGGTTCCTTGTAGTTCCACATCAACGGTATTAGTTGCCGGGAGATGATATCCAACAGCTGTGATGTGAATCTTATTGTCATGGTGGAATTTGCTTCGGGCTGCATCCGGCACGGTCACATCTTGAGTTTGATAGCAAAAGACGCAATACCCGTTTGATGACTGAAAGATGGTTTTCTCAAATTTACAAAGCATGCTTCATCCCTCCCACACTCATAGACTCGACAATTGCAGGCCGATAGAATACAGGAATACCGAGCTTTGTTGCGTGGTCAATCTCACCCTGCATTCCAGATGAGATTGCAGAACCAAATACAACCACTCGTGCGCACATAGTCAGAAGCTTCATGTCAAATTCCAACGCCAATGCACGTTGCTCTGCAATTCTATCGTCCAGTAAATACGGGAGATAGGCGTGAGGAGCAACAGCGCGGTCGCCAAATTCCTCTTCAGCTTTGACAGCGTAGGTGCAAGCTTTTGCTGCATTGGCCAGCATCTCAGCCCGCGAAGGGGCTGAGAGTGGCGAACACACATAGGTAAGAGGCATAAGAGAGGTCTCCTTTCATAGATCTTGTTTCTTGATCTTGAAGACACGACTCTCTGTTGTCTCTACAAAATCATCATAGATATCCGGATATTGGGCTTTCAAAGCATTGAGCTTTTCCTTAGAAATCCCTTCACGGTACTGCGGATTATAAGTGATTGTGACGCGCTGGCTATTGCCCTGACAAACGGCGGCGCAAGCGTTGCCGAGTTGCTCCGCAAAGGGAACATAAGCCACCTTGATTTGTTCTTCCAGCTTTCTCGCCTGAGACTCAAGGATGCTTTTTTGAGCCCTGAGATCAGCAATCTGAAGTAGTGAGGGAAGGTACGAAGAATCAATCTCAACGGTAGGCAAAGCGCAGTCTGCGGGGCCGTAATAGCGGCGCAGAGCATCGAGAACCATGTCGGGCTTCTCAGTGAATTCAGGTTCCACACGAGCCAGAACGTTATTGTTCCAGAAGTCCTGCAGGAGGAGAATGTTGTTCTCTTCCTCGTCCAAATCTCGCTCAATCTTTCGCCATACAAAGTCTTTCTCATTATTGGAAAAGAGACAGGCAATGTAGGCTACGTCGATATTCATTACGCTCATGTAGTGCCTGACCTGAAGCTCATAGTGACGAGGAACAGCGCCGTTGGCCCACTTGCACATGGTATCGAAATGAGCGGTTTTGCATTCTAAGATGGCTGTGCTGCCATCGGGAAGGTGAATGAAGCGATCTACATCTGCGAGCATGAAGGGAAATAACGGATGCTGGTACATGGTCTGATCGCGGTAGACACTGAACCCTGTCTTCTTTGCGAAGATCTGGGCGACAACGTCTTCCAGTAAATGCCCGATTTGGAACATGATCGACTTGTCTTCATCCGGAACGACAGGTTCGACGCCAATCTTGTCATAGTACAGCTCTCGCTTCGTTCGATAAGGAGAAAGGCCAAGGGCGGAAGCAACATCACTGCCACCAATTCCCTTGCGCCGATAGGCAAGCCACTCATCTTCGGTCAGGTGTTCAGTCTGAACAAACACATTAGGGGTGTAATTCAAATCCAAAGCCATTACTCACATCTCCTCTATCTCAATATCTTCGTCAACCATGACGGACTCACTCACATAGTCACCATCTGGCAGCGGACAGTCAGGGCCAAGTGCATACGCAATGGCCTCGTCCCTGGAGTCTGCTGCGACGGTTATATGGCCGTATTCTTGCCATACTAACGGAATTCTGAAAGTCGGCATAAGTTCGTTACCCTCAGTAATCGCATTTTGTGCACCAGCTCGGATTGTTGAGCAACACTGCTGCACGAGAAGCAGCAATGTCACAAACATCGAGACTCTCAATATCCTTGCTGGTGACAATGATGGCAGAAGCAATGATGTACCGGAGCTTTTCATGCCCACATTCAAGGATGATGACAGCATCATCCTCGGCAATATGCTGCTGAAGAGCCTCTAGAAACTCGTCATAGCCATAATCGCAGTCATCGTCTGCCGTCTCAGGGCTTTCAGGCTCATAGCCGCTGATTCCGTCATAGCAACCAAAGCCGAACTGGATATTGCCCGCAGTATCTTTTTCTTCCCATACTTCCAGCTCGCAGCCACCGTACACTCGGCTCATGAACTTGCGGAATGCCTCCGGATCTTTGACTCTAAAATAATTCGTTCGAGTAGCACACTCATAGTTGGCCATATCAATACTCCTTTGTCATCAGATTTTGTTGAGCGAATAGACGCCGTAGTTCCCAGATGTCTCTGAAGTACATTGGCGTATACCAGACATTAGATTCATCCTTCGGAATGAGTCCATTCTTGTCATAGCACAGTGCCGGATTCTTGATGGAATCGTCGATAACCACATACCCGGCACACCCCATGAGACTTAGCTGTATGTAACACATACAGCCTGCCAAAAAATCAATGTCTTGGGCAACGAACAGCACCGAAGTTTGATAGTTGATGCTTTTACGCCGGCACTCGTTTGCGAAGGCAATTAGGAGTGCACCGGCACCACAGGCGGGATCATTGACAGAGCACCATCCCTTTTTTGCAAAAGCGTCATTTGAGTCGGTACTCAGCATTATGGCAGCCATCATCTGACAGATGTGATAGGGCGTGAAAAACTGCCCTTTCCACTCATTTGATAGTCCCAACGCCATGAAGAGTTCTCCGAGAAGATCTTGTTCCGGATTCCGTTCAATCTCTTCGATCGCTTCCTTGAGCATTTGTGCGAAAACGCCTAATTCAGACTCGGAATACTTCTTCGCCCGATCCAGATATAGCTGTTCACGTTGCTCGCGGTGAAGAGTGTTGACGGCATTTGCAATGCTTACCGCTGACATGATAATGAAATCCTGCCATAGCTCCCATTTACTGTACTTTCCTTGGATGCTCTCTAAGAGTTGGATGATGGCTCTTTGGCAGCTTGTGTGGATCGATTTTTTTGCCATGGTCATCACCACTTGAAGTCGCCGGGGCGATCATACTCATGCCAGTTGATATTCAACGCGCGAGCGACAATCTCCTCCAACTGGGCAATGCGGCCGGTGTTGGCACCTTCGCACTGAGCCATGAAGACAACATCGCTCATGGCGAGATAGACTTCATAGGCCGTGCAAGGCTTATCTCCGCCTTGCGCGAGAAACAGATCTGAAGCTTCGTAGCTGATTTTCTTCGGCGCTCCAATGCGTTTGAGAACGCCCAACATCGTAGTGTACGGATACTGGAGTTCAATCTGCAGAAGCTTTACCTGCCGATCGATGGCTTCCTTAAAACGCGCATAGAGCAGATCAAGCTGTTCCTCAAAGTAATCGAGATCCACACCGCTGCGATGCTCAGTTTTAATGGGATAGCCCAAGGGAATGATCTTGTTTGTGCTGCCAACTAGGAGAATTGGGTAGAGATTGGCTCCACTGACACCAACATCAGAGGTCATGAACCGCACGCCTGGTTTGATGGCCATACGGCTATTGAGCCCCTTTGCAGTTAATTCTCTGCGATAGGTATCCAGCAGCTGATCAGACTGACCATCTAAGCTCCAGATTGCCAGAGCAAGCGAGTGATCAAAGCTGGCAGTCAGAAAGCGGCATCCAGGGTACTCCGTATCCAGATAGTCCTTTACTTTTTGGAAGAGTGGCAACATCTCCAGAATGGCGTAATCCTTAGGATCGCCGCCATGTACTGCAGATACTTTCTCGTCGGCAATCTTGATGAGACTGTCGCCGGAGGCCACATCCAGACAGTAGTTCAGGATCTGGGTGAATACTGCGGTAGAAACCTTATTCAGAGCGTGACCGGAGATTCGGGCTCGCTCCAGAATAGTCTTCAATGCGCAGGATCTTACGGGGTAGTCTTCTCCATGAACCTTGAGCATAATGCTGGTATTTTCCATCGTGTCAGCCAGAATCTCTGCTTTCCCGTTATGCTCATAAAGCTGCATGTACAGGTTACCAAACTGGCTGTCCTTTTCGACGGACTCAAACTGGAGACTTTTGGAGGGGGCTACCATCCATCGGCTGTTTTCCTTGCGTTCTTTTAGAAAACACAGGAAATCATCTGGTTCTTTAAATGTGCAATTGAAATCGTCTGCGAAGATTTTGCTTTCCGTCATTTTGTTTTTCCACCTTTCAAAAAATGATATTTTCAAATCCGAATCCGGAATTTGAACAAAAAAAGAGCACCTTGACTTGAACTACTCAAATCAAAGCGCTTAATTAGGGAGGCAGGGATCTGCCGGTATAAACCTGAGGGGGCGTTGCCACATCAGGATTACTACTTAGAAATCTCCCGTAGGAGAATTTGCTTCTAATAAATACACGGTCAGCTTATCATCTTTGAAAGTGTGCTTCTATGACACCCAAAACTACACAAGTGGGTGCATGATATGATCAATTGACTTCAATGCTTTTTTCTAACGGTACAAGAATTAACGCGGAGAGTAGAAGAAATATATCCTACTCTCCGCATTGGTGTTGCATTCAATTAGTATGCTCTGAGTTTGTATCGATGCCTGAGGGCCCGTTTTACCATGCTGATGTCACCAACATCAAATTCCTTTTTTGTCATACCAACGGATTCTAGGAACTTCTTGTTATGTCGAAGGGACTTGGCAAGGAGCTTGGTTTCCTTTTCATCGAGGGGGATGCAGTAGAGGAGATTTGCGAGAGAAATGACCATGCTCTTTTGCCGTTTGTAATACCCGCGAATCAGGGCATCTTCTGCGTCGCAGACGTTATCAAAATCTTCTTCCGTAAACTTTGGCTGAAGGCCCAGAATTGGATTAACAAGAAGTGCAGTGGAAGCCTCCATGAGGTTAACAACCGCACCGAGCGAATATTGTTGAGCTTCTGTCATTTCCTCGTAATTGGTGCCAAATGTGAGGATCTTTCTGGTAGCAGAAGATATTATTGATGCCTCCATCCTAACTCGTTCGCTGCGCTCACTTAGTTCAACAATGGCGAGCTCGTAAGATTTGGTGTCCCGGTTGCTGATCAGGGTGAATATATTATCCAGTAATTCCTTGTCGCTTTTGGTTTTGAAAAGCATTAACCCACTTGCAACAATGGATAGACCGGCAATTGCCCAGCCAACGGGACCGGCAAGTGCTAAGAACGCATTACCGGCAGCCATACCGCCACCGCCGGCAGCGAGAGCGCCACCGCCTAACCAAGCCAATGCTGCATTTGTGGCTGCAGCGCCGCTCAATGCAGAGATGGCTGTTCCGGTAGAGGCAACACCAAACGTAGTTGCAATACCCATGGCTGCGGTAGGGCCAAGGGCGGCAACGGCAACGCCGGCACCTACACCAGCAGCACCTTGCCCTGCAGATTTCATTTCCGCCTTTTTGTATTCCAGTTCGATGTTCTCCGCCTGTTGCTTCCAGCTTATTCTAATCGCTTTTAGATTTTCATATTTGAGCTGTTCTTCTTCAGGCACATTGCGAATTCGATCAAGCGTAGCTTGCATGTCATTTAGAGCAATGTATAAGGAATTGGTGCAGAGACCCAGCTCGTCGATTTTTTCATTGACCTTCTTGACCGCTGCTTCTGCGTGCTCCTGCGCCAACTCAAGCTTTGATAATTTCTTTACCATGATTATCGTCTCCTGAAGTAATTGTCGATATCTGCCTTAGACTTCAATATCTTACTTTCGGGAACATCACGCAGCTCCGCTAACGATACAGATTTTTCAAAAGCCTTAGCATACGCGTCGCTGTTTTCAAAGGCATCAATAAATGTTAAGAGGGTTGCGTCATTGTATTTATAAGAGAGAATTTTGAGACCCTCTAAGTAATTGGTGACGATCACTTTTTCCTTTGCGGCAAAATCGGCTGCGCTTTTTGCACGGCCATACGATATGAATCGTGCCGCCTCACCATACAAGGAAATAGCTAATCGGCCAACTCCTACGATATTGAGACATAAGAAGAATTCAACAGCATTGAAGGCTCCTGCTCCTTCAATGAAGGCTTGACCTGTTGCGGCTCCTACGTCAACTAAACAGAATGTCCCATGTGCTACGGTCAGCATTCGTTTGACTGAGGGGTTTGAAAAGGGTTCGCAAGTCTTCCACATAAGAGCGAAGGAACGTTCCGGTTTAGGCGTTTCAAGGTAGTATTTGAACAGACGCCTGGTTGCATAGATGAAGCGAACAAGCAATTCATTTATGAAGACAGGGATAGCCTGTGCGGTCTGGAATCGCGAATCGTATCCTTGCTTAAAGATATTCAGAGCCAGTTCATTCATCGCCATATCCGCATCCGTCACAGTGAGTTTTAACGATGCTTTCATGGCGATCATGTCGTTAGTCCAAGTCCATAGTGGGGAAGGAATTCCCATCCCGCGTTTCCCGCCTTTGGCGCTTGATTGAGAGCCGGAAACATCCGACATGAGATGGCCAAACCAGTTAACAAAGCCACAGAACAGCTTGGCGGGAGGATTATTCCCATGCAGCTTCCACGCTTCGTCTGCTTTCTCCAGTCTAATTAGCTCCCCGTCTGTTACAAAATGAGAAGTATTGTCGAACTGGTCCAGAATGGAAAAGAAGAGACCCAATAGGCTTGGATTATGAGCAAGTGATTTGAAGTGGTGATTCTTTGCGGTTAGATCAAAAATGAGGCTGCCGGCATCTCCGAGACCTGTCTGGTCATAAGGAACATCAAAACGACTTTCCAAAAAGCGCAGTGCTGATTCTAAACTGTCGAAAGATTTGGCGTTAGGATGGCAAAATCTGGCAAAATCCTTCGTCCGGTCTTCAAACCACTTGTCAGTAATATCGCCGAAAGGAGATTCGCCGGGTTTACCAATCAAAAATATGTCAAGTACGCCGCATAATGCTCCGGAACTTGCGGCTAGAATATAATCCAGCTTATCACAATATGGCTTTAGTTCTTTGATGGAATCGATAGTCTCATTCAGAGTAGTGAGTTTAGCGTTAGCCTGCCTTAATGCACCGTTTATGGATGTTGCAAACTCATAGCCATTATCATCAACGCCGAGATTCAGTAAAACTTCCATACTCATACCTCAATTGGAACTCGTCGTTCCACAAACCAGCGGCCGATGATATTGCCAGAAAGATTTGTGGATCGTTCAAAGAACAAATAAGTTTCTATGCCATTGACAAGAATAGTATATCGATCGCCCTGGCCACCGGCTTTTGCTGCGTAGCTGGGGCGAATGTCTTTTACACGATCAATCTGATAATGGCATCCATCTTCCCACGTGATTGATCGCGGGTGCATTTCGCCGTCGATCGTGTGCTCAACTTCAACGGCGACATAGGCTTTATAAGCAATTCCCGGTAACATAAGTACATCAACTCAAGGGTTTGCTGAGATTGCGCCGCAGGAAATTGCTTTGAGCAATATAAGGTGCGTTGATTTCCACGCCCTGCCGCTGCAGAATCCGCAGCTTGAAGTCAAGCAACTCCGGAGGTACCTGCAGATAGTTTGCGGCATGGAAG
Source organism: Oscillibacter sp. MSJ-31 (assembly GCF_018918025.1). Taxonomy (GTDB): domain Bacteria; phylum Bacillota; class Clostridia; order Oscillospirales; family Oscillospiraceae; genus Hominicoprocola. Next base: position 214,742 of record NZ_JAHLPT010000002.1, on the reverse strand, counting down.
AAATCTTCTCCTTCTTCCAAGGCGGCGATAACCTCAGCGTCTTCCAGAAGAAACTCTGCGGCAAAGATGTTGGCTTCATATTCCATGCGGCCGGTGTTGTCAAAATAAGCGAAGTCATGGAAAGCACTTAGCGTAGAACTACTATGAAGCGAGGCGTGACCTAACTCGTGCACGAGGATAATTCGCTGGATTTCTTCAGGTAAATCACTGTTAAGCATGATAAGTTTGCAGCGGGAATTCACCATAAAGAAACCTTTGCAAGACAGAGGGTTTTTGCCCATTGGCCGTGCCATGACTTGGATGTTCATTGCCTTACAGATTTCATACGGATTGTCTGTCTGGTATTTAATTTTCAAACGATTTGCTTCTTGTTTAATTAAAGTCGCCAGCAAATCACTCACCTCTTTCAAGACAGGTTGATCCTATTGTGCAGCCTAAGAATAACAGAGAAGGAGTACCATAAACCGTACAACAGGTGGAATTCTTCAATGTAATGATCAATCCTTCTTGAAATCCTTTCGCGTAAACAACTCACTTGCACGCTTCTTGTTGGTAATGTACGCTTCAGTGATGGCCTGGAAGAAGAGATCCTTGTCTTCCTCAGGAACTTCGCCACCTGCAAATAGAGCCTGTGTCTCAACCAAAAGACGATTAATGTCATCAGCGCCTTTCTTACCGTAGGTTTCTCGGGCACTCTCAACATAGGGTGCTGCCTCAAGGCCATAGGAGGGGTCTTCGATTTCGTCATTGGCCAAATAGACTTCAGAAACGCCCAAAACTTCAGCGAGCTTGTGGAGATTGAGACCGCGAGGCATAACCCCTTGCTTTTCGTATTTCGTAATGGTTCGGAGGCTGACGCCAATTTTATCAGCCAATTCCTGCTGCTTCAGATTAAGGCGAATACGGCCTTCTCTGATCTTCTCTGCAGTCGTTTTCATAGTGTGCCTCTTTCTGCAGCTCAGCGCCTAACTTTTCAAAAGTTCTATTGACAAGTGTGGTGCTGACCTGCTATTTTAGTTTTAGAACTTAATAGAACTTGATGGAACGAATGGGAACTTTTGAAATCATTATATTTCCAAAACTGGAACTTGTCAATAGAACTTTAAGGAACTGATGGGAACTTTTCTGAAATTCTATGACAGGAGGCAGAAGGCGTATGGGTGATCGAGTTGTCCTGCACAGTGACCTCAACAACTGCTATGCCAGCATTGAGTGTATGTTGCATCCGGAGCTGCGAGGGAAATACATAGCAGTATGCGGGAGTACAGAGGAGCGGCATGGGATCGTTCTTGCAAAAAACCAATTGGCGAAAAGGTGTGGGGTCAAAACCGGCGATGTGATCTGGGAAGCAAAGCAAAAATGCCCGCAGCTCACAATTGTCCAGCCGCATATGGATCAGTACATTAAGTTTTCAAAGCTGGTCAGATCCATCTATCTTCGCTACTCACCGGAGGTTGAGGCATTCGGCATTGATGAAAGCTGGATTGAGCTTACCGGATCGCCGATCTTGAAGTCAAAAACACCATGCGAAGTGGCCCATGAGATTCGCGAGACTGTAAAGAATGAAACGGGGTTGACCGTTTCAATTGGCGTCAGTTTCAATAAGATCTTTGCAAAGCTCGGATCTGATATGCGGAAACCGGATGCGGTAACTGAAATTACTGCAGATTCCTTTCGCAGTCAGATCTGGCCACTGCCGGCATCAGATCTCCTGTATGTTGGAAGAGCTACCACAGAGAAGCTGAGACGCTATGGAGTTAATACGATTGGAGATATTGCAGGATGTGAGCGAGATTTCTTATCCAGAATCCTTGGAGTCAATGGAGACAAGCTCTGGCTTTATGCCAATGGGTTGGACAATTCGCGGGTGATGCCGTGTGATTATGAGCCGCCTATTAAGAGCATCGGACATGGAATTACCTGTACGGAAGATCTTTTGAATCAAGAAGAAGTATTCCACGTACTGCAGGAGTTAGCTCAGGAAGTCGGGCAGAAACTCCGTAAGAAAAATCTCTCAGCAAAAGGGGTACGAATTGCCGTAAGGGATAATTCCCTTGCACATTGGGGGTATCAGTGCAAGCTGGACATTCCAACGCAAAGTTATACCGCCATTGCTAGGGCTGGTTATGACCTCTTTTGCAGGAGATATGCATGGAATAGCAATATCCGATCTCTGACCATCAGCGCAATTGACCTCGTGCCGGCAAATGCTCCGGTACAGTTGGATCTTTGGTCAGACTATGCGAAAGATGATCGTCGCATTGCGATTGAACGCACCGTCGATGAAATCCGCCGGCGCTTTGGACTAAAGTCGATTAACTTTGCATCGCTCACAACCGGACTGAAAATTCCAACGCATCGGGAAATTGAGTACAAAATGCCATCAATCATGTATCACTAATAGGAGGCGAATTACATTGCTACCCGAAATGAGTATAAATGTTGCTCACTGGCTCAGCATCCATAATGACCATGTTCATATCAGCGGCTTTGAAGGAATTGATGAAAGGAAATGCTTTTGTATTGTCGCTAAGGGATGCCGATATTTAGAATACGGTATTTCCAACGGCAGCATTTTGCTTTGCTGCGGAGATGTGGAAGTAGAAGATGGAGACCTCGTAATGGTGCAAGAGAAAAAACGTCTTGCTATTTATCAGTACCGCACTGATCTGGCAATAAAAGCTGATGGAGAGAAGCGCATTCTCCATGACGCATCTGCGATTCATTCGAAAATCCTGTGCTCTTTCAATTTCTATCACTGAAGGAACTGGGTGGAAAGGAGTACCAATGAGTAAATTTCAGAATTATCTCGAAAAACTTGACATCACCAGCACGATTACAAAAGAAGATATTGAGAAAACGATGGCGCTTCTGAATCTTTACGTACCGACTCTTCGCCGTGCCGGGCATAACATCTATGAGATGGAAGAAGAGTGCTTTGAGAACCGTAGGCAGTCTGTGTCGGACTTTATCAATTTGGCCATCGACTATGATCGGGATACCGACCGAAAACGCATTGCGGATCGTCTATCTGAGATGGGCCACTCCATGCAACTGCTGGAAGTGATGGAAGAGGCGCTGCTGTTGGTAAAGGCAGATCCCCACCATGGCGGCATTTACTTTGATATTTTGCGTACAAGGTATTTCGATGCGTATTGCAAAACGAATGAGGATGCCTTCCTATCTCTTGGAATCTCGTCATCTACATATTATCGGCACATAAAGGCAGCTATCAAAATCTACGCCGCCAATCTCTGGTGCGTAGTAATCCCCGATTTGATTATCACGGAGCAGAGATTGACTGCGGAAGAGAGTAAAAGTGAGAGTAAAGTGAGAGTCTCTTGATAGATAAGGGTAAGTATATGTGAAAGAGCGTTTGATAGATAATCGGGATATAGAATGGAGATGAGCGAAATTGTAACATAGAGGATGACCCTCTATAATAGGTTATGCTGGAGCACGTATTGCCTCTCGGACATCGTCCGAGGGGCTTTTTTTATACCCGCTCCTGCCAATACCGGGAGCTTATAAGCCGAGTGCCTGCTTTTGCAGGTGCCCGGCTTTTTTGCTGCCCGAATTTGGAGCATGACCGATGAAGCAGCATAACAGCCGGGCCCGAAGCCCGCCCTCCGAATCGTTCTGAAAACTCACACACGATTTGAATGATTTGGAGGAAAATATATGAAAACCATTAAGGTGAAAGACTATTACGGAAATTACCTGAACATCCCTGTCGATGACAAGTTTTATGATGAATGGAAGGATATGGAGCGCGAAGAAAATCGGCTGTATAAGCGCGAGCGTTATCACTGTTTTCCTGTTGATCCTGACACCTTTGACGATCTGGCAGTCAGCACCGGCGCTGATGACTTGATTGAGGATCTGATTCGTACCGAGGAGAATCACCGCTTGTATGCGGCGATTTCCAAGCTGACTCCTATTCAGCGTCGCCGCGTTTTGATGTTCATGGATAACATGTCCTATACGGATATTGCCAGAGTTGAGAAACGTGACCTCAAGGTAGTGATGCGTTCACTCGCGAAATCCTTTGACCATTTGCGCCGACTGATGGGTGAATAAGTGAATACCTGAGTACCTGCGAATTATTTGCAGGTACTCAGGACATACTAAATAATTTGTTGTTCATTGAGAACGCTGTGCGTAAAAGGTAATAGAAAAATAAAGGGGAGGATTTTTGTATGATTATCTCTGTTGACCATGGAAACAAAAGCATTAAGACGCCCAACCTGTTATTCACATCCGGGCTGATTGTTTCGGACAATCAGTCGGGCATCAAAAGCGACTCTATCTACTGGGAGGGGAAATACTACACGCTAACTGAAAGGCGTATTTCTTACATGCGAGATAAAACGGAAGATGAGAGGTTTTTTGTCCTCACTCTGTTCGCGATTGCCTATGAGCTGGAGCGTAAAGGGATCCGCGAGGCGGAAGATCCGATTGATATTACATTGCTGGTTGGCTTACCGCCTGCACATTATGGTCAGCTCCACGGCCGGTTTGAACAGTACTTCTTTCGCAAAAGAGAAGTTATTGATTTTCTGTTCAATGACCGATGCTATTCCATTCGGTTTAATCGGGTTGTCAGTTATAGTCAGGCTTTGGCTGCTGCGGTGACGCGTTTTGGCGATTTGAAGAACCATGCTGTGTCCTACATTATCGATGTCGGTGGATTTACAGTTGACGTTCTGAAGTTGCGGCATGGCCGGCCGGATCTTGAGGTGATGGAGAGTTTTGAGCAGGGAGTAATCACGCTCTATAACTCTATTATCAGTCAGTGCAATTCACAGTTTGATCGATTGCTGGAGGACAGCGATATCGATGAAGTGATTCGAGGTGAACCGACAATCCTGCCCGGTGAGATTCAAATGCTGATTCGCACAGCCGCCAATCAATTCTTAAATGAGTTCTACAACTTCCTCCGCGAACGCGGCATTGATGTGAAGAGCAGCAAGTGTGTCTTTGCCGGTGGCGGATCAATTCTGCTGCGAAATCTGATTGAGCGTAGTGGAAAGGTTGGGTATCCCATTTTCATCGACAATATCCACGCCAACGCCATTGGGTACGAGATCCTCTACCGAAGCGAGGTGAGCGTAAATGCCGGCAAGTAATTACAAACCCAGAGTAGTTTTGCAATTCAACGAATATGATTTTCGGCATCGGAAGGTGCTGGAAATTCTGCGCTCAAACAAGCGCCACATGACAGATCTTGTTGTCAATGCTGTTCTCCATTTCATTAGTTGTCCTGAGGCGGAGAGCGAGTTTAGCAAAGAGCACATCCGGAATATCGTAAGGGAAGTAATTGCAGAAATGCAGGCGGATGGTTCTTTGGGCTTACTGCATACTGACCATAGCAATTCCAGAGCGCAAGTGTCTCCTGAAGATGCGTTTGAATTGGGAGATATGATGGCTGCGTTTAGAAAGTGAGGGGGCGTAACATATGTACTCCGGGAAAACCATCGATAGTCGTTCGGGGCTCCCTAAAGATATTGATTACGAGCTGCTTCGATTTCAGACGCATACCGGCCGTGCATTTCTTCTTAGCGATCGGGGGTTTGAAAAGAAATATGGATATCGGCATGGCGTTGAGACGCCAGTGGGCGATATTGAAGAAAACCTTTGGTGCGCACTCATGAAGGAACTGATTGAGAAGAATAACGATACGGCGCTATACGCGGCACTTTTGGATTGGTTTGGGGATTGTCCGATTGCAGGTCGGACAAAGAAAGAACGAGAGTTCTATGTACTCCAGTGCTTTTCAAATCAACTCTTTGATAACGAAGAGTGGGTTGATTATGCCCAATTCAACCAGAAGTATCGTCCCGAGATTCTAGCTGAGAAATGAAGAGGGGGAGAATGATGTTGATTTCAAGAGAACTTTTCCTAAGTACGCTTGATAAGATTCGCAGACAGGATGCCCGGATAGAGGACTTTGAGGATGCGTTGCAGAAACTGTGCGATATTCGGCCGGCATTTGATCAGGGTAATCTGTATCTTGAGGCACTGCTGGAATTGCTGCAGTATACCACGAACGATAAGTCCGATGTGATTGGTTGGTGGCTATATGAAGCTCCGAAGGATGATCCGACTATATCTTGGATCGAAGATGGTGTAGAGATCAGCAGGACATTGTCTTCCCCGGATGCGCTATACGACTATCTTTGTGCAGCAGAAAATGTATGAGAGAAGGACAAGACCTGGGCATTTTGCTCGGGCCTTGTCCTTTTAGCAATATAAGATGTTCAATAAAGAGTTACAATTGCAGTGCGGTTTCAACTTTTTGTAGTTGGGCGGGAAGATAATCCTTAAAAAGGGTCTCTTCAATCGTGTTACCCTCTTCATCAAAGAATTCTACGGTGTAAGCCTCATGATTGCCATGAACATCGACGATCGTACCCTCTGTTCCCGCCTTGATTCCGATGTCAGGATCATCGGCCTTCAGGGTTACAATATCAAGAAGTTTCAGCATAGCGGCCTCCTCATCGGTTGTTAGGCACTGGTTAGCATTCATCCTGCGAGGATATGCACATGATCTGCTTTTGAATCCGCTGCCTTATCAACTGCTTGAATTCAGCAGGAGCTGCAACTTCAAGAATTGGACCGAAGGACAGCACACGGATCAACAGTTCTGTTTCATCATCTTTATCGTATCGGAGCTTGATCTCATAAAGCTGCTCGTCCAGTTTCTGCGTCTCCTTCTCAAAATGAGAGAAGTGCAACAGGACGCGCTCCAAACCATTACGCTCGTCATGGAGGAGTAAGGTAAGTTCTTTCAGATGTCCTTTCGGAACGGTCACAGACGCAGGATCATATTCTTCCAACAGTTCACAGGATCGGATACGGGCCATGTTGACTGTATTCATCCGTCGCATCCCTGTCACTAAAATCCGGAATTTATCGTCCTTTTCGGAATACTCTAGGCGGTACGGATTACAGACAAAGGAATGCCGGGCTCCGGTGTGTCCGTGGAACCGGATTCGCATCTTTCGATTCTCATGAATTGCACGCAATACCATGCGAAAGCAATGAACATAATCGGGATCGGAATAGGGGTCTCCATCTGCATACTGGTCAAACCGGACGAAGGTATCCTGGGTATATAACGGCTCCACATCCTCAAGGCCGCTCGTGTCTGGATCGAATAAAGCGATCCTCGGATCTAAGAGAAGTGCCTTCAGCCATCGCTTTTGTAGAGTGGTTAAAGGCATTGTCGGCTTTTCTTGCAGCACGGTATGATAGTCGCTGTCCAGTAATGGCCATGCCCCGGACTGCAAGGCGGCAGGAATGGACAGTACACTTTCTGCAAACGCTTTTTCCTGCACGATAGCAGTCAGTTTGCCAGTTGTCAGTGTATTTTCCGCAGCCTCGGACAATACAGCGGCAACGACATTGAAGTAGCTGCCGTAGATCTCACTAAACAGCATCTGTCTCACCCCCATAAATGGCTTCCATGTGCCTGAGATCCTCATAGAAGGTTTTAACAACAAATTTGTTGCTGCATTGAAGGTCTACTATGCGACCGATGAAGGTTCGAATCCACGGCAGCATCTCCGAAGCGTCATAAACATCGGCGATAAAACGGCAGGTCTGATCGTCCAAGAGCTCTATGCGGCCGTGGCGCTTTTCGCGATCCAGTCGATGAAGAATAAATTCCTCACCAGGGTCGAATTGGATCGTCATCTCAATGTGATCCAGATTATAGTCTGGGCCAGTCGAAACACCCCAGAGATGCTCATCGAATTTCTGCTGAAAACCAAGATACTTTTCGTATTGTTTTTCTACATTCCCGAGAGAGACCTTTTTAATGGCATCTATGCGGAAGAAACCCATCTGTCTGCCACGATAGTGATAGCCCAGAAGGTACTGCCGTCCGGATTGTGTACTGATATAGATCTTTAAGGGGCAGACAGTTCGTTGATAATCTCTGCCGCTGCGGAGGCTGCATACGGATAGTTCAACGGCGCAGCGTTCGTCGATCGCCAGCAGCAGATCACAGAGCACATCGCTATCGAGTGCGTACAGAATATAATGGTGCTTGAAGCGGAAGGTGTCCTCTGTGTGTTTCAGCTTATCCAAAAGGAAGGAACCTACGACTCCAAGAGGATCTGCTTCTGAATAATAGGCAAGCGCATCCGCCCAGGACTCTAAGTCGATTGCAATATTGTCAGTCCTCCGGTAGATAACTTCACGCCCGATTTTCTCCGACTGCAATAAACCGATATCTTCATATTCCTTGAGCTTCTTCCGCACAGTGGACTCATCCAAGGAAAAGCTCTCGTCAAAGCGAGAGAGGTAGTCATCGGTGATCCGATCAACAATCTCCTTAGAAGATAGCGCACTGCCATCCGCAAGAATGTCCAGAACATAGAAGTGGAGCGTAATGTCCTTATCCGTGAAGCTCTTCGCTTTGAATGCCTTATAAAGCGGATTGCAGGGAATTCTCCGGCTATCCATAGAGAGAAATACTTTCTTTCCGGATGGCTCTTGATGAAAAGACATGTAGTCGCCTAGCCAGCTTTCAATTCTGCGCCGTTCGTTGTCATAGCTACGAGCGCTTTTCATCCCATACTCTTCACGGCTTTTGAAACCGTAGACATAGAACTCGCGCATATAGTTCCGAATCCGTTCAAAGCTTTTAACCAACTCGCTGTATGCCATGCAATCCACCTGCCCTTCATTGTATATACCCATATTAGGGGATGCCGTGTCCCAAAAACCGGACAGCTCCCAAGACGAAAACCTCAGGAGCTGATGGTATGAGAGATCAACCGACGGTTACCACAACGTCCTTGCCGCTAAAAGCTACGCCGCACTTGTAGATTGTATGGATGCCCTTGCTGCGCAATTTTTACAAACATAAAGTCCGCCATTTGCTTGCATCCTTGAGATGATCTATTGATTCTATTATGTCTAACATTCGGAAGAATGTCTACTTATTTCGGAAATATATCAAATTACAAAAGGCAAATTTCCGAAGCAAGGCAGGATTCCCTTTTAGTCTGTGACTACTGTGCCGTGAAAGGCACGTCTGATATGAGTTCGCAACTTTTTTTCCGTGATTTTTCCTGATCTAGAAGATATCCTTAGGTCAAGAAAAGCGCAGACAGCAACACTACGAAGCATATGACTTTTAATCATAGAGGCTACCTCCGATGAGCCTTCCGGCAAAGTTGGAACAGAAATGCGCTTTGTAAAAAGACGCCGACAGCAATACTTACTCTATCGACATTAGCTCACTTAGGAGCATCCGGCCTTGCGCCGGACTGCAAAAGGGTGAAAGCCCCTTTATGTTTGGTAAAAAAATGGCGTCTTGTGAAATGCATCGAAAGCAGTGCAGTAGACTTTGAACGCCAGGCCTTGTAGCTAAAACCGCTCATGCTTCTGCAATGCAAAATCGAAGCATTTTCCAAAATAAAAGGCACCAACAGCAATTGAACGAATAGCTAAGATGGTTATAGCAGACGGTTTGAGGCCGTCGTTCGTGGGTTCGATTCCCACTTCACATGGTGCCTTGTTTTGCAGAGAAAGATGCCAACAGCAACACAACATGTATCCGACAGTAATTGTAACTCTCTTGTGACCATGATGGCATCTTGTGAAAGGCCCGTACAGCAAAAAGCACTCTTGTCAGGGAAGTTTTGACCACGGCGTTACTACGCTGAAATTTGCAGTTCCTCTTGGAACCGGGCCTTGTCTTATTATACTGCAATCGTGTTAGGAGGGATCATTATGCTGCAGTATCTGAAGAATGAAGCGAATCTGACCCATACGGAAAATGGAGCGGTTACATATCTGTCCACTCAATCGGAATGTCTGGATCTGTTCGCAACCATCGGTGCGCTCCGTAGGGAGAGTGACGAGGAGATCACAAATCGATTCCTTCGCGCATATGCGGAAAATGCCGACCTTGCTATGAAAATGCTGTTTTTCGCGAGAGATATCCGTGGCGGCATTGGCGAACGCCGGGTCTTCCGTACCATTATCAAGTGGCTTGCGGCCAATGAGCCGCAGTCGCTGGAAAAGAACCTTTCCTATATTGCTGAGTATGGCCGTTATGATGATCTCCTGTCCCTGATGGGAACCTCCTGCGAGAATAAGGTTCTCTCTCTCATCAAAATGCAGTTGGAAAGCGACTGTGCAGCATTGGAGGCAGGGGATACGGTATCTTTGCTGGCTAAGTGGCTGCCATCGGTCAATGCCTCCAATGAGGATACGATCCGACAGGCGAAGCGCATTGCTCGTGCGCTCAATATGAACGACGCACAATATCGTAAAACGCTCAGTGCACTGCGAGCAAAGATCAGCATCATCGAAAACAAGCTTCGTGTGAAGGACTACACGTTCGATTACGCCAAGCAGCCATCCAAGGCAATGTTCAAATATCGCAAGGCATTTATGCGCAATGATGGCGAACGATACGCTGCCTTTATGGAGCGAGTTTCAGAGGGCGCTGAGCAGATCCATACCGCCACACTGACGCCTTACGAGATCATCACGCCAATTTTCAAAAGAGACTTTAGAGCGGAAGAACGGAAGGCGATCGACGTCACATGGAATGCGCAGGAGGATTTCACCGGCGGTGAAAATGCTCTGGTCGTGATCGATGGTTCCGGTTCCATGTACGGTGGAGCAGATCCTATCCCGGCCACGGTAGCGCTCTCTTTGGGCATTTATTATGCTGAGCGTAACACGGGAGCATTTCATAACCATTTCATCACCTTCTCGGAGAATCCGCGTTTGGTGGAAATCAAGGGAACTGACATTTTTGAAAAGGTGCGGTACTGCCACCAGTTCAATGAAGTAGCCAACACGAATATCCAGCGGGTGTTCGAGCTTGTTTTGAATGCTGCGGTGAAGAACCGTGTCCCGCAGGAAGAGATGCCCTCAAAGATCTTCATCATCTCGGATATGGAGTTTGATTATTGTGCAGAGGATTGCTCGCTGAGCAATTTTGAGTATGCAAAGAAGCTTTTCAACGAGCAGGGTTATCAGCTGCCGGATCTGGTTTTCTGGAATGTTGATAGCCGCAACCGGCAGCAGCCTGTAGAGATCAATGATCAGGGCGTTGCGCTGGTATCCGGCTGCAATTCCCGTATCTTCTCCATGCTGAAGAGCGGCATCCTGTCTCCCTACGCTGTGATGATGGATGTTCTGGGCTCGGAGCGATATGCACCCATCGTGGCGTGAGTACACTGTTGCAGGAGGCGGTAGCTAACAGGCTATTGCCTCCTTTTTTGCAACCAAGAGAGTTGTTGCAATTAACGGGGACTATCCGTAAAATAGGAAGTAAGACGAAAGGAAACTACTATGGTAACGATAGAAGGCTTATATAATACTGCACTTTGTTATACCCTGGAGTTGGAAGATGTGGCTCGCACTCAGATTCAGTCCGTCTGCGATCAGAAAGAATTTGCTGGCTGCAAGATTCGAATTATGCCCGATGTCCACGCAGGCAAGGGCTGCACGATTGGTACAACGATGACCATTCAGGATAAGATCGTTCCGGGCATGGTCGGCGTCGATATTGGATGCGGTATGGAGACCGTGGAGTTAGCTGAACGAGATATTGATTTTGACCGTTTGGATGCGCTGATCCGCAAAGAGATTCCTTACGGCCGCGAGGTGAGAGATTCCGCTCATGCTTTGAATCATGAGATCGACTTAGCGCAGCTGCGCTGCGCAGACCGGGTCAACCTCAACCGTGCAATGCGTAGTATTGGAACGCTTGGCGGCGGTAACCATTTCATCGAAGTGGATCGTTCGGAAGACGGGCGGCTGTTTTTAGTTGTCCACTCCGGCAGCAGACATCTGGGTACCGAAGTTGCCGGTTTCTATCAAGACGAAGGCCGGCGTGCTTTGTGGGGCGGTGCACAGTATCAGGTAGCGATGATCATTGAGCAATTGAAAAGAGAGGGCCGATTCAAGGAGATCCAGAAGACGATCAAGGCACTCAAAAAAGAGCATGAACTGAGCATCCCGAAGGACTTAGCTTATGTCGAGGGCAAGCTGTTTGATGATTATATCCATGACATGAAGCTGACGCAGAGATTTGCAGTGCTCAATCGAAAGGCAATGGTAGATGTGATCCTAACCGGTTTGGGACTTACTCCCGTCGATGTATTTACCACCATCCACAACTATATTGATACGGACGCTATGATTCTGCGTAAAGGCGCTGTTTCTGCCCGAATGGGCGAAAAGCTGCTGATCCCGATCAATATGCGAGATGGAAGCCTGATTTGCATTGGCAAGGGAAACGCGGAGTGGAACTGCTCCGCTCCGCATGGTGCCGGGCGACTGATGAGCCGCCGCACAGCATTCAACGCTCTCTCCATGGAGGAGTTTCAGAAGGAGATGGAAGGGGTATACACGACCTGCGTGCTGCCGGAGACGCTGGATGAATCCCCAATGGCTTATAAGAGTATGGACGAAATCGTAAGTCAGATAGAACCGACTGCTGAGATCGTTCAGAGGATTCGTCCTGTTTACAACTTTAAGGCGGCAGATTAAAACAGAAAGGCGGTGTTTCACCGTGGAAGCATTGATCAAAGAAAAACTACTGGAAATTGAGCAGCGTGAGAACTGCCGCATTCTGCTTGCGGTGGAGTCTGGAAGCCGTGCATGGGGCTTTGCCTCACCGGACAGCGACTATGATGTGCGATTCATTTATGTGCGCGACAAGGATAGCTATCTCAAACTGAATCGTTCACGCGATGTGATCGAGCTGCCAATCAACGATGTATTAGACATCAACGGTTGGGATGTCGATAAAACTCTGAAGCTGCTCCACAACTCCAACCCGACGGTATTTGAATGGTTTTCTTCTCCCATCATCTACAAGACCACGCCGTTTGCTGAACAGTTCAAGCCGATCATGCAACACTATTTCTCTTCCAAAAGTGGACTGTGGCACTATTTGCACATGGCAGAAGGCAACTATCGAGAATATCTCAAAGTTGATTTGGTCAAAGCGAAGAAGTACTTTTATGTGCTTCGGCCGATCCTGGCTTGCCGCTGGATCCTTGAGACGGAAACACCGCCTCCGATGAAATTTGAGGAGTTGATGGAGAGCCAGCTCCCTGCGTATCTCAAGGACACAGTCAGAGACCTGCTCGACCTCAAGATGAACTCTCCTGAGGTTAAGATGATCCCAAGAATCGATATTCTCAATGAGTATCTGGAAATGAGCATTACCGAGGTGAAGTCGCAAATTGAGCAATATCCCCGCGAAGTTGTGAAGGAGTGGGATGAACTGAACCGTCTTTTCCTCAGTGTATTGGAGTGCTGAACCATGATGAAATTGCCACCACAAGTAAATACTGTGTTCTTACTGCTCGATGCAGCCGGATATGAGGCATTCCTTGTCGGAGGCGCTGTGCGGGACTATGTTCGAGACGGTAGCCCCGCCAAGGACTGGGACATTACCACAAACGCGCTGCCGGAACAAGTTGAAGCTGTGTTTTCTGACTACCATCTTATCGAAACCGGTCTGAAGCATGGAACCGTCACAGTGGTGATCGACCATGAGCCTATTGAGATCACAACGTATCGCATTGATGGGGACTATTCGGATCATCGCCACCCTGATTCCGTCAGTTTTACGCGTAGTTTGAAGGATGACCTGGAGCGCAGGGACTTCACCATGAATGCATTGGCGTATAGTCCCAAAGACGGTGTTGTGGATCTGGTGGGAGGAAAGGCGGATATTGAGAATGGCATTGTTCGCTGCGTGGGAGATCCTGACCGCCGTTTTCAGGAGGATGGACTTCGTATGCTGCGAGCGCTACGCTTTTCGTCTGTCTATGGAATGGAAATTGATGAGGCAACGGCTTCCGCAATTCATCGCAATAAGAACCTGCTCAGAGACATTGCCGCTGAACGCATTCAGACGGAACTTACGAAAATGCTTTGCGGCCCCGGCATTGCGGCGATCTTAAGGGAATTTGCGGATGTGATCGCTGTGGCTATTCCGGAGATCCGGCCAATGTTCGGGTTTGAGCAAAGGAATCCGCATCATAATAAGGACATCTGGAATCATACGATCCTTGTGGTCGATAGTATTACTCCTGCGCCGGTACTGCGTTGGGCGGCATTACTGCATGATATTGGAAAGCCTTCCTGCTTTTCGATTGGAGCGGATGGCGTTGGACACTTCTTCGGACACGCTGAAAAGAGTACTGCCTTCGCCGAAGCGATTCTCTCCCGCCTGCGTTTTGATAATGCCGGAAGAGAACGCATCCTTCGTCTGATTCGGTATCATGATATGCCAATCACAGCAGATCGAAAGCTCATCAAGCGTCTTTTAAGCAAGCATGGAGAAGAAGCGGCCAGACAGCTAATTGAACTGCATCGGGCAGATACACTCGGCCTGTCCGAAAGCTACCATTCCCGCGTTGATATTTTTAAGGAAGCAAATGCCGTGATGGATGAGCTCTTACGGGAAGACAGTAGCTGCTTTACCCTCAGAGATCTTGCTATCAATGGAAATGATGTAATGGCGATGGGTTTCAAGGGGAAACAGATCGGTCTGGCTTTACAGTCCTGCCTGGATGCCGTTTTGGAAGAAAGAATACCGAATGAACGAGGGCCACTGCTGTCATATGCTCAAGAGCATAACGCGGATTAGAAAGCTCATATAAAAGCGCCGAAGGGCCATCACGTTATACGTGATGGCCCTTTATCATATACATTCTATGTCACTGTTATCTGATTACTATGCCTGCTTTCTGTGGAAAAAGCGGGTCTGCCTTAGTCAAAGAAAGCAATCGACACGCTGATCCTTCCGGGTGGTTTCGACCAGACTCCCACGCTTCCACTGTCTTGATTGAAACACCCATGTATTCAGCAAAGGATCTCTGCGTGAGGCCTGTGCTGTTCCTTATACGCTTAATTTCATCAGCCTTATATTTTTCAACTGGGGTAATGGATAGTTTCGTTACTTTTGCAGGAAGTTCTCCCTTTTCGTATGCAATTGCTTCTTCCAAACCTAACTTGATTTTATCAAAGGCGCTCATCTCAAATCTCCTTTCTATGATTTTCATTTAATTGCAGCCTACACCTCTATTCAACTATATGTTACCCTATTAAATAGGGCGCGTCAAGCTCTTTTATATCGTTTCGACCATTGTAGCATTTCATCTTAGAAAGCAAAAGGGACACCCTTCTCAGAGCATCCCCTTATTGGTGGGTCAGGTTGGAATTGAACCAACGATGTTTCTCTTGTCACGGTTTTACAGACCGCTGCGATCGCCATCTATGCGCACTGACCCATATGGCGGAGAGCGCAGAACTCGAATCTGACACCGTGCGGTGCGATCCGCTTAGCGGGCGGTCCCCAGACCTTCTGGGTTCACTCTCCAAATATGGCTGGGGTGGCTGGACTTGAACCAACAAATGCCGGTGTCAGAGACCGGTGCCTTGACCATTTGGCGACACCCCAATATTGGCAGGGGTAGGGCGACTCGAACACCCACGGGCGGTTTTGGAGACCGCTGCTCTTCCAGTTAAACTATACCCCTGTATGATGATGGTGATGCCTGCGGGACTCGAACCCAGCATTACAAGCTTGAGAGGCTTGCGTCCTAACCAATTAGACGAAGGCACCAGATGGAGATACGGGTCGGATTCGAACCGACGAATAACAGTTTTGCAAGCTGCTCTCTTAAACCTCTTGAGTACCGTATCATGGCTGGGATAGTTGGATTTGAACCACGGTGCCGGCGTCAAAGGCCGGTGCCTTAGCCGCTTGGCCATATCCCAGTATTTTGGAGATCCGCGCCGGACTCGAACCGGTCATTGCAGCCGTGAAAGGGCTGTGTCCTTACCATTTAGACGAGCGGACCATGGGCGGGAAGCTGAACTTCCCGCATTTAGGCAACTGCGTTGTCCGTAATGAGAATATCATCAATTCGTACTTGCAGCAGAGCTGCGAGAACGATTAGATTGTCTACCGTCGGCAGCGCAGTCCCATTCTGCCATTTGTAAATGGCTTGTGGGGAATTGAAGCCGAACACAGCTTGCAGATCGTGTACGGTAAGACCTGCCGCTTTGCGCAGCCGAACGATGTTCGCACCGGTGCGCGCTAAGTTGATTGTCGGAAAACCCACCTCAGGCACCTCCTTTCTCTGAATGGTTGGCGTCCGTGGACGCAAAAAAGCCGCTTGTCTGAATCAAGACAAGCGGCTTCAATCGTTCAGGGAAGGAGTTCCCGGCAGATTTCTCAACCAGGCTAACAGGTACTCATTCCAATCATGTTCTTCTGCTTATCTTGATATGGGCGTGCTTCGCAGCGACTATATTCCTCGCACTGGAAGATAGCCTGCCATTCGCTCATATAGAAGATAGCGGAAGAAATGTTCTTCATGGTACGGTGTCCTTTCTGTAAAGTAGTTGTTCTTGGTTTCTAAGGGTACTATAGCACATATTTCCGGGTTTGTCATTCAACTTGTAGTTAAAAATCATTAGTATTCTGTCGGCACATTCAAGAGCATAAATCATTGTTGCTTCAATGAAAATTTCTATCCGGCTAAGAATCCTACATGGGGAAACGATGTTGTCCAATACTCTCCATGACCGTATATAGTCATAGAGAGGCGGGAGCCTGTGAGGATCATATGAAGATCTCTGTTATGAAGCTCATTTCTCTCGCCTAGGAGCAAATTGTCAAGAAATACTTCAAGATCCTAGAATTCTTCCTTCATCAAGGCAATCATAGTGGGACCGCTCGGATTGAGCAGTCCCACCGCACAGTGAGTTATGAAAGAGCCGGAGAATCGGACTGCCTACACGGAGCTTTCAATCATTGAGTCCGATCAACTGATGGAATTGGATAAAAGTAGTATCAAAATAACCGGTGTTCAAAATAGTATCAATCTTTTGGTTGGAAACGGCTGCAACGGCCGGTTCTAACAATCGCATTTTGAACGATGGTTTATATCAATACTGAGGAGGCAGCAATGAAATATGGTTATTGTCGGATCTCGAAGCCAAAACAGGTGATCGAGCGCCAGATCCGGAACATCAAGGCAGAGTATCCTGATGCGGTCATCATTCAGGAGATCTTTACACGAACGCGAATGGATCGCAAGGAGTGGTTGAGACTCATGAAGATCATTAAGTCTGGTGACTGGATCATTTTTGATAGTGTCTCTCGAATGAGTGGAAACGCTGAGGAGGGGTTTGCCGAGTATGAGCGACTTTATAACATGGGAGTCGTTCTGGTTTTCCTGAAAGAGCCCCACATCAATACTGAGACTTATAAAAAGGCGCTGGAGAACAATGTTCAGCTCACTGGCAGCAATGTGGATTTCATTCTGGAGGGCGTCAACAAGTACCTCATGGCTCTGGCCAAGGAACAAATCAAGTTGGCCTTTGAACAATCTGAGAAAGAAGTGGAGGATCTGCATCAGCGCACCAAGGAAGGCCTTGTCACTGCAAAACTGGCAGGGAAGCAAATCGGCCGCAGGCGAGGAAGTGAGATCGTCACCAAGAAGAGCTTAGAGAAGAAGCAGATTATCCTCAAGCACTCCAGGGACTTCAATGGCAGCCTTAACGATGCTGAGGTCATGGTGCTCACTGGCCTTGCAAGGAATACCTATTATAAGTACAAGCGGGAGCTTAGGAGGGGACCGATTGATGATAACTCGAAGCAGTAAATAGTAGTGGCGCGCCATACGGACAGAATGGCAGGCTTATAATCTAGCGGCAGAGGGCTCCGTTTGGTTGAGAAAGAGAATTAGCATCAATTTTGGTGATGGAGCAGAAAGTGTCGAAGAATTCCTTGGTGAGAGCTTCCTCTTCTGTGCCAATCTTGATTTTGACTATGTCCCGAAGTATTTGGGCAGCCTGTTCATCAGTAATATACCGGTGCAGGCCAGAGTTCCATGCAGGTATTTCGGGCTGTTTTCCATTTGCGTGGTATTTCCAAAAAGGAAGCTGGTGTGCTTGCTCCGATGTTAGTTGAATCTTAAATTTAGACTTCGTGGAGACATATCCTTCATCCAAATCATCGCCATCGTATGTCTGGTCTACAAGGAAGACTGCAAATATGAATCGGTCTTCTTCAGCTGAATATGGTTCTCGAGATGTCAGAATGCAAAGGCTATTGGTTTGAACACTATTCAAATGCATTGGCTGCCCCTTTCGGTCTCCATGTTGAATGATGCCAGCCATAGCCTTCCATTTTTTCAGCATCTGGCTTTCATAGCAAATTAACTCGCCACTATCAACCATGTTAACCAGGTCCTCGCGGGAAATCTCCCCGTTCAAAAACTGAAGGCAGGCGCAATCATCGGAACAACACCATGTCTTTTGCTCAACTTTGATGTTGTTATAGATTATAGCATCACTACAAACACCGTTGAAACCGATGCCATTTTTTTCAATGCCACCATCGCAGAAGTTGCACTTGAATGCGATGTTCGGTTTTGCATCGCGCTTGCGTTCTTGCACCTTGTTGATACTGAAGTCTGTTGGTGTCGAAAGTCTCGCAGATAGCGCTGCCTTTTTTTGCTCATCAATAGTGGATAATTCAATCGCCATTTCCTCGGCGTCATTAGGGTTTATAAATGCCAAAAACTGCTTAAAGGCATCTGGATAAATGAATTTTACATCCTTAGTCTTGAACTGGACGAGCATCGTGTTGCCGTCCAGTTTTGCTATCGTCCCGATACCCATGGACTTATGTATTACGTCTTTTCCTATGACATTCATGATGTTCCTCCACTGCAGTATGCCAAATCTAAGAAGTCCTCTGCAGTTGTTTAGAATAGCTGTTATAGCAGGGTATTTTCAATTTTTGCAATTAAGCTTAGATCGGCAGGCAACCAAACCACAGTTCTTAGAGATGACTTTGTAAGCCAACGTGCGTCAGTTGCCTCCAGCAGGTCGAGGTTGCCAGAAACTAACTGACACCAGAAACAATCCATTGAAAGGTGAAATGTCGGGTAATCATATTCGATTGTGTCAATCAGTTCTCCCACGAGAATCTCGGAAGCTAACTCTTCCCGAATTTCTCGCTTTAATGCCTCTTGTGGGGTTTCTTCTGGTTCGATTTTTCCGCCGGGGAATTCCCATTGTCCTTTGTATTCACCATAGCCTCTGGCTGTTGCAAAGACCGCATTGCCTTCGCGAATAACTGCTGCCGCGACTCGAATTGTTTTCATATATTGCCTTTCTTAACCAACAACCAATTTATTTGTCTTACGAAGATACTTAGCGGGGATTGATTGATCTAGATGCCAAGTGATATTCATTGGCTTGCTGCCGGAATGCTTCACATAGGTTGCCGTACCAAGGTAGGTATATGGTGCAGCACCAATACTATCTTGCTTAAACTCTCGCACGAATAGTGCAATCTTGCTCCCAGCTTTTCGGTGATTGATATAGCGTTTACCTGTACTGGATGTTTCGGATGTCGTGCTTTGACTTTGCCAGTGGAACAAGCTTTCGTTGATGGAATAGTCATTGTACATTGTTGTTGGCGAATAGTCTTTATCAGACTTGTTGAGTGTAATAAAGAACACATCCACTTGCTTATCAGGGAGCCACTTTACACCTTCTCGGACATTACTTGGAGTCATGTAATCCATTGCGATTAGGATCTGGTCTCTCGTATAGGTACAATGCAAATCCAAAGGACAGTCAAATCCGAGGTTCACCGGCATATCGATAAAATCAATGCGCTCTAAATTGAGTTCCAGAAGATCTTTCAGTTCCTGCATCATAATTGGACTATTGGCAAGTAATTGCATGTTGGCTTTCGTCTCAGCAGAACCCCAGTTCGCTGCCTTTTGAAATAGTGTGATGTAGAACATTTGCATCATACGCTTCTCTGGATCCGAGAGTCCCTCGACGCTCTCGCAGGAAATATTTGATAAAGTCTCCAGTAGAAACTTGATCCAACGACGGGAGTCGATCGCAACCAATTTGCTAAATGCCTTCGTCAAAATGGCCTCAGCAGGCTCGTTGAAATCAGTTTCAACGCCAGCATCTACACAAAGACGAGAGAAAGAAAAATTCCCGTAGATCGACCGCGGATCCAGATGATAGTAATTTACAAAATTCTTCAGAGAAAGATCGAGCCCACTATCTTCGGTAAAGGTTTCGATACGTGCAACAAGACCTGCTCGGTCGCCAAAAGTTCTACGGATGTTTGCTAGGATAACTTCGGAAGCCTTCTTTTCGAGTTGAATGTAGCAACCTTTGGGCAACGATACAAAGCCTTTCTTGACTTCGTATTGCATGCTGTGATTATTGTGTGACAGAAGCGCTGCGAACTTTTCTTCAAAATTGTATTTTTTGTTTGCTTGGCCAATGAAGTCCAGTACTGTCAGGCACTCTTTTCCTTCAGAAAGACGTAAACCGCGTCCGAGCTGCTGAAGGAAAATAGTCAAAGATTCTGTCGGACGGAGGAAAAGAATGGTATCTACTTCAGGAATATCAATACCCTCATTGTACAGATCTACAACAAAAATAAACTTAATCTCGCCTGATGCCAAGCGACTCCTTGCATCACTTCTTTCGGCATCATCGGATAATCCAGTAAGTGACATGCAGGGTATGCCTTTTGAAAGGAAATACTCTTCCATGAATTTTGCGTGTTCTACCGATACACAGAAGCCAAGACCATGGACATTATTCATATCCGTAACATACCGATACAACGAGTTTACGATGTGACCAGCACGTTTTTCAGCAACTGCTCGGTTTAAGGAGAAGATATTACTTAGCTCATTTTTATCATATCCTCCGCGAGTCCACCGCACAGAGGATAGATCCACATCATCCGAAACACCAAAGTATTGGAATGGGCAGAGCAGCTTTCGTTCAATCGCTTCCGGAAGGCGGATTTCTGCCGCTATTCGCCCGTTAAAGTAGTCCAGAACATTTTTTCCATCCATTCGTTCTGGAGTTGCAGTCAAACCAAGCAGAATCCTAGGCTTAAAGTGGTTAAGAAGCCCCTGGTATGTAGGCGCAGCTGCATGGTGGAATTCATCTACAACAATAAAGTCGTAATAGTCCGCTGGAAGGAAATCAAATAGCCTTTGCGAGGACAATGTCTGTACAGAAATGAATAGATGGTCTAAGCTATCTGGCTTAAATTTTCCTACAAAGAGTTCTCCAAAATTCGGGTCTTTTAGAACGGCTCGAAAAACACTTTGACTTTGTTTCAGAATTTCCTCTCGGTGAACTACAAATAGCAGCCGAGGCTTTCCGTTATTAGATGTTTTGCAAAAGTGCCTATAATCAAACGCGGAAATCAAAGTCTTTCCAGTGCCGGTTGCGGCGACAACAAGATTCCGATAATAGCCTCTAACTTCACGCTCTGCTTGCAAACGATCTAAGATCTCTTGCTGATAGGGGTAAGGTTGAATATCAAATACGAACTGCATTTCGCTTGTGGGGTTCGCATTGCTATTCCTCAATAAAGCACATTCTAGCCTCTCCTTGCAGCCATCCTCATAGATTTCAAAACCAGGAGTGTTCCAATAGCTGTCGAAGGTTGCCTCCATCTTCTGAATGGTAGGGAGCATGTCCTTTGTCGTTAGCTTTACGTTCCACTCAAGACCGCTGGACATGGCAGGATTAGACAGGTTAGAAGAGCCTACATATGCTGTAGTAAATCCGGTTTCACGATAAAACATATATGCCTTTGCGTGGAGTCTAGTTCGCTTGGTATCGTAAGATATTCTGATTTCTGTATTGGGGAGCTTTTGTAGCTCTTCCACTGCCCTTACATCGGTTGCACCCATGTATGTTGTTGTGATAACACGAAGCTTGCCACCACGATCAACAAATCTGTGAAGGTCGTTAATGATGAGTCGGAGACCGCTCCACTTTACAAAGGAAACCAGCATATCAATTCGATCCGATGTAGCAATCTCTTTTTTTAGCTCAGCGAACATCTGCGGTTCGTGAATTGCTCCTGTGAATAGGCTGCTTTGAGCAATCGACGTCTCCGGGCGCGGAAGATCCTTAGCCTTTTTCTGACCGATACGCACCATAGGATCAGCACCTGACAAAATGGCTAAAAGCTGCTCGCCATCATCAGATACAGTGAGATTTTGAATATCCTCTTCGGCAGTTTCCTGTGAAATCAGTCCTACGATTTTATTAACCAATTCCAATTGGGCAGAGATATCGTCGCCGGCGATTCGGTCAAGCCCCTTGCGAACAACCTCTGATAAATACTGAGTTAGAACAGAAGCTGCCTCAGCTGAATCAATTTTCTCAATATGCTTTTCAGCATCGGAAAGGCTAGCTAGTTCTCTCTTTATTTCATTATTTACTACTTGTTCGTAAAGGCCTTGATTAAGCATGACATGAATCTCCTCAATATGTTATATGCCAATAACTTAAAGCTACGATAGCCATCTACACAAATAGAGAATGGCGGATAATATAGATCAAATATCTTCACCAAAATAACGACCTAATGCCGCATCGGAAAAGCTATTCAACTTTTTGATATCATCTTGAGTGAGCTTCTTAAAAATTTGGCGGTCAATTTGAATAGTCCCCAAGTATTTGGCGTGATGCATGAATCCCATATCTTCAAGACGTTTGAAGGGCATATTTAAGATAAGGCGTTCAACATCTTTTTCGGTGTAGCCACCTTTTGTAAAGATACATGCCTTCTTTTCTGCTGGAAGTCCACGCTCGATACGGTTTTCATAATAAGCAGTAAACGACTCAACCACATCCGACAGTCGAGAATCACCATCTCGGCTCATGTGCTCTAAGAAAGCTCGTATGAAAACTGGCTTATAAGAATAACTCATGATCATAGTTTGAGCCATATCCATGAACATGTCCTTCATAGTTGCTGGTGTGATCAACTTCCAGCCAAATTGCTTAGCGAATTCAGCGGGGCGCTCCTGGTTGAAGTAATAGAACTTTCTGTGCTCACTAAAAGGAACGACAAGATCAGGTGTAATTTTCCCCTCACGAATGTAGCGATCTATCGTTTCGCTTTGAGCACTGACTCGGCGAGTTAGCTCCATCTGGGAGAGCATATCTTTTGCTTGATCTTGCCAATTGAATAGATCGATAAGCTCATAGTCCAGGGCATGAACGGGGTAATCAATCAGTACATCGGGCTTCTCACCCTTTGAAAACATATCATTATCCCATTTGATATCGGCGTACTTTCCGAGAACGAGCCCACCTTCTCGATAGCCAGCGATGTTGAATAGCCGATGCATGGAATAGGGGCAGTTGAACATATTTGCGTTATCGACAAAGTCAAAGACCATCAAGAAATCTTTACCATCGCAACGGCGCATTCCTCTGCCAAGTTGCTGCATATAGATTGTCTTAGACATAGTGGGGCGTGCCATGAAAAGAACTTCGGTATGAGGGCTGTCCCATCCTTCATTGAGGAGGTCACATGCGCAGAGCACAGGGATCTTTCCTTGCTCATAGTCCTTCAGGATGGCGTTGCGCTTTGTCGGAGATGTACTTCCAGACACGCTTTGTGCATTGATACCATTGGCGCGGAATAATGCAGCAACTTCGTCTGCATGGGAGACGGAAGTGCAAAATACAACGGTAGATTTATCTTTGACATACTGAAGATATGTGTCAACGATTAGCTGGTTTCTTCCGGGAACCATGATTTTGCTTTCCAGATCAAGGTTGTTGTATTTGAACCCATTATATCTGACATCGCGGAGATCGATATTTGTCTTGATTCGAATACACCGAACAGGGGAGAGGATTCCTTTCTCAACCGCATCTTGAATATCGAGCTTGTGAGCAACATTCTGGAAAATATCAAGAATATCCTCACCATCTGCGCGTTCTGGTGTTGCTGTTAGACCAAGGGTAAAGCTGGGGTTAAAGAAACTCAAAATCTTTTTGTAGCTGTTAGCTGCCCCGTGGTGGCACTCATCCACAATGATGTACCCGAAATCATCGGGGTTGAACTTCTGGAGATTGTCAGCAATGCCCTGGACAGATCCGCAGATAACATAGGATTCCGTATCATGAGAATCGTCCACATATCGCCCGGCGGAAACTTCTGGCCATATTTTGCGGAATTGCTCGTATGCCTGAGTGACGAGTTCTTTGGTATGTGCTAAAAACAATACGCGCTTTCCAACAGCCTTGGCATCTGAAACTGCAGTGACTGTCTTACCAGTTCCGGTTGCCTCATACAGCAGCGCGATCGCTTTGCCCTCAGCTCTCATCTGGGATAGACTTGCCAAAGCATCTTCCTGATGTTCTTTTAATGCGAAGGTCGCTCCGGCTGGTATTGATGCGGTGTCGTCAATATATGAGAACTTTGGAGAGTAGCCCAAAAATGTGACAAGCTCATCTTTAATCCGCTCGGGCGTTTTATCGATTTGCCTTGATGTCCAGCGATATATTTTCCAGCCTTCGAACACAATGCTATTTTGCTTGAGCAGATCGTCGTGATATTTATCTTCAGATATTTTCGAAGGTTCATGCCAGGTGTTCCCATCGACCTCAATGGCAATGCGGCCTTCGCTACTGTTCATTGCAAAATCGATAGTCCGGTGGCCACCATAAATATCAAGAAATGGGTACTGCAGATAAACATACTGTGCTTTTTCGGGGCCGAAGACATCACAGAAGAGCTGGAGAAATTTCTCCTCAGATCCGCTGTTTCCTATATTAGAAGCCATCTTTGTTTGCAATGATATACACCTCGCTTGTTTTTCTTCCTTTGTGCCTGCAGTTAATATGTTTCTCGTTGAGCCGTGCTGCACTTTAATTGCTGTTTAATCTCGCCTAAGTGCTTTGTAAAGCTCCGCAGCCATTGCATCCTGAACCTTTTGGTAGAAGTCCGGGTCGTTAAATAGCTTAGTAAAGGACTCGTTGTTATCAAGAAAACACTGAGTTACGATGTCCTTAAATTTGTCAGGAAACAGAGAGTGAACAAACATTTCTGTGCTGTTATCCTTAGCGTATTTCTTGAATTTCTTGACCTCAGAGTCCTTCATGAACATTTGATAGATACCTTCGATAATAACACGATCACCGTCAGTAAAATCCCCACTGAATCGTTCATTTACTTTGTCGATAATGCTCTGCAGTGTGTCTTTTTTCTTGTCTGGAACCTTCAGTTCTATGCTGTGACTGGGTGTGAAAACCGGCGGTTTCTCATCGAGAACAATAGTGCCTTTGAATGTTTCGGTGAGATTGGCATACTCCAACTTAATTTTATCTTCGATATCTATAAATTCTTCTCCGCCAATTCGCGGAAGGAGTTTAATTAGGTGAAGATTATATTGGTATTCGTTAAAAAGGTCTTTGTCGTGGAGTCGAACAAGTTGCGTCACATACGCATAAGATCTGCAGAACTTTTTGATGTAGTCGCGGGCGGCAAAACGATCGTCTTCAGATAGCTCGTTATACCGAGCAATTACTGGTCGGAATAGGCTTGCCAGTCTCCCAAGAGCTGCGGCATCTCGACTTCTCTCGGCATGTGTGGCCATGAATTTGATGAGTGTTTCGATATCTTCGTAATTGTAGAGCATGAAGTCGCGAATTCTATTGCGGAGATCGTAGACACTATTGATATCAAAGCTCCCTTCTAAAACAGTGGCCTCGTAGTAGGGAAGAAAGGCGTTCTTGATGTCCTCTTCGGTATTTTCGAAGTCAAGCACAAAAGTGCTGTTTTTGCCGCGAGCTGTGCGATTAAGACGAGACAGCGTCTGTACAGCTGTGACATCTCGCAGCTTTTTATCCACATACATTGTGTGGAGTAAAGGCTCATCAAAGCCGGTCTGATATTTATTTGCTACGACTAAGATGTTGTATTGACTACTATGGAAGGCCTTTCGGAATTTCTTATCAGTTGTTATGTACTTGCCATTTTCGTCGGTATTCATTGAGGCTTCAGTGAAAGGCTTTTCAGAGGGATAGTCCTCAAGGGTAACTTCACCAGAGAAAGCAATCATTACATCAGTGCCGACACAGTCCGCCTGATGGTCAGTAATATAACGTTTAATTGCAAGGTAGTATCGAACAGCGTTTGCTCGGCTATCTGCAACAACCATGGCTTTTCCTTTGCCACCGATTTGATATCGGCAATTTTCGAGGAAATTTGTCATGATCATGTCGGTCTTTTGCGCAATGGTATAACCGTGCTGCTTATAGTACCGGAACAAAGCACGAGATGCTTTTCCCTCGATAAGCTCAGGATTATCTTCGGATACACGGATCAACTTGAATGCTTCCTTGATCGTTGTGTAGTTGGCAAGAACATCCAAAATATATCCTTCCTCAATAGCTTGACGCATGGAGTATACGTGGAAGGGGGCTTTAATAGGTTCGCCATCGGCGTTTGCCCCAATAATCGTGCCAAAGGTTTCTA
The DNA here is from genome assembly GCF_018918025.1 of Oscillibacter sp. MSJ-31. Classification (GTDB taxonomy): domain Bacteria; phylum Bacillota; class Clostridia; order Oscillospirales; family Oscillospiraceae; genus Hominicoprocola. The sequence goes on along the minus strand of NZ_JAHLPT010000002.1, from coordinate 188,380 downwards.
ACGTCTGACCCTTGGGTGTTGCAGTGAAGGCAAAGAACGATTGGTTTTCATGCTTGCCCTGCCCGATGACCGCATTGATGTACTCGTCAGTCAGATCGACTTCTTCCTCTTCAACCCCTGCTTCATCGGCATATTCTTTGACTGCTACACCGATATCAATCAGACTGCGGCGGAGTGCTTTTGCACTCTCACCATTTTGGCCTTGATGCGCCTCATCAATAATGATTGCAAATCTCCTACCACGGAACTTTTCCATGTCTTTGCGAGCAAAAAGAAATTTCTGAATTGTGCATATAATAATGCGCTTTTTATCATTGATAGCTTCTGCAAGACTACGAGAGTTTTTCTTGTCATCAATTGCCTCCACAAGGCCAACCTGATGCTCGAAGCCGTTAATGGTATCCTGTAATTGGCTATCCAGAACAACACGGTTAGTGACAACAATAACGGAGTCAAATAGGCCTTGGTTATCCTTGTTATGAGCGGAGGCTAGTCGATATGCAATCCAAGCGATGGAATTGGATTTTCCAGAGCCGGCAGAATGCTGAATTAGATAATTGTGCCCAACGCCGTTTTCTTTAACGTCGGCCATTATCTTCCGTACTACGTCGTATTGATGATATCTGGGGAAAATCATCTTTTCTTTTGTGACAGTTTTACTGACACCATTCTTGATAATTTCTTCTTTCTCCTTTGCCAAGGAGATGAAACGATGGATTAGATCCATAAGACTATCCCGCTGCAGAACTTCTTCCCATAGATAACTGGTGGCATGGCCGTTAGGATTATAGGGGTTTCCAGCACCGCCCGTCACACCTGCACCATTGGATCCTTGATTAAAAGGAAGAAAGTGAGTGGAACCGTCAGCAAGCTGAGTCGTCATCCATACTTCATATAGATCAACAGCAAAATAGACGAGAAAACGGTGGTTTAGACGGAATGCGAATTCCTTTGAGCTGCGGTCAGTCTTGAATTGATTGATGGCGCAGACATAGTCCTGCCCGGTGAGTTGGTTCTTTAGCTCTAATGCAACAACAGGGATTCCATTTACAGAAAGCACCATATCAATCGTGTTGGAATTCGCAGTTGAATAGCGGAACTGCCGAGTGCAGCCAAGAATATTTGCTTCGTAGCGTTCTGTTGCAAGCGGGTTCAGGTCTGACTCGGGTTGAAAATAGCAGACTTTTAGTTTACACCCCATATCCTCAATTCCATTACGAAGGACATGAAGGAGTCCTTGGTTGGATATGGTAGTTTCTAAGCGATGGTAGAGTTTGTCTGGAGCATTATCGCCATAGTATTTGATATATCTTGCCCATTCCTTCGGTTGGGTTTTGGCGATGAACTCGCAGAGAACATCCATGTAGATGCACTTTGCAACATCGTGCTGCCGGTTATGTACCCAGGTTCCATCTTCTGCTTGCCCATTGAATTGCTCATATCCATGAGAAATAAGATATTGCTCAATCTCAAATTCAAATCGCTTTTCGGAAGTGTCCATGATCAGACCTCCTCATCATTCCTTTTTGAAGATCTAGCGCTATAAACAAAGTCCTCTTCAAGATCAAGGTTGTAACATCTTAGAAGCTCTCTGATGAAGCAGATACAATCGTAGGCAGAGTAGCCTGTACTGATATAGATTCCACTACCTTTTCTGAATTCATGGGCTCCTTTGACCGCATTTTCATCATAAGAGAAGACGGGGTTCTGCCAGCCATTAAAGACTTCGTTATTTTTAGCCATACGCTCGATGATGCGACTATCATAGTCATAAAGATTAACCGCAACAGAACGCACCATGCCGGCGAAGCTATCTACATTTACACGCTCACCAAGGAGTTCATAGTAGTTGACTAATTTGTAAGTTGCATTTCTGGGGTCAGCAACTTTGTATTCATGATAGCGAGGATCGCTGAAGTCAATTTTGGTTTCTGGCGCGACGATAGGGAAAAGGCTCAAGATTATATTAGAGAGGCGAGCTGCACGAGCCTGTATTTTCGATTCATTCCACACATCTTGATCAAGAACATCCTTGTAGAGAATTGTGAAGTGAGTGGGAGTATCTGGCGTCTGAAGCTTTTCCTTTTTCTCATCAAAGGGTTTATCGCCAAGCTCGGCATTATATGCCGTCAGAGTCAGATTACCAAGGGTATGAAGATATCTGTCATGGACATATTCCCAATTGTTACCGAGCATTGTCTGCCAATTCTTTGAGAGATTCTTGTTCTGAGGCATAATGTGCTCGATAGTCGGTGCGCTTGTTTCAACCTTTTCCTTGCCCTGGTTTTCGATTGCCACAAGCAGGAATTTACAGAGGGCGTTTTTCCGATAAAGGTTCCTTTCTTTCAAAGCAAGAACGAAATCGTCATCAGTAGGAATCGCATCCTTCGAAGTTAATTGCAATAGGAAAGAAACGATTGCATCATAGTAGTACAATTTGTTCTCTTCACGGTTGAAGACGCGCGAATACAGAGTTTTATATAAACCGCGCAGGGAGTTAGATCCGACTTCGCAGATGAGTCTGCGGATACTGTAATTCAATAGCAAGTGCAGAACTTTTGCAAGCTCAGGCTTGTCGATTTTGTCAGCTTCATAATCGTCAAAGACATGGAAAAGGAACAGGTAAACCGTGGTCTGATTCAACTTGCGTAGGCCATCCAAGGCACAGTTGATCTCACTACCCAAATCCTCGTAGCCATAGCAAAAGATGTGGTACTGTTCTGCATAATGCTTGAGCTCGCTGAGCATGGATTCGTTGGTATAGTGATTGGAATGGAACAGACTTTTGAAGTTTTCGTATGCATCTTTCTCCCGAGCGAAGCCATCAATCTTCATATTGAGATAGTCGAGGAAGAATGCAGACATCTGTTCCTTAGACAGCATTTGCTCAATTTGAAGCCAATAGTCTTCGTATAGCCTGTCCTGATCTACTTCAGTCATCAGGACAAAGTTGCGTATCTTATCAGCAAGACTCAGAGGGACGCCGGTAGAGTTGATGCGCTCGAATATCTCCTGTTCCTTACCTTTCTCTTCTTCCTCAAGCTTTATCGTGGCGCAGGTCAGATGCTCAATGCCATCATAGATCCTCTCGATGCTGAGATCGGGGTTATCTACAAGTGCTTTCCTGATTAACTTGCAAAACAGATCATAGTTCTGATAAATCCCGCTGGATTTGTCCATTTTATCCGCATGGTTTTCCATCAGGAGCATGAGCTGTTGGTTGTCGCTTTTGATTGGCTTGAGTTTCAGCTTACTGGAGTCATCGATATTGTACTTCTTGAACTTATCCTGATTGAACATCAGGGAGAGTAAAATATCCTTATCTTTGTCGGTTTCAGCAACGTCAATTAAGGCTTTGAGAAGGATATAGATGGTGGTTAGTCTTTGCTGTCCATCGATAATAACATAGTAGTCGATCTTGTTTTCGGTCTTGAGCAGTTCATAGACAACTGAGCCGGTAAAGTGGTAACGATCAAGCTTGTGCGCTTGCAAGATGTCTTCAAACAGCTTTTCGCACTGTTCGGCAGACCACTCGTAATTCCGTTGGTAGACAGGAATTGAGTATTGTCTCAAATTTTTGTCAATGAAGTCATTGATGAAACTGCCTTTATCAATCTTCATGTCAAAACCTCACTCTTTTTACGCCAGAATAGCGGACTTAATTGCGCTTTTTGATTTTGTCAAACAGGGGTTGCGGAATGAACGAATGGTGATATGACTGTTCAACAATTCTTGCGTTCCTGGTTACAACATAATTGCTTTCGTTAAGTAGCTTCTTTCGCCCATCAAGATCATCGAAGGCAAGCCGAAAAAATCCTGCCTTCGGATAGTTTGCAATTGCGATTGTAGGAGTTAGTGGGTAAAAGATGCAGGTGGTAGGGGTACCAAGTCCATTTCGGAATACGCCGACTTCCTTTCGGCCTATTCCTTCAACCAAAACTGGATTATCACTGGTGACGAATGGGAGATTGCTGCGCTGCATATTAACCAGTACAACCCAGAGCCGCTCTTGAAGCAGGCGGCAGTATTTATCAAAATTTTCGGGGGAAAAGGCAAGATTAAACAACTGCTCTTTTTGCCACTGTGCATCCAAATTTAGATTCTTAATTATCTCACCATATTGACTTTTTAACTCCGTTGGTAAGATGGAAAGAGCCTCTTCTTTTACTTGGCGTTCAACCTCTGGATAGATGCCTTTTACATATTCGACCGCGCTGGGAATGCGCATGATTTGTGCGATGATTACTTTGGAAAGAACCTCTTTTGCATGCTTGGTTAAGACAACTTCGTTATTACGGGATAGGGTGGCTGCTGCAATAATGCTGTCCATCTCTGCGCCACATAAGGAATCGATTTCAGAGGCGAAAAAATGCTCCCAGTATTTTGGATCATCTTTATCACGCACATCATAGAAGTTCCTGATATAGCCAACATTAGAAGTTGATTCGGAGAAGAAATGCAGGGATCGATTTGAACAAAAGCGTACACCAATGATGTTTTTTCCATCGACCTCTGACGCGAAACGATCCAGATATCGTTTAGGGACGATGTGTTGATTAACAAAAGCCTTAGCCATTGACAACTTCTTTCTTGCCCGTCACATACTCATAAATGAGGGACTTTTTGTACTGTTCCAGCTTTTCGATTTTGGCTTGTTTGATGGCAATAAGGCGTTCGATTTTGGCGCATTTGGCGTCGAGATAGTTTGCAATTTGAACTTGCTCACCTAAGGTAGGAACACATAGCGAAACTTTGACAAAGTTACTGTATCGTAAGTCCTGACCATCTCTGATGTAATTACAAGTCCTCTGCAACGCTGTAATATACATCGTAGACTTAAACAACCACTTGTAGTAGTAAGGGTGCAGCTCTTTCCTCGCTCGCAAAACAATATAATGCCACGTCGCACAGCCAGTTACTTCACTCATTTCGAGACCGCCCTGAAAGCTTCGCAAGCTGATAACAAAATCAAAAGGTTCAATGTGTTTCCAGTTTTCTAATCCTTTATCTGCAAGGACAATGCGAGCATTTTCTCTGCGCATATACTCTTCCTGAGAAATCATGCCGTACTTTTGGCTTGCAGTTAATTGAACGTCATTATCTCTTCGGCGTTCATCGGAATTTGCAAAAAGAAATTTTGATGGCATAATAGACCAATGCGCTGGAATCTCTCCAATCCACTCCACTCCGCTGTCTTTCATGGGTGCAGTAGGGTCAAGCCCCTTGGTAACGACCTCAGTAATCAGGGACTGCTTATAGGCTTTTAGCTTCTTAATTTGGGCTTCTTGATTGGCAATGAGAGAATCCACTTTTTCGGTTTGATGCTCGATTGCCTCAACGATAAGCATTTGTTCATGCTCGGGCGGAAACGGAATCATCAATGTTCCTATATCAAAAGCATTCAAAGCACTTCGCACACCATTACCGCCAAGACTGTTAAAGACGCAATTGTAATACATGCTCAACAAGTAGTAGTAAATATACTTGTTGAACTGGTTTTTGTTTTTTGCTTGAAAACGAATATATGCAGGAGACACTAAACCGGTGTAAGGGGATAAACCAACGCGGCTGGTGCTAATGTTCTGAAGGTCAATCATTTTAAAGATGAAATCATTTTCACGAAGTATTTGATAACCATCAAAAGCTTTGGGTTGAAGCCCCTCAGAATCGTCTTTAGGACGCTTAATTACACCACCGAGTGTAAGTGCTAATCTTTCATACTCTGTCGAAGATTCGCCGGCAATTTCTTTAGTTGGTTTGTATTTATCCTTGAATCTAATCATATTCCATGGTGCCGGAATATCTTCTATCCACTCGACTCCACTGTATTTCATCTCACGCATTCTGCGTACCACCTTTCATATTGCGGTAACCAATAAACCCAATAATTCCGAGCGCAAGCAAACCGCCGAGTGCTATGAGAACTGCAATCCAATGAGCTGCACAGAATTGCCAAACTCGAATTGTACCGTATGCGATGGTCCACATAATTAAAAACGCAATGAGTCGAATTAGCCAATGGAAGAAGCTGCCGCCGATACTAGTTGAAATATCGCCCGCGTCATACATATTGCCGACAACTCTGAAGGCAATAACATGTGCGAGTTCTCCAAGAGCAAACAGAATCAGCCACTCTTTCCAAGCAGCGATAGGCAGTCCAAGGGGATCGGTAAGTTTATCGAATATAAAACTGAAAAGTTCTCTCACTTTTTACTCCTTATGGAACAATTCATTCATGAGTACCGTTTCTTCGGCCTCAAACTCAATGATTTCTGCGAAAATCTCGTCAGATGGTGTGGGTGGAACGAATTTATAGAACAATCGGGTAAAGGGCACCTCATAGCCGATCTTGTCCTTGGTGTGGTCAATGTAAGCTAAAGGATTATAGGGCAGCACATTTTTCTCCATATAGGCATCAATGTCCTCTGAAAGCGGGATGATCTCCGTGTCGGATGCGCCCCTGACCGGCTGCTTCTTGCCCTTTTTCAGGACAGGCTTGCCGCTGCCATCCGTCAGAGTAGTCTCTACCGTCACCTTGGTGAAGCCAAAGAAACGGTTGTTAAACACCTTGGATTCCACCACAAGGTCATTCTCCTGATAGGTTTCGTCCGTAAAGCCCTCGTATGCACGGAGAATGAGGTCGATGCAGGCATCGTCCAGGTCAACACGCTTGGAGCCGATGTTTTTACGGCGCTTCACAAAGCACTTGGAAGCGTCGATGAGCTGCACCTTTCCGCAGCGATTCATGGGTTTGCCCTTGGCCAGCACCCAGATGTATGTCGAAATACCAGTGTTATAAAAAAGATCAGTGGGGAGTTGGATGATTGCTTCTACAAGGTCACCTTCAATAACATATCTGCGAATCTCAGATGCACCGGAGCCGGCATCACCGGTAAATAGGGAGGAACCATTCTGGATGATTGCCATTCTGCCGGATCTTTCTTTCAGCTTCTTCACACCGTTGAGCATGAAAAGCATCTGGCCGTCGGAAATAGCCGGCAGACCGGGACCGAAGCGTCCGTCAAAACCGCGCTTCGCTTCACTCTCAACAGAGAGTTTTTCACGTTTCCAATCGATACCAAAAGGTGGATTGGAAATAATATAGTCGAACTCATAACCCTCAAATTGATCTCCAGGGGTTTTACTGTCGAAATCTTTTTGTAAGAGAGTATCGCCGAATTTCATACCGGAAGAGTTGCCGCCCTTAATGAGCATGTCCGCCTTAGCGATAGCGTAGGTTTCTGGATTGAACTCTTGACCGAAACAAGTCAAAGCGGCATCGGGACTGATGTCCTGTAAACGTTCAGTTAGGCAGCCTAGCATCTGAGAAGTGCCCATAGCCATATCGTAAGCGGTTTTGGTGCAGCCCTCAGCCACAATCGCTGCCTTCTCGGGAGCTACTAACAACTCTGTCATCAGATAGATGATATCGCGGCTGGTAAAGTGCGCTCCTGCTTGCTCATCATAAGATTCGGAGAATTTCCGGATGAGTTCCTCGAAGATATAACCCATATCTGCAGAGGTGATCTTGTCCGGAGACATATCGCCTTTTGCCGAGTTGAACTCTTGCAGGGTCACGAACAGGACGCCACCCTTGACCATCAGTTTGACGGTATTGGTGAAATCGAAGTTGTCGATAATATCCTTAACATTAGAAGAGAAGCCCTGAAGATATGCCTCAAAGTTGATTTCAATATTGTCAGGGTCAGCAATCAGTTTTGCAAAGTCGTAGTTGCTGGTATTGTAGAAGTCGTAGTGGGAAACGCGGCACAGAATACCATCGCGAGCAACGCCTTCTACATGCTGTGAATCCAACTTCTTTGCCATCTCTACAACAGCATCTTTAGTGGGTTTTAGAGCGTCATCGAAACGCTTCAAAACCGTCATGGGGAGAATAACCTTGCCATACTCATGTGGCTTAAAAAGCCCCACCAAATGGGTGGCAATTTCCCAGATTAGATTAGCTTTCGCCTGAATATTTGCATTTGTTTGCTTTTGCAGATCGCTTATAGACATCGTGAACTCCTCCGATTGTTGTTTTCCTGCTTAGATGATTTGACTCATTCTTTGGAAGAAACATCCTTTGAACGAATGTACTTCCCACTTTTAATCCTAGCATCAGAAGGCTTCTGCGCATCAATTGGAATAGCCCAACAATATCCCAAACGCTCTACGCCGGGAATCCTCCCGGTGCTGCAGAGAGTCTGAATTCTTCTTGTGGACAGATTCCATTTTTTTGACGCTTCGGTAATGGTCATATAATTCATCGTATCACCCCGTCTAAACGCAAAGAGGTCCTGCTTGTGGCAGAACCCCTCTCTGGCTGCCATAGCTGCAGCATGAATATGATTGATGCTCCTATTTTACACCATCATGCGAATAATATCAACCAGAACTGCTTTGTTTCGACAAATGGGTGCTTACCCGAGACCTTTACGCGAGCATTCAGCGCAAATACCGCGATTGGGACCATCGCTACCGCCATAAGTTGCCATTTCTGCGTCACGCTTGATTTTGCCACAGGTTTTGCATTGGATCCAACGCCGGCCATACTTATCCATGGTCCAAGCGTCTGAAAGGAGATCAAATGAAGCGACAATATCTTGGTATGCAAGATTCAACTCTTCTTCAGTTGGTGCTGGTGGCTTCTGAGGTGCAGCGGCAATTATTGGCTTTTCGATGGGAGCAGTATTCCGCTGGGCCTTCTGAGCTTCAATCATGGCTAACCTGCGCTGCAAAGAAGCCTCATTAGCAAGGCGCATTTTTTCAATTTCAGCTTTGCGGTCTGCTTCACTACGTTTGAAATCAGCCTTGTGGCGGATACCCGATTCGGCGGTGCAGAGACAGGCCGGGGGTGTGGCAAGGTTATATCCGCAATAAGCACAGTCCTCTTGTTGGGCATAGTATTTCCCTTCGTGGAAGCTCTTTGATAAGGGACAGAAACATCCATGCCCGTGTATCTTTGGCGTTGTCGCAACGCTGCGAAAGCGCTCTTTCCACTGTTCCTCAAGCCTACTGAATATCCATCGTGCTTGAGAGCTGGATTTAATGACGTCAGCAAGTTGTTCTGGAGAGAAATTGTCATCATCAACTCTTGGCATTTGATACATCAGAGTTGAGTACCCGCCAATCTTTGCTTCTACGGACAATCCTTCTATATCAGAGTCATCGTAATAGTTGCCGAAATTCAGAATGATCCGCAGCAGATTGCCACCAGCCGCAACTCGAAGCATCGGTGGATATGCGAGTTCTTTGCACTCGTAGAAAACCTCGTCGATTGCAATAGAACGAGCTGCTTGAAGAGTTTCAGCTTCTCCCCATGTAGGGAAACGAAGAGTAATAGCAGGTAACCGGATTGATTTTAATTCTTGCAGAACACTGGAAAATCCGAGGTAAACGGCTACCTCGCCGGCGTACATGCACTCATAGTTTGACACATGAGCGAAGTGATGCCTTCGCTGCGTACCCTTACGAGCCTCAAATGATTCTCCACACAGGGCGCATTTGCAATTACACTTCGCTCCGCTTAGCACTCGGGAGATGTGCCGCAGCGCGCCGGTATCCTTGTCTACACCGAAGTAAATATGGCTGGCTGAGCGTTTCTTGATATCCTTTGCCATGCTGTCACCTCCACCATTTCATAATTACAGATAGGTGCTTCATCCAAATCTTGAAAGAACGGCCTGTCTAGTGAACAGTATATCCCTCTTACTTTTTGTTTCCTAAACAAGCTTCAAATCGGATCAAAATTTCCTTTAGATCTTCGGGCAGGCGTGTCATACATTCCTGTTTGAGGTTATCAGGAACACCATAAAAGCCTTCTGCAATACTGCCTGCAATAGCGGCAAGCGTATCACAATCGCCGCCAAGAGAGATTACTGTGCGAATGACATCCTCAAAGTCAGTTCCTTCTAGAAAAGCGGTTATTGCTTCTGGTACGGATTTCTGACAGCTCTCAACATGGTGATATGTTGGCCGGATCTCGTCACAGGTTCGGTTTAGGTCATAATCAAAGTTATCCACGATGTAGGTTTTAATTTCTTCTTTTGTGTGCCTGGTTCTTGCCAGGTAAATGGCGGAGGCGGTAGCTTCCGCCCCCTTAATTCCTTCTGGGTGATTGTGCGTCACCTCGGCGGAAAGACGGGCTGCATGACGAACTGAAGCGAGATCATCAAATAACCACGCGACAGAGGATACTCGCATAGCAGAACCGTTTCCGAAACTATTATAAGGGGCGTGGCCGTTTAAGAAGAGCCACATTCCAAAATGCGTTCCGTAGCCCGCGTCAGGATAGCGCTTGCCAATTTCGCGCATTGCCTTTTCCAAGTTCTTTCGAATCGTTTCATCATCTGCATTGATGGGGCTTTCCATGAAACCTTGGGCGACCGCTAAAGTCATAACGGTGTCGTCTGTGAATTGGGATCGGGCAGAAAAGAGGGGAAAGCTCTTACTTTTATTGCCCATATCAAACTCATAGGGGCTGCCAATGATGTCACCAAGAATTGCTCCGTACATAGTTTCCCTCCGTTCTAATTGACTGTGCGTTAATCGTCACATTTGTCCAGCCAGCTCTTAACCATTTCATCGTTTGTAAGGTCATAGGCAATGGACAAGAAATACTTGCCGGCGTGCTTGTTGCCGTTTTCTACTGCCTGCTTACCAAGCGAAAATGCGATATTGAGAACCTTTTGATTAGCTCCCATGGGAAAACCGTGCTGTTCGGCAATTGCACGAAGCTCTTCCGGCGTGGGCAGCTTCGCTTTTCCTTCTGTGATTTGGTGTATGTAGTACATTTCAGATTGGGCAATGTTGGACTCTTCAAACAACGTGCTCATTTGCAGACATCCCATTGCTTCATTATACATCTCTTTTTCTACAAAGAAAAATGCGATGTTCCTATAACAGCGAGCGACATCCTGCGGCTTAAATGCAAAACGGAATGCCTCCTTGCTGAGACGGAAAAAGGTATCCAGATCACCAAGCGATTTATAGGTTTCGATGTACTCAAAATTGATCTCGGAATCGACGGGGTTCCAATGCAGCGCTTCTTTCAGCACAGCTTGTGCTTCCTCAAGCCGGTTCAGCTCAAAGAGGGTGTTTCCGTAAAGGTAGAATGCACGAGTCCAAGTCGGATTTGCAGGTCGCAGGTCTCGCTGCGGCTCATAAAGGTACCGGTATAGGACTTCTTCGAATGTTTCATTGAAGGTGTGGTATTCAGTTACCTTGTCATCCTTCAATATGCGCAGGTCGCGGATTTTTTCAACGACGCCCTCTAAGATCTTCAATGCAACGTCGTACTTCTTCTTGTAGATGTTGAATTGCGCTTCTTCCAGTGCGGCCTCAAAACCCATGTCATTTTTCTTGAGAATATCAGTAAGAGGCTGCTTCTTGTCATCGGGTAGAACTTGAAAAATCAGACGTCCACAAGCTCTGCTGATCTCAGTACTCATCTCATGATCCTTATATCGTCTGGTTTGTTCTTGCAAATAGGGAACGTCATGCGCTGGATCTCCTGTCAGTTCGGAGGTGATCTCTCTCATAATGCTGTCAAAATCCATCAGTCAGACTCCTTTCAGTTATTACGGTTTGCAGTTGCCACATGGGCTGTAGCCTTTTTCAAGTGCTTCCTCGCGGGAATGCAGCTGCACGCGATTCTTCTCAGCTGGGAGATTCTTGCAGCTTGGCAGGTGATACTTCTTGGAGTTGGTATTGCCTATATACGCACCACTGGCGCTTACGTTGGCCGGTACCGATGTAGTTGGCGCAGTGGGATTTGTTTGGATATCCTCGTTTTTCTCAGTTGAGAAAGATACCGTTCTACCATCACTCGTGCAGACCACAGTGCCCTGAAGATCGGTGCGATAGACCTGCACATCAGCATCTCGCAGCCGACTCAGCGTAGCTTCCGTGGGGTGACCGTAGGAATTGCCTTTCCCGACCTGAATCACAGCGTATTGCGGCATGATCGCTCGGAGAAATGGATAACTGGTACTGCTTTCGCTACCATGATGTCCAACCTTCAAGACAGTGGAAGATAGGTCAAATCCGGCATTCAAAATATCAGCTTCAGCGGTGCGCTCGGCATCGCCGGTGAAGAGGAATGACGTTTGCCCGTAGGTTACCTTCAATACAATGGATGTGTCATTTGCGTTGTCATATGGTTTCTGAGGCCCAAGAATCTGGACAGAGGCACTGCCCAACATAAAGGAGTCTCCGGCAATCGGTGTTGTGATTTCGATCCCTTGGTTACCCAGATATTTCAAAAGACTCTGAAATGTCTTAGAGTCGTACTGCGTGACAGGGCAAAGTGCTTTTTCAACGGTTGCATAGTTCAAAGCACCGGACAATCCCCCGATGTGATCTGAGTGTGCGTGGGTAGCTACTAAATACTCCAGATGATCAATACCATGGGCCTTGAGGTAGACGTACACTTTGCTGGATTCAGATGCTTCGCCGCCGTCAATGATCATGGCCTTCCCGTCGCAGAGGATCAAGGAACAATCTCCTTGCCCGACGTCAATAAAGTGTACTTCAAATGTTGAACCAACCGGAATATCATGATGCTCGGTTTGCTCCTCATCGGAAGGCGGATCCTCGGAGCCGTGCGATTGATCTGGCAATGATTCTGTAGGGATGGATTCAATTGTGCTGCCAGGCACATTATTCTTAGTTGCGGAGACATTGGGATTCGCCCAATATACGCTGCATAAGAAAAGGATCAATGCCATAATCAGCGGAAGCAATGTTCTCTTTTTCAATGTAATACTCCTTTTACCGTGTGACACTATAACTATTTCAGCTTATGGCCATAGTTTATGGCATCACCTGTACGATAAACAGGACAACTCAATGTGAGGTCTATATCGTAAAGTGATTGCCCTTGTATGGCTAAATAGGTGCTATGACCATAGTAGCACATTCTGCTGAGAATGGAATCAGGTTATACTGAGTGCAGATTATAACAGGAAGGTTATCTGCATGACTATTGACAACAAGTTGTCTGGCTCACGCATCCGTGCAATACGGAAACATCGCGGCATGACGGCAAGCGAACTGGCTGAGAAAATAGGAATCAGCGAGGTTTCCTTGTTACACATTGAGTGTGGATCCAGAGGCCCCAGCTATCAGACAATTTACAATATTGCTGAAGCGCTGGATGCTTCCATTGACTTCCTTTCGGGTCGAGTAGACAAACCGATGGAGTACATTCCTACGCCGGAAATTGAGGAACATGGAATGACTGAGAAGCAGGCAGGCCTGATGAAAGAGATAGCAAAAGCAGTAGCGCCTATCATTAAGAAGAATACCTAAATGCATCAAGCAGGATTTTGATAACTCAAAATCCTGCTTTTTCTTTTTGCATCCCCTGATTTCGACAGAATTCTCGTGTCGGATTAAGTACAATGTACCTGAAAGGGCAAAGCACAAAACCACGTAATAAGGAGGATGGCTATGAATACGAAAATGATTTTGGAAGAACTTCAAAGGAATGTTTTTGCACCGTACTTTGAAGCAGCACTTGAAAAGGCCTATGAGGAGGATGTCGCAAGCGGGTTACTCAAAGCTGTGGAGGATGCCTATTCGGATGCGGATGCGTATTGTGTACATCACCTGACCGATGAGCAAAGAACATTGCTGACTGAGGTGGAGAATCTCTATCGGGAGAATCGCGCCTATGCAGACCGCTATAGCTTTATCTGCGGCATTATGTGTGCCTTCGAGCAGTTATTTGTTCACGGTGATCGGCAGCAGTATGACTTCGATTCCAGCGTACAGAAAGGAATTTGTACGATGCCCGGAATGGAGCGGCATTGCGAGTTTTATAAGCGTAATTCCAGCATTCTGGAAAAGAGCGATGCCCTCATGGAAACGTTGGAACCTGAAGCTTGTGAACATATCGTGTCTGTACTATGCGCGTGGGATCAACGAATTCACAGCAATATACTTCATTCCTTTTATCTCGGCTATCGCGCCGGATTAGCAATGATGGATGAAGTTCGCCCCATGCTTTCTCATCAGTTGACTGCAAAGAAGCTGCTTCTCGAATATGATTTGGGTTTGACTTTGCCATATGAGTTCCGCGAGCAGAATCGATCAGAGGCTGCTGCGAGCTAACTTGGGATTTGAGGCATAAAAAAAGAGCGTGGCACACTCTCAGTTGAGTGTGCCACGCTTGTGCTTATTGATCCAAGGTGAGGTTACATTTCTTTTGAAGGAAGCTTTCCAGAAACCGCATTGCAATTATAGCGAGCGCGGCTTCGTCTGCTTGCGTAAATGTATTTCTCATAGCTGCCTGTTGTGTAAAAGGGTGGAGATCGAGCGAGCACATCAGTGCTGCATCGATCTGCGCCAGCTCTTCATCGGTCAGATGGCCTTTGAAGTCACCCAAGCGACTCACATCGACTGAGGAGATCTGCTCGCACAGCGCAATTGAGCGTCGGCCGGCACTCTCAATTCGCACATGTGTCGGCATGGGTTTCTTATGCTGACAGGTCAAATACACAACTTCGACCACAGGACTGTGTTCATTACACAGGGAATTGGAAACAATGATAGCCGGACGACCGGATCGCTGCTCGGAGCCGACGGTCTCGCTCTGGTTAACATAGAAAATATCCCCACGATTGATACTCATATATTCGCATCCTCTCATATAGATGCCCGGAGTCAGTGAATTTCAATGACTCCGGGCTTTGAAATAGAATTAGATATGACAGTCAACTGCGACGATGAAATCGTCGTCCTGTACCTCATTCATCAGCGTCTGCAACTCATCATTCCAGGCGCGCTCGGGCTTATCATTGCAGGAGATTCCGAACCAGCCCATATCTCCGGAGGCATTCCAGTCGCCGTTACGATCAATGAAGGCATAGGCATGGACTTGATATTGATCAGTGTCCGAGGTGCCCTTACGAGCCTTATACTCATCCAGGGTTTCACCCTTGATATAGATCATATTGCACCATCCTGAAATACCGTCTTCCGTGACTCTTGCAAAGAAGTCGATGTCTTTAGCGTCCTTTGCTTCAAATGCCTTGATATAGCGCTGGTAATTCTGCTCCGCGATCTCCATTGCGATCTTCTTCATGAGCTCCCAACAGATATCTTTCTTCCGCGCAGCATCTGCATACTTGTATCCGGCGGGCGCATCAGCCTGATTTTCTTTACAGGATAAGATGCAATCCTTGAGGTCATTCTTGACCAGCAGACCGCCGGGAAAGCGGCCACCAATCTGCCACCAATCCCACTTTGCGTTGGGGTTACAAGTGTAGCCCCAACGACCGTCTGCACTCTTTACATATCCACAGTAGTCCTCGCAATATGCATCAAAGTCAGGATACATCAGCTTAGCGGGATACTCGGGGATCAGCTCAAGTGCCTTGGAATCGTCCGTTACCAGTTTCTCCTTGAAACTGTGATTTGGACCGTATTCATAGAAAGTATCTTCGACAAGGATAAAGCGATCCCGAATGACCTGATCATCGAGAGAGTGAATGCTGCCATCAGGGAAGCGCACTGCTCTCATGGTGTCCGTTTCATAGCTGGAACGCGCATCTTCCGTCCGATCATTGAACTCGCAGAATTCGGCTTCTTCCGCCTGCTCATCGTAGGGGGCAAGAATGGAAGAGACATGGCCTTCGAGATTGGTGATATCGATGGGGTGGGAATGCTCTGACTGAGGAACCGTAACAAAAACAGAAAAGTGACTCATAATCAATACTCCTTCAATTTATTTATCTTTTTTCGAATTCGTGTAAAGCGCTTTTCAATCGCTTTGAGCTGTACTCCGCAAATGCTTGCAATTTCACGGTTGCTATAACCGGCATCTCGGAGTTTAATTGCTTCGCTTTGCTTGTAGGTCAGATCCTTTTCGATCTGGTCCCAGATTTCTTGATCGAGTGGTGGTTCCGCAGGTGGCGGCTTGTCCACCCAGAACTCCTGCTCGGCCATTGCCTGCCTTTCCAATGCCTTGTAATAGCTGGCGAGTTCCGAACGCAAGTGGTACCAAACTACGGTTGAAAATGCGTATCGCTGAAGGTTCTCATCCGTGGTATATCGGACAACCGCTTTGAGATACCTCAAGGCGAGTAAATCATAGAAGTTGCTGTCAAGAGAGTACCTACGCATGAAGGCGATAATCAAGCCGTGATGCTTAGAGGCAAAGTCCTGCTGCTCCGGAGTAAGCGGGGGTGACATTCAGATCACCTCCTATGCCGGTGCAGGTAAGACCGCCTTGATTCCGACTAAGTCGGCAAAACTCTCGCGGTCAATTGGCTTAAACTGCCTTTCGCGAATGAAAAAGTACATACGCACTGCCAGCACAAGGCATTCAACAAGATCAATATAGAAGGTGGCCAGCTGCTTGAAGTCATAGCTCGCCTGGAACCGATCAAGTGACGCCTGATAGTCTGCATAGTATGGATTGCGATTGTCGAAATACGGAGAAGATCCGTCTTCATCATGTGGGAGCTTTCCAAGCGTATCTTCAGAAAACCATGGTGTTGTATAGCCAATGACGATTGCGAAAATCTGCTCCTCACTCTGATGACACATGAAATCGGGAAGCGCATCCAGCAATGCCAGTGTGCGACGGAGAATACTCACTCGGTACTGGAGCTCTATAAATAGCCAGTGATACCGATCGTACTGACGATCGAACCCTTTTGCTATTGCGAGAGATAAGCGGGACTCATAGTGCTTTTTCAGACGCAACAACAGATCTACCCCAAAGTAAAAATCCATTATTTCACCCCCTAGTAAGGGAATGAGGGAGTACCGAAGTACTCCCTCATTGATATGATGATTCAGTTCTGCTGCGGCTCCATCAGTTTCATCGCATCGCGAATGCGTTTGGGAGCCATAGTGAGTTCCCAAGCATTGATGTACCGAACAGTCTGCTGCATAAGGCGGAAGAAGTCATAGTCATTGATATTGACAAAGACGCTCCGCTCCATCTGATAGCTGCCTTTCTTCATGTGGATGCCGCCGGTCTGTGTGCTTTCCTTTATTGCACGCCCGTTTTCCACCAAGACACACCAAGGATAATTCCTGGGTTTGCCATCTTTACCAACGGACGCACGCTTAATGGAAACCTTTGTGACCATGCTTTTACCCTGCTGATCCGGATTCCCGAAGATCTTTTCCTCGTAGAAGTCAAATAACTCAACGCCCAAAGACACGCGACTCAATGCATAGACGAAGAAATCGGGAGACAGGTTTGCAGTTACGCGAACCGTACTAGCTCCGGTGCCTTTGGAGTAGTCCTGCAGCACCACGCCAATGCAGGAGCGCTGCCTGCTGTTGTCTCCGACTTTCTCACCCTGAGCATGAATATGGGCATAGAACTCAACAGGTGCGGGCTTGAGCTTGTCATTGAATTCGCAGAGCTTTTTATTGGTCATATACAACGCAATTTGCGTTTGAACGCGGTTATCTTCCATTTTTGATTCTCCTTCCTCATTACCAGTGATAGTCAATAATACCGCCGATATAGTACTCTTGAGAGAGATCGGCTGAGCGAAGCCACTGATCCATGGTGCACAGTCCGTCACCTTCCCAGTCATAGACGTAGAAGCCGAACTTGTCATTGTAGGCGGACGTCAACGCATAGACCTTACCATTGAGATCAGTGTTAGAAGTCAATCCGGCAAAGTCATCAAGCGAACAGTTCATTAGAGCAGCGACTGCATTTAGAAACTTCTCATGCTTTGCCTTGAAGTAATCTTCTTTCGTCTGCTGCTTGAAGGTGATCTTTTCACCGTCGCGATGGCAGTTCCCATCAAATCGGCCAATGAACCAATCAAGCTCGCCTTCGCGCTGAGCATCAGGAATATCGACACCATAATCTGCGATGACTTCGAAAAACCAGTCCGGCAGATCAGATAATGAAGCACGCTCCTCAAGGGGAATAAGGGCGGAACCGATTTCAAAAACTCGACTGTGCATAGCTTTCATCCTCCATTATTCGTCAATGAGATCATAACCCTTATGGCAGAAACCGGTCACATCGGAAAGGTAATCTGTGATTTCGTCCTCATCGTCCATGCCGGCGGGAATCTCAATCTCGGTAGGTAAGAGTTCTCCGTCTGCGTCGTGGTCTACATCCCATTTGATATTGATTGCTCTCATTCGTTATTTGCCTCCATTTTGTAGTACGCACCATAGATTTCAGACTCGTTCTGTCGCATCGCGCAATGCGTATTCTGGCATTCGTCTGTCAGATAGCAAGGAATCTCATTGCAATAGAACGGATGGCAGTGATAGCCAATCTGCTCCTGAATGATTTTCTGCGCGGAATCAACAACTTTGCCAATGAGCGACATATCCCATTCGGGAACGGTAGGATCATCCTCCATCGTGCCTTCAGGGTTATTTGCCGTTAGTGCGATAATCAGTTGATATGCAGCATTATCGATTGCATCATTACGATCACAAAGATACTCTTCAAAAGCGTCAAACATCATCGAATCCCTCCTCATCGCGGCAGATTACGAGCGATCAGATTCGTCAGCATGATCGGAAGCTCGCTGAGATCTGTGATGTCTAGAAAACCAGAACCATAGATCCGCTCGATATTCTCTCGATCGTCACCAATCGCAGCAGCGAAGATCTGAACACCTTTACGGCTATACTCCAGTTTGATGCCACGGAGATCTGCTTCCGCTGCAGTTCCGGAGTATCCACTGTCGTTTGGCTGCCCGTCGCAAATGATGATGAGCATCTTTACTTCAGAGGGGTACCGGCACAACTTCTCTGCGGCAAATCGAAGCGCAGCGCCATCACGATTACAGCAACGAGCGCTGAGATCCATCAGGCGGTAACGATCATTTCGATCCACAGAGTCGAAGTCAGCATAGGAGTATAAATCAACATGGCCACAACTGGCGGTGTGCCCAGTGATCATAATGGGGATGCCTAACTTCTCGCAGAAGTCATGCACAACAATAGCTGTGGCTCTGGCGCGCGTGATGCGATCACTGCCACCCATGCTGCCGGACTCATCAATAAGGAGCCCTACTGCAAGGTTGATTGGTTCAGTCGGGAGGCGGGTGTTACAGAAGATCCTTCCATCATTGCGATGGAAGGCGTGCTGATTTAGACGCTTGCCGACCAGCAACCCGGTTTGCTTACCGCCTTGCCGCTTATCCCGCAATACTGCACCGACACTTCGCTGAAGACGCTTTGAAAGCAATAGAAGATCGGGAGCAACGCTGTTGTAGCCGTCGATCATCTCCTGATCGACTTGAGACATACGATTCACCGTCACGTGGATGTTGCGATGTGCGTTCCCATATGAGATGGTGTCAGCTTCACGTTGCAGTTCCTCAGATAGCTCTTCTTCCATGTCCTTGTTGACTTTTGTTTCAGCCATGCTTTCTAAGACGCGTTCAATATCCGCTGCTGCATGGGCGTAACCGTTGCCTGCATATTCGGAATTGTGGTCGATACCGCCATCGCCGACACTCTCAATGCCGGAAGTTAGATGAGCGGCAATTCTTGCCGTCTCTTCCGCAAGAACACGTTCCAATTGGAGGCGCAACTCCTGCGAATGATCCTTATCCGGAGTGAACGATTGATTCGACGGAACAGCAGATACCTGCGTGGTGAAATTGGGAGGTGCTTTCGGTAGTTGGTTATCCAGCTCTTCCTGAGCAGCTTGCGGGCCGTCATTTGGAATTGCTATATTACCAGCTTGGCCGGGCGCAGAACTGGGTGAGTTACTGGCTGTCTGCTGCTGGTTCTGAGCCTCCTGTTTTTTATCGCGTAGCGCGTCAAAGCAGCGTTGCATGATAGGCCAGAGATCAATCATAATTCGATTGGAGGCCTCACAGCGTGACCGGGCATCTTCGTCCATCAGGCAATCATCCACGATGGGGATGAAGTCCATAACCAGATCGAGCAGCTCGCCTGAATATCTGGAGAGGTTATTCACCTCGCCGGAATTGACGTACTGAACGAGAAGGTTCAGTACGATCGTATGGTCATAGAACTTCTTATTGATCATCGTCTGGATGTCAGGTGCTTTTTCTGCAATACGCAGGTTATTCAGTGCGATCCCTCGGGCGGGGCTGCCTGGGAATTCATAGGAATACCGAGCATCTACATAGCCATCTTCCAAGATGTTGCTTAGGAACTTAGCTGTGCTGGATATCACCATTTTGGGGATATCGTCGTTGGAATCCTTCATCGCATCCAGAATCTCCTGCGCATAAAGCTTTTGTTGACTATCAAGGCCTTTTGGCATATTCGGGTAGAATCGACCATGCTCCAACTTCTTGTGGAATGCCTGCCAGATCCGATTATCCGTGAATAGGTTATGACCATTTTCATGAGCATTCAGCCCTTCAATGCTGAGGGATCGAAGCCAACGAGACGGCATACTCCATGTGATCTCATTACAGGCGTTGATAAAGACGCCATTGAAATCCGTGAATGCCAGAGTATCGTCATTGTGGTCAGCCACCACGGTTACTTTCAGGGGACGCCGATAGCGTTTTGTGGCCGCTTCCGTGATGTCGGTCAAGTAGGCTTGATATGCCTTCGAGGAGAAGAACTCTTCGTCAGTAATCTTGCTTTTTACATCAAGGATCCGTTTTCGAATCTCCCTGTGAGAAGTTCGCATGCACGAAGCCTCCTCTCACGCTGGGACGCAGGGAATAGGAGCGATGCAATCACTCACAAGCCCTTCTAACTCTTTCGTCAGATTCTCTAAGCTCATCTGCGGATAGAACCACAGAAGACGCTGCTCGTCATCGATGGTGATGATCAGAGGAATCTTGATGCTCTGTGGATGCGACACGGTAGCTACATCAACGTGGGTGTCGGTATTGCTGAAAAAGACACGCAACGCCTCTGCAATGTATGCCGCAGCGTCCTGTTCACTCGCATCCTCTGCGAGCGGCGTGCAGCAGGAAAGTGCTACTGCCAGACCGAAACGAAGATATTGATTCACATTCATTTTCATGTTCATAATCCTCTCAATTCATGTTTAGTAAGCGCGCAGATACTGTTTCTCCAAGCAGGTGGTAATTAAGTCAGCACGGTTGTCGGGATCCGCAGAAGCGGATGCGATAACTGTTGACAGGGCAGATTCATACGGATCCTTCGTGATCATCGTGGATAGAACCCATGCCTTCAACTCACGCATTCCGCAGCTACCGTCCGTGATCATTGTCTGATGGCAGCGTTCCGCAATGTCGCGAACAACCATGGCCATCTTCGTGGTCTCCTGCTCATCTGTGCAGCCGGTGACATTCATTACTCGTTTAACCATCGTGCAGAGGTCAGGAGAATTGATATCGTAGATCAGATCCATACGGGAAATGATGCTTTGATTCATGTCACGGCATCCAGCATAGTCGGAGTTAGTTGTTACGACGATGACGGCATCGGGATGACGTTGTACGCGTTCTCCGGTCGGCAGCGTGATGGCCTGACAGTTATCAAGCAGGGAGTTCAGGCCGACGAGAACGCCGGGATTTGCGATACAACTCGGTTCCTGTAGCTCACAGACATATCCATGTCGAATGGCCTCGATCAGAGGCGTATCCACATATCGGATATGCTGGCCGCGCTGTTCTTCCTTTACTGCAAGACGGCCGACGGCGATTTCAACGAGCTTCTGAAGAACATCGTCCTCTGTTTTGCTGTCATCATACTCGCCCGTGAGTGCCATATAGACAGAAGGCGGATGCATGATGATGTCAGAAATTCTGGGGAGTTCCTCATCAGCGAAGACATGGCCTGACTCACCCTGATCAGCATCGGGAATGAATTGCCCGATCAGATCTGAGATTTCTGTATTGGCGCTGCAAGTCATCAGAGTGTAGGGTAGATGGAGCCCTGCAGCGATGGCTTGTGCACCCATGGTCTTGCCAGTGCCAGCTTCACCGCGAAACAAGAAGTTACGCATGGGTTGGCTGCTGGTAGTTGTCAACTTTGCGTGCTCGCAGACACGAACAACTTCCTTGGGAATGATGTACCAGTCAGGGAGCTTAGGCACCATAGCCTCCTCGCGCGCTGAAAGAGTGCGCTGAGAGAGGGTGAACTGTGCCACGAAGTCTCCGAGGCTATATACCTTCGCCTGTGCTGTGCTTCGAGCGCCAACCTTCAAAATTGAGAAGTCACCGTAAACTGATCCGGTAGGAGCATAACTGCCGTTATCGATCGCCAGTTTCGACAGGTTACTGATGTTACCGGAAGCGGGGATTGCTACCTTGATGCCGGCTTGACCGACATTTACTGCATTCTCAATCCTGCGATACATGTTGTCGCAGAGCGTGAGTGCCGTTTCAAAGGCAGAGTCCATATTTGGCCAGCCCTGACGGAAGGCATCCTTGAAGTCGGAGAGACAATCGCGGAATTCAGTGTCTTCTTCAAAAAGAGGCATTAAGGCGAACAGCAAAGCTGAACCGGAGCAGTTTCCAATTCCCAGTGTGTAAGGCGTAGAATGATCCGATCCATTTGGAAAGCGGCCGGAGATGAATTTGCCGGTTCCGGGATTGAAGACAACGCAATCCGTCTTATTGGCGGAGATGTATTCAGCAATGCGATAAGTGCTGTCTTGATGTCCGATGGCTCCAAGGCCGGTGGTGTCATTACCGGCTTCCGTTTCTGAAACCAACTTTGCATAAGCCAGTAAAGCACGCAGAGATGGCGCGTGCAGTGACGCCTTTTTCACAGATCCGACAGCATTGTATTTAGAGTGGCCGAAATCCTTTCCACCGGAGTATTTCGGGTCATCGAACGGCTTTGGCAGCTCCATCTTGAAGGACCAGCTTTCAAAGAGTTTGCTTTTACCCATATCGGTTTTCCTCCATTTTCAGTTACCAGGCCAGAATTAACCCTTCCGGCCCAATTGATGCTTTGATGTCATCCTCGTAAAGCAACTGGCAAAAATCATCCCAAGTTATTCGCGGTGGAAAACCAACAATGGATTCCACGACTTGCTCTGCGCCGGAAGCTGTGATTGCAACGCTTCCGTCATCTTTTATGAGCAGTTGTTTGTGACCTTGAGAATTGAGATCATCAATAATCTCAGCAATGATTTTTTCGCCTTGATCGAGATACCAGGTCTTAGCGTCTGTGCGATCCATCAGTTCTTCATCCAGAAGATCATCTGGCTCACCTTTCAAAATAACCTTGGTTTCCGATGCTTCAGAGAGCGGCACTGCTTGAAGCAAAGTGATTGACAGTTTCCCACTTTTATCAATTTCTACATCACCGTAATTGAACGGATCCGCATTTGAAATGCGAATACGCCAAGTACCACCTTGGCTCAACTCCTCAAGTTGCGGTCTTGGATACCAGATCCAAGCAACCATGGGATAAGAGACCTTGAGATGCTCAGTGATCCGACAATTGAGTTGGCGAATGAGAAATAGATCCTGCGGGGATAGAGGTGATACTGATAGGCCTTGTGGCCTTGTTTCCTGGGAGGACTTCTCTTTAGAGACAGAAGGCTCCTTCCGCTGTGGCTTTTTCCAATGGTGGCTTTGCATTGCAGAAGCAATTGTGAAAACCAGCCACAGGACAGCGATTATGACTGCGAGCCATTGAAAGACAGGCTTGCGAATCGTAATGCTAAGGAGAAGCGTTGGAGTCAAAAGAAGTTGTAAGAGCGTTGTAAGTTTTCTTCGGCGCATAACCGCCATATCCATTCATCCTTTCATTTTGTGATTTCAGTGCAAAGAAAAATGGGACTGTAAGTACGCTCACACTTACAGTCCCAAGGGGGAAAAACACATCTTTGCATCAAATGGGGAGTTCGTCGTCATCACCAATGTACTCCTCGTCGTGGACTACGCCGGGCTTGTTGGTACTCTGACTGGCAGGAGGAGCTTCTTCACTCTTCGGCTTACTGCCTACGAAATGCCAATCGAGGATGCCGACATCTGCGGACATGCAGGTGATGCCATCCCGATTCTTGTATTCGCGGAGAGTCAGATTACCGTTGATGTGGATCATGCGACCTTTGCCCAGACCGGCCTTGCGGATACGCTGTGCCATGGCCTCGCCACCGGTGCAGTTAAAGAACGAAGCAACTTCCTGCGCTCCGAATTGCTGATTTACAGCAACGCGGAAAGTACAGAACTCATTGTTGTTCTTTCCTGTTTTGAACTCCGGCTCGTTGACAATGCGACCTTCCAGGTTCAGATTTGCGAATGACATATGATTCATCCTTTCTGTCTGATATACAGACACTAAAATATTCCAAACGCCGTTACCAGCGTATTGGTCTGACTTATGCCTTCACTGGCATAAAAAAGCAGCCTCATCATGCCGGCTGAGAGCCAGCAATATGAAGCTGCAAATAGCCTGAGTCGTTTGCTCAAGGCTGACTGCTTAATAACTCCCACAGGGAGATCAAAGTACTCTAATAAAGACATAGTCAGAGTACCATGAGGCAATGATCGCTTCCACGCCACCCAAATCTATGCAAGTGACTGCGTAGAAATCCGTTCGTAGCCCAGCAGGATACAAGATGGTTTCATTGAATTCGGGAGAGATTGTGAGTACTGTTCATGCACATTCTTCCGCACATACAATCGGTACTCGCTCCCTTGCCTGAGATTGCTTCTTCCATCGAGTAGGAGATGAACTGTTTCTCCCTCGGAGGTTGTGAGGCACAACTCATGACGCTTTCGGAGGGGAATGGCTCGATAGAGAGAAATGGTGCCTTCATACACCACGAAATGACCTGCAGCAGCAACACTGTAAAGCGAAACTGCTTTCAATATGCCGGCGGCAAGTAAAGCGAGTGAGAGCATTAAAATGGTACGGTCTTTCGTTGCGATTGTCCAAACGACCCCGAATACACTCAGCACACTGATGCAACCGACGAACGTCCAAATTCTCCTCGTTATGGGCTCTGGAATCTTGTGAATCATGATTACCTCCAAAATAGTAGGCGCCCACGAATCGTGAGCGCCTAAGTTAGTTCATGCTAGCTCCAGCAGGACTCTGCGCTGGAGATACAGGTTGGATATGGCCTCCAGAACGGCGTCGCGATGCTTGTCATTCTTTTGAGCATTTGCGATGCTCTCCTGATCATCACTTTCTGCAGCATAAATGCCGGAAATGACTTTGTCAGCGGTACTGACATCTTGCAGATTCTTTGCAAAGCAGCAGATGATCTCTGACGTGCTCAGCGGGGTCTGCTCAATAAGATTGATTACACGAGCTTCATCTTCGGTGGTTTTAGGCGACTTCAGTAGGCGGTGAGCATCGGTGATCGTGATGCTGCCTTTTACCCAGAGCTTTAATACACTCCATGCTTTTCGTCCGCCGGCTATATGATAGGGGATTACAAAGGCGTCAGAGAGCATGTTGTAAAGAGCGTCTGAACCCGAGTATCCCAGACCGCAGGCAATGAGTTTCCGTTTCTTCAACATATTAAGCAGCATGTCGAAGTCTGGCGCAGGTCCATTGAAATGTTCCATTTGCTTCTCAAAGAGATTCTTCAGCTCCCGATAAGTCATAACCTCCCAAAGCAGTGTAGTCCAGATGACAAATTCAGGAATTGAAATCGGGTGCAGGCGGCCGAGCTTTTGAATATAGGGAACCAGACGGCCATCTTCCTTTCGAATGCGATAACTACCAACTGCAGCGTAAAAAGTCATCATAATCCTGACCTCCTATTCAGTCTTTCTATTTCCCTTTACGCCATCCCCATGAAAGCAACAACAAATCACAGAGCAAATCTCATGATTTCAGGGTTATCCATCAGCTTGGAGCGTGCACGAGAGATCCATGCATTCACGTTATTGACGGTGGTATCGTATTTGTTTGCAATTTCTCGGGTAGTGTAACCGAGACTCTTGAGTTCAATTGCTTCAATACCGCGACGTGCAATGCCGGAGTATTGTTCCTTACACGCGCTGAATGCCTCATTTAGATCCCGCAGGTAAAGGCCGTCATCAAAATCGACGAACTGCCCGAAATAGTCCAATGCATAGAAATCGTTGTCAGAGTCGGAAATGTGGTCATGCCTATGTGAAGAGTGATTGTTCTGCTTTCTACAGTGATCAATCAGGGCGTTGTAGACATACCGGCTTCCGAAAGGTGCGAAGTTACCTATTTCTGCATTGTAGTCCATGGCTGCCCGACACAAGGCTTCGCATCCAATTTGGTAGAAGTCCTCATAGGATTGTAGGGCTAGTCCATTTACCTTGATTCTTGTTTTAATCGTTCGCTCTACAATATCTAAATTCTGAGCAACCAATTCGCGCTGATAATCCGTCATTTTCTTCATAGTTAAACTACCTCCTTAGCTGACAGCACTCTGACTCTGGGCCAATAGACTGTCACATTTTTTGATGAGTTCGTTGCAGCGGTACTCGGAGAACATTCCAATGTGTGCATCTCTCTGGGGAATGCAGAAGAAATCTGCCATCCAGCGGTATGCTTCCTGCCGTTTCATGAGTCCGGACTGCCAGAGGCGGTCGAACTTGCGATGTGCCCGAATTCGTAGATTTCGAAGATCGCCATTGGCCAGCGGGCCCATGGGGATTTTGGTGCCGGGATAAATCCCTACGTAGGACTTGCAGCAAGGATAGTTCCGACAGACATAGAGCTCGTCCGTTCGCCGTGGATCTTGGTAGATCTCCGCTGCCGGTCGGATATCGGCAACCGCTCCGCAGTAGGGGCAACGTATCGCGCGCTGCGTTCGCTTTGCTCTTTTCTTTTGCATCGTCAAAGCCTCCTTTTTGAGCTTTCTCACTTCGAGTACACATAGAAAACAAGGGGGTACCCCCCATTTTCATTTATGAACATTTTGTAAACAATCTCGATAAAGAAAAGCAGCTGCCGATTATTGGCAACTGCTTATTCACAAAGCTGTGTTTTTCTGATATAGTTGTCCTGTTAATAGGACAGGTTCTGAGGTAGAGTGAATACAATGACTGATATGCCACAGGCGGAAAGGGATGTGTTGCTATGCCGCGCTCATTTAATCAGAAGCTGAAACCGTTCTATGTGATGAACTATCTGCTTGAAAATACAGATGAAGAACACACTGTATCTGTGAACCAGATCATTGCGCATCTGGAGGCGCAGGGTATTTCTGCTGAGCGAAAGAGCATCTATAGCGATATAGAATCGCTGCAGGTGCTTGGTGTCGATATTGAGCGCGTGGACAGCGGAAACTATGTCGGCTACTATGTTGCGAGCCGTACCTTTGAGCTGCCGGAGCTGAAGCTCTTGGTGGACAGCGTTCAGTCGTCTAAATTCATCACGCATAAGAAGACCGCATCACTCATCAAGAAGATTGAGAAGCTTGCCAGCATCCATGAGGCACAGCTCCTCAATCGCCAGGTTTTCGTGAAGAACCGGATCAAAACGATGAATGAGTCCATCTACTACAATGTCGATGAGATCCACAACGGCATTTCGAAGAATAAGAGGATTCAGTTTCTCTATTTTGAGGAAACAGTATCCGGTGAGCGCAATTACCGGCACGGCGGCGCGTACTATTTGGTGAGCCCCTTCGCCCTGACATGGGACGATGAGAACTACTACATGGTGGCTTACGATTCTGACGCCCGGATGATAAAACACTATCGCGTTGACAAGATGGAGAAGATCTCGGTAACGGATGAAACGAGGGACGGCTTAGAGGCCTACAACGCGCTCGATATGGCGGTGTATGCCAAGAAAACCTTCGGCATGTTCACCGGGCACGAGGTCAATGTCACAATGCGCTTTGATAACCACTTAGTCGGTGCGGTTCGTGACCGACTGGGAAGAGATGTCTTCATCGTTGCGGATGGGCCGGATCATTTCACCGTTCGCGCGGATGTGGTGGTGAGTCCCCAGTTCTTTGCATGGGTCTGTGGCTTCGGCGCGCAGGCGGTCATCACAGGGCCGAGCGAAGTGGTCGAGCAGATGAAGAAACATGTGGATGCCATTGCTGCACAGTACAAATAAGAAAGAGGCGCTTCGCTCGAAGCGCCTCTTTTCTGTTGGGAGGTTTATGGGACAGCTCCCTATGTAGAATGTGTAATGTAAGGAACAATACACATTGGCAAGGGAGGCTTCTAACTATGTATAAGATCGGATTTACAGACTTCTCGGAAGAGTATCGAAAGGCCACAGAGGAGGAGCACTTCGGCTGCCATGAGATCGCGCCGAGAAAGTCTGTCGTTTGCGTCTATTTCCCGAGTCGGAACATGAAGTTGTCTTACTACAACGACTCTTTTGACCTCAAGCGCGGAGATCTCGTTTTTGTCGAAGGTAAGCTGGAAGGTCTGCGCGGCCGCGTGGTGGATGTCACCTATAACTTCAAGATCAAACTCTCTGATTATAAGCGCGTCATCAGTGTCGCCGACACGAATGTGAGGGGTGAGTTCTTCTTTGCTGGTTCGCATTTCGTCACATTCGACCGCAGCACCCTTCCGTATGATAAGGTCGTTACTTGGTTCAAGGCACCTGAGAAGGAGGATGAAGTGTTCGTTTCCGGCAACGACGACAGCGGCTTTCCGCTGAGCAATCTCGGTGCCATGAAGATCAGCAGGAATGCTGCGGATCGCGGCCACGATTATTACAGGGAAAATCGGGTGCGATACCTCTCCTTGGACGGAACTCATGTGCGTGGTATTGTTGAAGGGTCACGGCCTTATGAGGTAGAGTGCGATTACATCGACGGCGAGATCAGAAATCTGGTTTGCGACTGCTTCTGCAGTGAGCCGTGCAAGCATGGGTTCGCGGTCATGCTGCAATTGAAGGAAACGCTGGAGCTCATCGAAAAGCACTATCCGGAACGCTTTGAAGAAATGCGGTACTTCGCATCCGTCTGCAAGGGAACGCTGCTGGACTTTGCGATGGAAGGCAAGGAAACGGGGAGCATTGTGTTCTGAGGCACAGAAGTTACGGCCTTTGCAAGTGATATCAAGTTGCCGACGATAGAATACAAAAAGGCACTCGCTCATTGTGTGAGCGGGTGCCTTTATTCGTTCCTTCAGCCGGTTGCCTCGTTGGGTTCTGAATACTTTACGCCCTGGGAATCATACAGCTTCCTGTCATGGCGCAGGATGTAGTCGAAAGTGTCCAGCAAGGAGAGAAACAGCCGAGGCTGACGATGGTAATTCCAGTCGTTGTGGGGCGTGTGGAGCAGGTTGATGTGGTAGACGATGTACGGCGTAGAACTTAAATCTATCTTCCACTTTCCAGCAGGGGTGGAGAAACAGAAGAACTGACCGTCCTGCTCATATGGGTAACCCTGGTCGTGACACAGAACTTCAAGATCGTGGATCGACTCGCCGGTTCGCTTTTTGTTGGTGATGGGGATGGCGCAATCGATATCAAACTTGGCTGTCGGTTTGCAGAATTTGCAGGGCGTATGGCCGCTGCGGATCGCATCCTTATATCGGGAAAAGCCCGTGATATGGCTGAGGCCACGGAGCTTCTGGCAGCTACGCTTGTGGAAGGTCTGATACCCGGACGCGCTGAAGAATGCAAAACGCGGCTGTGTCAGCGTGTAGAAATCATCCTTTTCGGTATTGGACGTGAATTCCTCAGTTTCGGCCGCAAATCGCTCGGTTCGCGCCTGCACATAGCGGTCATAGGCGTGTTGCTCTTTGGCATTCATGGTTCTGTCAGGGATGCTTACCTTTAATTCCGTGGCCTTTCGCTTCGCAGTGTGCTTCTGTGTCGCGCTGAGCCAGGTGCCGGGCGTGGGACAGCAGAGCTTACAGGGTCGGCGGCCGGTGGAGGCACAGCCGTCATAATAAACCGAGCCTTTGATCGCCTCAGAAGTGCTGAGAATGGCGGAGCAGCCGCGCCGGTGGAATACGCGGGAGGAGTCGATATAGAGGTATTGATACTGTGTGCGATTGATCTGGTCGATGTTGTGATCACGAATCGCCTTGCGAATGTCCGCTTTCAAACAGTGTGGACAGGCGGTCAGCTTTTTTCGGAAGAAATACTTCAGGTCCGGATGTCCAGTCAAAACGGCGTCGGCAGGGATTTCGCTGCAGCCTGCCTTGTGGTAGAGGCCGGTATTCAAATCAAACTGATACGGGCGCAGCGCATCCGGTGTGCAAGGGGCGGCGGGAGGTGGAGTAACTTCTGGCTTTTTTGCTGCCTCGGCTTTGGGCGGAGAAGCATATAGGGACGCAGCAGGATAGTTGATGCAGCTTAGCGCCTGCTGCATGGCGCGAACGTCATTTTCAGACTGATGCTTAGGGCCTTCTGCGGTTAGACCGTAATTTGCACAGATCTTATATGGGTTGCCGGATTTCATTTCCCGTGCGCTTAGAAACGAATCAACATAGTCGTCTAAGATGACGATGCGCTGGGGCACCTTGCGTTTCAGCACGAGATTGTAAACGGATTTGAGAATGTTCTTGGAGTCCTCGAACCAGAAGCAGATGATATCATCATCACGGAGCCAGTCTTGGAGCTCAGTCAGTACGCGGTAGAGGCTGTTTGCGTAGAGAAAATCTGTGGCTGTGGCACCGGTATACGCCATGTGTTTCCACTTGTGGAACGAGTTGTCTCTGGGGCGGATGCGGGAATAAAATAGGTCAAGACAATGCCATTGCTCATCCACTCTCATGGCAGCAATTTGTGTTGGGCAGATGTGATGGATTCGGTTTTCAATCCACTCAATATCCATCAATACGAACATGAGGAAGCTCCTTTCTATCTGGATTCTACATTCAGCTTAAACCATGAGGTGTCCTATAAAAAGGACAACAGCACAAAGCAGGACGACAAGTTGTCCTGTTTATCGTACAGCATCTGTTGTAAACTTCGAGCATAGACCGCAACCGAATGCATGGCGAAGGCAGTTTCTGCCTTTGTCATACGCGGACTAATACGAAAAGGGAGGCTGCATCTATGTGGGATGATGAAGAGTTCGAGTATGAGGATTTTTGCGAAGACTTCTATGAAGAAGGATATGAGGAAGGATATCGTGACGGCCGCAACACAAGACACAGCAGTTCCCGAACACCGAGCGGTTCTGGCTCCGGCGGCTGCTACGTTGCAACGGCTGTGTATGGCTCGTATGATTGCCCGGAGGTCTGGACACTTCGCAGATTCCGAGACTACTATCTTGCACGGCGATTCTGGGGTCGTTGCTTTATCCGCGCCTATTATGCGGTGAGTCCGACACTGGTTCGCTGGTTTGGTGATACGAGTTGGTTCAAGCATCTCTGGAAGGGAAAGCTCGACCGCATGGTATCGGATCTTCAGCGGCAGGGATATCAGGATACACCGTATGAAGATACCCCGTGGTAATAACGAAAGAGGGACTCCCTGTCGGAGTCCCTCTTATTGGGTTTAAGTTGTTTCGTTCCGGAAGCCGTTTGGGTGATTCTGGGGTTGCTCCCTTGAGTGGGAGAGTAGCAAGAAT
Organism: Oscillibacter sp. MSJ-31; assembly: GCF_018918025.1. Taxonomy (GTDB): domain Bacteria; phylum Bacillota; class Clostridia; order Oscillospirales; family Oscillospiraceae; genus Hominicoprocola. Next base: position 157,023 of record NZ_JAHLPT010000002.1, on the reverse strand, counting down.
AGACCGCCCGAGTCGGCTTAATAGCCGGTCTTAGGCAGCTTAGCACTCTGGAAACGGCGAACGGTTGTGATCCAAGTCACCTTGGCCGTCTGCCATTCGTTGAGGTACTTGCCGCCGGCATCCGCGCGGTTGATGATCTGGTAACCATTGCTCACAGTACCCAGAACCTGCACACGCATGGTGGGTTTTGTGACAGATGCAAAGCCACTTGCAACGGTGCCAAACTCGAAGCGGACGTCCGTGACATATTCGCCCTGCACCAAACCCAGAGTAGCAGCATTCAGCGTGAGCGAATAGTTGTTGGAAGTCAGAAGGTTGCTGGCGAGCGTTCGGTAGTCATTCAAGTTGGTCTTGAATGTGACCTTGTAGTATAGTCGCTGATTATAAGTGCCGGTGGAAATGCTCATGCCGCGCACTGCGTCAGTCGGGAGCCGATCGTGCCAGAAGAAGTTGTTGAGGGCAACATTGGAAGTGTTGGCAATTCCGGAGAAATCATAAGTCATGATCTGCCCGGGCTGCACTTCGTAGTTGCCGGTCTTCTTAATGGTCACACCCAGCTTTGCGGGCTTATTGTAGGAGGAGAGCTTGATAATCTGGTTAGGATACTCGATCTCGGCCTCCATTTTCTCACCACTGAGCTGATAGTATGCGGGAGCTTTTACCTCCGAAACATAGTAGCGGCCGAGAGGCAGAGGATCCGACGCAGCGACGCCGCGTGCATCAGTAACGACGTATCCGACAACAGATCCGGAACGCGCCTTCGTAATCTCATAGACGGCACCCTTCAGTGCTGCGCCGGCAATATCACCGGTGACAGGATTATCTTCAGAAGCATACTTGCGTACCTGAATCTGGCCGGTTACAGCGCTATTCTCCCATTCGATCTGCGTGCACTTGCCAGCTTCCACATAAACAGTTTTATACTGCTCATCGCGAATATAGCCATCGGCAGCTTCCAACTCACGGATATAGTATTTGCCGGGAGTGAGTTCATCGCGGACATAGGCGTAGCCGTCTTGGCCCGTTTCTACTTCCATGATTGGGTTCTTACCAGAATCGTAAATGACGAACTTAACGCCATAGATGCCATTTCCAGTGTTTGCATCAACCTTATGGATCATGATAGAACACATGCGCTGATTGGTGATCTCTACCGTTGTGGTCTCGCCATCCTTAACGCAGGCATTGACGGGGGTGGTGTCGAGCGCATAACCGTTTGCCGCTTTGCGTTCAACAATGGTGTACCATCCACTTTCCGCGTTCGGAATACTGATGACGCCATCTCGGTCGGTGGTGTAGGTGCCGATAATCTCACCATTCATCTTGCGGATCTCAAACTTGACATTCCCAATTCGCTCACCAGTGTCTTCGTCGGACTTGATGATTTGCAATCCACCGGAAGGGGCATTGTAGAAGGTCAAGGTTTGGAGGTCGTTGGGGTTGATGACAACAGTCTGACTGCGAGTGTTCTCATCGATGGTGTAGCCAGGGAGCGTCTTGGTTTCTGTAACAACAAAAGTTCCGATCAGTCCGGAGATCAATACCTCTCCATTCTTATCGGTTCTGTAGATGCCGTTGGAGCTGATCTGACCGTTCTTGTCAGGAACAAAGCTGCCGTCAGCATAGGTTACTTTGAATTCGACACCCTCTAACGGCTTATGGGTGATACTATCCAGCTTCACGATGCGAAGTCCGCCCAGCGGCTGGTTTCTGAACTCTACGGTGACAATTTCATTAGACTTGACATTGACCGTCTGAGGCGTGTCATCCAGCAGGTAGCCGTCTCTTGTGCGCGATTCCTTGATGATAAGCGTCGTACCAGGTGCAACATCCATAATCGTGAAAGTACCTGCGCTGTCCGTCACATATTTGCCATTGGCTTTGCCAATGAAGTTTCCATCGGAGTCGGTAACAATGAACTCGACATCGGAGATCGGTTCGTTCGTTGCGGCATCGACCTTTTTCACTAAAACGCCACCCTTGGGCTGATTCCTGAATTCAAGCGTGGTGACTTCGTTGGATTTGACCTTGACGGTCTGCGGGGTATCGTCGAGAATGTAGCCGTCCTTCGCGCGGGTTTCCTTGACAACGAGCGTTGTGCCGGGGGCGATGTCGGTAATCGTGAACGTGCCTGCGCTATCCGTCACGAACTTGCCGTTGGCATTGCCGATGAGATTGCCGTCGGAATCCGTGACAAGGAACTCCACATCGGAGAGGGGAGCGCCGGTCACGGCGTCCACCTTTTTCACGAGCACGCCGCCCTTGGGCTGGTTGCGGAACTCCAGCGTCATGACGGCATTGCGCTTGATCTTGATGCTCTGTGGGGTATCGTCCAGGATGTACCCTTCCTTGGCCCGCACCTCTTTTGCGATGACTGTCATGCCGGGGGTCAGGTCATCAATGCGGACGGTGCCTGCGCTATCGGTCACATACTTTCCGTTGGCGTTGCCGATCACGCTGCCATCCGAATCGGTGATGAAGAACTCCACATCGGAAATGGGCGCGCCGGTCACGGCGTCCTTTTTGATGATCAACAGAGAGCCCATCTTATCATTGCCGAAGGTCACGGTGATGACGTCCTGATCCTTACCGGAGAGATAGACCGTTTCCGTGGCGTCGGTGATCACATACCCGTCCGGAGCAGAAATTTCCTCGCAGACGTAAGTGCCTGCTTTGAGGCCGGTCACAACGATGGTGCCATTGCTCGACGTGCGGTACTCGCCGATAACCGTGCCACCCGTACCGGAGGTGCCGCCAAGGTAGCGGATTCTAAACCATGCACCTTCCAGCGGCTGATCGCTCTCGCTGTCCACCTTGCGGATGATGATGGCGGAAAGGGGAGCGTTTTCAAAGGTCAGGACTTTGCTCTCACCACCGGAGATGAAGCATTCCTGTGTGGCAGGCTCCTTGATGGAGTAGCCGTGCGGTGCTTCCAGTTCCGTCACTTTGTACCAACCATCTTTGACTTCGGGGAGAATGATCTTGCCGCTTTCATCAGAAAAATAGGTACCGAGGTCGTTCAGTTCACCGGTATCGGTGTGGTTGCTGGCATACCAGATCTGGAACTTGGCACCCTTGACGGGATCACCGGTGACGCTATCCACCTTACGGATCTCCAACGTCGGCTTGAGCGCGTTGAAGAAGGTGACGGTAGATGTCTCACCGGGTTTCAGCGCTACTTCTTGCGGGATGGGGCAGAGAATGACATGGTTGGGAACATTGATCTCCGTGACCTTGTAGCTACCCACAGGGATGCTCTCAAGGAAGATGCGGCCGTGGTTATCGGTCGTGGCGCTGGTAGAAAAGCTGCCGTCGATCTGCTCGATGCGGTAGGTCACGCCCTCGATGGGCTCTCCGTTGGCAATATTTTTCTTCAAAATTTCGAGGCCTGGCTTTTCATAGTCAACGAAAGCAACCTCGGAGGTTTTGCCGGGGCGCAGCGCCACGGTCTGCTCCGTATTGCTCACGATGTACGGCTCTGGTACGGATTCTTCCCGTACCACATAAACATCGGCGGGAATGGCCGAGAGAGTGGCGGAGCCATCCACACCAGTTGTGACAGAGGTGGAATAGTTGCCGGTGACGGACTTCACCGAGAACACCGTGCCGGCGATGGGTTTGCCGCTCATGGCGTCCCGTTTGGTGATCTTCATGTCGGGCAGCTTGTGGTTTTCGGCGGTCACGGTGTACTGCTTGTCACCATCGGTGGTATCGACATAGACGCTGATGGGCGTGGAGTCGGCGCAGTAGCCCTCCGGGGCCTCGGTTTCCACGAAGGACCACAGGCCCTTGGTGACGTCCTTTACCTCGATGATGCCGCTGTTTTTGGTCACATCACTGCCGACGATCTGACCGTCGCGATAGATCAGGAAGCGGGCACCATCTAAGCCGCGAGTGGTGCCGGCTGCGACCTTTTTTAAAGTGATGTCCGCATCACCTGCAGGAGGTGTAGGCATGTCCGGAGTGGGAGTATCATTCACCACCAGTTTACGAGGTGCGTAGTAATTGAAGAAGCTCTGACGCCCCTTAACGCTGGATTTCGCGTAGACCGCCCATTTTGCAGCTTCATCTTCTACCACAGTGGCGATGATGCCCTGTTCTGCGTATTCTTCAATTTGGCGCTGAAATTCTGCGTCTTCCTTGGCCTTTTCTTTCAACATCCAATCGATGTAGCCAAGATAGGTTTCATAGGTATCGGCGTTCGCGTAGCCGCCGCCGTCGATGTCACCATCGCCCTCACCCTTGAAGGTTTGGTGATCCCACACATACGTCTGCGCGGCCATAAAAAGGCTGCCTGGGATGTCACCCTTATAGTCCACGATGAATGTCATCATCCATTTGAAGTTTTCAAGCTGCTGGGCATCCAGTTCACCCATGCCACTTTGCGCCAGCGCCGTTTTCAGGACGGCGTCCGCGTCCGCACCGGTGGCAGAGGTATAGGTGTAGCTGTTCAGAAAACTGGCAGTACCCCAGCGGTAGCCATAGCCGCGATCCAGGCAGTAGAGCATTTTGCCTGCCGCCATCGGGGGCTTATAGCTGTAAGGCGTACCGTCATGGAGAAGCCGCGTTGTCCAGTAGTTTGTGTTGCTGGTAGGCTTGATGCCGGTTCCGGTGCTGGAAGCGGCAAGTGCAGAAGTCGGGAGCAGCGTCAATAATGTCATAATGACAAGAAACGCCGCCATGATCCTTGTTCTCAATGTTTTCAAGGTTAGTTCCTCCTTATTGTCATTTAGAAATAATGAAGAAGCAGACCGATTTTCGGCCTGCTTCACGTCGATGTGATTTGATTTTACTTGGCTGTCGGAGCATCTACCCAGCTTACGGAGTAGCCATTCCACAGGAAGAGCTGGACGCAGTACCAGCACGCCTCGCCATTGTCATTGACTCCTCTTGCAAGTCCAACGCCAATTTCAGCGTAGTTCTGTTCAAGGAGATTATCTCGGTGCCCGCTGGAGAGGTTCCACGACCACACGGCGACTTCAGATACCGATTTGCCTTGCAGAGCCCAATCTGCGATGCGGTGAATATTCTCACCTACATACGGGCAATCGGTAACAGAGATGTTTCGGCGTCCATCCGGTCTGGTATGAGAGTAGACACTGCTGGCAGCCATCTCATCGGCGCGGATCTGCGCCGCCTGCATGAGCTTGTCATTGACACGCAGCGCAGCAACGCCATTTTCTTTGCGTAGGGCATTGGTGCGGTCAACAATATCCTGCTTCATAGCATCTACATCGGCAGGGGTTACGGATTCTGGCTGCGATACCGTTTTGTCAGATTCCATCTTTTGGGGTGCGGTACCGGTGTAGGGCTTGTCCGTTTCAATCTGGACGCAGCGCGCATCGTTGTCCCAGTAGACGTTGAATCCGAGCAAGGTGCCAAGGTCGCGAAGCTGGTAGTAGTTGTGGCCGGCAATCAGGTAACCCTGAATGTCCACATACTTACCATTGACGCAAACCGGATGGTTGCTCAAGGTCGCTTGGATCGCTGCGCTAGCAGCGGCACCGGTTGCCATGACCAGTGCAACGCCAAACGCAAAGCCGACGAGGAAATTGAGTCTCTTTTTCATTACGATCACCTCATGAATTGAATTGACCCAGCCACTCTCCACAAGGCATGCGCAATTCTCAGCGAGTATTCAGCGCTTGGAGGCCAATCTGAAAGATCTCCTCACGGGTATGCCGCCCAGATAGCTCATAGTCCTTCATCTGCAGATATGCGTATTTTGGCAGCTGCAGCTTCACAGACATGAATGCATCTGCGGGCAGAGCCTTTGTTCGTCTCTCACGATTACGGGCTTTCTTGTTCATCATCATTGACGTCCTCCATTTATCTGATCTCCACAGCCTGAACGCACAGACGCAGAGAGGGCTGGTTTGCAATACAGGTAATCATTGTGATGCGGTTATCTCCCATCTCGTTGAGGTAGGAGTAATCGTCATTGGCGATGGTTGTGACGATTCTAACCTCATAGGTTTTTGTGCCTTGGTTGGTCTTGTAGGTTACAGTGTCGCCGACTTTCGCATTCTTCAGCTTGCCGAAGTATGCACACTTGCCGCGATTGTGACCGAACAGACCGATATTCCCATCATAGAGACCGGAGCCACTGTAATGACCGGCACCCTTTAACATAGATGCATCGCTCGCTCCCTCATACACTTTTGCATTCAGGCCAATGCGATTGATCGATACAGTGCCGATGCTGCCATCTTTCTGCGTCAGGTCAGCAACCGTGAGAGCGGGACGATACGGGAGCTCAATTGTTCCACCGGACACGATACCGGAACTGGTAAAGTCGGACTCCGGATACTTGACTGTACCCACACTGCTGCTGAGACCGTACTGAATACCATTGCCGAGATACGGATTATTCAGAGAGGATTCCAGAAACTCCTGAGAGAGGCCGTATTTCATTTCGGGAATGTCGTAATCGATCTGATTGCGAGCTCCGTACTGATAGGCGGCGTCATAGCGGTCTTCATAGTTCGTGCTCTTATAGTAATCAGGGTTCGAAGTGGTGGAGAAATTGTAATCTGCTGCGCTGGCATTCGTTGCAAGACCCAGCAGCAGGATGGAAGCCATACACAGGCAAAGAAACGGTTTTTTCATGTTAGTTGTCCTCCTCATAGTTTTCCGTGTCAGCAGGCGCTGCACCCACATCGACTTTGAACCAGTACTGACCGTTGACAGCGCCGACGGTGTGATTCGTGGTTCGATCGAAGTAGCGGATAGCGATGCTCTTGCCGAACAATTTACGAGCTACCTTTTCATCGACTTCGATCGCGAGAACAGCTTCAGGAGGATTCTTCAGCTGATCGATATGCAGCTCGGGCTTTTTTACACGCAGAAGAAGACGGCCGCACTTGTCGTATTCATTGCCTTTTCCTGTCGCTGCATATACTGTAGTGTTCTTACGAGGCAGGTAGACAATTAACAACACAGCGAAACCTGCACATGCGAGAGTGCCAATGATGACAGGCAGCAGCGCGATAAAGCCGGAATCTTCCTCAGCGATGGGAGTACCGAGATAGGTTACGGTGTACTGGATGCTGGAGACGCCGGACGAAGTGACCTTGCCAGAATACTCGGCGGTTGTGATATACCCAGTTGCTTTGGTTGCCTTCGCACTTCCGGAGTATGTGGCGACTGCAGAATAGGTTGCGGGAACTAACTCGTCGCCCACAAGAGCGGTGCTTTCCACCGTCCAAGTTACATTGGAAAGACTCAGCGTGCGGCCGTCTTTTATGACGGTCTTCTCAATCAGCCCAGAGTCGTTACGAGCGAGCCCTGTGTAGTTCTTCGTGGCTGTAACGGTATAATTGCTGCTGGTATAGCCTGCAGCTTCCGTCTTCAGAGTGCTGTGATTTAAGGCGAGAGTGCCTTTGGCGGTGCCGTCTTCATATTCAAGTGTGGGTTCCAACGCCGCCAAGATGTCTTCCAGATTCTTCGTAGCAGTGGTGACCGTGACAACCTCTTTGTGCATGGTCTCTTCGTTGAATGTCTGTTCCTTCTTCACGGTGTCGCTGTACACATACAGAATTCCATCGTGTTCGAAGTCCTTTTCGATGAGATCGCCGGGGTCCTGATCAGGCAGAAGTGTGAATACTTTGACAGCCAACTGCTGACCGTTAAGGTTCTGGTAGGTGATGTCATCCGGCACATATGAGGCTGCACTGGCGCTGACGCAGAGACTCATACTCATACAGAGCACAAGACTCATGATAGCAATCATTCGTTTTTTCATTGATTTATGCGGTGGGGGGAGTGGACCCACCGCTGACCTCCTTCATAGTTGATTTGGTAGAGGATATTACTGCTGCTCCTTTTGAATTGCTGCAGAAAGATGTGCTCTGCCGAGCTTATACTCGGAGATGCAGTTGAGTAAGATCTCCATAAGGTAGTCGCGATTGAGCTGCTCATTGATCCAAGCGCATTCACGATACATATAGATGCTGCTACTGTCAGAGAGCATAATGCTGTGCCATCCGACGACGGACTCGATGTTCAGCTCGTTGGCTGCTCGATACATAGCATCGGCGTTTTCCTGAGCAAAGAGGATCTTATCTGCCACAACAACGGATAGGATCGGATAAGTGCGGATGATTGAAACAAGGACGACGCATTCAATATCGTCGTCCTTATGGATTGCAACATAGGTGTCGCCATTTTCCTCAACGATATTCAAACAAGCGCGGATGACCGACCTGCAGTTCTCGTTGAGTTTTTGATTATTCTTCGTCATGGCAATTACCTCAATTTGGAGTGACGCCGGATGATTCGGGTGATCAGGCCAAAGGCAACCCCGGATTCTTCATCAACGCTACGAACCTGAAAACTGACGGTATCCAGCTTGCTGGGGATCTGCTTGGTGTGATAGAGCTTGGTTTTGGCGTTTGCGCCGGCCTGAAGGCGAACGAAGATGAGTCGGTCATAGACACCGGTGACAACGCCAAAGTAATTGGAGCCGGGTACCAGCTTACGAAGTGCCGGGAGGTCGGGGTTCTCGGTGGCAGCTTTGACAGAGAGTCGGACACTGAATTGGCCGGTTGCTTCATCTTGTACAATAGCCATCACGCGTGCAACAACAAGATCTCCGGTGGAATAGAGGTCAGTCACATCAGGGAACCACTCCCAAGAGAGCGCGGATGCGGAGATGACGGAATCAACCCCTACTGCCTCAACTGTAATTCGATTATTGCCGACACCAATGACTCGGCAGGCAACGCGGATGCCGACTTTGACACGACCGGTTGCATAGAATTTAGCCTGCCGTTGCAGCATCGCAGCCTTTCGGCTTGCGACTGCGGCGTGGTTCTTGAGATCTACGCCGACGAGGATAAAGTCAATGGTTGCTCCGAGCATCCTGCCAAGTCGCATACGATGCTCCAGAGGGATGTCTTCATTCTCGGGCCAATCATCCAAAAACATTTGCCGGCCGGGAATCAGAACGCGGATGCCTTCGTAGTCAACAACGCAGACAGGAGAATTGCCATCCATGGACTCAAGGCCACTAACAATGCCGGTCAGAACGAGCTTACGACGAGCTGCACCTGCCATGTAGTTCCACTTTACATCGTCGCTGTCAGCTGGCATAATGCCGCGTTCTTGGTCATTGATGGTCAGAAGATCATTGTCGCTGCGGATGGGTGCGATGGGCCCCAAAGCGGTGACTGTAGTGGGAGGCGATTCGGCGGTTTGTACCTCCTTTGCCTGAAGTTCAGGATCATTTTTTTTGCTGGGCATAGTTAAAACCTTCCTTTCAAATAGTCTCATTTATATCAGTGCGCTTTAGGCCAAGTGCTGCTGCGGCCGGATTCGTAGTAGGTGGTTTCTCTTCCACGAATTCCGATACCGGTGGCACTTCGGCTTTCGACGCATGTAAAATGGCTTGATTGGATTCAGATGTGGAAAGAGCCCGGCTGGCAGCTTCTTTCTTCCAGTCGGGCTCGTGATATATGGATTTTGTGCTACGGAGTTTTTTATACTCCGTGTGTTTTGAGTAATCGAAGCGATGGGCTTTCCAAACCTTCTGACCTCGAATGAATACCAGCTCTTCGTCTGGCTTAATTCGGAGAATTTCGTCAGGAGTCATCAGTTGACGACGGTCGAGAGAATTCGTTTCGCGGTAGGATGGTGTGTAGTTTGTGATGCGCATGGTATTGAGTTCTCGCATGGTACCTTCTATTTCTACGCTGGAAACACCGATGCGATCGCTGAAGTATTCCGCAGTGAGTAGGTCTGTGCAACCAAGAAATATGGTCGTATCACACGCACCGAGAATTTCCTGCCATTCGTCATCTGGATACCTGTTCTTCATCTGACCGATGTTTTGGAAGAAACACGCAATTGAGCAGCCACGGCTTCGGATCGTGCTTGCTTTTTTCGAAAAGTCAGGAATACTACCTGCGCAGTTTGGAAACTCGTCCAAGATGAATTTTACTTTCGTGGAAAGGCACCCGCCTTCACAGCGGCTGTCAGCGTAACGAATCAGGCGGATAAAGAGAAAGGCGAAAAAGAGAGTGGATAGGAATTCAAAGGTTTTGTCCTGATCAGATACAATGCAGAAGTATGCGCATTTTTGTTTCCCTGGCAATTCCAAATCGATCTCATTGTAGCTGGTGATGTTCTTAACTTGCTGCGCTTGCATTACCTGCAACTTACTGCCAAGACCAATAATCACGCTGGTACGAACGGTCTCACTGGATTGCATAAATAGAGAGAAGGGGGCGAAGGCTGGAGACGGAGGCATGACTTCGCCGGTAAATGGGTTGACATGTTCGCCACGAATCGCGTGCATCCTTTTGGTGAGGCTGCGCTCATTCTCATTGACCAACATATCATACACGGTGCCAAAATTGCGTTTTTCTTGCGGCATCTCTAAAGACACATAGAGAACCAGTGCCTTCAATAGATTGAGCTCGGCGTTGTACCAGAATGCGTCATGATCTTCGCCGGTGGTGTTGGAAAGCACAATATCAGAGAAGGTCTGAGCCATCAACTCGCTTGAGCCGACTTCACCCAGACAGTTCCAGGAATCACTATGATCCATCTCAATCAGATTGAGAACTTTCACTGTATAACCTTGGTCTCTGAGATACTCCGACATCGAATCATAGAGTTCAGATTTGCAGTCGGTGATGATGACGCTCTCATTCCTTCTGGCAGCTTGTAAAATGAGATTTCGCGATACGGATCTGGACTTGCCGGTTCCTGAGGCACCGCAGATTGCCATATTAGCATTGAGCCGTGTGTTCGCCGGAAGAGTGAAGACTTGACCACTCTGGGTCATGCCAAGAATATCTTGTTTTGTTTTGGAGCAGGATGTGATATCGAAACACTCAGCAGCTTCTTTATCCGTCATAAAGGCTGCCGTTCCATAGCTGCCATTACTGGAGATAGTGAGGTTGCGGTCACGATCGGTAGTACCACGCGAGCCCCAACCGAGCCGAAGACCGAAAACACATAGAAGAACGATGCCGATAGTGACAATGCTAAGAGCGATCAGTCCCTCAGGAAAGTGAAACAGTGCTGTGAATGCATCAATAATGTGCAAAGACGGAAGACCGGGGGAAACATGGTAATCGCTTCCGGCTGCTTTCCATTTGTTAATGTTGATGAGGAATTGAGCAATGATACCTGCGACATACAAAAGCAAAGAGATTAGCACGCTAAGGCTAGCGAGACTTGTTATTCTCTTTTTCCCATTCATACAGACCTCCTTCTGGAATTGCACGGACTTCAATTTTGGGCCCTAATATGAGTTGGAGCGTTTCAACTTGATATTCAAAACATAAGAGAATGGGGCTGTATTTGAAGCCAGACGGTGCAGCGTCGATGTTAAGCAGGGAGAGTAGGTCAAATTGATAGCCCAAAATGACGGCTCTCGAATTGTCCGGTGTGACAGCATCGTAAGATCTTGTGGGTGTAGGAGGTTCCTTAAAACCTTGGAGTGCTGCGTGATTTACTTCCTGCTGCCATTGAGGATCGCAAATTGTCTTGAGTTGAAAATCACCTCTATAACTGTTTTCTACAAAATAGCAGTTGTTATAAGCGTCTGATACCGTAAAGTAACGACTGCGCTGATTGACACTGTATTTAGCTATCTTTGGAGCCACGTTCAGACTGCTTGCTATAATGACTTGGCTGAAACTTCTGCATGCGAAACCGCGTGAAGTCAAAAGTGTATCGATTGATGCAACGGTGTTTTCCTCGTTGTTCTGCATCCAGTACATTCGCGTATGCCCGGTGTGATAGAGACAGTAACAGTGAGTGCCTCGGACAATGACACCGAGAATCCGCGATGATTTGGCTACGCTGTCCGCTTCGAAGGCTTGTATGCCATCGCGGAGCTCACCTGCAGAGTAGTAATAGGTTTTCTGAGGGTCAATCGGTATTGCTCTGTGATTGGGGGGCATGAGGGATGGCTTTCGATCAGGGAGGACCTCGGCTCCTGCATTCAAAGCCATCATAAGGCCGGTTGCAACTGCGTGGAGTCTCAGAGTTTTTTCAATGTTGATTCGATTGACAATGCCGCCATGCGGCTGTGAAAGAATGTATTCTAATGCGGACGGATCTTTGGAACTGATGTAGTCGAGCCCCAAATCGGTTAAGCGCAGTGAGCGAATGACTCTTTGACGATATACGCCTCGCCATACCGTTACATAACCACGTTCGATGGCACGATACTTGATGTGACGATTCCACCACACCGCACCTCCGATACGCTCAGCCAATTGTGAAGGAAACTCTCCGCAATAGCCAACAAACCAAAGAAATTCAAGCATCCGATCATTGACATGAGTAATCATGACTCACCTCCAGCTCGGAATAAACAGGCTGCCAAAAGACTGCCGACATAATGAAGAATCGCTGAGTAAGAATGCCGATTCGGTCTAAACCATAAAGACCCCGGATGAAAAAATGCCATGTTCAATACCCAAATCTGTCGGCGCAGGGCAGCATTTTTGAAAGTCGAGAAATCAATACCCATTTCTGATGCGGTTTTTTTGTGGGTTTGGGTATCTGATTACAGGAACATTTTAGCCCATAGAGGGAGCGTGTCCGGCAGCATCAGATAGAACTCGGTACAGTCGCGATCCGAGATTTGGGTGGTCTGAAGCACCGAGCAAAGAAGCCCACTGTCATTTGTCAGAAAGACTGATTCAATGACATCCAGATAGCGTTTCGTTTCAATGTTATCGTAGTCTCGTACTCGACGGATACCTAAGGCCTCATCATACCTGTGAACGATGCAGATCATGCACTGACCGAAGCGTTCAATTGGAGTTTCGCGTTGGAAGGAGACCAGACAGTTTCGAAGGGGGCGCGTAATAAAGAGCGTTCCATCGCGCGCCCTGCGACTGGGCAGAATAGCAGGAACGGTAATTTTAAGCCATTTGGGTTCTTCAACGATACTGATTGCGAGCGCAGAGGCGGTGACCTCGCTCGTTGGAGTACAAGGCCCCATTGCACGAGCCGCCAGTGAACGTACAGCCAGTGTGTTTAACTCGCTGGAACGCACAAGACTATAGAGCTCATGCTCAGGATTGTATCGCGGAGATTCCTCCAAGCGTCTGGATAATTTGAAAAGCTCCTGACTCATACCGTCATAATTGGTAGCAGTCTCCTGAAGCAATTGCTTAAATTTGTAGTTTTCCATTTGTACCTCACAATTCATAAATCTCAATTACCCCTTTGTCGCCGACATGAATCACATAGTCGTTCTTCATGCGGCGGTCAATCGTGGTAATATGCTGCAGATCACGGGTGATAAGGTATCGAATTGTCCCTGAAGGAATCTCCTCGCTGGCTTCATTGACCTGCTGAGCATTGCGACCGTTGAGTGGGATAAGATCATAGTTTTTGGATTTCGATGCGACTGTCAGAATTGCCGGCGCTTCGCCGGCGCAGAAATCTTGAGCTTTATCCTTGATGAGAATGAACGCCCAAAAACACATCACGCTATTCTCTTTGTCAATGCGCGATGCGGTGAACTTGCTTGATGCAAGATAAATAGAATCCGGAGAGCGATATGCAAGCCCCTCACGACTAAGCAGAGTCAAAATTTTTCCATACTGACTGTCAGAAAGATGAGAGAAGAGCTCGCGCATTTGCCCACGCTCTACAACACCGAATATTGCGAGTAACTGTGTGATCAGAGCCAATTCACGATTATGGGATTGCTTTGCAAAAGACATTTTCACACCTCCGAGTGTTTTCGCTTTCAAACATATAGCGCACTTTTTGAAATGATGTACGCACAGCGTTCTTGATATGTTGAACTGCAAATAACTGCGTTTCAAATCAAGAACGCTGTGCGAATTAGTTTCCTTGATGGGTTTGAAGAATCTGGCTGAGTTCGTAGCGGTCGGTGGTGATCAATTGCTTCTCAAGATCGGAGGCTTTGAACTCAACTGTGATATGGTTGCTATTGGTTGAGATCAGGCCGTTACCTCGCTCGAAGCGTGTGATATTCATAATCTCGGCATCGGTAAGTTTTAGGGCATCTTGCACGCGAATTGCTTCATCATCCTCAAGATTAAGGACAATTTTCGTTTTTGCGTTGTTGATGATGCCTTTACCGTATTTGCCGCCATCGAGAGCGAAAAAGTCATTTAGATCCTGCGTGGCAGCGATTGCAGCACCGCCGTAGCCGCGAATGATTTTGAATATTTCCAGGCAGAATTCTGCGGCCATGGAGTTGCTGCCTGCGCCTACCAGTTGCCAGATTTCATCGATGAAAATTGCCTTCTCCTTCGTTCGATCTTCCTTTGCTTTATCCCAGACAAAGTCAAGAGCGAGAAACATACCTACGGTAAGAAGATCGCCGGTGAGTTCTGAAATATCAAGGACTGTGTAGGGATTAGAAAGATCCACATTGGTTTGCTGGTTAAATGTTTTTGCGGAGCCATGCACCAGGCGATTGAGGATGTTTCCTAAACGCCTGGTCTCATCTGATGCCATGAGGATGTTATAGACATCTTCAAGCAAAGGCATTGTACGATAACGGGTTGAATCGTGCGGATCGATTAGAGAGTCATTGTCATGCGTGATTCCTTTCTCTGCGTAGGTTGTGATCAGTGCCTCGTCCAACAATTGCTTCTCCTCATGATTCATGTCGGGAATCAGAAGGCTGAAGAAGATATGCAGCTGTTGGATTTTTCGCGCCAGAATGGAGTTCTCATTGATTACACCATCGATGATTGCATTAGCTGTTTGGTCGATGCGACGGATCTCCATAATGTTGATACACTGCTTGGAGGCGGGGCTTATGGAAATAAATTCGCCGCCCACATTCCTACAAGCGCGTAAAAACTCATGGCCTTTCAGTGGCGCAATAATAAAGACCTGTGTACCCTTTCTGCGCATTCGAAGTGCCATGAGCTGCATGGTGAAAGTCTTGCCGGCACCGCTGGTGCCGAGAATAGCCATATTGGCATTCTTATAGACACGGCTGTTAAAGATATCGACAATGACCAAACTGTTGTTATGCTTGTTGACACCGAGCAAAATACCGTTCTCATCAGATAGCTCATATGAGGTGAATGGATAGCAGCTGGCGATTGTAGAAGTGAGCATGTTTCGCTTGCTATGCTCGAAAAGCACCTTGTTTAACTTACAAAACGGCATCACGGCGTTCATAGCCATTTCCTGACGGAAGCGACATACAGTGACATCCATATCCTGTGAGACCATCATTCGTTTGACCTCAGCGGTACGCCATTCGAGATTATCAAGGGAGTCTGCTGTAACTGTGATGAGGATCGTCGCATAATAGAAGTCTTCGTAATTGGCCAGACCTTGTTTGAGGAAGTAGCCGGATTTAATAGCTCCTTCGATGTCATCGTAATCTGTATTTGTGTCAGAGGTATCCTTGATGCGGCTGCGATTGATACGGATCTGCTGACCAAGCTTTGACTGAATCCTGTCTTTGGGTTCTCGCTTGAAAAAGAAATCTACATCGATACCCTCACCGGCATTGACCATAAAGGAAGTCCAACCGGCAACTACACGGCTGTTAAAGCCTTGAGAAGGGACGAATAGATAAGTGTGATAGATTCCATCCATCACAATATAAGAACCATGAGAAAGATCCACGCGTTCTGGTGCAATGACCTGAGGAACGGTGATTTCAGGCTCTGGAGCTTTGGATACGACCCGCTGTATTTGCAATTCTCTGATGCGATGCTCCAATGGAATCTGCTCACTGGTTTCACGATTGAAAACAGTGTAGAGGATCTCAAGCAGAAAAGCGTTTTCATCATCATGACTGATAACTGCATTGTCGCAGTGCTGGAAGTACTGGCGGGCAGTTCTTGCTGCAGTTTCCAGTGTGGATACGACTTCTGCATAGTCGCTCTTGCGGTTGTTGAATGTCGGTTCATACTCAAAGATCAGAAGAAAACGTCGTGTAATTGCCTCACGGGATCCGATGGTTTTAATCAAGTTATAGTAGTCCTGCTGTAACTCACGACACTTGGGATCTGTTTCTTTTGACATGTCATGCGCAATAGCGTTGAGGTGCTTGCTGATATCTGCTTTCTTAGTTACAACCTTGATTTGCAGCTTAACCGGACTGATTTTCAACCAGCTGGCAAAGGCAGCAATAATACTCTTTTGCTCTCTGGTGCTGCGGAGAAGAAAGTTAATCGGTTCCACCTCAAGAATCTTGATATACCGGCCATCTGATAGGTGAACGATGCCATTGCGAATGTCCTTCACGGGAATGAGATCTTCTGTATGCCCTTCTTTCTTTTTGGGTTTCGCTGGGTTAGATGGCTTCAGCCTTGCCTTACGACGCTTCTTGTTGTGCCTTTGCGGGACTTTCTTGATCTTGATACCTAACTGTTCAGGCGGCTGATGTGAAGTTGTTTGAGTCTTGCTTTTTATCTCGGTGGAGAGATTGGAAGCATCGCTACGGTACAGTATGCGCCTGCTTCTGAACCATCGGATAAAGGCAATCAGAAATTCCGAGAGAGAATCACCTTCTATGCCAATAACACCAAAGATGCCAAGAGGTAAGGTTACAAGACACAGGAGAATGATTCTTACTGTAAGCGAAAATGGAAGACGAATAATCGGAAGCCCGGTGAGGACAACTAAAACGGTAGCTTCAATCGCATTACGGATGCGAATGGAGCCACCGAACAGACGCCCAGTTGTTAGAAAGTTTGGCGGGATGTAATACACATCTCGCGTTTCCTTTAGTGTGCTCATCTTCTACGCCCCCTTAGTTACCGATAATCCAGAACGGACCACCAGCCCATGCGTTCTTGCTGGCTTCCTTGAGGATAAGAGATAAGTCCCAAGCTCTTTCAGAGCGCGAATAACTCGCGGGGTCTGCAACCAGTATTTTCCCATCGGCTGTGACTCCCCGAAGTACGATGAAGTGGCCTGAACTGGTGAAATGGCCCTTTGTCATAAGGGCAACAACAAGCTTACCATGAGAGAGCGCATCAACGATGCGTTGAGGCTCAGAGGCAGTGCATCCTTCCACATTCAAAGACCATGCTTCGGCGGCTTTTGGAATGAGATTGTGATATGAACCACTCTTACTGCACCAATATCCATTTTCATAAGACCACTGAGCCATGTGCGCGGGATCGACGGTGTCGGAAGTCAAGCTTGAAATGACGATAGACATGGCTGTAGGGCCACATCCGTAGCCACCGACATGATCAGTTCCGTATGGTGCATTTGCCCAGCGTTCGTCGAGCTGATTGTAATAGACAACCTGCGTGACACCATCTGTAAAGATGACACCTTCATAGGAAGCGCCCATACCGGAAAACTCCGTTGCCGACAGTGCTTGATACATACCATCGCCTAAAAGAACCGAGAGGTTCAACGCATAGTTACTTGCCAGAAGTTTCTGGTCATCAGTCAACTTGAAGATTTTATCTTGGAAGTAGGCTTCGCCGTTATACTGCACTTCGTATACGCGAACTGTGACCGCTACTTGCTTTGCAGTTCCGGTCTTAGGATCCGTTTCACCCTCGATATACCGCGTTTCATCTGAATAGGTGTAAGAGTACAGCTCGCTCTGATTTGCTCTGAGGATTGCTTCCATATCGGATAACGAGATGGAAGCAATCTCTGCATTTTTGCTTGCGCAATACATGGAGATGAAATAGTTGGCATTGAAGATAACATCGGATCCGTAGGGGTTATTGATTTCCATATCATCGCAGCCAGAACCGGCAAAGTTAGACTCAATACGAGTGAGCACATCGGCCAATCCTTCAGAGAGAATTGTGCTGATGCTATTGTTGAGCTCAACCATGTTTTGAATTAGAACTGTATCATCTACGATTGCATTCATTGTACCCGTACCGTCACCGAAGAATGATCCGAATATAACCGATGGCAGCATGGCCAGCATGATGAGCGGAAGTAGAAGGGCAGCAATAATCGGAATAATCCAGTCTTTTGCGCTCTTGGCAGCTTCAAGGGCTGCTCCGTGCATTCCGCCGGTAGCAGCCCCCTTTGCAATATTTGCGACCGCCTTTCCGGTTTTGGCTGCGGCCTTCACATTTGATTCTGCAGTTGTGTTCTGCGATTTGTTCTCTTCATTCATCAAACGTGATCCTTTCTTTTGGGTATTTGAGGCATTTGACTGACGATTTTCTCGTCATATTTGATTTTGCCAGAACTATCCTCATATGGGAGTGCGTTCAACCGTTGGCTGAGCGTATTGCTTATACCAGGACTCACCATCCGCAGTTTTGACGGTTTCATAGTCCCCAGCAGGCGTCATATACTGACCTGCGTTATACATAGCAAATTGTCGCTCTTCGCCACCGCCTGCGGGTGTTTCAAAACCGGTAATTCGGCCTCCGCCGATCTCGACATCGCGGAATGTAGGAGGTTGCGTGGGAATTGGGTTTTGTCCAACTGCAGATTCTTGGCTTGCACCTGCCGTATTGGTGGATTCAGAAGAAACCGCTCCGATCGGAGAACTGCCTACAAACGGAACGCTAGCCCCTGCAATCCCACCATCAATTGAAATGGCATCCTCGGAAGAATCTGATTCCGTTGAGGCGGCCGCGCATATGGTTGATCCCGAGTCGAAACCTGCGTGTGGCTGCGCGGGTGCAACGCTATTACCACTTGGCGAGTATCCAAGATAGTTGGAGAGCGCGCGTGCTGCTTTTGCGCCGGTGATGGAACCTACTTTTGAGATGTTACCAGTTGCAACAGCACCAACAACATCCGTTGCGAATTCACCGCCAGAATTTAGGCTGGAGCTGAACATAGCGCCTCCGACAATGCTGCTAAGACCGGTGCTGCGATCAACGGCACTGGCTGCCGCTGCATTTCCAACTGCGCGTTTCGCTATACTCAGCATCCCGTTACCACCACCGGTAAAGGCTTGCCCGGTAACGGTGGTATTGGTTGAATTGGAAGAACTTCCGCGATTGAAAATGCTGCCTATTGCGCCACCGGTTGCTTTCACAGCACCGCCAATTGCACGACCGGCGATCATCAATTCGGCAAGCATACTGCCGCCGGTTCGACCGACATTGATGCCGAGTGAAGTCATGAAACTGTCAATCTTCTGACTGATTTTTAGAAAGCTGACTGCACACAGGAACCAAATAAGCAAATTGCCGGAGACTTCCTCTTGGCTGGATCCCGCTATTGCACTTTCAACATCAGACTCACTGAAAGCAAGTGCGGAGGTGGATATGAGTGCAATCGTCATCATCGCACAGAGAATAAAGAGTGTTTTACGATGTTTCATATATAAGCCCCTTTCGCAGACTCGTCTTACCAAGATAAGGGGTTGGCAAGAAATGCACCAACCATGGAGACAAACAAGCGTAGACACCAAGCATTCATAATCAGTAGAAATAACTGTCCTCCAAGCATACGGCACCACGAATTGAAGATGTTGGAGGTGTTCTCCGAAGCCCCGGTAGCAAAGGCCATAGGAGCTGTAAAAACAAGAACACCGACCATGATGTAGCGCTCAGCAGCTTCGAAAAGAAGTTTGATATAGTTCCAACCGATGATGACGACCAGAATCGTAACAATTAGACTGACAGAGCCGTTGGCGAGGCAACCGACAATTACGGTGAGCACACTTCCAAAGTTTCCGAAATCAACACTAGGCAGAGCTGTATCGACGATCCACGAGTATGGTGTCCCGGCAATGCGCAGTGTAAGATCCACAATTTGATTGGCATAGTAAGCGAGAAAAATGAAAAGTACAGAACGAATGGCCAGCTTGATCGGATCCTCCGCACTGAGACCGATTCCTGAGCCATAAACCTTGAATAGCTGCCACACGAGGTTCAACAGAATAAAACCAATTGCTATGGCTACGAACACATCGTAGAGTGTTTCTGCGGCTGGAAAGTACCGAAGGAATACACTCATGTCACAGCCCAGTGCGCCAAGCACTGAGCCGTTGACCATGTCCAGTAAATTCATGATTTGGGTTGCGAGCCATTCAACGATGCTATCAAGTATTCCCATAGGGGTACCTCCTGATAGCAATTAGCCCTGCATGTCCCGGAACTCAAGCTCCTCAGGAATCATGCTTGCTGCGGCTAAAGTTGCCAGAACGCCGGCAACCATGCCGCCCAGAAAACTGATAATAGTCTTGTTCATATGCGGCTCCTTTCGGTTGTAATCAGGGTTTCCAAGTACCACCCTGGAAGAAGGGCGTGATATAAGCCATCACGAAGCCCAGTGAGTTAAGGATTGCCCAAGTGATGATGATGCGCTTCAACCATGCCCGCGACTCATCTACGGTCTTGCCAGACTTGGAAAAGTTCATCAATAGAAGTGCAATACTCGCAGTGACAATGGCGGCAATCGTTGAGATGCCGAGCACTTGTGTGTAAACATCCTGCATAATCTCACTGGCCTTGGTCCAAATGGTGTCATTGGCTGCGTAGGCACTTGTTGGCAGCAAAGTCATTGCTGTTGGAAAGAGAAACGTTGCGTAAAGCGCACGGCCTTTGTTAAATGCCTGCAGTTTCTTGCTGAGCTTGCTGCGCAAAGCAGCGATTTTGAAACTCATGGTGGATAACCTCCTTTTCATGTTTTGCCGTTCCAGGATGCAAAAAGGGCCCAGTAAGAGGTGATAGTGCGATCGACTTCTTACAGGGCCTTATGCCAACAAAAATACCGCCATCTCTGGCGGCCTCTTGTACGATATGCATTTTGGAACGATGACATAGTAACATATCGATAGTCTAATAGCAATCGAAATACAGTCTAAGTTCTGTCTAAAAACAGTCTAAGCTGTCGTGTCCGGCAAAAACTCTTTGATGATACCGATACAGTCACGGGCTGTGTATCCCCACAAAATGCGATCCATTGCATTGATGGCTGCGTTGAGGTAATTGTGATAAGATGCCGGTGACATCGGATATCCCAGCCGATCCAGTTCACGAATGATCTGTTCTCGGTTACGGGGCTTGGTCTTAGTGAAGTAGGTCTGATAGAGTACTTGAAAGTACAATTCACCGTGCTCTGGATCTAATTTCACGCCGTCCAGCGCTGCGTGGATGATCTCCAACATATTTTTGCTTCGTATAACGCTCTGAGCGTAGCTTTCCAGCTTTGTGTTGGATAGATCAATGCCTGCGAGCTCAGCGTTCAGCTCCAATGTGGACAGCTGGGTGCTGTGATCCAGTTCCATTCTGAGATTTAGCTCAGTTTCGGACAGATTAACGGCATAGGAGACTCTTCGATACTGCTTGAGCAGATATTTCGTGTTGTGGAAATGATTCGGCAGTTCCGTCCTACTGTTCAGATTGCTGAGCTTTTCCACACCGATATGGAGACCAGTCTGAATTTCCTCCTTGACCGCTTCTTTCTCAATAGCAAAGGCAGGCCTTGCGGGTTTCTTCGGGATCGGCATTATTGATCAACTCCTTGTTTTGGCATTTTGGGAGGCCCCCTATATAAACCAGTTTCCAGTTCTAACTTACCCCAGTCTAAAGAACTATAGAAGATTAAGGGGACTGGGCGGGCAAAAAAAGAAGACAAGGGCACACGAAATACTTGAATTCGCAGGGTTTTGCCGCCCTCAAAGATAATCGGCGTGCGTGGGACGCCGCTTTGGACACTAAACTCCAAATTTTGATTGTCTTCAATAGGTTCGACAGCTTTAGCAATTCCAAGGATTTCACCGATGCGCATGAGCTTTAGCTGTTCACAGTCTTCTCCAAAAATCATCTCCCGGAACAGACACGGAGAAATGACAGAGCCGCGTGAGCTTGAAAAACTCACGCGGCTGATGATACCGGCTTCTTCAATTTTCAGGATAAAACGGCCGACTCGCGATTTAGACCAGCCCCAACGCCTGGCTAAATACGAGTACGAGAGCAATGGCTGTCCGTTCATGTTGGCGTAATATACTACAGGCATATATTCCGAGCCTTTAACAGTGGGGTCATTCAAGATGGTGTGCAGCCACATATCCATGATGGCATCCAACTCGCTGAATATTAAATTGCCATTACGCTTGCATACGGAAATGAGCTTACGCCCTTCGGATAGAGGAAAAAAGAAGAAACCAGAACCCTTGTAACTGTAATAATTGTAATTCAGATGTACGCAATTCCGTTTCCAGTTTGCAATGGTGAAACGTAGGAGACCACTGTCTTGATCCAGCATTTCATAATCAAGGAGCCCGGCGTCTTTGAAGTAATCCATCAGCTCTATGGCTTGAGCTTTTGAATGAACACGGAGGATGCGGGGCAAAGCAGATACTCTACAGATCCACTGTCCCGGGCCTTCCATATACCATTGGTCACCAATATGTTGGCAATTGCTGCGGAAGTTTGCGTAGGAGTATAACGCCATCAAGCTAAATAGGCGTAAGGTTCCCTCATTACGAAAGTCTTTGTGGTCGAAGTGATATCGAAACCACCTTTTCAGAATGCGAGACTTAGGAAAGCAGACAAGCTGCTTATTCTGTGTGCAAGACACGCCGTACACCTCCCTTCGAAAATGGTATAAAGGCAATCTCAAGTCCTCTGGTCTAAAGGATCACAGGCATTTCAGCACTCGTCCCATTCTTGTGGGCAAGCCGCCCCTCGGTGTGTGGCCTAGCCGGGCGGGGTATCATTATTTTCCCATGCTGTCATCGCTCTGGGCTTGTCCTCGGCCCTTAACACCCGCTACGGTGGCTCAAACATGGTAACGTCTTGAGATTGTATGAACTTTTCAAGGTGCAAGTGCCAGAGATAGATTTGAGGGTGTTGGTCGGACGATTATCAAACCGTAATTACCCTCTCGTAATAAATGGAGAAAAGAAGGGAGTAAACTGGCCCCCTTTTTCGAAATATTTTTGAAAATTGCAAAAAAAATTTCCGGTAGCTCAGTGAGGATCTGAGTTGCCGGAATTTTTTTGAGTTTTTTGCGTTTTTGGGGGCCAGATTTATAGGGCGTTTTCTCCATTTATTATAGAAAGGTTTTTATACAGTCTGAGAAATGGCTCTTCGTATTCTGTGTGACTCGAACATAGTGCGCTGTTGTTACTGCTGCATCAGCTTCGTAATACAGAATGAATAGATCATAAAGAGGCTGTTGAGAAACCGTTTGTATGATTTATGAGTTGAAAGGACGGTAATTGAAATGTTGGAATCTACCTATAAAAAGTATGAGGAATTGCCCCTGTTTTTGAATGCGAAGATGGTTGCCCGTATTCTGGGGGTTTCTGATTGCAGCGCATACGAGCTGATGAAAGAGGAAGGGTTCCCCTCTATGCAAATCGGACACCGATATGTAGTCCCGAAGGATAAGTTTATCCAGTGGGTAGATCAGCAGACTTGCGGCCTGCAGGCTGACGCATAATACAAGGCCAGGGAGACCTTTCCCTGGCCAATAGAATACTGAGGAGGGAGTTATGGCGAAGTCAAGTAAAAGACCATCGGGCGATGGATTGCTTCGTAAGCGAAGTGATGGAAGATGGGAAGGTCGCATTGTTGTCGGGCATAAGAAGGATGGCAGCGTAATATACAAGACCGAATATGCAAAAACTCAAAAAGAAGTTCTGCAAAAACTCCATCAAAACATTGAACGATATCGTGATATTGATCTTTCAGAGGATTGCCGGATGACTCTGGCAGAGTGGCTTGATCGATGGCTGAACGACTATATGGCAAACAGTGCCCGCGAATCGACATTGGAGGGGTATCGACGCTATATGAAAACCTATGTCAATCCTATCCTTGGCAACAAACAGATCAATTTAATTACAACGTTGGATGTACAAAAAATGTACGCCAAGATCAGAAAGCAGGGCCGAGTTAAAAATCACCCAGAGTATGGTCATCGCCTAAAGGATTCGTCTGTTCGAAAAATCCATATGATGCTGCACCACGCGATGGATACTGCAGTGCAGACTGGGCTGATCGCAAAGAATCCTACTGAAGGAACGGTAGTGCCTAAGAATAACTATCCTCCGAAGACGGTGCTTGATGATGAACAATTGGATCGATTCATGGAAGAAATCAAGAAGGATCCAATCTGGTATGATTTCTTTTATACCGAAATGACGACAGGGATGCGGAGAGGTGAAATTTGCGCCTTGCAATGGGATGACTTTGATGAAGAATGTGGAACAATCAAAGTGCGGCGGTCTTTTACAACAGGACGCAATGGTAGGAACACTATTGGAGATACGAAAACCTTTTCAGGGAATCGAACAATTCTCTTACCTCAAAGCACAGTGCGAGTTTTAGCTGAACGTAAGAAAGAAGCGCTGACAAAGTGGATTTTTCATAATCCTGTATTTCCTGAAAAAGCTGTTGCACCAGAAGCGGCATACCGCCAAATGAAGAAAATCTTGGTTAGCGCTGAATTGCCTAACATCAGATTCCATGATTTGCGCCATACATTTGCGACACATGCCATTTCAAGTGGCGTCGATGCTAAGACACTGTCAGGCATTCTTGGCCATACCAATGCTTCTTTTACGCTAGACACCTATACTCATGTTACAGGAGATATGCATCGTAAAGCAGCGGAAGTAGTTGGGGATCTTTTGGGAAATATTGTTGGAGAGGAGTTAGCAGAATGGGGCAGAGAAGAAAAAATGGGAACGGAACACTGTACCAACGCAGTGATGGGCAATGGGAAGGCAGGTACATAATCGGGTATTCCGAAGATGGATCTGTCAAGAAAAAGTATGTTACTGCAAAAACAAAAAAAGAGTGTGCGGAAAAGCTGAGCAAAATCAAAGAGGAAGTGGGCTTGCGGTCGGATAAGTTGGATCCTGAAATGGCATTTTCAAGTTGGATTGAAATCTGGTATGAGCTCTATTGTAAGCCAAAACTTCGAGTAACAACTCAGAAAAACTATGAGAATTTCATTTACAATCATATCATTCCGAATATCGGCAATATCTCACTGAATCAGATTACGCAGGCAAAGGTTCAGCAGTTTTATTCTAAGATGAAGAAGAATGGTCGGATTACTCACCGGGATGTATATGGAAATGGACTTTCTGATCGCTCTGTCAGGACGATTCATGCCATATGCAGATCGTCTTTAGAAAGAGCGTGTGTTGAGAATCTCATATCGGTGAATCCGACAATAGGATGTAAACTTCCACCTAAAAAGTCAGGCGAGATGAAAGTGCTTTCAGCGGCAGAAGTTCGCCGTTTTTTAATACAAGCTCGGGTTGAGGGAATGCTGCCATTGTATTTGTTGGAACTCTCAAGTGGCTTGAGACGTGGTGAAATAATAGCGCTACAGTGGAAAGATCTTAATTTTGAAACTGGAGAACTCCGGATTGATAAACAAGTCTATCGAGTGGATGGGGAACTCATGGTTATAAAGCCGAAAACTAAAGCTTCAATACGAACAATCATTCTGCCCGAGAGCGTTCTTCGTGTTCTGCGTGACTATCAGCTTACAGTTGCATCGAAATGGATGTTTCCTTCTTTGTATGATGATAACAAGCCACGGGATCCTCATTCTCTGGGAACGAAACTGCATGGAATTCTTGAAAGGGCTGGATGTAAACAGGTGAGATACCACGACTTGCGCCACACCTTTGCTACGCTCGCATTAGAACAAGGAATGGATGTAAAGTCGTTATCTGCTGTGTTGGGACATGTGTCCTCAGATATTACACTGGACATTTACGCACACATTACAACGGATATGCAAATTGAGGCGGCGCGAAGTATCGATAGGAGTATCGGCAAGGCGAGTGAATTGGATTCAAGATCAACAGTAAAGGTGGATGACAAGCCTAAAGATGATTTCAAACCAGTCCTTAATACGACCAGAAGGCATCCGGGTACAGGGTGCATCTCGGAAATCAATGATCATTTATATGAAGGCCGTTGGTCACCAAAATGGATTGACGGGAAGAGATTATCTCGCAATGTCTATGCAACAACGAGAGAAGAATGTGAGTTGAAACTTGCGCAGCTGATTCGCGCAAGTAAAGAGGAACTTGCAATGCTAAAAAAAGCTAAAGGCAAAAAGGGAAGACACACTAAAAAGCAATAGGAATGGAAAAGAGGAACTGTAAACTACAGTTCCTCTTAGTCATTCTGATTTGATTTTACGGTGTGGGCAAGGAGCATGTTCAAAGCGTCCTGCTTTGCTCGTTCATCAGCCTTTCTCGAAGCAACCAGCAGACTGAGTTCATATTCCGACAGAGTGGAATCCTCTATATCTTGCCTTCCAAGCAGATAGTCAACTGTTACACCAAAGATATCTGCTAGTTGGATTAGAATGTCGATGGAAGGTTGCCGGGAACCCGTTTCATATCGAGAATATACAACGGAGGACACGCCTAAAACGGAGGCTACTTCAGCCTGTGTAAGCCCTTTGCGAGACCGGATATCTTTTATGTTCACAGGCATGACCTCCTCCCCAATGTTGCTTATTTAATTATACTACCGGAACGGAATGCGACGTATTACCGTATTGGTAAACGGCTCATTGACCGAATACCGAATTGGTAGTAGCATATTCCGTTGGGGTAATTGCTTCGTGTCTCTTCGCACTATCTCGGAATGCGGAGGCATACATGAACCTGAAGGAAATACGAATCAATCGCAAACTCAAAGTACAAGAGGTATCAGACTATCTGTGCTGCTTGCCATCTGTTTACAGCCGTTATGAAAACGGCAAACGAGAGCCATCCATCGATATTCTCCTGAAGCTTTCTAAGTTGTATAGCGTTTCGGTAGACTATTTGATTGGGAATGATGAGGTTGTTGACACGAGCATAACCGAAAATGAAGTTGTAATGATAAGGGCCATGCGTCGGGCGGATAAGAGAGCCTTGCAAGATGCGCTTGCATTATTAGAACTACATAGCAATTAAGAAGACCTAAACAGAGAGGTGCAAAGTGACAGAAGCTTTGCTCTCTGGATCGTGAAAGAGCACCGTGTAAGCGGTGCTCTTTCTGCTAAGATCGCAAGGGCGCACGCATTTTTAAGGGTGTGCTTTTTGCGAGGTTAAGGGCGAGAATAGTGCGATCTTAAGTTCAACTTTTGCCGAATTGGTTTCATAGGGAGTGTGTTGTTGCCGAAATGGCGATGGCGGTAGATGAGTGGCTACATCATAATAGAAATGATGTATGACCAGTGTCTTTTTGGGAAGTGTGAGGTTGGAATGGAAGACTCTGTTTACGAGTATTACTCAAATGTCATCGCCGAACCGATTGAATGGTTGTGGTATCCATATATTCCGCTTGGAAAGCTAACTGTGATCCAAGGTGATCCGGGTGAAGGTAAGTCTACATTTGCGCTGAATATTGTGGCACGAATTACGACAGGACAGGCTATGCCGGACGGTTCACCCACCTCGGGACGGCATGTTGCAATCTATCAGTGCGCAGAGGATGGCATTGCAGACACAATTAAGCCCAGACTCCAGCAAGCAGGTGCAGACTGTGAAAGAGTAGCATATATCGTAGATGACGATATTGCGCTGACACTTGAGGATGGAAGAATCGAAACGGCAATCAGAGATACGCATGCAAGCGTGTTTATTATCGACCCTATTCAGGCATTTATTCCCCCTGATACGGATATGCAAAGCGCAACGAAGATGCGCTCGGTTTTGCGGAAACTTGCGAGTATTGCAGATCGCTATAAATGTGCAGTAATCCTGATTGGTCACATGAATAAAGGAAGTGGTGCTAAAACACTGTATCGTGGGCTTGGCTCCATTGATATTGCTGCCATTGCGCGCAGTGTGCTTATGATATCGAGAGACGAGAGCCGGCCAGGAATCCGGTATATATACCCGATAAAGTCAAGCCTTGCCCCAGAGGGTCCAGCGGTTGCCTTCTCATTTAAGGAGCAGGGTGGGATTGTGTGGCATGGCAGATACGATTTGAATACTGCAGAACTCATGGACAGTATCACAGTCAAGACAACCAAACGAGAACGAGCGCGCGCAAAATTGATTCAGCTTTTGGAGAATGAAGATCGACCTGCAAAAGAGATATATGCCGGGTTGGGCGATATTGGCGTTGGCAGCCGTACTGTTGAGAAAGTAAAAAAAGAACTCCAAGTCACAACTTACCGTTCCGGAGGAAGTTGGTATTGGAGTTTGCCCAAGCCGAAATAGTCAACTCTTAATGAGGATTACAAGGAGATATGAGATGAATTTGGTTTGGAAAGTCTATTACTATAGCATGACAAGACATGAGATCCGGCCGGTAAACGTGTTTGAACATGGACGGTTTAGAGAGGAAGTTCTGAAGCATTTGCGTCAGTACGAGGAGAAAGATGCGTTTGCCGAGGAATTGCGGCGTTCGCTTTTTTACTATTACTGCGGGAAATGTGAATGGGAAGTTATCATCGGGCCATGGTGCGATGATCAAAATAGCAAGGAAATCAAAGTGGACGTTTATATGCAGATTATGAATAACTGGGATATCTTTGTGGACTATGTATGGAATTCAAAAAGGAAGCCGAGAGAATGAGCATTATCACGGGAGTAAAGAGAGACTATCGGATTGGTGGCTATGTGAAAAGAGCAAAACTGAATCTGCGCAATGAAAGAGAAATCCGAGTATTTCATCAAAATGTGTTTAAGCGGCGTTTTGGTGACTTTGAGGATGGCGAACTCGTCGATGTCTATATCGATATTACCGGCTGTAAAGAAACAGTCAAACGCCCTGAAATGTTGCGCCTCATGCGGGACTGTGCGGATGGCAAAGTGAATCTGATTTTTGCGGAAACGAAAGGATATTTGGCGGCAAATACACGGGAGTTTTGCTATTGGCTCCATTTCATTTTTAATCTGAGCGACCGAGTGGACATCATAACGGATGATGACCAGTTCAACATTAACACTGTCATAAATGAAGACAAACAGCGGGAGGCGCTGATAAAAATGGCTGAAGACTACATTTATCTTAATCCGCCAGACCATCAAAAGTGGTTAAAAGGAGTGGTTTCCGCCATCGCAGACTTAGGAGAGGATGGAAAATGACATGGCGAATGAAAAGAATGTGCAGCCGGGAATTCGTGATGGCGAACAAGGAGAAACAGGTGCACAGTTCCCCGTGTGGCGACCCCAGGATGCTGATCGGGAATACTACCGCTATGAGACAAAAAAGCGGATCCAGCATTATTCAGTTCCGCCACAGACGATTTTTCGGCCGGCAAAGCCTACTCCAACTATTCGCGACGAAGAGCATAAACGGGTTGCCGTTTATGCTCGCGTAAGTACAAAAAGCAAGGAGCAAGTTTCCTCTATTGAGAATCAAACAAAGTACTATACAGAAAAAATTGCCAAAACCCCTAATTGGGAGTTGGCGGAAATATACAGTGACGAAGGCAAATCGGGTACTTCAAAGAAATGGCGTCCTGAATTTAAACGGATGCTGGAAGACGCGTCAAAAAAGAAAATGGATCTTATTGTCTGCGCTAGCGTATCTCGATTTGCTCGAAATATTTCTGACTTGATTGAAGAGGTTCGAAAACTCAGAACAACAAACCCGTCGAATCCAGTTGGCGTATATTTTGAAACCGAAGACTTATATACACTTGATCCAAACATAAACGAGAGGCTTCAAATGCAAGGCCTTTTTGCTGAGTGGGAATCTGGCAATAAGAGTCGTCGGATGATTCTGTCCTATGATCAGAGAATCTGCACAGGACAGTTCCCTTTATCTGATTTGCTTGGCTTACGACATACGATAGAGGGGGGCTTTGTTATCGAGCAGGAAGAGGCGAAAACGGTAAAGTATATCTTTTTAGCTACCTTATGTGGGCACACCGCAGGAGAAATTGCAGATGTGCTGACGGATAAACAGCGCCAAACCCTTCGCGGGCGCACCGAATGGACTGCGCCAATGGTGAAAGCCATCATGGAGAATGAGCGGCGTTGGGGGGATCTCGAAGTAAGAAAAAGGGTTGTTATTGATTACAAGGAGAAAGTTACAGCGAAGAATGACGGACTTAGAGAAGGAGCTTATATTCCACATTACCATGAGGGAATCGTTTCCCCCGAAATCGCTAGAGCTGCACATATGATGCGGGCCAGTAGATATAAGTTCGGAAGTGTACCAGATGTCTATGTGATTGATAATGGAGCTCTAAAAGGCTTTGTTAGTATCTCACCAATATGGAGCGGCATTGATAATCAGGCATTTCAGGATATTTCTCGACAAGTATATAATGAGAATGAGTTTGAAGAGTTGGAGCATCAAGCAAATATCGTAAACGGAATTGAACACAGCAACGTGGCTTCTATGTCTTTGAACGATTATCGTATCGCACCAGGCGTTATGTTCATGACTCGCAGCGATCCGCAGCTTACATTTTCTCGGAAAACCCTGAAGTTGAATGGGGCCTGTTGGGATAAGCTCGACCAGCAGAAGCATATTGAGTTCTTGTATCATCCTGTATTAGAAGTGATAGCAGTCAGAAGCTGTACTGCTGCAAATCCCAATGCGGTAGCGTGGGATGATAAGAAATCAGGTTTGCAACTGCGCACTTCAGCATTCTCAAATGCCGTGTATGATAAGCTCGACTGGATGAGAAAGTACAGATTTAGATTTAGAGGAGTAACCCGTGTCAGAGGAGGCGAAAGAATCATTTTCTTCTTCCTTGATGAACCGCAGATTTTAATTGGAAAGGACAAAAAGAAGATTGATGCAAGCAACGCCTCCGATTCAACTGCTAAGTATATTCCCTATAGGGAAAGTGATTGTAGGAAAACGGCCGACTTTGCTGCTCGTGTTGCTTATCCGGAGAACTGGCAAGGTCAGTTTGGCGTTAGCTACGATATTAAGCAACAAAGGAGCAAAGTCCTTGATACGGTATCTTCGGCAGATATTCGTAACCATGGTACAAAAGTGATCAATCCCTTTATTGGCATCATTCCATCTCGGGGGGAGATTGCTGATGAGTTAGATCAAATCTATGATGCGATGTAATCGGAGGACAATATGGACAACAATCAACTATCTCTTATTGCTGCTACTGAAAGCACGATTACAGAAGAAAAGACAGATGGGTATACGCCCAAAGAACAGGAACTGATTAGACAACTGGTCCAAGAACGATTGGGCAAAAAGAATGCCATCGAGTTTGAATCTCTCGATGACTATGTTGTTCCGCCTAAAATGTTCTTTTCCATGATCAAAAAGCCAGCAGTCAGCATTCGTGCAAATAGGATGGAATTCAACATGTCAGCAATCCGACTATTTGAGGGGGTGCAGCATGTACTCCCTATGCTAAGCGAGAATAAGAAACGGATGGTTGTGGCAATTTGCGCTGAAGAGGAAATATCTTCAATTGAATGGGCTAGGTTTAAGAAAGACAAGTGGGTTAATCGTTCGATTTCATGTCCGGAATACGTTCAGAGTATCTATAAAATGGTGGGATGGAATAGGGAATGCCGGTATAAAGTTTATGGCAGACTTGCCAACTCTGAACGTGGGCTTGTGCTGGTGTTTGATCTTACGTCGGCTGTTATGTTCGATCCATTACCTGAGGAGTACTTTGATAAGAGATCTGGTAAGATGAAAAAACGCATCAATAAGTATTATCCTGATGAAATTCGAATGAAACTCGGAAGAAGCTATTCGGACTATGAAGCACTTCAACAGCGAAGTAGTTTTGAGTCACTATCTGGGTATATGGATACTAGCGGTGACATCGTAACCTCTACAGTTTCTGATGAGATGGCGGCTTCTATCAGTATTCAGGAACAAGAAAAGAAAAGGGAAACTCTGCTCGGCTCGATAATTGGAAATGGAGGCGACAGTGATGGCAGAAGCAACTAATGACAATAGAATGTATCCGATAGAATTGACACTGCAAGGGGCACGCTGCTGTATTAGCGTGAGCAAAGGGGTCATAAAAGCTTTGGGGAAGCCAAGTCATGTATCAATTAAAATCTCGGACAACCATGATTCCTTGAGCGTTTTCCCTTGCGACGAGGATGATGTGATGGCGTTCAGAGTTCCGGTAAAACTGTTTACCGATCATAAGTGCGTAATGAGGATTAACAGCAAGCGATTTGTTCATGGGATTATGAAGACAAACCAGATGGATATTTCGAAGACCTATGTTTTATCCGGAGAGTATCTTGAAGAGAAGAATACGGCAGTCTTCTCGTTAGTGGAGGGAGTCAGTCTTCGGACATTGAAAGGCTTGGAGCGGACATGAATGACGTAATCAGAGAGTGCTTAGAAAGTAAACCGGAATTGCTAAAGCGTTATGAGCGTAATGAAGCACGATATGTGTTGCAGCTTCCAGAAAACTACGTTACAATTAGCATAAACTTAGGATTTGGAAAAGCCGAGTTGGAAAGTCTGATTCTTGCCCTTGCTGAGCTTGATTTGACAATTGATGAGTGGTTCTGCTTTAAGCTGAAGGATTGGATTCTGGCAGACAGACTATCCAAAGAAGACGATAGCGGAGAATAAGAATCTATGCGGTACTATGTTGTTTCTGATGTACACGGATATTATACGCAGATGAAGTCTGCCTTGGAAAAGGCAGGCTTCTTTTCTGATGATACTCCACACAAGCTGATCATGCTCGGTGACATATTTGATCGGGGGCACGAAGCGAAGCAGGTTCAGCAGTTTGTGCTGGAGCAAATGGAGCAGGACAGAGTGATACTCATTCGAGGCAACCATGAAGACCTGTTCGTAGAGCTTGTGACCGTTGATGGGGGGCTTCCATACAGTCATCACAAGTCGAATGGTACCTACGATACAGCGCTTCAATTGACTGGATTTGATCCGGTGATGGCATCGATCCGAAATTATGATTTTGCTGACGCAGCAAAGAATACGCCATTCTACAAAAAGATTATCCCGGCAATGCTCGATTACTTTGAAACGGAGCACTATGTTTTTACTCATGCATGGGTCCCGAGCATTTCGAACAGGGATAAGAGCTACAGCTATATTGCTTCGTGGCGAGAGGCTGATGAAGCCCATTGGGCGCAGGCAAGATGGTTCAATGGGATCGATGCTGCACAGACCGCTGACGAAGAGAAGACAATCGTCTGCGGACACTGGCATACCTCATATGGGCATAGGAAATACGAAAATAAGGGGAGCGAGTTCGGGGATGACGCTGACTTCGCACCGTACTACGGGCCGGGCGTAATTGCGATAGATGCTTGTACGGCACATAGCGGAATGGTAAATTGTCTTGTGATAGATGATTAGCGTCGTGGCAAGACCGGATAATTCGAGAGAATTCAGAAGGCAGAAAGAGTATCATCTTCGCAGGAGTGTTATGTATGGCAAAGAAAACGGTAGTTATTATGCCGCGGACACGAGAAATTCTTGCACAGATGGGCGAGCAGATTCACCTTGCTCGTCTGCGACGTAAACTAACTTTAGAATTGGTAGCCGAGAGAGCTGGAATCAGCCATGCTACCCTTGTCTCGATTGAGAAAGGAGCATCAACAGTATCCATTGGTGCCTATGCAGCTGCCCTCCATGCACTGAATAATATGGATAGGGACTTGTTGCTTGTAGCCAAAGACGATGAACTAGCCAGAAAACTGCAAGATTTGGGGCTGCCTGTAAGGAAACGAGCACCTAAGAGAAGATGGTGACGACCTAGAGTTGTTCGACATTAAAAAAGGACCTCTCCGTCAGAGTTGGTCGGGGAGATCCTTTCATTATGGATATGGTTCATGGTGGGGAGGATTCGGGGAAATTGGCAGATTGAAATGATGGGGAATGGTTCGATATCGCTGGCCCAGATCGGCTCGATACCGCACCGCACCGAAGCCAGAGGAAAGCCGGAGATGCCATCGAACAGGCTCCCCATCGTAAGTTTCCGTGTTGGCTGAGTTATTTCATATAGAGTATTTAGTTTTGCATCTGGCAGCAGCGCTTACCTGAGCAGCCGCGGATAATCTGTTGTGCCATACGTTCTTTATCCATGTCAGTTGCCCCTTCTGGATGAAATCATGGTTTTCCCTTAACAGCTATTACATTCCCGTAATTCGTGTAGTTTTTTAAGGGAAAGACTACCCTTTTTGTTACGGACTTACGTTTCCAGAAGATCCTCCATCGTACAACCGAGGACTTTTGCGAGGCTAAGAACAGTCTCCGCACTGGCTTTGTTAATGTCCTTGTTGCGCTGTTCGTACATTTGAATTGAGCGAAGACTGACATTGCTTCGCTTGGCAAGCTCTGCCTGCGTGCAGCCATAAAGCGTGCGGATACGTTTGAGGTTGGTATCAGCGAAGTATTCGCGCACTTTAGCATCGACAATATCAGCGAATTTAGTGACATCTGCTTCATGAAGGGGGGAATACATCTGCTGCAAATCTTCAAACGAAAGAACCTTAAAAATATCACTGAATTTTCTTCCGGAAAACCATTGATAGTAGGCGACTGCCCAGCCGATCCAATACTCTCTGGAACGGCTGAAATTCGCTTGAGGCTTGGCGGTCGGCGCTTTGCCCGTAGTCTCAACGAGAACATCAACAGCAGTTTCAATCCCGCTTTTCCCCAAAAGGTATGAAGGTTCACCATTCTCAATCCGATTACTGACGGAACTGACGGAAAACAGCTTTATAAAGCTATCTCCGGCAACTCCACACGCGTTGATAGCATAATCAAAAGCATCGCCCAGTAATGCCTGCGCGTTACTCAGATAGATTTCTTGGTATGCGTGGGTCATCGTTTTGGATGCCTCCTCTTATGATATCAAGGATATACAGACCATCTGTTTCCTCTTCAAGTATATCCGAATAAAGTTGGTCGGCTTCATCATTTCGAGCCTTGCGGCGAACATAATATTTTTCCTTTTCCGCAATAGAAAATCCATCGTAATGCAGCAGCGAAAAGGCGTATTTAGACTTGATGACAATCTGTTCGCCTAACTTGCCAAGTCGCATAGCGTTTGCGAGTTGCTGTACGGAAATTCCGTTATTTAGGAAAGACGCAGCAAAGTCAAAATAGGAGTCATCGGCACGGTATCCGATGATCAGGTCGTAGGCATTGACGTTGACGCCGAAATTGTCAATCAGATATCGTTTTGCCCGCTGTGCGGCTGGGCTTTTGATAGAAAACAGACGATGCGCTACCAGAACAGCAATCCAGTTCAAAATCGTATAGTCTGGATTGTTCAGATTCAGAATTTTCAGGTATTCTGTATCAAGACTGTAACGATTGACGAAGCCGTTACGCAGAGAGGATACAGCCCATTCTTTGGCGAGTTCCTCGCTTTCCGTGCAGTAGAAGCCCAGTCCGAAGTCATTGTTCTGCTTACCCAACCCAAAGGTTGGAGATTCTACGATCTGTTCGGAGCCATGATATAGGGTAATTTTCTGATTCATCTCCGCATCCTCCTAAGTATCACTGTAAAAATAGTATCACCAAAGTGATATAAAATCAAGCAATATTTGTAGAGAAAAAAGAGAGCATTTCTCGCTTGAAAAATGCAGTTTCTTCAGACGAATATTTCCAAGAGAAACTTAGAGATGCTTCTACGGTAATTGCTTTCATCTCATATTTCCCTCTATGTGGTCGTCTGCTGTGTTCAGTTCGAGATTCATCAGGTCAAAATCAATATATTC
This sequence comes from Oscillibacter sp. MSJ-31, assembly GCF_018918025.1. Taxonomy (GTDB): domain Bacteria; phylum Bacillota; class Clostridia; order Oscillospirales; family Oscillospiraceae; genus Hominicoprocola. The sequence goes on along the minus strand of NZ_JAHLPT010000002.1, from coordinate 121,511 downwards.
TCCATTGATTTTGAAGAAACGAGGAAACGTACACAGCTTCCGAAAGCCATACTTCTCATACAGATGGATGGCGCGGGCATTGCTGCTGCGCACCTCCAGATTCAACTGCTCGAAGCCGTTCTCCTTGGCAAAGGCAAGAACAGCTTCCGTCAGCGCAGACGCCGCACCGCAGCCCCACCACGCTTTTTTCAGACTGACGCCAAACTCTCCGCGATGGCTCATACGCCGGGGCTTGCGGTTCAGGCTTGCCGTGCCGATGATCTCGCCATATACCTTGGCGAGATACTGCACATTGTCCGCTGATTCGCACTGCGAACGCAGATAGTCTTGCTCCGTTTCAAGGTCGAGCGGCACTCCCTCCGCACCGAAGCTGAGATTTTCGGTTTCGCCGCCCACGATTTTCAGATAATCCAAGAGTGCTGCGGCATCCTCTGCCCGTGCGCGCTCTATGACAAACAAGCTGTTATTCATCTTTAGGACTTCCTTTCTTCGTATTGGCTGCCCGCATCATCCGCGAAGCCCCGCCGCCTGCATGATAGCCTCCACCGGCTCTACCGGGTCGCTGCCCCAAGTGATCTCTACATCTTCACACCCGGCACTGTCCAGCAGCTCCCGTGCTTCGTCAGTCAGAAGTTTCCGGTAGGCTTCGTCCACCAGCTCCAGCTTTTTCAGGCAGTCGGTCAGGTCATTGTTCCTTGCAGCCAGCCATGTGGAGGCGGCGTCGCTGATCTCATCCGTACCAAGGCCGGTGTTCTCGCCCCAGTCCAGCAGCTTGGCCGCCTCCTGCACGGCCAGCAGCGAAGAACCGGAGGTTCCGATGGTCACATTCCGGTCGATCTCATCCAGAATGGGCAGCGTCAGCACCGGCGGCACATCTGCCAGGGCATCGGCTGCATCGGAGGTGGAGCATGTCACGCCGTCCTCAGAGATCGTGACATACAGCTTTTCTTGTGCCACATCGTAGAGGAAGGTGCCTTCTCCCAGCAGCGTATCGTCGGCATCATGCGCACTGACGGTAAAGAGGACGGAGCAGTTGTCCTTTTGGGAAAGCTGTACAATATCGTCCCCGGTGAAAAGCCATTCACCGGCCTTTAACAGCGAACCATCCGCATTTTCACATACCTTTGTAAAGCTGCTGCCGCCGTGCAGGGCGATAGAGCTGGCATCATCGCGCTCCAGCTTGACATACACGCCAAAGCCGTCGGATTCGGCGGGCGCGTCTGTCCCGGATGGGGTGTTGTTCTTCGGCTCTGTCGGACTGGTACACCCCGTCATAAAGACAGATACCAGCAATACCGCTGCGGTCAACAGCATTGTGATTGTGTTCTTGTAGTGTTTCATAGTTCCTCCTAAAACTTGTTGTTTTTCCATTAAAGAGCTGAAAAGCGGGCAACACCTTTCTTCCGCAGCCAAAGGTAGGCCAAGACGGATAAGAAAAGATTTGCAGCCACAAAGCAGCTCATATATCTGCAAAAGCCCAGCATCCATCCGGGCAGGAGCATAAATCCCACGAACAGCAGCACGATATATCCGAAAGCGCCAAACAATGTGATCATGACCGCGCCTCCTTGCTTGATGGGCACGATCTCATTTGTCCATGTCAATGTCGGCATTTTGACACCAAGGAGCAAGCCAACCAGCGCCATGAGTAGTACAAAGGAGCCTTCAAAAAGAAGAAGCACCAGCAGCTGCATCGGATGCAGGGGATAAACTGCCGCCGTGCAAACAATACACAGGAGCATGGGCAAGCCGGTTAAAAGAAGCTGCATCTCGATTTTTGCCTGAAAAATCCTCCAAGGCTCCACCGGTAGAGATTGCAGAAGCCATAGGCTTTTTCCCTCCAAGGATATAGAAGGTGCTGTCGTTAAATTCATGGACGCAAAACCGCAAAACACCACGCCGAGCAGCAAAGGTACACTGTCTGGCGTTTCAGCAAAGATAGCATCCAGCACGGCGAATAGCTCGCTACCCTTCCACAGCACCGCAATCCCGCAGACCGGCATCAGGAATGTGCCAAGACCACAGTTGAGCATATAGTTGGGATTTGCGGTGAAGCGGGAAAATTCCCGGCACAGTAGTGCTGTGTTGACGCTTCGGTGCCTGCTGTGCGTCTCCCGGTATTCTCTGCGTGCCACTTTTCCCGTAGCGGTTGCAATCCGCAAAAAGCTGCGGGAAAGCAGTACCCACATCAGTGAAAACAGCACAGCAACCGCCGCAGAGACAATTGCGGATGCCCGGACATCGCCAATTCCAACACTTCCAAACAGGTACACTGGATAGGCAGCGCCTTTGATCCGTGCGCCATAAACCGTGGCATTTGCCAGTAAATCCTGAATCATGCCCTGTGCCTTGAAATACACAAAATAATATGCGCCGATAACCACCAGCGAAATAAGAACCGTGATCAGGCTCTTGTGCTTCAGCTTCCGGCTGATTTTGGCCACGATCCATCCCAGCACACAGGATATGGTCAGGACAAATACAGAAATCAGCAAGGTTATCAACAAGCCGCCCAGAACTGCCGGTAGCGTAACACCCGCCGTGACCCAGTAAACAATGACCGCTGGGAGAATGACAACAGCAGAATACAGAAGTCCCATCAGGTAGACGCCGAACAAGCGTGCGCCCACCAATGCCGAAATGGGAATTGGCATAGACAGAAGTAAATCATTGTCCTTCGGCAGATACAGACCCGCATAGGTGTTGAACACGCTGCCAAAAGCGCCCAACAGTACAGCGATCAACCCCATCAGCGCAAAATACAGCCAGTTCATTCCCGCCGCAATCAGGGGAGCGCACAGTTTCACAGCGAGGAATGTAAAGATTCCGCCCAAAAGCCCAAAAACCAGTAAAGCGAACAGGAGAAAATGCAAGCCGGTCGAAACTTTGGAACGAGCCTTGTTCTTTTTGGCATCGTAATAATAGACTTGAAAGATTTCAAGCAGCTGTTTCTTCAGCAAAAGCTTCAGCATGATTCTTCCTCCAGCTCCAAGAATACATCCTCCAGAGAATCGTCGCCTTTTACTGCGTCCATGGTACCGGAGCGAATCAGCTTTCCGCCCTTGATGATCGCCACCTTGTCGCAGAGCTTTTCCGCCACCTCTAACACATGGGTAGAGAAGAAAATCGCACCGCCTGCATCACAGACCTCCCGCATCATCTCCTTGAGCAGATGGGATGCCTTGGGGTCGAGTCCCACAAAGGGCTCATCCATCAGGATCAGCTTCGGCTGATGCAGCCATGCAGAAATAATCGCCAGCTTCTGCTTCATGCCGTGGGAATAGGCGGCGATGGGCTGCGCCAGATCGTCCGTCAGTTCAAAAAGGTCTCCGTATTTACGGATACGCATCTGCCGGTCTGCGGCGCTGACATTGAAAATATCCGCAATGAAATTCAGATATTTGATTCCTGTCATGTAATCGTACAGATCAGGATTATCAGGGATGTAGGCAAAGCTGCGCTTACATTCCAGCGGCTGTGTCCGGATGGATTTTCCGTCAATATAGATTTCTCCGGTGTCAAACTGCAAGATGCCCGCCACAGATTTCAGCGTCGTTGTCTTGCCGGCGCCGTTATGACCGATAAAGCCATAGATTTCGCCGGGGGCAATGTGCAGATTCAAATCGTCTACAGCCTTTTTGTCCCCATAATTTTTTGATAAGTGTTCAATTTTCAGCATACTATTCTCCTTTGCCGCAATACCTTAATGATTCTTTAGAAGCGTTTTTTATAGTTTCTCTTGCCCTCTATTGTCTGGCAAAAGACTGCCGGTAGACAGGCAGTACCCGCTTCCAGAATACCAGTCCATTGACAAGAAGCAGCGCACCGAAAAGGCACCTTGCCGCCCACTCCGGGCAAAGAAGGGCGATGCCATTCATATCCCCACCGCCGAAAAAGCCGCACAGGACACTTAGATACAGCGGATCGAGCAGCAGAAAGGCAATCGTTATGTAGTAAAGCACCGCACGAAGCAGCTTGCTTTTGGCATGGCAGATGCTCCTTGCAAGTGCCGCGAGCAGGTATCCGACGCAGAAAGTCGCCAGCGCACCCACAAGGCAAAAGATTCCAAGCTGCATATTTGTCATATGCTCGGCATATATGTCGATTTGCACGCCAAGTCCCATAAGCCTAATTTGCTTAAACACGCCGGTGAGCAGGGCATACAGCAGATGTGCTCCCTCGTGAACGAGGTAGTAGGCAGCAAGTGCAGCCAGAATTCCGATGTATTGTCGTGTTCGTTTTGACATGATCTGTCCTCCTGAAAAGGTCTTTATTTTCTGCCCCAATACCGGGACACATGGCGGCAATACTCCTGATACGGCGCGCCAAAGGTGTTCACAAGGTATCGCTCCTCCTGCAATATCTGCAAGTGGAGCATGACGATGGCAAAGGCAGAAAAACTGAGCGTCAGCAGGTTTCCGTACAGCAGCAGGACACCGACATACATGAGGTCAAAGCCGAGGAACGCCGGGTTGCGGCTGAAACGGTAAATGCCGGTGGTGACAAGCTCCGTTTTATCCTTGTCGGGAATACCCGCCCGCCAGCTATCTTTCATGCACAGAACGGAAAGAAGAAAAATGCCATCGCCCAGTATCCCGACGCAGAAGCCGGTAAACCGTGTGTTCGCGGGAAGATAGCCCCAACCGAAAGCGATGGAGAGAAGTTGTGCGATGGGCGCACCCAGCGTCGCAATGCACATCAGCACTTCAACCGTGTGAATGGATTTTTCCTTTCTGCGCCCGATCTGCCGGGTCTGGATACCGCGGTGCTTTTGTGCCAGCACCTTTGCAAAATAAATGCCGTAGAAAACCGCCAGTACGAGAAGCGCCAGTAAAGCATAGAGGTGCCTGTCCTCCAAAGGGATTCTCATGTTTCCTCCGTCCTTTCCACTGCCTGCGCAGTCCAATACTGGATGCCCCAATGTTCAAAGTCCCATTGCTCCATATAGGTGTTGCACTCGTAGTCGATGTAGTAAAGCATTCCGTCGCACGGGACGAAGTTGGTGGGATAGTAGTCGATGTTCAGTCCAGCCGGGTATAGCAGGCTGCACATGGCCTGTACCTGCGCAAGCCAGTCGGGTTCCATCCGTCCCTCTTTGAGTAGCTCCGCCACCGTTGCCCCAGCGATGTATTCCTTCAAAATGCGCTCCTGCGGGGCATCCACCGCCAGAAGTCGGGGCATTGGGATTCCCAGCTTGCGCAGCGTCTCATAGTCCCGCAACTCAGAGCGCAGCTTGTCCCCGAACGCATAGTATTCGCAAGGCTCATGGTGGATCTGTTTCAGAACATATTGCGTCGTTCTGTTTGTAACAAGATAGGAGTAGCCGCCTTTTCCTTTCCCAAGGAGCTTGATTACGCGAAATTCTGCGTTGTTTACCGCCATTGCATCAGACATTGGCCTGCTTCAACTGCTTCAGGTTTTCCAAGACAAACGGGCTATTTGCAGCGATCTGCCCCAGTGTCGGGCATTCCTCCATTTTTCTGCAGTCTGCGCAGGTATCCAGTCCCTTTTCGCGGACACAGTTATGTACCGGGCAGAGCTTGTCGCAAAACGGCGTTTTTGCGCCTTCCATTCGGCAGCCGATGCAGTTGATCATCTCCGGCGTGATCGGAACCCCGTTGAGCTTTGTCCACAATTCAGCGGTTTTCTCACGCAGGGCGTTGTCGTTTGTAAGCGTTGCGATTCTGGCGTCGCAGGTTTCACAGTCCAACCCGCAGCAGCCGATCAGTTGGTTTGTGTTTTTCATAATCCCCTCCGTAAATCGGAATTTATTTGGATGATTTTATTATCCATTCATCAAGGAATTTCATTTGTTCATCCGTATGAAACCAATGCTCTCCATTTTTCATAATAGAAAGTGTTGAATTCGTTCTCTGTGCAAATTCAAATATCGTTCCATAAGCGGTAAGATTATCTTTTTCACCATACAAAATGTGCGTCGGGATTTTCCATATAATAGGATTTTCTCTTACATAGCAAAGATAATCCCATGAAAGGGTCTCTCCAAAGGTTGTCTGAATTTCTTTTTTCTCTTTGAGTTCATCTTCTGTAACATTTGCCCAAATCATCATATCAGCAATAAGTCTTTCCATATCTACAACGGGCGAAATAAAATATGCTTTCTCTATTTGCTGATTTGCTAAAGCGTTGATAGCAAAATACGCTCCAATGCTATTGGCGATTATTTCAACAGTCTTGTAGTTTGTATAAATCGAATTAAAAAGTAATGGAAATTCTTCTTTTGCTTCCCATGGAAACTGTGCAGTATAGTCAAGACCAATCACATCACAATCACTAAAGAGCGGCTTGTAATGAATAGCTTCTTCAGCATTTTCACCTTTTCCGTGTATATAAATAACTGCTTTATCCACAATAGTTATCCTCCACAAATTCATGGTTGTCAGATAAAATGTCTAATGGCCTCTGTGCTTTTCTTTCCGCTTTTGCTGTTTCAAATCGAACTGACGCTGTTTCTCTGCCTCACGCTGCTGCCTGCTGATTTGTTTTCGTTCCATTTTGATTTCCTCCCGCTGCATCTGCAACGCTTGTTGGGACTTCGTTCCGATGCCGGAAACGCGCATCTGCTTCTTCACTTCACGCTGCCTTCTTTTGGGGTTATCTGCGGTCTTTTTCATTTCAGATGCAATCGCAGCGCTGAACACCAACCTGTCATAGTGCTTGAGAACGAACTCCCAGACTTCATAATCTTTTGGCTCTGCGCCAAAGGTAACCTTACATACAGACAGCTTGCCGTTTTCCATCCGCTCAAAAACGCCGACCCAGAACGGCTCTTCAAAATACACCGTCAGTTTACTGACTGTGTCCATAAGAATCCCTCCTAAAATAATTGTTGAACAAAGAATGGACAACCCGGAGGGGCAGGTTACTTACCCTATTTACATAGGACGGCCGGGCTACCTACCGGCTCTGGTACACCTCGTTGGTGTACGTTGCGTTTTTATCTTTGTCAGTAACATGATAAAGTTCTGCGGTAGAATACACAGATTGATAGACCCCGATCCGTGCCTCGCCTCCATAGAATTTAATTTTTCCTGACCGCAAGGCAGTAATTGACATGCTCAAAGGCTTTCAGATCTGCCCCGGCCTTGTCGATCACGTCCCTTTGAATATCATCCGGTGTCAGCAGTTCATAGATCAGAAACCCATGCTTCTCCAGCAACTTTTCAAGCTCCGCATAAGAAAACGCCGACTTCATCGGTTCACCGCCTGCTTTTGCCATCATAATGGTGTTTTGCACACGCTTTTCGGGCGCGTCAAAGAAGTATTCGTCCGGATAATCAAACACAAGGGTGCTGCCGTCCGCACAGATCGAGGACAGTGCAGAGAGCATCGTGTCGATTGCTTCTGCCGAAAGGTAGTAGGTCACACCGAGCCATGAGAAAAAGGATTTTACAGACGGGTCAAAACCGGCAGTAATCAGCCGTTCCGCCAAGCTGTCCTTTGTAAAATCCACGGGGACAAAGGTGAGATTGTTCGGTGCTGTCCAACCGGCACGGGTGATCCGTTCCAGCTTGTCCGCCTGCGTCAGAGGATGATCGACCTCGAATACCCGGTACTTCGCTAAAAACTCCGGCTCTCGAAAGGCGAAGGTGTCCATACCTGCGCCGAGGATAACATATTGCTTTGTGCCGGTCAGAACGGCGGTTTTCAAAGCCTTCTCCGTGTAGGCTGCACGGCAGAGCGGCGACGGCGCGATGTGCGTATTTATGAGCTGGCGCAGCAGCTCCTTCGGTGTCTGTTCAGCAGGGGCGATCTCCGGCTCAAGGAACTGCGCTCCGCCGAGAAGATAGCTTTGAACGGCGGCATATTCTTCTGCTGTCATCAGCTCTTTGGCAAGGAAATCCCCGAAAACCGGATGCTCTTCATTTTCTGCATGAAACGCCCGTCCGAAGGAACTCATCAGGGCGGTAATGCTGGCTTTGTTATTCATTCCGTTGACCTCCATATTTTTCTTCCATTTCTCTCGTATGAGCATGAAGCAGCGTTAGCGCCTGCGTCTGGACACAGGGCAGTGACCTTTGATCCGTGTCTGCAAACTCGCGCTTAATCCGCACAGAGGCAATCGCGTGAGCGTCGTCTGTTTTGTTCTCATCCGCTTCCGATAAGAACTTTTGCAGCAGGCTCAAATCGCTGGAATAGTGAAGCTCCACCAGCTTTGCCCGGTATTCCAGCTCTGCGTGGGTGATCTCCGGGAATCGTTTCATATCTACGGTGTGCTGCGCTTCATGCTTCAGAAGCGAAACAAGAAACCGTTCGCTCTCAAAATCATACGCCTGCTCGATGCAGTTGATCGTGCCGTCGGGCGAAGCCCAGCCGCCCGTACCATACCGGCCGAAGGTCAGATAATCCATCCAGCCCCGAAACACGAAGTCTTTCAGAATGTTGACCGTATATTCTGCCGTTCCGTCCGGAAGTTCAACGCGGTAGGTAGTTGGAACCGTATTCCGCCAGACATAAGGGCCGTAATATCCCTGCGTTTTTCCGAAAAAAGCATGATAGCCCTCCGACCCAAACATCGATTGAAGCTGCTCTGTCAGGAGTCCGTCGCCTGCATCCGGTGTATTTAGAAGTGCTTTCAGCCCTGTCCGCAGTTTGTCTGCGGCCTCCGCCTCCGGTGAGCCGCAATAAAAGGTGTTCCGAAAATAAATCTGATACAGACGCAGGATGTCGTTGAGATTGTCAGGTATTTCGTATGTGCGGTACTTCTGATCTTCAAAAATCGCCACATACGCAGGAAGAATGTCCTTGAATTCCTCGTAATTGCGCATATAGGCAATCGCGCCTTTTATATCTCCATTCACAAAAAACTGGCTGATTTGCATATCGTTCTCCCTTATCCACGTCAATTCCTTTTTGCCTGCTGAGCTTTCGGGAGCGTCCGTGTCAGGATCAGCGTATAGGCGACCGTAATGACAATCAGAGCGGCGAGATGGAGCAGGTGCGTTTCCGTGGTAAGATTCATATCATTCGCAAAAGTGCCGAGCGTGTTGATGGCGGAATGGACGAGGATGCAGGGGAGCAGGCTGCCGCCGCGGTAAAAGATCGTGACCAGCAGAAAACCGACCGCGACGGCAAAAACGATCTGGCACAGGTTATTGACCAGAGCCATACCGCTGCCGTTGAACAGGTTGATGATATGTCCGATGCCGAAAGTCATACTGGAGATAATAACGGCGGATTTGATATTATCCTTTGCAATGGCCTTAAACAACAGACCCCGGAAGATCACTTCCTCCAAGAAACCAACACATAGCATACACACGATCCGACAGGCCGTTTCAGCCGGTGAATAATTGAGGGCGAAGCCGTTCCAAAGGTTTCCCGATGCCAGAATTACAAGCGGCACATAGTAGAGAAACCGCCGTGCAGGAACGGGCGATTTGCAAAGGCCATACCGTTTCAGCAGGTTATTCTTTCGGATGAAGGTGAAAAGAACGACCGTCTGCAAAACGCAGAAAGCGGCGCTTGCCGCGTATGCGACCCCGATGGCATTGTTCAGCGGATTCGCCAGCGATTGCAGAACGCAGTAAACCACGATCCATACAATCGCAAAGGTCAGCTCGTTTTTCTCATATAGCTTTTTCATGTCATTTCCTCCTGCACCGCATATAGCTCAAGCGCTGCTTCATCTATTGCCCCGGATTTTCGTCCCATCCATCTGCTGAATGTAAACTGTTCCTTTCGCGTGATGTGCTTCCACATAGATGGAATATGTCCCGCTCTCAAGGATATTTACGGTAAACTCTCTCACGCCCTTGCCGTTACCGGCGTATAGAGAACTTTCATCCGGTTCCTTGATCTCCATGTAGATAGAGCCTTTTGTGGTTTCAAATTGAACCGCAAGCGTATCGCCTACGCGGAGTTCCATCGTGAACCGGTCGGTTCCGGTCATACGGTCAATGTCCAATCGGTAGGAGCCTGTCTCTGCCGTGCGGCTGCCAACAAAGCAGTCTCGGCCGCAAGCAGTCAAAGAGACAGCAAGCCCTAAAATGCAAAGGGTGAAAAGTGTGATGGTCAATGATTTCTGTTTCATTTATTTACCTATCGGAATATACTAAATGATCTTTACCTTTTGACGACCTCGGAAAGCTCTAAGACCTCGCAGCCCTTGCTCTCATAATAGGTCAGCAGTTCCGGCAGTTTCTTTTTATCGTAACTCGTGATGCAGTCAGACAAAACATGAACGGTGTAGCCGCTTTTTGCCATATTGTAGCAGGTGGATTTGATGCAGGCTGCGGCGTCCGCACCAACGACGTAAAACTCGGAAATCTCATGCTCCTGAATAAAGGCGGTAAACGCCTCGCTGGTCAGGGCGTTGCTCTTTACCTTCGTAAAGATATGATTGGATACGACGTTCAGCTCTGGCACCAGCTCTGCACCGCGGGTACCGGGCTTGAAGGTTCTCGTTCCCGCAGAAAGGTTGTTGTGCTGAATGTAAACGATCCACAGTTCCTTTTGCTCTGCCCAGTCAATCGCTTCGTTGACTTTTGCAATGATTTCCTTATAGTTTTTCGTGATGTCATTTTGCAGGTCGATCACGACCAATGCACTGTTTTTCATATTGTAGTCCTCCATAAATTTCGTGTTCCGCTGTACGGCGGCGTTTACATCAGGGAAGCGGATTCTTCCGAGCCTCGCTGCTTATGACAGCAGTTTAAACGCCTGCTCCAGCAACCAGTCTCGGCCTTCCAGAAAATCGTATCCCAGCAGCGCCTCTATCTCTGTCGGTTGACCGTATAGCCAGTCGCAAATATCGACATTCTGCAAATAAAGTGGCAAGAGAAAGCACAACAATCATTCCTCCCAATCGTTTTCTATCTATTTATAAGTTCTATTTCGATTGATCCGCTTGAAAAAGAGAAAATAAATCAGCAAACCATCAATGGCAAAATCATAAATGCGCAGACGGTCAAAGAGCAAAACACTGGACAAAATCGAAACAAGTACGATTCCAGTGCCAATGATTTTAGGAAACAATCCCCACTCTTTTGTCATCCATGCGAAATACGCCATGACCGGCGACAGAAAGGCGAATATCGTCCAGCCGATAACAAACGTCCAGCCGTAGACACCTTGGGTAAGCATGGCTGTCGCATAATAGGTGAGCAACATCCCGATGCAAAACGGAAGGATGTTCCGCATTGCGGCTTTCTTTGTCGGGCTGTAAATAGCGATCAGCGTCCCCAACAGAATCCAAACCGACATCTGAGAAAAGATTTCTCCCAAATTCGGATAATACATATCGAATAATCTTGACAGCGCGCCGAGGAAAAGGCCGACGAAGAACAGAGAGAGCGGGTTCAGAAGTTTATTTTCAACGCAGTGCTTTGTGTTTCCGGTTCCACTCAGATATATCCCCATCATTTATGCTTTTTCTCCCTGTAAATCCCAATATCGGCTTGTGGTTCGGTCGGTCAATTCCCATTCCCCTAAAACAAAAAGACGCAGCACAAACCGATCATCTCGGATTGCACTGCGTCTAAGCGTCTGGCATTTTGATTTCTTCAATTTTCCCGTCCTTGAAACGGATCACACAGGTATATTTGCACTTCGGGCAGAATAGCGGAAAATCCTCCAACACCGTATGTGGCCGTATCTGTGTCCTTGTTTTGCCGCCGCATCTGGGGCAGCAAAGCCAGTCCATTTTTGATTTCAGAGCTTCTACCAATTTATATCACCTCTGTTTCCTTGCTGACCAATGCTCGAAACTCAGCATCACGGTCAAAGGTACCTGCCGCAAATCCGGGGATTTCTTTGATGGATTTGCAAATGCTGATACTGAAGCCCGTTAGGATATGCCCAATCTCTTGGTCGGAGTAGGGGCAATCGCCGGTCACGATCAGCGTGGACAGGCTATGAACAACGAACCATAAATTGCGGAAATAAAGGTCTGCTTCTTCGGCGGTGATATGGTAAATGTTCATCAGGGTCGGACGGACAAGTAACTGTAAATGCTGCATCGAATTTATGGCGCTGTACTCCGGTGACCGAGTCAGGAACAGGAGCCAATAAAGCTCCGGTTCTTCACGCGCAAAACGGATATAGCTCTTTCCGACGCCGAGAAACGGGATTTTCTCTTTTAAGCCCGCTTTGGTGTAGCTGTCATATACACGCACCGCAGCAGCATAGACCGCCTGCTTAACTTCGTCCATAGAGCCAAAGTAAGTAAAGATCGGGCGCGTGGATGTCCCAAGTTCATCCGCTATTGCCTTTGCCGTCAGACAGCCGATCCCTTTCGCCTGCACGACCCGCAGTGCCGTCTCTACCATTTCTTCCTTTGTGAATTTGTTTTTCGGAGCCATATCCCGCATCCTTTCATTATAAAGTGCATTTCCTGATGTGCATTATCCAATGCATATCAGGCGTCAGTATGTTATGATTTTCGGACGGAGCGACATGGGGAAAAAGCGGATTACATTGCCCTGTATTGCTCTTTCATGTCGCTTCTTCCTGCGCGGCCAATATTGCGCCTCTGTATGCCCGCTCCAAATGGGAATTGATCGTGTCCTCATCGTATTTCAACGAATTGTTGGCGATCATGCTTGCATACCCGTGGGCAAACAGAAACACCGTGATAAAAACCGTTTTCGTCTGCTCCATGCCAATTTCTAAGGATCTCTGCATCGCTGAAAGAACGGGGATAAGTTCCTCCGCATCGATCAGTTCAAGCAAAGTCTTTCCGTTAAAATAATCCGACTGGAAAAGGAAGCGGAACAGGTGGGGTTCTTCGATGGCAAAGCGGATATAATTCATTCCGATTCCAAGGGCAGCACCCTTTGGCGGTTTCTTCATGGTCATAAGGTATTCCGAATGATAAAGGTCTGCCTTCGCATAGACCGTCCTTTTCAGTTCTTCAATCGTTGCAAAATGATACATGACGGGCTGTGTGGAGCAATGTAGCCTTTCCGAAACAGTTCTTGCGTTAATATTTTCCACACCGGTTTCGCGTGCGACCGCAAAGGCTGCGTCAACAATCATTTCTTTTGTGACTTTTGCTTTTGCGGGCATACGCACACCTCCAATTTATAACTTGCATTATGTATAATCAAGATTATACAACGTGCAATGCACATTGTCAATCCGTCTGGAGTAAAATTTTCAAATAAATACCTCAACTGGTTTCGCTGCCTTGGCCTTGAAGATCACGGTTTTGGTGGGGCTGCGAACGGGGGCAAGAAAGCGGCAAGCAATGCAAAGCGGTACCCACTTTGCGAAAACAGGCGGATTCCGTTTACACGGAGCCCGCCTGTTTCATGCTTGTTGGGGCGCTGCCCCAATCCCCGCAGAACACAAAAACTGTGTTCTGGAACGATGGATCATGTAATTGCGCATCAGGATTTGCGCATCTGCGGATTTGTCCTTGGAGAGATTGCGGATCAAGTCTTTGAGCTGTCGTGCAGTTTTTATCACAAGAGTACCTCCAAATACTGCCGAAGGAGTTTTTCAACACGGAACATCTGTGCATAGCGCATCAGCTTCCGTAAGTCCTTGTCTTTTCGTTTTGCGTATTGCTTGAGTGCATCCTGAAAGGTCTGCATCTCGATCCCACTGCGGCTGCGGATCAGATCGCAGATGGTGCGATCCATATCATAGACGGGAACGGGATTCCCGAACGGCGTGTTCATCGTGACGATCCCCACATCATGCAATTCCTTCTTGATGGTGTAGACCTTGATGCCATCCGCTTGCAGGCTGGCAGGATTGTAGCCGGTCTTGACGGTGATGGAATACGGACTCGGCTCCCGGTCGGTCAGGTCATGGAAAAACAATGCGCTTTCATGGGAGAATACGGCCTGCGCACAGCGAAGGTGCAGCAGGTACATGGCGTCCGTCCATGCGTCGGGCGAAACATAAACGCCGTGCGCTACCTGCTCCACGCCGCGCTGCTTGGCATAAGCGTAAAACGTGGACTTGGCAATACCGATTTCCAAAACCTGCGCGGTCTTGACGATCCCATTGTTTTGCTGAAAAAGCAGGTCAAGCCGTTCATAGGCGGTCATGTTATCACTTCCTTCTTGCTAATATTATATTCGATATTAGCAAGAAAGTAAACAACGATTTTAGGAAAGCAAGCCGAGGCGTTCGCCCCGGCTTGCGCTTTAACTATGGATGAAGTTTTTCATAGCGGTGTTCACGCCTTGCAGTTTGCCCAGCCCCTGCACAGCCAAACGAACAGGGACAGGATAAGCGACAGCGGCGCAAAGAGAATTTTCAGGATGAACATTTTGCGGCCTCCTTTTCACAAAGTGCGGTCAGCGCGTCACGCTCTTTGGCAAGCGTTGCTTCTTCCTTTTCGGTCAAATCACGATCACCACCCGTGATCTCCAGCTCGCGGAAGCTCTCATAGGCGTTCAACAGAGAGTCCCGCAGCGCTTCGGGCGTAGGGCAATAGTCCACGGTGTTCCAGTCCTGACGGTGGTTGTCAAAACCCATGACCGTGTAGCCTCTGCTGGTCAGGATAACTTCAAAATCCGCATCGCGGTTGAGGTAGTCAGAAAATACCTTCAGCACAATTTCGTTTGTCAGCATACGTTCCGCAGCTCCTTTCATTACACAACAAATCATTAACGCATTGGTAATGCTAAGACACTGTCAGGCATTCTTGGTCATACCAATGCTTCTTTTACGCTGGACACCTATACTCATGTTACAGGAGATATGCATCGTCCTGCGTCGGTCTGCGTTGTGGTACATGCAAGGAACTCCCGGTCCTCCTCTGTCATCGGTGCAACCCAGCCGTTTTCGGCACCATGGGCTTCGATTTTCTCTAACTCTGCCATACGCTCTTTATCCATGTCAGTTGCTCCTTTCAAAGTAATCGATCAGTTCTCGCGCAGCATCCTCCCAAATCACCAAGCGGAAAGGATCATAGGAACCCGCATGACTTGCGCCGAACTCGCGGATATGGATAGTATACCACCAATTCCTACATTTTTGCCTTAAAAAAGCGTCGATAAAAAGTGACGATAAGAAAAACGACGATAAAATCTGTGCTACAAAAAAACCATCACTTGTAGGCTATTGCCTGAGTATCTTTTGGGGTTGCTGAATTCACCTCCGGAGACGCAGAAAGCCGCCGCCCAGATGGGCGACGGCCTTTCATATAGAGTATTTTGTTTTGCATCTGACTGCAGCGCTTACTTGAGCAGCCGCGGATAATCTGTTGTGCCATTGACGATCGCATAAATGTAGACGGTGTCCCCAATCAATTTGTAGATGGCAACATAAGTCTTCGTCAGCACAAGTTTACGGTAACCGCTTGCCGCAAGGATTGGGTCCGGATGCGTTTGCCCCATCAGCGGAAAATCTCGCAGACGGTTAATGGTCGTTTTCATCGTACTGTAGATTTTCCGCGCGTAGGGAGTTCCTGCCTCGGTAATGTGATACTTTACGATCTCCTCGAAGTCGTGTTGAGCAGGAGGAAGATAGACCAGTTTACTTTTCGTAGGCACGGAACAGCTCCTCCATTCTTTCGTCAAGCTCCTCCGGCGTGCAGACAGGCTCTCCGCTCAGTCTGCTGAGTTCCGCAGCATAAATTTTGTCGCGGTGTCGGAACATTTTTTCCCGTTCCTCGTATGCTGCCATGCTCATATAAACACCATCATCTTCACCCTTATTCGTGATGAAGATCGGTTCACCGGATGCCTTTGCCAGCTCAGAGATCTGCGTGTACTCATTCCGCAGGGCGGAGGATGGTCTGATTTGCATAGAAAGCCCTCCTTATCAATTTCTTGATAGTATTATATCAAGATAACGCCTTTTATGCAAGCCTATCTTTGTGAGGCGTGAAGGTGACTTTATAGGCCTATATCATTCGCCGGCAAAGCAACCATAGGTGAACAGAGAACGGGATTCCTATGTGAATGCGATGCATAATATCTCGATTAAACAAACGGTAATCACTGGTGGAAGAGTGATTATAATTGTGGTCAAGCTATATTTGATAAAAAATTATTAAAGTAGTTGAAAGTGCGAAAAAAACGAGCGTGATTATATACAAAAAGTACTGACAATAGCATTAAATGGAATTGATTCAAATGTGGTATGCTAAAAGAAAGTGCAGAGCGAATATGGTGGAAAAAGTTGCAAAAACAGGCTATTTTCTAATAAAATAGCCTGTTTTTGGTGGTCGGAGTGCAGGGACTCGAACCCTGGGCCTCCTGCTCCCAAAGCAGGCGCGCTACCAACTGCGCAACACCCCGATATTCAATAAAACCCCATTATATTATAGCATTATGGGGCGGTTTCGTAAAGCATTTCTAGTTATGGTCAAAATTGTGGGTTGGCTTCAAAAACGTGTAAATTTCAGAAAAACAGAAACCCGCAAACCCTTGTGCCGCAAGGCTTTGCGGCGATTTCAAAAAATGGGTTTAACAAAGTCCTACTATGTCCCAAACCAGGCGCGATACCAACTTCGCTATACCCGGATATTCATTTTTCTGCCATGATACCATGGCGAGGGGTAAAAATAAAGATTTTTCTGTCTGTGGTCATTCCTGTGGTCAAAGCCACTTTTATGCCGTTTTCGGCAACCGGGGGAAATCCCGAAAATGCAGGCGTTGCAAGGCTTTGTGGCGTTTCGCCTTGTCCCGTCCCGGATACCGCCACGGCACTCCCAAACCAGGCGCGATACCAGCTTCGCTATACCCGGATATGCGCGTGAGTGCGGATAAGCACTTTGCTATTATAGCGAAAGCGGCGGAGGAGTGCAAGCATTTTCTGATATTAAAGAAAAATTAAGGCTTTCCCCCTTTTCCTTTTAAGGCTGCGGTGGTAGAGTAAGCTCAGGAAAGCCCGAGAGGCGGCGCCGCGTCGGGCAGGGAGGGAAGGAAAGCAATGCACAACATTTTAGTCTGCGACGACGACCGCGATATTGTCGCCGCGCTGAAGATTTATTTATCCGGCGGAGAGTACCGCGTCTTTGAAGCCTACAACGGCGCGGAGGCGGTCGAGGCCGTGCGGAAGAATGACATCCACCTTGTCCTCATGGACATCATGATGCCGGAGCTGGACGGCATTGCCGCGACGGCGGCGATCCGGCGCGAGAGCAACGCGCCCATCATCCTGCTCACGGCGAAGAGCGAGAGCAGCGACAAGGTGCTCGGACTGAACGTCGGCGCGGACGATTACATCACCAAGCCCTTTGACCCTGTGGAGGTGCTGGCCCGCGTGAAATCACAGCTTCGGCGCTATACGCTGCTCGGCGCAAAGCCGGAGACCGCGCCGGAGCGCGGCATCTACACCGTCGGCGGCGTGACGCTCAACGAGGACGCCAAGAGCGTGACGGTGGACGGCGAGAGCGTTTCGCTGACGCCGCTGGAATTCAACATCCTGCAGCTCCTTATCCGGTCGCCCGGGCGCATCTATTCGAGCAGCCAGATCTACGAGCTGGTGTGGAACGAAAATTCCCTCGGCGCCGAAACGAGCGTGGCGGTACACATCCGCCACCTGCGTCAGAAGATCGAGATCAACCCCTCCGAGCCGCGCTACCTGAAGGTCGTGTGGGGCCTGGGGTATAAAATGGAGGACCTTCGACATGAAAAGGAATGATTGGGCGGGCGGCTTCTGGGCCAAGGCGGCGGCCTTTTTCCTCGCCGTCGCGCTCGTGCCGGTGCTTTTGAGCTACGGCGCAGCGCTCGCATTCAACTACAGCGGCGATCTGCGCGGAGACTTTTATGAAAGCAGCATCTGCTCGAGCGCGGTCTACCGCGAGATGAGCCATGTTTACGACAGCTACCACTATTATGCAGAGAACGGGCAGGCGGAGGTGCTGGCGAAGTATGACAGCTGGTATCCTGCCGACGACCGCTCCACAAATGTCCGTTTTTCGATCGAGGACGAGGCGGGCACCATCCTCTTCGATAACCACCGCACAGGCGACGTTCCCGTGACGGGCTGGTGGGGTGAGATGGCGCAGGACGGCGTTGTGTTCCGCAGCTACATCGCCGTGGACTATCCCGCGCAGGACAGCGTCTACCGGGCGCGGGACTTCTACTACACAATGACACGCCTTGCGCCGCACGCAGCGGCGGTCGTAATTGCCTGCGCAGCTGCGGAGCTGTTCCTCTTCATCTTCCTCGCCCGTGCCGCGGGCCGCAGGCCGGGGCGCGAGGAGGCGGTCGCCGGCTGGCAGGAGAAGCTCCCCTTTGATCTCTATGCGCTGCTCCTTCTCGGCGGAGGCGGGGTGCTCATTGTTGCTGCGGTGGAGAGCGCGGAGAGCCGCGTTGACCGCTATGATCCGATCGTGCTCGCCCTTTTGCTTGCCTTTGCCGCGCTCGCCTATGCGCTTTTCCTTGCGTTCTGGACGACGCTCTGCGCCCGTATCAAACTGGGGAAGTGGTGGGAGAATACCGTCTGCTGTTGGCTCCTCCGGCTCTGCCGACGGATTTTGAGGTGGTGCTGGCGCGTGCTCTGCCGCGCGTGGGGAGCGCTGGCCGGCTTCGTGCGCGGTATTCCGCTCGTGTGGCGCACAGCGGTCGGCTGCTGCGTGATCGGCGTGCTGCTCTTTGCGCTTGAGAGCAATCACGCGGACGGGCTGCTGCTGATGCTGATCGCGGTGCTGTCTGTCGCGGCGTGCCTGCTTTCGATGCAGCTGCGGCGGCTGCAGAAGGGCGGCGAAGCCCTCGCTGCGGGCGACCTCACCTCGCAGGTCGATACCTCGCATATGTACTTCGATCTCAAGCGCCACGGCGAAAACCTCAATGCCATCAGCCGCGGCATGAGCATCGCGGTGGAGCAGAGGCTCAAGAGCGAACGGCTCAAGACGGAGCTGATCACCAACGTATCGCACGACATCAAAACGCCGCTCACGAGCATTGTGAACTACGTCGATCTGCTTCAGCGCGAGCACACGCCGGAGCAGGAGCGGGAATACCTCGCCGTGCTCGACCGGCAGGCGCACAAGCTCAAGAAGCTGACGGTGGACCTGGTGGAAATGTCCAAGGCGTCGACGGGCAACATTCCCTGTCACATCGCGCGGCGGAGCGTGCGCGAGCTGATCGACCAGACGGTGGGCGAGTACGCCGAAAAGCTGTCCGCCGCGCGGCTCGAGCCGGTGGTGACGCTGCCGGACGAGGAGCTTTACTGCCTGTGCGACGGCGCGCTGATGTGGCGCGTGCTGGACAATCTCCTCTCAAACGCCTGCAAGTATGCCTGCGCGGGCACGCGGCTTTACATCGCAGCGAGGCGCGAGGGCGAGACGGTGGCGTTCTCGTTCAAGAACATCTCGCGCGATGCGCTCAACATCGACCCCGACGAGCTGCTGGAGCGCTTCGTGCGCGGGGACAGCTCACGCACGACCGAGGGCAGCGGACTTGGGCTGAACATCGCCAAGAGCCTTGTCGAGCTGCAGAAGGGCACGTTCTCCATCGCCATCGACGGCGACCTGTTCAAGGTCGGCTTCGCCCTGCCGCGCACGGAGTAACGATTTCGACACAAAGTCTTAAAAAACGCTTAAAGAAAATCAAAGCACAAAACAAAAGACCGTCTGCTATGCTTGGCTCATCCCAAGAGAGAGGCGGTCTTTTCTTATGCTTAATATGTGGATCGTGATTTTAACGCTGCTGCTGAAGGCGGCGAGCCTGTGGTTCCTCGCCGTGGCGCTCTTTGGGCTGCGAAAGCCAAAGCGCTATGCAGTGTGCGCGCCGCGCACGCGCTTTGCCTGCCTCGTTGCCGCGCGCAACGAGGAGGCTGTCATCGGCGCGCTCGTGGAGAGCCTGAAAAAGCAGGACTATCCCGACGCGCTCTACGATATTTTTGTGATCCCCAACAACTGCACGGATGACACCGAGTCGGAGGCTCTCTGCGCGGGCGCGAAGATCTTCCGCTGCTTTGAGCCGGTGCGCTGCAAGGGCGACGCGCTGCACGAGGCGGTCGCGTGGCTGCTGCCGCAGCGCTATGACGCCTTCTGCGTCTTTGACGCGGACAACGTCGCGGACGAGCAGTTCCTCGCCCGCATGAACGACGCCTTCTGCGCGGGCGCGCAGGTGTGCAAGGGCGCGATGCGCGCGAAGAATCCCTACGACTCCTGGCTCTCCGGCTGCTATGGGCTGTACTTCACGCTCTTCGACACCTTCTTCTCCCGCGCCCGCATGAGCTGCGGTCTTTCCTCCAAGCTGGTCGGCACGGGCTTTGCCGTCCACCGCGCGGTGCTTGAGCGCTTCGGCGGCTGGAACACCTCGACCATCGCCGAGGACGCGGAGTTTGCCGCGCAGTGCGCGGCAAACGGCGTGCGCGTCTGCTTTGTCCCTGGCGCGCTGACCTACGACGAAGCGCCGAACGACTTCGCCGTATCGCTTCGCCAGCGCCGCCGCTGGTGCAGCGGCATCATGGACGTGGCGGTGAGGATGGACGCGCCGCTTGTCTCTGCGCTGCGGGGGAATGCGCCCCTGCGCGCGCTCGACGCGCTGCTGATTGTCAACGCGCCGTTTTTGCAGGCGCTGACGCTCCTGCCGCTCACGCTCACAATTCTCTCTTCGCTCGTGCAGGGGACGGCGGGGACTCTTGCGCTGACCGGCGCGGTCTCGCTGACCCTGAGTACGCTCGGCCTGATGGCGCTTGCCGCGCTGCTGGCCTACCTCGGCGGCTACCGCGACCGCCGCATTGTGCGGACGGTCGCGGGCTTCCCGCTCTTCATGGCGGCGTGGCTGCCGCTGCAGCTCGTTTCGCTCGTCAGCCGCACGCGGAGCTGGCAGCCCATCGCGCACACCCGCGCCGTCCACGCGGAGAGCCTGCGCGGCGCAGGTTTCTTGACGACGATTTAACAAAAGTTCACAATTTATTCATGGCCTCCCATACGGATTTTTGTATAATATAATCCTATCATAAAGCAAAGAACGGTATGGGAGGTGCAGCATGAGAAAATATGTGCCGAGCTACAGCGGAACGCTGCGCAGCCATGGGCTGACGCTGCCACACTGCATCAGCGAGTGCAGCGGCATCCGCATTTTCGGAAAGCGCATCAAGTCGATCGCCTTTTCCACGGACGCTGCCATCATCAAAAACATCAATGCCGACGCGATCATTGCGGTCTATCCTTTCACGCCGCAGGCGTCGATCTCACAGGCGGTCATCAACGTGGCCGACGTGCCGGTGTTCGTCGGCGTAGGCGGCGGGTACACCAACGGCAGCCGCAGCGTGCGTCTTGCCATGCAGGCCGAGCATCAGGGCGCCTACGGCGTGGTCGTCAACGCGCCGATGCCGAACGAGGTCATCGCGGAGATCAAATCCGTGGTGGATATTCCGGTCATCGCGACGGTCGTGTCCGACCGGTCGGACATTAAGGGCCGCATCGAGGCGGGGACGGATATCTTCAATGTTTCCGGCGCGGCGGAGACCGCGAGCATCGTCCGCCACATCCGCGAGCAGTACCCGCACGCAGCCATCATCGCTACCGGCGGGCCGACGGAGGAGAGCATTTTAGAGACCATCCGCGCGGGCGCGAACGCCATCACCATCACGCCGCCGACCACCGGCGAGCTGTTTGCGGGCATCATGCACGACTACCGCGAGAAGAAGCTGTAAGAGTTTACATAACATAAAAAACACGCTCCCGCTGTCGGCGGGAGCGTGTTTTTGCATGGAATCACTTAGTTCGCCGCGTGCTCGATGGCATCGGCTGCCTCGACCGCGCCGCCGCAGCGGCGGAAGCCGTCGGCGAGCTTCTGCGCGTTTTCGCGGTAAGAGGGATTGGTGAGCGCGGTCTCGACCGCGCGGCGGATGCCGTCTGCGGAGGGGTCCGTGAGCGGAACGCCCGCGCCGAGCGCGGCGACGCGGTTCGCCACGCCGTGCTGCTCCGGCGTCTGCGGGTAGAGGACGAGCGGCAGACCGTGCCACAGCCCTTCGCTCGCGCTGTTCATGCCGCAGTGGGTGAGAAAGACGTCGGCGCAGTCGAGCACCGCCATCTGGTCCACGCTCGCGCGGACGGTGCAGCTTTCCGGAATGGGGCCGAGCGCCGCGAGGTCTGTCTGCGTGCCGGCGGAGAGCACGAGCTGAAAGCGCGGATCGCCGCCGAAGGCGGCAAGACAGGCACAGTAGAAGGGGAGCGCATCGTTGTTGACCGTGCCGAGCGAGATGTAGATGAGGGAGCGTCCCGGCAGCTTTTCAAAGGACGACTGCGCGGGGCGCAGGAGGGGACCGACGAAGTGGTATTTTTCCGAAAAGGTGTCGGCGCAGGGCTGGAACTCCGGCGAGGTGTAGACGACAGTTTCCGTCTCGTTGTCGTTGGCGATGATGTCAAACACGCTCTTGACCGCGTAGCCCGCCGCGCGCAGGCGCTTGAGCTGGCGGTTGATCCTCGGCTGTGCGAGCAGGAATTGCAGGAAGCCCGCGCCGTTCTGCCCGATGACCTTGGCGCTGAAGCGGTTGAAGGCAAAGGTCGTGGTGGAGCTGACAAAGGGGATGCCGTGCTTTTTCGCGGCGAGCTTCGCCCAGAACGCCATCGAATCGCCCACGATGACGTCGGGGCGGTGGACGGTCAGCTCACGGCTGAGCCAGTCGTCGGCGGCGAGCGTGAGGTCGACGATGAGCTTGGTGGAAAAGGTGAGGTCGCTGCCCAGACGTGCGCCGTCGGCGGCGGTCATGCCGGGGCGCGCGGCCTCGGCATCAAAGGGGACAAAGACCGCGCCTGCGGCCTCGACCTTCGCGCGGAAGGCTTCGGTCGTGTAGTAGCGGACGGTGTGCCCGCGCGCGGTCAGCTCGCGCACGACGGCGAGCGTCGGGTTCGTGTGCCCGTGAGCGGGGATGCAGAAAAAGGCAATGTTCATTCCGCTTTCCCTCCGAAAATGAGATCAAACAGGCGGGCGAAGTCGGCCTTGGGCGGGATCGCCATGCCTTGCGCCTCGTCGGCGAGGAAAAGCAGCGTATCGCCGGGCTGAATGTGGAAAAGGTCGCGCGCCTCCTTGGGGATGACGATCTGACCCTTGGCGCCGACCGTTACGGTCCATGCGTGTCTGCCGTTCGGAGCGTTCATATTATTCACCTCAAAAGTATGATTTGTTATACAAATCATACCATTGAGACGAAAAAAGTCAAGCCCCCAAATGCGGGCTTGCCGAACGGCGCCGGATGAGGTAAAATGTCGGAAAACGGTTGCCGCCCCGCGGGCGCGGCAGAACGGAGGAACGACCATGCCGCACATCCCGAGCGCTCCGACCGCGGAGCTTTCCATCCTGCCCTTTGCCGAGGCGATGGCGCGCAGCGGACAGTCCGGCGGCTACGACGCGGAGAAATGGCTCTATGTGCCGGATTTTTACACGGAGTACCGATATCTTCTCGGCACGCGCGGGGAAAAGCCGCTCGTGTGCATCGGCATCAATCCCTCGACCGCCGAGCCGGATCGGCTCGACCCTACGCTTCAGTCGGTGGAGCGCGTGGCGAAAAACAACGGCTACGACAGCTTCCTCATGTTCAACGTCTATGCCCAGCGGGCGACGCGCCCGAACGACATGGAGCGCGTGTGCAACGAGGCGCTCCACCGCGCAAACATGGAGGCGTTCGACTACATCCTCTCGCTGTCCGAGCAGCCCGCCGTGTGGGCGGCGTGGGGAAACATCATCGAGCAGCGCGCGTATCTCAAGGACTGCCTTGCCGACATGATCGCCATCGGCGAGCGGCACGGCGCGCAGTGGTACACGGCGGGGCGGCGCTCGGTCAAGGGACACCCGCACCACCCGCTCTACCTCAAGGCGACCAGCCCGCTGGACGCGTTCGACATCCGCGCCTACTGTGCCGAATGCCTGTAGGCGAAAACGCAAAAAATGTCCGTCCTCTCGGAGAACGGACATTTTTCTATGTACCGCGCGGCGGTCACTTTCTCCTTGCGATGAGCTTTACCACCAGCATGACCGCGCCGAAGAGCACGCCCGCGACCGCCCAGATGAACCAGCTGTATTTCGGCTGTCCGTTGCCCATGGGGCCGAAGGTGCAGAAGAGGTAAACGGCGGTGACGAGCAGCCAGTAGATGCCGCTGACCGCGCCGACGATGGGGCTTTTCGCCTTGTTCTCGCGGGTGTAGTCCTCCTCTTCCAGAAGCGCCTGCATGGTGCTGTGGTTCACGCCGCCGAGCACGAAGGCGAAGCAGCCGACGCTGACGATGGCGAGCAGCAGGCAGACCGCGCCGATGTAGAAGAGTCCGGAGGCGGAGACGCACATGGCGGCGAAGAGCGGCACGGCGGCAAGAATGCACAGCACGGTGCCGGTGATGTTCAGGCGGGCATAGGTGGGGGCGTACTCCCTCTGCCGCTCACGCACCATGCCGGCGACGCCGTACTCCGTTTCAAAGGCGCCTGTTTGATGGGCAGAGCATACCGCTTTTTGCGGTTGCGGACAAGAAAGACGGGCAGGAAATTTGTCAATCGACGGTTGCGCGCAGGGCCGAAAACGGCTCTGCGCGCAGTTTTTCAGAAATGGAAGCCCTTGGGCATCCATTTGCGGGACTTATAGTAAAGGAGAAAGGCGATGCTGGTGAGCACCCAGGAGATGGGGTAGATGACGGCAATGGTGAGGTTGGAGTTGTGCGAGAAGGCGTAGCCCCAGAGGTAGATGAGACGCACGATGCAGGTAAAGACCATCGTGATGGCGGCGGGGACCACCGCGTCGCCGACGCCGCGCATGGTGGCGGAGAGGACCTCGACGAGCGTGAAGAGCACATAGCAGGGAGCGATGAGCGCCGTCACCTGCGCGCCGATGGCGATGACCGTCGGATCGTCGCCGACGAAGAGGTGCATCATCGGGTAACGACCCGAGAAGATGATGACGGAGAAGAGCGCGGAGGTCGTCAGGTGGATGAGCAGCCCCTTGTGGATCGACTCGTGCACGCGCTCGCGGTCGCCCGCGCCGAAGTTCTGCCCGACGTAGGTCATGACGGCGATGCCGATGGCGTTGGAGATGGGCCAGTAGTAGTCGTCGAACTTGTTGAAGGCGGTCCAGCCCGCCATGGAGTCCGTGCCGAGCATATTGATGCCGACCTGCAGGACGATGTTGGCGACGCCATACATCGAGCTTTGAAGGGCAGCGGGGATGCCGACGTGGAGCATCCGGCGGAGAATGCCGCGGTCAAGCTCCTCACGGTCGTAGAGCAGACGCTGCTCCTCGGGCAGCCGCCGCAGGGCGCGCACGACCAGCGCCGCGCACACGACCTGCGAAAGAGCGGTCGCGGCGGCGGCTCCCTCGATGCCCCATTGGAAAACGATCACAAAGAGCAGGTCGAGCGCAATGTTGGCTACGACGCAGACGAAAAGGTAGTAAAGCGGACGCTTGGAGTCTCCCATCGCGCGCAGGATGCCGCTGCCCATGTTGTAGAGCATGGTCGGCACCATGCCGAGGAAGAAGATGCGCAGATAGGAGGCGGAGGCGTCGAGTGTCTCGGGGGTGGTCTGCATCCACACGAGCAGCTGCCGCGCGGAGGTAATGCCGAGGACCGTGAGAAGAATGCCACAGACTACCGAGAGCAGCATGGCGGTGCAGATGCTCCGGCGCACGCGCTGCGTGTCCCTTGCGCCGAAGTGCTGCGCGACGATGACGCTCGCGCCCGACGAGAGCGCGACAAAGGCGTTGACGAGCAGATTCGTGATGCGGCCCGACGAGCCGCCGACCGAGGCGAGCGCGGCCTTGCCGAGCGCGCGGCCGACGATGACGGCGTCGGCGGTGTTGTAGAGCTGCTGGAGCAGCGAGCCGAGCATGATCGGCAGCGCGAAGAGCAGCATTCCCTTCCAGATGCAGCCCTCCGTGATGGGATTGCGGGCGGTGACTTTATTTTCCATAAGCGTAGCAGGCTCCTTATTCCGTGAGAGAAAGCAGCGCCCCGACAGAGAGCCTGACGGGACGTTCGTAGAAGTCATTATAGCGTATCCGCGTGAAAAAGCAAGAGCCTTTCGGGCAAAGAAACGAAAAAACGGGGGCGGCCCGTGCCACCCCCGATTTTCTGCTTATTCCAGCTCGAATGCGCCGGTGTAGAGCTGATAGTAGGTGCCCCTTTCGGCGATGAGCTTTTCGTGGCTTCCGCGCTCGATGATGCGGCCGTGGTCGAGGACCATGATGACGTCGGAGTTCTTGACGGTGGACAGGCGGTGCGCGATGACGAACACCGTGCGGCCCTCCATCAGCTGATCCATGCCGCGCTGCACGATGGCCTCGGTGCGCGTGTCGATGGAGCTGGTCGCCTCGTCGAGGATCATCACCGGCGGGTCGGCGACCGCCGCACGGGCAATGGCGATGAGCTGGCGCTGGCCCTGCGAGAGGTTCGCGCCGTTGTTGGTCAGCAGCGTGTCGTAGCCCTGCGGCAGGCGCGTGATGAAGTCGTCCGCGCCGGCGAGCCTTGCCGCCGCGCGGCACTCCTCGTCCGTCGCGTCCAGACGGCCGTAGCGGATGTTCTCCATCACCGTGCCGGTGAAGAGGTTCGTCTCCTGCAAAACAAGACCGAGGGAGCGGCGCAGATCCGCCTTCTTGATCTTGTTGATGTTGATGCCGTCGTAGCGGATCTTGCCGTCGGCAATGTCGTAAAAGCGGTTGATGAGGTTCGTGATGGTCGTTTTGCCCGCGCCGGTCGCGCCGACAAAGGCGACCTTCTGGCCCGGCTCGGCGTAAACGGATACGTCGTGCAGCACGTCCTTGCCCTCGGTGTAGGCAAAGTCCACATCGGTGAGGCGCACGTCGCCGCGCAGCTCGGTGTAGGTGAGGGTGCCGTCGCCGTGCGGGTGCTTCCACGCCCAATGACCGGTGCGGCGGTCAGATTCGGTCACGGTGCCGTCGGGCGCGACCGCGGCGTTCACAAGCGTCACATAGCCGTCGTCCGTCTCGGGCTTTTCGTCGATGAGGGCGAACACGCGCTGCGCGCCCGCGCCCGCCATGACGACCGCGTTGATCTGCTGGGAGAGCTGGTTGACGTTGCCGGTGAACTGGCGCGCCATGTTGAGGAAGGGCACAAGGATGGAGATGTCCAGCGCCTTGCCGGAGAGCGACACGTTCGGCAGCCCGATGAGCAGGAACACGCCGCCGACGAGCGCGAGCGTCACATAGAGGATGTTGCCGATGTTGCCGATGATGGGGCCGAGGACGCTGGCATAGGCCTGCGCGCGGAAGCTGTCCTCAAAGAGGGCGTCGTTGAGCCGGTCGAAGTCCTCGATGCTCTTCTGCTCGTGGCAGAAGACCTTGACGACCTTCTGACCCGCCATCATCTCCTGAATGAAGCCCTCGGTGGAGGCGACCGCCTTCTGCTGGCGGACGAAGTATTTCGCGCTGCCGCCGCCGATCTTCTTCGTGACCGCGACCATGGCGATGATGCCGAGCACGAGCACCAGCGTCAGCCAAAGGCTGAAGTAGAGCATGATGGAGAACACCACGAGCACGATCGCGCCGGACTGAATGAGCGCGGGCAGCGCCTGCGAGACGAGCTGGCGGAGCGTGTCGATGTCGTTCGTGTAGTGGCTCATGATGTCGCCGTGCTGGTGGCTGTCAAAGTAACGGATGGGCAGCTTCTGCATCCCGCCGAACATCTCGCAGCGCAGCTTATGCAGAAAACCCTGCGTCATATACGCCATGAGCTGCGTGTAGACCGTCATGGAGAGAATGGAGAGCGCGTAGAGCACGACGAGCAGCGTGAGATAGGGCACGATCTCCGCCTTGGCGGCGGCCCAGTCGCGGCTGACATACCACTTTTCGATGATCTGGATGATGTTCTGCGTGAAGAGCGAGGGAACGGAGGATACGATGGAGGAGAACAGAATGCAGACAAAGGTGACGGGGGCGAGCACGGGATAATAGGAAAAGAGCTTCTTCACCGTGCGCCCCAGCGCGGCGGGGCCGAGATCGCGCCGCGTGGGATCGGCGTGCGGATTCACTTTAGGCATTCTCGTCGCCTCCGTTCGTCTGGGATTCGTAGACCTCGCGGTAAATCCCGGAGGTCTTGAGCAGCTCCTCGTGCGTGCCGGAGGCGGCAATGGCGCCGCCGTCCATCACGAGGATGAGGTCGGCGTCCTGCACGGACGCGACGCGCTGGGCAATGATGATCTTGGTCGTCTCGGGGATATAGGACTTGAAGCCCTCGCGGATGAGCGCGTCGGTGCGCGTATCGACCGCGGAGGTCGAGTCGTCGAGGATCAGGATCTTCGGCTTCTTGAGCAGCGCGCGGGCGATGCACAGGCGCTGCTTCTGTCCGCCGGAGACGTTCGTGCCGCCCTGCTCGATGTGGGTGTCGTAGCCGTCGGGGAAGGAGCGGATGAAGTCGTCCGCCTGCGCGAGGCGGCAGGCCTCCTCAAGCTCCGCGTCCGTGGCGTTCTCATTGCCCCAGCGGAGATTTTCTTTGATGCTGCCGGAAAACAGCTCGTTCTTCTGCAGCACCATGCTTACGGCGCTGCGCAGCGCGTCGAGATCGTACTCACGCACGTCCACGCCGCCGACCTTCACGCTGCCATCCGTCACGTCGTAGAGGCGGGGGATGAGCTGCACAAGGGTCGATTTGCTTGAGCCGGTGCCGCCGAGGATGCCGACGGTCTGGCCCGAGGCGATGTGGAGGTCGATGTCCCGCAGCGCGTATTTCTCCGCGCCGGCGGAATACTTGAAGCTCACGCCGTTGAAGTCGATGGAGCCGTCCGCGACGGTCGTGACCGGCGCGGCGGGATCGGTGAGCGCGGACTCCTCGCTCAAGACCTCGCAGATACGCTTGACGGATTCGGCGGACATGGTGAGCATCACATAGATCATGGAGACCATCATCAGCGACATGAGCACCTGAATGCCGTAGGTGAGCATGGCGGAGAGCTGGCCGACGTCGATGGTCGTGCCGCCGTTCGTGATGATGAGCTTCGAGCCGACGAAGAGCACGAACACCATATTGAAGTACACGCACAGCTGCATGAGCGGGGAGTTGAGCGCGACCACGCGCTCGGCGTGCGTGAAGTCGCCGCGGATGTTGTCGCTTGCGGCGGTGAACTTCTTCGTCTCGTAGCTCTCACGCGCGAAGCCCTTCACCACGCGCACCGCGCGCACGTTTTCCTCCACGGATTCGTTGAGCTTATCGTACTTGCGGAACACCGCGCGGAACGCGGGCATGGCCTCGCGCGCGATGAAGAACAGCCCGACGACCAGCACCGGCACGATGACCACGAAGGTCAGCGCGAGTCTTCCACCCATGATAAACGCCATGATGATGGAGAAGATCATCATCAACGGCGCGCGCACGGCGATGCGGATGCACATCATGTACGCCATCTGCACATTCTGAATGTCGGTGGTCATGCGCGTGACGAGCGAGGCGGACGAGAACTTGTCAATGTTCTCGAACGAAAAGCTCTGTACCTTGGTGAAGAGGTCATGGCGCACGTTTTTGGCAAAGCCGGACGCTGCCTTGGAGCCGGTAAAGCCCGCCGCGCCGCCGCACACGAGCGAGATCATCGCCAGCAGCACGAGCACAAGACCCACGCGCATGATGCCGCCGAGCTCCGCGCCGGCCTTGACCTCGTTGATGAGGTTGGCGGTCTCAAAGGGAATGATAACGTCGATGGCGACCTCGGCTAAAATGAGCACGAGCGTCCAGATCGTCGGGGCTTTGTATTCGCGGATACATTTTGTGAGCTGTCGGATCATTCGGCATCACATCCTCTCCCGCACGGGAAAGGCTCCCGCGCGTCGTTCATATTTTTTGCGTTTTCCAGCATCACATCGGTGATGCGTAAAAATTCCGCAATCTCGCCCTCGCTCAGTCCGCGGCAGAGCGCCGTGAACACGCGATCGTCGAAAACACCGATGGCATGATGCAGCTCGTGCGCCCTCTCGGTGGCGGAGACGACCTTGCAGCGGTGGTCCTTTTCGCTGGTGCGGCAGGTGACAAAGCCCTTTTTCTCCAGCTTTTTCAGAAGCTCCGTCATCGTCGGATGCGTGACGTGCGCCGCCGCCTCCAGCGCCTTCTGCGTCACCTCACCCGCGCTCTCGCGCTCCAGACGGCCAAGCTCGCCGAGCACGCCGACCTGCGTGCCGGTCAGCCCCGTCCCGCGGACGTATTCGTCCATCTGCCGGCGTATGGTTTTTTGCAGGATCGCAAAGCGCAGTCCCCTGGGGACGGATCGTTTGCACATGGTTCCTCACCTCGGAAATAAAATTACGTCGTATGCGACCTATTGACCTGCGTATTGTAGCCGAAACATTTTTTCTTGTCAAGCGGGAAAATGAAATGATACAGAAAGTTCACAAATGAAACAACCCGTCCCCTGCGGGACGGGTCGGATCGGCGGAGGGCTTTATTTGCCGGCGGGCACGGCGGTGCGGCGGCGCAGCGCGCGCAGCAGCAGATACATCACGGCAAAGACCGCGGCGAGGAGCACGGGGTAGCCGAGCAGATGGCTGCCGAAGCGCTCAAAGAGCTTGAGCGGGTTGCCCTCGTCGGCGCGCATGAGGAACATGAAGTTCGTGCCGAACGCACGGTTGAAAAACCAGATCGGCACAGCCATCGCCGCGAGCAGGGCAAAGCAGCGCGGGAACGCGCGCGGCTGCGGGTCCATGTCGCCGCAGAGGGTCAGCGCAAGGGGATAGAGCGCGAGCAGGAAATGCACGGTGAAGCTGTGGATCACCATGAAGTTGAGCGGCGGCAGCGGGGCCCACGTCGGAAAGAGCAGCGCCGCGCAGGCGGCGGGCAGGCAGACGAAATACAAAAAGGTGTCGAGCAGCTTCGGCCGCCGCCAGGCGTGCAGGGCGATGAGAAAGATATTGATGGAGCACAGGTGCAGCGGCAGGTAATCGAGGCTGAAATTGCCGCCGTAGAGCAGCCCGAAGTCCTTGAAAAGCTCGTCCGCGACGAGCAGCAGCGCGACCGTGCGCCGCCAGCGGCGCCGCTTGTCCGTGTCCATGCCGCAATAGCCGCGGCAGAGCACGGCGCCGAGCAGAAGAAAAACGGCGAGCACGGCGAGATGGAAGGGGCCGAAATGCGGCCAGCCGAGGCCAGGCGCGATGGTGTCAACGGTTTCCCAGAAATAGGTCATAGCACAGCGATCTGCCTTTCTTTGCGACTTCTGAACAGTACGCCCTGAGTGTAGCACGCGGCGGTGAAAAAAACAAGGGTGCTTGTGCAGTCTTAAAGAAAGTGGTATAATCTTAAGGCATCGCCGCGCAATTGCGTCTGCGCGCTTCGCCGGATCGGCTTGCCAAATTGTGCGGTGCTGCCTTAAAAATCGAAAAGTCTTTTGCGCCGGTCCGCTGTGGGCGGCGCGGAAACGAGGACTGCGTATGAGCGCGATGCTTCCGAGCCGTCAGCTGTGGGCGCAGGGACCGCATATCGTCGCCATCGGCGGCGGCACGGGCCTTTCCACCATGCTGCGCGGGCTGAAAAAATACACGAAAAATCTGACCGCCATCGTCACCGTGTCGGACGACGGCGGCGGCAGCGGTATGCTGCGGCGGGACATCGGGATGCTGCCGCCCGGCGACATCCGCCACTGCATGGAGTCGCTCGCGAACACCGAGCCGGTCATGCAGCAGCTCCTGACCTATCGCTTTGAGAGCGGAACGCTGCGCGGGCAGTGCTTCGGCAATCTCCTGCTCGCGGCGCTCAACGGCGTCACCGGCTCGTTTGACGAGGCGGTGCGCAGCATGGGGCAGGTGCTTGCCATCAGCGGCACGGTCATTCCGGTCACGACGACGGACGTGCGATTGACGGCGACCTTTGAAAACGGCGCCTACGTTGTCGGCGAGAGCAATATCTTCGGCTTCAAAAAGCAGCAGGACTGCCGCATCGACCACGTCGAGCTTCTGCCGGCGCACCCGAAGGCGCTCCCCGATGCGCTCGACGCCATCGCGGCGGCGGACCTCATCCTCCTCGGGCCGGGGAGTCTGTACACGAGCATCATCCCGAACCTGCTGGTGGACGGCGTGGCGGAGGCCATCGCCGCGTCCGACGCGCAGAAGATCTATGTCTGCAACATCATGACACAGGACGGTGAGACCGAGGGCTACACCGCCGCCGACCATCTGGCGGCGCTGCTGCGCCACGGTACGGCGGACATGGTGGAGCTGTGCCTTGCCAATTCCTCTCCCATCCCGCCGGAGTTGGCGGAGCGCTACCGCGCCGAGGGCGCGGAGGCGCTGACGGTCGACCGTGAACGCATCGCGCAGATGGGCGTCGAGCTGGTCGAGCGGCCGCTGGCGTCGCCGTCCGGCGACTTTGCCCGCCACGATCCCGACGCGCTGGCGAGCGCCGTTCTGGACATCTACCGCGCCCGCGCGGTACACATCTACGGCGGAAGGGAAAGCTACCGCATCGAAAAATAACAGAACTGCCCGGAGCGGGACTGCCGAAGCGGCGGTCCTGCTCCGCCTGCCGGCAGGAATAATTTTCTCATCCGCGAAAAAAAGACTTGCAAAGGCGGCGGGAGTATGCTATGGTATAGCTGTAAACCGCCGGTGCGGTTTTTCAAAAGAACATTGGTTAGAGCGCCTTAACCAACAAAACGTGAAAGAGGTCGGAATCGACGCCTTTTCTTTTTTACCATACGGTTAGAGTGGCTTAACTGATGGAATGAAAGCAGCCGTCGTGTGAAATACTACCGGAGGAGGCGAGAGCAAATGTCTGAAGAAATTCTGATCCGTCAGGGCGCGCCGACGCTCGCTGGCATCAAGACGGGGAGTCTTTTTCCCTGTCCCTGTGAGGACCGCGAGGACCTGCTGGCTGACATCCGGCGGCTGAACCGGCTGCTGGTGCCGAAGGGCCTGTGCCTGCTGCCGATCCGCTTTCTGGAGGGGCAGGCGCTCCTTTACCTCTACCGTCCCGCCGAGCTGCGGCGCGACCTGCAGGACGCGCTGGCGTCCGAGCTGCTGCGCCAGGCGGGCTACGCCAATGAGAGCTGTGCGCGCTGCGTGGCGCAGCTCATCCGCCGCTTCCGCGAGAGCGGAGAGTTCCCGCACGAGGTCGGACTGTTCCTCAGCTATCCGCCCGAGGACGTCAAGGGCTTCATCGACCACCGCGCGAACGGCTTCAAATGCGCGGGGCTGTGGAAGGTCTACGGCGACGAGGCCAAGGCGCAGGCCCTGTTCGCGAAATTCAAGAAATGCACGGAGATCTACTGCGCACTCTGGCAGACCGGCTCGAAGCTCGAGCAGCTTGCCGTCGCAGTTTGATACTATATCATCATCGAAAGGAACATACGAATATGAAAACTGCTGTTGTTTACTGGAGCGGTACGGGCAATACGGAGGCCATGGCGAAGGCTGTGGCCGAGGCCATGACCGCCGCAGGCGCGGAGGCTGTGCTGCTCACGCCCGACAAGGTACAGCCCGGCGATCTGAACGCCTACGACGCCATCGCCTTCGGCTGTCCCGCCATGGGCAGCGAGGTGCTGGAGGAAATGGAATTCCAGCCGATGTTCGACGCGTGCAAGCGCAGCCTCGGCGGCAAGCGCGCGGCGCTGTTCGGCTCCTACGGCTGGGGCGACGGTGAGTGGATGCGCAGCTGGGAGAAGGACTGCGGCGACGCGGGACTGAACCTCGTGTGCGAGAGCGTCACCTGCTGCGACGCGCCCGACGATGCGGCGCTCGAGGCCTGCCGCGAGCTCGGCAGGGCGCTGGCGAAGTAAGGAAGCGGCAATGGACAGCGCGCGCAAAAGGCTTCGGCGCAAGCTGCCGGTCCTTATGCTGACTGCGGCCGTTCTGCTGCGTCTTGCCA
This sequence comes from Oscillibacter sp. MSJ-31, assembly GCF_018918025.1. Lineage (GTDB taxonomy): Bacteria > Bacillota > Clostridia > Oscillospirales > Oscillospiraceae > Hominicoprocola. Next base: position 87,847 of record NZ_JAHLPT010000002.1, on the reverse strand, counting down.
TCGGCGGATCGGTCGGATAAAGCCCGCAGAGCACGCGGGCAGGGGAAAGAAAATACCGTCGGGGATCGCTCCCCGACGGTATTTTTTCGCTGTTTGATTCAGTTTCTTAATTCAGGAAGTCCTTGAGCTTCTTGCTGCGGCTGGGATGGCGCAGCTTGCGCAGCGCCTTGGCCTCAATCTGGCGGATGCGTTCGCGCGTGACGTTGAACTCCTTGCCGACCTCCTCGAGCGTGCGGGGACGGCCGTCCTCGATGCCGAAGCGGAGCTTGAGGACCTTCTCCTCGCGCGGGGTGAGGGTGGAGAGCACGTCCACGAGCTGCTCCTGCAGCAGCGTGAACGACGCGGCCTCGCTCGGCTCGCTCGCGCCCTCATCGGGAATGAAGTCGCCGAGATGGCTGTCCTCCTCCTCGCCGATGGGCGTTTCGAGGGAGACGGGCTCCTGTGCGATCTTCAAAATCTCGCGCACCTTGTCCACGGGCATCCCCATCTCGGCGGAGATCTCCTCCGGCGAGGGGTCGTGGCCGAGGGACTGGAGCAGCTGGCGGGAGACGCGGATGACCTTGTTGATGGTCTCGACCATGTGGACGGGAATGCGGATGGTGCGCGCCTGGTCGGCGATGGCGCGGGTGATGGCCTGACGGATCCACCACGTCGCGTAGGTGGAGAACTTGTAGCCCTTGGTGTAGTCGAACTTCTCGACCGCCTTGATGAGACCCAAATTGCCCTCTTGAATGAGGTCAAGGAAGAGCATTCCGCGCCCGACGTAGCGCTTGGCGATGGAGACGACCAGACGCAGGTTCGCCTCGGCGAGCTTCTGCTTGGCCTTTTCGCCGTCCTTGATTGTCTTTTTGAGCGCGGTCATTTCCTCCTCGGGAATGGTCTCGCCGGACTCCTCGGCGGCCTTGATGCGCGCCTCGGCGTCGTTCTTTGCGTTCATCCTGGTCGCGAGCGCGATCTCCTCGTCAGCGGAGAGCAGGGGCACCTTGCCGATCTCCTTGAGGTACATACGCACCGGATCGTCGATGGAGAAGCTGTCCACCAGATCATTGGGGTCGACCAGCTCCTCCTCCTCGATCTCGGCGATGGCCTCCAGCGGCGGCTCGTCCAGATCGTCCGGCTCGATGACGCCGCTGATGTAGTCGACGCCGAGAGCGTCGAGCGAGTTGTAGACGCGCTCGCGCCCGTCGTCGTCGAGGTCGAGCTCGTCGAGGACCTCGGTGATCTCGTCGGAGTCGAGCTTGCCCTTCTGCTTGCCCTTGGCAAAGAGGTCGCGGAGCTTTTCGCTCTTTTGCAGCTGCTCGGCGGCGGGCAGTCCAGCGAGGACCTTTTCGTCCAGCGGCGGGGCCTTCTTCTCGGGGGCCTCGTCCTCGGCCTTCTTGCGCTTGCTCTTGCCCGTGTCCGCGGGCAGCAGCTCCTCCATCTCGTCGGCTGCGGCGAGCAGGGCGTCGGCCTGCGCTTCGAGATCCTGAATGGTGAGTTCCTTATCCATGTTGCTTTCCTCCGTGACCCAGTTGGGCTTTGTATTTTTCGGTGGCGGCAGCAAGGGGATCGAGCCCCGCGCCGCTGCGCTTTTGGTATTCTTCCTGAATGATGCGGATGTAGTCGCGCAGGGCCTGCGGCGCGTTTTTCAGCGACTCCGGCTTCTGCACGATGGTGGAGAGGTGGCTGACCTCGTCGGGCGTAAAGCTCTCGGCGAGGAGGGGGAGAGAAATGCGGCCCGACTCCTGCCGCTGCTGCCACAGCCGCGCGAAAAGGCGTCCGAGCAGGGGAGAGGAAAATTCCTCCTCCCGCAGCGGCGGCGCATCGCCGAACACGCTGTCGTCCGTGCAGAGGAGCCGCAGCACGCCCTCCTCCGCCATGGCGGAGCGGAGATTGTCGTAGCGGATGGCGCGCTCCTTCGGCTGGACCTGCGCGGCGACGTTGAGGTCGCGCTTTTCCTGCTCCCGCCGCTGGCGGTAGCCGCGGCGCTTGATGCTGCGCTGCACCTCCAGCTTGAGGGCGTCGGGCGAGATGCCTGCGGACGCCGCGGCGCGGGTGGTGTAAATTTCACGCTCCACCGCGTTCGGCAGCTCCGCAAGGAGATCTGCCGCTGCGGCGGCGTAGTCGATGCGGCCCTGGTCGCTCGTGAGGTCAAAGCCCGCCGCAAGCCGCGCCATGCGGAAGTCCATGCCCGTTTCGCTGCCGCTGAGCAGCCGCTCGAAGGCGTCGGGCCCCTGATTCTTGATAAAGTCGTCCGCGTCCTGCTTGACCGGCTGCCCGTCCACGATGCGGTTGGGAAGCTCGAGCACGCGCACGGAAAAATCGGTGTCGTTGAGCAGCTCCAGCGCCTTCTGCGTGGCGATGCGTCCGGCGTTGTCGTTGTCGTAGCAGAGAATGAGCTCCTTCGTGTAGCGCGAGAGCAGGCGGATCTGCTCGGTCGTGAGCGCCGTGCCCATCGAGGCGCAGGCGTTGTCGAAGCCCGCCTGATGGAGCATCACCACGTCGATGTTGCCCTCGACAAGGATGATGTTCTCCCGCTTGCTCTTCTTGGCGAGGTTCAGCCCGTAGAGTACGCGGCGCTTGCTGTAAATGATGGTCTCGGGCGAGTTCATATATTTTGCGCCTGGGTCGTTTTTATCCACGATGCGCCCGCCGAAGGCGACCACGTCGCCGCGTACGTCGATGACGGGGAAAATAAGACGCTTGCGGAATTTGTCGTACACGCTGCCGCCCTTGCCCTGCACGACCAGTCCCGCGGCGAGCAGCTCGGCTTTGGAGTAGCCCTTTCTGGCCATCGCCGTGAGCAGACCGTCCCACTCATCGGCGCTTGCGCCGAGCCCGAAGTTGACCGCCGTCCTGCGCGTGATCCGCCGCTGGTTCAGGTATTCCGCGCAGGCCTCGCCGCGCTTATCGTGCAGCAGCTCGTAGTAGAAGCGCGCCGCGTCGCGGTTGAGCTCCAAAAGCCGCGCGCGCAGGCGGCTGCCCTCGCCCTGCTCCTCCTCGGGAACGGGCAGATTCGCGCGCTTGGCGAGAAAGCGGACTGCGTCGGGGAAGGACAGGTTCTCCTCCTCCATGATGAAGCTGATGACGCCGCCGCCCTTCTTGCAGCCGAAGCAGTGATAGATCTGCTTGTCCGGCGAGACGGAGAACGAGCCCGTCTTTTCGTTGTGAAAGGGGCATAGCCCGAAGTAGTTCGCGCCCTTTTTCGTCAGCGCCACATAGCTGCCGACTACGTCCACGATGTCGCTGCGAGCGACCAGCTCGTCCAGAAAGCTCTGGGGAAACGCCATGGCTCGTCCTCCTTTCCGGCAAAATAGCACGATCTCGTACAACTCTATTTATACGCCGCCGATCGGTCCGTTCCTCTTTTTGCGGCAAAAAATTTGCGATGTGCAAAAAACCGCGCAAAAGGTGTCCTTCGCGGTTTGACAGGATGGAACCGCCGCGCTATACTGGATAAAAATGGGAGGGGGACGCGGCGATGCAGATACAGCTTATTTCCATTCGTCTGGAGCGCCCCTTTACCGATGCGGAGGTCGAGCGGCTGCTGCGCCTTGTCCCGCCGGAGCGGCGGCAGCGCCTTGCACACCTGAAGGACCCCATGGTCGGTCATGAGCCGATCTGCGCCTACGCGGCGCTTTGGCTCGGGCTCAACGCTCTTTACGGCTGGCGTGAGCTGCCGGCGCTGACCTATAATAAGTATGGCAAGCCCGAGTTTGCGGAGCATCCCGAGGTGCAGTTCAACCTCAGCCACACGCGCGGCGCGGTGCTCGTGGGCATCCACGACCGGCCCATCGGCGTGGATATCGAGCGTATCCGGCCCGTAAGCGAGCGGACGATGCAGCGTCTTGCGGGTGCTGTGACCGAGCGCGAATTTTTCGAGAGCTGGACGCGGCGCGAGAGCCGTGCGAAGTGGGGCGGCGCCGGCCTTGCCGCGATGAAGCGGGAGGCCTCGCCCACGATGCTCGGCGAGCGCTTTGAGTACATCGAGACCTTCCCCGGCTACGTCGCCTGCGTCTGCACACACACGGACGACGCGCTCGCTCCGGTGCGCCGCTTCACGCTGGGAGACATCACATAACAGAAAAAACGTCTGCCGGCGGCAGACGTTTTTTGCTTGCTTATTCCCTCGGCAGGTCCACGACGATGGGCTCGTGGCCGACGTGGGGAAGAAATTTTGTGAGCAGGTCGCTCGTTTTGATCTTCAGCGAGCCGTGGTTGTCGCAGGGGTGACAGCAGAAATACTCTGCGTCGTACACGTCGCGGTCCATCACGAGCTGCACCCGATGCTCCGTGTCGAACAGCAGCCCCATCACCGAGGCGGAGCCGGGGTGCGTGTTGAGCAGCTCCTCCATCTTCTCCGGCGGGGCGAAGGACAGGCGGGACGAGCCGATCTGCGCGGAGAGATCCTTTGTGTGGAACGGCTTGTCGCCGGGCATGGTGAGCAGATAAAACGCCGTCTGCTGGCGGTTGCAGAGAAAGAGGTTCTTGCAGATGGTGCCGTGGAGTGCTTCGCCGACGGCGGCGCAGTCCTCCATCGTGGCGGTGGCGTCGTGCTCAAAGCGGATGTAGGGGATACCGAGGGAGTCGAGCGCGGCAAAGACCGCGCCGACGCGCTCGTCGGCAACGGCGGGAGCAGCCGTGTAGACGGGGGAGAGGTACATGAGGAAGCCTTCTTTCTGTCTCGTTAGTTCTCACGCAGCAGCTTTTCGCCGGCCTTGTAAATGTCGCCCGCGCCGACAGTAATGATCAGGTCGCCGGGCTGCGCGGCGGCGCGCAGCGCCTCCGTCACCTTGTCGAGCGTTGGGCAGTAGATCGCGCCGGGGATGCGCCTGGCAAGGTCGTTGGACGAAATGCCGATGTCGTTCTGCTCGCGCGCGGCGTAAATTTCCGCGAGAATGAGCACATCGGGGAGCTTGAGCTCCTGCACGAACTCCTCAAAGAGCGCCTTTGTGCGCGTGTAGGTGTGCGGCTGGAAGGCGCAGACGATGCGCCGGTAGGGCAGCGCCTTCGCCATCGTCAGCAGGGCGTGCAGCTCGCCGGGATGGTGGGCGTAGTCGTCGTAAACGTCCGCGCCGTGATAGCTGCCCTTTTTCTCGAAGCGGCGGCCCGCGCCGGTGAAGGTGGCAAGGCCGCGCTCCACGGCTTCGCCGCGGATGCCGAGGACGTAGGCGGCGCTCGCCGCGGCGAGCGCGTTCATCACATTGTGCTCGCCGCCGACCTCGAGGGCGACGTGGGCATATTTTTGCCCCATGCAGATGACGTCGAACGAGGGCAGGCCGTTGGTGTAGACAAGGTTTTCCGCGTGGCAGTGCGCGTCCGCGCTGCGCTCGCTGAACGTGAAGAGCGAGCCGGTGTAGCCCGCGAGCGTCTCGCGCACGCCGGCGTCGTCCCAGTTGGCGACCACATGGCCGTCGGCGGGAACGAGCTCCGCGAAGCGGCGGAAGGAGTGCTCAACGTCGTGCAGGTCCTTGAAAAAGTCCAGATGGTCGGCCTCGACGTTGAGAATGACCGCGACGGTGGGGAAGAAGCTCAGAAACGAGTTGCAGTATTCGCAGCTCTCGGCGATGATGGTGTCGCCGTGGCCGACGCGGTAGCCGGAGTGGAGCAGCGGCAGCGTGCCGCCGATCATCACGGTGGGGTCGGTGTCCGCAGCCATGAAGATGTGCGTCGCCATGCTGGTGGTGGTCGTTTTGCCGTGCGTGCCGGAGATGCACAGGGCGTTGCGGTAGCCGTGCATGATCGCGCCCCACGCCTGCGCCCGCTCAAAGACCGGGATGCCGCGCGCGACCGCGCCGGAGATCTCGGGATTGTCGTCGTGGATGGCGGCGGTGCGGACGACAAAATCGGCATCGCCGAGATTGTCCGCCGCGTGACCGATGGCGACGGGAATGCCCAGCGCGCGCAGGTGCTCCACGGCGGGGGAGTCGTTCATGTCGCTGCCCTGCACGGAGAGTCCCATGGAATGCAGGACCTCGGCGAGAGGGCTCATCGACACACCGCCGATGCCGGCGAGGTGCGCCCGCTTGCCGGGTACGAGATAGGAATTGATATCCATAGCGTTTTCCTTCCCAAAAGCACACATTCCGACAGCCTTCGGCATTTGCTGAAATCGGCGCGGAAGTGAATTGCAAAAATTTATCCCATATAGTATAATACGAACCGGCGTAAAGTACAATGCTGATTTTTGAGCGGCGAAAAAATTTTTTCGCCGGCTTTTGACCGATTTTTTCGGGGAGGTGGGCGCATGATGGAAAGGGCCCCGCAGCCGGTGCGGGAAATGCTGGCGCTGCTGCGCGAAAGCGGCCATACGCCCTACCTCGTCGGCGGCTGCGTGCGCGACCTGCTGCGCGGCGCGGAGCCGGACGACTACGACATGACGAGCGATGCGCGGCCGGAGGAGGTCATGGCCCTCTTCGGCGCGGACGCGCACCCGACCGGGCTGATGCACGGAACGGTGACGCTCGTGCGCGGCGGGTTTGCCGTCGAGCACACGACCGAGCGCTGCGACGGAGCCTACCGCGACAGCCGTCACCCCGAGAGCGTGCGCTTTACAAGCAGCATCGAAGAGGACCTTGCCCGCCGCGATTTTACAGTGAACGCCATCGCGCTCTCACCGGAGGGAACGCTCGTCGATCCCTTCGGCGGGCAGGCGGACCTGAGAGCCAGCGTCCTGCGCTGCGTCGGCGACCCGGCGCGGCGCTTTGCCGAGGATGCGCTGCGCATTCTGCGCCTGCTGCGCTTCGCGTCCGTGCTGGGCTTTTCGGTCGAGGAAAACACGGCGCGTGCCGCGCGGGAACAGAGGGACGGCCTGCGCGCCATCGCGCACGAGCGTGTGTATGCGGAGCTGAATAAGCTGTTGTGCGGGGAGTACGCCGCGGCGGTGCTGCTGGAGTACCCGGATATCCTCGGCGTGGTGCTGCCGGAGATCCTGCCCTGCGTGGGCTTTGACCAGCGCAATCCGCACCATTGCTACAATGTGTGGGAGCACACGGCGCGCGCGGTCGGCGCGGCGCCGCCGACGACGCGGGTGCTGCGCTGGACGATGCTCCTACACGATCTTGGCAAGCCAAAATGCTTTACACAGGATGCAAACGGCATCGGACACTTTTACGGACACACCGCCGCTTCCGCGGAAATGGCGGAGGAGATCATGGCGCGGCTGCGCTTCGAGCACGCGCTCGCGCAGGGCGTGCGGGCGCAGCTTGCCTGCTTCGACGAGATGTTTCCGCCCGAGCGCGCGGCGGTGCACCGCATGATGGCGCGCTATGGGCGCGAGACGATGTGGAACCTTTTGCAGACCAAGCTCGCGGACAACGCCGCTAAGGCGCCCGACGGACTGGAGCGGGCACAGAAGCCTTGGTGTGAAGCACTTTTGCTTTACAATGAATTGCTGGCGGAAAACGCCTGCTGCTCGCTCGCAGAGCTGCACATCGGCGGCGGGGAGCTGCTGGCGATCGGCTTTTCGGGCCGCGCGGTCGGGCGGGCAAAGCAGCGCCTGCTCGACGAGGTGGCCTCGGAGAGGCTGGCGAATGAACACGGCGCTCTTGTGCGCCGCGCGGAGCGGCTGTACCGCAGCGGCTGGCGCGGAGAGACAGACGGAAGGGAGTAAGAAACGATGGCGAACATCATGGATTATCTGGACTGGCGCGGCGACCTGCCGCTGACGGTCTCACCGTTCAACGAGGTGGACGGCCTGATCCTGGCGGAGCTGAGCTTCATCAACTTCGAGGGCATCGTGCCGCCGCCGGAGCTGGGGCGCGGCGTGCCGCTGCGCGACGCGGCGGGAACCTACTTCGCCCGCCATAACGGGCAGGAGATCGACATGGGCGTGCTGGTCCCGGGGCGCATCCCCGACCTCATGTGCCGCATGGCGCACTCCGTGCGCTTCGGCGGGATGCTGCTGAACGGCTACTGCGAGCTGATGGACGACGCGCGCGAGCAGCAGTTCGCGGCGCTGACGGTCGAGCTGGGCGACGGCAGCATCTATCTTTCCTACCGCGGCACGGACGATACCATCGTCGGCTGGAAGGAGGACCTGAACATGGGCTACCTCGAGGTCATCCCCTCCCAGACGCGCGCGCTTGAATACCTTGGCCGCATGACGCGGCAGTATCCGGACGCGAAGCTGCGCATCGGCGGACACTCCAAGGGCGGCAACCTTTCGGTCTATGCCGCGGTAAAGGCCCCGGCCGCCGTGCAGGACCGCATTCTTCGGGTCTACAACAACGACGGCCCCGGCTTCGCCAAGCCGCTCGTCGGCACGCCGGAGCACACGCGCGTGGCCGACCGCATCCTGACGGTCGTGCCGCAGTCGAGCGTGGTCGGGCAGCTTCTGGAGCATGAGCAGAATGTGGAGATCGTGCGCTCGGACGCCGAGGGGATGCTGCAGCACGACGGCTTTTCCTGGCAGGTCGTGGGCGATCATTTCATCCATCTCGACGGCTTCTCCCGCGAGGGAAAGGTCATCGACGAAACGCTCGAGTCGTGGGAGGGATCGCTCAGCCCCAAACAGCGCGAGGCGTTTGCCGACGCGCTCTATACGGTGCTCACCGCCTCGGGCGCGAAAACGCTCTCCGACCTCAACGGCGACAAGCTCAAAAGCGCGGTGACGATGCTCAAGACCTACTCGAACCTCGACCGCGAGACGCGTCAGCTCCTCTCCGGCTCGCTGCGGGCGCTCGTGGGCTCGTACGCGAAGAACGTGGCGGACGACGTGCAGAAAAACGATCTCGAGCCGCTGCGCCGCAAGCTCGAGCGGCAGCGCAAAAAGGCGGAAAAGCGCGGCGCGAAAAAGAAATGAGGAAGCAACGGCGGCTCCGGCCGCCGTTGTTTTTATGTTTACAAAACGCCGCACGCGTGTTATAGTAGAGGATATTCTGGCGCAGTATGCGAACGGAAAGCAAAGCCTGCGGCTGCGGGAACGCAGCTCCCGAGCGGGAAGGACCCGACGGAGCGTGCACGCCGCCGCGTAAAGGAGAAGCACAGATGAAGAGCATATTGAAGAAAGACCGTATTCTTGTGTTTGTTGCCCTGCTCGGGCTGCTGGCCTCGCTGGCGCCGCTTGCGGCGCGCACGAAGGCGGAGCAGAGCAACCGGTATTACGATTACATCCTCGATTATTCGAGCCTGCGCTATATGGCGAGCCAGTCCACGCAGTCGGAGGGCGAGTGGCTGGACCGGTTCGCCTCGCTCGGCATCGACAAGGCCACGGTCGCGGAGGCGACCGCGCTCGGCCTGAGCGGAAGCGCCGGCATCCCCATCCACGCCATGACGGTCAAGACTGCGACGGGCGTGTTCGGCTGGGAGTCGGACTATCCCGACGAGGTCATCGGCTGGATGCGCGCGAGCAAGGATGTAAGCGACGCGATCATCTGCACCGATACGGCGGAGGCGTTTGACTGGGTCATGGACGCCTTCAACGCCCGCGTGGAGAATTTTACCGCCAAGACCTGCTGCGACGGGGAAAAGGGCTTCATCTTCCTTTCCCAGCAGCCCGACGGCCTGAAGGGCGAGAAGCTGCTGAACCTGCGCCTCGGCATCTGGCCGGACATCACGGCGCTGCTGGAGGAGCACGGCTATCAGATCGTGCCGCGCACCGAGACGATGAAGGACATGAACGGCACGCGCTTCGCGCAGGCGTACATCGAGGTACTCGAGCAGTATGCTTCGCCGTACTTTATGAACAACGGCGACGAGCTGATCGGTTATGAGAGCGACGAGGGCAGAGAGCTGCTCACGCAGTACCTCCGCGAGAGCGGCGCGAGCCTTGCGATGGTCGAGCAGAACGACCAGAGCCAGAACATCACCTGGCCCGGCACGGTGGAGCTGCTCAACAGCATTGATTACCACGGCATCCGCGTGTTTAATGAGTGGGGCTACATCCAGAACCGCTACGCCTACTGCGGCTATACCGGCCCCGAGGAGATCACCAACTCCTTCTTCCGCGCCATCGTGGAGCGCAACTGCAAGGTGATCTGGCTCAAGATGATCCTGGAGCCGGACAATGACGTGAGCTGGGACGCGGATCAGACGGAGTGGACCTACATCACCGATCCCGCAGCCTATGAAAAGATGATCCTGGATCTCGACGCGCGGCTCGAGCCGATGGGCTATACGCGCACCACGGTCCCGCCGATGGAGATGGAGACGCCCTCCGCGGCTCTGCACATCGTGCAGGGCATCGGCACGGCGGCGCTTCTGGTGCTGCTCTTTGACCTGTTCTTCCTCGTCAGCCGCCGCACGAGCCTGCTCCTGCTGGTGCTGGCCGCGCTCGGCATGACGGGTCTTGCGGTGCTCAAGCCCGCATCCTACCCGCTGCTGCTGTCGATGGCGGGCGGCATTGTGATGCCGTCCATCGCGGCGGTCGGCCTTTGCCGCGTGATGCTGGAAAAGCGCCGGCAGGCGCCGCGCCCGGGGCTTGGACGGCTGCTGGGCGATGCCGCGGTCACGGCGCTGGCTGCCATCGCGACGGCGCTCTGCGGCTCGCTGCTTGCCTCCGCCGCGCTCTCGCAGCTTTCCTACATTCTGGAGATCGACCTCTACCGCGGCGTGAAGCTCATGCAGCTCATTCCCATCGGATTGTTTGCGCTGGCCTATCTGCTGGTCTTCGCCTATGAGGAGACCGGCGCGCGCGACGCCGTGCTTGCCCACGTCGGGCCGCGCGGGGAAAAGGGACGCATCAAGCGCTTCAATGCCTACTTTGCGGAGCTGATGAAAACGCCGATGCAGCTCGGCTGGTTCCTCGCGGTCGTGGTCATCGCCGTCGCGGCGGTGTTCCTGCTGGCGGTGTTCGTCTACTATATTTACCGCACCGGCAATTCCGCCACGACCTCCAGCGCCGAGCTGGCGTTCCGCAATTTCCTGGAAAATACGCTCGTCATCCGCCCACGCACCAAGGAGATGATCGTCGGCTGGCCGATGCTGCTGCTGTTCATCTGGTCGCTGCGCCGCGGCATGAAATTCCTGCCGATGGTGTTCGGCCTCGGCATGACCATCGGCCTGGTCAGCGTCGTCAATACCTTCCTGCACATCCGCACGCCGTTCCTCATCAGTCTCCTGCGCACCGGCTGGGGCGTGCTGTTCGGTCTGCTCATCGGCCTTGCGTTCGTGCTGCTCGGCGAGCTCATTTATCGCGCTGTGCGCCATTTCTGCGGGGTGGAGAAGCATGTATAACATTCTCATTTCCGGCTATTACGGCTTTGATAACATCGGCGACGAGTCCATCCTGCGCACGCTCGTCACCTCGCTGCGCGAGCGCATTCCGGACTGCTCGCTGACGGTCCTCTCGCACGATCCCGCCGCCACCCGCGAAAAATACGGCGTGGAGGCGGTGGAGCGTATGTCGCCCCTTGCCATCGCGCGGGCGGTGCGGCGCTGCGATATGCTCATCTCGGGCGGCGGCAGCCTGCTGCAGGACGTGACGAGCAGCAAGAGCCTGCACTACTACCTTGCCATCATCCGCTTCGCGCAGCTACTGGGCAAGAAGGTTTTCATCTATTCGCAGGGCATCGGCCCGATCGAGAAGGACGCCGACCGCCGCGCCACGGCGCGCGCGCTCAGGCGCGCGGACGGCATCGTGGTGCGCGACGAGCGCTCGGCGGCGCTGCTTGCGGAGATCGGCGTTCCGGCGGAGCGGGTCGTCATCACGGCGGACCCGGTCATCCGCATGAAAAAGACGGACAAGGCGGTGGGGGAGACCATCCTCCGCCGCGCGGGCGTGACGCAGGACGGCCGCCCCGTGGTCGGCTGGGCCATCCGCGAGCGGAACCGGGACAGCCGCTTTGTCGCGGAGGTCCTGCGCTCGATCCGATGGCTGAAGGAGACCTACAACGCGCAGTCGGTGCTCATCCCATTCCACTATGAGGAGGACGGCGAGGTCTGCCGCCACATCGCCTCGCAGCTTCCCGACGATACGGCGGTCTGTCTGGATGAAAAGTATCTTTCCGAGGATATGCTCTCGATCATCGGCTGCATGGATCTGCTCGTGGGCGTGCGGCTCCATTCGCTGATTTACGCCGCCATCATGGGCGTGCCGCTCATCGGCATCTCCTACGACCCCAAGTGTACGGCGTTCCTCAACTCCGTGGGGCTCGACAAGCTCAGCACGCGGGACGGCTACACAGCCGAGGCGTTTGAGACGGAGGCTGCGCGCGTGCTGGAAAGCGGAGCGGAGCAGACCGCCTGCGTGAAGCGGCACATGGACGAGCTGTCCCGAAAGCTCGACACGAATGAGGAGATGATCTGCGCGATCATGAAGGACGAAAAGAAAACACAGCCGTCCGCACCGCAGAAGAACGAGAAGTCCGGCGTGCGCACGGCGGGCGCGATCAGCATCGTGTTCCTGCTGACGCTCTTTGCCAAGCTCCTCGGCGTGGTGCGCGAGATGGTGCAGGCGAACATCTTCGGCACCGGTGTGGACGCGAACCTCTATACCGCGTCCTACAACTCCACGCTCTACCTTTTCACGACCGTCTGCTACGCGCTGTGCATCGCGGCGGTGCCGATCCTCACCAAGGAATTTGCCGCCGACCGCCGGCGTGGCGAGCGCGCGGCGAACAACCTGATGACCGTGACGCTGCTCGGTGCGCTGGTCGTGGTCGCGCTCTGGCAGATCCTGGCCTCTACGCCGCTCGTCGGCGTGCTCTGGGACACCGACGCATCGGAGCTTCCGCGGCTGGTGAGCTATATCCGCATCATGACCTGCGCCCTGCCGGTCGTGGCGGCGGCGTATCTGAACGTCGCCATCTTTCAGGCGACCGACCACTACGAGCTGCAAGGCAGCATGAGCATCCCCTACAACGCCTTCCTCGCCGTGTTCCTGCTGACACTCGGCGCAAGGTGGGGCATTCTGGGCGTCGTCATCGCGAGCTCCTGCGCGTGGCTGCTCCAGCTCGGCATGAGCATTCCATACGCGAGGAAGGAGCATTATGTCTACCGACCGGTGCTCGACCGCGGGGCAGACTACGTCGGCACCTATTTCAAAACGGCGCTTGTCACCGTCCTCACGACCTCGGTGTTCCTCTTCTGCTACCTCATCGACACCTCGACCGCCGCCTCGTTCAACGACAGCGCGGTGAGCGCCTTCTACTATGCCGACAAGCTCTTCACCCCGCTCACGACGAGCGTGCTCTACAGCATCAGCGCGGTCATGTTCCCGCGCTTCAACCGCGAGTTCACCCGTGAGGACGCGAAGGGCTACCTCGGCTATATCTGGAATGTGACGGAGAATACGCTGCTCTTTATCTTCCCCGTCTGCGCGATGATGTGCGCCTTCGGCACCGACATCATCCGCGTGATCTTCGAGGGCGGCAGCTTCACCGCCGCGTCCACGGAGATGACGGGCAGCATCTTCGCCCGCTACGCCCTCGGCATGAGCGCGTTCGCCGTGCTCGACCTTTTGAACAAGGCGTACTACGCGATGAAGAAAACGCTCGTGCCGCTGCTCATCAACCTCGGCGTACTGGCGCTGAACATCGTGCTCAACCGCGTGTTCCGCACCGATACCGGCGTTGCGGCGGCGACCTCCATCGCGCTGACGATCGGCGCGCTGGCGATGATCGCCCAGCTCTTCCGCGGCACGGGCATCGTCCGTCTCATGCCGCTTCTGAAAGGGCTTGCCGCCACGGCGGCGATGTCGCTCGTGCTCTACGGCGGGCACGCGCTGCTCGTCACGGCGGACGAGAGCAAGCTGATGCTGGTCGTCAAGTGCGGCCTGACCGGCGTGGCAGGCTGCGCGGTCTATCTCGGCGTGAGCCTGCTGCTGCGTCAGACGATCATGGCGGAGACGATCCGCAAATTCAAAAAGTGATCGGAAATTCCGATAAATAACAAGAGAAAAAACGATGAAAAAAAGGAAGCGCGCCTGCGCTTCCTTTTTCCGCTATTTCTGCCGCTTTTTGAAGGTGAGATAGCCCTCGAGCATCAGGCTCGCGGCTACGGCGTCCACCGTCTTTTTGCGCTGCTTCGCGTTCTTTCCGCCGGCCATGAGGATATTGTGCGCGTCCACAGTCGTGCGCCGCTCGTCCCAAAGCGTGACGGGGAGGCCGGTCGTCTCGCGCAGCAGCGCCGCGAAGCCCTCCGCCTTTTCCGCCCGCGGGCCGCGTGTGCCGTCCATATTCAGCGGGTGGCCGAGCACCAGCTCGGTGACGCCGTGCTCGGCGATGAGATTTTGGACCTCCGCCGCGACCGCCTCGGGGCGGTAGGCGGTGATGACGGTGGTGAAGCCTGCGAGCGTCAAAAGCGCGTCGGAGACGGCGATGCCGGTATGCGCGTCGCCGTAGTCAATGGCCATAATTTTCATGCAACAACCTCTCAGCATTTGTAGTGACACCATTATAGCGAAAATTTCTCATTTTTCAAGCAATTTGTGCTTGACGGGACGCTTGCCTTGTGCTACTATTTTACTTACCTGTGAAAGAGGGCTTTCTTTTTGTGCGCTTTTTCGCTTTTCGCGCCGCGAAGGAGAGCCGCTCTTAATTCAAGAGCAGGGAGGCAATCGGCAGTCCCGCAGGACGGGAAGCTGCCATAATAAGGAGGTGCCGTTATGCGCGTGAAGGTCACTCTGAGATGTAACGAGTGCAAGCAGAGAAACTACAATACGATGAAGAACAAGAAGAATACCCCGGACAAGCTTGAGCTGAACAAGTATTGCCGCTTCTGCAAAAAGCACACCGTTCATACCGAAACCAAGTAAGTTAGGAAAGGTAGTGTAACAATGGCAGAAGAGAAGAAAAAGGATCGCGGCAAGTGGTTCCGCGAAATGAAAAGCGAGCTGAAAAAGGTCGTTTGGCCCACCGGCAAGGATACGGCGAAGAACACCGGCACGGTGCTTCTGTGCTCCCTGTGCGTGGGCGCCTGCATCTGGGTCTTTGACGCCGTGGCTATGCTGGCCGTCAAGTCTCTGCTCGGCGTGTTCGCCGGCTAAGAGGGCGCAGGAAATGGCTGATAACGCGAAGTGGTATGTTGTCCATACCTATTCCGGTTATGAAAACGCCGTCAAGACCGCCATCGAGAAGTTCGTGGCGAACCGCCATCTGGAGGATATGATCCTCGACATCCAGATCCCCATGGAAACGGTGACCGAGGTCACGGAATCCGGCGCGGTGAAGGAGGTCGAGCGCAAGACCTTCCCGGGCTATGTGATGGTCAAGATGGTCATGACGGACGACACCTGGCATCTGATCCGCAATATCCGCGGCGTGACCGGCTTTGTCGGCAGCGCCACCAACGCCATCCCCCTGACGGAGGATGAGGTCCTGGCCCTCGGCATGGAGCGCCGCGAGATCGTCGTGGCCTACAACGTCGGCGACCAGGTCAAGATCACGGACGGCCCTCTGGCCACCTTCCTCGGCACGGTCGAGGAGATCGAGCCGGAGAAGAACCGCGTGTGCGTGGTCGTTTCCATGTTTGGCCGCGAAACGCCCGTCGAGCTCGAGCTCGATCAGGTCGAAGTGGTCGAAAGATAAGCAAGAATCGCCAGAAGCGATGAGCCGGTATCCCGGCAAAGTGGGAGAGACGCTGTGCGTCTCGCCAAGGGCGGCCCGCCTCCGGGGCGGCCGTTACCACATTTATAATCAAGGAGGTGCCTAAAATGGCACAGAAAGTAGTCGGCTACGTTAAGCTGCAGATCCCCGCTGGTAAAGCAACTCCCGCGCCCCCTGTCGGCCCCGCGCTCGGTCAGCACGGCGTCAACATCGCGGCCTTCACGAAGGAATTCAACGAGCGCACCAAGAACGACATGGGTCTTATCATCCCCGTCGTCATCACGGTGTATGCCGACCGTTCCTTCAGCTTCATCACCAAGACTCCTCCCGCTGCGGTCCTGATCAAGAAGGAGTGCAACATCGAGTCCGGTTCCGGCGTCCCCAACAAGACCAAGGTCGCCACCATTTCCAAGGCCTCCGTTCAGAAGATCGCCGAGATGAAGATGCGCGACCTCAACGCCGCGTCTCTCGAGTCCGCGATGAGCATGATCGCCGGCACCGCGCGCTCCATGGGCGTCGTGGTCGAAGAGTAAGGGAGGTAAACGGAAATGTTCAGAGGTAAAAAGTATCAGGATGCTGCCAAGCAGATCGAAAAGAATACACAGTATGACGCCGCAGAGGGCTTCGGCCTGATCTGCAAGACCGCTTCCGCGAAGTTCGACGAGACCGTCGAGCTGCACGTCAAGCTGGGCGTCGACTCCCGTCACGCCGACCAGCAGGTCCGCGGCGCGATCGTCCTGCCCAACGGTACCGGTAAGACCGCGCGCGTTCTCGTCTTTGCCAAGGGCGACAAGGCGGACGCTGCCCGCGAGGCCGGCGCCGATTACGTCGGCGAGATGGACATGGTCGAGAAGATCCAGAAGGAAAACTGGTTCGATTTCGACGTCGTCGTCGCTTCCCCCGACATGATGGGTGTTGTCGGCCGTCTCGGTAAGGTCCTCGGCCCCAAGGGCCTGATGCCCTCTCCCAAGGCCGGCACCGTCACGCCCGATGTTGCCAAGGCTGTCAAGGAAGTCAAGGCCGGTAAGGTCGAGTACCGTCTCGACAAGACCAACATCATCCACTGCCCCATCGGCAAGGTCTCCTTCGGTCCCGAGAAGCTCACTGAGAACTTCAACGCTCTCATGGGCGCCATCGTCAAGGCCAAGCCCGCCGCCGCCAAGGGCCAGTATATCAAGTCCTGCGTCGCCGCCTCCACCATGGGCCCCGGCGTGAAGATGAACACCGCGAAGCTCTAAGAGCGCGCAAATGTGATATTTAGGGCTTGACATTTGTGCAGGCTCTGAATATAATAATGGAGCGTTCCAAAGACAGCAGGGGAGGGTCACACCTCGTAAGTCCTGCCGAGGATGGCAAATCGTTATGATTGCTTACACCGTCCTTGTGTCTTTCGGCATGAGGACGGTTTCCTTTTTAGAACGCCTCTTTTCCCCGGGCATAGGGAGCTATGCCGCAAATCTAACGGAGGTGAAAACAAGAATGCCTAACGCAAAAGTCCTGTCTGAAAAGCAGGCGATCGTGGCCTCTCTGACCGAGAAGCTGCAGGGCGCGGCCGCCGGTATCATCGTCGACTACAAGGGCATCACCGTCGCGGAGGACACTGCTCTTCGCGCCGAGTGCCGCAAAAACGAAGTCGATTATGCC
This sequence comes from Oscillibacter sp. MSJ-31, assembly GCF_018918025.1. Classification (GTDB taxonomy): domain Bacteria; phylum Bacillota; class Clostridia; order Oscillospirales; family Oscillospiraceae; genus Hominicoprocola. Next base: position 70,739 of record NZ_JAHLPT010000002.1, on the reverse strand, counting down.
GTCGTCAAGAATACGCTCCTTCGCTTTGCTTTCAACAACGTCGGTCTCAATGAGCTCGATGAGCAGCTCAACGGCACCACGGCTCTCGCCGTCGCGAGCGACCCCGTCGCTCCCGCCCGCGTGATCGCCGATTATGCCAAGAAGCTCAACGGCAAGTTTGAGATCAAGGGCGGCTTCATGGATGGCAAGGTCGTCGATATGGCCACCATCAATGCGCTCGCCGCGATCCCCGCACTGCCTGTCCTGCAGGCCCAGGTGCTCGGCACGATGCTCGCGCCCATCACCAGCCTTGCCTGCGTCCTCAAGCAGATCGCTGAGAAGGACGGCGCTCCCGCTGAGGCGGCCGAAGCCGCTGCCGAGTAAATCCGGCATCCAAACAACAAAACAAACAACAATCTAAATCAGGAGGATATTACAATGTCTGAAAAGATCACTGCTATGATCGAAGAGATCAAGGGCCTTACCGTTCTGGAGCTCTCTGAGCTCGTCCACGCGCTCGAGGAAGAGTTCGGCGTTTCCGCCGCCGCCATGGCCGCTCCCGCTGCCGGCGCTGCCGCTCCCGCTGCCGAGGAGAAGACCGAGTTCGACGTCATCCTCGCCGGCTTCGACGCCGCTGCGAAGATCAAGGTCATCAAGGTCGTCCGCGAGCTCACCGGTCTGGGTCTTGCCGAGGCCAAGGGCTTTGTCGAGTCCGCTCCCAAGGCCGTCAAGGAAGGCATCTCCAAGGACGATGCCGAGGCCCTCAAGAAGCAGCTCGAGGAAGCCGGCGCGAAGGTCGAGATCAAGTAATTTCACCCAACCGTTTGAAAAAAGCAGCAGCTCGCAGGAGCTGCTGCTTTTTTAGCACGGGCTTGCGTTTCGGCTGATCTTGTGTTAAAATCGCTTTGTTCGCCCGCGCCGCGGGCGTCTTTTTGACCAAATCGGAGGAATGTGTATGGACCGTCAAAGAAAAGCCGACATGATGCTGGTGCTGGCGACCGGCTTTTGGGGCATTTCCAACTGCCTGATCGCTATTTGCCTGCGCGATATGCAGCCGGTGACGCTCAACGCCTTCCGCTTTCTCTCGGCCTTCGCCGTGCTCGGCGCGGTGTTTCACAAGCGGGTGCTCCGCGCGAGCCGCGAAACATGGAGGTACAGCGTTCTCGTCGGGCTGTCGCTCGTGGCGATCTACCTCGGCGCGACCTACGGCGTTTTGTATACCAGCGTATCCAACGCAGGCTTCATCGGCGCGATGACCGTTCTCTTTACCCCGTTCTTTGAGTTCGTCGTTTACCGAAAGCGACCGGACCGCAAGCTCGGCTTTGCCTTGGCGGTGTGCATGGCAGGCATGGCGCTCCTGACGCTCAACGAGGCGCTGCGTCCCGCGCCGGGCGACATTATCTGCCTGCTCGTGCCGACCTTCTACGCCGTGGACCTGATGGTGACGGAGAAGGCGGTCGCGAAGCCGGAGGTCGACCCCATCGCCCTCGGCGTGCTGCAGACGGCGGTGGCGGGCGTGGTGATGCTCGGGTTGTCCCTCCTTCTTGAGACGCCGAGCCTGCCCGGATCGCCCAAGGTCTGGGCGGCGGCGCTGTTCCTCGGCGTGTTCTGCTCGGGCATCTGCTTTGTCATCCAGAGCGTCGAGCAGCAGTTCACCACGGCGAGCCACGCGAGCCTGATCTTCACGCTCGAGCCGGTATTCTCCGCCGTGTTCGCCTATTTCCTGCTCAGCGAGCGCTTGACGGTGCGCGGCTATTTCGGCGCGGCGCTGATGCTCGTGAGCCTGCTCATCATGGAGCTGGATGTGCCGGCTCTGCTGAAAAAGGATGAAAAAGCGCCGTAAAACGGCCCTTGCCACGTTTGGTTGCGGAAATTCCAGCGTGGGATGGTGGCACTTCGGACGAAAATTTGCTACGCTCGGGCCATCAAAACCGATGGAGGAACACGATATGACATTAGGAGAAAAGCTGCAGACGCTGCGCCGCTCCCGCGGCCTGTCGCAGGAGCAGCTGGCCGAAATACTTGAGGTGTCGCGCCAGGCGGTCAGCAAGTGGGAAAACGGGCTTTCCCTCAATTAAAGATACTTCTACAACAACCAAACCCACGCTTACAAACACTTTGCTGAAAATCATATCTGAATGACAGGAGACCATACTCGCCCGCATGGGCTGGGTATGGTCTCTTTTTGCTATCTGCGTCTCTTTTTGCCTTTTCCGTGAGGTAACTGCGGTCTTGGCTTTCCTCGCTGGTTGATGGGGCTTTTCAGGTACTTGGACAGCTTGAGTACCTCAATCAGCGAGACGAACTGCTCTTTGGTGAGCTTGTCATAATCAATACCGAACGTAGCAAGGAACGACCGAATTTGCTTTTCCTCGGAGCTGCCTTCAAAGTTCATCGCATCCTGCAACTGACCCTGTACGGTTGCTACCAATGAGCTTTCGTCCGCAGTCATGGTGTCGGGACGATGCTCGTTCCGAATGTCGCGGAGAATGCCTTTCAGATCATCCGCAATCAGACTTCCGAAATATTCATCTTCTCGGATTTGCGCCACTTCCAGCGTCCGCAGATGCAGGTCGTTTTCATCGCCGCCGTTCTTCATCAATGCCATCTGACGAACGGCTTCCAGCACGGCGTTCATATCGTTGACCCGCATATCCGCGATCCGGTCAACGTAAATCTCGGCGTCCAACATGAACCGCTGGAAATCCTCGTGGCAGATCAGCTCCGACAGCAGCCGGTGGTTGAACTTGCCCGTTCTCAATACTTCGATTGCATCATCACCCAAATGCAGAGCGTCCAGCTCTGTGTTTGGGTGATTTTTTTGTTCTGTCAGCCCCAGCAGGTAATCGGTGGACACGCCGTAGAACTTTGCCAGCTCCACCATGCTGAACGGGCTGATGTCCTTGAAATCGTCGGCTTCGTATTTTCCCAGCGCGGATTTTGAAATACCTGTTTCCGCAGATAGCTGTTCCAGCGTCAAACCGCGCTCCACGCGCAGGTCTTTGAGCCGTTCCTGAATGGTGAGTTTTGGCTGCATAGCGGCGTCCTCCCTTCAAATTTCTGCCCTTTTCCGGTCTTGTCCATAAGCGTGGAAATCCGCGATTTTCGGCGCGTTTTCCGACCTCTTGGATATACGGGAGCGGGCTATATTTTTCGCTAAAATGGTCTTGCAATCGCACCTGAACCTTGAAAATTGCATGACCGTCCGAACGGGATATGTCCCCCAGCGAAGTAACCGCCATGACCGCGAAAGTGCGAGCGTACCAACGGGGACGAAACGCCGGGAGCGATCCTCCGGGCAGGAACGACGTTCGGAAAGAGCGGCAAAATCGAATGTAAAAATCAAAGCAAGTGAAAACGGCGAAATAGTTTTCTGCTCCATGCGGTTATCTGCACGGAACAGAGTGCTATCCGACAGCGAACAAGGTTTGTTGTTCAGTTTGATATTTCACCGTTTCACGCAAAGACACATCAAACGGCAAAAGCAGAAGATGCCGCCTGTGACCAACGCATCATCGGCGGTGTTTCCAGCGAAAAGCCGTACATCAAAAACAAGCGCCCTATGGCGAACGAGTGTCACGATTTGACAAATTCATTTTACCATAGAGCGCACCAAAAAAACAGGAGGAAAGTTTGAATATGAGAAAATCTGAAACCTATCGCAATGAGATCAAGTCGTACATCGTCCGCACTGGCATGACCATGACCGAGGTGGTGGACTACCTCTCCGACGAGTACGGCTGGAGCCGCAGCGTTCCCAACCTCTCCGGCAAACTCAAGCGCGGCTCGCTTCGCTACGGCGAGGCGGTGGAGTTGGCGGACGCGCTGGGATATGACATTGTGTGGGAAAAGCGAAAATAAGACTTTTTCGCGTTGCGTATTTAGCAGCATAATCGTATAATAAGAGAAAAAGTTGCTGGAGGTAAATTGCATGAAAAAGAGACAAATTTCCGAGAAAATGTTAAACGCTTTCTTGTCCGGAGAGCTGTCTTCCTTGCTGGAGGCCGTCAAAAAAGATGATACTTTAGACTTGGAACTTCGTGGAGACTCCGTGAACATCTATTACCGTGGAGGGAGCATTTTCAAAATTGAGGAAATCAACAACTCGTTCTCGATATCTTTTGATACAAACTACTGTACAGAAGACTCCACAAGCCTTAGCAGAAATCCATCTCCCGCAGAAGCAGTCTCAAATCTTCCCTTTTATAAGCAGGCCATGGACTGGTGGTTTCACAAACATCCAAAATATGAACGAGAGTTCCAACAGGTAATCGCGCGGGAAAACAATAACCACGGCAAAATTTCCAACGGCACAGACTATTACATTGCCGACATTGAATTTGCTGACGGCAGTGCCAGATTTGACATGGTAGCACTGAAATGGCTGTCCAATGGCGCCGTACGAAAAGACACCAGCCGAATCTCTCTCGCACTGATTGAAGTCAAATATGGGGACGGTGCATTGAAAGGGACTGCCGGAATTGAGAAGCATCTGGATGATTTTCAGGCATTTCTCGGTGACTCAGAAAAAGTTAATGACTTCTGTCGGGACATGTCTCTGGTATTTTCCCAGAAGTGCCGGCTGGGACTGGTAGATGGTCTTAATGAAAGACAGTATGATGTTAAAATCAGTTCCTTGGACCCGGAAGTGATTTTTCTCTTCGCAAACCACGATCCAGAGAGCAAAATTCTTCCTGCTGTTCTAAAAGAAGTTGAGCCGGATAAGTATCCCTTCCCCATTCTGGTTGCAAATGCCTCCTATATGGGCTATGGTCTTTATGCCGAACAGATGAAGCAGATAAAAGGCAAATAATTTTTTGCACCACCACCCTGTTGTCGCGGCGGTTTGCTATACTGTCCACAAAAACAGGAGGACGATTTTATGGCAGAAGAAACACGACAGGAAAACGCTGTGCGCTCTGGCGATGATGTGACCTGCCCAAACTGCGGCAGCCATAATGTGCGCTGTATTCCCTATCCAAAGGTGGAATTTGGTATCTGGTTTGTACTGTGGCTAATCATTGCATTCGGCGGCTATATGATCTCGGTATTCATCACAATCGTCGGCATCATTTTTTGGAGCATTGCTTTGGTAATTCGCCTGAAACAGAATAAACTGGCAAGGCAATATGTCCGGATGCAGTGCATCACCTGCGGAACAGAATTTGATGTGGCAAGAAGTGAACTGATGAAAGGGGGTAGCGATAAATGAGCAAGGATTATCGTGTGAACACTTTTGGTCTAACAGGCGAAGAAAACACGCTTGTGGAAGAAAGTCTCCCAACCAGAGCGTATGAGCTCTATATCGCCGACACCCCGACGGACGTGATCGCCATCGGCTGTGATGCGATGATCGTGAATGCCATCGCATTAGACCAAGATTCTGCGGATATGATTTTTGACCTGTATTCGCAAATTGATGGCTGCACCAATGAAACGGTGATCTGGCTTGGCGAGCCGAAGCCGCCGAAGGAGTTGCGGAAGTTCTTCAAATGCTACGATTCCTTTGACGCCATCAAGGACAAGCTCAAGTATCTGCTGCTCACTGCACACAGCAAGAGCAAAAAAGCGCACGAGTACAGCGAAAAGCTGGTCAACGGACTGAAAATCCTTGCGCTCATCCGCAAGCACCCCGGCATTTCTACGCAGAAGCTATCGGAGCTGACCGAGCTGCCGCTGCGCAGCGTGCAGCGTTATATCGCCGCTCTGCAAGCAACGGGGGAATGGATCGAATATGACCGGGCGCTCCGGGGCTGGAAGCTGTTTCACGGTATTTCGATGCTTTATGGCGAGGTCTGGAAGGAGGAATGGGAGTGAACCTCTGCATTCATCGGGGAACGCACCAGATCGGCGGCATTGCTGCTGAGATCTCCACGGCAAGTACGCGCATCCTGATTGACATGGGCGACGAGCTATCTCTTGATCCCAATTTCGTTTCCACACCGCTGAATATTCCGGGCGTGACGGATGGAAACGGGCGCTGTGACGCCGTGCTGTTTACCCACTATCACGGCGACCACACCGGGCAAATGCTGCGTATCCGACCGGAGATTCCCATTTATGCCGGGGCGCTGGCAAAGGATATTATGCGCCTGTCCGCAGAGCATGGCGGGCAAAAGAACGAGGCGCTTTGCAAGCGTATTGAAACTATTCAATCCTTTTCTCCCGGCAAGCCGTTTTTCATCGGTGATATTCAGATCACGCCGTTCTGCATTGACCATTCTGCGTGTGACAGCTATATGTTTCTGATCGAAGCGGACGGCAAGCGGCTGCTGTATACCGGAGATTTCCGGCTGCACGGTGTGCGCGGCAATGTCATGGAAAAGATTCTGGATAGGCGGGTCGGAACGGTCGATGTGGTTGTCACAGAGGGAACAACCGTTTCTCGCTCTGAACATGAGGTCGTGACAGAGTGGGATCTTCAAAAACGTGTGAAAGCGTATTTGAGGCAGTACAAGTATGTCTTTGTGCTGTGTGCAACGACGAACCTTGATCGGATTTTTGCGCTGGCGCGTGCAGTGCCGCGCGGAAAATACTGCATCTGCGACGAGTACCAGAAAATATTGGTCAAAGCGGTCTCTGACCGTTGGAGCAGTCTATCGACGTTCTATCAAATGCCGAAGCTGACCACCTATGGTGACAATATTCTTCCGCGGTTTCAAGAGCGGGGCGGGCTGATGTTTGTCCGCGCCAATCGGCAATTTGAACGCATTATCCGGCAGATCGACCCAGCACAGAGCATCCTGCTCTATTCCATGTGGGACGGCTACCGAACAAAACCGGGCAGCACCATCCCGGAATTTCTGTCGCTGACCGGAACGTGGGCAGAGCTTCACACCAGTGGTCACGCTTCGCCGGATGATCTGCGCCATGTGATTGAAAAGTCAGACCCGGAAATCGTTGTCCCCATGCACACCGACGCGCCGCAGAAAATGCAGGCACTCTGCCAGAATCGAAAGGTGATTTTACTGCAAGACGGGGAGGAACTGCTGTTATGACGAATGATATTTTTTGCGTCGGTTTGACGCGGACAGAACTGCAAACGCTGGGTGTTCTCCTGCCGATTACATTCCAGATCATTCCGGTTTCACCGGAAGCACTGGATCATACTGCCGTCGAGCGTGTGATCGATCAGGCGCGCTGTATCATTCTGAATCCGAAGCGGCTTTCCGTAGATTTGCTGGATGATTTTCTGCGCGGGCAGGACTACCAGCGGTGGAACGATGCGCCTGTGCCGATCATTTTGTTTTCGGATACCATGACCAGGGAACAACGCCGCGAGGTCTTCATGCCGGAGTATCCGATCCTTGCGGTTGATCTGCACGAGCGCTTTGATCGAAATCGAAACCTGGCGGTAAAGCTGCTGCGGGAATCGGCATTTCCCTGCTGGCAGAACCGGGAAGCTATGCGCAGCAATATGCTGAACGATGCGTGGTATCTAATTGACATTGAAACGACAGGGCTGGAGAGATGGAAAGACCGCATCATTGCCATTCGCGTTGCCCGCATGGCAAATTACGAAATTAACTGGGAACGACCGACGATCTATATTCGACAAGCCGAACCGCTGCCAGAGGGTGTCGCCGAAATCACCGGCATCACAGACGAGATGTTGGCGAGCGGTGTTTCAATGGAAGAAGCATTGGAAGAACTGGACACGCTTCCTTGTGTGGATACGCCGTTTCTGTTTACCAACGAGGATTTTGCGACCGGTTTTCTGAATGCCGAGTACCTTCGCTGCGGGAAAACTTTTGACCGCCCGTATGTCGCAATCGACAAACTGGCAAGCATCCCGTTTGGCTATCTGATGCAGAGAAAGGCGTGGAACATTCCTGCGCTCATTGGCTTTGAAACTTCGGGAAAGCAGCCGTTCGATGACCAGCTTCAAAAATTATATACCTTGAGCCGATGCACCTTTGAGGCGCTGCAAACTCGTTACGATGTCCGCTGCCCCGGAGAATTTGAGAAATTGTACGCGGCGGAACTGGGTGAGTGACGAAAGAATCCCTTTGGAACAAAGGGCGCACTTCTATACTCTCCTGACGGGAGTATGTGCGCTCTGCGAGGCAGACAGCCCGGACAGCAGACTGTCCGGGCTGTTTTGCGTCACTTCGTTCCGTACAAGGAGCTGCGCACCTTGCGACGCTTGCGCGTCTATCCCAGCGCACTTTGCAGCGGAAACCGTCTGCTGGCGCAGACCATTCCCGCCGCAAAGTCTGAAAATTTCATATTATCACACAGACCGTCTACTGAAAACGTAGGCGGTCTTTTTCTATCCATTTTTATATCAGCCAGGAGGTCAAAATCATGCACGAAAAAGAAATTGAAAAGCTGCAAGCTGAGAAAGAAAAAGTTGAACGCCAGCTTGCGCAGGAGCAGCACAAAATCCAGCGCCTTGAGAACCGCGCCGCCTACTATGAAAAGGGAGATCGGCGCAAGCGGGCGCACCGGCTCATTACCCGTGGCGCAGCCATTGAGAGCATTGCACCGCAGACAAAGGATTTGAGCAAAACCGCGTTTTACGCTTTTGCCGAACAGGTCTTTGCGCTGCCAGACACACAAAGGCTGCTCACGGAAGCCATCGGCAACCATGCGGGAGGTGAATAAGTATCGCGCTTTTTCATTTTCATGTGACGCAGATCAAGCGCAGCGCAGGTCAATCCGCCGTGGCTGCTGCCGCCTACCGCGCCGGGGAAAAGCTGCACAGCGAATACTACGGTGAGGACAGCGACTACACCCGCAAGGGCGGTGTGATCTGTTCTGAAATCCTGCTGCCGTCCCACGCGCCGCCAGAATACGCAGACCGTGAAACGCTCTGGAACGCCGTGGAGAGAGCCGAGCGCGGGAAGAAAGCCCAGCTTGCCTACAGCTTTGACATTGCCTTGCAGAACGAGTTTTCCATGCAGGAGAACATTGACCTTGCAAGGCAATTTTTATTGGACAATTTTGTGAGCCGCGGCATGGTGGCGGACTTCGCCGTGCATCAGCCGGACAAGGAGGACGGCGGCATTTCCAACCCGCATGTTCACGTCATGTGTCCCATCCGTCCCATGGAGCAAGACGGCAGGTGGGGTAATAAACAGCGGCGGGAATATGTGCTGGACGAGCATGGGGAGCGCGTTCTGGACGAGGTGGGCAACTATGTGTTCAACGCCGTTCCCACGACAGACTGGGGCAAACCCGAAACGCTGGAAGCGTGGCGGCAGGCATGGGCTGAGATGTGCAACGCCAAGTTTGCCGAAAAAGGCTTAGACTGCCGCATTGACCACCGCAGCTTTGCCCGTCAGGGAATAGAACAGATCCCCACGCAGCACGAAGGTCCTACCGTCAGGGCGATGGAGGCAAAGGGTATCCGCACCGACAAGGGCGATCTCAACCGCTGGATACGCTCCGCCAACGCCAAGCTGAACAATATCCGTCAGACGATCTCAAAGCTGCTGGCATGGCTGAAAGAGGTAAAGGCAGAACTCTCCAAGCCGCAGGAGCCGCGTATTGTCGATCTGCTGGGACGGTATTTTGCGGGACGCAACGCCGGGGCGTGGAGTCAGAAAGCCAAGCTGGGCAATCTGAAAAGTTACAGCGCAGCCGTCAACTATCTGCACACCAACCACATCAGCACCCTGTCCGATCTGGAATCCCGGCTGGATGGGTACGACAAAACCGCCAGCCGCCTGAAATCCTCCCTTGCGGAGAAAGAACAGCGCATCAAGAAGCTGGACCGGCTGGTGCAGCTTGCGGACTTCTACCGGGAGGGCAAGCCCGTCTATGACAAGCTGAATGAAATCAAGTGGAAGAAGAAACGGGAGGAATACGCCGCCCGGCACGAGCGGACGCTTGACCTTTTTTACATGGCACGCAGGGAGTTAAAGCCCTTCCTTGTGGACGGGAAGAAGGTGCCGCTCAAGATCTGGCAGGAGGAAAAAGCGGCGCTGGAACAGGCATATACCGCCGAAAGGCAGCAGCTTTCCGCCATCCAGCAGGACCTTAAAAGTATCCGCCAGATCCACTACGCCATTGAGAGCATCCGCCATGAGCAGGAGCGTACTGAACAGGTGAAAAACCACAAACGCGAAATTGAGATTTGAGAAAGGAAATGCCTATGAAAAATACCGCTATTGACTATGCCAAGATCAACGACGCTGTTATGCGCAATGTGCCGCTTGACACCCTCATTGCCCTTTGCCGGGACATTGACCTTGAAAGCTGCTTTGATCCGGTTTTCGAGCCGCCCAAGAGCTTTCTGGATGTGTGCAAACGCTATTGGGAGAACTACTATGCTGAGATCATGAAATCGAAGCCAGCCGTTCCCATGTTCTACGCGCAGGGTGAGGACGGAACGCTGTACTTCTACCACGGCAAGAGCCGTATCCGGGTATCGGAGCATTTCAAGACGCAGGGCAGGACCTACGGAGAGATCGCCGCAGAGACCATCCGCTATGTGGCGCAGGCGGGGAAATCCGGGAAGATCATCGCCCCGGCAAGCTGAAAACGGATATTTGCATTGAATCCAGCCCGCGCTTATGATACACTATGCTCAGCAAAGTATTGTAAGCGTGGGTTGTTTCGACTGATAGGAGGAAGTCTTATGAAACAACCATACAATACCGCACTTTATATGCGTCTGAGCCGTGACGATGAAAGCTATGGCGACAGCGTGTCCATTGAGACCCAGCGCACGATCCTGCGTCGATTTGCAGAGGAAAACAACCTTCATGTAGTAGGCGAATACATCGACGACGGATGGTCTGGTACGAATTTTGACCGTCCCAATTTCCAGCGCATGATGCAGGATGTCGAGGCAGGAAAGGTGAACTGCATCGCCAGCAAGGACCTATCTCGCTTTGGCAGAGAGCATATCATGATGGACTATTATCTGGAGTTCGTGTTTCCGGAAAAAGGCATTCGCTACATCGCCGTTTCGGACAACGAGGACACGGAAAAAGGTCTCAGCGATTTCGTTCCTTTCAAAAACCTGTTCAACGAGTGGTTTGCCAAGGACACCAGCCGCAAGGTCAAGAACTCGCTCCACGCCAAGTTTTTAGCCGGAGAGCGCACCTTTGCCTATGCACCGCTGGGATACAAGCGAGACCCGGATGTGAAGAACCGGCTGGTGATCGACGAGGAAACGAGATGGATCGTGGAGAAAATCTTTGACCTTGCTTTTCACGGGGCTGGGGCTGCTAAAATCACAGGGATTCTTCTGGATGAGCAGGTCCCGACTCCGGGCTGGCTGAACTACACCCGCTATGGCACATTCGCCAACATCTATGCAGACGCGCCGGAAAAGAAGCGTTACGCATGGACGGTTGCACAGGTCAAGAGCATCGTCAAGAATGAGACCTACATTGGCAACAGCGTCCATGGCATTCAGACCAACATTTCCTACAAGAACAAGAAGAAAATCAGGAAGCCGCCGGAGGAATGGCTGCGGATTGAAAATACCCACGAAGCCATTATCTCCAAGGAAGTCTTTGAGCAGGTTCAGGAGCAGATTGCAAGCCGTCGCAGGAAAATGAAAACGGCAACCACGCAAATCTTTTCCGGTCTTGTGAAATGCGCTGACTGCGGCTGGTCGATGAGCTACGGCACGAATAACAGCAACAGCAAGCCGTTTCACTACTTTGTCTGCACCAACTACCGCCAGCACGGACCGAGGCATTGCGACTGCACCTCTCATTACATCCGCTATGATACGCTCTACGTCTATGTTCTGAGCCGCCTGCAATACTGGTCTGCACAGTCCGATATGGGCGAAGAACACCTGAAAAGGCAGTTACTCCATGCCAACGACCGCGAACAGCAGCGCATGGTAAAAATGCGGGATGCAGAGCTGAAACGGGCGCAGAAACGGCAGAAAGAGCTGGATAGGCTGTTTTCCAAGCTCTACGAGGACTGGGCGGCAGAACGCATCACAGAGTACAACTTCAAGGTTCTGTCTGAAAAGTACCAGACAGAACAGACGGAGTTGCTGGAAAAGATTGAGCATCTGCAAGCCGAACTTGCCACGGAGCAGCAGACTGTCGTGAACATCGACCAGTGGATCGGTCTCATTCAGCAGTACGCCCATCCGGAGGAATTGACCGCCGAAATGCTCAACGCCCTGATTGAGAAGATCGTGGTACATGAGAAGACCGTTGGCGAGGATGGCGAGAAGGAACAGACTGTCGATATTTACTACCGCTTTGTGGGCAAAATCGACTGAGAACCCAAAATGTATCTTTTTCTCAGGGAAAGGGGCGACTCCGCGCCGGACCTCGACAGGCTCCGCGCGATCTGTACTTACTTCGGCGTGACGACCGACTATCTCATCTGGGATGAGCCGGAGGACGCGCCGCGGGGCGCGGAGGAAGCGCGCTCCCGGGAGACACAGAGAAAGCCGCTGCGGGAGACGGTGCGGGAGCACAGCGAATGGGCGGGCTACGCGGTCGCCATCCTCGGCGCGGCGATGCTTTTGCGCGCGCTGCCGGGCATGATCCTGCAGATGCTCCTGCTTGGCAGCAATATTGCGCCGGGCGCGGCAACGAATGGGTCGGCGCTGGTGGGGCTTTTGTCGATGTATCTGCCGTACCTCGCGGTCTACGCGCTCGCCATTGCCGGAGGGCTGCTACTGGCCCGTTGGCTGAAAAAGAGAAAGGAAGCACATGACGACCTTTGAGAGAGTTTACGCCGCGGTGCGGCTCATTCCGCGCGGCAGCGTTGCGACCTACGGACAGGTCGCCCGCGCCATCGGCAACCCGCGGCTCGCGCGCGTGGTGGGCTACGCGCTGCACGTCAACCCCGAGCCGGGGGTGATCCCCTGCCACCGTGTCGTCAGGCGCGACGGCGCGGTGTCGCCCGCCTTCGCCTTCGGCGGCGCGAACCGACAGGTGGAGCTGCTTAAAAACGAGGGCGTGGGATTTACGGACGAGAGCCATGTGGATATGGCGCGCTTCTGCGTGCGGGCGCTGCCGTACATCGCGGAATAGAAAAACACCCTGCTTTTACGGATAAAATGAGGTCTGCAACCGTCAGTTGCTAAATTTTAAAGCCCGCTTGGTGGACTTTTCCGCAGCTTTTCGCTATGCTGGAGCCATCAAAGCAAAGGAGAACGCCTATGACCCTCGGACAAAACATTGCGCGGCTGCGCGCGCAGAAGAACCTATCGCAGGGCGACCTCGCCGACGCGCTGGAGGTCAGCCGCCAGTCGGTGAGCAAGTGGGAGACGGACGCCAGCATTCCGGAGTTGGATAAGCTCCTGCGTCTCGCGGAGTTGTTCGGCGTGACGCTCGACGAGCTGGTGAAAGGAGAGAGCGCACAGCCGGAGGCTGCGCGCGGCGAAGCGCCGGACAAGGAGAGCGCGGGAGCGTACGCCGCCGCCGCGCCCGCGGCGCGGCGGGAGACACGGCAGATCGTCGGCACGATCCTGCTGTGCTTCGGCGCGCTGATCGGGATACTCATCATGCTCTTCGCCGGAACGCTCGCCGGCTTTATACTGGCGCTGCCGCTGTTTGTCTGCGGCACCATCTGCCTGACGGTCAGGCGGCGCACGGGGCTTTGGTGCGCGTGGGCGCTGTATCTGATGGTAGAGTTGTATCTGCGCTTTGCCGCAGGTGTTGTCGCTGGAAATATCTTCCAGACATTTTCGCGCCTGATCCGTCTGAATCCAATGCGCCTTGCGATGAGCTGGTCGGTCGCACTGGCACTGCTCGCGCTGGTCGCCTGTACGCTGCGCTCCTACCGCACGCTGACGCTCCGCTGGGAGAGAAGGAGCATTGCGCTGCTCACCATCGGCTGGCTTGCGCAGCTCGGCATCCGTCAGGCGCTTGCGCTCTGGGTGCGGTGCATCGTGAATGCAGGACACGGCGACCTAACGGGCTACACTTGGAAGCTCGCGCTGAGCGGTACGCTCGATTCGCTCAATAACCTTGCCCTCGTCGTGCTCCTCGTCCTCACCGCCGCGCTCTGGCGCGGCTGGCGGCAGAGCCGAAGCAAAACAAAATAAGAAAACCCCGCCTGTCGACAGGCGGGGCTCCTTTACAGCTATTCACATAAAGGTGCAAAGCAGGATCGGGAAGAACACGGCGGGGACATAGTTCATCACCTTGATCTTCGTCATGCCGAGCATATTGAAGCTCAGACCGATGATGAGCAGCGAGCCGACGCACTTCATCTCCGCGATGACGACCTCGCTGAGAAACGGCGCGATGAACGACGCGCAGAGCGTGATGAGACCCTGATAGAGAAACACCGCGATGCCCGAGAGCGCGACGCCCGCGCCCATGGTCGAGCCGTAGACGATGGAGGTGATGCCGTCGAGCGTGGACTTGGCGTAGAGCGTCGCGTGGTCGCCGGTGAGGCCGGAGTCCAGCGCGCCCATGATGGCCATGGCGCCCACGCAGAAGAGGAGCGAGGCGTTCACGAAGCCCTCGGAGATAGAGGTCTTGGACTGCTTTTTCGCAAAGCGGCGCTCCACCCAGTCGCCGAGCGCGTGGATGCGCCCGTCGAGGTCGAGCAGCTCGCCGAGGATGACGCCGAGCACCATGGAGAGGATGGCGACGAGCGTATCGCTGCCCGCGAGCACGCCGTCGAGACCGATGTAGAACACGCACAGGGCGATGCCCTTTTCAATGGCGGAGTTGAAGCGCTCGGGGATGAAGCGCCCGAGCGTCACACCGACGAAGCAGCCGGCGAAGATGGCGAGCATATTGACAAGGCTTCCGAGCAGCATCATTTGACCTCCTCCTTTGCGCGGCGCGCGAGGTCGAGCACGGCTTCGCCGCCCATCATCAGTCCGCCGCAGCCGGGGACCCAGGTGAGGCTTGCCGGAACGCTGCGCCGTCCGGGCGGGGGCGTTTCCTTCTGCTCCGTCGCGGCGGGCAGCTCGGGGGAGAAGAGCACGCGCGTGTGCAGGATGCCGCGCGCCTTGAGCTCCTTTCGCATCACGCGCGCGAGCGGGCAGCCGTAGGTCTTGGAGATGTCCGTGATCTGAAGCTGCGAGGGGTCGAGCTTGTTGCCCGTGCCGAGCGCGGAGAGAATGGGGATGCCGCGTACAAGCGCGGTCTCGATCAGGTCGAGCTTGCAGGAGACAAGGTCGATGCAGTCGAGGATATAGTCGTATTTCGCGTCAAAGAAGCGCTCGCGGCTCGCGGCCTCGTAGCGTCCCACGATGGGGTGGAGGACGACCGCGGGGTTGATGTCGCGGCAGCGCGCGGCGATGGCCTCCGCCTTGCTCTGCCCGAGCGTGGAGTGCAGCGCCTCGAGCTGGCGGTTGAGGTTCGTCAGCGCCACGGTGTCGTCGTCGATGAGCGTCAGCTCGCCCACGCCCGAGCGCACCAGCGCCTCGACCGCGTAGCTGCCCACGCCGCCGAGACCGAACACGGCGACATGGCTGCGGCGCAGAGCGTCCATGCCGTCCGCGCCGAGCACCATTTCGGTGCGTAAGAATTGATTTTCCATAGGTATTCCTCTTGAAAAAGCAGGGACCGGCAGCCTTGCCGGTCCCTGCCGCGTTGCGGATGTGCTCAGCCGACGTACTCGATGGCGTCGAGCTGCTCGGCGGTCACGCCGTCGGTGATGGCGTCATACCAGTCGTTCACGGCGCTGCTTTTGAGCGTGTTGGTGGCCTTGTACTCCCAGTAGGGAAGCTCATTCGTTTCCACGAAGTACATCACATGGAAGCCGTATTCGCTCTCGACGATGCCCGTGTCGCCGCTCTGACGGCTGGGATCGAAGCTCCAATCCTCAAAGGGCTGAACATACGCGCCCTTGCGCATATTGCTCACAAGGCCGCCGTTGGAGGCGGTGCCGCTGTCGGTGGACTTGGTGGAGGCGAGGGCGGCGAAATCGCTCTCGGTGGCGTCGCCGGCCTTGAAGTTGGCAAGGATCTCCTCTGCGGTCGCCTCGTCCTCAACAAGGATGTGGCGGACGGTGACGGGGTGATAGTCGTCGCGGCTGCGGGAGTGGAAGAGAACGGCGACATAGCCGCTCGACTGCTCGGCGACCGTGGTATCGCCCTCCGTGCGGTCGGCGGCAAACGCCCAGGTGAGCATATCGCTCGTCACGCTGCGGTCGGCGTGCGCGAGGTGCGTATAGGTGCCGTCGCCGGCGCTTTCCTCAAAGCTCCTGCCCTCCGCGTAGGCGGCGAGGACGGCCTCGGCCTTCGCCTTGGCTTCCTCCATCGCGGCGGACTTCTCCGCGTCGGTGGCGTCGCTCGAAAGGCCGGTCGTGAAGGAGACGTACTCGATGTCCACGCTGCAATAGGCGTCGGGGTCCTCGTCATAGGCGGCCTGCAGGTCGGCGGCGGAGTAGGTCAGGCTGTCGGAATAGCTCTGCTGGTAGGCGCTCGCGAGTGCGTTGCGGCGGACGCAGCGGACAAAGGCCTCCTCGGTCATGTACTTGCCGAACATCGCGGTGAGATACTGCGCGCGGGTCGCGCCGCTGTAGGAGGCATAGAGGTCGACCATGGACAGATTGCTCTGCTCGGCGGAGTCCATCTGCTCGGCACCGTCAAAGCCGGCAGCCTCGGCAGCGTGGGCGACGGCAACGCTCTCCTTCATGTAGTCCAGCGCGGACTCCAGAAAGTAGTCGTGCCAGGTCTTGCCCTCGGTGTACTGCTGCTCGCGGGCGCTCTTGCTGCTGTCGAAGCCGAAGGAGCTGCCGTTGTTGGCGAAGGTGTTGTAAATGCTGCCATAGTAATAAGCCACATCGTTGACGCTGAAGTCCTCGCCGTCGATGGTCACGGCGCTCTCCGCACCGATGCGGGCAGTCTCCTTGGCCTCGTTGCTCGCCTGGATGCGGCCGGAGGCGAAGAGCACCACGCCGAGCAGCACAAAGGCGACGATGACGGCGGTGTAGATGCGGGTGGAGCGGCGCTCCTTTGCCTTCTCCTCGGCCTCGCGGGCCTTGCGGGGATCGACGTAGCCGGATTCGTTCAGCTCCTGACGAGCCTTCTTTTCTCTCGATGCACTCATGGTCAATGGTTTCCTTTCAAATTGCTGTTTGTGATAAAAGTCTACCGCGCAGAGCGCCGGAACGGCGCTGCGAGGTGGGGTGCTTACTTCGTGCCGAAAATGCGGTCGCCCGCGATTTCGCGCCGATGCGCGGCGCGAAACCCCTGCGGGGATCAAAACCGCAGGCCGATGACTCGCCCTGCGGCAAGGTTTTGCTGCGCAAAACGCTTGAACGCGCCTTCCGGCGCGGACGGCGCCGCGGGTGGGAGAACTTACTTCGTGCCGAAGATGCGGTCGCCCGCGTCGCCGAGACCCGGGACGATGTAGCCGTGCTCGTTGAGGTGGTCGTCGAGCGCGCCGGCGTAGATCTCTACATCGGGGTAGAGCTTCTGGATGTGCTCGATGCCCTCGGGAGCGGCGACGAGCACCATGAGCTTGATGTGCTTGCAGCCGCGCTTCTTCATCTCGCCGATGGCCTCGGCGGCGCTGCCGCCGGTGGCGAGCATGGGATCGACGATCAGCACGTCGCGCTCGGCCACGTCCTTGGGCATCTTGCAGAAGTAGGGATGGGGCTCGAGGGTCTCTTCATCGCGGTACATACCGATGTGGCCCACGCGCGCGGAGGGGACCATGCGCAGCACGCCGTCGACCAGACCGAGACCGGCACGGAGGATGGGGACGACCACGAACTTGCGGCCGGCAAGGGTGGGGGCGTCCATCTCGCAGATGGGCGTTTCAATGTGCTTGGTGGTGAGCGGAAGATCGCGGGTCGCCTCGTAGGTGATGAGCATACCGATCTCGCTGACCAGCTCGCGGAAATCCTTGACGCTGGTGTTCTTGTCGCGCATGATCGTCAGCTTGTGGGCTACGAGGGGATGGTCCATGATGTGTACCTTGCTGCCAAATTTCGATTCCATTGCTTCGTCCTCCGTAAACTATATATTTATTCTTGGGTTGCTTCCTGCTGTAATCTTGCGTTGCGCTCGCGCTCGGCCTGCGAAATGCGCAGGTAGACCGGCGCAAGCTCCTGCGCGCTCACCGGCGTGCCGTGCTCCGCGGCGAGGCCGACGCCTACGGCGTTCTGATAGAGCAGCTGCGCGGGAGCCAGCTCGCTCTCCACGCCGAGCTGTGCGAGCCCGTCGCGGCAGAGCCGTCCGCCGTCGCCGAGCACGAGAAGGCGGCGCGTTTCGCCGCGCAGCTCCTCCGCCAGCTCCGCGACCGCGATGGCGCGGTCGGGCGTGAGGCGGGTGAGGACGCCGTTTTTCGCTTCAAAGAGCGCGTTGTAGACCTGGTTGCGCCGCGCGTCCATCGCGCAGACGAGCAGACCGTCCATGTGGGCGAGATTCTGCGCCATCGCCTCGAGCGTGGAAACGCCGAAGCACGGCTTGTCCGCCGCCCAGGCGAGGCCCTTGACCGCGGCGATGCCGATGCGCAGGCCCGTGAACGAGCCGGGACCGGCGGCCACGGCAACCGCGTCCATGTCGCCGAGCGTCAGCTCGGCGTTTTTGAGCATGGCGTCCACCATCGGCATCAGCGTGCGCGAGTGGGTGAGGCCGGTGCACTGATAGGCATAGGCCAGCGGCACGCCGTTTTCGACCACTGCGGTCGAAACGGACTTCGCCGAGGTCTCGAGCGCGAGAATTTTCATAAGCCGTCCACCCCCGTGATGGTGATGACGCGCCAGCCGTCGTGCTGCGCGCCGCGCCGGAAGTCGATGCGCACGGTGGAGCCGTCGAAGGCGTCCTCCGCCCGCTCGCTCCACTCGACGGCGCACACGCCGCCGCGCGCGAGGTAATCCTCCCAGCCGATGTCAAACAGCTCGTCCGACGAGCCGAGGCGGTAGAGGTCAAAGTGGAACAGGGGGATATCCCCCTCGTATTCATTGACGATGGTGAAGGTGGGACTGGTGACGCGGCCACGGCAGCCGAGACCGCGGGCAAGCCCGCGGGTGAAGGCGGTCTTTCCCATGCCGAGCTCGCCGGTGTAGGCGATGACGGTCCCGCGCGGCAGTCTGCGGGCGACCTGCTCGCCGAGCTGCTCGGTCTCCTGCTCACTGTGTGAAAGATGCTCCACGGCAAATGCCCCCTTTCAACCCATTCTAAAAGTACAGTATAGCACACCGCCGCGCGATGCGCAATTCCTTTTTGCATGAACAGAGTGTAAACAGTGGAAGAAAGAAAAACGCGCGGTTTACAGACAGGCGGAATCGTGCTATACTGATACATCATTCCGAGAATTTTCGGCAGAGGAGGGAAGAACCGATGGGACGAGTGCGGGAAACGCTGCATGATGTGCTGCGCCAGACCGACGCGGTGCTGCTCGCGCTGTGCGTGGCCTCGACGCTCTATGGCATGGTGCTCATCGCCAGCGCGACAAGCTTTCGCGGCACGCTCAAGTACGTTGCCGTGCAGGGCCTCGGCCTGCTCATCGGGCTGGCGCTCTACCTCTTCCTCTCGAGCATCGACATATTCGAGCTGGCGAAGAAATGGAAGTGGCTGCTCGGCTTCAATGTCGGCTTTCTTCTCCTGCTCCTCACCCCCTTTGGACAGACGCGCGGCGGCAACCGTGCATGGCTCGGCGTGAACGATATCGGCTCGAGGCTCGGCGTTGGGGTTTTGAAGAGCTTTCCTGTGACGGTGCAGCCGGCGGAGGTCGTGAAGGTCTTTTTCATCGTCCTGCTCGCCTACCAACTCGCGCTGCTCAACGAAAACCGCGACCTGCGGCGCTTTGAAAACGTCATTCAGCCGACGGCGCACACCGCTTTTATGGTGGGGCTGATCGTCGTCATATCCGGCGACGCGGGCAGCGCGCTGGTGTATCTCTTCATCTTCATCTGCATGGTCTTTGCCGCGGGCATGGCAAAGCGCTGGCTGGCGCTGGGCATCGGCGGCGGCGCGGCGGCGTTCCTCGCCGTGTGGCAGCTGGACCTGCTGCCGAGCTATATGCGCGACCGTTTCCTTGCCGTCCTCGACCACAGCTATCAGCCCGACGACGCGGGCTTTCAGCAGACGCGCGGACTGATGGCGCTCGGCTCGGGCGAGCTGACCGGACAGGGACTCTTCCACGGCGCGCAGACGCAGTCGTCCAATGTGTGGAGCATCCCCGAGCGGCAGACGGACTTCATTTTCTCCGTCTGCGGCGAGGAACTGGGCTTCCTCGGCTGCGCGCTCATCATCGTGCTGCTGCTTGCCATCGTGGTGCGCTGTCTGCTCGTCGCGCGCGACGCGGCGACGCCGATGGAGAGCTACGTCTGCGTGGGCATGGCGGGTATGCTCATTTTCCAGACCATCGCGAACATCGGCATGTGCCTGTTCCTGATGCCGGTCATCGGCCTGACGCTGCCGTTTTTCAGCTACGGCGGCTCATCCATTGTCACGCTTTTTGCCGCCATGGGCATCGTCTCAGGCGTGAAAAAGCGCTCGCGGCCCGAGTGGCTGACCAACTGAAAAATTTGGAAAGGGAAGCGTCCGCGCTGCGGACGCTTCCCTTTTTGCATAAAGCTCCCTTTTTCACAAAGAATAACCGTACCACACTGAAAAAGGGAGGAACCGATTTTGAATACCGATAAGAACAGAGAGCTTTTGTGGCGCACGGTACCGTTCGTCATGGCGATGCTGCTGCTCGCGCTCACGGGCATTCCCGCCTCGGCCATCTTCGGACGGGAGAAAGCGGCGCCCGCGGCGGACGCGGGCGCGCCCATCGCGCAGAGCATCGACGTGCGTGTCTACCGCGGCATCCCCTACACCGGCACGCTCGCCGCCATCGACCGCGAGGGCGGCGAGGTGAGCTTCGCCATCGCCGAGCAGCCGTCCAAGGGCACAGTGACGCTCGACGGCGAGACCTTTGTCTACACCAGCGCGAAGAACAAGACCGGCGCGGACCGCTTCACCTACACCGCGACCGACGCCGCGGGCAGCACCTCGGTCCCCGCAGAGGTGCGCATCACCATCGCGCGCGCCAAATGCGGCGTGACCTATGACGACATGGCGGAGAGCGCTGCCTACACCGCGGCGGTGGACCTGGCGGAGCACGGCGTGTTCGTCGGCGCGCAGGTCGGCAGCCGGCGCTTTTTTGAGCCGGACCGCGCCGTCAGCCGCGGCGAGTTCGTCACCATGGCGCTTGCCTGCGCGGGCATTCCTGCGGGCGACCTCACGATGACGGGCTTCTGTGACGACGCGGAGATCCCGACCTGGGCGAAGGGCAGCGCGGTCAGCGCCCTGCAATGCGGTCTGATCCGCGGCGTGGGCACGGAGGGCGGCATGGCCTTCTGCGCGGACGAGGGCGTGACGCTCTCGGAGGCGGCGATGGTGCTCAACCGTCTTTTGCGCGTGACAGACGTGGACCTTTCCGACTACGACGCGGGCAGCGCCGACGCGTGGAGCGCACAGGCGGTGGCGAATCTTGAGTCCGTCCGCGTGATCGAAAGCGGCAGCTTCTCCGCGGGCGACTGGCAGCGCCCGCTCACGCGCGGCGAGGCCGCGCAGCTCCTCTCCGCGGCGATGACGCTTGCGGAAAAGAAGCAGGAGAGCGCGGGACTTCTTTCGGGCTTATTCAAATGACACGGAGAAAGGCCTCGCAGAGTTTCGCGTCCGCAGACGCGAAAGCGATATGATCCGTTTTCTGCCGCGACCTGTGCGTGGCAGAAAACACGTTGCGCGGAGCAAGCGTCGAATTGTCCGCTTTCAGCGGACAACCGAGGCGCAGAGCGCAGCGAAGCTTTCTCAAAAAAGTGGCTTTGCCACTTTTTTGACAAGAAAGGCGGCGGAAGGCCGCCTTTCTTTTGCTTGTAATTCGCGCGGCGTTGTGCTAAAGTATATTCTGATAAAATAGCATAGATATGTAGTTTTCGCGAATTCAGGAGGAAAAGCTATGCGCATCGTTGTATTGGCCGGCGGCTTGAGCATGGAGCGCAACGTGTCGCTCTCGAGCGGCACACGCATCTGCCGCGCGCTTCGCGCGCGCGGTCATCAGGCAGCCCTGGTGGATCTGTTTTTGGGACTGGAGGGCTATGACGGCGCGCCGGAGAGCATTTTTGACGCGCCGGACGGCCTGTGCGGCGATTTCTCCGTCGCCCCGGAGGAGCCGGATCTCGATGCGGTCCGTGCAAGCCGGAGAGACAAGAGCGCGAGCATGTTCGGCAAGGACGTTCTGCGCGTCTGCGCCATGGCGGACGTCGTGTTCATCGCGCTCCACGGCGCCTGCGGCGAGGACGGACGGGTGCAGGCGGCGTTCGACCTGCTCGGCATCCCCTACACCGGCTCGGGCTATCTCGGCAGCGCCATCGCCATGGACAAGGACCTCACCAAGCGCCTCGTCGCGCCCTACGTCACCACTGCGAAATGGCGCGCGCTGAAGTACACGGCGGACGAGATCGACGCCATCGCCGACGAAACGGAGCTGCCCTGCGTCGTCAAGCCCAACGCCAACGGCTCGTCCATCGGCGTGACGATCGCGCACACGCGCGGCGAGGTTGCCGCTGCGCTGACCGAGTGCCTGCACTTCGGCGCGCAGGTCGTCATCGAGCAGTACATCCACGGCCGGGAGCTGCAGGTCGGCATTCTCGACGGCAAGGCGCTGCCCGCCATCGAGATCATTCCCAAGACCGGCTTTTATGATTACGCCAACAAGTATCAGGCGGGAGCTGCCGAGGAGGTCTGCCCCGCGCCCATTCCCGCGGAATGGGAGGAAAAGCTCCGCAGCGCGACCGAGACCGTGTTCCGCGTGCTGAAGCTGAGCGTCTATTCCCGCGCGGACTTCATCGTCACCGAGGACGGCACGCCCTATTTCCTGGAGATCAACACCCTGCCGGGCATGACGCCGACCTCGCTCGTGCCGCAGGAGGCCGCCGCCGCCGGCATCGGCTACGGCGAGCTGTGCGAGCGCATCGTGACAAGCTCCCTGCGGGCGCGGAAGGAGGGGAGAGCATGAGAAGGCTGACCGATTCCGAGCTGCTGACCGCCACGGGCGGCACACTGCTCGCGGGCGGCGCGAGCGCCGCCGTGACCTCCGTTTCCACCGACAGCCGCAAGGCAGGCGAGGGCGCGCTCTTTATCCCGCTCACCGGCGAGCGCTTCGACGGGCACGACTACATCGACAAGGCGCTCGCGCTCGGCGCGGCGGGCTGCCTGTGCGCGAGGACGCCCGCGGCGTTCCTGCCCGATAAATTCTACATCGCCGTCCCCGATACGCGCCTTGCGCTCAAGGCGCTCGCATCGTGGTACCGCGGGCAGTTTGACATCCCCTTTGTCCAGATCACCGGCTCGGTCGGCAAGACCACGACGAAGGAAATGATCGCCTCGGTCGTATCGCAGAGGTACCGCACGCTCAAAACGGCGGAGAACTTCAACAACGACATCGGCACGCCGCTCACGCTGCTCGGCTTGGACGACACCTGTGAGGCCGCCGTCATCGAGACCGGCATGGATCATTTCGGCGAGATCCGCTATCTCGGCGAGATGGTGCGCCCGCACATCGCCGTCATCACGAACATCGGCGACGCGCATATCGAGTTTTTAGGCTCGCGCGAGGGCATTCTGAAGGCCAAGAGCGAGATCTTTGAAAACCTCGACGCCGACGGCGTCGCCATCCTCAACGGCGACGACGCGCTGCTCGACACGGTAGCCCTCCCGCAGCGCATCGTCCGCTGCGGCGAGAGCACGCACGCGGACGTCCGCGTTTCCGCGCTGCGTGACCGCGGCATTGACGGCATCGCCTGCACCGTGATCACCGAGCGCGCAGAGTATCAGCTCAATATCCCCGCCCCCGGGCGGCACATGATCTACGCCGCATCGCTCGCGGTCGCGGTCGGTGAGGAGCTGGGGCTGTCGGTCCCTGAGATCGAGCGCGGCGTCGCGCTCTATGAGCCCGCCGGCTCGCGGATGCGCGTCCACCGCCTCAGCGGCGACCGCCGCCTGCTCGACGACTGCTACAACGCCAACCCGCAGTCCATGTCTGCGGCGCTGCGCGTGCTCGCGGCGAGCGAGGGCAAGAAGATCGCCGTGCTCGGCGACATGAAGGAGCTCGGCGAGCTGACGGAGTCCGCGCACCGCGCGATGGGCGAGCTGTGCGCTCTGCTCGGCATCGACCGCGTCATCGCTGTCGGCGAGTACGCCCGCGGCATCGCGGACGCCGCGCACGAGAGCGCCGAGTGGTATCCCGACGCGGAGAGCGCGGTCGACGCGGCGAGAGCCGCGTTCACGGAGGGCAGCGTTCTGCTGTGCAAGGCGTCGCACTCCATGCACTTGGAGAAGATCGTAGAGGAATTGCTCAAGACAACATGATCGAGATCAGCGTAACGGGACTTCAAAAGTCCTTTGATTTGGAAAAGAAAATACTGGACGGACTGACCTTTCAGATCAACTCCGGCGAGCGTGTCGGTCTGCTCGGCAAGAACGGCGCGGGCAAGACGACACTCTTTCGCATCCTCACGGGCGAGATCGACTACGACGCCGGCGAGGTCGCCATCGCGTCGGACCGCCGCGTCGGGCTGATCTCGCAGATACCGGTCTACCCGGCGGGCTATACGGTGGAGGACGTGCTGCAATCCGCCTTCGAGCGCATGAGGCGCATGGCCGACGAGATGGAGCGGCTCTCCGCGCAGATGGCGAAGGGCGACGAATCCGAGGAGACGCTGCGCCGCTACGGCGAGCTGTCCGCCCGCTTTGAGGGCCTCGGCGGCTACGACACCGCCACCGCCGTCAATAAGGTGGCCAACGGCCTGTCCATTCCCGCGGATATGCGCACGCGGCTGTTCGACACGCTCTCCGGCGGCGAAAAGACGCGCGTGAACCTCGGCCGCCTGATTTTGGAGGACACGGACATTCTGCTGCTCGACGAGCCGACGAACCACCTCGACCTCCACGCCATCGAGTGGCTGGAGGATTACCTTGCCTCCTTCAAGGGCACGGTCGTCGCCATCTCGCACGACCGCTATTTCCTCGACCGCACCATCACCCGCGTCATCGAAATTCTGGACGGCCACGCGGAGTTCTACAACGGCAACTACAGCTTCTACGCCGTGGAGAAGGAACGCCGCTATCTGGAGAAAATGCGGCAGTATGAGAAGGAGCAGGCCAAGATCAGGCAGCTCGAGGCCGCAGCGGACAAGCTGCACCTGTGGGCGTTCATGGGCAACGACGCGCTGCACAAGCGCGCGTTTTCGATGGAAAAGCGCATCGAGCGGATGCGCACGACGGACAAGCCCACGCGCGAGAAGAAGATGACCGCGCAGTTCCGGAGCAGCGAATTTCTCGGCGACGAGGTACTGACGCTCAAGGGCGTCGGCAAGTCCTTCGGCGAGCGGACGCTGTTCTCCGACGTGGACCTCAAGGTCGCCGGCGGCGAGCGCATCGCGCTCATCGGCGACAACGGCACGGGAAAATCCACGCTCATCAAGATGATCATGGGCGAGGAGTACCCCGACGAGGGCCGCATCAAGCTCGGCCCCTCGACGAAGATCGCCTACCTGCCGCAGATCATTCACTTCGACGTGCCGCAGCGCAATCTTGTGGACACGATGCTTTATTCCAAGCGGGACATCACGCCGCAGAAGGCGCGCGACCGTCTGGCGGCGTTCCACTTCCGCGGAGAGGACGTGTTCAAGTCTGTTTCCGTGCTCTCCGGCGGCGAGCAGAGCCGCCTGCGGCTCTGCATGCTGATGGACGACGAGGTGAACTTTCTCATTCTCGACGAGCCGACCAACCACCTCGACATCGCCTCGCGCGAGTGGATCGAGGAGGCGGTGGAGGCCTTCGACGGGACGCTGCTGTTCGTCAGCCACGACCGCTACTTCATCAACCGCTTCGCCACCCGCGTCTGGGAGCTGGAGGAGCAGAGGATCACCGACTACCCGATGGGCTTTGCCCGCTACCGCAAGGTGAAGGCGGAGCAGCCGGCGAAAAAGGAAGAGCCGGAAAAGACTGTAAAGGAAAAGAGCCTTACGGAAAAGCCGCCGCGCGGCAATAAAAATCAGCAGGCGGCACGCCGCCAGCTGACCATCTGCGAGCGCGAGATCGCGCAGCAGGAGGAGGCGCTCGCCGCGCTGGACGCGCGGCTGGAGGAAGCCGCGTCCGACTATGAGAAATACAGCGCGCTCTACGCCGAAAAGGAGGCGCAGGAGCAGAAGCTCACAGAGCTGATGGAGCGCTGGGAGGCGCTCGCCGCCGAGGCGGGCGAATAGGAAAGAGAGAAGCGGCAGGGACGAAAACGCGCGAGCGGGGAGGTTGGGACATGAGAGAAAAATGGAAGGCGCTCACAAAGCGGGAGCGGCGGCTGTTTGCGGCGGCGCTCGTTTTCCTCGCGCTGGCGGTGCTGCTGCGCTTCGTTCCGGGACTGCGCTTTTCCGCCCTCCTCGGCCTGTGTGCCGCGGCGGTGCTGTTCGTGCTTTTCATGCTGGAGTGCGCCGCACGGCGCGGCAGCTGCGCGGCAGTATGGGGCAGGTGGGTCCTGCTCGCGCTGCTCGCCGCAGGCTTCGTCCTCTTTGCCGCATTGGAGACAATGGTCATTCGCGGCTCGCTTGCGGAGAAAACAGACGAACCGGTGAGCGCGGTCATCGTGCTCGGCGCGGGCGTGAACGGCGAAACGCCGTCGATCACGCTGCGCACGCGCATCGACGCCGCGGCAGCCTATCTGGAGGAGCACCCCGACGTGCCGGTGGTCCTCTCCGGCGGACAGGGGCCGGGCGAGGCCATCACCGAGGCTGAGTGTATGCGCCGCGCGCTGGTGCGCCGCGGCGCGGACGAGAGCCGGCTGTACCCGGAGGAGCGCTCCACCAGCACGCAGGAGAACCTGCGCTACTCGCGGGCAATACTCGAGGAGCTGGGCGTTGATCCGGCGCAGCGCGTCGCCATCGTCACCTCGGACTTCCACCTCTGCCGCGCGCGGCTGATGTGGGGCGGCGATACCGCCGCCGTGCCGGCGCATCTGCCCTCCGCGCTCTACTTTCAATGCCTGACCGTCAATTACTTTATCCGCGAGGCCTTCGGCCTTGCCGCCTATTTTGTCTACGGAGGTTAACGATGAACAAGGATATTCTGTGCTTGTATTACTCCCGCACGGGACACACAAAATTTGCCATGGAGGAGATCGCTGCCGCGCTTGACTGCGAGTGCGTGGAGATGCGCGACCGCGTGGACCGCGACGGCGCCATCGGCTGGCTGCGCTGCGGGCTGGATGCCATGCGCCGCCGTACCCGCGCGATGGAGCCGTTTGATACGCGCCGCGCCTTACAGGACTACCGGCTCGTCATTCTCGGCACGCCCATCTGGGCGGGACGCTGCTCGAGCATCGCGCGCGGCTTCCTCAAGCGCCGCGGGCTGGAGGTGCAGAACATCGCCTATGTCGTCGTCCACGGCAGCGAGGAGCTGTATAAGGATGTGTGCGACCAGATGGACCAGTACGTCGGCCACCCCCACGTGGCGGACGTTTCGTTGCGCATCGGCTCGGCGGGCTATCACTTCTGGCGCGACGAGTTCATCCGCAATGTGACGAACTACATGACGGCGGAGAACTGAAGCAATGTGGGAGAAGCTGGAACAGATCGCTCGCCGCTGCGCGGAGATCGGAGAGCTGCTGACCGTGCCGGAGATCTACGGCGACGCGAAGGAGCTGCGGAGGCTCACGCAGGAGCAGAAGGAGCTTGAGCCGGTCGCGCAGTGCTACGAGGACTATCGCCGCGCGGAGCGGACCATCGCCGAGGCGACGGAGCTGCTCTCCGATGCCGAGCTGCGCGACATGGCGCAGGAGGAGCTGCGGCAGGCGAAGGCGGACAAGGAGCGGCTTTATGAGGAGCTGCGCGTGCTGCTGCTGCCGCGCGACCCGAACGACGGGAAAAACGTCATCATGGAGCTGCGCGGCGGCGTGGGCGGCGAGGAGAGCGCGCTCTTCGCGGCGGACCTCTACCGTATGTACTCCATGTACGCCGAAAAGCACGGCTGGAAGCTCGAGCTTTTGAACTACAACGACACGGAGCTGGGCGGTGTAAAGGAAGCTGACTTTATCCTCAACGGCGCGGGTGCGTGGTCAAGACTGAAGTTTGAAAGCGGTGTCCACCGCGTGCAGCGCGTACCGGAGACGGAGAGCGGTGGGCGCGTCCACACCTCCACCGCCACGGTCGCGGTGCTGCCGGAGATGGAGGAGGTCGACGTCGACCTCCGGCCGGAGGACATCGAGATGCAGGTCTACCGCTCCTCGGGCGCGGGCGGACAGCACGTCAACAAGACGAGCTCCGCCGTGCGGCTGATCCACAAGCCGACGGGAATCGTCGTGGCGTGTCAGGAGGAGCGTTCGCAGGTGCAGAACCGCGCGAAGTGTATGCAGATGCTTGCGAGCAAGCTCTATGAAATGGAGCGTGAGCGTGTGGAGAGCGCCGTGACGAACGAGCGCCGCGCGCAGGTCGGCACCGGGATGCGCAACGAGCGCATCCGTACCTACAACTTCCCGCAGAACCGCGTCACCGACCACCGCCTGACGGGGGACAACAAGAATTTCAACATCGACGCCGTCATCAACGGCGACCTTGACCCGATCATTGACGCGCTGACCATGCAGGCGCAGGCAGAAAAGCTGCGCGAGAGCACGGAGAGCTGAGCGCTTCAGACGCACAGAAGGGGGAACCTTTTTGAACACCCGATACTTTACCATCACCGATCCTGCGCGGGAGAGCGCGGCGGTCGAACAGGCCGCGGACATTCTGCGCCGCGGCGGGCTGCTCGCCATCCCGACCGAGACGGTCTACGGCCTCGGCGCGGACGGACTGAATGCGGACGCCGTGCGGCACATTTTTGAGGCCAAGGGCCGCCCGCAGGATAACCCGCTCATCCTGCATATCCCCGATGCGAGCTGGCTCGCACGCTACTGCAAGGACGTGCCGGAGACGGCGTACCGCCTTGCCGGGCGCTTCTGGCCCGGGCCGCTGACGATGATACTGCCGAAGGCGGACTGCGTGCCGCTCGTCACCACCGGCGGACTGGAGACCGTCGGGATGCGCTGTCCCGACCACGCGGTGACGCGCGCCATCATCGCCGCCGCAGGCGTTCCGGTCGCCGCGCCGAGCGCCAACACCTCGGGCCGTCCGAGCTGCACGACCGCCGCGCACGTCCGCGAGGACATGGACGGCAGGATCGACGGCGTGGTGGACGGCGGGCCATGCCGCGTGGGCGTGGAATCGACCATCATCGACCTGACCTGTACGCCGCCGCGCCTGCTGCGCCCGGGCGGACTGCCGCTCGAGGAGCTGCGCGCCGTGCTCGGCGAGGTGGCGGTGGATAAGGCGGTCACGCAGCAGATGGCGGCGGGGGAGAGGCCCCGCGCACCGGGCATGAAGTACCGCCATTATGCGCCGAAGGCTCCCGTCACGGTCGTCACCGGCTCGCCCCGTGCGAGCGCGCGGCGGCTGCTCGCCGCGCTCGGCGAGCGGGACGGCGTGATCTGCTTCGACGAGTTCGCGCCGCTCTTTGCGGGGCACATCGTTCACCGGCTCGGCGCGAGCGGCGATAAGCTCGCGCAGTCGCAGCACGTTTTTGATGCGCTGCGCACCTTCGACGCGACGGATGTGCCCGCCATCTGGGCGCAGTGTCCCGACAGCGCGGGGCTTGGCCTCGCCGTCGGCAACCGGCTGAAAAAGGCCGCCGGCTTCCACACGGAGGAGGCGGACGGTGCCTTTGTCCTCGGCATCACCGGCGGCACCGGCGCGGGCAAGACCACGCTGCTGCGCGCGCTGGAAAAGCGCGGCGCGCTGGTGCTCGACTGCGACGCGGTGTATCACGAAATGCTCCGGACTGACGCGCCGCTGCGCGCCGACCTGACCGCTGCGTTCGGCGATGTCTTCGCCCCCGACGGCGGATTGGACCGGCAAAAGCTGGGCAATATAGTATTCGGCGACGCCGGCGCGCTTGTGCAGCTCGACGCCATCATCTTCCGCCATCTGCCCCGCGCGCTTGCGCGGCGCATGGAGGAAAGCGGCGCGCGGCTCATCGCGCTCGACGCCATCAAGCTCGTGGAGAGCGGCCTCGGCGCGCTCTGCGACGTGACCGTCGCGGTCACCGCGCCGGAGGAGGTGCGCGTGCGCCGCATCATGGCGCGCGACGGCATCTCCGAGGACTACGCCAGCGCCCGTGTGCGTGCGCAGCGCAGCGAGGAGGCGTTCCGCGCGGACTGCGACGCGGTCTTTGAAAATAACTACCCGACTCCCGCGCAGGCTGCGTTTGCCGCGGAGGAGTTTCTGGATACCATTATTAAAAAATCCAAGGAGGAATGAACCATGGCAGAGAAGAAAAAGAACGAGTGGGCGGAGAAGCTCGCTTATGCGCCGAAAAACGGCTATGAGCGCCTGAGCGCTGAGGAGGAGCGGGCAATGCACGCCTACTGCGAGGACTACAAGGATTTCCTTGACCACGGCAAGACCGAGCGGCTGTGCGTGGAGCACTGCATCGAGCTGGCCAGCGCGCGCGGCTTCGTGCCCTATGAGAAGGGTATGGCGCTCAAGACGGGCGATAAAGTCTACTATAACAACAGGGGTAAAGCAATTATGCTTGCGGTCATCGGCGAGCAGAACCTCAGCCACGGCGCGAACATCGGCGCGGCGCACACCGACGCGCCCCGCCTGGATCTCAAGCCCCGCCCGCTCTACGAGGAAGCCGAGATGGCCTATCTCAAGACGCACCACTACGGCGGCATCCGCAAGTACCACTGGGTGACCATCCCGCTCGAGCTGCACGGCGTGGTCGTGCGCGGCGACGGTTCCACGGTCGCCGTCCACATCGGCGCGGACGAGGGCGACCCGCAGTTCATCATCAACGATCTGCTGCCGCACCTCGGCCGCGAGCAGGGCAAGAAGCCGCTCAACGAGGCCATTCCCAGCGAGAGCCTGAACCTGCTCGTCGGCGGCCGTCCGCTCGCGGGCGAGGACTGCTCGGACCGCTTCAAGCTCAACGTCCTCAAGCTCCTCAACGAGAAGTACGGCATCGTGGAGGAGGACCTCATCTCCGCCGAGCTGGAGGTCGTGCCCGCCGGCAAGGCGCGCGACATCGGCTTCGACCGCAGCTTCATCGCCTCCTACGGTCACGACGACCGCGTGTGCGCCTACGCGGAGCTTGCGGGCATCTTCGACGCGAAAAGCCCGAAGCGCACCGCCGTGTGCATCTTCGCGGACAAGGAGGAGATCGGCTCCGAGGGCGTTTCCGGTATGCTTTCGCAGGCGTTCGACAAGTTCATGGCGGACCTGTGCGAGGCACAGGGCGTCGCGCTGCGCGACTGCCTGGCAAACTCCTTCTGCCTGAGCGCGGACGTGACCGCCGCCTACGACCCGAACTTTGCCGACATGTACGATAAGCGCAACGCCGCCTTTGTCAACTATGGTGTGGGCCTTTGCAAGTACACCGGCGCGGGCGGCAAGTCCGGCGCGAGCGACGCCTCCGCCGAGGTCGTGGGCCGCGTGCGTAAGCTGCTCAACGACAACGGCGTGTTCTGGCAGATGGCCGAGCTCGGCAAGACGGACGCGGGCGGCGGCGGCACGGTCGCCAAGTTCATGGCGCAGCGCAACATCGACACGCTCGACGCGGGCGTTCCCGTGCTCTCCATGCACGCGCCTTATGAGACGGTCGCCAAGCTCGACTGCTATATGACCTACAAGACCATGCGCGTGATCTTTGAGCAGAATTGACGAAAAAACGGCAGGGGAACCACCCTGCCGTTGTCATGCTGTTAGGTTAATGTAAAGAAACTGTAACTTTGCTTGTTTCCGCGCTTAGAGCGTGGTACACTGAGTGTTAAGAAATACAGAAAAGGAAGTTTTGCCATGACGAAGCTCTATACCGACACCTCGGCCAATCTGCCGCTCGCGCTGCTGCGCGAGTACGATATCGCGGTCATTCCGTTTTCCTACACGGTCAACGGCGTGGCGGAGGACTACAACGAGGAGACGGACTTCGACGGCAAGGCCTTCTACGACGCCATGCGCCGGGGCGCCGAGGTCAAGACCTCAATGGTCAACCCCGCAACGGCGGCAGCGTTCTTTGAACGCGCGCTCGCGCAGGGCGACGATGTGCTCTACGTCGGTATGTCCGGCGGCATCAGCGGCACGGCGCACGCCGCGGCGCTCGCGGCGGAGGAGCTGCGGGAAAAATATCCTCACGCCAAAATCATGACCATCGACACCTATGCCGCCTCGCTCGGCGAGGGCCTGCAGGTGCTCGAGGCGGCGGAGCTGCTGCGCGCGGGCAGGAGCTTTGAGGAGGTCGGTGACCGCATTCTCGTGCGCCGCCCCCACATGTGCCAGTTCTTCACGGTGGACGATCTGAACTACCTCAAGCGCGGCGGGCGCATCTCCGGCGCGGCGGCGCTGGTCGGCTCGGTGCTCGGCATCAAGCCCATCCTGCGCGGCGACGAGACGGGCCACATCGTTTCCTGCGGCAAGGTGCGCGGGAATAAGAAGGCCTACGCCGAGCTGGCGGACTATTTCGACAAGCGCGCGCTGGATAAGACCGTGCGCATCGGCATCGCCCACGCGGACAACCGCGAGGGGACGGATTATCTGCTCGGTCTTCTGCGCGAAAGGGGCTTTACCGGCGAATGCCTCGAGGTCTACTACGAGCCGGTCACCGGCGCGCACGTCGGCCCCGGCACGGTGGCGCTCTTTTTCTACGGCACGGAAAAATAACAGGATACATAGCGGGAAAGCATACGGCGCGCCGTATGCTTTCTCATTTTTCTGCAAATCCTACCTTGTGAGAAAAGAGGAGGGATGCGCCATGACGGAACCGACAAAGCCGAACGAGAATGAGGAGCAGAGGTCTGCGCCCGAGCAGACGCCGCCCATGCAGCCCATCGTGGATATGGGAGCCGTGACCACGCGCACCGCGCGCGGCACGGTCTACTGCCTGACGGTCATCGGGCAGATTGAGGGCCACAGCCTTCTGCCCAATACCGTGAAAACGACCAAGTATGAGCACGTTCTGCCGCTGCTCGCGGCGCTCGACGAGAGCGAGGAGATCGACGGCGTACTCTTCCTGCTCAACACCTGCGGCGGCGACGTGGAGGCGGGGCTTGCCATCGCCGAGTTGATCGCGGGCATGAGGAAGCCGACCGTTTCGCTCGTGCTCGGCGGGGGACACTCCATCGGCGTGCCGCTGGCCGT
Organism: Oscillibacter sp. MSJ-31; assembly: GCF_018918025.1. Classification (GTDB taxonomy): domain Bacteria; phylum Bacillota; class Clostridia; order Oscillospirales; family Oscillospiraceae; genus Hominicoprocola. Next base: position 37,700 of record NZ_JAHLPT010000002.1, on the reverse strand, counting down.
TGCGCCGAAGCGCTCGCTCATCGCGCCGAGCGCGTCCATGACCGTCCACCCCATCCGCACGAACGGCACGCTCATCGCCGCGCCGCAGACCTATCACTACTTCGACCGCCTGCAGGAGCGCATCGTGCGCTTCGTGACGAAGAATTCCGGCATATCCGAGAAAAAGCTGCTCGCGCTCATGCTGGCCGCCGAGGACATGGCCGCCGACGTCGGCAGCATCCTCTACGGCGAGGAGGCGGTGGCGGACGGCCTCATCGACCGCGTCGGCACGCTCGCCGACGCCTACGAGGAGCTTTACGCGCTCATCGCCGCATCCCGTGCGGCGACGAAGCCGCGGCGGAGACGCGCAGCGCAGGAAAAATGAAGCGAAAAGACGCCCGTCGGGCGTCTTTTTTACACTCTGTTCATCATTCGCTCTTGAAAAACGAGGGGGAAAATGGTATAGTACATAAGTTAAAATATGTCTTATTCTGCCCATTTTTACTCCCTTGCACAAAGGAGAACACGGAATGTACTTAAAAGCGCTCGAAATTCAAGGATTTAAGAGCTTCCCCGATAAAACCGTATTGAACTTCGGTGAGGATATCACCGCCATCGTCGGCCCCAACGGCAGCGGCAAGTCCAACGTGTCGGACGCGATCCGCTGGGTCATGGGCGAGCAGTCGAGCAAATCGCTGCGCGGCGCGAAGATGGAGGATGTCATCTTCGGCGGCACGGAAAAGCGCAGCCAGATGGGCTTCGCGCAGGTGACGCTCGTGCTCGACAACACCGAGCACATCTTCCCCCGAATGGAGGAGAGCGAGGTCGCCGTTACCCGCCGGTATTACCGCAGCGGCGAGAGTGAATACTACATCAACAAGCAGAGCGTGCGCCTGCGCGACGTGAACGAGCTGTTCATGGATACCGGCATGGGCCGCGAGGGCTATTCCATCGTCGGTCAGGGCAAGATCGACGAAATTTTGTCGGTCAAGAGCGCCGACCGCCGCGAGATCTTCGAGGAGGCGGCGGGCATCTCCAAGTTCCGCCACCGCAAGGAGGAGACGGAGCGCAAGCTCGAGCGCACGGAGGAAAACCTCGTGCGCATCAACGACAAGATCGCCGAGCTGGAGCTGCAGGTCGGGCCGCTGCGCTCGCAGGCGGAGAAGGCGAAGAAATACCTGATCCTCCGCGACGAGCTGCGCACACTGGAGATCTCCGTCTGGCTCGAAAACCTGGACAAGATCAAGACCGATTCCATCAAGCTCAACACCGACTATGCTCTTGCCCAGCAGGAGCTGGAGCGCGCGAACGCCGCGCTGGACGAGCTGTACGCCGCCTCCGAGCAGTTTGCGGAAAAGGCACACGCGAACGACATGGAGCAGGAGCGCCTGCGCACCGAGTGCGCCGAGCTGGACGCGAAGCGCAGCGAGGAGGACGCCGCCGTGGCGGTGCTGCGCACGGGCATCGAGCACAACCGCGCGAGCATCGAGCGCGTGGAGAACGACCTGCGCGACCAGTCGGGCCGCGCGGAGAGCCTGACCGCGCAGATCGCTGCGAAGCACGCGCGCATCGAGGAGCTTGCCGCGCAGACGGCGGAGCTGGAGGAGGAACTTCGCGCCTTCCTCGCGCAGGCGGAGGAGCTTGCCCGCACGGCCGGCGAGGCCGGCAGCGAGGTCGAGGCTCTGCGCGCGAGGGAAGCGCTGGCGGCCTCCGACGCGGCGGACTGCCGCGCGGACATGAGCGCGATGAACGCGGGTCTTGCCGAGCTCTCCGAGCGCTGCACGGCGCTTGAAGCGGAGAGCGAGAGCGTGGACGGTCAGCTGACCGAGAAGCGCAGGGCTGCGTCCGCGTCCCGCCGCGCCCTTGAGGAGGCGCAGGAGGAGGCCGACGCCGTGCGCAACATCATCTCCGGCCATACCCTCAAGATGGAGGGGCGCGTCAAGCGCGAGGAGACGGCGCGGCAGAAGAGCATCGACCTCACCATGGAAAAGAACAACCTTGACTCCCGCATCCACCTTCTGAGCGAGATGGAGAAGGAGTACGAGGGCTTCAATAAGGCGGTCCGTCTGATCATGCAGGCGGCGGAGAAGAACACACTGCGCGGCGTGCATGGGCCGGTCGCCAACCTGATGACGACCGACAAGCGCTATGCCGTCGCCATCGAGATCGCCCTCGGCGCAGGGATGCAGAACGTGGTCGTGGACCGCGAGGAGGACGCCAAGAGCGCCATCAACTTCTTAAAGCAGCGTGACGGCGGCCGCGCGACCTTCCTGCCGCTGACCGCCATCCGCGGCGACGTGCTGCGCGAGGCGGGCGTCGAGCGCGAGTACGGCTACGTCGGCGTCGCGTCGCAGCTCGTGCAGTTCGATAAGCGGTACGCGGAAATTTTCAACAATCTGCTCGGCCGCACCGTCGTGGTCGAGGATATGGACTGCGGCATCGCCATCGCGAGAAAGTACGGCAGCCGCTTCCGCATCGTCACGCTCGACGGGCAGGTCTTGAACCGCGGCGGCAGCATGACCGGCGGCTCGGTGAGCCGCAGCGCGGGCATTTTGAGCCGCGCCAACGAGCTCAAGGAGCTGACTGCCCGGCGGGAAGCCTTAACGGAAAAGCTCGATGCCGCGCTCCGTGAGGCAGACGAGGCCAAGCGCGACCTGAACGCCGCGCAGTATGAGCTGGACGTCGCGCGCGAGCAGCAGCGCGGCGCGGAGGACGCGGTGCTCCGCCTGACGGGCGAAAAGAAGCAGTACGATATGCTGCTCGAATCGCTTCGCGCGCGGGAGAGCGACATCGCCGCCGAGCTCGAGAGCATTACCGCGCGCACGGCAGAGCTGAAAAAGGCAGCTGCCGCCCGCGAGGAGGAGATCAAAAAGCACGAGGCCGAGGCCGCACGCTGCCGTGCGGAGAGCGAGGAAAAGCTCGCCGGCCAGAACGAGCTCCAACGCGACAGTGCGCACCTCGGCGACGAGATCGCCGCGCGCAAGAGCACGCTTGCGGGCTTTACCGCCGAGCGGGAGACGACCGAACGTGCGCTGGGCGACCTCGAGACGCTCGCCCAGCAGATGCGCGGCGACGAGGACGGACGCCGTGCGCTCATCGAGGACTACCGCGCGAAGATCAAGGCCGCGGAGGAGGAGATCGCGCAGCATGACGCGGTGACCGCTTCTCTGCGCGCCGACGCCGAGAAGCGCAGGGCGGAGCTGGCGGAGCTGGCGGAGGCCAAGCTGGCGCTTGAGGGCGAGCGCAGCGCGAACGACCGCAGATACCGCGAGTGCAATGAGCTGCTCTCTCAGACACAGGCCGCCGCGGGCAGGCTCGAGCAGAAGCGCGTTACCGCCGCGATGGAGGAAAAGCAGATATTGGATAAGCTCTGGGAGAGCTACGAGCTGTCCCACTCCGCGGCGCAGGAGCAGCGCATCGAGCTGGAGAGCGTGCCGAAGGCGAGCCGCCGCATCAATGAATTGAAGCGCGAGATCAACGGCCTCGGCAATGTCAACGTCGGCGCCATCGAGGAATTCGACCGCGTGAACACGCGTTATACCTACCTCACCGGACAGCGCGACGATGTGGAAAAGGCCAAGGAGGAGCTGCTGGGCGTCATTGAGAACATCACGAGCGAGATGACGGTCATCTTCAAGGAGCAGTTCGCTCTCATCCGCGAGAGCTTTCAGGAGACCTTCCTCGAGCTCTTCGGCGGCGGTAAGGCCACGCTCGAGCTGGAGGACGAGAACGCCGTGCTCGACTGCGGCATCGAGATCAAGGTCCAGCCGCCGGGCAAGGCGCTCAAGACGCTCTCGCTGCTCTCGGGCGGCGAGAAGGCGTTCGTCGCCATCGCGCTCTACTTCGCCATTCTCAAGGTCCACCCCACGCCGTTCTGCGTGATGGACGAGATCGAGGCGGCGCTCGACGAGCCGAACGTCATCCGCGTGGCACACTATATGCGCCGCATCTGCGACAAGACGCAGTTCATCGTCATCACCCACCGCCGCGGCACGATGGAGGCCGCCGACGTGCTCTACGGCGTGACGATGCAGGAGCGCGGCGTGAGCAAGGTGCTGACCATCAACATGAACGACATGGCGAAAGAACTGAACATCAAGGGGTAAGACGATGGGTATTTTTGCAAGGATCAAAAAGGCGTGGTACGACAGCATCATCTGGGAGACCATCGACGAGGATTTCTACGACGAGCTGGAGGAGAGCCTGATCATGGCAGACCTCGGCGCGTCGGTCGCGGCGGACGCCGTGAAGGAGCTGCGTAAGGTGGTATACGAAAAGAGCATTCAGCGCGGCGACGACGTCAAGCAGGCGCTGCGCGATATTTTGGAAAAGAAGCTCGAGGTCGGCGATACGAGCCTCGACCTCTCCACAACGCCGAGCGTCGTGCTCATCATCGGCGTGAACGGCGTGGGCAAGACCACGAGCATCGGCAAGCTCGCCAACCGCTACAAAAAGCAGGGCAAGCGCGTGCTGCTGTGCGCGGCGGATACCTTCCGCGCGGCGGCGGCGGACCAGCTCGAAATTTGGGCAGACCGCGCGGGCGTGGAGATCGTGCGCAGCCGCGAGGGCGCCGATCCCGGCGCGGTGCTGTTCGACTCGCTCGCCGCGGCAAAGGCGAGAAATGTGGACGTCGTGTTCTGCGACACGGCGGGCCGCCTGCACAACAAGGCGAACCTGATGCAGGAGCTGGCAAAGCTGCGCAAGATCATCGACCGCGAAACGCCGGATGCCGCCAAGGAGACGCTGCTCGTGCTCGACGCGACCACGGGGCAGAACGGCTTGCAGCAGGCGAAGGTGTTCCGCGAGACGGCGGGCCTGACCGGCATCATTCTCACGAAGCTGGACGGCACCGCTAAGGGCGGCATCTGCGTCGCCATCGCGCAGGAGCTCGGCGTGCCGGTGAAGTTCGTCGGCCTCGGCGAGGGCATCGACGACCTGCAGCCCTTTGACGCGAAGGAGTATGTCAACGCGCTCATCTGAGAGAGAAGCCGACAGGAGGAAAGCCGTATGGAGATCACGAATGTATGCCCCTATTGCGGAAAGGAAATGCACGAGGGCGCGCTCCCTGCGTACAAGTACGCGCTTCGTTGGTGTCCGAGCGATGAGCGCGGCGGCATCGAGGAGGAGAAGAGCGTTCGGCTGAGCGGGATGCCTGTGATCGAAAGCGTCTATGCGCCCGCGCATTACTGCGAGAGCTGCCGCGTGGTGATCGTTCCCGTGCCGGAGATCGAGACCTTTTCAGACAAGGCCGGCAAATGGCTGGATAAAACGCTCGGCTCGCTCGGCGACCGGATAGACCGCGCGGCGGAGCGCCGCGAGGAGGAGAAGGCCGCGCGGGAGAGAGAAGAAAAATGGAACAAGGACCCGTGGGAGGTATAGCATGAAGCTGGTATTGGCAACGCAGAACCCTAAGAAATTAAAGGAAATGAACGAGATCCTGAGCCATCTCGGCGTGGAGGTCGTGAGCGAGGCGGAGCTGGGCGTGAGGATCGAGGTCGAGGAGACCGGCGATACCTTCACCGACAACGCCCGCCTGAAAGCGACGGCGGTGATGCAGGCGACCGGCCTGCCCGCTGTGGCGGACGACTCCGGCCTCTGCGTGGACGCGCTCAACGGCGGCCCCGGCGTGTACAGCGCGCGCTTCGGCGGCGAGGGACTGGATGACAAGGGCCGCTACACGCTGCTCCTCGAGATGCTGCGCGGGCAGACCGACCGCGCCGCGCACTTCCACACCTCCATCGTCTGTGCGTTCCCGAACGGCGACGAGCTGGTGTGCGAGGGTGAGTGCCCGGGCACCATCGCGTTCGCGCCGATGGGCGAGGGCGGCTTCGGCTACGACCCCGTATTCTTTGTGCCTGAGCTGCGCAAGACCTTCGGCCAGCTCACGGCGGAGGAAAAGGCGTCCGTCTCGCATCGCGGGAAAGCGCTGCGCGCCTTTGCCGCGGCACTCGACGACTATCTGAAAGGAAACGAATAAATGGAACTGACCGGAAAGCAGCGCGCCCAGCTGCGCGCCATGGCGAATGAGCTGGAGCCCATCGTCCACATCGGCAAGGACGGCATCGGCGAAAACCTTGTCAAGCAGGCGAACGACGCGCTTGAGGCGCGCGAGCTCATCAAGTGCCGCGTGCTCGATAACAGTATGCTCACCGCGCGCGAGGCGTGCGACGAGCTCAGCCGCCTCACCCGCTCCGAGCAGGTGCAGGTCATCGGCACGAAATTCGTGCTCTATCGCGAGACGCACGCCAAGCCCAAGGAAAAGCGCATCGCGCTCGTGAAGGATAAGAAGAAAAAGACCGTCTGAACAGGACGATAAAGAGGGATTTTCATTGAAGATCGGAATTTACGGCGGCAGCTTCAACCCGCCGCATTTGGGGCACCAGAACGCCGCAGTCGAGGCGGCGGAGAAGTGCGCGCTGGATAAGCTCCTGCTCATTCCGGCGGGCATCCCGCCGCACAAGGTGATGGAGCAGGGAAGTCCCGCGAACGAGCACCGTCTCGCCATGACGCGGCTCATGGGCGGACAGGCCGCGCTTCAAAGCGGCGTCGAGGTCGAGGTGCTCGACCTCGAGATGGCGCGCGAGGGCAAGAGCTATACCGTCGATACGCTCCGCGCCCTGCGCCGGCAGTACCCCAACGACGAGCTGCTGCTCTTTATGGGGACGGATATGTTCTTCTCCTTTGAGAGCTGGTGCGCGCCGGAGGAGATCGCGGAGCTTGCGAAGATCGTCGCCTTTTATCGGAATGAAAGCGACAGCGCCGCGGCCTTTGCCGCGCAGGCAGAGAAGCTCCGCGCGCGCTTCGGCGGCAGCTTTGAAGCGTTCGCACTCGACCGCGTGATCGAGGTCTCCTCGACCGCGCTGCGCGCGGGCATGGCGAGCGGCGCGAGCGAAGCGATGCTCGAGCCGCAGGTCTACGGCTATATCCTGCGCGAGCATTTATACGGAACAAATCTTGATCTCAAGCGTCTAACGGTACAGCAGCTCCGCCCCATCGCGCTGAGCTATCTCAAGGCGAAGCGCTGCGCCCATGTGCTCGGCACGGCGGCGACGGCGGTGAAGCTGGCAGAGAAATACGGCGCGGACGTTCACCGTGCGGAGGTCGCGGGACTGCTGCACGACTGTACAAAGAAGCTCTCGATGCCGGAGCAGCTCGCGCTGTGCGAGAAGTACGGCATCGCGCTCGACGCGCTGGAGAAAAAGGCGCTCAAGCTGCTCCACGCCAAGACCGGCGCGGCGCTCGCGCGGGACGTGTTCGGCGTGGACGATGAAATTTACAATGCGATCCTTTGGCACACGACCGGAAAGCCGGACATGACGGTGCTGGAAAAGGTCATCTACCTCGCGGACTTCATCGAGCCGACGCGCGATTTTCCGGGTGTGGACGCGCTGCGGAGGACCGTGTGGGAGGATCTGGACCGCGGGCTTCTGATGGGCCTTGAAATGACGGTCGAGGAAATGGAGGAGATGGGGAACCCCATCCACGTCAACACCCTGGCGGCACGTGATTATCTGAAAGGAAAGACAAATGAAGGGAAAGCGGGAAGCGGACAACAACTTTAACTCCAATTTCAAATCGGAAAAGCTCGACGAGCTGCGCTCCCGCGTGGACGCGGCCTTTGACGAGCACGGCGACGAGGCGTGGGAGCAGATCAAGGGCATTTTCACCCACCCCAAAAGACTGCTCGTCGCCGCGCTGGCGGCGGTGCTGCTCGTCGGCGTGATCACCGTCGGCGGCTATCTGCTGAAGATCCGTGCGCCGGAGCTGCCGAACAAGGACAATACGCAGAAGGATCCCAACCGGCCGCAGGTCGATGAGATCGACTACGGCGACGGCGTGCGCCCGCGCGTGAGCGGCGAGCGGAAAAGCAAGGACTTCTACACGGTCCTTGTGCTCGGCCGCGACACGGGCGGAGGCGGCAACACCGACACGATGCTGCTCGCGAGCTACGATGTGACGAACCAGAAGGCGACGGTCATGTCCATCCCGCGCGACACGATGGTGAACGTCCCATGGGATGTGAAGAAGATCAACTCCGTCTACAACTACTACGGCGGGGGCGATAAGGGCATCAAGGCGCTCTATAAGGAGATCTCCCAGCTCGTCGGCTTTGAGCCGGACTATCAGGTGGTCGTGGAGTGGGAGGCCGTCGGCGCGATCGTGGAGGCCATCGGCGGCGTGTACTTCGACGTGCCCTACAACATGGACTATCACGACCGATATCAGGATCTTGTCATCGAGCAGGAAAAGGGCTACCGCAAGCTCAACGGCGACGACGCCATGCAGGTCATCCGCTGGCGCAAGAACGACTCCAAAAGCCCCTACGGCAACCCGCAGATCGGTGACAGCGGGCGTATGCAGATCCAGCAGGATTTTCTCAAGGCGGTCATCAAGCAGCTTCTGCAGCTCGAGAACGTGCCCAACCTCGGTAAGCTCGCCGAGGTGTTCCGGGAGAATGTGGAGACCGACCTCTCCTTTGAAAACATCCTCTGGTTCGGCAAGCGGGCGGTGATCGGCGGCCTTTCGCTGGAGGACGTGAGCTTCATGACCATGCCGTGGACGGGCGTATACGTCTACAGCCGCACGCTCAGCGCCGAGTACGGCAGGACGATGAAGCTCGACTATGTGGTGCCGCAGGCCAACGCGCTGCTGGATCTGGTGAACGATTCCCTCAGTCCGTTCACGGAGAAATTCACGCTGCGCGATCTGGATATCATGTCCGTCAACGCGGACGGCTCGCTCGCCTCCTCCACCGGACGGGTGGAGGACAGCAAGGCGGCGGCCGCGCCGCCGGTGTTCGTTGATCCGTACACGGGAAGGATCGCGAACAGCTCGGAGAGCACGGGCGGCGAAACGGAAGAAAACGATCCGCCGGCAGAGGTGACCTCGGGGAGCCTGACGGTCATCGGCGAGGCGACGGGAAACGAATAAATCGGAAAGGGAAGAGAGAATGGTAAACGCAAAGGAAATGGCGCTTGCGGCCGCCAAGGCGCTCGACAGCAAGAAGGGCCGCGACATCAAGGTGCTGGAGATCGACAAGATCACCACGCTGGCGGATTATTTCGTCATCTGCTCCGGCGGCAGCAACACGCAGATCAACGCGCTGTGCGACGAGGTGGAAAAGGAGCTGGACGAGCTCGGTGAGCAGCCGCTCCACCGCGAGGGCTATCGCGGCGGCACCTGGGTGCTGCTGGACTACGGCTGCGTGGCGGTCCATGTGTTCAACGAGGAGGCCCGCGCGTTCTATGGGCTGGAGCGTCTGTGGAGCGACGGCCACGCGCTGGACCTCACCGGCGTGCTGACGCCGGACGCGGCAAAATAAAAGCGTAAAAATAGAAGCGACTATGGAAATACAGAAGGAGAAAGTCATGAAGTACGATTTCGCAGCCATTGAGAAAAAATGGCAGGACAAGTGGGAGCAGGAAAAGCCCTACGCCGCCGTGACCGGCGACCCGAGACCGAAATTCTACGGGCTCATCGAGTTCCCGTACCCTTCCGCCGCCGGATTGCACGTCGGCCATCCGCGCCCCTTTACGGCAATGGACATCATCTGCCGCAAGAAGCGGATGCAGGGCTACAACGTCCTCAACCCCATCGGCTTTGACGCCTTCGGCCTGCCGACCGAGAACTTTGCCATCAAGAACCACATCCATCCCGCCATCGTCACGCAGCAGAACATCAAGAACTTCACCCGCCAGCTCAAGATGCTCGGCTACAGCTTCGACTGGGACCGTGTGGTGGACACCACCGACCCCAATTACTACAAGTGGACGCAGTGGATCTTCCTGCAGATGTTCAAGCATGACCTGGCCTATAAGACCACCATGCCCGTCAACTGGTGCACGAGCTGCAAGTGCGTGCTGGCAAACGAGGAGGTCGTCGAGGGCGTGTGCGAGCGCTGCGGCAGCGAGGTCATCCGCAAGGAAAAGAGCCAGTGGATGCTGCGCATCACGAAGTACGCCGACCGCCTGATCGACGATCTGGACGATGTGGACTTCATCGAGCGCGTCAAGACCCAGCAGCGCAACTGGATCGGCCGCTCCGCCGGTACGGAGGTCACCTTCAAGACCAACACCGAGGACGACATTACCGTCTATACCACCCGTGTGGATACGCTCTTCGGCGTGACCTACACGGTCATCTCTCCCGAGCACCCGCTGCTCAAGAAGTGGCAGCCCCTTATCAAGAACTGGGACGAGGTCGCCGCCTATCAGGAGGCTGCCGCCCGCAAGAGCGACTTCGAGCGCGGCGAGCTCAATAAGGACAAGACCGGCGTGCGTCTCGACGGCATCGAGGTCGTCAACCCCGCCAACGGCAAGGTCGTGCCGATGTTCGTCTCCGACTACGTTTTGATGGGCTACGGCACCGGCATCGTCATGGGCGTTCCGGGCCACGACCAGCGCGACTGGGACTTCGCCACCGCGTTCAACATCCCCATCGTCGAGGTCGTCGAGGGCGGCGACATCACCAAGGAAGCCTTTACCCTCAAGGACGATACGGGCATCATGGTCAACTCCGGCTTCCTCAACGGCATGACCGTCAAGGAGGCCATCCCCGCGATGAAGCAGTATGCCATCGAGCAGGGCTGGGGCCATGAGAAGGTCAACTACAAGCTGCGTGACTGGGTGTTCTCCCGCCAGCGCTATTGGGGCGAGCCCATTCCTCTGGTCAACTGCCCGACGTGCGGCTGGGTGCCCGTTCCCGAGGAGGAGCTGCCGCTCGTTCTGCCGCAGGTCGAGAGCTACGAGCCGACCGACGACGGCGAGAGCCCCATCTCCAAGATGACCGACTGGGTCAACACCAAGTGCCCGAAGTGCGGCGGCCCCGCCAAGCGCGAGACCGACACCATGCCGCAGTGGGCGGGCTCGAGCTGGTACTTCCTGCGCTATATGGACCCGCACAACGACAAGGCGCTCGTCTCCCACGAGGCGGAGAATTACTGGGGCCCCGTGGACTGGTACAACGGCGGCATGGAGCACACCACGCTCCACCTGCTCTACTCCCGCTTCTGGCATAAGTTCCTGTACGACATCGGCGTCGTGCACACCAAGGAGCCCTACGCCAAGCGCACGAGCCACGGCATGATCCTCGGCCAGAACCCGCACTACGTCGGCAACGTCTCCACGCAGGAGGAGAAGGACGCTCTCATTGCCAAGTACGGCAATCAGGCGCTGCGTCCGGCGGTGAAGATGTCGAAGTCCCTCGGCAACGTCGTCAACCCCGACGATGTGGTCAAGGCCTACGGCGCGGACACCATGCGCCTTTATATCATGTTCATCGGCGACTTCGAAAAGGTCGCGACATGGTCCGACGACGCGGTGAAGGGCTGCAAGCGCTTCCTCGACCGCGTGTGGAACCTCGCGGAGATGGCAACGGCGGACAAGGCCGTTTCCGAGAAGAACGAGCCCATCATCCACAAGACCATCAAGAAGGTCACGGACGACATCGACACGCTCAAGATGAACACCGCCATCGCCGCGCTCATGACGATGGTCAACGAGTTCTACGCCAACGGCCTCACCCGCGGCGATTTTGAGAAGCTGCTGCTCATGCTCTCGCCCTTCGCGCCGCACATGGTCGAGGAGCTGTGGGAGCAGCTCGGCTGCGCCGCTGAGTACGGCAAGATGGCCATGCAGATGCCCTGGCCGGAGTACGACGAGAGCAAGACCGTCGCCGCCCACACCGAGATGGCGGTGCAGGTCAACGGCAAGCTCAAGGGCACCGTCACCGTGGCGATGGACAGCGAGCAGGATGCCGCCGTCGAGGCTGCCCGTCAGGTCGAGAAGATCGCCAAGGCGCTCGATGGGATGCAGATCGTCAAGGTCATTTTCGTCAAGAATAAGCTCATCAACCTGATCGTCAAGCCGCAGTGAGCGAATTTCTGCGAAAAAACGAAAAAGGATATTGACAAGCCGGCGGTTTTTCAATATAATACCCACGTTAGTCATGTCAATGACTCTTAAAGAGCACTCAGGAAATAGCCGGGTGCATCGGAGGGAGGGAAAACATAAATGTCCGAGGTCCATGTCAAGGAAGGCGAGAGCCTGGACAGCGCTCTGAAGAGATTCAAGAGAAGCTGTGCCAAGGCCGGCGTTCTGGCGGAGGTCCGCAAGCGCGAGTGCTATGAAAGCCCGAGTGTGAAGCGCCGCAAGAAGAGCGAGGCTGCCCGTAAGAACCGCAATAAGCGCTATTACTAATTTTGCTTCAAAAAGAAAGAGCATCACAACGTGATGCTCTTTCTTTTTGATTTTTGGATCACGCTGCGCTCTGCGCCTCGGTTGCCCGCAGGAAGCGGACAATTCGACGCTCGCTTCGCGCAAAGAGTTTTTTACCACGCGCAGGTCGCGGCAAAAAACGATTGGATTTAATTTGCCGCCTGCGGGCGGCAAATCAGCGCAGGTCGTCCTGCGCGACGGATTTCGTTTGGTTTCGCGCCGTGCGGCGCGAAATGACGCAGGTCGCTTGCTATCCTGCGCGGGGCGTGCTATACTCGTGCCAAAGGGAGTGGATACGATGAAGGAACACATTCTGGCCTTTGGCTGCGAGACGATCGCGCCGCTGCTGACGCAGACCTTCGCACCGCGCAAAATGGCGGTGAAGGCCGTGCCGCTTGCGGATTACGCGCAGACGGTCGGCGCGCTCGCGGGCGCGGCGGATTGCCCGCGCACGGAGGAGGTCTATGCCGGGCTGCCGCTGGGCGAGCCGATGCTCGTGTTCTGCGGCTTCTACGGCGACCGCATGAATCAGGCGCTGAACGCCATGCGACGCACCGGACTGCGCATTCCGTATAAGGCGATGCTGACCGCGGCGAACCGCGGCTGGAGGCCCGCGGAGCTGTTTGCGGAGCTTCAGAAGGAGCACGCGGCAATGACCGCTAAGCGTTGAGCAGCTCCGGCAGGAGGTCGCTGACCTCGGGATACATGAAAAAGGCGGTCTCCATGCCGCGCTCGCGCCCAAGCCGGAGCTTGCGCCGCAGCGTTTCGGCGGTGTCGAAGAGAACGAAATGCGCCCGGCCCTGCGCGGTGTAGCTGAAATAATTCGCGCACAGCTCCTCGGAGAAAAAGACCGCCGCGCCGCACTTCTCCCGCCGTGCGGACAGCTCCTCCGGGGTGAGCGGCATTCCCTCGCCGCTGCGGCAGGGGAGAACGAAGTCCATCGCAAGGCGCTGACAGTCGAGTGCGATGCGCTGCGTGCCGTAGCGCGCGGCGGCGTCCGAGAGCCGTTCGCGCAGCGTCCCGCCGGAAAGCGCGGTGCAGACGAGGACGCTCGCCTCCGGCACGGCGAAGGCTTCTGGCACATAGAGCCGCCGTCCGCTCTGCGTGAGCATCGCGCCGAGCCGCGAGAGAAAGGGAAGACGATCCTCCCACGCGCCTCCCTCAAAGTCCGCGAGCACGCCGCCGAAGCGGCGCGCATGGCACTCGCCGAGGATGGCGCGGCAGAGCATGGGCAGCTCCGGCAGAGGGCCATTGCAGCGGTCGGAGAGACCGAGCAGGCCGCCCTGCGCTCCGCGCGGCAGCTCGCTGCGCAGCAACCGCCCGCCGTCGCCGACGGCGTAGGCGATGTGGACGAGCGGCACACGGTAGCCGCGGCAGCTTGCGGCCTCCGCCGGCGTGACCGCGAGAAAGACAGACACAGGCGATACCCCCTTGCAGAAAACGGGAAAAATTGGTAGACTACCAATATAGATATGCACCCGGAAAGGAAACCATGCCGATGCTCCTGACACCTCATTGGGTTTTTGACGATTATACTGCCGTGACGCCGGACTTCCTGCGCGCGCATGGCGTGACGCTGCTGCTCACCGACCTCGACTATACGCTCGCGCCCAAGTCCGTCCGCGAGCCGGACGACGCGGTGCGCGCGTGGCTCGCCGCGCTGGCGGCAGCGGGCGTCACCGTCGCCGTTTTGTCGAACAACCGCAGCCCGCGGCGCGTGCAGCGCTTCTGTGCGGGGCTGGGCATCGACTTCGTGGGCCACGCGCAAAAGCCCTCGCGAAGGGGCTACCGCCGCGCGCTGGAGAAGTTCAAAACGCCGCCGGAGCATACGGCGATGCTCGGCGACAAGCTGCTCACGGATATCCTCGGTGCAAAGCGCAGCGGTGTGCTGGCGCTGATGGTGGAGCCGAAGGGCGGCGCGCGCGGTCCGTGGCAGAAGGTGCTCCATGCCCTGCAGGAGCCGTTCAAGCGCACGAGCGCGCACGACGAGCGCACAGCGCGGCAATAATTTTGCAAAATTTGGCGCAAGATAGAGAAAACTACTTGCAATGAGGCCCTATATGCGGTAAAATACCATAGGTTAAAAACCGATACTTTATGAATTTGAGGAAGTCCGTAGTGATTTCCTCGGGAATATGGAGGAAAAAACTATGGCAACCATTACAGCCGGTGATTTCAGAAACGGCAAGACCTTTGAGATGGACGGCAAGGTCTATCAGGTCGTCGAGTTCCAGCACGTCAAGCCCGGCAAGGGCGCGGCGTTCGTCCGCACCAAGATGCGCAACGTCGAGACCGGCGCGGTCACCGAGACCTCTTTCAACCCCACCGCGAAGTTCGACGAGGCGTTCGTGGAGCGCAAGGACATGGAGTACAGCTACAACGACGGCGATCTCTACTACTTCATGGATCAGGAGACCTACGATATGGTCCCCCTGAACCGCGAGCTGCTCGGCGATGCGTTCCGCTTCGTCAAGGAAAACACCATGTGCAAGGTCCTGTCCGTCAAGGGCCGCGTGTTCGGCATCGAGCCGCCCAACTTCGTTGAGCTGGTCGTTACCAAGTCTGAGCCGGGCGCCAAGGGCGACACCGCCACCAACGTGACCAAGCCCGCCATCGTCGAGACCGGCGCCGAGATCAAGGTCCCCCTGTTCATCAACGAGGGCGACAAGATCCAGATCGACACCCGCACCGGCGAGTACATGGGCCGCGCCAAGTAAAAAAACAAGTCAGCAGGGAACCGTTTGATCTGATCTGAAAGGAGAAGCATTATGGGTATTTCTGAAAAGATCGCTTATCTCAAGGGCCTGATGGAAGGCATGAACGTGGATACGGAGTCCAACGAGGGCAAGCTCTTTGCCGCCGTCGTGGACGTGCTCGATGAGATCGCCCTCGAGGTCGAGGACCTGACCGATGAGGTCATGGAGCTCGGCGACGGGCTGGACGTCATCAGCGACGACCTCTCCGATGTGGAGGACATCGTCTACGACGAGTGGGACGATGACGACGATGATGACGAGGACGACGAGGACGACGAGGAAGAGGAGTGCTACGCCACCACCTGCCCCGAGTGCGAGGAGGAGATCTTCTTCGACGACACCATGCTCGAGGACGGCGAGATCATCTGCCCGAACTGCGGCGCGAAGCTGGAGTTCGACCTCTCCGATCTGGCCGATGCCGCGGACGAGGATAAGGACGAGGAGTAAATCCGCAAAACGAAACGCGCAGCCCTTCGGCTGCGCGTTTTTCTATGCTTTTTTCAGAACGGCCGCTTGGCGACCTCGACGATGGTATCCAGCATCCCCTGAATCTGCGGGGTGAGAACCTTGTTCTTGTGATAGATGACCTGACGGAACTGCGACATTTTGCAGTCCTCGACGCGCACCGCAGCAAGGCTCTTTTCATGGATGCTCTTTTTCACGGTGTAGAGCGGCAGGACGGTCATGTACGCGGGATTCTCATACAGCAGGCGCAGGGCGAGCACGTCGTCCTCCAGCTCGAGGAAGGGACGGATCTCCAGACCCTGACGGGCCAGCTCGGTGTCGAACAGGTCGCGGTAGGCGTTCGTGCGGTTCATCAGGATAAAGGGATGGTCGACCAGCTCGGCCAGACGGACGCTCTCGCGCGCGGCGAGCGGATTATCGCGGTTCGTGACCACCACGACCTCCTCCTCGGCCTCAAAGACCTTGACGAACTGCGGGTCGAGCACCTGAGAATCGAGCGTGTAAATGAGGTCGAGCTCGTTTTTGAGCAGCTTGTCCTTGAGCGAGGCGACCATGTCGGCGTGCAGGCGCATCATCACATGGGGAAAGCGTTGGCGGAAGGCCGGGACAATGTCGGAGAACGACGCGGTCATAAGGGAATTGAGCGTGCCGACCTGCACCATGCCCGTCAGCTCCGTTTCCTCGGAGGCAAAGACCTGCGCGCGGGCGACGGCGCTGACAATATCGCGGGCATAGGAGATGAAGTTCTTGCCGTACTGTGTGATGGAGACGTTCTTCCCGATGCGGTCGAACAGACGCACGCCCAGCTCGCGCTCGAGCTGCTGGATCTGCACGGTGACGGCGGATTGGGAATAGTCCAGCGCCTCGGCAGCCTTGGAGAAGCTGTTGAGCTCGGTGACCTTCAGAAATGTGACAAGATTGCGGATCTCCATGTGCGTGTATCTCCGGTTTCAAAAAATTTAAATGATTCTTCAAATATACTAATAAAAAGAATGGATGTTGTCAAGACCATTCCGAAAAGAAAAAAGGGCTCCTGCCCTTTTTTCTTACTGCTTGGAGGAGAGATAGTAGTCGCTCTCGCCGGGATGGTAGAACGGACAGGCGGGGTAGTCCCCACGCAGGAATTGGGCCATTTCGTCCTCGTCCAGCTCGGCGCCCTGCTCGCAGGTGTAGCAGTCGTACTCCTCGTCATAGACGTAGTTCATGCAGTCCTCGCAGCGGCTCTGCTTCGCCATCGCGCGCCCTCCTCAGTCCTTGTACTCGATGTGCAGCAGCTCGTGCGCGCGGTCGGCGAGACCGTTTGCGTACATCGCGTCGATGACCGGATTGCGCTCGCTGCGCTTGAACATGGCGCTGCGGTCGATCTCGTAGAGCCCCTGCGCGCGCTGGAGCTTTTTCGCCATCAGGGCGTAGGGCTGGCCCGCGCCGCCGACGCAGCCGGTGCGGCAGGACATGACCTCGACGAGGTCCGCCTGCACCTCGCCGCTCCGGATCTGATCGAGCAGCTTTGCGGCGCTGCCGAGCCCGTGGACGATGGCGGCGCGCACCTTGCGGCCGTTGATCGTGACCTCGGCGAAGCGAACGGCGTCCGTGCCGCGGATGCCGCTGTGCTCGATGGTGCGCAGGGCATTCTTGCTCTTGTCGGGGGTGCAGCAGCGGATGACTGCCTCAGCCACGCCGCCGCTCGTGCCGAAGATCTCCGCCGCGCCGGAGCCCATGCCGTAGGGCAGGTCGGGGGATTCCTTCTCCAGCATCTGGAAGCGGATGCCGGACTCCTTCATCATCTGCACGACCTCCTGCGTGGTGAGCACAAGGTCGACGTAGGGGACGCCGTAGGCATCGCGGAACTCCTCGCGCCGCGCCTCCATCTTCTTGGCGGTGCAGGGCATGATGGCGATGTGGAAGGTCGTGCGGCCGTCCTCGGCGTCCTTCTTGCGGTAGTTTTCCTTGAGCACGGACGCAAACATCTGCATGGGGGAGCGGGCGGTGGAGAGATTCTTCAGAAATTCGGGCCGCTCGTTTTCCACATACTTCACCCACGCGGGGCAGCAGGAGGTCATCAGCGGCAGGTTCTCGCCGGTTTCGAGCCGGCGCAGGAACTCGGCGGATTCCTCGCGCACGGTGAGATCCGCGCCGAAGATGGTGTCGTACACCTCGTCCGCGCCCATGATTTTGAGCGCGGTGACGAGCTTATCGAGCACATTTTCGCCCGCGGGGAGGCCGTAGGCCTCGCCGATGGCGACGCGCACGGCGGGCGCGATCTGAATGACGACTCGCTTTTGCGGGTCCTGTAGGGCTTTCCACGCGGGGCCGATGTCGTTCTTGATGGTGATGGCGCCGGTGGTGCACACGGCGGAGCATTGTCCGCAGCTGACGCAGTGCGTCTCGCTCAGCGGCTTATTGTCCGCCGTGGCGATGTGCAGGCCCGGGCCACGGCCGGCAAAGCGCAGATTGCTGATGCCCTGCACCTCGTGGCAGACGCGCACACAGTCGCCGCAGAGGATGCACTTGTTGAGGTCCATCGTAACGGCGGGGCTGGAGAAGTCCATCTTGATGTGCTCGCGCGTATCGTCGAAGCGGACGTGGTGGATGCCGAAGCGGACCGCCATCTCCTGCAAACGGCAGGCGCGGTTCTTCTCGCAGGTGGTGCAGTCGCGGCAGTGCGCGGAGAGCAGCAGCTCGATGATCATGCGGCGGTACTTGAGCAGCCGCGCCGTGTTGGTGCGGATGTGCAGCTCGTTTTTCGGCGGCATGGTGCAGGCTGCGTCGATCTTTCCGGTGCCCTCCTCCTCGACCATGCACATACGGCACGCGCCGTAAACGGACAGATCGGAATGGAAGCAGAAGTTGGGGATCTCAACGCCGGCCTTGCGGCAGACCTCGAGCACGTTGGGTTCGTTGTCATATTCCACGCGGATGTTGTCCACGTACATAACGCCCTTAGACATCGAGCTCCACCTCCTTGATCGCGTCGAAGGGGCAAGCCTCGATGCAGGTATAGCATTTCACGCACTTTTCCGGGTCGATCGAAAACGGCGAGCGGACGACGCCGGTGATGGCATTCGCATGGCAGTTGCGCGCGCACTTGCTGCACCCGCGGCAGATGGCGGGATCCACGACCAGACAGATGCGGTTGTAGGGCAGATCGCCTGGCTGGATGGGATAGCGGTAGTCGTTCTCGCACAGCGCGCAGTGACCGTCCAGATGGCCGCGAAACTCCTCGGGGAAGTATTTCACGGCGCTTTGCAGCGTCGAGAACGAGCCGCGCCCGAGGTTGCAGAAGGCGGTGACGGAGATCATCTCGCCGAGATCCATGAGCAGGGAGAAGTCCTCCTCGCTCAGCCGGTAATTGCGCAGCGCCCACAAAAGCTCGTTCATGCGCTTGGTGCCCTCGCGGCAGGAAACGCATTTGCCGCAGAACTCCGTCTGCGTATACTGCATGAAGCGGCAGGCGACGTCCACCATGCAGCGGTCCTCGTCGAGGACGGTGATGACGCTGTCGCCGCGGCGGATGCCGTAGGGCTTGAGCTGCTGGAAATGCAGCGGCAGGTCAAGCTGCTCGGCGGAAAGAAGTCCGCCGCTGGGGCCGCCGATCTGCACGGCCTTGCACCTTTTTCCGTTCGCCATGCCGCCGCCGAGCTGCTCCACGACCTCGCGCAGCGTGGTCGATTCCTCGGGGATGTCCACATGACCGGGGCGGTTGATGTCGCCCTTGAGCATGAAAATTCTTGCCATTCGATCCACTCACTTTTTCTTGCGTTTGCGTATAATACACAACAGTATAACACTCTATCACTATACGGAAAAAATGTAAAGAGAAGCATTCATAAATAATCTGAATAGGTCGAAAACCGTGACGAAAAAGGCATAAAGACCGATCGGAGAAGCGTCCTGCAAAGCTCTTAGCGCCGTGCAGGAGCCGGCGCGGCAGGCCAAAAGACAAAGAAAGCGGGGGACGCGCAGCGTCCCCCGCTTTTCAGATCAGCTCTGTTTCCTCGTCGTCCAGCAGCTGCATCACCGACACCTCGTAGGCGGTGCGCTCCTCGCTGCCCGCGTCGGTCTGCTTGATGTAGGTGCGGCTCTGCACGCGGCCCTCAAGCGTCAGGCGGTCGCCCACCTGCATTTCTGCGATCTTGGCGGCGACCTTTCCCCACGCGATGCAGGGCAGATAGTCCGCGCGCCCGTAGCGGCGGTTGACCGCCAGGATCATATCGCAGATGCTGCGCCCCAGCGGCGTGCGCCGCAGCGTCGGCTGCTTGCACAGCACGCCCGAGAGCAGGATGCGGTTGAAGTGCCCGTCGTCGCACGGCTCGAGGGACTGGGCGAAGGTGGAGATGACAAGGCGGCTGCCGTGCCCGCTGCGGTTGTTGAACGAGCGGAGCTGTCCGGTCACACGCAGGGGCGTGCCCTCTGCAATGTCGATGCCCTCCAGCAGAGTGGAAGGGGCGAGGATGAGAGGCAGGTCACTCTGCCCGGACAGACGCTCCACGCGCAGCGGAAAGCGGTAAAAGCTCTCGCCGTGATTCTCGTGCGAAAAGGAGGGAGCCGCGCCGGCTGTGCCCCAAAGCTCCACATAGTTCTGACTTTTTTCCATAGCGTACACCTCAAAGTATGTTGTTGGTGCAGTCTATGAAAGGAGCCGCGCGAGTATGACAAAAGGGAAGCCCCTGCGGGCTTCCCTTTGCTGCGATTGGAGAGAGGAGCTTACATCTTGGAGATGATGTCCACGATCTCCGCGCCGATGCGCTTCTGAGCCTCGACGGTGGCGGCGCCGATGTGCGGCGTGCAGGAGACCATCGGGTGAGAGTAGAGCGCCTTGTTGGTGGCGGGCTCGTCGGCGTACACGTCCAGACCGGCGGCGCGGACCTTGCCGCTCTCCAGACCGGCGAGCAGGGCGGCCTCGTCGACGTTGGTGCCGCGGGAGGTGTTGATGATGACGACGCCGTCCTTCATCTTGGCAATGCGCTCGGCATTGATGAGCGCGCCGCCGTCGACCGCGGGAGCGTGGACGGAGATGAAGTCAGCCTTCGCCAGCAGCTCGTCCATCTCGACGTAAGGGATGCCCAACTGCTCCTCGATGCCGGGGATGTGGAAAATATCAAAGGCGATGACGTTCATGCCGATGGCCTTGGCCATCACGCCGAGCTTCTGGCCGATGCGGCCGAAGCCGACGACGCCGAGGGTCTTGCCGCACAGCTCGATGCCCTTGCCGTAGGCCTTCTTTTCCCACTGGCCGTTGCGCATGGTGTAGCCGGCGTGGGAGATGTAGCGGGCACAGGAGAACATATGAGCCATCGCCAGCTCGGCGACGGACTCGGAGGAAGCGCGCGGGGTGTTCTTCACGTCGATGCCGGCGGCCTTGGCATAATCGACGTCGATGTTGTCAACGCCCACGCCGCCGCGGATGATGAGCTTGAGATTGCTGCCCTTGGCCTCGTCGATCTGTGCGGCGCGGACCTTGGTCTTGGAGCGGACGACGACCACGTCGAAGTCACGCAGGGCCTTGCCCAGCTCGGCGGGCTCGTAGAACTGCTCGACGACCTCGTGACCCTGAGCCTTCAGCTCGGCCATCGCGGTCTTATCCATACCGTCAGTAACAAGAATACGCATGATAACTTTCTCCTTGTAAATGTTTTAAAATGGTTTTACTTGTGCTCGGCCTCGAACTTCTTGAGGAAGTCGACCAGCGCCTGAGCGCCCTCGATGGGCATGGCATTGTAAACGCTCGCGCGCAGACCGCCGACGGACTTGTGACCCTTGAGGTTATCGTAGCCCGCAGCCTTGGTGGCGGCGACGACTTCGGCATCCAGCTCGGCGGAGTCGGTGACGAAGGGGATGTTCATGAGAGAGCGGAACTCCGGCTCGACCGTGCCGTGGAACATCTTGGAGGAATCCAAGAAGTCATAGATGACCTTGGCCTTGGCGATGTTGCGCTTGTGCATCTCCTCGAGACCGCCGATGCTCTTGAGATACTTGAAGACCTTGCCGCAGCAGTAGATCGCCCAGCAGTTGGGGGTATTGTACATGGAGCCGTTCTTGGCGTGGGTGTCGTAGCGCATATAGATGGGCATCTTGGGGTCGAGGTCCTCGCGGATGAGGTCCTCGCAGATGATGACGATGACCATGCCGGCAGGGCCGACGTTCTTCTGCACGCCCGCGTAGATCATGCCGTAGTCGCTGACGTTGCAGGGCTGGGAGAGGAACATGGAGCTCTGGTCGGAGACGAGGATGTGGCCCTTGGTGTTGGGCAGCTTCTGCCAGGTCACACCGTGGATGGTCTCGTTCTCGCAGATGTAAACGTAGTCGGCGTCGTCGGGAATATCGAGATCGGAGCAGTCGGGAATGTAGCTGTAGTTCTTATCCTTGGAGGAAGCGGCAACGATGACCTCACCGTACTTCTTGGCTTCCTTGATGGCCTTGCTGGACCATGCGCCGGTGTCGATGTAGACGGCCTTGCCGTTCTTCATCAGGTTCCAGGGAACCGCCGCGAACTGGAGGGTGGCGCCGCCCTGAATGAAGAGGACCTTATAGTTGTCGGGGATCCCCATCAGGTCGCGCAGGTCGGCGTCGGCTTCGTCGATGATCTGCTGGAAGACCTTGGAGCGGTGGGACATTTCCATGACGCACATGCCGCTGCCGCGGTAGTTCATCATCTCGTCACGGATCTCCTCCAGCACGGGCTCGGGCATCATGGCGGGACCGGCGGAGAAGTTGTAGGTGCGATTGTACTTCATTGTTGTTTCCTCCTGATCGTTGTTATTTTAAGGTAAAATGACGGTTTTTGCCTGATTTGACAAGTACAGTATAGTACAGCTTATTTGGATAATCAATAGAAAAAAAGAAATGACCTGAATGATTTTTTGTCAACTAAACAAAAAGTAAGATTTTTGCGCTTCGGCTTGAAAAAGCAAAGCGGGGCGGCGGTCTTAAAAAAGATGTAAGAAAGTCGTAAAAAGAAAAACATTGCATATTGCGTTAAGAACGTATAAAATATTCGCAAAGAACCGTGAAAGAAGGTATTGCCATGCGTCCGGACGGAACCAGAGTCAAGAATGCCAGCGCCATTGTTTCGGCGCTTCCCTATATCATGCCGCGCCGCTATGACGCGCACGATTACATCACCGAGTATGCCGAGATGGAGCCGATGCGCCGCTACATCCAGAGCAAGCGGCGGGAGGGCGTGCGCATCTCCTACATGGCGCTGATCCTCGCCGCCTACTTCAAGGCGTATCAGCAGCACCCGAAGATCAACCGCTTCATCATGAACTCGAAGATCTACCAGCGCAACCACTTCTGCGTCAGCTTCGTCATTCTCAAGACGCGCGCCGACGGCACGCCCGACGAGACGAGCGTGAAGATCTTCTTTGAGGACGGGGACGACGTCATTTCCATCAACCGCAAGATCGAGGACGCGGTCGCGCTCAACCAGAAAAAGGAGCATAACAACAACACCGACCGCTTTGCGAACTTCATGTTCTCGCTGCCGGTGCTGCCGACGCTCGTGGTCGGCCTCGTCAAGCTCCTCGACCGCCTGGGCCTGCTGCCGCGCTTCGTCATCGACCTCAGCCCGTTCCACACGAGCCTTTTCATCACCAACCTCGCCAGCATCAACACGGAGGCCATCTACCACCACTGCTACGAGTTCGGCACGACGGGCGTGTTCGTCTGCATGGGCAAGCCCGTCCCCAACTTCCTCACCGGTGAATACAACAAGAAGATCATGCCGCTCGGCATCGTGATGGACGAGCGCATCTGCACGGGCCACGAGTACGCGCTCTTCTGGCAGACGCTCCGCCGCTATCTCAAGCACCCCGAGCTGACGGAGAACGGTGCGGAGGAGCGTGCGGAGATGCCGGAGGCGGTCGAGGCGTAAGGGGGCAACCGCGCGTTGCTTGCTTTTCCGACGGAAAGAGGGTATGCTGTCCGACATGGAGGTGATCGCATGGAAACTAAGAATGTGATCTACGAGCTGCGCACGGGAAAGGGTATGTCGCAGGATGAGCTTGCCGAGAGGCTGTTTGTGACGCGGCAGGCGGTCTCGCGCTGGGAAAACGGCGAGACGGTGCCGAACACGGAGACGCTCAAGCTGCTCTCAAGGCTCTTCGACGTGTCGATCAACACGCTTTTGGGCTCGCCGCGGCAGCTGATCTGCCAGTGCTGCGGGATGCCGCTCGAGGAGGCGTCGCTCAGCCGTGAGCCGGACGGAGCCATCAACGAGGACTACTGCAAGTGGTGTTATGCCGACGGCAAATTTGCCTATACGAGCATGGACAAGCTCATCGACTTCTGTGCGGAGCACATGGCAAGCGAGCAATGGCCTGCCGGGCAGGTGCGCGCCTATCTGGCGGGACTCCTGCCGACGCTCAAGCATTGGCAGGCGGCGGAATAAGAAAATACCGGTAAAAAAGCGAGCCGTGCGGCTCGCTTTTTCATATCTCCTGCGGGAAGTCCTTGCAGGGCTTGAGCGCGGCCTTGGCCGGCTCGCTGAGCCGATGGCCCGTATAGTCGAAACGCGAGCCGTGGCAGGGGCAATCCCACGATTTCTCGTCGTCGTTCCACGTCAGCTCGCAGCCGCGGTGCGGGCAGCGGATGTCCACCGCGAACAGCGTGCCGTCCGTGTGGCGGTAGACGCCGTATTTCTTGCCCTGCCATTGCACGATGCCCGCGTGAGTGCGGGCAATGTCCGCCGCCGCGGTCTGCGCGGGCACGAACAGCCGCCGTCCGATGCCGCGCACGGCGTAGCCGGCGCCCTCCCAGAAGGCGGAGATGGACGCGGAGGGGAAGAAGCGCTGGGGCGAGAAAATGTCGGCGTAGGGGTAGTCCTCGCCGGTGAGGCGGGCGGTGAGCAGCGTGGCAGCGACCATGCTGCCGGTCATGCCCCACTTGCCGAAGCCGGTGGCAACGTGCAGGAACGGCGCGGACGAGGAATAGGGGCCGATGTACGGCACGCCGTCGAGCGTCATGCAGTCCTGCGAGGACCAGGCGAACGCCTCCTGCGCCGCGGGAAAGAGTCGCTGCGCCTGCGTGCGCAGACGGTCGTAGCTGTCGCCGAGGTTTTCGCCGCAGCGGTGCCCGCCTCCGCCGAGGAGCAGATAGCGCCCGCTGCGCCGCAGGCTCCAGCCCTCCTCACCCGCGTCGAGCCACATCCCGGGGAGCGGCGGCGCGCCGGTCAGCGCAAGGAGATACGAGCGCTCCTGCCGCAGCCGCAGGTCGTAGAGCCCGAAGCGCTCGAGCATGGGGAAGTGCGTGGCGACAACGATCTGCTCCGCCGTGACCGTGCCGCCGTCGCAGCGGACGGCGTGGCCGCGGATGTCGCGCACGGGGGAGTGCTCATAGACCGTCAGCTCCGGCAGCAGCGCCGCGAGGAACGGCAGCGGCGAGAGCTGCGCCTGCCGCTCGAAGCAGAGCGTCTCACGCACCGGAAAGGGCAGACCCTCGGGCTTCACCAGCCGCGCGGGCGCGCCGAGGGACAGGGCATATTCCAGCTCGCGCGTAAGGGAGGGGCCGTCCGGCGCGGCATAGACGAAGGAGCTTTCGTCCGAGAAGCCGCAGTCGATGCGCTTCTGCCGCACGAGCGCGCGGAACTGCCGCACGGCGCAGAGATTGGCCCGCAGGTACTGCTGGGCCAGATGGAAGCCGAAGTCATGCACCAGCCGCTCGCAGAACCGGCCGTGCTGCGCGGTGATCTTCGCCGTCGTGTGCGCGGTCACGCCCGAGGCGAGGCGGCTGCCCTCCAGCAGCACGACGCGCAGGCCCCGCGTGTGCAGGGCGTAGGCGGTCAGGATGCCGGCCATGCCGCCGCCGACCACGGCGGCGTCGGCGTGCAGGTCCTCCCGCAGCGGTGGATAGGCGGGGAGTGTATCACGGCTGTTCCAAAGCGTTTGCATAGGCGTGCCTCCGAAGCGTTTTTGCTATTGTCTGCCGCCGCGCCGTTTCCTATTCCTGCCGGAATTGGGAAATAGTTGGACTTGCAAAAATAGTTACAAAATGTAACCATTAGAGGACGGAGGGAGCAAATCCCTTGAAAAGCACGAAAAGGAGAATGTACCATGAAAAAACTGCTTTCCCTATCGCTGGCGCTGCTGGCAGCCGCGGCCATGACCGTCCCGACACTTGCCGCGTCCCACACCGTGCAGCGCGGCGACACGATGTGGAAGCTCGCCGTGCAGTATCAGGTCGGCACGAGCGAGATCATCGACGCGAATCCGCAGGTCGCAAATCCGAATCTCATCTACCCCGGCGACGTGCTGACCATTCCCGAGACGGATGCCTCCGTCCGCGCCTGCGAGCAGGAGGTCGTCCGCCTTGTGAACGCCGAACGCGCGAAGCACGGCCTTGCCGCGCTGACGGAGGACTGGGAGCTTTCCCGCGTCGCGCGCTACAAGTCGCAGGATATGCATGATAACCGCTACTTTGCGCACAACAGCCCAACCTACGGCACGCCCTTCCGGATGCTCCGCGCCTTCGGCCTCAGCTACCGCACGGCGGGCGAGAACATCGCCATGGGCTACGCCGCGCCCGCCGCGGTCGTCGCGGGCTGGATGAACAGCGAGGGCCACCGCGCCAACATCCTCAGCAGCGCCTACACGAAGATCGGCGTCGGATACGTCGCCGACGGGCATTACTGGACGCAGCAGTTCATCGGCTGATACGATGAATTTCATCGGATAAAACGATGAGCCTTTTCACCGCTTGACTTTTCCGCCGACTCGTGTAAAATCACCTTGTTCAGACGATGTGAAATTGCCGTAAAGAAATGGGACGGAAAGGGGAACGGGCGATGGAGAAGCTGCAGGGATTTACCGACCATGTGATGCTGTATGTGAAAACGCTGGTCAAATGGCTGCTGGCCGCTGCGCTCATCGGCACGGTCGGCGGCGCGGTCGGCTCGCTCTTTCACCTCGGCGTGGAGTATGCCACCGAGTTGCGGACGGAGGTCCCTGCGCTGCTTTACGCGCTGCCGCTCGCGGGCGTGCTGATCGTCGCGCTCTACCGCTTCCTGCGCACGCAGGGCGTGGGCACCAACGCGGTGCTCGACGCGGTGCATCAGGGCCGCGAGCTGCCGATCCTGCTCATTCCCGCCATCTTCCTCGCCACGCTCCTCACACATCTGGCGGGCGGCAGCGCGGGACGCGAGGGCGCCGCGCTGCAGATCGGCGGCGACCTCGGCGAGCACTTCGGCAAGATGCTGCGCATGGACGATAAGGACTGCCGCCTGGCGACGCTGTGCGGAATGAGCGCACTGTTCTCCGCGCTGTTCGGCACGCCGCTCGCGGCGGTGTTCTTCGCGCTCGAGGTCGTGAGCATTGGTGTGTTGTACTATTCCGGCCTCATTCCCTGCATCACCTCGTCGCTGGTAGCCTACGCCGTATCGCTGCGCTTCGGCATCGAGCCGATGCGCTTCGCCGTTGCCGCACCGGAGACCGACGCGCTCACGCTGGCGCGCGCGGCGGCGCTGGCGCTCGGCTGCGCGCTGGTGAGCATCCTCTTCTGTGAGGCGCTCCACCGCACGGAGCATCTGGCGGAGCGGCTGGTCAAAAACGATTATCTGCGCGCCTTCCTCGGCGGCTGCCTTGTGATCGCGCTGACGCTGCTCGCCGGCTGCCGCGACTACAACGGCGCGGGCGGCCATGTCATCACCGCCGCGCTCGGCGGCACGGCGAAGCCGGAG
The DNA here is from genome assembly GCF_018918025.1 of Oscillibacter sp. MSJ-31. GTDB lineage: Bacteria > Bacillota > Clostridia > Oscillospirales > Oscillospiraceae > Hominicoprocola. The sequence continues at coordinate 10,614 of NZ_JAHLPT010000002.1, read as the reverse complement.
GCGTTCCTGCTCAAGATCGTCTTTACCGCCGTTACGCTCGGCTGCGGCTTCAAGGGCGGCGAGATCGTGCCCACGCTCTTTGTCGGCTCGACCTTCGGCTGCGCGGCGGGAGCGCTGCTCGGCCTGCCCGCGGGCTTTGCCGCGGCGCTCGGCATCACGGGCCTTTTCTGCGGCATGACGAACTGCCCCCTCACCTCGCTGCTCATCAGCGTTGAGCTGTTCGGCGCGGACGGACTGCTGTGCTACGCGGTCGTGTGTGCGGTGAGCTATGTCTGCTCGGGCTACCGGGGACTGTACTCCAGCCAGACCATCCTCTACTCCAAGCTGCGCGCGGAATTCATCAACGTCCACACGAAGTGAATAAAACGACACTTCCCGCGGCAAACTGCAAAAAATGCCGCGGGAGGATTTTTATGGATAATGTTCAGCCGACGGACGGACTTGATTTTCTGAGTCTCGCCGTCACAGCGGTCGTTTCGTATCTGGTTCTGTTTTTGCTCACGAAGCTGGTAGGCAACAAGCAGATCTCGCAGATGACAATGTTCGACTACATCTCCGGCATCTCGGTCGGCTCCATTGCCGCCGAGATGGCGACCGAGCCGGAGTCGCCGCTGCGTCCGCTCACCGGCATGGTGGTCTACGGGCTTCTGGCCTGGGGCGTCGCGCTGTGGACGAACAAGTCTCTCGCCGCGCGGCGGGCCTTTACGGGCAAGCCGCTCATCCTCTACGACGGAGGAACGCTCTACCGCGAGCACCTCAAGCGCGCGAAGCTCGACCTGAGTGAGTTTCTTACGCTCTGCCGCGCGGGCGGCTGGTTTGACCTCTCCCAGCTCGAGACGGTCGTCTTTGAGCACAACGGCAACCTGAGCTTTCTGCCCAGGGAGGCCTACCGCGCCGCGCAGCCGACTGATCTTTCGCTCTCGCCGAAGCAGAGCGTGCTCATGACGCCGGTCATTATGGACGGCGAGGTGCTGCCGGAGAATCTGCGGTCCGTCGGCAAGGACGAGGTCTGGCTCACGCGGAAGCTGCGCGAGCAGGGCTATTCTGCCTTCGGGGAGGTCTTCCTTGCCCTCTGCGGCGGAAGCGGCGAGGCCCCGCAGCTTTATCCGATCGAGACGAAAAAAACGCCGAGGGAAGACGGCAAATAACGAACAGGCGGCGCTCCCGAGAGGAGCGCCGCCTGACTTAGTGCTGGTATTCAAATTCGAGGTTGTAGAGGCTGACGATGTCGCCGTCCTGAATGCCCATCTCCTCAAGGCGGGCAAAGAGGCCGCTCTCGCGCAGCATCTTGTCGAAATACATCCGGCTTTCGTAGTCGGAGAAGTTGACGTTCGCCATGAGCCGCTCGAGCCACGGGCCTTCGACGATGTAGGTGTTGTCGTCCACCGTGATGTTGAGCGGGGCGGAGGTGTCGAGCTTCGGCGGGCGCGGGACGTACTCCGGCTCGTAGACCGTGACCGGCGGGAGCGTGGAGAGCTTTTCGGCGATCTTCAGCACCAGCTCGCGCGTGCCGGTGTGGGATGCGGCGGAAAGGGCGAAGAGGGGATAGCCCGCCTCCTCGACGTGCGCGCGCAGCTTTTCCAGCAGCGCTTCGTCCTCCATAATGTCGGTCTTGTTCGCGACCACGATCTGCGGGCGCGTTGCCAGCTCGGGGGAATACTGCGCCAGCTCGGCGTTGATGGCGTCGAAGTCCGCGACGGGGTCGCGCCCCTCGCTGCCCGAGACATCGACCACATGAACGAGCAGGCGGCAGCGGTCGATGTGGCGCAGGAAGTCGTGGCCGAGGCCCGCACCGTCCGCCGCGCCCTCGATGATGCCGGGAATGTCCGCCATCACGAAGCTCACGCCCTCGTCGACATACACGACGCCGAGGTTGGGGTAGAGCGTGGTGAAGTGGTAGTTGGCGATCTTCGGCCGCGCCTTGGAAACGACCGAGAGCAGCGTCGATTTGCCGACGTTCGGGAAGCCGATGAGGCCCACGTCCGCGAGCAGCTTGAGCTCCAAAATGACGTCGTGGCTCTCGCCGGGCAGGCCCGCCTTGGCAAAGCGCGGCACCTGACGGGTGGGCGTGGCGAAGTGGCAGTTGCCCCAGCCGCCCTTGCCACCCTTGCAGAGGACGTAGGGCTCGGACGAGGACATATCCTTGATGATCTCGTTCGTCTCCGCGTCGCGCACGAGCGTGCCGCGCGGCACGCGGATGGTGAGCGGCTTGCCGCTTTTGCCGAACTTGCGGCTGCCCTGACCGTCCATGCCGTTCTCGGCGGTGTATTTGCGCTTGTAGCGGAAGTCCATCAGCGTGGACATATTATCGTCCACCTGCAGAATGATGTCGCCGCCGTTGCCGCCGTCGCCGCCGTCGGGACCGCCGGCTGCGATGTATTTCTCACGGTGGAACGCGACCGCGCCGTTGCCGCCCTTGCCGGCGGAAACGGAGATGCGCGCCTTATCAATGAATTCCGTTGCCATATCGAAAAACCTCCTTCGGGGGTATTATTCTCTAACTTTACTATTTTACCCGCTTTTGCGTGCTCCGTCAAGGAAAAGCACAAAAAAGGAAGCGCAAGCCGTCGGCTTGCGCTTCCTTTTTCAAACCACTCAATTACTCAGCGGGATACACGCAAGCCTGCTTGCGATCCTTGCCGAGCTTCTCGAAGCGGAGCACGCCGTCCGCCTTGGCGAACAGGGTGTCGTCGCTGCCGATACCGACGTTGACGCCGGGATGGATGTGGGTGCCGCGCTGGCGAACAAGAATGTTGCCCGCGAGAACGAACTGACCGTCGGCGCGCTTGGGACCAAGGCGCTTGGACTTGGAGTCGCGGCCGTTCTTGGTCGAGCCCATACCTTTTTTATGAGCGAAGAACTGAAGACCAATGTTCATCATAATTCGTAGTCCATCCTTTCTGTAGAATGATGCGTGGGGGGGGAGAGGAGGCTCACGCCTCCATTACTTCGATGTTTTCGGGGTACTCGTCGTGCAGCTCCGTGAAATAGAGCATCAAGCCGGCCAAAAGAGACTGGCAGGTGCTCTCCGCTGCGGCGCTCAGACCGCCGGGGAGACGGAACTCGATGGAACCCGATCTTTCATGGACCTTGACGGAGGCCGCGAGACCCAGCACGTCGTTCACGGTCGCGTCCACGAGACGCACGGCGCTCGTGATGGCGGCGCAGACGATGTCGGAGCCTGCCTCGGCATAGCCGCTGTGGCCCTTCGCGTCGAAGCCGATGATGCGCTTTCCCTCGGTGAGGAAGGTAACGGTCGTCATGGCTCAGAAGCTGATCTTGCCGATCTCAACCTTGGTATAAGGCTGACGATGACCCTGGCGTTTACGGTAGCCCTTCTTGGGGTTGTACTTGAAGATACGGATCTTCTTGCCCTTGCCGTTCTTGACGACCTTGGCATCAACCTTCGCGCCCTCCACCACGGGAGTGCCGAACTTGGTGTTCTCGCCGTCCACGATGGCCAGAACGGTGTCGAAGGTAACGGCCTCGCCGGCCTCGACGTCCAGCTTCTCGATGAACAGAGTGTCGCCCTCGCTGACATTGTACTGCTTACCGCCGGTAACGATGATCGCTTGCATGTGTGCACCTCACTTTCCTTTATTACGGACTCGCTGTCGGGGGTGATCGGACGAGCCGATGCTTTATACCCATTCAAAGCGGCTCACCAATTATAACAGGGAAAAACGGGAAAGTCAAGCGTTATTTGCCTGACTTTCCCACCAAATTTCACTTATTTTATAGGATCTTGAAAAGAATAAAGCCGACCGTGTTGATGGCAAGGTTTGCGAAGATGTGAACTGCCCAGGAGGGGAAGATCGTCCCTGCTCTCGCGTCGAGAAGATTAAAAAGCACGCCGCCCGCAGTAAGTCCCGCGAGCGCGAGAAGGAAGAGAAGCGGAGGGAACCACCCGAGCATCATCGCCGTGTGGTAGAGCGCAAAGCTCAGCGCACTGAAAACACAGGCGAAGCGCTCGCCCGCATACCTGCGCAGAACAAGAAAGGCAAAGCCGCGGAAGAAGAACTCCTCCAGAAGCGAATTGACGAAGGAGATGTAGAGTGATACCCACAGGAAATTCTCCGCCGTAACGCCGGCATTCTTGCCGAGAAGCGCGGTGACAGCAGAAAAATCAAAGACGCTGCGCAGCGCAAAATAAGCGCCGAGAATGAGCGCGAATACGCCAAACCCAAGAGCGAGCACACGCAGCAGCGCGCGCCGCTGTATACGGAAAAGAGCGCGGTAACCGTCCTTGCCCGCAGCATACCCATAGAGCAGGGGAGCAAGCAGAAAGAGTGCGAGCTTAACGGCGGATTTGACTGCGTAGGGAGGGCGGAGTACGCCGTCAACAAGCGTCATTGCCGCGCAGCCGAGCAGTACGAGCGCGCAGATAGCAAGCGCATTTTTCCTTTTAACAGAGATCATTGGTCCGTCTCAGCCCTCCGCTCTCATGCTGTAGAGCGCCGCGCCGATGGCGGTGGCAAAGGTGGCGTTCTCGGGGATGATGTACTCCACGCCGTAGAGCTGTGTGAAGAGCTCAAAGGTCTCGTGCGCGGGCGGGAGCATCGTGAGCGCGCCGGTGAGCACGACCGTGTTCGTGCCGCAGGTGCGGCAGGCGAGCACGGACATCGTGCCGATGGCCTGCAGGACAAGATTCACGAGACCGCGCATCTTGTCGGCGCTCGTGGCGTCCTCGGCGAGCTTGGCGAAGTTCGCCGCCGTCGCCTCCGGCGGCAGCGTGCCGACCTTGCCCTTGGACATATCGCCGATGGTGAGGTCGATCTGGGAGAGGTCGCCGTCCTGACAGAGCTTGCGGATGAGCGCGTACTGGTGCACGCCCGTGATGAGCTCGCTGAGGCCCGAGAGCGTACCGCCGCCGATGCCGCTGCCGATGATGTGGCGGATCTCGCCGCCCTTTTCCGCCCAGAGCAGCGAGGTGCCGGTGCCCATGCTCACCACGACCGCCCGCTCCTTCCGGCTCAGCGCCAGACCGCCCACGCCGACGGAGGGGAACTCCTCGACCTTGACCGTGCGCACGCCGTAAATGTCGCCGTCCACATACGAGGCGCCCACGCCGGTGAGCGCGATGTGGCCGATGTCCGTGAGCTTCAGGCTGTGCGTGGCGAGGAAGTTGCCGAGCGCGCCGTAGAGCGAGGTGAGCGGGTCCTCCGCCTTCACGCGCAGCATATCAATGACTGTGCCGTTCTCGTGCAGCCCCACGATCTTCGTGCTGCTGCCGCCGATGTCAATGCCCAGAATAACGCCCATTTTGCGCTCCTCCAATGAAGTAAATTCATGCATATCATAGGAGACTTGCAGGGCAAAGTCAAGCAAAAGCCTTGAAAAGCCTTGCTTTATCCGTAAAAGCGGGCTATAATGAGGGCATCATAAGGCCGTGGTGAGCGTACCGCGGCCGAGTTTATATGAGGTGTTCCATGAAAACGGAAGAAAAACTGAACATGACCATGCTCTGCGATTTCTACGAGCTGACCATGGGCAACGGCTATTTCCAAACTGGCTTCAAAGATCGCATCACCTATTTTGACGTTTATTTCCGCTCGGTCCCGGACGGAGGCGGCTTTGCCATCGCGGCGGGCCTCGAGCAGCTCATCGAATACATCGAGGATCTGCACTTTGACGAGCAGGACATTGCGTACCTGCGCGGCAAGGGCATTTTCTGTGAGGAATTTCTGGAATATCTGCGCACCTTCCGCTTCACCGGCGATATTTACGCCGTACCGGAGGGGACGCCCGTGTTCCCGAAGGAGCCGATGGTCATTGTGCGCGCGCCCGCCATCGAGGCGCAGCTCGTCGAGACCTTCGCGCTGCTGACCGTCAATCACCAGAGCCTGATCGCCACGAAGGCCAACCGCATCGCCCGCGCGGCCAAGGGCCGCGGCGTGATGGAGTTCGGCTCCCGCCGCGCGCAGGGCACCGCCGCCGCCATCGTCGGCGCGCGCGCCGCCTACATCGGCGGCTGCATCGGCACGGCCTGCACCATCACGGACGAGCTCTACGGCGTGCCCGCGCTCGGCACGATGGCCCACGCCTGGGTGCAGATGTTCGACACCGAGTACGACGCCTTCAAGACCTACTGCGAGCTTTATCCCGGCAACGCCATCATGCTGGTGGACACCTACGACACGCTCCACTCCGGCATCCCCAACGCCATCCGCGCCTTTGACGAGGTGCTGCGCCCGAAGGGCATCACCAAGTGCGGCATCCGCCTCGACAGCGGCGACATCGCCTACCTTTCCCGCAAGGCGCGCGAAATGCTCGACGAGGCCGGCTGGGAGACGGCGACTATCACCGTTTCCAACTCGCTCGACGAGTATATCATCCGCGATATGTGGATGCAGGACGCGAAGATCGATTCGTTCGGCGTCGGCGAGCGGCTCATCACCGCGCGCAGCGAGCCGGTGTTCGGCTGCGTCTACAAGCTCGTCGCCGTAGAGGATAAGGACGGCAATGTAGTCCCCAAGATCAAGATCAGCGAGAACGTCGGCAAGATCACCACGCCGCATTTCAAGAAGCTCTACCGCTTCTACGGCCGCGACACGGGCAAGGCCATCGCGGACTACCTGTGCGTTTACGACGAAACGGTGGACGACAGCGACAAAATGACCATCTTCGACCCCGAGGCGACCTGGAAGCGCAAGGAGGTCTATCACTTCGAGGCGCGCGAGCTGCTCGTGCCGATCTTCAAAAACGGCGAGCTGGTTTACAAGCAGCCCTCGCTCGAGGAGATCCGCGCCTACTGCGCCGCACAGGTCGATACGCTCTGGGACGAGGTCAAGCGCTTCGACAACCCCCACCGCTACTATGTGGACCTGAGCCAAAAGCTCTATGACATCAAGCAGGAGCTGCTGACGAAGAACGGCAGCCATTAAAGAGACCGACGAGAGGGAAGGAGAGGACGGATGAAAAAGCCGCGGTTACAGCAAAGGGGAGAGCGCCGCATCGCTGCGGCCCTGCGCATCGCGCTGGCGGCGGCGCTGCTGGCGGTGCAGGTCCTGTTCGTTGTGCTCACAACGCGCTACCTCAAGGATCACTTTGCGCTCATCTACGGCGCGCTGGAGGGCATTGCCCTGATTACGGCTTTGTATATCTACAATAAGCCGGGCGACCTTTCCTACCGTGTGGCGTGGATCATTCCCATCCTCTTTGTGCCGGTGGTCGGCCTGATCCTCTACCTTCTTTGGGGCGGCGACACGCAGCGCAAGCGCTTACAGCGTCAGACGGTGCCGAAGCTCCCGCCGGAGGAGCCGGAGAGTTTGCGAAACCGCAGCGCGCTCAACGCGGACCGTCTGCAGCGCGCGCTGCCCGGCTGGTCGCGAGTATCTCAGTATCTGAGCAGCCGCGGCTTTTACCTCTATCAGAACACGAAGGCGGTCTATCTTCCCGAGGGGGCGCTGCTGCTGGAGGATATTCTCGGTCGCATCAAAGCGGCGGAGCGCTTCATCTTCATGGAGTATTTTATCCTCGCCGAGGGAAAGCTCTGGGACCGCATGAGCGCGGCCCTTTGCGAGCGCGCCCGCAGCGGCGTGGAGGTCAAGATCATCTTCGACGACTTCGGCAACATCAAGCGTTTCAGCGCGGAGAGCCTGCAGACGCTGCGCGACGCGGGCGTGGAGGTCATCGTCTTCAACCCCGTGCACGAGTATGTCAACCGCCTCTATTTCAACTACCGCGACCACCGCAAGATCACGGTCATCGACGGCGAGACCGCCTACACCGGCGGCGTAAACATTGCCGACGAGTACGCGAACCTCATTGACCGCTTCGGCTACTGGAAGGACAGCGGCATCCGCCTGGAGGGCGAGGGTGTCTGGGGCCTGACCGCGGCGTTCCTCAATATGTGGAGCTTTCTCGGCGGCGAGCTGCACGAGGAGCGGGACTACTACCGTCCTCACACCTCGCCGGCAACGGACGGCTTTTGTCAGCCGTTTCTCGACGGTCCGCAGAACAATCCCGACAACCCCGCCGAGGATACCTTTTTGCAGCTCATCGGCAGCGCGCGCCGCTTCCTTTATATCACGACGCCGTATTTTATCCCGGACGAGAATATCATGCGCGCGCTGTGCATCGCCGGCGACGGCGGGGTGGACGTCCGGCTGATGCTGCCCGGTACGCCGGATCACTGGTACGCCGACGCGGTGGCGGACTCCTACATCGGCGAGCTGCTTGAGCACCATGTAAAGGTGTACCGCTATACACCAGGCTTTCTGCACGCCAAAAGCATCATGGTCGACCGCGAGACGGCCTTTGTCGGCTCAGTCAACTTCGACTATCGCAGCTTTGAGCTGCACTACGAGTGCGGCGTCATGCTCTACGGCGCGAGCGCCATCGAGAGCCTGCTGGAGGACATGGACGGCATTCTGGATAAAAGCCATGCCGTCACGCCCGAGGAGTGGGCGCACCGCGGCCTGCTGCGGCGGATGTTTGAACCCATCCTGCGCGTCTTTTCCATCTGGATGTGAGGACGGCCGGCCTGCTTTTAAAAGCGATTCCGCGGGCTGCAAGCTAATAGATAAAGCATGGCCACCGGTCTACCGGCGGCCATGCTTTCTTCATACGAAATAAAGGTCCCGAAGCCTTATGGCTTCGAGACCTTCTTTGGCAGCGGGAGAAGGATTCGAATTGCGGCGTGAGTGTTTTTAGTAACTTTTTTCGTACAATTTTGTGTCAAACAGTCTGAATCATAAAACAATCTGTACCAGTCAGTCCGATTGTTTTATAAAGTTCAAACTTATAAAGGGTAAAAGCAAGGGTAAATTGGAAAACAGAAAGGAACGCAAAATGGAAATTACATATAGCAAATACGGAGATTACTACCTGCCGGATTTGGCGATACTCGAGGAAGAATCCGCAACCTACGGACGCTTTGGCCGTATGCGGCTCAAGTACCTAAAAGAGCACCACAGAGCAACCTACATCAACTTGAAAACCTCCGGCCAACTGACGCACCATCTCAACGAGATTGACCACGAGGCAAACGAAATGTTGCGGCTTTTGATCGAGCAGATGGCGCAGGCACAAGGCGTCACAGAGCAGTTAAAAGAAGATCAAATGGCGTGGGTCGGAGCCATGAACAACATACGCAGTGCAGAGGAGGAGGTTGTGATGCAGGACGTCATATTTGCTTAAATCTTTTCTTTGTTGAAAATGGAAACGGCTATAATCGCTATCAGTTACAAGTAAAACCTGTGAGTGGCAAAACGCCCCCGCCTAAAGCGGAGGCGTTTTGCCATGGTTGGCTTCGTCGCATCAGATTTACACTCCACGGATAACTGCGAGCGCCTTGAGAAAATAGATGCTGCCCAAGATGGCGAGCAGTTCGAGCGTTGTTGTGAGCATTTGTCCCGCCTCCTTTCTGTTCTGTCTCCAACATAACAGGAAGGAGATAAAAAGTAAAACTGTTAAATAAGATAAATGTTACAGTTTTGTATTGTATATCAATTTGTCCGCATCATGGTGATGGATGCATCTGCCAGAAACCTTCCCTCTTTGCTAAAAGTCTGAACATGGATCAGCACAGTCTTTCTCTCTTAACGGTTTCTGATTCTACGATAAGCATTCCTTCCCTCACATTGGAAAGAAAACTCACAAAGATATTCTGCGTCACTTACTGCCCATCGTCGGCCATTGCGGTCTGGCTGGCGGCCACATCAATGAGCAGCATCAAAAGCCCGCTGTGTACAAAGCCCACTGCATTGCAGCTTTCCGGTTGTATCTCAACACGCACATTTCGTAGTTTGGTACAAAATAAGCATAGCACCCGAAGCGTATAGGAAGCCTCGGAAGCTATGCTTATTTTTGTTATAATGGGAGGGCAATGGATGGACGGTTTCTTTGGTGAGCCAAGCGCTCGAGCTGTAAACAGTCCTCCGCCCTCTTGTTATAAAGATTCGATTGAGCAGGTTGCTCCGGCTATGCCGCGTGCGCGTCACGAACCAAATTGAATCGTAATAAGCCGGTGCGGAAGCATTGCAATATTTTATCAGGAAAGAAGGAATGCCCATGCTCAGTATCGGGATCGATGTGTCCAAAGGAAAAAGCACCGTGTGCGGAATGAAGCCAGGGGGAGAGATCGTGTACGCTCCGTTTGAAGTTCAGCATACAAGGGAAGGAATGTCGGAGCTCGTATCACTGCTGCACAACAGCGGCGAAGAGGTTCGTGTCGTTTTGGAAAGCACCGGCAGCTACCATTGCCCAGTGGTGGCTGCTTTGTTGGAGAACAGAATATTCGTCTCCGTCGTCAATTCGCTGCGGATGAAGCGGTTTTGCTCACAAAGTATCCGCAAGGTGAAGACCGATCGAATCGACGCCATGCAGATCGCTTTGTACGGTCTGGCCTATTGGCAGGAGCTTCAACCGACCAGACTGCCGGAGGATACATATCGGGAGCTTCAGCTTCTGGCGCGGCAGTATTACCAGATGACCTCCCTCCTTATCAAGGCAAAGGTCGATTTTAACGCCATCTGTGACCAGGTTTTGCCCGGTATGCAGGAGCTCATGAACGACCATGCAGGGCGGCACAAGCTTTCGGACTTTGTCCTGCGCTATCATCACACCACTCACATCCTCGAAATGGGAGAAACGCGCTTTCGGAAGGATTAT
>NZ_JAHLPT010000001.1 GCF_018918025.1 Oscillibacter sp. MSJ-31 | reverse complement strand
AGATCTCCAATACTTTATTTGAGGCGGCCAGGCGATCCACTTTGCCGCCTCTGTTTTGCTATGCTCTTTTTCTGCCGATAACTTTTCTTTGAATTAGGACTTGACTTTTTAGCAGGTTTTCAGCTAAACACTATGTTTCCGCTATCACCCAATGATGTACGCCCACAGCGGCAGCGTCAGCATGGAAAGTAGCGTCGTGAACACCACACAGCGCGTGGCAAACGGCGCGTCACTGCCGTACTTCGCCGCGAAGATGGCGGCGGTCGCGCCCGCGGGCATGCCGGTCATCAGCACGCTCACGCCGAGCGCCGTCGGCTCAAGGCGCAGCAGCATCCCGACGCCCAGCGCCACCGCGGGCAGGAGCACGAGCCGCAGAACGCTGAACGCCGCCGTGTCGCGGTTGCAGATGCTTTTGAGCGGCACGTCCACCAGAATGGTGCCGACAATGAACATGGTCAGCGCGGAGTTGCAGCTGCCGATGTACTTCACCGTGTTGAGCACGACGGACGGCAGCCGCACCTGCGTAATCATGCAGAGCAGTCCTAAATAGATGGCGACCAGACAGGGGTGCGTCAGCACGTTTTTGACGACCTTGCGCTTGTCCACCGTCTCTCCCGCGACGAAGTACGTCGTGCCGACCGACCACATCACGATGCGCATGGGAATGAGAAAGATGGAGGTGTAGAGCACGCCGACCTCGCTGTAGATGCCCTCGGCGATGGGATTGCCGAGAAAGCCGCTCATCGGCACGATGGTGCAGTATTGCAGCACTTTCTTCTGCTGCGCCGGATAATGGTTATAGAGGAATTTGTTCAGCGCCAGACAGAAAAGCTGCATCACCATCGCGCTCGCAAGCAGCGCGGCGCAGGCTCTGAGAATGTCCGCGTTGAAGTCGATGAGACAGGATTTGAAAATGTTGCAGGGGATGACGATGCTGATGCACAGGTCGGAAAGGCATTTCTTGCCGTTCTCGTCGATGACGCCCTTTTTCTTTAGCAGCGCACCGGTCAGCATCATCGCAAACAGCGTGAGCTGCAAACTGCCAAGCTCCAGAATACTCATACCGCAAGTGCCCCTCCTTCGTAAAACGCACCCTTCAGCCGGAGCGTGAAACAGGGGACGATCGCGCAAGTCCCCTCAACGCTTCGGCTGAAAAGCAATATCCGCTCCAAGGCGCGCCTGTGTGTGGAAGCCGGAGCCGCGAAAAGGAGACCGCCGCTCCGATATCGTCAGGCGCTGCTTGGACTATGGATAGCATACCGCAAATTCCAGCTCTTGTAAAACTGCTTGAATCGGTATAAGATACAGGAAAAAACTGTAAGGAGGCCGCGTTATGAACTTCGATTCGCTGGAATACTTCTCCGTGCTTGCGCGGGAGCGGAGCTTCACCCGCGCCGCCGAGCTCCTGCACATCACGCAGCAGTCGCTCTCGTCGCACATTGCCAATCTGGAGCGGGAACTGAACTGTCCGCTCGTTGTGCGGCGTATTCCGCTGGAGCTGACCTTTGCGGGGCAGACCTTTCTCCGCTACGCGGAGGAGCTACGCCGCACACAGCACGCCATGCAGCAGGAGTTCTGCGACATTTCGAAAAATCAAAAGGGGGAGTTGCGCGTCGGCGTCGCGTTCACACGCGGGCGCACCGTCATGCCGCGCCTGATCGCCGCATTCCAGCGGGAATATCCGAACGTCGAGATCACATTGGTCGAGGATTCCAACGATGCGCTGCAAAAATTATTGACGGACGGCGATATTGACCTTGCCATTGCCGATTTTTCCAAGGTGCCGCAGGAGGTCGAGCTGCGAGACTTCTATGATGAGCACATCGTTCTCTGCCTGTCCGACGCACTGGTCGACCGCTGCGGCCTCGACCTCGCCGCGCACGAGGCGGCGCTGCGCGCGGGCGATCTGAGCAGCCTGCGCGACTGTCCCTTTGTCCTCGGCCATGCCGCGGACATTGGCGGACGCATCGGGCGCGAGCTTCTGCGGCGCTCCGGCGTAAAACCCATCGTCAAGGCGACCTCGGAGAACATCGAAACCCTGCTGGAGCTGTGCGAGCAGGGCATCGGCGCGTGCTTCAGTCCGGAAAACCTTGTCCATACGGCGCTGGATGAGGAACAGATCAAGCATCTGTATCTCCTGCATTTTGAAAACGGCGCATCCTACCCCATCCGCTTCGGCTTTCTCAAGCGCTCGTATCAATGGAGCGTCATTGAGGCGTTCATCCGCATCGCACAAGAAAGCATCTGACAGCATTATCGTTCTGCTTTCTGAAGGCTTGTCTGTAGATTGTTCTCCAAAAAGTCTGACGGCACTTTACTCAGCAGCTTCTCCGCCCGCTTATAACGCTCTTCCAGCACCGCAAGCTTCGCGCGCTGCTCGGCGCTTTTGCGGCGCTCGGCAGTCAACTCGTCCCTGAGCGCTTCATTTTCCTCGGCGCTGCATCGCTGCATGGTAAGTGACTGCGACACGGCCTGCTGCATCCGCTGAATCTCTGCCTGGAAAGACTCCACCTCCGGCAAGAGCTGCTTGAAGGTTTCTACGGCCTCTTCGCGCTTCTTGCCCGCGTTCAGTACATTGATGCCGTTCAAGGCTGCTTCCAGCCTTTCCAATTTGGCGTCCATCGCCGTGACTTTCTTGTACCATTGCGGCGTCAGGTGCTTGCGCTTGGTCTCCACGGCAGGCGCGCCGCGCTCCAGCTCCGGCCACCGCTCCGACATACAGGCGTAAAAGTCGTCCTGCCAGCGGATCATACTTTTCTTGTTGCCGAGAATTTCTTTTGCAGACAGCCGCTTGTCCTTTGTCAGCGGTACAAAGCACAGGTGCAAATGCGGCGTTTTTTCGTCCATGTGTACCACGGCGGAAATGATGTTTTCTTCGCCTATACGCTCTTTCAAAAACTCAAATGCTCGGTTGAAGTATTCCGGCATTTCCGCATCATGCGCCTTTGCAAACTCGGGGCTGACCGTTACCAGCGTATCCACGAATTTCACGCTGTCTTTTCGCACGCGGCAGCCTGCCGTCCTGATGCGGTGTCGGATCTCCTGCTCGTAGCTCCAGCGCGGCGTGACTATGTGGTAGTTCTGCATGGTACGGTTTTTGTCAATGTCCGGATTGCTGGCGTAAATCTCTTTTGTCCTCTCGTGGTGGGCGCTCAGCGCCTTGGACGCGCCACCCTTATGTTTGGCAAATCGTAAAATGGCATAAGCCATTGCTGTTCCTCCCTTGTCGTATTTTAGAGACGAGGGAGCGGAGAATCCCCATCACGACTTCCTGAAAAAGTGCGCCCGTGAGGTGTCGATACCGACACCTCACGTTCTTCTTTTTCGGTCCGGTCAAAATCACGGACTGGCCGCGGCCAGTTCGTGATTTCTCCCGTCCCCCGTCGTGATGGGTATAACACACTAGACTTTGTACCAAAGTCCGTGTGCCAGCCGTTCCCTCTGGACTCCCTCAAGCGGTCATTTCCCGCCGCCTCACGGCACGGAAAATGACCTTATCGGTGTACGGTATGTCCGATAATGTACGGTATTTTGAGGGGAAACCCCGCTCCCCATTTTACCGTACATACCGTACATTACCGTACACCGTCCCACCGCAGCGAAAGCGCTTTGCCCTCTTTCGTGCGGTGTGAAACGTAGCGGACGCCATACTCGCGCAGCAAATTTTCCTGCTGAACATTCAGCGTCCGCACGATCCAGTTCGGCGTAAAGCTTTGGCTGCTGTCCATCTTGGAAAGACTCCGCGCAAGCTCTGTCGCCGTGCCGTTCCACGATGGATTTTCTCCATTCACCAGCCGAGAAACAAGCTCGACCAGCGGGTTCGGCGGTTCCTTGAGCCGTCCCGTTTCCACCTCAATCAACTTCCAGTTCAAATGTGCGGCATCAAAAGAGATGTGCAATCGAAGCTGTTGCTGGTCGCGTCCTACCGCCTCTAAAACAGCATCCGAAGCGGTGCGCTTGTCTTTGTATAGAATCAGTGCGCCGTCTGCCGCGCCCATCAAGCCATTCGTGCCGGAGATGGTGTTAAACACGTCCTCCGCGCCCTCCTTGCGCGTGTGATGAACGACCAGCACGGTGACGCCGAAGGTGTCGGAGAATTCCTTCAGCCTTGCCAGCGTGTCATAATCGGCGGCATAGCTGCCGTTGTCCGGTGTATGGCCGCGCACCCGCTGCAAGGTGTCAATGACAATAAGCACCGTGTCCGCGCGCTCGCTCCAAAAGTCGCTCAGCCGTTCCGTCAAGCCTTCGTCCAGCGTTTCAGAGAAAACGGAGAGGATCAGGTGCTCGCTGTCCTGCTCCGTCATCTGCGCTAGACGCTTCTGCAATCGCTCGTAGGTATCTTCTAAGGCAAGATACAAAACCGTACCTTTCCGGGAAGAAAAGCCGAGGAAGGGCGCTCCCATGCTCACCTGATAGGCCATCTGCAAGACGAGAAAGGACTTGCCGATCTTCGGTGCGCCGGCGAGGAGGTATGTCCCCGCCGGCAACAGTCCGTCGATGACCGCCGGGCGGACGCGAAAGCGTGTTTCCATCAGCTCCGGCATGGTCATGGCCTGAATTTTCCCAAACCGCTTGTGCGGATCTTCAATGTCTGTTATACTGTTTGTGCGTGCAAGCGCGGACGGCTGCTCCCCATCTGGTGCAACAGATGGAATCGGGGCAGTCGTTTCTTTTTCAGTTGCCATTCCCACCTCCCGTATTCTGCTCGATCCAGTCAATGAGCTTGTCCTTCGGCACAAGCAACCGCTTGCCGATGCGCAGCGTGGGAAATGTCCCCGTGTTGAGGAGCTGATACGCTCCTGCGCGGGAAATCCCCAACGCTGCCGCGAGCTGATTGGCATTCAGCACCGCGGGCAGATTTTCATAGTTGTTGTTCATGTGTGTCCTCCTTTGAAAATTTTAGTTGACATTATGGACTATAAAGATTATAATGCACAATGTAACTACTATGGTTTGATTGTATAATGTTGGTGCGGAAAAGTCAATAGATAATTTTCTTCATCTATTTTGATATATCTAACAGGAGGGCAGCTATGGTCTTTCCCGAACACATGGAGTTCCGATATTACATCACGCCGGAGCGAAAAGAACACTTTGCACTGTATGACAGAACATTAGGCAGCCGCATGACCTACCTGGAGCTGACGCAGGACCTTGGCCAATGTCTCATCGACCTTTACGATACGGACTTCTATGATGCCTATTGCGTATTGTCCGAGATCAACAAGCTGGTACGAGTAGAGAAGAACGAGGCCACATGGAGGAAGCTGTTGGAGCTGTCGATGCCGCTTTGCGAAGTGCATCCGTTTTTTGGGCCGCTTGTAAAGGAGCTGAGCAAGCTGGAATCCGCATACGCACACGGTCAGGATGCTGACGCAGCGATTGTCCTTTCATTCGCCAACGATTTTGAAGCCATCGTCCGTGATGCAAAGGCACTGATCGAACGATGCCTGGATGACCGCTATCAGCCGGACTACTCCACGGCAGAGCGTTACCGCGAGGCGCACTATGACGCATTGCTCCATTTCGACGATATGAGGTACGGCGAGCTTGCCACCGAGGAGGTCGTGCTGGATAGTCCAGCGTATGACAGCGCCTACCATTACAGTGTGGAGATGCTGCGCGAGCGCGGGATTAGGACAGCGCTGCGCGAGGTGCTCTATCCCAACACCGTGCGAGACCTCTATAGCTACTTGAAAGCGTACTGTCTCCGCCTGCCGCTGGCGATCCATAAGTGCAAAAACTGCGGCAGGTACTTTGTTGTGACCGGCAACATCACGCAGGACTACTGCACGCGGCTGATGGAAGGCTCGGAAAAAACCTGCCGCCAGATGGGAGCGGTGGTGCAGTATCAGAGCAGGCAGATGAAGAACCCCGCCACAAGGGAGTTTACGCGCTCTTATAAGGCCCACAATGCCCGTGTGCGATACGGAACGATGACCAAGGCAGAGTTCACCGCATGGTCGAAGACGGCGCGGGAAAAGCGTGACGCCTGCGTAGCGGGCAAGCTGTCTCTCAAGGATTTTGTCGCGTGGCTCGACAGTGACAAACAACGATAAAACAACGGACTGACTGGCCGTTTTATGATTTCAGAAGAACAGGAGGTTTCATTGGCAACGCGAAAAACAAAAGGAGCCAAGGGCGGCGGCACGATCCGTCAGCGTCCTGATGGGCGCTGGGAGGCGCGCTATACCCTCGGCATTGATCCCGGGACAGGAAAGCAGATTCAAAAATCCGTCTACGGCAAAACGCAGAGGGAGGCAAGGCAGAAGCTCACCGCGATCACCGCGGAGATCGACAGCGGAACGTATATCCCACAGGATAAAACAACGCTCGAACAATGGCTTAATATCTGGCTGGACGAATACATGGGCGATAAAAAATACGGTACAATACGGAATTACAAAATCGCCTGTAAATATCACATCATTCCGTACATGGGCAAATACCGATTGTCTGACCTGAAGCCACACATGATCCAAACACTGTATAACCGACTTTATCGAGGAGAAGATGGTGAAAAACCGCTGTCAGCAAAAACCATCCGCAATGTGCATGGCGTCCTCAGCAAAGCACTGAATCAAGCAGTGTGGAATGAAATGATTCGCTTAAATCCAGCGCAGCTAACTACTCTCCCACGGAAGGTCCAGAAAGATATTCAGACCTTGACCGACGAGCAAATAAAGCAGTTTTCCATGTTAGTCGAGCAGGACAGCTATCGTGCCATTTTGAAATTCATTCTTTTCAGCGGCGTCAGAGAGTCAGAAGCAATTGGGTTGACGTGGGACTGTATTGATTTTGACCGAGGTACGATCCGTGTCTATCATCAGATGTTAAAGCGTACCAAGGAAGCAGGTGGTTATACGTTGGCGTCCCTTAAGAATGACAAAGAGCGTCTGCTGACTCCGCCGCCGATGCTGATGACTATGCTGAAAGAGCAGAAGAGGGAGCAGGTGGAGCGGCGTATGAAAGCTGGCCCAGCATGGCATGGATGGAATTCTGTAGAGGAGCAGAAAACGTGGTTTGTCTTTACGACAGAGTTTGGTGACCACTACTGCCCGCAGACGGTGTACGCACATTTCAAAAAGATCGCAAGGCAAATCGGTGCGGAGAAGGCGAATGTCCATAGCTTGCGCCATACCTATGCAGTGCTCTGCCTTCAGAACGGTGATGATGTGAAGACCGTGCAGTCAAATCTTGGCCATGCAACGGCAGCATTTACGCTGGATGTGTATGGCCATGTCTCTGAAAAAATGAAACAAGACAGTGCAAACCGCATGGAAGCCTATATGCGGGGCACTGTCTATGGAAAGACCAAAAACGGTTAAAGGGTCAAATAAAGGGTCAGAAACGAGAAAAGAGGTCTGAAACCCTTTGGTTTCAGACCTCTTGCTGTGATGCGTGACCAATTTAGATGCATGCTGAAAATAGGAAAAATCCAGAGCTGAAGCGGCTTTGGGCTGTTTCAGCCATATTTTTTTCTAACAATTTCCCGTGATAGAGAAGAATCGAGGGATTTTTAAGAGTGACCAAAATAGATACAGCCTCACATTTCCGATTCCCGCCTTTGTGATCATTTTCGCTTGCCGTGTTCTTGAGGATTACTTTCCCAATCTTTCAGCCACGCCTCAAATGCTTGAACATTTTCTTCGCGCGTATAGAACTCGCGAATGACAGGGAGCAGTGCTGCAGCCAGACCTTTGAGCGCCCACAAGTCAGGTTCGACTTTATCGAGGTTGTAATCCTCCACATCTGTGACTGTGCCATCCTTGTCAAGATGGATGACGCTAACGGGTATTCTGTTAAACTTCTCATCCATCTTTTCTCGGCTCCTCAGCGGTAGAATCTGTCTCGATTTGAAATCGGCTCTTCATAGGCCGTCAGGCACTTCATCCGGAAAGTTCTCGGCAAACCAGCGGAATGGTATAAGGACCATATCTGGTAGACCGTTTTCTGTTATTACGAAGCCGATGTCCTCGTTGTCAATGCGTTCCAGAATTTCATCCAGTTTTTCGACGAGCAGTGTTTGCTCGATGCGTTCCATTTCGGATAGTGGCGGCAGTCTTTTCATTTTGACATCCCCTTATTCCTGCTGTGATGTGCTTTCTCCGGAAGATACAGGGACAGGCTTTAGCGTACCGGTTATAAAATCATACAGCGCTTCAGGCTCTTTCAGACAATACTTCATGGTGCAATCCGTTTCCCATACCTCAAAGTCATCGGCTGCTTCATACAGCCACCAATCGATGTAGTCGTATTGGTCATTGACCGCTTCTTTCAAAACATCTCTAAGAGCCAGAAGATACTTGTTTTCGGTACCGAATACAAAGTGACCATTGATCCCCAGCATATGCCGCAGTGTATCCGGAGAAGTCTTTGCCAAATCCCCGATGGTGTGGATTCCGTATTGAGCCAGCTTATTTTCTGTGGCTTTGCCCACATACAGCAGCTCTGCAGCATCAAGAGGCCAGATTTTTTCTTTGAAGTTGTCCCGTTTGATTTCGGTGATTGCATCCGGCTTTCGCATGTCTGACCCGAGTTTGGCAAAAATCTTGTTGAATGACACACCGATGCTGACCGTCAGGCCAAGCTCCTCTTTTGTTGTCCGCCGGATTGCCTCGGCGATCTCCATGCCCGTTCCGCAGACACCAGAACCGGTCACATCAAGCCAGCACTCATCCATGCCATACGGTTCAACAAGATCCGTATATCGGTGGTAAATTTGACGGGCCAGCTTAGAATACTTGAGGTACTGATCGTACTGGGGCGGCACAACGACCAGTCCTGGGCAAAGCTGCCGAGCTTCCCAATTCACCATGCCCGTTTTCACTCCGGCTTTCTTGGCCAAGTCTGATTTGGCCAAGACAATACCATGACGTTCTTCGGTTGATCCGCACACCGCGACAGGCTTTCCTTTGAGCTCTGGGTTAAGCATCATTTCAACGGATGCGTAGAAGGAGTTCATGTCGCTGTGCAGAATGACACGCTCGTTATCCATGTGTTTTCACCTCTTATCTTGCTCGTGTGCTTTTATGATAAGCAGATTATTTATCTATGTCAATGTCGCATTTGTAGAGTAATAGTCAATTTTCTATTGACAGCGAGTCTTTTCCACTATATACTGAAGCCATAAACAGAAAAGGCGGTTGCTATTATGAGTAAGAGCAAAGCTAAAATTCTTTCTCTCCCGATAACGAATCACGCAAACTATAATGCAGAGACAGAGCGTCAAGAAAATGTTATTGGGGCCCGCATTGATGAAGCACGCCGCAAGGCTGGCCTCAGCCTCGTCGATTTCAGCGCACTTTTGCGGCAGTATGGGGTAACGATGTCCCCCAGCGGCATCAATAAGTGGGCAAAGGGCAGTGCTTTACCAAACGCCTATCAGCTGGTGGCTGTCTGTCATGCGCTTGATCTGGATGTGGATGTTTCTTATTTTTGCAGCAGTCATACACCGGCACTCAATGATGCAGGCTTGGCAAAAGTCAGGGAGTACAAGGATGACCTGATTGCGTCGGGGAAGTATAAGCCGCAGCCAAAGGTGGTCAGCATTCTCAAGTACATAGAGATGCCTGTGAGTAATCTTGCGGTATCCGCTGGTACCGGCGAATTCCTCGATGAGGACAACTTTGAGATGGTTAGCTTTCCCGAGAAGTCAGTTCCAAAGGGTGCTGATTTTGGTGTACGGGTTTCCGGTGATAGTATGGAACCTGTTTATCATGACGGTCAGATCGTCTGGGTCGAGGAGTGCGAGACCTTGGCTGTTGGAGAGGTCGGCATCTTTGTCTATGATGGCGATGGCTACTTGAAGGTATACAGTGAGCAGGAGCCAAGTGAACAACAAAAGGATGCATTCACCGATAGCTATGGTTGCCTGCACATGCAGCCTGTGATGCTGTCCTATAATCAAGCATACGCGCCCAAGGTGATCATGCCCGATTCACGGTTTCAAGTCGTAGGTCGAGTTCTTTGAGTACAGAGTATTGAACTGCATTTCCTTTAGAATTGATGGCGGGATAGGATGTAGAAAGGCGGGGATTATATGGATACGATAGCAAGGGTGATGGAGTTGGCCGATGAGCGCAACCTCTCTCTTTTCAAGCTATCTCAGTTGTGTGATGTATCATATTCAACCTTGAAGAATGCTGAGATGCGCGGAAGTCAGTTGGGGGTTCCCACGATTGAGCGGATCTGCGTTGCGCTGGGAGTCACATTGAGTGATTTTTTTGCAGAGACAGACACAGCATTTACAAAACAATAAAGTTAAAGGCTCATCAGACAAATGTCCGATGAGCCTTTGATATACATTGCCGTTTTTACGGTGTTTTGTGAGTCTGATTCAAAATTGCTTTGACCAGACTGTACCGAGTAAAGGTGTTAGTGCATTCTGCGGCGCCCAGCGGCAGCTGGTGCAGTTCCCAACGGTAGCTGAGCGCCGCTAACGGCAGTCCAGTTTTAGGCAGTCGTTAAGGGTTTAATCACCACGGTGTAGTGTTTGGTTGCACGCTTCAGGATTGCGTTGGCGGAGACCTCGTCATTAAGAATCATGGAACTCCAGCTTGCCGATTCCCGTTGCGAGCGGATAATGGTGTTCAAGCTAAGTAAAGATTTGATATAGATTGCCGGAATGGATCGTGTGAACGACGCATTAGGTCTGCGTGGTGTGTGTATAGTACTTGGCATCAATAATCAGAACCTCATTGCCTCTGGTCAGCATAATATTGCTTTGCACGACCGGAAGCATGGTGACAATTTCATCGTCCAACGCCACGGAATTTGAGATGCCGTTGCCGTTACCTGTGGGCACTCCTTGGCGTAATACTCCAGCGTGAATTTCTCATACAGCCGGTTCATACGCTGCTCGTCGATGATGGGCAACAGTATTCCTTCGAGAATCGGCTGGCACAGACTGATGAGCATACGATAAGTATTGTTGTTCCGTTGAAACCGAATGGCTGACCAGCGGATCGTAGAGGGATCGATTGTATCAACATTCGAGAAGAACAACATTTCCATCTTTAAATCGCTTTTGTACGCTTGATCTACTCTTGCGTGATGCAGTAAAAGCATGACCGTCGTTTTGAGAATCTGGTTAAGCAGATTATTTTCAGATAGCTCGTCGTATTCACAGGTCAATTCATTATCAGCAGGAAACGATCGTGCTAGAACATTTTGCCATAACCTTTGGCGTTCAGGCTGCTTCTTATGTAAAACAAAGCAGCAGACAAATTTTTCAAAAAGAAGGAGATGCATTCTTTCCTAGTGGGTGCATCATAGTCCAGAAATGCCTGCTCGTTAATGTTATAAAAAACCATAACCAATCCAGAGTATAGTTTTATGTCATACCCACTTTGTATTTGACCATGAAGCCGTTCAAACGATTCATCGCAGGCCTCGCAGCAGGCCTGAACAAATTTTTCATCATATGAAGAGTCTTCAACACAAGAAATAGGGATTCTTATCTGAATAGATCTCAGTGTTCCAGCAGATTCACGATGAATAACACCACTTGCAATTTCTACAGAATAGGGAAATTTTGCGTGGCTAAAACGAAAGGCCTCGTCTGGTTCAAGATAGAAACTCGTAATAGGAAACCAAGTAGTCCCACCAAAATTCTCTTGGATTCCCTCGTTATGTTGTTGATTAACCACGCTAAATCCACGAAATACCTCACGAAGTGAGCGATTTATTTCTTCTATGTTGATCATCAAAAAATACCCCCTAAATGTATTTTTCACAAAAAAATTATACTTATCACCATTACAGTATAAAACTGTCCAGTGCGTGTCTAGCCGTCGTCAGCTTTGACGTTTACACAGCTCATTCCGAAAATGTCAAAGTATTTTAAATTATTATAACACCTTGAGAATCTAAATCAATTCTTATAAATAACCTTCAGATACTACTTTTATTGATAGAATCTTAATACCGGGACACTTACTTTCAATCGACATCCGGCCCATCAGTAGTTTCTCAACCATTCGATCTCCTGATGGATCAGACGTTTTGAAGCCCAAAAAATAATCGGGGACGTGTCCGCGTCTTCCACAGGGATCAATATACTCGACATCGTAAACAATCTTGTACATGTAAATACCTTCCCTTCATCGATCATATACATCTCGAATAGTCTCGCGTATTCTAGAAATATCCTCGTAAATATCTTGCTGACTTCGGACTAAACAGTAATTAGGATTATCGGAATATTTCGCACAGTATCGTTCAATAGAGGCATATGCTCCATTATCTATCACATCTATGGATAGATTGAGAAGTTCCTCCCAATATGTAGAAAACGCAAAATGCTCTGATAAATCCACATCATCTATGTCTGCTTCCTGCAAATCAGCATAGACGGCGGAAGCCAAACTAAAAGCACTCCAAAATGCGTTTGCGGCAATTAGCGTCTTAAAGAAGCCTCTCACAAGAAAGACTGGAATTTTTCCTGACTCATTAATAGCTGCATGGAACAGATGCATATAGCCCCCTATCGAATTGGAATAAAGACCGTTTCTCTTTGATGAGATACATAAATTTGATAGATCTTCCCCCGTCCAGACTGTACCATCAATTTCTATGAGAGACGGGTATGGTGCATCCTTCTTAGCGTTCCAGATTCTCGAGCCAGAACGAAGCCACTTGTCGAGTAGCAGAGAGGAAAAACCGAGCTGCATGTTTAAATCTGCGTCGTGTGAAGATCTCTCTGGAGCATCATCTGCACTATGCGTTGTTTGGGAATGTGCTTCCTTGGTACTTCTTTCCGTAATTCGAATGTTAATTCCGTAGGCACAATCTATATCCCCTCCCGTAACTGCAGAAACGCAAGCGGAGTACTGTTTCCCACTACGCATGGCAGGAGAAACAGTCTTCGCTATGTCTTTAGGCAAAAATCCGAGCTGTCGATTATCTGGGCCAATTACTCTTACCGCATTCTGGTCATACGGATTGTTGGGATCAAGAGAAAGCTGAAGCGGCTGCCCTGGATTTAACAGCCCTTTATTATTTAAATCCCGAATTATTCTTTGCCTGTTTTCAGTATTCTCTCCTGTGTTATTGAATGTTACTCCAGCAACTTTAGTATAGAAAGATAACATTAGGCTTCCTCCATAGAATGTAAGAAAATGATAGCTCAACAATTCTATTGAACCACTTCAGGAACTTCAGCGATAAATCCCTCTCGAATAGCTTCTGAACGATCAGACCCCTTTAATGGGTCATCAAAACTTGTAATATAGAGTCGCTCCATTGCGCGCGTCATACTCACATAAAATAGTCGTCTCTCTTCTTCAAGTTTATCGGCTGTAGTAATAAAGTAATCATTGGGGAAGATGCCAACCTGAACTCCCGGGATAAACACAATCGGAAATTCAAGACCCTTCGCCTTATGGCAAGTGATAATATTAACTGCGCCCTTCTCAATGCTTACATTGTTTTCGCTTTGTAACGCGGTATAGATATAGTCTAGAAACAAATCCAGCTTTGGCACGTCATCAGAGACGTTTTCGAATTCAACCGCTACTTCGAGAATGTGGAGCGCTTTTTGAATTTTGCTAATGCCATCTGCAGGCACATTATCCTCGCTTTGGTAGTATTCCAGCAACTTCGCAATAATTTCGCTCGGTTTCATTGAGGAACTATTCGGGCTCAATTCAGAGAGTAGTTTATATCTTGCTTTAAAGGTGCTCGCCATTTCAAAATCATACGGACAATTGGCCAAGAATCGGAGCCCCTCTAGAGAGGATATCTCGCCCAAGTCAAATTGTTCTTTTAATTCGTTGTATAGAATTCCGTCCATTACCCGCGTTGGGAAGTTAATTGCTTTCGAAAGATTGCCTTTTTTATTAAAATCCTTAACTGTACGCAAAACAGTTAGAAAATCATCATACAACCGATCCCCGCTCAAAGTGCTGGAATATGGAATCTCTGCATTCGAAAGTGCATTTCGAATAGCCTCACCCTGCATCTTATTGCTCCGCAGGAGTATTGCGATATCATCGTAACGTAGCTTGCCAGCTTCTATAATTCTGCTTATTTCATCCGCAATAAATGCAGCTTCAAAAAAGTCTGAAGAAAAGCGATTGAATGAGGTCACTGCTTTGATCTCAGAACCAGTAATAGCAGAATGTTTTTTCGCGTTCATTCGTTTCGGAATTCTGTCTGAATTGTGAGCGATAAATAAATCAGAAATAGAGACAATGCCTTTTTGCGAACGGAAATTGTCCTCTAGGTAAATCGTGTCTGACCTATTGTCGTTGGCATATCGCTTCAATAGCTTTGGGCGTGCACCTCGCCATTCATAGATACATTGGTCATCATCACCAACAAAAAAGAATGATGTATCAACTCCGATAATGTAAGGAAAAATCTGCGCCTGCATTTCATTTACATCCTGAAACTCATCTACTAAAATATGTTGATACTTTGATTTTACCCAATTGGATACGTCCTCATTTTTTGATAGTAGTTGCACAGGAAGGTAAACCATGTCATCAAGATCAATTAGGTCTTCCTTTCTAAGCTCCCGGTTATAATCCGCAAACACTTTGCCTATTTCAGGCAGTGATGCTACTTTAATGCCATTCTTGAGATTTGATATAGCTTTCCGATAAAGGTTTTTCTGCCCAATTATTGATTGTCCATGATGACTTAAAGTTTTCGTAAGGATTCTGTCTACGGTGGACGAACTGGCAATTTCAAAATTGGGGCTCAGTCCTGTGTACTCATTGCATTCTCTCAATAACCCCAGTCCAAAAGAGTGAAAGGTTCTAACATCTACAGAAGTTGTTCGAGTAGCGAGCCTATCATAGATTCGCTTTCGCATTTCGCCTGCAGCCTTATTTGTAAAGGTTATCGCTAGTATTTTTTCGGGAGCAACCCCCTGCGTTTCAATCAAATAGGCAATCCTCTCTGTAAGAACTCTGGTCTTTCCTGAACCAGGCCCAGCAACAACAACGCAGCGTTTTGAGTTTGTGGTTACAGCACGTTCCTGACTGGCAGTCAGATTTACCGTAGCGGTATTCATCTTGGTAGAGGCGACTTGGCCTCTAACATGATTTGGCTGGACGGCTCTTTGCGGAGATTCTTCTTCATCAGAAATACCGCAAGGTTTTCTCAATACTTGAAGGCCGTATCCCTTGCACCAAGTTTCCACTGCCCACGAAGCATTTTCAAAGCTGAGCCCACATTCTTCGACCAAACGTTTCTCAAACCTATACGCAAATGATTTGTCAATATCATGCGCATCTTGTATTCCCCGAACAATGCCAATATCATAAGCAGCAGACAGCAAGCTTACTTGAAGTACTTGCGTTGGAAACATATCTCGCAGTAAAGCAGAAACTTGTTTTTTGCTGCTGAGAACGTGGGGATATAATTCTAATGCATGGGCGAAGTCTTCAGTGAACATAATAATCTCCTAGTGTGCTGTGTCAGAATTATACTGCAGCCTATTCAAGGGAGTTGCTGTATTTCTCGCCTGCAACTACTTCAAAGCACATGTTCCACAATTACAGTGACAACCGCCCCGCTTGACTAGTCAAACAGTTCACGAGTAATATCATCGAGTTCTGATTCCTTAATAAAGTTATTGATTGTGGTCATATATATCTTATAATCCTCGATTTCTTGCTCATCAATATCATCGCAGGAGACAAAAGCCTTTCCAACAGCAGCAAAACAATTAGCAAATAGAGATGATGTTTCTCCACCATCTGCGGCACCCAGTTTTTTTATTCTCCGTTCTGCTTCAACAGCACCTCTAATAATCAAGGGAACAGTCGATTCAAACTCTGTAGAGTAAATATTTTCCTTTTTGATGAAGGAGAGCATTTCATTAATGTCTGTATTTATTCCTATCACCGTATTAATGAATGCGGACTCTTTAACCGTAATGCGCCCATCTGATGCAGCAAGATAATGACAGAAACGGTATAAATCAACCTGGAGCATATGTCGCATCCGAATTTTTCCAGATAGTGTCCAAAGGCCTGTTTTTTCTATGGTATCACAAATATCAAGGGTTGTATCTACCAGTTTGCGCAGCTCATACAAAGCATCAAGTTCCATGATAATTCTCCAATCATTATTAATCTGTACCTGCTATAATAGGTTCTATATCTGTAAAATCGCAAATTTGACCTTGTACTCCACACCACTAACATGTGAAAATGTTATTCCTCAAAATGGTGCAACTCAGATGCCCGCAGGAGCACAAGGAAATTCCGCGCTCACCACAGTATGGGCAGCCAGTCCGAAAATGAAATGTCACCTCGAACCCGAACTTTTTCATCCCCCTCTCGCTTTGCAGCGGACTCTTAAATAGGAAATGTCCATGCTGTAAGCTAGCGGTCGCGCCCAGTCTTCTCCATACGCATTCCATACATTTTGTGCCATTCACCACACTTTGCTATTAGCACAACAGCTTCATTGAATCATCCATTGGCGTCAGCCTCGTTTTCAAGCTTGGAATCATCCGAATAATAAGCAATCAGGACTGTAATATCATCTCCACAGCCCATAGCACTTGTTTCAGAAAGCCAGTCTTTCAAGTTCACAGCTACCGCCTCTGCGCCATATTGCCTAATCATGCCGAAATAGTCCACACAGGTTTTCTGAAACTCGTCTGCATTCTTGTAGCTATTTGCAAAGCCGTCTGTAGAGAGCATCAGCATATACGGCAGACCTTCGGATTCATCTCGACGTCGAACGGCAGATACAACTTTTTTCCATGAGTCAATTTTACTGAGTGAGTGAGTCTCAACACCGAGAATCTTCTCATCCTCCAACGGATGGTCAAACCCGTTATTATCAACGAAGCTAATATCGCCATCACCAAGTTGGAATGCAAAAATGAAGATCGGTGTAATCATCAGGCCAACGAGCGTTGATCCGTATTGCTTGTAAATCTCCACTTTGTTCTTTTCGCCGTCTTCGGTAAACGGAACTTCACGTTTGTGATTCGTGTGTGCTTTTAAGACGCGCCGCTTCCACTCTGCGTCAACAGCCTGTGCGACCTTGGTGTCGCCCTCACGGTTCAAGTAGGTCAAAAGCATTTCAAGATTCTCTGCATAACTTGTATGAAACTCATCCATGACCTTGCAGAAAACATTGACTGCGATACTGGAGCCAGATTTGCTGTACGGGCAGGATTTGCTGCCGTGTCCGTCCGCGATTGCCATGATAACTGTTCCGTCATCAAATTCAATCTTCTTAAAGCTGTCCTGACACTCCTTATCTACTCGTTTGTGAGAGGCTCCCTGCACACTTTCCCCGAATACAATTCGTTTCATAATGCAATTATCCTCTCCCAGAGAAACCTCTGATTACCAAACATCATTTGCTCCAATTGAACCCGGATCAGGAATATTGTTCATATCCAGCACTAAAGGCGCGTTCGTTGCACTGGGCGTATTATTCCCAGCGGGAATAATATTCATTTCTTTTGGCCTACTTGCCGGAGCAGAAACCAGAGAGGCAGCTGTAGATGCCCACTTGATCATCTTAACGAGCGCCTGTGGATTATTAGCCTGCAAGACAAGTTCGCGGTTGCCCGTAAACTGCTGGAGCACATCGTCATCCGCATCCTGACCAATAGAAATTGCAATACGTACTGCTTTCTTGCCCCAAGGCAGGTGCAGTAGCTTGTCCAGAGATTTCTTATAGTCATCTGTCGGCTGTCCATCAGAGAGCAATACAATGACGGGTGGGAGAGCTCGGTCAGTCATTGGAGGAATGGTGAGCTGAGCTGCCAACATCTCAAACGCCTTGCCAAGATCGGTGACGCCACTAGCGTCCAAATCATCCCATGCAAAATCTTCAATGCTCACAGGGTTCGGCGTTACCCAAGTTGCTCCTGTGGAGAACCTCAGCGTTCTCACTAGGAGCTGTGCGTTAGGATTATCTTTTGCCGCATCCAGCATCTCAGGAATGGTAGACTGTATTGCGTGATTGACCGTGCCGATTTTCTCGCCATACATAGAGCCAGAGCAGTCAACCACCCAAAAGAAATGAAGCGGTCTGCTTGCCAATTCGCCACCGGGACGCTTCAATGCTTCTGCCATCTTGATTACCTCCTATGTAATATCATCAATAATTATTTGAACTCTCCAGTCATCTGACCGAAGTCAATGCGGACATTTTTTGCAATGGCTGCACTCTTGCCAATTGCGACTGGAATTTGAATCCCGTCCGGCTTAATATATGTCCAGTTCTCTGAACTTTCATTACGGATGCCCCATAGATTTGGATTCTTTGGATTTTGGACAACAGTGCCAACGACGGTGTTCATATCAAAGTCACCATAGATGTGATGCGCATAGAGTTTTGCATCTTTCTGCAGTAGGACTCGACTTTTGCCGACAACCAGCGTTGCCGGCATGGAAACTGCACTCTTGCAGTTCCAGCAGGTCTGCGCCACACCATTTTCATGCTTGTGTACATCAGAAAACACCTCCGCGCCACACTTTGGGCAAAGGACAATTCCAGAGAGCAGATTGGCAAATGCCTCAAGCCACTCTTTTTCAGTTACACGCTTGTTGGGCGCAGTCAAGCCAACTGTAAAAGACTTTGTAAAAAGGTCACGGATAACCTGCGGATACAAATCCCAGTAGATAATAACATTATCTTGATACCCCTTAACCGGACGGTTGCTCTTATCATTCGGATCATAGATAAAAATCGGATTTTTACCATAAAGCTTGTTCATGGCGTGAATGTCCATACACTTAATCTCGGCTTCAAGTTTTCCCTCCAATGGATGCCCCATCATGAACATATAGAACAGCAATACCGCTAACGAATAGAGGTCAGTGTTACGAGACGGCTTTGCCTGCCCTACAATGATCTCCGGTGCCATGAAGCGCGGCGTGCCATACACGGAGCTATTGTCAATCCCGTTAGCGGATACATTGTCATTGTCGCAGATTAGCACATCTCCTGTATCCGGGTCAAAAAACATATTGCCAAATGAAATATCCCGGTAGCTGTATCCCATTGCGTGCAGTTTCTGATAGCCATTTGTCAAGTTATAGGCTGCTTTGCAAAGCGATTGGAACGATGGCTCTGCGCGGCGCTTCATCATGTCAACGATGCTTTTAAAATTCTTTGGGCGCAACGGCATAATATATCCAAAGGGTTCTCCGTATCCGTTGAAAATCAGATCCTGTGGCCAAAGAAATGAAGCATTCGGTGCGCCTTTGGTGATTAAGTTATCTAAGATCTCTTTTTGCGATTTTGTCGCCATGTGCTTGAAGTACCACTTAAGCGCAAAGTGTTTTCCTCCGCACTCCACATCGTAGACCTCACCCTGCCCACCTGCTCCAAGTAGAGAAATAACTTTATATTTGTTGGAACTTTCTGCTGTCAGAGAAGTTCCTGTCTTTAATTGCCCATCCACGTTTATTCCTCCTTATCGTATTAACCGCAAAACAGTATGTGCCACATTACCATTGGGAACAAAAATCTTATAATGCGCTTTGCTTGTCTGAAGCTCTACACAGTTGCTGTAAGGGGTAATCGCAATAAGGTCATCAACTTTTAGATCAAACCCCTCTTGCTCACCTTGAAAGATGATTCTGCGATTTGTGATATACAGAACCCCTCGCAGTGTCTGATAGGTAACATTGTCCACCTGATCGGTCGTACCTCCACCGAGGATGACTCGTGTTCCTTTGAAAAGTCCTGGTGTAGAGTATCCAGAGTTTCGCCGGACATAACGCTTTCGCGTGGTCTTCTTTTCATAGATTGCCTTATCGATGTAATGGCAAGTCTCTCCGGATTTTAGGAAGAGCTTATCCGTATTCAGGATTGGAAGGCGTCCATTCATAATTTCATGAACTGCAACATTAGGGAGAATTGTTTGTACCGCAGGAGGCTGTGGTTGCTTAAATAAATCTAAGAGGCTCATTTATCGACTCCTATTGATTCTGTACCAAATATCATTTGGAAAGCGCTTACAATCATTTCAACTTCTCCTTGTGTGCTTTCGTACCCTAGCCCGCTTTCGAAGTTGCTTTGAAAGCTTCCCAACTGCGTCCGTCCTCGTTAATTCTCCATTCGCAATCTTCAGATATGTATCAATTAGCGGAGCAGTTTCAAAGCTATCACACATAACCCTCAAGGTCACAGTTAGAACACCTCTCTACCAAACTTCTTCCACACCAACTTCCTCAATTCCAGCATATTCATCATCCTTTACAAAATCCATCATATCACCGGCATTACAGTTCAAAACATCTGCTATCTTCAAAATGACAGAAAGTGTTACTTCCTGATTCTTCCGCAGCTTGGTGAATGTTGCAGATGAAAGGCCCGCCCGTTTCCGGAGTTCCGCCTTACTCATTTCTCTCTCTGCACATAAAATCCAGAGTTTTCTGTAACTGACTTTCATAACGGAGTACCCCTTTATACAAATTCAACAAAATCATTCTACTATGAATGCCAGAGCATTGCAAGTGAAGATTGCAAAATTAACATTCTTTATCTCGTTCACAAGAATGTTGTTGTATTTATAAACATTCCATCCGCTTATCCGACAGGCAGAATCTTTACAAAAGGTGGCTACTGTAAATTCCGAAGCGTGAGCACCACCTGCACGGAGGTTTAGCCCCGGCATCACGGTAAAATAGCTCCACCCTAACGGACAAGAGCACCAATAGCCCTTATACTGATGACAGCACGCGAAATGCGTGACTAAACTAGCAGTTAACGCATCCTTGCGCACCGGGCAGAGCCGCTCCACATCCAAGCCCATGTCCTCCAGCGTATCCGTCATACGGTCGCAGGCGTCATTGCCCGCGTCATCGTTGTCGAGGCACAGATACACCATGTCCAGCTTCGGATTCTGCCGCAGCCGTTCCAGCACCGGCTGGATGGAAGTTCCGCAGCAGGCAACGTAGCTGTGCTCCTGCCAGCCGTATGGATAGAGGGTAATGTGGGACAGAAGGTCGATAGGAGCCTCGAACACATAGAGGGACTTGTCGGTCCCGTTTTTGTGGAAGCAGTGCTCACTTGCGCTGCCCTCAATGTTCATGCGGAACACCCGTCCCTCGCTGTTGGTACTGCGGATGTGCGCGTGCTTGGCCTCACCGCTGTCATCCAGCCCCACGAAAACACAGTTGTGATGCCTGTCCTCGTAGAGCAGCTTTTCATGTACGAAGGCGGAAATAACCTCGCGGTCAATGTGGCGCTGACGCATGAGGTAAGCATACATACGTCGCATGGTTCCGTAAGGTTCCGGCAGAGCGAAGGGCTTCGGAGCCTCCTTTGCGGGCTTTGCCTGCTCAAACGATTTGTTATTTTTCCTGCCCAGCAAAAGCAAAACCGCCTCCTGATAAGGGAGGCGGTAATAGCGCTGGACGAAGCTGACGGCGTAGCCGCCGACGCGCGCGGAGTGATCAAACCATTTGTTGCCCCGCACGGTGATGCTGGGATCATTGGGCGTACGGAACTCCCGGCCGGAGCGCACGGGCCGTTCGCCCTGGGCGCGCAGCAACGACACGAGATCCGTGTTCTGCGCACGTGCTTTTTCCTCCGGCGTGAAATAAATAAATTTGCTCATGATGTTTCCTTTCGGATCGTCGCTCTTTCTGTTGACAATATGTGTTTTATCACATATAATTAGTTGCAGAGAAAGCGTGGTGAATGTATGGGCTACACTGTGGAATACTACGAGAAGGATGATGGCAGCAGACCTGCTGAAGAATTCATTCTCTCGCAGGATAATAAAATGCAGGCAAAAATATTTGCCGCTTTGGAACTGCTCGAAAGCAAAGGCCCAGCTTTGCGTGAGCCGTACTCAAAGGTTCTGGATGACGGGATTTTTGAGGTGCGTGCAAAGCAAGGTTCGGATATCAGCCGGGTGCTTTACTTTTTCGTGGTAGGACGCAGAGTGATCCTGACAAATGGCTTTGTAAAAAAGACGATGAAAACCCCGCCGCGCGAGATTGAACGTGCCAAGCGGTATCGCGCAGACTTTAATCAAAAAAAGGAGGCATGATTTATGGGGAAGAATTTTCGTGAGACTTTGAACGAAAGAATGCAGGACCCTGCGTTCCGCACGGAGTGGGATGCACAGGAACCGGAACGTCAGATCATGCGCGCCATTGTTGAAGGCCGTGAGGAAAGCGGTATGACGCAAAAGCAGCTTTCCGACATTACCGGCATTACGCAGGCTGACATCAGCAGACTGGAAAGCGGAACGGCCAATCCCTCTCTGCGGACGCTCAAGCGTCTTGCCGCAGGCATGGGAATGGCGCTCAAGCTGGAATTCGTTCCGACGCAAACACAAATCTGACTTCAAAAAAAGCTGCCGCAATTCAAATTGCGGCAGCTTTTTTTATCTGAATGTCTGCTCCTCATGGTCGTCCGGCTTGTGTCCCATCGCCAGCCGCTTGCGCTGCAATTCCTGTCGGCGCTTGCGGTCGATCTGCAAGCCGCGGTGGATCTGGTCGATCTTGCTGTTGTCCTCGAAGATCCTGCTCATGTGGTGCAGCATCCGCACGACGGTTTCTCTCACCGTGGGGGCATGGTAATCCGCTCCTGCCGATGCGCTCTCTTTTTGCTGATCAGGGTGAACTGACTGCTGAGAAAAAGCCGGTGCATCTTCAACCGCAGGCGGCGTGGTGCCATCAGAAGCGGCAGCATCAGCGGAGGTGGGATCTTCTGGTGCGGCACTCGCCGCCCGGTCAGATTTGGGCTGCGCCGACGCGAGAGATGCCGTGACCTCAGAGTTCTTTGGCGCGGCTTCTGCGGCATCCTTTTTGATGATAGGTCCTTCCTGCGCGGAAGGTGTTCTCCGCGTGTCCGTGTGCCGCTGCCGCTCCGCTATCCATTGCAGTGTTTCCTGAATGATCATGTTGCGGACGCTCCGGAACTCTTTTTGCTGGGAGAGCGGCAGACGCTTGCGCGGCTTCTCATCGTAGTCACGGCAGACCTGCTCGTACAGTTCCTGCCACGCGGTATATGCTGCCGCTACCTTTTCGTCCTTGGCGATCTCCTCCACGATGGCATCCACGATGGTCTCGACCCTTGGCGGCAGGTAGCCGTAGACCTTTCGGCCCTTGACCGTCAGCAGACGTTCCGCTAGTTCTTCGGTGAGCTGCTCCAGCCGCGCATTATCCATCGAGCCATGCTCCAGCTGCGCGATGCACTCCACCATTGCCTTGCGGGTCTGCACCTGCAACTCCTGCCGCGCCGTATCCTTCTGCTGGTAGATGTGCATCCGATCCGCATAATAGATTCGTCTGGCAAAGGCGGACTTCACCTGCCGGATGCCTTCTTTCGTGAGATAGCCCTCGCGGGGATCGGTCGAGAACACGATCATGTGAATGTGCACCTGATTTGGCTTCTGGTGGAACGCGGCATACCAACGCAGGTTTTCCGGTCGGATCTTATACGCCTTTGCGATATCGCAGATGGAGGCGTTCACCAGAGCCTGCCAGTTTTCCGCGTTGTCATAGCCCAGCCGCTCTGCGTCCTCACGGCGCAGCGCCACCACCGGCGTCCACACATTGCCCGAATGCTCCGCCACCTCCCGTACCGCCTGCGCGAGATTTTGTACCTTACCGTGAGCGTCCCACAGACCATGCTCACCGTCCTTCTGGACGCCGGGGCGATGGGAGATGTAGTCGATGAAATTTTCCTTTTGATCCAGCGCCTCCATGTAGTCTTCCTGCACCTGCTGGATAAACGCGGAGGCGCTGCCCTGGGTGGGGTGATCCAGATATTCCTCGTACTCAATGAGTTCCCAGCAGGAGGGGAAGGACTTCAGCAGCCGCGCAATGAAGTCCTGCTGCTTTTTTGTGGCGGGGAGTGTACTGCGCTCATCCGCCAGCAGCTCCACACCGGGACGGGTGGCGACGTAGCGAGTACGCTGGGCCAGCTTCGCGGCGTTCTGTCCGCCCTTGAGGTAGGGCGAAATCAGTACGATCTGGGCCATTCATCCTCCGGCTCAATGCGGCGCTGCTGATGCACTGCGCTCTCAAAACTCACCTGACCATTGGTGCGCTTCACCTCATCCACCGCAAAGCTGCGCAACTCCCGCGTGTGGATAGGATCGGTACGAAAGTGTGCGGCGATGGTGTGGCACATCATGTTCAGCTCCACCGCGCACTTGAAAAGAATGCGACAGAGCCGATTGTTGTTGTCGTCCAGTGTACCCTGAATGGCTGTCAGGATAGCCTTCGAGAGATACGCTGTGTTGTCCTCCGTGCCGAGATAGCCCATGTAGAAGCGCAGCGCTTTGTTGATAAACTCACTGCGGTTTTTGCAGTTGTCTGCCTTCAGCCATCCGTCCATGCGCGGAACGAGCCCCGCATCCAGCCAAACGACGGTTCGCTCGATCCTTTTTTCTGTTACGTCACTCATCTGTATGCCTCTCCTTTCTCAAAAGGCGCAATCCCTTGCTGCGCCTGCATTTTTTCCGGTAAGGTTCACCCAAGCCTTGCAAATACGCTCCAAAGGTGCACCTTGCCGAACCTTCAAAAAAGCCCCGCACTGCGGGGCTTTGTGGCTGAGAGGGGCCCGCGCACGGGCACCTCTCTTTATCTAGTGCTTTTATCGAACGGGTAAATAAGGGGCAAAAGCCTCCGAAACAGGGCATACTCCAGTGTCTTCGCGGCGATGTCCTCGATACGAAACAGGGCATCCTCTGCCTGTGGCGTGTCCGTATCCTCCCGGCGATAGTACACGCTGCCCTTGCCGGTGATGCGGCACAGCGGCGCATCGTTCCACAGGATGGGGAGTTGGCAGTCTTCCGGCGGCTTTGTTTCAAAGCCCGCACGATGGAGAGAAATGCAAACTTCTTCGAGGTAACGGATCTGCTGTCCTATGTTGCTGCTGTTCATGTGGTGAACCTCCTTTTTTCCGTAAACTAAAAAGAGGTTGGTATCAAAATATGATACCAACCTCTTCGATAAAAAGTTTCAAATTATTTAGGAAAAATGAGCGACAAAAAGTATTCGAGGGCGTAAAGCCAGCCATAAAGTGGGTAGAATCCGCCGAGAAATGAGTTCAAATCCTTCCTGACACTCCTAAATGCCCTTGTGTATCTATAAAACACGCTTTGAAAAAACGGGGTATAAAAACGCCGAAACCCCTGATTTCTCAGGAGTTTCGGGTGAGTGTATCTATTTTGGTCACTCTTGATGGCAGCGGGAGAAGGATTCGAATTGGATGGTAGGTGTAAAATGCTGTAAAGCCATGTCAAAAAAGTCCAGTAAAATCAGGCTTTTTCGGCTTTCGGTGTAAAATGCTGTAAACGCTTGTAAAAGCTGTTTGGGGTAAACTTAGGGGTCAAAATAAGCATTCACAGAGCCGCCGAAAACGGCTCTCCTCATCCAGAAAACGACCGCCGACGCAGGAGCGGAAGGCTCTCGATTCGGCGATCATTTTCTTCGTTGGTTTCTTTTGTGTTTCGTCGTGGTTATGCTGGGGGGGGAAGTGGTTAAGTCTTGTCCCGCGAGAGACAGCGGGCAAGCGTCGGCGCGGAAATGTAGCCCTGCTGGAAGGGGAAGCGCTTATGGAGGGCGTTATAGTGGCATATCCCTGTAAATTCGCTCACTTGCTTGATGTTGAGCATTTGCTTGCCGCCGGTGAAGGCAAGGATCGCTTCGAGGTTGTCGCGGTAAAATTCGGTTTCTCGTGCCATTGGAATGCTCCTTGGTGCCGTCCTGGTCGCATGGAATACCTGTATTCTACCATCCAGCGCGGGAGTAATCATGTCTTGTTTGTAAACTTTGCGTAGCCTGTGCCGCGCAGGAAACCGGCTTGATATGCGAGGGTGATTAACCAATATATGCGGTCTCTTTTGGTTCCGGCAGCTTGAGAGATTGCCTTGAACTCATAATAGAGCATGTCTTGGTCGCATGGAATACGGGTTGCCTTGATCTTCTCGATTGTGAGCATCTGTAATTTTCCCCCTTACCCTTCGGCTATGGTCTTGATGTCCTCGGAGAGGCGCCGCAGGTTTTGAACCGCGCTGAATAATGCGAGTTCGGTATCCTCGCCGTGGCCGCTGGTATTGATCGCATCGATGGCGCAGGAAATGATAGCGGCTTGTGCGCGGAGTGGCTCATAAATGTTCTCCATGATTTCCATTCTTTCCATTTTGTTTTTCTCCTGTTGATTTTTCTGCAGGAGGCCGGTATAATGACCGTACCGACCTCCCTTGTGTTGGTTGGTGGTTACGGCTCTCTGTGCCTTGCTTTGGTCGGCGGTGGCGCAGAGGGCTTTTCTAATGCTTCGATGAGAGCCATAATGCAGCGGGTGAGCTGCACAACTCCGGCGATAACTATGATGGTCTCCATCATGCGATACAGAACCGGCGGGCTGTGGTGGTCTTGGTGAACTGCTGTGCCAGATCGGGAAGAGCCTTTTTCAATGCGTTGGCATCCAGGCGAGAGGAAGTCACGGCCTTATAGGTTACCTTCCAATCGGTACCATTGATGGTGTCCACGCCCTCGGCGTCCATGTGGGCCTTGATGCTGTCCTGAATGGTCTCCATTTCTGCGGCCAGCTCGTCCGCCATGCGGCGAAGCTCGCGCAGCTCCTTGATCTTGCTGTCCATTTCGTTGATGCTCATTGTCTTATCCTCCTTAATTTGCGGGTGAGATCGGCGGCTGGTGGCTCTGAGTATCTATCCCGTCGGGAATTTCTTTCAATCTTCTCCGTTCCAGCTCTTACGGTGTCGCGTTGACTATCGACCTTCGCTCGATCTCTTGTCCCTTGCTATGATTACATTATACACTATTAATAGTACATTTCAATAGGCGGATTATCCAAAGTTAATAGTGTAAAATTGTGCATTTTTGTACTGTTAACAGTTTACGCTTTGTGTTATAATCTCAATGTGAGAAAGGAGGGATAATGTGGCGGTAGCAGAATCGCGGAAAAGAGCAAATGTGAAATGGGATGCAGAGAACATGACAACGCTCGGTTGTCGCGTCAAAAAAGAGCAAGCCGACAGATTCAAAGCGTATTGCTCAGAGATTGGCAAGACATCAAATGCAGTCCTGCGTGATTACGTTCTCGACTGCATTGGAGAAAAGCAGGACACGGAATAACGGTTTGACGAATTCAATGACACGACTACGCGCGAGAAAGGCTCGGATTTGAAATCCGAGCCTTTCGGCAGCATTAAGGGGTTCATTTGAGTGGAGTTCATTTCGATTTCAAATCGACGCGAGAAACGCGAAGCAAGCACTACCACTTTTGCTTGTATATCTTTAACCGAGGAGGCATGAAA
This sequence comes from Oscillibacter sp. MSJ-31, assembly GCF_018918025.1. Taxonomy (GTDB): domain Bacteria; phylum Bacillota; class Clostridia; order Oscillospirales; family Oscillospiraceae; genus Hominicoprocola. The sequence goes on along the minus strand of NZ_JAHLPT010000001.1, from coordinate 361,634 downwards.
AATGGATTGTTTTGAAAAAGCCTCGGAGCAATCCGAGACTTGACAGCGCAGGAGAAACTGCTATAATGAGTACAGAAAGGGCGCTGCGACAAGCGGTCAGCCCTGAGAAGTTACAATTTCAAAGCTAAACCTTGAAACCGTCACTTGGCAGAGTGGCGGTTTCTGCTTTTCACAATGATCGTCACGGTAAACCGTCCGATATGTAGTGTGATACGCATGGACAGCACCCCCTTTCGGGTGGTGTAGCCGACCACCTGCCGTTCGTGCAGCGCCCAGCTCATAGAATGAGCCATCGACAGGATAACATGACCGGCGGCGAAATGCAAGGCCATGTGTGCTGCTTTTCGTGTCATCGTCCCGTTTGGCTCCGCAATGCGTTCTAAGCGCTCTTACGCCCTCGGGCGGGTGTTTACCCCTATCGAATAGCTGCAAGGTCTTTGCGAGCTTTTGCGGGGCAAATAAGGGTAATTCCAATTTCACCGTGCAGGAGAAACGTGCGGTGCTGAGGCAGGCCGTATTTTTGCGTTTCGAGAGTACACTTGCCTATCCTCTCTCCCGAAATTCAAAGGGGAGGGGTAGCGGAAAAACAGGGGGTGTCTCAAGGGCTGGGGTAAGGGGTATCACCCGCATTCCCTATTCCAATCGGGGGTACCGGAAAAATGGGGCAGGCCTTTTGCAAAAGGTGGTCGCGCGAATTTTAATGACATTGACAGCAATTTGAGGGCATGCTATATTGGCAATAGAGCTTTGCGGCAGGCCGTCTTGGACGTTAATCGCGGGGGCAGTGCTTATCTGAGCGCTGGGCATCGCGTACTGTGCCTTGCGAGCTCTTTTTCTATGGCAAGTTCATAAGGCCGGAGCGCAAGAACGAAGAAAAGAGCGGGGCTTATGCCCCGCTCTTTTGCTGTCAATCGTATGGGTTCTTCTTCCAGCTCTTGTTGATGATCGTCCAAAGGTCAGCCTTCTGTGCGCGTGTATATCCTCGGCTGTCGAGGTACTTTCTTGCTTCGGATTGGCTCACGGAATCGTTTTTGTCTGCATCGATATTGTTTTTCATATCGACGCGATCCTCGACCGAGAAACCGGCCTTGAGCATTCGCTGCGTTTTCTCAAAGCCCAATCCGCTCATAACGCTGCTTCCGTACTTCTCGTAGTAATACAAGTAGTCCGTGGTGCTCATGCCCAGTTCGCTTCTTGCATTCTTGGCATGACCGACCCATGCATCGACCGCGTCCTCGCCCAAAATCTCAGACTTTGCACTCTCGTAAGCATAGGTATAACAGCGCGTCAAAAGCACGGCCTGCTCCTCGGCGTTTGCGCGCTTGTAGCCCTGGCTTGCGATCATATCGGCGGTGGAGGCCATTTGCAGAGCGGCACAATCCTTCTGGAATTGTTGTTGCTGATCGTAATCCAGTGAAACAATATGTTCTTTTTTGTCCTTGTCGGTGTAGGAAAGGCTGTCGGGCTTGCGTGTAGTGGGGAAGAAATCGACAGTGCCGGTCTCTCGGTATACACGGTTCATTTCGCGGCTGATGTCGCTTTGCTCAAATTCACTCATATTGATCGGGTTGAGCATCGCATCAAAGACACGTCGCGGCGTGCTGCCTTGATATTTCTTCTCCTCGCCGAATGTGTTGACCGTTGTGGGAAGTGTTTCCCGAGCGACAGGAAATCGGCTGCGAATATCGTCAAGCAGCACATCGCGGGTACGTCCACCTGTGTAAATATTGCGCTGCTTTTCATCGAGACCTTTTGCCAGAGCAGCAACGACATTTGGCGTCGCAGAAGAAACGGCAGTTTTGCCAAGTGCTTCGATAGCGGCGGTTTTGGGGTCATTCTTATACACGAGAACGTCTCCGAAAAAGTCCTTTGTGTTTTCGATGCCCGGCAATTTGCCGACCGTCCTTGCAACGCTTGTGAATGTATCGGAATAGGTCTCCGGCGCCGCATAGACCGACAACAGTGAGGTTGTTCCATTGTCTGCCATTTCCACACCAAGATCAACGAGGAAGTTCAGCGGCTCGATGCTGGAGAGGTCGAGAAGCGTATCGCCATTTTGCCACTCCGCGCTTTCGCCGTTCTGCAGCCTGTGCAGCGCGTCAATGTTGATTTGCGTACCGGACATGCCTTCGTTTTTGTTCGCCAAAGCAACGTCCTTGTCCTCTTCGTCCGCTGCGCGTTTGATCGCCCCCGCCTTTACGAGCTGCATTATGCCGTAGGCAATCGCGGTGCCGGTCATGCCGCGGGCAAAGTCGCTCACAGCACGAGCCTGTGCGGTAGGGTCTGCGTCCTTATGTAAGGCAGCCTTATATATCTCGTTCAGTATCTCAACTGTGCCTTTGATGGTATTCACAGGGCTGTAATCAATGGACACCGACGCGAGATTTCCGGCAACGCGCGTAAACGGAGCGGTGAGGTCGCCCGCACCAAAGCTGCGGACAGTAAAGGACTTGTCACCCGCAGAAATACGCTTTCCACTGTCGCCGATACCGACAAGGTTTAGAATGTCGTGGATCGCCTGCGTAGATGCAGCGAACCTCTCGTTATCTTGGAATGTACGATATGCCGCAAGCCGGTCGGCCTGCTCTTTGGCGTAACCATTGGTGGCATTCTTGATCTTTCCTTTGTCGATAAGGGACTGTGTAGCCGCCTGTGTAGCACGCGCAGCTCCCTTGTATGCTTCGTCAGAGGTCGTCAGCAAATACGCTTGGTTTCGCTCGAGCGAGGACAACAGGCGTTCGACAAATTTATCTGCCACGGTGCCGGTGTTCAGCACTCCTGCGCCATCGGCTTTGAATGTGCGCTTTCCGCCGTGCTGCTGATAACGGCTATCGCCGCCCATGTCCACGTCCATAGTAATCTCTGCAAGGGAGAGGCGTATCGCCTTGGCGATGCTCTCGCGGGAGCTTTTAGAAAGCGCGAATTGCTCTGCGGCAACGCTTCGCGTGCCGGTGATTTTGGAGAGTGCCATATCCAGCAGAGCCGCGCCGCGCATCGTCGTGGCATCGATTGCATAGAATGTCGTGTTCCCCACAAGGTTTTTTGCTGCAGTCTTTGGATTGGAGAGCATGTTCAGGACTTGCATCGTCTTGAGTTTTTTGCCAATGTCAGGAGCGATCGCATCGGTTGAGAGGGCGGCACTAGAATTGTATGCGAACTGCTTCAATTGCTCGTGCGTCAGAGTGTCGAGAGACTTTTCAGCGATGGACCGCAGGAGCTTGCTTTGCTTTCCTGTCATGCCCTTTAGTGTACCGCGTTCGTCAGCAATATCAAGAATGATCTGCTTCATGTCCACGTCTGAGGTGGCACTCTCAATGCGCTTGTCAAAGCCGATGATCTGACGCATACGGGCGGCTCTTTCCTCGGCGGACAGATTGCCCTTTTGCAGGTTCTCCCATGCTGCTGGTTCACTCGTCTGCCCGTTGTTGTTATTTCGCGCCGTCCACTTGCTCCACGCCTGCGTACCGCGTCCGGTCTCTGTAGCGTGTTCTCGCATAACCTCGGCCCAATGATTGTATGCATCGTCGGACACATCGAGATCGATGCTCCGGCGCAGCAACTCCTGTTCGATCATACTTGCGGCATCCACCATGACACCGTTCCATGCGGGCGCCTTTTCAAGATACGAAGCAATGTCGTTGTAAGCGGCTTCGTCCACATCCTTCAAGAACTTCCGCGCACCGTTCCGCTCAACATACAGAAGATTTTCGGCCTGCTGTAAGCTCTGCGCTTCTGTCTGTGTGCGGTAACGGAATGCGTTGTAATAGTCCTCACGAGACTTTCCGGACGCTTCGCCGCGTTGCTCGGTGTATTCCATTTGCCCGTTTGCAAGATTGCTCATACGCTCGGCGCTCTGGCTGTCCGGCGTTTCAAATCCGGCTGCAGCAGCGCCCATACTATTTGGCAAATCTTCGGCTTTTTGCTTGCCGTAAATTCTTTGGATTTCCCGCTCCAAAATGTCCGGCGCTTTTTGCGTCTGTGCGTCTGTCTGCACTTCGCGCCCCCTGAAAATGGCCGCCATCAGCGGGTCGATGTGCCGTCCCGGCGCATATTCCCGCGCCGAGCGCATATCCTGCGTATTGACAGTGCCGCGCCCTTGTGCTACACTATCATTAGGAACTTCAGGCTCGAACGTCTCGGACGTATAGGTGTTGGCCGTGTTTGCGGCATTCACCGTCGAGGTAGGGGTTCCTTTCTTTTTGATATACAGCGTCCGCGGCTCGATCGTTCCGCGCTTGACATTTTCGCCGTTGCTGGATATACTATTTTCAATAGCGGGACTAACAGGACCAGATACCGGCTCGGCCGTAAGTTGCGGGGAGGCTTCCTCCACGTTTAACGTCTGGGTGAAGTCGCCGCTATTTTCTTTGACATACATGGTCGTTATCTCCATGGTCCCACGCCCCTTGTTGTCAAATTGAACCGTTATGACCTTGCCGTCCGGCATACTCTTGCTAAGCAGTACGCCGCGCTTTCCGTCGTTCTTGCCTCCGACCTGCACCTCGCCCGGGGTGATGCTGTCCGGCTGTGTCACGACCTCCGGCAAAGCGTCTATCGCCCACCGCTCCAGCGGGAGATTTCCTTTCCGCAGCTCCGCCTCCGGCGAGCCGTGTTCCCGAAGGATGTGCCTTACGTCGTCATTTGTCACGATAACATTTCTCTCGGAGACCGGATAGCCGAGAATATCGCTCACCGCTTTTCTCTGTGCATCCGTCAGCATTCCGAGGTAGAGCTTTTCCAGCTTTTCGCCCTGCCCATTCTTCCTTCCGCCACTCCACTTGTCGAAGAACGCGGAAACGCTGGTATCAAACCCTGCAACAAGGTTGCGGAACGTCTTGCCTTCGCGCCGGATCGCATCCGCCTCCAAGATGTTGTAATTTGGCTTCGCCGTCCCCTCCTTGGGGGCGGTTTTTTCTGCGCTCTGCGCGCCCTCTGCCGCGTTCTGCGCGTCGGGTGTCAAATTACCCTCGCCGTTCGCTCGCGTGGCTTCTGCGCCCTCTTGCGGGCTGAGTTTTGCGCTTTCCCCGCGCGTGATGGCATTGCCGGCGATCTCTGCGCCGCTGCCCGCAAGGCCGAGAATGCCGCCGATCAGACCATCGTAGAGAGCGTCCTGCAACTCCAGCTCGCTATAGTTCTGCCTGACGCCCTTGCCGTTGTAGATGCTCTGCAAAATCGGCTGTACCACATCCTCCAGCATTTCCTCACCGCCCTCGGAGAGGAACGAAAGCGCCGCTTTGCCCGCCGCACTTCCGCCCATCTTGGCGACCGCGCCCTCCAATGCCTTATCCAGCACACCGCCGCCGAACACCTTCTTAAACGGGGCGGCGATGTTGGCGAGCTTTTCGGTCGCCACGCTCACCGCTGCGCTGCCCGCGCCGTAGGTGAGCGCCTTTGTCTTGCCCTCCATGCGCTCGGTGGTCGTCGCGTCGGGGGAAATGGCCTCCTTCGCCTCCTGTGTGCTGTCGCCGAACACGCGAGTTGCGATGCTCGGCAGGCCGCCCGCGAGCGCGTCCATTGCCATCTGTCCGCCCGCCACACCGACGTCCACCGCCGTGCGCCCGATAGCGCCCAGCCCCTCTTTTTCCTTGGCGATGCCGTACTCGGCGTCGCTCTTGAGTTTGGCGCGCGTATCGCCCAGCTTGCCGACCGCGTTCTCCACGTCGGCGGTTTTCTTCGCGTAGGCTTCGCTGTTGATGGCAATGAGCCGTTCGTTGCGGTCAATGAGCTGCTGCCAGCGTGCGCGCTCCTCCGCCGTCTGCGCCGCGTCGCGCTTGGCGGTATAATTTTCGATGTTGCGGCGCGAAGCGTCGATGCTCACCTTTTCCGGACTGACGGCCCAATCTGCCGCCTGCAGCGCCTCAAGGCCGCTTGCTGCCGCGCCGACCTGCCCGGCCAGCCAGCCGCGCACCGTGCCGCCGAGCATACCGCCCTTCTTGTCTCGGATGGTGTCGCTCACCACCTTCGCCTGCGCTCTGCGCTCTGCGTCCGCGTGGTTTGCGGTCCGGTGGCTGCTGCGCTCGCTTCGCGCACGGCTCGCGCCGTACTTCCGCGCCTCCTGCACCAGAATGTCGGTATAAGAGGCGGTGGCAGCAGGAGAAGCGGCGGCGGGGGAGGATTGCGCACCTGCTTCCCCCGTGCTGTATGGCTTCGGCTGCTCTACAGGATCAGATATTCGGACAAGCCTGCTGCCGTTCTTTCCGACCGCGACAGTGTTCTCTTCCAGCTTAATAAAGCGTCCTTTTGTTTTCTTTTCTTCTTGCCTTTTCTGGTAAGCGACAAGGTCTGGCATCTCGATTTTTTCGTCCTTTGCTTTTTCCTTCTTCGCTTCCACTCGCTTTTGATAAGCGACGAGGTCGGGCATTTCCGCCATAAGTATACCCCCTTATCGAAGTGCCGAAACGATGAGGTCACGCACACGTTCCTCAATCGTGTCCCCAAAATAGCGGGCATCCGCACAAAGCAAGTCATAGTCGTGCTTTGTGAGCGTCGTCTTTACCGTCACAGTAGGGTCGATAAAGGAGCAAGGCATCTCCGGAGCCGTGGTTTCGGCGTTGGGTTCTGTGGTAATCGTCTCAATGGTGATCTCTTCGGTGGTTTGGTTTTTCTTCTTTCGGGCCATAGTGTAAATTCCTTTCTGTGTTCTGTGGAGTAAATGGGAATGGGGAGGAGTGACGGCAGACGAAGCGGGAGCTATAAAAAAATCGCGCACGCGCGAGCATCCCTTTAGCGGCAATATACGTAAGGCGAAATTGCTTTACAGATGCACGAGAGAGGCGGAGAGCTTTCGCCCTCCTGCGCCGCTCTCTTTCCTTCTGTGTGCATGGCTTAAAAGAACACTTCTGCTCCGAGTGCTTCGACATCCTCGATGGAGGTAACAACGCTTTCGCCGTACTCATCATTGACCTTTGCGCTCACCTGTCCGCAGGCGTGGATATGACGCGTTCCGTCCTCGCCATCCTCGACCAAAGCAAGGCAAGCGGCAGGATGCACCTTTTCCCCGTCTTCGGGAAAGCGGTATCTTGCACCCGCCGGAGCGGGAATGATCTGCAAGAATTTGTCGCCTGCCGTCTGCTGGTTCGCGGTCTGCGGAAACTCATGGAACAGCGCCGCTCCAGTAATTTCCTCGAATACCCCGCAATTCATAAGCCCCATTGCCTTAACCTCACGGTCGCCGTTGCTCAACTCGACGAGCGCGAGGCAAGAGACGGGGCGTGCCTTACCATCGTCCTCGTAAGCAAAAAACATTCCTTCGGGTGCGGGGAGAAGTTGGAGGATTTTGTCGTTGTCGTAAGTCTTGGTGTTGATGTCGTTCATGGTTGTACTCCTTTTCGTGTTATCAAACATCTCGGCGTTAAAGCCGGAAATGACTGTTCATTTTGCGCTCGAACCGGTCTCGGTCAGTGGCCGGCAGAAGCGGCGCAATTGTGTGTTGCAGCTCGTCTCGTTGCTTGTGGCGAACTGTCTTGCTGCGGGCGGGCTTGGTATCTGTGAGGATGGTAAGCGCTGTTGCATAATTCACGATCTGGTCCCCCTTTCTCACAAAAATCCGCGTGGTTTTCTCTCTGCTTTTTGTTCCGGTTCTCGGTATGGTTCAGAAAGCTCGATAAAACGCTGGTGTTCTCCGTCAAAGTGCATCTGCACCACACCTTGCCGACCACGGCGGTTTTTTGCGACAGAAATGCCAACCGTGCCGAATTCGTCGATTTTCCAGAGAAACAAGACTTTCGAACCGTTCTGCTCCAGTTCTCCACTATCGCGGAGAGAAAGCAGCGTCGGACGCTCGGTATCGCTTACGCCGCGGTTAAGCTGCGCCGCCGCGACGATGGGGATCTGCAGCTCCGAGGCGAGATTTTTCAGGTCTCGGCTGATCTGCCCCAATTCGAGGTTGCGGCTGTCAGCTCTGCGGTCTGCCTGCATCAGGCTAAGATAATCGATGACGATTAGCCGCAGGTTTTGAATAGTCGCCGCCGCGCCTCGGATCTTGCTTACCGTTGCAGCGGGCTTGTCCCAGAAGTGAAGCGGTAGGCGCTCAAGACGTGTAGCTGTAGCGGCGATGCTGTCCCAATTGCTCTCCACGTCTCGGTCAATGAGCTGATCCATCGTTGCGGCACTGCGTCGTGCAAGCAGGCGTTCCGCCAGCTCGGCGGCAGACATTTCGAGCGAAACGAAAAGCGTTTCGCTCCCTGCCCGTGCGGCGCTCTCTGCAATGTCAAGCAGGAAAGCGGACTTTCCAACGCCGGGCCGCGCGCCAATGATAACGAGTTGTCCCGCCTCAAAACCTTTGAGTTTGCTGTCCAGCAAGGGGAAGCCTGTGTTAATCCGCTGTGTTTCCCTCGCCGATAGTTGCGACATGGTTTCGATAAGGGCCTGCGAGATCGTTTTCAGTCGCCCGCCTGTGCTGTTAAGTAAGTGCGCCTTACAGACTTCGGCAACCGCGGCGGCTGGATTTTCTTCATCAAGGGCTGCAAGCACGCCATCGCGTAACCGCTTTTCCGCTGCGTGCCTATGTAGCAGGCGGGCGTATTCCTCGGCGTTGGCAAGGGTAGGTGTCGCGTCGATGCAATCAGCAAGAAAATGTCGTGGATCGTCCACAACGCTGCGGAGACCATCGGCGGCAATGTTGGCGTCGAACGCCTTACCGCGTGATACTGCGCTGTCCGCAGCGTCAAAGACAGCAGCGCAGGCGGGAACGGAGAAGTCCTCAACGCTCACGATCTGCCGGAGCTGCAAGACCCGCTTGGGTTCAAGACAGACCGTCGCAGTCAAGGAATATTCGAGAGATGAAGTGTCATGCATCATGTGCCGCCACCCCCCATTTTTGCCAGGAGCTGCGTGTATTGTTTTCTGAATTTGCCCCCTGACAGGATGTTGCTCTGCCAAAACGGATCGGACTGCGAAAACTGTAAGACCTCGTTGATGCTCTCCCAACTGTGCTTGTCCAATCGGTTGCATTTATCAAAGTCCGCCGCCCAACTCTGCAAGGTTGCTTCTGTGTGCGGTGTACAGTTTGACAAGCGCTCTTCGATTTGGTCCGCGAGCCAGCGCGCAGCGCGATATGGAAGCGAATCATGTCCGAAAGATTGTCTTGGTTTCTTCGTTCCGGCGGAAGGCGGAACAAGAGAATTTATTACATCTGCTTCTGCTTCTGCTTCTCTATCGCACCCTACAGGGGGGGTATCGAGGGGGGATAGGGGGGGTAGGGGTGGTATAGGGTGGGTATTCTCCCATCGTTTAGCACCGCCAGCGCGACCGTTTCTAACAGAGGCTTCATAATCGGCAATAGCCTCGTCAACGCTCCCTTTCAGCCCCGCAAAAATGACGCGCGGCATTGGTTCCAGCGCGGCAATCTCGCCCGTGTCGAAATACCGAAGCGCCGCTTTTAGGGCCTTTCCCACCGAGATGTCGTCGGCAGCATCAATCGTCGGCTTTTGCGCCAAGAACACCTTAAACCATGCCGCCCGCTTCTCCCTCGCCATCAGTCCCTCACCCCCGCCTGTGCTTCGAGCCAGCGTTTGAAAGCGTCCGCCGGTATTCGCGTGCAGCCGCCGATGCGAGCAACAGGGAAACCGGATAACTGCATCCAGCGGTAAATCGTGGGGCGGGATACCTCGGCAACCTGCGCCGCCGTTGCGACGGAGTATGCCAAAATCTCGGGTTTATCCATTGTCGGCCTCCCCTTTGATCTCGAAAATAGTGTCGAAATCACATGACAACGCCTCGCAAATCTTCTGCGCCGTGCTTTGACGGACAGCGTTCCCTTGTTCAACACGAAGCACCGTTCGCTCGGTTAGCCCTGTCAATTCGCCGAGTTGACGCAAGGTTAGGCACTTACGCAACCTCGTGCTTCTTAAATTTGTGCCGCGCGCAAAAATCATTTTTCAGCGCCTCCTTTCAACATTATTTTATCTCGTCATGTAGCTTTTTAATATACTGAATGTGTAGCTAAATTCTTGACAAATAAATGAAATAGCGTTATAATCGCTGCGAAAGTAGCCAAATGAGCGACACGGAGGAACAAATGGGAGATAACACAAAAGAGGCAGTTGGCCTACGGTTGAAAGACCTGCGTGGAAAATCTACATTAGAGGAAATTTCGACAAGGGCGAATGAAGTATTGGGACATGGTGTATTCGACAGGCAAAGGCTCTCAAAAATCGAGAGGGGAAAACAGACAGCAAACTACGAAGATTTAGCTGCACTTGCAAAGGTATACGCTGTCTCGACGGATTACCTTTTGGGATTATCAGAAACAAGATTGCCCGAATCGATGGGGGCTGTTGAGTACACGGGGCTTACCGGAGAAGCTGCAAATTATTTGCATAACCTGCATGTTGCAGATCAGTTAAGAGATAAAAAGCCTTCGAGTGAAATGTCCATGTGTGAAATGATAAGCGAATTTTTGTACCACAGTTCCGGAGCTATGCAGAACCTGTATTTTCTATATCATCGCACAAAAGATATGAGTGCGTTCAAGCCGTCTCTAAATGCTCTAACAGGCGAGACGGACGCACGAATGCAAATGAGGACATATGCAATGGCAAATAAATACTACGGCGCATGTAAAATTCTTTCAGGGAAAAGCTACTTGCTATACGAATTTGAGCGCATCTCGCATGACCTGCGCGAAGCCGTTGCCAAAACAGCTAATTTGCCAAATGCTCTTAAAGTCTGTGATACAATGGCGCGGGAGAACGCCATGCGAGAATTTGAGATAATTAAAAAACAAGATAGCAAAAAGGAGGCGAACAAGCGTGCCAAGAAAGAGTAATACCCGCGCGGCGTCTGGAGCCGGTACAATTCGGCAGCGGCCTGATGGCCGATGGGAGGCCCGCGTGACCGTCGGCACAGACCCCGGCACGGGGAAACCGATTCGCAGGAGCCTCTACGGCAACACGCAGAAAGAAGTGTTGACCGCTATGCGCGACGTGCTAAAGGCCGTTGACGATGGCCTTTACATAGAGCCGACGCGCCTGACGCTTGCGCAGTGGCTCGATATCTGGCAAAGCGATTATCTGCTCTCGCAGAAATACGGCACGGTCAAGACCTACAAAGCACAGATCGCCACACACATCAAACCGGCCCTCGGTGCTGTGAAGCTCTCCAAGCTCACGCCACACCTCGTTCAAGGCTTCTATAATGATCTGCTTGCCAACGGCCGCACCGTTCCGAAGAGGGACAAGCACGGCAAGATCATCAAGAAAAAAGGCGTCATGGTCACGGAGACTGCACCACTCAATGCAAAGACTGTGCGCAATGTCCACGGTGTTCTGACAAAGGCCCTTTCTCAGGCCGTAAAGCTGGGCTACATCGCACGCAATCCCTGCGACATGGTAGACCTGCCCCGTGTTGAGAAAGCACATATCATGCCGCTTACGGACGAACAAGTAAAAGCTTACCTCTCCGCGGCAGACAGCGATAATGACTATGGTGACATTTTGAAGGTGATCCTTTTCACCGGGCTGCGTGAGGCGGAGGCGACCGGTTTGACTTGGGATTGCGTTGACTTCAAGAAAGGCACTGTCACAGTCTGTAAGCAGCTCCAGAAACGTCCCGCCGAGGCCGGAGGCTTCCAGTTTGCCGCCCTCAAAAACGACAAGACGCGCATTCTGCGCCCTGCTCCCTTTGTTATGGATATGCTGCGCGCTGTCCGCTCCAAGCAAGCACAGCGACGTTTACAGGCCGGTGATCTATGGCAGGACTGGATAGACCCCGCCAAGCAGTACGCCGCCTGTCGGCTGGTCTTTACCAATACCCTCGGTGACCATCTGCACCCACAACGGCTCTACGCCCATCATAAAAAGATCGCAGCTATGGCTGGAGCACCGGATGCCCGCGTGCATGATCTGCGCCACACCTTCGCTGTGCTCTCCCTGCAAAACGGTGACGACGTGAAGACTGTGCAAGAAAATCTCGGCCATGCGACCGCGGCTTTTACGTTAGACGTTTACGGTCACGTCTCAGAGCGCATGAAGGAAGATAGCGCCGCACGGATGCAGGGGTATTTTGAAAATCTCAAAAAGGCATGAAAATGCTCCGTCGATCTCGCATCGGCGGAGCTGCTTTTGTCCCCATTAGGGGGTAAAACTTTTAATTGGGGTAAACTTAGGGGTAAAACGTATTCTGCGAAAATGCAAACGCAACTTTTCTGCGTTAAAAGCGCCTAAATCATGTAGAAAAAGAAAGAACCGCAACTTTTCAGTCACGGTTCTTTGGCAGCGGGAGAAGGATTCGAACCCTCACATACGGAGTCAGAGTCCGCTGTGCTACCATTACACAATCCCGCTATGTTCGCTTGACGAACATTTGTTATTATACCAGCGGTTTTGCATTTGTCAAGAACTAATTGCCAATTTTCCGGATTTTTTTCATTTTGGCGGATTCTAAAATGAAATTGGACAGTCCGGACGGCACCCTTGCGGCTGCTCTGTCCGGACTGATTTTGTGCAGCGCTATATGCGCAGAAAGAGAGGCTCTATATGAGCGAATACAGCTTCAAGGAAAATGAATACCTCGTGGTAGGTTGGGCACAGGGTCTAATGGATACCGAGGAAGAGGACGCCAACGGCAAAAAAGTCAACGTCCAGCGCCCTTACTATCAGCTTTTCGTCCTCTCGCCGGTCAGCTCCTATAAGTCGGATACTTACACCGCCTGCGGCCTGAAGGCGCAGAAACTCAGATGCGCTTCGGATGCTGTTTGGAAGAACATCAATCCGATGGAGGTCTGCAATCTCTTCTTTGACGAAAAGAAGCGTGTCGCAATGGCTGTTTCCACTGGCGAAGTCGTCTCGTTGGAGTCCATCTCCCTGTAAGTTTCAGATCCCGAGAAAGCGCCGGAGGGTAGCTCCCTCCGGCGTGCCCCCCCCGCTAACAGGGGGGCACTACCTACAAAAGAGGCATGGGGGCACTCTTTATGGATAGCAAAGCGGATAATATCGTTCTATACGACTGGTTGTCGTTTACCTCAAAAATACATACACCTGAGCAGATCATAGATGCGCTCGGTCTCTCCCATGTGCCGTGGACGAACACCAAAGGCGCAAAGGGTTACCAGGACCGCAAATACTTTTCCTGCATCTCCATCCACTACAACGGCCGTCCCGATATGGGCGTCTGGTGTGAAATGTCCGGTCAAGGCTGCCGCACGTTTGAAACGCTCTCCACGCTGGAAACTGACGCCATGAAGAAGTGGCGAAAGCTCTTTGACTTCATTCGCTCCTTCGGCTTGAAGATCACTCGTCTGGATGTGGCCTATGACGACCATTCCGGCATACTGGATGTCGGTGAAGTCTCACGGGATACACAATGCGGAATGTACGTCAGCAAGTCCGACTATTGGGAGTGCATCGTCAGCTCCAAAGGTACAAGCATCCAAATCGGAAGCTCGCAAAGCAAGGTACTCGTCCGTATCTACGATAAGGCTGCCGAACGTGGCAAGCAGGGCGAGCATTGGAACCGTGTCGAGATTCAGATGCGCGATGATCGTGCGATTCAGTTCAGCATGATCCCGCTGCCGATCGGTGAAGCCTTTGCCGGTGTGCTGCTCAACTACCTCCGCTTTGTCGAACCGGATACCGACAGCAACAAATGGCGCTGGCCAATGAAAGACTATTGGTATAACCTCGTCGAGGACGCCGAGCGGATCAGCATTTACACTGCGCCCGGCATGGAGTACAACGAGGAACGCTGTAAGCGGTATGTGGTCAATCAGGCCGGCAATGCCATTGATGCCTGCATCCAGATGTACGGCCTCTATGAGTTCGAGCGGATGATCCAAGAGCGTGAAGTTGCTCCGAATCCGAAGTATGAGCGGCTTATCAACCAGCACCGTTTTGATGTGCTGTGTCAGAAGGTCGAAAGACTGTTCGGAGAAAAGCGTAACACAGTTTTTGACGCCGGCGCGCTGGCGCTGCAGCAAAACTGTGTTACATAGTGGATTAAGTTTTCATGATCTCGCGTATCTGCCGCTGTACCTCTTCGGTCACGGCGCGGGTATGGATGATCTGATAGCCGACGCCCTGCAATACCTCGTCAACAAAGGCGTCGCGTTTCTTCCGGTCCTCGACGTCATGGCTGGCGTCATCCAGCTCGACGACACAGCGGGCGACGAGCTTTTCGTCCAGTATCACGAAGTCAACGTGCTTCGCCTGTACCTTGTAGAAATACGTTTTGTACTTCGTGTTTCCCTTCACTGGTTCAAGCAGATCAAGCAGCCTCACCTTGGAAAACGTATAGCAGCCGATTTCATCGGTGACTGCTTTGATCTTCTTGAAGGCATCCTTTTCGTTGTAGGTCAAAAGCCATTTCTTTTGGTAGGCTCCGGCGATGGGCAGCGGGGTATTCGCATTCGGTAGCTCCTCAATGGTTTCCGTTTTTGGCGCTCCGGTAGATGGCTGCTTCTTCTGAGTTGCTTGAATGACAAAGAAAATAAATCCAAGAAGTGCAGCAATGATAAAAAGTTGCATTTTATCCCTCCTCGAAAGGAGTTTATCATATATCGCGGATCGGCGCAATGGTAGCATGATAGGTTCTGCGTCTATGGCTGCCGATGGAGGTTTGGGCTCTTAGTCGGTCAATATGGCGGGATGGAGTAATGGCAGCTCGCAAGGTTCTCACCCTTGAAATAGTGGTTCGAATCCACTTCCCGCAACCATAAAGGGAGCTTCCCTTTTTATTCTAATTACAGGAAGGAGTGTTTCAAGAGACCAGTCAGGCCGTTTTCAATGTCGCGTCCCTGCTCTCTACTCTTCAGAGTTCCGTCTCCGCGAGTGATGTCCTTACTCTGATCGGTAGCTGTGTCGGCGCCGGAATGGCGTTCGTTCTTGCTTGGTTCGGTGGTCGCAAGGTCGTTCGTTCTTTCTCCAGTGCGCTGAAGAAGGGCAAAATCAGCGTCTAACCCTCGCGCTGGGGGCGTGAATCCGTTCGGCTTCACGCTCCCTTTTTTAATGCTTTTGGAGGTATGGAAAATGCTGGAAAAAGAATTGTGCCGCGAGAGCAAGCGGCCTGTTATCCTGCGCGACTGGCTGCGCTATAAGGCCGGTTTCCGACGCGCTCACCCGGATTATTTTGATCCGGACGGTTTGGCGATCTTCGTCGGCGGCCAGGGTACGGGAAAGACGCTCTCGGCGGTCAATTACGTCTATAAGCTACTGGACGCTTATCCTCATGCAAAGCTTGTGACCAATGTGGCCCTTGCCGATTATCCCATTGTTACCTTCTTTGAGTGGCTTGTCAATCAGGATAAAACAGACTTCATCAAAGACGGTAAATTTGAAATGTCGGAGGAGGTCTTTGCGGAGTATGAGCAGCGATACCTTGCAGAAAACCGTGTTTTCGAGTTCTGCGACAACGATGATTTCAAACGGTATAGCAACGGTGAGTGCGGCGTGATCTTCTTCGTGGATGAGATACAGCTTTATATGAACAGTCTCGAAAGCAAGAACATCAACATTGAAGTTATCACGCAGATCAGTCAGCAGCGGAAGCAGAGAAAGCATATTGTTGCGACCTCGCAGGTGTTCGGTCGTATGGCAAAGCCGCTGCGGGAACAGTTTTCAAGCGTTATGCTCTGCAAGAATTACATGGGTTGTATTCAGGTCAATGCTCTGCTGGACCGCGACAGCTTGGAGAGCGATGACAGCACCGGCACGAATATTTCAGGGGAGGTCAAGGAGAAATTTGTATGGTTTCATTCACCGTCCATGTATGCGCGGTATGATACGTCGCGTGTTGTGGAGCGCGGCAAATTTGTTGGCGCGGAAAAGCAAATTCAGGATAAGGAGGGGGACAAATGGATTATCAAAGCGTGATTGATACGCTCGTCGGCTTTATGGGCGTCAGCTGCCCGCTGGTCATTGCCTGCGGCCTTGCAAGCCGTCTATTCAATGCCTTTGTCGGCATGGTGACTGGAAAGGAGCGTGTGCGGTTCTAATGGGAGACATTGTGACCTATACCGAGTATGTCGGCATGACGATAGAAGATTTGGAACCGTATTTGGAAACGCTCACGGCCTCGCTTGACCGGCTCACGGAAGTGACCTTTGCGGTCGGCGTGATGCTTGCGGCATGGTTTCTCTACTCGTTGTTTTGGAGGAGGTAAATCATGAAGAATACAAACAGATACATAGCTCTTGCCCTCTGCTTCACCCTCACCCTCGGCGTGTTCGCCTATCGTCCGCCACAAGCCGAGGCCCTTGCCGGCGTGGATGATGCCGTGGTCATTGGCGCTTTGCTCTCGGCCTTTGCTGGTGGCTGCGGCCTTATCTTCTCCAATAACGGCATGACCAGCAGTGAATTGGCGCAGGGCCTGACCGACAAATGGAACGAGTTCAACGAATCTGCCGAAAATGCCGCTTCCTCTTTTGCCGCATGGCTCGGCTTCGAGGATACAAGCGCTCTTTTGGGTGCTTTGTCCTTTTCAGGGGGCAAGCTGGCGATTCCTCGCGCCATCGCTCGGAAATTTGCAGAGTTTACAACTTGGCTTACTTCTAACACAGGCGTAACTGCCGGTGGTGATTCCGTTCCGGTCTCGACCGTGGAAAGTGTAAAGTTTTATCAAATGCATTATGATTCGAGCTTGGGGTATCTGCTTGATGGTGAAATTCCGTTTGCTCTTTCTTCATATACAAGTAGTTCGGTTTATAGCTTAGGTACACCTGTTTTTAATATCTATGATTTGCCGAGCACAAGGGATGAATCTTTGATTTTTGGCTTTTCCAATACTTCTTGGGCAAAAGCATATCTTGATGCATCTGGTAATTTTTGGTCTTATTCTTCGGCTTCTTCCAGTGAGTGGTCGTTGACAAGATCTTCTTCTGTTTCTAAGTTTGTGGACGGCAAGGTCTATGTTGCTCCTTATGTAAACGGAAAAATAAAGTATGGTTTGTTTGTGGAATATTGGGACACTGTTGACGGCTTTAAAGTTAAGCGTTTTGGCGGAATTGATATTGTTTTTACTGGTACGGGTGCTGAGTCGTCTTTTTCCCGCCTTTCCGTATTTGCTCCGTCTTACTATAAAAATCCCACCATTGACTTACCTGCCGAGGGGGAGGAAGCTGCAAACCCTACCTTGTCCGATGTCGGTGACGGCACGGCCACGACCATTGAGGGCTTATTGCAGCAGATTCTCGCCCAGCTTCAGGCCAATACCTTAGCTCCTACGCTCGACCTTGCCGGTACGGAGTCAGGCGGCAATACCGGCACGGACGAGGATGCAAAGCCCTATCTGCCATATATTCCGCAAATCTTCGAGAAAATCAAAGAGTTGCCCGGAACGCTCGCCAATATTTGGGAGAGCATCAAGGGCATCCCTGCCGCCATTGCGGAGAAGATAGGCGCTTTCTTCACCACGCTTTGGGGCTGGCTGCAAAGCATCATTGATGCAATCACGGCTCTGCCCGCTGCCATTGCCGAGAAGATCAAGGCGCTTTTCGTTCCCCGTGAGGGCTATGCTGCGGAGTTTGTCGCAGATATTACAGCGACATATCAGGGGCGTATGGGCTTGCTGACCTATCCGTTTACCGTCCTTGCTGATTTTGTCGGCACTGTGGCTACACTTGAAGAGCAGGAGCCTGTTTTGCGATGGGATGCGGTCGAATGGCAGAATAAGACCATTATTTCAGCCGGTGAATATAATTTGAAGTCGGCGGTCAGCAGCGCTCAGATGCAGACGGTTTACATGATCTATAAGACCGTTGTTTCCGGTATGCTTGTCGTGGCGTTTCTGCATTTGTGCTATAAAAAGCTCAAGGAGGTGCAGCGGAACTAATGTTGGTTGAAGCGTTAGGAGATCTCGGCGTTCAGGTGTTGAACGCTGTTCTGAATATCCTCGATGTTCTGCCGGATATGCCGCAGGCCGTTGTTTCTGCTCTCGGCAATTTCTTTGACCTTGTTTTTGATAACTGTTCACTGATCGGCTTTTTCGTCCCGCTGCCGCTGGTCAAGATTCTCTTGCCACTGGTGGTGCTGGTGGTCAACTTTGAGCATATCTATGCGGGCGTCATGTGGATCCTGCGCAAGATCCCTGTGCTTGGGATCGAGTAAATAAGCGGCGGGGGACCGATGCGGAATCGCACGGGCCCCGCCGCTCTTTCGTAACACAGCAGATCTCGCAGCTGAAGATCTCCGGACGAGATTTTGTGTTACGCAATCTCACATGGCCGTTTCCATCCCAATATTTTTCGCGGGTAGTGATTCATCCAATCCTGCACCGCTCTGACCTCCGAGGGCTTCACCTTGTCGAAATTCGTTCCCTTGGGAAAGAATCTCCGGATCATGCGGTTATGATTCTCGTTGCTTCCTTTCTCCCATGCCGCATAGCTGTGACAGTAGTAGATATGAAACCGTGTTCCGCCCCGGACGCTCCGGATCAGCTGCTCATATTGCAGAAATTCGCTGCCGTTGTCTGTGGTGATGCTGCGGAACTTCTGCCGGAACTGCGGCGTTCTGCGCTCCAGCCGGTCGATGGCCCTGCGGATCGTCTCCGCTCTCCGATCCGGCAGCTTCATAATGATCTCCTGTCGGCTCCGGCGCTCGGTCAGCGTGAGCAGCACAGCCTTGGAGCCACGGCAGCCCACGACTAAGTCCATCTCCCAATGCCCGCCCTCTGACCGCTGGCCGATATGCTCGGGTCTGATCTCAATGCTGGGGTAATCCTTGTGCGCGATCCTCGGTTCTTCACTCTTCTTCCGGCGTCTCCGGCTGACCTTTTCCAGCAAGTCCATGTCGCGGAGCTTTGGGAATCTACGCTTCGATATGTAGCTATACAGCGTCGTTACACAGATCGTCGTGGTGTAGCCTACCGCTCTGGCCTCGGCCAACGCCGCCGCAGGAGAATACTTTCCCTTTAAGATCATGTATTCGAGGAAGTCCATATAGTTGGTGTCATTCTCCGTCTTGATCCTGCGGCCTTTGCACTTTGACGCCAGCTCGCGGATCGCCTGGCCCTTGTCGGCAGAGTAGCGCACAACATCCCGATAATCGACCGTATGTAGATAGCTTCCGCGCCGAAGCTCGTTGTAAATCGTCTGTCGGCTTCGGTTCAGCTGCCGCGCAATCTCCGCAATCGGTATCTTATTCCTCCGCATGGCTTCCAGCTGGTGCCGCTCTCCCGCGGTCATGTAGCACTGCTTTTTCATCATAGCCCTCCAAGTTATCCCTGAATAAAAGCGTTTGATCTGAAACAGTTCCCCGCGGGAGGACCCGCAGGGAATGATTTTTCCTATTGTAACACATTCTGACGCCGCAGCCAGCTGGTGCAGCCGGGTATCTTGTGTTACGTTTCTTCTTCTGCCGCTTCGGCAATGGCCTTTGCCCGCCGCTCGACGTATTTGAAATACTGCTGTGTGGTTTTTAGATCGTTCTCCAACTGCCGAAGCTGTTCCGTTGCTTTCTGTAAGCTGTAAAGTCGTTCCCGCTCCTTTGCGATCTTCTCTTCAATGGCTTTCAGATGCTCTTCCTTTTTCGGCAGCTCCCACACGCATTTGGTGACGAGGTTCTCAAACTTCTGCGTGAAGGTATCTCCGACCTGCCGGTCGATCAGCTCGGCCAGCTCGTCGCTGAATCGGATGCTGCGGATATTGTTCTTTGTTGCCATAGTTGCCCTCCCAAGATGTGTAGTGTGCGAAGCGCGGAGCTCGCTCGCGCTTCGTTGCTTACCATGAGCGCAAAGAAAAAGCCCTGTCAAGCGGACCGTGGAATAAGTCCAGTCCGCAGACTGGGCCTTATGCCGCGAAAGCCGCTTTACAGGAGCTTCTTTCTTTGTGATAAAGGCACTTTGTAACACAACCAGGTCACGCTGCAGCGTCGATCAGATCCGCACGGTGCGCTTTTCTGTGTTACAAAATCATTTATTTTTCTTCAACTGTCCAATTTCTTCTTGACATCTGCCATTTTTTTCATTTTGGTGCCGCGGGCTGTTTTTGACCTGCGTTTCAGCGGCAAAGCCGCTCGGACGGCGCGGGCGGGAAGCGGCTTCCGCGAGGGACGTTTTGATCCCGGTGTTCGATGGGTGGTGCGAAGAAAAGGCGATCCACGGTGGAGCGGCTGCGGCAGGCGGGAGACCGGAGCGCAGTTTGGCTGTTTCGGCGGAAGGAAAATCGGCAAATTTTACGGATTTGGTGAAAATGCCGATTCCCTTTTGCACTTTAAGCTGTTATACTGCATACATCAAGGCTTCCGAGAGGAGCACAGACTATGACCGTAATGAACCGCAGTGCTGAATACCGCTACTTTAGCTTTACCTATTTTATGGGTAAGGCTTATTCTGGTTTGGCTGAAAGCAAGCGCGTGTAAGAACGGATCCTTTGTCGGAATGACCGTAAATGCATGACGAACCGCAGCCGGACCGGCTGCGGTTTTTTTCATCGCTTAAGGAGGAATTTTACCATGATCGTCGTACTCAAGCACAATCCGAATCCCGAGCAGCTGCAGAGCCTGATCACATGGCTGCAGGAAAAGGGCATCATCATTCACACCAGCATCGGCGAGGGCAATATGCTCCTCGGCCTGGTGGGCGACACCTCGAAGATAGACGCCGATCTCATTTCCGCGCTGGACATCGTCGAGGACGTCAAGCGTGTGCAGGAGCCGTATAAGAACGCCAACCGCAAGTTCCATCCCGAGGATACCGTCGTCAAGGTCGGCAATACGCAGATCGGCGGCGGCAACCTCACGCTTATGGCCGGCCCCTGCTCGGTGGAATCCGAGGAGCAGGTGGTCGCCATCGCGAAGGCGGTCAAGGCCAGCGGCGCGACGATGCTGCGCGGCGGCGCGTTCAAGCCCCGCACCTCGCCCTATTCCTTCCAGGGCCTCGGCGAGGTCGGCCTGCGCTACCTCGAGATCGCCAAGGAGGAGACGGGGCTGCCCATCGTCACCGAGCTGATGGACCTCAGCCAGCTTCCGCTCTTCAAGAATGTGGACGTCATTCAGATCGGCGCACGCAATATGCAGAACTTCGACCTTTTGAAGGCCGTGGGCCGTCAGGAAAAGCCCGTGATGATCAAGCGCGGTATGTCCGCGACCTACGAGGAATGGCTGATGAGCGCGGAGTACGTCATGGCCGGCGGCAACGAGAACGTCATTCTCTGCGAGCGCGGCGTGCGCACCTTTGAGACCTACACCCGCAATACGCTCGATCTTGCGGCGATCCCCGTGCTGCGCAAGCTGACGCACCTGCCCATCATCGTCGACCCCAGCCACGCCACCGGCAAGAGCTGGCTGGTCGACCCGCTGGCGATGGGCGCGGTGGCGACTGGCTGCGACGGCCTGCTCATCGAGGTCCACAACGACCCCGCACACGCGCTGTGCGACGGCCCGCAGTCCCTGAAGCCCGAGCAGTTCGACGCGCTGGCAAAGAAGCTGCTTCGACTGAAGGAATTTGTCAAGACGATAGAGGAGTAAGACTATGACAGTCGGCATTGTCGGCCTCGGCCTCATCGGAGGCTCGATGGCCAAGAGCATCAAGGCGCGCACCGCGCACACCGTGTTCGGCTGCGATCTCGATCAGGAGACCATGATGATGGCGCGTATGTGCGGCGCCATCGACGCGCCGCTGACGGCGGAAAATTTGAAGGATTGCGACCTTGTGCTGGTCGCCATCCGTCCCGCCGCGGCGGTAAAATGGGTGAAGGAGCACGCGGAGGGAATCCGCCGGGGCGCGATCCTTGTGGACCTGTGCGGTGTGAAGCGCGCGGTGGTGCGCGAGCTCGCGCCTGTCGCCGAGCAGTACGGCTTTGCCTACATCGGCGGACACCCGATGGCGGGCCGTGAGCGCGGCGGCTTTACCGCCGCGACGGACAGCCTGTATGTGGGTGCGTCCATGATCCTTACGCCGGACAAGCGCACGGATATGCAGCTGCTTGAAACGCTCAAGGCGTTTTTCCTCGATATCGGCTTTGCGAGCCTGACCTTCTCCGATCCCGAGGAGCATGACCGCATCATCGCCTTTACCTCGCAGCTCGCGCACATCGTCTCGAGCGCCTACGTCAAGTCGCCCGAGGCGCAGAAGCGCCGCGGCTTCTCCGCCGGCAGCTTTCAGGATATGACGCGCGTGGCGCGGCTCGACGAGAATATGTGGACGGAGCTGTTTCTGGACGACGCGGACTATCTGACGGACGAGCTGGATATCCTCATCGGACATTTGCAGGAGTATGCCGACGCGCTGAAAAGCAAGGACGCCGAGCGCCTGCGCGCGCTGCTGCGCGACGGCCGCGAGAAGAAGGCCACCGCGGGCGGCAACTGAAAAATCAACGAAGATCGACCGGGGAGGGAAGAGCTATGTCCTCTGTTCAGACCATTGAAGTCCATACCGCGCCGACCTACGAGGTCACCATCGGCGTGGGACTGCTGCGGGAGTGCGGCGCACGGCTGAAGACCGTGCTGGGCGGCTGCCGCATCGCGGTCGCCGCCGACAGCAATGTGGCTCCGCTTTATCTTGAAACGGTTTGCGCGAGTCTGCGCGATGCGGGCTTTGCCGTCTGCTCTTATGTGTTCCCGGCGGGGGAGGCGCATAAGAATTTCACGACGCTCTCCGCCATTCTGGAGTTTCTGGCCGAGTCTCAGCTCACGCGCACGGACTGCGTGGCGGCGCTCGGCGGCGGCGTGACCGGCGACATGGCGGGCTTCGCTGCGGCCTCGTACCTGCGCGGCATCCGCTATGTGCAGCTGCCGACCACGCTGCTCTCCACCGTGGATTCCTCCGTCGGCGGCAAGACGGCCATCGACCTTGCGGCGGGGAAAAACCTTGCGGGCGCGTTTTTACAGCCCGCTGCCGTGCTGTGCGACACGGACTGTCTGAGATCCCTGCCCGCCGCCGTCTTTGCCGACGGCGCGGCGGAGGCCATCAAGACCGGCGTGCTGAGCGGCGAGACGCTGTTCTCTCTCTTTGAGGACGGCACACTTACCGACGCGCCCGCCGAGATCATTGCCCGCTGCATCCGCTACAAGGCGGGCGTGGTCGAGCGCGACGAGAAGGAGCAGGGCGAGCGGCGCAAGCTGAACCTCGGCCACACCGTCGGTCATGCCATCGAAAAATGCAGCGGCTATGCCATTCCGCACGGCCACGCGGTCGCGGCGGGTCTTGCCGTCATGGCGCGCGCCTCCGAACGGCTCGGCTGGGCCGAGCCGGGGGTGTCCGCGCGCATCGCGGCGTGTCTGGAGAAGAACGGCCTGCCGACCGGCACGGACTATCCCGCCGAGGCGCTGGCGAAAGCCGCGCTGGCGGACAAAAAGCGCAGCGGGGACAGCATCACCATCGTTGTACCGAAGGCCATCGGCGATTGCGAGCTGAAAAGGATCCCGGTGACGGAGCTTCTGCCCATCATCGCCGCCGGACTGGGGGGATGAGGATGGATATTCGCATCCGACCGCACGCCCTCGCGGGCGCGGTCACGCCGCCGCCGAGCAAGTCGATGGCGCACCGCCTGCTGCTGGCCGCTGCGCTCGCGGACGGTGTGAGCACGGTCCAGAATGTCGCGCTCTCGCAGGACATCGAGGCGACGCTGCGCTGCATGGCGGCGCTCGGCGCAAGCTGGGAGCAGGCAGACGAAGGGACCCTCCACGTGACCGGCATCGGCGGCAAGAGAAAACCCTTTACAGAGCTTCCGCGCTTTGACTGCGGCGAGTCCGGCTCGACGCTGCGCTTTCTCATTCCCATCGCGCTGGCGGCCGCGGGCGGGGGCGTGTTCACCGGCCGCGGGCGGCTGATGGAGCGCCCGCAGAAGCCGTATTTTGACCTCTTTGACGAAAAAGGCATTTCCTATGAACAGACCGCCGGTGCGCTTACCGTGCGCGGTACGCTGACGCCGGGGGAGTACCGGCTGGCGGGCAACGTCTCGAGCCAGTTTTTCACGGGGCTGCTTTTCGCGCTGCCGCTGCTCGGCGGCGGCTCGACGCTGGTATCGACCACGCGGCTCGAGAGCCGCGACTATGTCGCCATGACGCGCGACGCGCTCGCGCGGGCCGGCGTGAAGATAGACGGAGACGCGGAACGCTTTGCCGTGCCGCCGTCGGTCTACCGCTCCTTTGACGCGGCGGTGGAGGCCGACTGGTCGCAGGCGGGCTTCTGGTACGCGGCGCGTTTTCTTGGAAATGGCGTGGAGGTGTGTGGGCTGAACGAAAACTCCGCACAGGGCGACCGCGTTGTAAAAGACCTGCTTGAGCGGTTCAAGGCGGCGGGGGAGCAGAGCGTGGATGTGTCCGACTGCCCCGACCTGCTGCCGCCGCTGGCGGTGATGGCCGCGCGGCGGGAGGGGACGACGTACTTTGTCAACGCCGCCCGCCTTCGGATGAAGGAGAGCGACCGCCTGTCGACGACCGCTGCGCTGCTGCGTGCGCTCGGCGTTCCGGCAGAGGAGACGGCGGACAGCTTGACTGTCCGCGGCGTGCCGGCCTTTTCCGGCGGCACGGTGGACGGCGCGAACGATCATCGCATCGTGATGGCGGCGGCAGTCGCCGCGACCGCCGCGGCGGCTCCGGTCACCGTTACAGGCGCGGAGGCGGTGCGGAAATCCTATCCCTCCTTCTGGGAGGAATACAAACGACTGGGAGGTAGCTTCGATGTCCTCTGAATTCGGAAGAACGCTGCGCGTCGGCGTGTTCGGACAGTCCCACGGAGCCGCGATCGGCGTGACCGTCGACGGCCTGCCTGCGGGCGAGCGCATTGATCTTGCGGAGCTGCAGGCCTTTCTGGATCGGCGCAGGCCGGGAAAAAGCCCGCTTTCGACCGCGCGGAAGGAAGCCGACGCGCCGGAATTCCTCTCCGGTCTGCGCGACGGCGTGACCTGCGGCTCGCCGCTGTGCGCGGTCATTTACAACAGCGACCAGCACTCCTCGGACTACACGGAGCTTGCCGACAAGCCGCGCCCCTCGCACGCCGATTATACCGCGTGGGTGAAATGGGGCGGGCAGGCGGATATGCGCGGCGGCGGGCATTTTTCCGGCCGCCTGACGGCGCCGCTGTGCATCGCCGGCGGCATCGCCAAGCAGATCCTTGCGCGGCACGGCGTATTTGTCGGCGCGCACCTTGCCGCCGTGGGAGCGGAGGACGACGAAGCCTTCCCGCTCTACCCGACCGACGAGCTGTTCCGCGCCGTGGCGGCGAAGCCGTTCCCGACCATTTCCGACGCGGCGGGCGAGCGGATGCAGCGTCTTATTTTGTCGGCGCGTGAGGCGCAGGATTCCGTCGGCGGCATCGTGGAATGTGCCGCCATCGGGCTGCCTGCCGGTCTCGGCGACCCAATGTTCGACGGCATGGAAAACCGCCTTGCCTCGGCGCTGTTCGGCATCCCCGCCGTCAAGGGCGTGGAGTTCGGCGCAGGCTTCGGCGCTTCGCGCCTGCGCGGAAGCGAAAACAACGACGCCTTCCGCGTGGAGGACGGCCGCATCGTCACGGAGACGAATCGCGCCGGCGGCATCCTCGGCGGCATCACCACCGGTATGCCGCTCACGCTGCGCGTCGGCATCAAGCCGACGCCGTCCATCGGCAGACCGCAGAAAACGGTCTCGCTCGCGCGGATGGAAAACACCGAGCTGACCATCCGGGGCCGTCACGACCCCTGCATCGCGCACCGCGCCGTGCCCGTCGTTGAGGCGGTGACGGCCTGCGTGCTCTTAGACTTACTGTTGGAGGAACATCATGGAACTTTCTGAGATCCGCACCCGCATCGACGCCGTGGACGATCAGCTCTTGAAGCTCTTTCTTGAGCGTATGGAGCTGGCCGAGGAGGTCGCGGCCTACAAGAACGAGCACCATCTGCCCATTCTGAACAAGCAGCGCGAGCGCGAAATTCTTGCCAAGGTAACAGCCAAGGCCGGTGACAAGGAGCGCTACGCCTATCACCTCTACTCCACGCTCTTTGAGCTGGCGCGCTCGCGGCAGGCGGAGCTGGTGGACCTGCCGACCAGAGTGGCTGAGCGGGTGGAAAAGTCCCTCGCCGCGGGCGGCCCGGTCTTCCCACAGACGGGTCTTGTCGCCTGTCAGGGCGTGGAGGGCGCGAACTCGCAGGTCGCCTGCGACCGCCTGCTGCCGCGCGGCAGCATCCTGTATGTCAAGACCTTTGACGCGGTGGTGTCCGCGGTGGAGTCCGGCCTGTGCAAATTCGGCGTGCTGCCCATTGAAAACAGCTCCAACGGCTCGGTGCGCGCGGTCTACTCGCTGCTTCAGCAGCATCAGCTCTCCGTGGTGCGCTCCACGAGACTCTGCATCCGCCATGAGCTTTTGGCCATGCCCGGTGTAAAGCTGGAGGACATTACAGAGATCTACTCCCATCAGCAGGCCATCGGTCAATGCAGCAGGTTCCTCAGCAGCCTTTCCGGCGTGCGGGTGATCCCCTGCGGCAACACGGCGGAGGCGGCGAAGCTGGTCGCCGAGAGCGGCAGCCGCCACGCGGCCGCCATCTCCTCACATCCCTGCGCCGCGCTTTACGGCCTTGAATGTGTGAGCGACAAAATTCAGGACAGCGAGAATAATTACACCCGCTTTTTCTGCGTGGCGAAGGACCCCGTCATCTACGCCGGCGCAAACCGCATCAGCCTTATCCTTTCGTTCGAGAATAAGCCCGGCGCGCTCTATGAGATCCTCTCCAAGCTCGCGGCGCTGGACATCAACATGACCAAGCTCGAATCCTGCCCCGTCGCGGGGAGCGATTTTGAGTTTGTGTTCTTCCTTGAGCTGGAGGCAAGCGTGCAGGACCCGAGCGTGCTTGCCATGCTCGAGGAAATGGAGCGCAGCTGCGCGGAGTTTGTATTCCTCGGAAATTACGCCGAGGTGTGAACGATGGGGGAGAAGGTTTACGGACTTCTGGGACGAAAGCTCGGTCACAGCTGGTCGGCGCCCATTCACGCCGCGCTCGGCTGTGCGGACTATCGCCTCATCGAGCTGGAGCCGGAGGAGCTGGGCGCGTTCCTCGCGCGGGAGGAAATCGGCGGGCTGAACGTCACCATTCCCTACAAGCGCGACGTGATAGCGTACTGCGATGTGCTCGACCCGATGGCGGAGGCCATCGGCAGCGTCAACACGCTCGTGCGCCGCGCGGACGGAAAGCTCTATGGCTATAACACCGACGCCGCGGGCTTCTGCTTCATGGCGCAGCGCGCGGGCATCGGCTTTGCGGGGAAGAAGACGCTTGTGCTCGGCAGCGGCGGTGCATCGCGCACGGCGGCCGCGTGCGCGAAAAAGCTCGGCGCGCGCGAGGTGGTCGTCATCTCCCGCTCGGGAGAGAACAACTATACGAACCTCGGCCGTCACGCGGACGCGGAGCGGATCGTCAACACCACGCCGGTCGGGATGTATCCGAACAACGGCGCGGCGGCGGTCGATCTGACCGCCTTTCCCGCCTGCGCGGGCGTGCTCGATCTGATCTACAATCCCCGCCGCACGGCGCTGCTGCTGCAGGCGGAGGAGTTGGGCATTCCAAGCTCGGACGGCCTTCCGATGCTGGTGGCGCAGGCCAAGGCGGCGGAGGAACACTTCTTTGACAGGCACATCGCCGACCGTGAGAACGAGCGCATCCTCGCGCAGCTGCGGCGGGAAATGACGAATCTCGTGCTCATCGGGATGCCGGGCAGCGGCAAGTCCACGGTCGGCGCGGCGCTCGCCGCGCTGACGGGCCGCGAGGCCATCGACATCGACGCGCGCATCGCGGAGAAGGCAGGCTGCTCCATTCCCGAGATCTTCGCCAAGGGAGGAGAAGCCGCCTTCCGCGCACTCGAGCGTGAGGCGACGGCGGAGTGCGGCGCGCTGAGCGGGAAGCTTTTGCTCACGGGCGGCGGCGTGGTGAAAACACCGGAGAATTACGCCGCGCTCCACCAGAATGGCCGCATCTATCAGCTTCTGCGTCCGCTGGAGTTGCTGCCGACCGACGGCCGTCCGCTCTCGCAGGGGGCGGACCTTGCGGCGATGTGGGCGGAGCGCGCGCCGCTCTACGAACGGTTCCGCGACGCCGCGATCGACAACAGCGGCACGGTCGAGCAGACCGCGCAGGCGATCTGGAGGGATTTTTGTGAAAATTCTGGTCATTAACGGCCCCAACATGAATATGCTTGGCATCCGTCAGCCGGAAATTTACGGTCATGCGACCTACGAGGACCTGAAGAGCATGATCGCGGGCGAGGCGGAACGGCTGGGCGCGGAGGTCTCGTTCTTCCAGTCCAACCACGAGGGCGCGCTGGTGGACGCCATTCAGCAGGCGTACTTCGACCGGGTGGACGGCATGATCATCAACCCCGCCGCCTATACGCACACGAGCGTCGCGCTGCTTGACGCGGTGAAGGCGGTCGGCATCCCGACGGTGGAGGTCCACGTTTCCGACCCGGACAGCCGCGAGGATTTCCGCCATGTGTCCTACATCCGCGCGGCCTGCATCGCGACCATCCGCGGGCACGGGCTGCCGGGCTATCTGGAGGCGCTGCATTTGCTGTGCGAGCGCGGGGAGGGCAGAGGATGACGCGGACGGAGTACGACGTTGTTGCGCTCGGTGAGCTGCTCATTGACTTTACGGCGCAGGGGACGGGAGCGGACGGCTATCCGCTCATGGCGGCGCATCCCGGCGGTGCGCCCGCCAATTTCCTCGCGGCCATCGCGCGGCTCGGCGGCAGGACAGCGCTTTTGAGCAAGGTGGGCGCGGACGCCTTCGGCACGATGCTCACCGGGACGCTGCACGAGGTCGGCGTGGATGCGCGCGGCGTTGTCGTGGCGGAGGATGCTTTCACGACGCTGGCATTCGTGACGCTCGACGCGCGCGGCGAGCGCTCCTTTTCCTTTGCCCGCAAGCCGGGCGCGGACACGCAGCTCCGCGCTGAGGAATTGGACCTCTCGCTCATCGAAAAAACAAAAGCGTTCCATTTCGGAACACTTTCTCTGACCGACGAGCCTGCGCGCGGTGCGACGCAGCGTGCTGTCGCCTTTGCAAAGGAACGAGGGAAGCTCATCACCTTCGACCCCAATCTGCGCCCGCCGCTCTGGAGAAGCCCTGACGGCGCGCGGGAGCAGATGCTCTGGGGACTCAGGCAGGCCGACGTTGTGAAGCTCAGCGACAACGAGGTGAAATTCCTCTTCGGCCTTTCACCGCGCGAGGGCGCGGCGTACATTCGGGAGCGGTTCGGCACGCAGCTCGTCTTTGTGACCTGCGGCGCGGACGGCTGCGAGTTTGCAAGCCTGAGGGCGCAGGGCCATGTGGACGGTCTCAAGGGCCTGACAGTCACGGACACCACGGGCGCGGGCGATATTTTCGGCGGCTGCGCGGTGTGGAGGCTGCTCCAAAGCGGCAAGGCTCCCGCAGCGCTGGATGAGGCGGAGCTGCGCGGCATCGCGGAATTTGCCTGCCGCGTCGCCGGACGCTCCACCGAAAAAAGCGGCGGCATCTCCGCGATCACGGAGATGCCGGACGAGGTCTTTATGGGGTGATGGGCGCGGCTCAGTCGCCGACGCCGGCGTGGATCACCTTGCCGATGTTCCACAGATGCGCGACCTGCTTGGCCGCTGCGAGGCGCTCCTCGGGCGTTTCGTAGGCGGCGTGGACGGTGTGCGAGCCGCAGTCAAGGCAGTCTACATAGACGCACCAGCCCTGTTCGTCCTGTATGGCGCCGACGCCGCCGCAATGGGGACAGACGTCCAGATCAATTTCATAAATAGGATCCATCGTGATCCCTCCTTTTCTTTGCTGATGGCAGTATAGCACATCGCGATGGGAAGAACAACAGGAAATCCATGAGTTTTTCGCCGAAAAAGCCGCCCGAGTGGGCGGCTTTTTTGCTTAATCCTGCGTTTTATCCTGTGCTTTTTCGAGATTCAGGATCTTCATGAACTCCTCGCCGGTGATGGTCTCCTTCTCGTAGAGGTACTTGGAGAGCTCATCGAGCTTGGAACGATGATCGTTGAGCAGCTTGACGGCCTTTTCGTGCTCGCGCTTGACGAGCGCGACCACCAGCGCGTCGATCTTCGTCTGCGTTTCGGCAGAGCAGGCGAGCGAGGCGTCGCCGCCGAGGTACTGGTTCGTGACCGTCTCGAGTGCGACCATGTCGAAATCCTCGCTCATGCCGTAGCGTGTGACCATCGCGCGGGCGAGCTTGGTCGCCTGCTCAATGTCGTTGGAAGCGCCCGTGGTGACAGAGCCGAAGCGGACCTCCTCGGCGGCGCGGCCGCCGGTGAGCGTCGCGATCTTGTTCTCCATTTCCTCGCGCGTCATCAGGTAATGGTTGCCCTCCTCGACCTGCATCGTGTAGCCCAGCGCGCCTGAGGTGCGGGGGATAATGGTGATCTTCTGCACAGGGGCGGAGTGGCTTTGCAGCGCCGCGACGAGCGCATGACCGGTCTCGTGGTAGGCGACGATCCATTTTTCGTGGTCGGTGAGGATGGCGTTCTTCTTCTGATAGCCTGCGATGACGACCTCAATGCTCTCCTCCAGATCGGACTCGGTGGCGAACCTGCGGCCTGCGCGCACGGCGCGCAGCGCGGCCTCGTTGACGATGTTCGCAAGCTCCGCGCCGGAAGCGCCGGAGGCCATGCGGGCGATCTTGTTGAAGTCGACGTCCTCCGCGACCTTGATCTTCTTCGCGTGGACCTTCAAAATTTCCTCGCGGCCCTTGAGGTCGGGAAGCTCGACCGGCACACGGCGGTCGAAGCGGCCCGGGCGCGTGAGCGCGGGGTCGAGGGATTCGGGACGGTTGGTGGCGGCGAGGATGATGACGCCGTTGTTGCTCTCAAAGCCGTCCATTTCGGTCAAAAGCTGGTTGAGCGTCTGCTCGCGCTCGTCGTTGCCGCCGTACTGGCTGCCGCTGCGCTTCTGGCCGATGGCGTCGATCTCGTCGATGAAGACGATGCAGGGGGCCTTTTCCTTGGCCTGCTTGAAGAGGTCGCGCACCTTGGACGCGCCCATGCCGACGAACATCTCCACGAACTCCGAGCCGGAGATGGAGAAGAACGGAACGTTCGATTCGCCTGCGACCGCCTTGGCGAGCATGGTCTTGCCGGTTCCCGGAGGGCCGACGAGCAATATGCCCTTGGGCATGGAAGCGCCGATCTCCTGATACTTGCTGGGGTCGTGCAGATAGTTGACGACCTCCTGCAGGTTTTCCTTGGCCTCGTCCTCGCCCGCAACATCAGAGAAGTGGATGCCCTCGGTGGACTGGACGTAGACCTTGACGTTGCTGTTTCCGCCCAGGCCGAACATCATCGAGTTGCCGCCGAGCTTGTCCGCCATCTTCTTGGACATATACTGCCCGAGGGCAAGGAAGATCAGGATGGGCAGCACCCAGCCGAGAATGTCCACGAGCAGCGAGGTCTGCTCGATCTCCTCGCCCTTGAAGGAAACGCCCGCCTCCAAAAGCCGGGCGGAGAGGTCGTCGTCCGACACCATGGCGGTCTTGTAGATAACGGTCTCGTCCTTATCGGTAAAGAGAATGCGGTTGTCCTGCTCCTGAATTTCGACCTTGCCGACCTTGCCCTGCTCGACCATCTCGACAAAGGTGTTGTAGTCCACCTCCTTGATCTGGTGCTGCGCGAGCCACGGCATGGCAAGGAAATTGAAGAGAAATACCGCGAGCATGGCGACGGCGTAGTAGAAGATCAGAGGCTTTTTCGGGGTTTTGACTTCTTTCATAAGCGTCCCTCCAATATAGAATGGGACGGCTGCGCGGAGGGGCGAGCCCGCCTCGTCACAGCCGTGGAAAAGATACGGAAATCATAGTGGAAAAGCCAGCTTTTGTCAAGCGAGGAGGGAGAAGATTTACATATAATTCAATCTTTCGGCACGGAGCGGCGCTATCTTCTAAATAGTATCACGCTTGTGTGTCTTTTTGTTGCAATTTCGGACGAATGTGATACAATAAAAATGAAAAATAATAAGCAGTCCAAACAAAAAGTTTGGGAAGGGAGACCCCGCTATGGCGACATTTACCGTGAACGGACAGACCGTGCAGGCGGAGAAAAATCAAAAGCTCATCCGCTTCCTGCGCGACGAGCTGCGCCTCACCTCCGTCAAGGACGGATGCAGCGAGGGCGCGTGCGGCACCTGCCATGTCCTCATCGACGGCAAGGCGACGAAGGCCTGCGTTCCCTCGACGGACAAGCTGGAGGGAAAGACCATCCTTACGGTCGAGGGCCTTTCCGACTGGGAGAAGGGCGTATATACCTACGCCTTCGGCAAGGCCGGCGCGGTGCAGTGCGGCTTCTGCATCCCGGGCATGGTCATCTCCGCCAAGGCGCTGCTGGACGCGAATCCCGCGCCGACGCGCGAGGAGGCGGCGTTCGCCATCCGCAACAACATCTGCCGCTGCACGGGCTATGTGAAGATCATCGACGGCATCCTGCTCGCGGCGGAGATCCTCCGCAGCGGCAAACTGCCGGAGGAGAAAAAGACAGGCTATGGCGTCGGTGAACGCGCTGTGCGCGTGGACGTGGCGGAAAAGGTGCAGGGCTACGGCAAGTATCCGGACGACCTGTATGTGGACGGTATGCTCTATGCCGGCGCCGTGCGCAGCAAATATCCCCGCGCGCGGGTGCTTGCCATCCATAAGGAAAAGGCGGAGGCCCTGCCCGGCGTGGTCGGCGTCTACACCGCGGAGGATATTCCGGGGGAGAACAAGGTCGGCCATCTGCAGCAGGACTGGGACACGATGATCCCAGTCGGCAGGATCACCCACTACCTCGGTGACGCCATCTGCCTTGTGGCGGCGGAGACGAAGGAGGCTTTGGAGCAGGCGAAGGCCCTCGTCGAGATCGACTACGAGCCGCTCAAGCCGGTGTTCAGCCCGACCTATGCCTCCCAGCCCTTTGCGCCGCTCGTGCATGAGTCCGGCAACCTGCTGTGCGAAAAGCACGTCAGCCGCGGCAACGCCGATCAAGCCATCCGCGACGCGGACTATGTGCTGATGTATCACTACGAAACGCCGTACACGGAGCACGCCTTCCTCGAGCCGGAGTGCGCGGTCGCCTATCCCGACGAGGACGGGCTGACCATCCTCTCCACCGATCAGGGCGCTTACGACACGGCGCGGGAGGTCTCCCGTCTGCTGGGGCTTCCCAAGGAAAAGATCCATGTGACCAATATGCTCGTCGGCGGCGGCTTCGGCGGCAAGGAGGATATGACGGTGCAACACCATGCGGCGCTCGTCGCTTATCTCACGGGCCGTCCGGTCAAGGTGAAGCTGAGCCGCAAGGAAAGTATGCTCGTCCACCCGAAGCGGCATCCGATGAAGGTGACCATCACCATGGGCTGCAATCGTGACGGTCTCATTCAGGGCGTCAAGGCCGAGGTGGTCGCCGACACCGGCGCGTATGCCTCGCTCGGCGGCCCGGTGCTCGAGCGTGCCTGCACGCACGCGGCGGGTCCCTATCACTACGAAAATTTTGAGATCACCGGCAAGGCGTACTATACGAACAATCCGCCCGCGGGCGCGTTCCGCGGCTTCGGCGTGACGCAGACCTGCTACGCCATGGAAATGACGCTCACGAAGATGGCGCACGAGCTGGGCATCTCCCCGTGGGAGATCCGCTACCGCAACGCCATCCGCCCCGGGCAGACGCTGCCGAACGGGCAGATCGCGCCGCCGTCCACCGGCCTGGTGGAGACGCTCGAGGCGGTGAAGGACATCTGCGAGCAGAACAGGAACGTCGGCATCGCCTGCGCGATGAAGAACGCGGGCGTCGGCGTGGGCATTCCCGATACGGGCCGCTGCATCGTGGCGGTCAAGGACGGTAAGCTCCATATCCGCTCCGGCGCATCCTGCATCGGACAGGGGCTCGGCACGGTGCTGACGCAGATCGTCTGCACCATGCTGCACTGTGAGCGCGAGGATGTCGTCTACGAGGCCGCCAACACGGTGAACGCGCCGGACTCCGGCACGACCTCCGGCTCGCGCCAGACGCTCGTGACCGGCGAAGCCTGCCGGCGGGCCTGTCAGAAGCTGCTCGCGGCGGCGGGCGCCGATGTGAGGGTGTCCGATTATTCCGGCATCGCGCACCGGCAGGGCATGGAATCGCTGCCCGGCGGCAACAGCAGCGGCACGGTCGGCACCGAGCTGCCCGAGGGGGCGAGCGTGGACTGGAGAGCGCTCGAGGGACAGGAGTTCTACGGCGAATACCTCGCCAAGACCGACCCGCTGGGCGCGCAGGACGTTGCCAATCCCGTCAGCCACGTCGCCTACGGCTACGCCACCCATGTGTGTGTGCTCAACGACGACGGAACGATCCGCGAGATCGACGCGGCGCACTTCGTCGGCAAGGCGATCAACCCGCTCTCCTGCGAGGGGCAGATCGAGGGCGGCGTCACCATGGCGCTCGGCTTCACGCTGACGGAGCACTATCCGCTCTACGACTGCATCCCCAGCGCAAGGTTCGGTACGCTGGGCCTGTTCCGCGCCGATCAGGTGCCGCCCATCCACAGCATTCTGGTGGAGAAGGAGGGGCAGGACATGGCCTTCGGCGCCATCGGCATCGGCGAGATCACGACCATTCCGACGGCCCCCGCCGTGGCGGGCGCGTACTTCGCGCTCGACGGCGAGATGCGCACGAGCCTTCCGCTGATGAAAACGCCGTATGAGCGGCCCAAGATGCCGCGCTATTGGTGGTAAGCCGTATGAAAAATGTTCTGATCATCTACACCGGCGGGACCATCGGCATGACGCGCACGGAGAACGGCTACGCCCCGCAGAGCGGGCAGTTCCGCCGCGCGATGGAGGCCATTCCCGACCTGTACGCCGAGCAGATGCCCCGTTGGGACATGCTCGAAATGGACCCGCTGCTCGACTCCTCCAACATGACGGTGCATGAGTGGAACAAGATCGCGCAGCTCGTTGCCGACCATTACGACGCCTACGACGGCTTTGTGGTGCTCCACGGCACGGACACGATGGCCTATACCGCCTCCGCGCTTTCCTTCATGCTCGAGGGACTGGCAAAGCCGGTCATTCTCACCGGCTCGCAGATCCCCATGTGCGAGATCCGCAGCGACGGGCGCGACAATCTTATCACCTCGCTGCTCATCGCGGGCGCGGAGGAGGTGCATGAGGTCTGCCTGTACTTCGGCGGGAAGCTCCTGCGCGGCAACCGCGCGACCAAGTTCTCCGCCGACGGGCTGATCGCCTTCCTTTCACCGAACTACCCGAGCCTTGCCGACGCGGGCATCACCATCCGCTACAACGAAAGCGCCCTCCTGCCGAAGCCGAAAGGCGCTTTGAAGCTGCAATTACTGGAGAATATTCCCATTGGGGTGCTGAAGGTCTTCCCGGGCATTCAGTTCTCGCTCTTTGAGCAGATCATGACCGAGCGGCTGCGCGGCATCGTCATCGAGACCTTCGGCGCGGGGAACATTCCCGGGGACGGCGGCGCGCTGCTGCCGATCATCGAAAAGGCGTTTCATAACGGCACGGTGCTGACGGTCTGCTCGCAATGTCCGCAGGGAGCGGTGGCGCTCGGCGCTTACGAGACCTCGAACGCCCTGAAAAGAGCGGGCGCGGTCAGCGGGCTGGACATGACGACCGAGGCTGCCGTCGCCAAGCTCTACTATCTCTTTTCCTGCGGCTATGAGAAGGAGCGCGTCAAGACGATGATGGAGCAGGACCTCCGCGGCGAAATGACGGCGCCGTAGCTCACGCGAGCGTGTCGCGCAGCGCGGCGAGCGCCATCGGCGTGTCCACGTCGCGCAGCTCATCGGGGGAGATCTCAAAGAGCGTCAGCGCGTCCTCGTGGCGGCGGATGACGGCGCTGCCGCCGCGGTCGCCCTCGAGCGCCGTCAGCTCAGGGAAGAAGCGGGCGGGGAAGATGCACGGATTGCCGCGCACACCGCCATGTCCCATCGCGACGATGCGGTCGGGATGCCGGCGGAAAAATTCGACCTCCGCGCGAACGCTCTCGCGCCGCAGCAGCGGCTGGTCGGCGACCTGATAGAGAATGGCGTCACAGTCTGCCATCGCCTCGGTGCCGAGCCTGACGGTGTGGCTCGCGCCCCACTCGGGGAAGGGGTTGACAAGGACGGTAAAGCCGAAGCGCATGGCAAGCACGAGGACCTCGTCGTACTGCGTGACGACGGTCACGCGGGCAAACTCCTCGCGGGGGACGGTCTCGAGCGCGTGCTCGATGAGCATTTTGCCGTCCACCTTGGCGGCGAGCTTGTTGGAGCCGAAGCGGCTGGCGTTTCCGGCCGCCATGATAAGGCAGCCGATCCTGGGCGGATGGTTCATGGAGATCATCTCTCTTTCTCGGTTATGGTTACTTTATCATAAGCAGTCTCCCCAATGCAACCGGAAAATACACGCGCTATTCTGAAAGTAGGACTACGGCGTCTCTGTACAAACAGGGCGTTTGGTGTTAAAATCACAGCAAGAAAATGGGCTGATTCGCTGAAAACAGCGTGTTAGAATATCTTGCTTTTGTAAGAATTTCTAAAAATGTTCAAAATTTACCGAAGGAAGCGTCCCGGCAGTCGGGAACGCTGAAGGAGGTCTTTTATGTCGGAAGGATACAGCAGCAAGCCGATGCAGGCGACGAAGATCGGTGATCGCATCGTCCGTGTGGACGCGGTGCAGAAGGCGAGGGGCGAGGCGGTCTACGTCTGCGATATGACGCTGCCCAATATGCAGTACGCCTACATGGTGCGCTCCACCATTGCCCGCGGCAGGATCAAGGCCATCCATGTGCCGGAGCTGCCGGAGGGCTACCACTTCATCTCCGCGAAGGATATTCCCGCGCAGGGCAAGAACGAGCTGTGGATGATCTCCAAGGACTGGCGCTGCTTCGCCGAGGACTATGTCCTCTACGTCGGCGAGACGATCGGCCTGGTGGTCGGCCCCGACCGCAGCGTTCTCAAGCGGCTCAAGGCGCAGATCAAAATCGACTACGAGGAGCAGACGCCCGCCGTCACCATTGACGACGGTATCCACTGCGTCGGCGGCCCCATGTTCCCGGAGAAGAACAGCAACGTCATGTGCGAGCTGTTCTGCGAAAAGGGCCGGCCGATGGACGAGGTGTTCGCCGAGGCGGACGAGGTCTTTGAGGAGACCATCGAAACGCCCTATCAGGAGCACGTCCATCTGGAGACCAACAGCGCCATCGCGGATATGGAGGACGGCAAGTTCGTCTTCTATGCCTCCGCCCAGTGCCCGTTCTACATCCGCAAGTCCATCGCGGGACTGTTGGACATTCCCTATGACGATATCATCGTCCGCCAGTGCACGACCGGCGGCGCGTTCGGCGGCAAGGAGCATTTCCCCGACGTGCTCTGCGGCGCTCTGCTGGTGGCGGAGAACAAGATCCGCAAGCCCATCAAGATGGTCTTTGACCGCGAGGAGGACACGCAGTTCTCCGTCAAGCGCCATCCGTCCAAGTGCATCTACAAGACCGCGGTGAAGGACGGAAAGATCACCGGTGTGTACGGTCACATCTATTATAACTGCGGCGCGTACCTTTCCTCGTCCTACGTCGTGCTCCAGCGCGGCGTGTTCCACGGCAACGGCGTCTACACCTTTGACAATACCTATCTCAAGGGCGAGGGCATCGGCACCAATATGTTCCCGTCCTGCGCGTTCCGCGGCTTCGGCGCGCCACAGACGCTCTTTGCCATCGAGACGCATCTGGACCATCTGGCGCACCACCTCGGCGTGGACCCGCTGGAATTCAAGATGCAGTACCTCGCCAAGAAGGGCGACGAGACCACGACCAACGGTCACATCATCGAGGAGGTCAAGCTCCCCGAGATGCTGGACGTCATCACCCGCGAGTCCGATTACTGGCGCAAGGCCAAGGAATACAAGCCCGGCTGCGGCAGGGGCATCGGCATCGCGCTCTATAACCACGGCGGCGCATTCACCGGCAACGGCGAGCAGGCCATCATCAAGGCGCACGCGCGGCTGGTTAAGACCGGCGACCGCGTGAGCATTCAGGTCGGCTCCACCGAAATGGGGCAGGGCTTCAAAACGAGCCTGCGCAAGATCTGCGCTGCCACGCTCGGCGTGAGCATCGATCAGATCGAGTATCTCGATCCCGACACCTCCAAGGTCGTGGACTCCGGCCCGACCGCAGCCTCCCGCTCCACCATGGTCGTCGGCCGCCTTGTCGAGCGCGCCGCGCAGGAGATGAAGGAGCGCTGGAGCGAGGGCGACTTCACCACCGAGGTCGAGTACGAGCATCCCGACGGCTATCCGTGGGATCAGGCGACTTTCCGCGGCGACGCCTACCTTGGCTACGGCTGGGGCGTTGCCTGCGTCGAGGCCGAGGTGGATCGATTGACAAACGAGGTCAAGACCGTCGGCGTCTGGTCCTCGCACGAGATCGGCAAGGCCATCGACGAGCTGATCGTCCACGGTCAGATCAACGGCGGCATCCTCCAGTCCCTCGGCTACGGCTCGATGGAAAAGCTGGAGGTCAAGGGCGGCCGCTTCAAGCAGAAGAGTATGTCCGACTATGTGATCCCCACCTCGATGGATTTCCCGAAGCAGTTCTACCACATTCAGGAAAATCCCTATCCCTGGGGCCCCTACGGCGCCAAGGGCATGGGCGAGCTGGTGTTCAACGGCGCTTCCGCGGCCTATGTGGACGCGGTCGAGCGCGCGCTCAACACGCGCTTTACATCCATTCCCATCCCGCCGGAAGCGATTGAGGAGGCTATGAAACATGTACACTGAGATTCGTTTTACATTGAACGGCGAGCAGAAGCTCTATCAGGGCGACCCGCTGAGAAGGCTGCTCGACGTGCTGCGTGAGGACTACGGCCTCACCGGCAGCAAGGAAGGCTGCGGCGAGGGCGAGTGCGGAGCCTGCTCCATCATCAAAAACGGCGAGCTGGTCACGAGCTGCATCATCCCCGTCGGCGCGGTCAACGGCTGCGAGCTTTTGACCATCGAGGGCATCCGCGACACGGAAAAGGGTAAGTGCATCATCGACGCCTACGCCGAGGGCGGCGCGGTGCAGTGTGGCTTCTGTATCCCCGGCATGGTCATGGCGACCTATGTGCTGCTGAGTAAGAATCCCGACCCCACCGAGGAGGAGATCCGCGTCGGCATCAGCGGCAACATCTGCCGCTGCACCGGCTATGACCTGATCGTCGAGTGCATCCGACTCGCGGCGAAGAAAGGAGCGGCCTTATGGAACAGGTAAAGTGCTTCATTCCCGAAACGCTTGAGGAGGCGCTGCGCATCCGCAGAGAGACCGGTGCGACCGTCCTCGCCGGCGGCTCCGACCTGATGGTCGCGAACAGCATAGGCGCGGGCGTGACGCCCGCGTTCAAGGGCGACGTGCTCATCATCACCAACCTCAAGGAGCTCAAGGGCATCCGCGCGCTGCCGGACGGCAGCGTGGAGATCGGCGCGTGCACGACCTCGGCGGAAATCGCCCGCTCGCCCATCGCGCCCGAGCTTTTGAAGGATGCCGCGTCCCGCATGGGCGCGATCGCCCTGCGCAACAGCGCGACCATCGGCGGCAACATCGGCAACGCGTCCCCCAAGGGCGATATGCCCCAGCCGCTCATCCTGATGGATGCGGAGGTGGTGCTCACGAGCGTGGACGGCGAGCGCCGCATGCTCGTGGACGATTACATCATCGCCACCAAAAAGACCGCGCTGCGCGAGGACGAGATCATCACGAAGGTCATCATCCCCAAGCAGGACTTCACCCACATTTTCTTCCGCAAGATCGGTATGCGCCGCGCGAACGCCATCTCCAAGCTGACGCTTTCCGCCGCTGCCACCGTCCGCGACGGCGTGGTGGTCGACTTCCGCGCGTCCTCCGGCGCGGCGGGCCCCAAGGTCGCCCGCTCCCGCAAGGCGGAGGAGCTGCTGATCGGGAAAAAGGTCAGCGAGCTTCACACCTGTAAGGAAGAATTTCTTGACGCATGGAACGCGGTCATCAGCCCGCACGCCATGCCCGAATACCGCAGAAACACCACGCGCAGAATGCTCGCGTTCTTCATCGACGCGCTCGAAGCCGGCCATGCGCCCGGCCGCGTGGATATTCAGGAATAAAAGGGAGGCAATGCCATGATCTACCATCCCCGGACCCCGCAGGAGGCTGTGAACCTCCGCAAGGAGCACGCCGACACGGCGGTCTATCTTGCCGGCGGCACCGATGACCTCCGCCTCGGCGGCGCCGCCGAGGGCAAGGACCTCATCGACATCACCGGCTTCGATTTCAACACCATCACCGAGAAGGACGGCAAGGTCTATATCGGTGCGCTCTGCACTCTACAGGACGTGATCGAGAGCGAGCTTGTCCCGGCATTTATTAGGGAGGCCGCCGGCTTCTGCGCATCCTTCGCCAAGCGCAGCAGCGCGACGGTCGGCGGCAACCTCGGCCTGCGCCGCTCCGACAGCTATCTTGCCGCCGCGCTGACTGCGGCGGACGCAACGCTCAAATCCATCACGCCGCACGGCGAGCAGGACAAGCCCGTCGGCGAATACCTGCAAAGCGACTGCAAGCGTCTGATCGAGTATGTCGTGGTCGATAAAGACCGTACCGGCTCCGTCAAGCGCTTCGGCAACACCTCGTCGAGCCACGCGACGCTCATCGCCGCCGAGAGCGGCGGCATCTACGCGCTGAGCGTGCAGGGCAGCGGCCTTGTCTACGGCACGACGCCGGCCATTGCCGAGCAGGTCACCTATGTCGACGACCTGACCGGCAGCGCCGCCTATAAGAAGTATCTGGCGGGCATTGTTTTCACACTCGGGAGGTAAGGGCGATGGAACTGAAATGCAAGATCAACGGCGAAGAGGTGACCCTCCGCGCCGAACCCACCGCAAGACTGCGTGATGTTTTGTACCGTGCCGGTTACCGCAGCGTTCGCGACAGCGACGACGCCGAGGGCTTCGCCGGCAGCGATACCATCGTCTTTAACGGCAAGCTCAAGTATGCGAACTTCATCCTGTTCTATCAGGCTGAGGGCACGGAGATCCGCACCGCCGAGGGTCTGCTGAACGGACGTGAGCTGAACAATGTGCAGAAGGCCATGGTCGCCGCGGGTATCGTGCAGAGCGCGTACAACGCGCCCGCTGCCGCGCTCATTCTGACCTGGCTGCTCGAGCAGAAGCCGAACCCCACCCGCGAAGAGATCAAGGATGTGCTGACGAGCATCTTTATCCGCGACGCGGGCTATGAGCATTATTATCTCGCCGTCAAGCTCGCGACCGAGCTGCGCGACTTCGGCGAATTTCGCAGTGAGATCGCGCCGACCTTCCGCCCCAGCCTCGAGGTCGTCGGCAAGCCCTGCGGCAAGATCGACGGTGCGGCGCTGGTCTCCGGCGAGCCGGTGTTTGTCGAGGACAAGGTGCCCGAGAACGCCTGGTGCCTGCACGTCCTCCGCAGCCCCTTTGCCAGCGCTTACATCAAGTCCATCGACACGAGCGAGGCGGAGAAGCTGCCCGGCGTCGCCGCCATCCTTACCGCATACAATACGCCGGAGACGCACTATATGCAGGCCGGTCAGGGCAATCCCGAGCCGTCCCCGCACGACCGCCGGCTCTTCAACAGGAAGGTCCGCCACGTCGGCGACCGCGTCGCGGGCATCATCGCCCGCACGCCGGCGATCGCCGATCAGGCCGCCGCGCTTATCAAGGTCGAGTATGAGCCGCAGGGCGCGGTCTACACGGTCGAGGAGGCCATGGCGGAGGGCGCGCCGCTCGTCCACAACGGCGAGGTCATCTACAACGCGGGCGCGCCCGCGGATCTCGCGGAGTACAATAAGCTCGCGGGTGACGAGCGCGAGGGCAAGGTCGTCTACCAGTTCCCGCTGGGCGCGGACATCCATAAGAACATCGCCGCCTCCAACAAGGGCGGCATCGGCGATATGGAAAAGGGCTTCGCCGAGGCGGACGCCATTGTGGAGCGCACCTACCAGACCAGCCAGATCCAGCACACGCCGCTCGAGCCGCACGTCTGCTACGCGCATATCGAGGGCGGGCGTCTGGTGCTCAACTGCGCCACGCAGGTGCCGTACCATGTGCGCCGCATCGTCAGCTGGGTGTGCGGCATTCCGGAAAATAAGATCCACGTCATCAAGGAGCGCGTCGGCGGCGGCTACGGCAGCAAGCAGGACATTCTGGTGGAGGACCTGACCGGCTACGCCGCATGGGTCACCGGCAAGCCCGTCTACTACCGCAACACCCGCGCCGAGGAGTTCTACGCCAACTCCACCCGTCACCCCATGCGTGTGAAGGTGAAGATGGGCGGCAAGAAGGACGGCACGATCACCGCGCTCTTTATGGAGGTCTGCGCCAACACCGGCCCGTTCGGCAACCATTGCCTGACCGTCCCAATGAACAGCTGCTCCAAGACGCTGCCGCTCTTCGCCGTGGACAACATGGCATATGATCTGAAGGTCTTTTACACCAACACGCCGCCCGCAGGCGCGTATCAGGGCTACGGTACGCCGAAGGGCACCTATGGCATCATGATGGCGATGGCGGAGCTGGCGGACAAGCTGGGCGTGGACTACCGCACGATGGTGGAAAAGAACCACGTCAGCGAGGGCTATATGCTTGAGATTCTCAAGGGTCTCGGCGAGGGCCGCGAGGGCAACGTCGTCCCCGTCGGCTCCTGCGGTCTGGACGAGGCCATTGCCAAGGGCTGCGACATGATCGAGTGGGGCAAAAAGGAAGTCTCCGACGATCCCGACTGGAAGATCGGCAAGGGCTTTGCCATGATCATGCAGGGCAGCGGTCTGCCCGGCTTGGACCATGCCGAGGCCATCGCCAAGCTGGAGACGGACGGCACAGTCATTCTCAACAGCGGTGGCGCGGATCTGGGCACGGGACTTGACACCATCTCCGCCAAGGCGGTGAAGGAGGTCCTCAAGCTCCCGATGGAGAAGATCACGGTCGTGTCCGGCGATACCGACTCCTGCGTGTTCGATACCGGCGCTTACGCCTCCTCCGGCACGTTCTTCAGCGGCAACGCTTCACTGCTGGCGGCGAAAAAGCTCAAGGAGAAGATTTTGGCGGAGGCCGCTTTGCAGATGAACGAAAAGGTCGAGGATCTGGACGTTCGCGCACCCGGCGAGGTCTATTCCAAGACGAGCGGCAAGGCGCTCACCTACGGCGAGCTGTCCCACGCGGCGATCGCGGGCGACGGCCGCGGCCAGATGGTCGCGCACGGCAGCTACGTCACCAAAGCATCCTCCGTGCCCTACGGTGCGCACTTCGCGCAGGTGGCGGTCAACGTCAGGACCGGTGAGATCAAGGTGCAGAAGTTCTACGCCCTGCAGGACGCGGGCACGCCCATCAATCCCGAGATCGCGCTGTGCCAGATGTACGGCGCCGCGATGAAGTCCATCGGCCACACCCTCTATGAGGATATGAAGCTGGACGAGAACGGCAAGTGCATCAACGCGAACCTCACGGACTACGGCGCGCCGATGATCGGCGAAGCGCCCGAGGATTTCAAGTCCATGCTGATCGACGTCAACGACGACTTCGGTCCCTTCGGCGCGAAGTCCATCTCCGAGATCGCCTGCAACGGCGCGGCGCCCGCCATCGGCATCGCCATTCACGACGCCTGCGGTGTGTGGATGCGCTCCTGGCCGATGACGCCGGAGAAGCTGCTGCACGAGCTTGGCAGGATCTGAACGACTCGCATCGTAAAAAAGGATTGAACCGAAAACAAAATGGTGCTATACTTTCCATAGCACCATTTTGTTTTGCGATAAAGGAGGAGTCCTTATGGTCATTACCGTTGGAAGACAGTACGGAAGCGGCGGCCGCGAGATCGGCACGGCGCTGGCGAACAAGCTTGGCATCGTCTACTATGACGATCTGCTGCTCAAGAAGGCGGCGGAGGAAAGCGGCCTTTGTGAGGAGCTGTTCCACAGCTTCGACGAGCGCCCCAAGAGCTTTCTTTATTCCATTGCGATGGATCCGTATTCCTTCACCATGCACCATGTGACGCCCAAGGGCAGCATCGAGCAGCAGGTGTATCTTGCGACCTATGATACCATTAAGAAGCTCGCGGACAAGGGCCCCTGCGTTCTCATCGGCCGCTGCGCGGACTACGCGCTCAAGGACCGTGACGATGTGATCAACATCTTCGTTTCCGCGCCGATCGAGAGCCGCATCAAGCGTGTGGCCGCGCGCAACAACATCTCCGAGGTGGAGGCGAAGGAGCGCATCAAGAAGACGGACAAATCCCGCGCGTCGTACTATAACTACTATTCCTCGAAGGACTGGGGCGAAGCCAAGAGCTA
Source organism: Oscillibacter sp. MSJ-31 (assembly GCF_018918025.1). Taxonomy (GTDB): domain Bacteria; phylum Bacillota; class Clostridia; order Oscillospirales; family Oscillospiraceae; genus Hominicoprocola. Next base: position 317,482 of record NZ_JAHLPT010000001.1, on the reverse strand, counting down.
CGACCTGTGCATCGACTCGTCGCTTCTCGGCATCGAGGGGACGGTCTCACTGCTCGAAGAGCTGGTGAAGCTCAAGGGCATGAAGTAAAAGCCAAAAATGAAAAGGGAGCTTTGCGCTGCGGCGCAAAGCTCCCTTTTTCGCAATAATGTTACTTGTCCTCTTCCAGCTTTTCCAGACCCGCGCGCAGCGCGTTGAAGGCAGCGGGCAGGGAGGAGATGCTGTTTTCAGCGCGCCGAAGCTCGCCGGTCACATTGATGCAGGTGTTGCCGAGCGTTGAGAGAACGCTGTCGCAATGGGCGCGGCAGTCGCCGATCATGGCGGCAAGCCGCTCGTGGACGCCGCGCTCGTACTCCTCGGCGCGCTGGTGTGCGTCCAGTTCGATGCCGGCAAGGTGCTCCTTGATGGTGGAATACTGCTCGGCCATGGGGCGGAGCTTATCATTCTCCGCGCGCAGGGAAGCGTTCTCCGCGCGCAGCGCTTCGGCCTCGGCGCGCAGCGCGGTCAGCTCATCATTGGCTGTATCCAGCGCGGCACGCAGGGTGTCGCGCTCCGCCGCGGCGTCGCTGTGCTCTTGGGTGAGGCGGTCGTTTTCGCCGCGCAGGGTGCTGACCTGCGTGCGCAGCTCCTGCTCCTGCGCGCAGAGCTTGTCGATGTCGCCCTCGAGCGACTCGATGCGGGCGGTGCTCTCCGCCGAGGTCTTTTTGATATAGTCAATGACGTCCTCGCGGTTGAAGCCGCCGAACAGGGAACCCTTAAAGGTATTGTTTTCCATCCTGAATCCCACCTTATTCATACTCTTTCGATAGTGTAGCACAGTTTTCGCCCGATGACAAGCAGAAAAAGAGCAGCCTCAGCCGGCTGCTCCGTTTTCTTTTTTGCTTGGCTTCGCAGCCTTTTTTCCGCGCTTGCGGTGGACGACGCGGACGATGAAGAAGACCGCAGCGGCGATCAGCGCGAGAAAGATCGCCCAGAGCCACCAGACGGCCGTCGTGGTCAGCACGGCGAGCTGCACGTTCTCGCCCTCCGCGGTAAAGAGCAGGTAGCTGCCCATCGAGGTCGTCTCGACCGGCTGCCAGCTTCCGTCGGACCGGCGGACAAAGACGGCGCAGTGATCCATGCTCACTTCCTCGGGCGGGAGATAGCGGATCGTGTGCTCGGCCAGCGCGTCGCGCGGGAAGGAAAGCTCCCACTGCTCAGCAACGGAGCGGTAGACGGTCATGGCGGGCAGCGTCCGCTCGGAGAGGAAGGAGAAATAGTTTTTGAGCGCGGTGCGGCGGTTATCCGCAAGCTGCGGGAACGCGTTGGGATCGGGCGTCTGCGCGGCGGCGGTGAGCGTGTCCGTCTCGTTGAACTCGCCCTCGACGAAGAAAACGCTGCGGCCGTCCGCGCGCTGCGCGTCGCTTTGGAGGGAGGCGCGGTAGGCGGTGTATTCGGCGGTGACAACGGTATCAAAGCGCAGGTCGGTCAGGTCGGTGCGGTCCCAGACCGGATAGCTCCCGCTTTGCTCCGTCAGACTGGGGAAGATGGAGGAATCAAAGGAGTCGCCGTAGTCAAAGCGCAGCGTTTTGAGCGTTCTGCCGTCGCAGACAAAGCGCAGCGTAAAGCTGAGAAAGTCCTCGGGCACGCCGTCGAGCGCGCAGAGGGCGGCATAGTCCATCGGCTCCGCCTGACCAGATAGACTGCGGCGGTCGATGCCGCGCAGCGTGTCGGAGACGAAGTAATTGCCACGGAAGACGCCGAGGTCGCGCCCGGAGATCGCGCCGGAAAACTGATCGCAGTCCTCAACGACAACGAGGCTGCGGCAATCTGTCACCGTGCAGCCGGAGCTGGCTGACGAGGAGGTGTCCTCGCTGCCGGAGCCGACGATGCCGCCCACGCTGCTCTTGCCGGAAAGCGTGAGCTTTGCCCAGCTGGATCGGATGCCGGCGGAGGACAGTCCCGCGATGCCGCCGACATAGCTGCCGGTCTCGCTTCTTGCGCTGCCGTAGGCTTCGCAGGAGAGCACGATGCCGAGGTCCATCTCGCCGACGATGCCGCCGATGCAGTCCTTTTTGCCGCTGATGCTGCCGCGGTTGACGCAGTGCTGCACGACCGCCTTCGTCTCATATACGCGGTCAAACACGGAGACGGACTGCTTTTCGTCGTCCTCGGGGTCCAGCTCATATTCGATGGCCATAGCGCCGGCGATGCCGCCGACATTCAGGTCGGCGTCCACGGTGCCGTAGTTCGTGCAGCCGCGGACCTTGCCGAAGGTCACGGCGTCGATGTTCTCGTCGGAGGTATCCTCAAAAATATCCGAGGCGTCGGCGTCGGTCATATCCACAAAGATGTCAAGGCACAGATTGACGACTGCGTTCATCTGATCGTTCACCGCGCGCAGGTCGGCGGTGAGCGTTGAACCATCGGCAGAGAGCCCGTCGCTGAGCGCATCCAGCTCATCCATCGTGCTGCGCAGATTGGTGAAAAGGCTGTCCAGCGTGTCCTGATAGCCGTCGCCGAGGGGATAGAAGGTGAGATCGTCCCGTGTGTTGAGGTCCTCAATGAGACGGCGCGTTTTGCCCGTCGCCGTGTCAAGGCTGGCGGCGGCATCGCTCAGCGCGTCGAGCGCGCGCTGGATGTCGTCGTGCGCCTTGGGCGCGGCGTCCTTGAGAAAGTCGGAGAGGATGGCGGCGATTTTTGCCATGTCCGTCGAGATCTCCGCCATTGCGCTCACGGCGTCAGAGAGCGCGGCAAGGGCGTCGGAGAGCAGCCCGCACACTGCGGCGGTGTCCCATGTCTTGCTGCCGTCAAGGTATCCCTTCAAAGCGTTGACAGCGGTATTCAATCTGTCCGCCGCATCCTTGAGCTTGGCGCTGTTTGTCTGGATGCGTCCGCTGGCCGCGCTGAGCTCCGCGCGGTCGGCAGCACTCAGCGTCAGGTCCTTGTTGCACTGCTCGAGCGCGTCGACAGCGGCGCCCATGCTGTCCTCCGCCGCCTCGAGCGCCTTGAGAATGTCGGGCAGAGCGTCCATCACGTCGTCCGCACGGTCGGTCAGCTCGTTGACCGTGCCGATGTTCTTGTCGATGAAGTCCGTGGTCTGACCGGCGAGAGAATCGGCGTCGTCCACCGCGGCGTTTGTGTAGGACGAGACCGAATCGAGACGGGCGGAAAGCGCGGCGTTTGTGCCGTCCATATCGTCCAGCGTGGAGGAAACGAGGGCGTTGAGCTTATCCAGCTCCGTGCGCAGCCTGGCGATCAGGTCGTCGCGCAGCGAGAGATGGAGATAGGGCTCCATCTGACCGACGATGCCGCCCACATCCTTGCGGCCGTAGATCATGCCGTAGTTGGAGCAGAAATCCACAAAGCCGTCGCTGCGGCCCGCGCCGCCGCCGACGTTGTAGCCGAAGTGCGGGTAGCCGACCGCGCCGCGGTTGATGCAGGAGAGCAGGCTGCCGGAGGAATAGCCGGCGACGCCGCCGGTGTCTGAGGTGGCGTTCCGGCTTTCCGCTGCGCCGACGGAAACGAGGTCGGTAAGAGAGGCGGCGGGGTCGATGCTCAGATCGTCAAGGCTGAGCGTGGGATCGACATTTGCCGTATTCACGCTGGCGGAGTTGATGCACGCGCGCAGCGTGCCGAGGTTATAGCCGGCGATGCCGCCGGTGTAGCGATTGGCGGAGACGCTGCCGCTCACCGTGCAGTTGGCGACCAGCCCGCCCGCCTCATTGCGACCGACGATGCCGCCCACGGCGCTCTCACCCTTCACAACGCCGAAAAACGAGCATTCCTCGATCGTGCCGTAGCTGCGTCCGGCAATGCCGCCGACAAATTCCTTCGTGCCGCCCGGCGCGACCTGCCCCTCGACCTTGAGCGCGTGGACGAAGGCGCCGCGCTCGAGCGTGAGGAAAAGACCGGCGGGGGAGAGCGAGTCGGTCAGCGTCAGACCGCTGATGGTGTGCCCGCCGCCGTTGAAGGTGCCGCTGAAGCTGGCGATGGGCTCGAAGTCCACGCCGCGCAGGGAGATGTCGGCGGTCAGAAGGACCGTCTTGCCGCGCGACCAGGCGTCATAGGCGCAGCTGTCCGAAAGGGCGCACAGGTCCTTCGCCGTGTGGATGTAGATGATGTCATCCTCTCCGGCAGCGAGCGCGGGCAGGGACAGGGAAAGGCTCAGCACGAGCGACAGGGCGAGCGCGAGCAGGCGGGAAGAGCGCTTATTCGGTTTCATCGTCTGCACCTCCTTCCTCGACCATGCTGCCGGAAATGACGGTCACGTTCACATCGCCGTCCACGATCGCGCGGACCACGCCGCTGACCGTGCCGTGGATCTCGCCGCGCACCACGCCGTCGAGCCGGATGCGTCCGTCCGCCGCGTGGCGGTGAATGACGTTCGGCACGGCGAATGAGGTCCGGTCAATGACCTTGGAGCCGATGAGCAAAATCTGCGGCAGGGCGAACATGACCATGAGGATGGAGATGACCGTGCCGCGTCCGAGACTTTCGCCGATGCCGGCAATGACCGGCTCGGAGGTCATGCGGCCGATCAGAAAGCCGCTGATCGACAGGATCGAGCCGGAGGTGATGATGGTCGGGAACGCGAAGTTGAGCGTTTCAATGATGGCATCGCGGTGGTGCATCTTTGTCTTGGTCTCCTGAAAGCGGCTGGCGATGACGATGGCGTAGTCGATGTTCGCGCCCATCTGGATCGAGCTGACGATCAGGTAGCCAAGGAAGAAGAGGTATTTGCCCGTGATGGTGGGGAACGAGAAGTTGATCCAGATGCAGCCCTGAATGACAAGGATCAGCAGCACCGGCATACCGGCGGAGTTGAAGGTGAAAAGCAGCACCGCCATGACGATCAGGATCGAAACGATGCTCACGACCTTATTGTCCACGGCAAAGGACTTTTCAAATTCGTACTCGTTGGTGGAGTCGCCCGCCAGATAGACCTTCTCACCGGGGTAATACTTCTGCGCGATCGCGGTGACGGTGTCGGTGAAGGCGTAGGTCTCATCGCCGCTGACCGGCAGCGTGGAGTAGATGAGCATACGGCTGTACTGCTCGCTTTGAAGCTGGAGCTTGGCGTTCGTCATCTGCGTGTAGGCGTCGTCCAGCGTGCTTTGCAGCTCGTCGTCCAGCGTGACATAGCCCTGCTGCACCTCGTCGTAGAGAAAGAGGAACATGTCAATGAGCGGGACGGAGTAGGTCGAAAGCCCGCCGACGATCTTGCCGTAATTTTCATGGTTTGCGGCATAGGCGCCATAGAGGAACTCGGCGACCTCGTAATCGAGATCGGTCAGCTCGGAGAACTGACGGGGCGTGAGCCTGTCGGTGAGCATATAGCCGCCCATGGCTTCGACGTTGGAAAGCCCCAGCGTGGAGTCGACCTCGTCGTACTGCTCAAGCTCGTCGAGAATGGCGCGCTCCTTGTCATAGTCGCCCGCGGGGACCACGAGCGCCATGAGGTTTTTGGTGCTGAAGTTGTCGTCGATCATATTCTCGGCGATCTGCGTTTCGTTGAGCTTGGGTGCGGAGATCAGCCCGTAGCCGTAGGCATAGGGACAGTCGGACGAGAGGCGGCAGCCGATCACAGCCAGCGCGACAAAGAGAATGGGAACGACATGGCGCGTGGCGTAGGCAAACTTGCCGACAAAGGAGATCTTGGGGACAAAGCTGCGGTGGCCGGTCTTGTCGATAAGCGGGCCGAAGAGCATCAGCAGGCCCGGCATGATAACGAACGCCGAGAGCAGCGCGAAGAGAATGGATTTGATGAGGCACAGCGCCATATCGGGGCCGAGCTTGAACTGCATGAAGAGCATGGCGACCAGACCGCCGATGGTCGTGAGCGAGCTGGCGCCGATCTCGGGGATGGACTTGCTCAGCGCCACAATGACCGCCTCGCGCAGAGGCAGGGAGCGGTGCTCCTCCTTGAAGCGGTTGCAAAAGATGATGGCGTAGTCGATGGAGAGCGCCAGCTGCAAGATGCTCGTCACGGAATTGGAGATGAACGAGATCTTGCCCATCATGAAGTTCGTGCCCTGATTGAGCACGAGCGCGACCACAAAGGTCAAAATCAGGACCGGCACCTCGCCGTAGGTCTCGGAGGTGAAGAGCAGCACGGTGACAATGACGATGGCGACATAGACCATAATGACGCTGATCTCGTGGTCGATGGTCTCCTCCTGCGTGTTGCCGAGGTCGGTGGAGACATAGAGATCGTAGCCGGCGAGCGAGTTCTTGACGCGCTCGAGCGCGTCGAGACAGCGCTCGTCGTCCTCGTCGTAGTCAAAGGTGACGGAGAAGAGCGCGCTGACGTTGTTGTAGTGCTCGTCGGTCTCGTCGAACGCCACGCCCTGCACGCCCTCGACATCCTCCAGCTTCTCCTGCAGATCGAAGGCGTCGGTGAGCGGGAGGTTGGCGACCATCACGCTCGCTGTGCCGAAGGTGGTGAATTGCTCGTCCATGACGTCGAGCGCCTGGCGGGTCTCGGAATCGGCGGGGAGATAGGCGGTCAGGTCGTTTTCCACCTGCACCCAGCTGCGGGAGAAGACGGAGAAAATCAGCCCGATGATGACGACAAGAAAGACAAGGTTGCGTTTATCGACGATGAAGCGGGCGAGCTTGAGCATAAAGCTCTCGCCGCTTTGTTCCGTTGGCTTTGCCATAGACGGACCTCCTGTATCGTGATATGCCCGGCGCACCGTGCGCCGAGGCGGAAAAATCGACACCTATTATATAACACAGACAATGCAAAAATGAAATATGGAAAACGTGAAAAATCTGTGAATAAAAGGGAGTCAGGCTGTGCCTGACTCCCAAAAACGAGAGAAAATCGGACATATTTCGCGCTTTGCCCAAACGGCAGGGAATGCCGCGTGGGGCGTTACTTTTCCACGATGACCTTCTGAGCGTTCTTCTCGCGGATGGCGGCGTAAATGCGGGCGATGATCTCGTCCGGCGCACCCTTGGTCTGCTCGCCGGTGACCATGTCCTTGCAGGTGACGACGCCGGAGGCGACCTCGTCCTCGCCGAGGAAGAGAACATAGGGGATCTTCGTCTTGTCGGCGTAGTTCATCTTGGCCTTGAACTTCTTGTTCTCGGTGTAGAGCTGAGCGCGCAGGCCGCGCTCGCGCAGTCGGGTGGCGAGGGAGACGGCAAAGCTCAGATCCTCCGTCATCGGCAGAAGCAGCACGTCCGCGGGCGCGGTGTTGAGCGCGTCGTTGAGAAGGCCCTGCTCGCCGAGCACATAGAACAGGCGCGTCACGCCGATGGAGATGCCCACGCCCGGCAGCTTGCGGTCGGTATAATACTCGGCGAGGTTGTCGTAACGGCCGCCGGAGCAGACCGAGCCGATCTGCGGATAGTCGAGCAGAGCGGTCTCGTAGACCGTGCCGGTATAGTAGTCGAGGCCGCGGGCGATGGTCAGGTCGACCTTGAAATTCTCCTGCGCGACACCGAAGCCGCCGAGGTATTTGATGACGGTGGAAAGCTCCTCATAGCCGCGGTCGAACAGCTCGTCGCGACCGCAGTAGCCCTTGAGGGAGGCGAGAACCTCTTCGTTCGTGCCGGTGATGGCGATGAACTTGAGGATCTCGTCGGCCTGCTCGCCCGTGAGCTTGATGTCGTCGACGAGAATGGCGCGCACCATGTCGGGACCGATCTTTTCGATCTTATCCACCGTGCGCATGATCTCGCCGCTCTGCTCGGTCAGGCCGAGCATGGAGTAGAAGCCGTTGAGCACGCGGCGGTTGTTGATGCGGATCTGGAAGCGCTTGAGGCCCATCGCCGAAAAGACGTCGTAGATGATGGCGGGGATCTCGGCGTCGTTCATGATGTCCAGCTCGCCGTCGCCGATGACGTCGATATCCGCCTGATAGAACTCGCGGAAGCGGCCGCGCTGCGCGCGCTCGCCGCGGTAGACCTTGCCGATCTGGAAGCGGCGGAAGGGGAAAGCAAGCTCGTTGTAGTGCAGGGCGACGTACTTCGCCAGCGGCACGGTCAGGTCAAAGCGCAGGGAGAGGTCGCTGTCGCCCTTGGAGAAGCGGTAGATCTGCTTTTCCGTTTCGCCGCCGCCCTTGGCGAGCAGGATCTCGCTGGCCTCGATGATGGGGGTATCGAGGGGGGTGAAGCCGTAGCGGCTATAGGTCGTGCGCAGAATGTCCATCACGCGCTCCATCTGCTGCTGCTGCGCGGGAAGCAGCTCCATGAAGCCTGAGAGGGTCCGGGGCTTGATTCTTTCCATATCTATCTTCCTCCGTGAAAATCGTTGTGTGCGAATCTGCCAAAATCAATAATAATGTATTGTACAAGTTTACAAAGAAAATGTCAACCCCTTATTTGCTTATAAAGTATCACAACAGCACATTAGCGCACGAAACTACGGCAATACCCGTTGCGTTTCGCGCAAAAGGGCGGTATAATAGCGGCAATATTGAAACAGGAGAAGGCTATGACCGATTATTTTTCCTATACGCTCGATGCCGACGCCATCCGCGCCATCAGCAGCATCGGGCTGGCTCATCTCGGCGACGCGGTATACGAGCTGCTTGTGCGCACCTATCTCTGCGCGCACGGCAAGGCGACGGGCAAGGGTCTGCACCGCGCGACGGTGGAGCTTGTCCGCGCACCGAAGCAGGCAGAGCTGGCCGACGCCATTTTTGGGGAGCTGACGGACGAGGAGCACGACGTGTTCCGCCGCGGGCGCAATGCCAACGTCCACACGATCCCGCACAGCGCCGACCGCGCGCAGTACCAGAAGGCCACGGCGCTCGAGGCGCTCTTTGGCTGGCTCTATTTACAGGGCCGGCACGAGCGCATCAACGAACTGTTTAACCGGATGATGGAGGCGAACGATGCCGCTTGACGCGATCTGCCTGCGGGCATTGACAAACGAATTGAAGGGGCAGCTCCTCGGCGCGCGCATCGACAAGGTGCAGCAGCCTGCGCGCGACCAGATCGTGCTGCTCCTGCGCGGCAATCTGCGCCTGCTTATCAACGCGGGGCCGAACCAGCCGCGCGTGCAGCTCACGGAGGTCCTGCGCGAGAATCCCGCCGAGCCGCCGATGCTCTGTATGCTGCTGCGCAAGCACCTCGTCGGCGGACGCATCACGGAGATCGAGCAGAGCGGACTGGAGCGCATCGTGACGTTCACCGTCCGCAGCGTGAACGAGTTGGGCGAGTCCGGTACGAAGAAGCTGGTGCTTGAGGCGATGGGCCGCCGCTCGAACCTCCTGCTGCTCGACGAGGACGACCGCATTTTGGATTGTATGCGCCGCGTGGAGTTTGAGGTCTCCGGTGCGCGGGCGCTGCTGCCGGGGCTGTACTACCAGCTTCCAACGCCGCTTGACAAGCTCTCGCTGCTGACCGATCCCGAGGGAGCGGTCGAGCTGGCCCGCCGCGGCGGGGGAACGGAGGAGACCGTCGAGCGCTTCCTGCTCGACCGGTATCTCGGCATCTCGCCGCTCATCGCGCGCGAGCTGGCGCTTCGCGCCTTCGGCGCAGCCGACGCCCGCTTCGCGGACCGGAGCGACGGCTGCGAGCGCCTTGCCGCGGAAATAGAACGCCTGGCAGAAGCTGTGCGGGAGAATCGCTTTACACCGACCATGCTCTCGCGCGAGGGAAAGCCGGTGGATTTCACCTATTGTCCCATCACGCAGTACGGCGCGGAGACGGTGCAGACGACCTTCCCGACCTTCTCCGCGCTGCTCGACGCCTTCTACACCGAGCGCGACCGGCAGGAGGCCGCGCAGCGCCGCGGGCGTGAGCTGACGCGCACGGTGACCTCCGCGCATGACCGCGTGGTGCGTAAGCTCGGAATGCTCGAAAAGGAGTACGCCGCCTCGCAGGATCGTGATGCGCTGCGGCTGTACGGCGACCTCATCACCGCGAACCTCTACCGCATGGAGCGCGGGGCGGCGCGGCTGACGGCGCAGAACTACTACGACGAGAACGGCGCGGAGCTCGACATCCCGCTCGACCCGCTGCTCACGCCGCAGCAGAATGCGGCGAAATACTACAAGCGCTACACCAAGGCCAAGACCGCGGAGAAGCATCTGCGCGAGCAGATCGACAAGGCCATCGGCGAGCGCGACTACCTCGAGAGCGTGCAGGGCGAGATCGCGCTGGCGCAGACCGAGGCGGAGTTCGCCGAGCTGCGCCGTGAGCTGCAGGAGACCGGCTATATCCGCCGCAGCGGAAAGGAAAAGAAGGGACGCGAGAAGCCCATCGCGCCGCGCGAGTTCCGCTCGTCGAGCGGGCTGCGTATCCTCGTGGGCCGCAGCAACGTGCAGAACGACGCGCTCACGCGCAAGGCGGACAAGCGCGATCTGTGGCTCCATACGCAGAAGATCCACGGCAGCCATGTCATTCTCTGCACCGAGGACGGCGCGTTTGACGACGAGAGCCTGCACGAGGCCGCGCTGCTCGCGGCGTATTACTCACAGGCGCAGGGCGGCAGCAACGTCCCGGTGGACTACACGAGCGTCAAATACGTCAAAAAGCCAGCGGGCGCCAGACCGGGCATGGTGGTCTACGAGACTTACCGCACCCTCTATGTCACGCCGGACGAGGAGACGATCCGCCGTCTGGATCGCAAAAATAAGTAAAGAAAAGAGAGGGCGGGAGCCCTCTTTTTCTTCTTATGCGTGTTAGGCGTGCGCGTCGCCCTCGATGGGCTCCGTTTCGCGGAAAAGCATCGTGATGCACCATACGCCGGCAAGGCCCACGAGCGTGTAGATCACGCGGCTGACCGTGCCCATCTGACCGCCGCAGAGGAACGCGACGAGGTCAAAGCCGAACAGGCCGATGCTGCCCCAGTTGAGCGCGCCGATGACGGCGAGCGTTAATGCCACTTTGTCGATGACCATGGATCTCCCTCCTAATCGTGTTTGGTTGGCTGTGCATAGTGTCCGCAAAAGACAAAAAAATATACATCCTTAAAAATTTTCAGCAAAAGCAGAAAAATAATCAGGTAAAATTTGCCGCAATGGATTGCTTTTTGCGCGGGGGATATTGTATAATCTACACGATATCTACCGCACGCAAGGGGCGCTGCCCCGTTTCAACAACGAACATCAGGAGGAAACACCATGAACGAAAAATTCAGTAAGCTCGGCTTTTATCCCGCTGACATCCTGCTGCCCAACAAGGACGTCGATATGGAGAAGTGGGCCGTCGTCGCCTGCGACCAGTTCACGTCCGAGCCCGAGTATTGGGAGCGCGTGGAAAAGACCGTCGGCGATGCGCCGTCCACCCTGCGCCTCATCCTGCCCGAGGCCAACCTGAAGGCCCCCAATGTCGACGAGTTCATCGCCGACATCAACGCCTCCATGGACAAGTATCTCAAGGAGAACATCTTTGAGACGCTCAAGGATTCTCTCATCTACATCGAGCGCGGCCAGAGCGACGGCAAGATCCGCCACGGCCTGATCGGCATGGTCGACCTCGACCAGTACGATTTCACCCCCGGCTCCGGCGCCCTGATCCGCGCCACCGAGGGCACCGTGCTCGACCGTATCCCCCCGCGCGCCCGCGTGCGCCGCAACGCGCCCATCGAGCTGCCCCACGTCATGCTGCTCATTGACGATCCCGATAAGACCGTCATCGAGCCTCTGACCGCCGCGGCCGACGGCATGGAGAAGGTCTACGACTTCGACCTCATGGAAAACGGCGGCCACATCAAGGGCTTCAAGCTCTCCGCTTCTCAGATCGACGCCGTGGCAGACGCTCTGATGGGCCTGACCACCGACGAGGCAATGAAGAGTAAGTACGGCGTGTCCGGCGTGGCTCCGCTGCTGTTTGCGGTCGGCGACGGCAACCACTCCCTCGCCACCGCCAAGGCCTGCTACGAGGAGCAGAAGAAGGGCAAGACCCCTGAGGAGTATCTCGCCCTGCCCGCCCGCTACGCGCTCGTTGAGGTCGTCAACAACCACGACGACGCGCTGCAGTTCGAGCCGATCCACCGCGTCCTCTTCGGCGTGGACCATGAGAAGTTCATGGAGGAGTTCAAGAAGTTCTATCCCAACACCCACGAGGGCAAGGGCGAGGGCCACACCATCGAGGTCTGCTGGGCCGGTCACGACGAGTTTATCACCGTTCCCGATCCCAAGGTGCAGCTGGCCGTCGGTACGCTCCAGGCGTTCATCGACGAGTACCTCAAGAAGTTCGGCGGCGAGGTGGACTACATCCACGGCGACGAGGTCACCCGCGAGCTTGGCTCCAAGGAGGGCAACATGGGCTTCCTGCTGCCCGCGATGGGCAAGGAGCAGCTGTTTAAGACCGTTATGGCCGACGGCGTGCTGCCCCGCAAGACCTTCTCGATGGGTCACGCGCAGGATAAGCGCTACTACGTCGAGGCCCGCAAGATCCGATAACCGATATACCGAAAAAGCGCCCCTCGGCGGGCGCTTTTTCAAATAGGAGGACCATTCGATGAACTACAAGAAAGCTAGAGCATGGCAGGACATTCTTCTCTTCGGCGGCGCGTTCGTCGCCGGCGTCGGCGTGTGGGGCTTTGACAGCACGTTTTTGGGGCTTCTGGGCCTGGCGATGGTGCTGCTGTCCATCCTCGTGTGGTGGCTGTACTACCGCTGCCCGCAGTGCCATGAGAGCCTTGGGCGCGGGAACCCGAAGCATTGCCCGCACTGCGGCGCGTGGCTTGGCGACGAGCCGGAGCCGGAGGAGAAGAAAAAGATCCAGCACAAGAAAAAGAGAAGATGAAAACACAAACGGTCCCCGCCTATGCCAAGCTCAACCTGACGCTGGACATCTTAGGCAAGCGCCCGGACGGCTATCACGAGCTGCGGATGGTCATGCAGACCGTTTCGCTCTGCGACGATGTGACCGTGACGCTCACCGACGGCACAGGCGTCGCCTGCCGCGTCGCGGGCGCAGAGCTTCCGTGCGACGAACGCAACCTTGCCGTCAAGGCGGCGAACGCCTTCTGCGAGGCGCTCGGCTATCACGGCGGCATCGACATCACGCTCACCAAGCGCATCCCGTCCGAGGCCGGGATGGCGGGCGGCAGCGCGGATGCCGCCGCCGTGCTGCGCGCGCTGCGCGATCTGATCGCCCCTACGCTCACGGACGAGCGGCTCGAGGAGATCGGCGCGCGTGTCGGCAGCGACGTACCGTTCTGCGTCCGCGGCGGCACGCAGCTGGCCGAGGGCAGGGGTGAAAGGCTGACTGCTCTGCGGAACGCGCCGAGGCTCTATGCCGCGGTCTGCAAGCCGGACTTTCCCATCTCTACGCCCGCGCTCTTTCAGCGGTCGGACCGCGTGGCGCTGACCGATCGACCCGACACGGCGGCGTTGCTCGCCGCGCTGGAGGCGGGCGACGCGGCGGCGCTGTGCGCGAAGGTCAAAAACGTCTTTGAGCAGGTACTGCCGGACGGGCAGCGCACGCGCATCGAGGACATCAAGCGCGCTTTGCTTGCCAGCGGTGCGGAATGTGCCGCAATGACCGGCTCGGGCAGCGCCGTGTTCGGACTGTTCCGCGAGGAGGACGCCTGCCGCGCGGCCTGCGGCGCGCTGCGGAGCGCGGAGCTGCAAACCTTCTGCACGATTTTTGTTTGAAAAACGAAAAAACCGTCCATACTCAAGCTATTACTTGAAACGGACGGTTTTTTCTTATGAAATTTCGGAAGATCGAGATATCCCTTGCCGTCGGCCTCCTTTGCGCGCTCGTGTGGTGCGCGCTGGAGCCGGGCTTTCTGATGAGCTGGTGGGGCGCGGCGTTCGAGCCGCTGTGCGACGGTGTGCTGACCGCCGAGGGCGAGGGCGGCGAGGTCGTGCTGCGCTCGTTCTTCGCCGAGCTGCTGGAAAAGCTGCTTTCCTGAAAGAGCCGCCTGCGGGCGGCTTTTTCTTATGTCAGAACGTTGAAGAGCATGATGACCACGCCAAGGATGACGAGCACCACGCCGGTCGCGCGGTTGAGCGTTTTGGGAGAAGCCTTGTTGGCGAACACGGCGGCAATGCGCGCCCAAACGAGCGTGAAGAGCACGCAGAGCGCGAACACCGTCCAGTCCGGCGCGCCGCCGATGGTGAAGTGCGAGACCGCGCCGGTGAGCGCTGTGAAGGCCATGATGAAAACGCTGGTGCCCACGGCGGTCTTGAGCTCGTAGCCGAGCACGGAGGTGAGGATGAGCAGCATCATCATGCCGCCGCCCGCGCCGATGAAGCCGCAGATAAAGCCGACGAGTACGCCGCAGAGAATAGACTGCACGGCACGCTTTTTCGCGCTCACGCCGGCCATGGCCTCCTTGGTCGTCATGACGGGGCGGACGATGAACTTCACGCCGAGCAGGAAGGTCATAAAGACTGAGAAGCCGCCCATCGTGGTCGAGGGGACAAGGCTCGCAGCGTAGCTGCCGACCACAGTGAAGGTCAGCACGCTCACCATCATGATGAGACCGTTGCGGATGTCGAGATTTTTGTTTTTGCCGTAGGTGTAGGCAGACACGGCGCTTGCCAGCACGTCGGACGAGAGCGCGATGCCGACCGCCATATAGGGGTCCATGCCGAGGAAGGTGATGAGCATGGGGCTGATGACCGCCGCGGCGCTCATGCCCGCAAAGCCGGTGCCGAGACCTGCGCCCATGCCGGCGAAAAAGGTGACGAGAAGTGTGATGACAAATTCCACTTTTAAGGCTCCTTTTCTAACATGGCGTCGAGATCGGCGTCCATAACGGTGAGCGTCCGGAAGAAGCTCGCGCGCATTTCTTCATCTGTATGAGCAAAGAGCTGCTCAAAAAAAGCGGATTGCACCGCGCGGCCCCGCTCAATGACCGGCTGTGCCCGCTCGGTGCAGACGAGCAGCGTCTTTCGACGGTCGCCCTCGACCGTCTCGCGCCGCAGATAGCCCTCGCGCACGAGCTTATCAACGTTCACCGAAACGAGGTTGGCCTTGATGCGCCGGACCTCCACGATGTCGCCCGCCGTCCGGTAGCCGGGGTTGTTGGCAAGAAACATCAGAATGTCAAAGGCGGTCTGCGGCAGCTTCAGCTCGCGGCAAAGCGGCTTGCAGGCGGCGGCATAGGCGCGGGCAAATTTATGGGCAAACTCCATACCGGCGTTCATACGCAGGGCTCCTTTTCAAATAATGCAAAAATGAACAGTTCAAATTTGAACTAAAAGATAGCACACATCGGGCACCTTGTCAAGAAAAAATTGACGCCCGTTCAATTCAGGGCACGGCGGAATATCCACGGTTGCCGAACGGCGGGAATGATGGTAAAATAGAAAAAAATGACGAAGGGAGGGCGGTATCATGCTGCGTATCCTGCTGGGCCGCGCCCGCACGGGCAAGTCCGCGCGGGTGCTGGAGGAGATCCGCGCGCTAGGCGATTCCTCACAGCAGATCCTGCTCGTGCCGGAGCACGCTTCGCACGTCGCGGAGGTGGACGTGTGCCGCGCGTGCGGTGTGACCGCGAGCCGTCACGCGGAGGTGCTGACCTTCAAGCTGCTGGCCTCGCGCGTGCTGACGCTCACCGGCGGCGCGGCGGAGGTGACGCTCGACAACGGCGGCAAGCTCCTGCTGCTCCAGCGCGTGCTGGTGTCGCTTGCGCCGAGCCTGCGCGTCTATCGCCGACCCTCACAGCGCGCGGCGTTTCTGGAAAGTCTGCTCGCGCTCATCGAAGAATTGCAGGCCTATGCCGTCGCGCCGGAGGTGCTGGCGGAAAAGGCCGAGGCCATCGCGGGCGAGAGCGGCGAGCGGCTGCGCGATGTGGCACTGCTCTACGGCGCGTATCTTGCCAAGCTCCACGAGGGCGGGCGCGACGCGCGCGACCGGCTGGAGAAGCTGGAGGAAAACCTTGCGGCCTCCGGCTACGCCGACGATAAGGACATTTTTCTCGACGGCTTTTCCTACTTCACGGGCCGCGAGCGGAACATCCTGCGCATTCTGCTCAAGCGGGCAAAAAGCGTCACTGTGACGCTGCTCGGCGATGGCAGCGACAGCGAGCTGTTCGCCGAGGGCCTGCGCGTGCGCGAGCAGCTTTACGCTCTTGCGCGGGACGCGGGCGTTCCCTGCACGGAGGAGGTGCTGCGCGGCGGCGCGCCGCGCGATGCGCTCGGTCATGTGGAGAAGCATTTCTTCGGCGGCAATGTCCGCTGGGACGAGCCGACGGAGCAGCTGCGGCTGTATGAAGCCTCCACCGCTTACGACGAGGCGGAGCGGATCGCTGCGGAAATTCTGCGTCTGGTGCGCTGCGAGGGCTACCGCTTCCGCGATATTACGGTCACCTCGCGCGATATGGATGCCGCGGAGCCGGTGCTGCGCACCGTATTCGCGCGCTGCGTCATCCCGCTCTACTGTGCGCGGCGCAGCGATATTCTGCGCCGCGGCGTGCCCGCGCTGCTGCTCGGCGCGCTTGACGCGGTGAGCGGAGGCTTTGAGTACGAGGATGTGTTCCGCTGCCTCAAGACCGGCCTCGCGGGACTTTCGGCGGAGGAGTGCGACCTGCTGGAAAACTACGTCATCAAGTGGGACATTCGCGGCGCAATGTGGACGCGCGACGTTCCGTGGACGGCGCACCCCGAGGGCTACGGCGTGCCGTGGCGTACAGAGCATGAGGAAATGCTCGCGCGGGTGAACGCCGCGCGGGAAAAGGTACGCGCGCCGCTGAGCCATCTCTATGAGGGCGTGCGCGGTATGGGAGACGTTGAGGGTAAAGTAACAGCGCTTTACAATTATCTGACGGAGATCGCGCTGCCCGAAGAGCTGCAGCGGCAGACGGAGACGCTTTGGCAGCGCGGCGAAACGCAGCGGGCGGAGGAGCTGGCGCAGCTTTGGAACGTTCTGTGCGGCGTGCTCGACCAGTTTGTGGAGATGCTGGGCGGTACCGAGCTGGATGCGGAGGAGTTCGCGCGGCTCATGCGCCTTGTGCTCACGCAGTATTCGGTCGGCACGATCCCGGTCTCGCTTGACCGGGTGAGTCTTGCCGAAATGACGCGCAACGACCGCCACGCCGTGCGCGTGCTGTTTTTGATGGGCGCGAACGACCATGTGCTGCCCGCCGTGGGCGGCAGCGGCGGCATTTTGAAGGACGAGGACCGCGCGGCGCTCGAGGCGCTCGACGTGCGCCTTGCGCCCTACGGTATGGCGCAGTTCCGGCTGGAGCTGCAGAATCTCTACGCCGCGCTCGCCCAGCCGACCGACCGGCTCTACATCTCTTATCCGCGCTTTGATAACGCGGGCGCCGAGCTGCGCCCCAGCTTTGTCGTCGGGCGCGTGCAGACGCTTTGCCCGTCGGTAAAGGTCGAAACGGAGGATGCCGACAAGGCATACCGCCTTACAACGGAGAGCGGTGCGCTCGACTATGCGGGCGAACACGTCGGCGGGGAAGCGTGGCGTTATCTGGAGCGGCGCGGCGGCTGCGCCGAGGCGCTTGCCGCCATGCGCGACGCCTCGCACTATACGCGCGGAAGGCTCTCGCGTGAGGCCGTCCACACGCTCTATGGGCGCAGCATCACGCTCAGCGCCTCGCGCATGGACAAGGCGCGGAGCTGCCATTTCGCCTACTTCATGCAGTACGGTCTGCGCGCGAAGGAGCGCACGGCTGCGGGCTTCGACGCGCCGCAGGTCGGCACCTTTGTCCACGACGTGATGGAGCACACGCTTCGCACGGCGAGCGAGCGCGGCGGCCTCAAGGCGCTGGAGCGTCCGGCGCTGCACGCGCTTGTGCGGCAGGCGATCGGTGCATACATCGAAAAAAATCTCCCCGACCTTGACGAGAAGAATGCGCGCTTCCGCTATCTTTTCCGCCGGCTGTGCGAGTCGGTCTACCGCATCATGGATTCGACGGTGGAGGAGCTTTCCGACTCCGATTTCGAGCCGCTGGCCTTTGAGCTGGGCTTCGGCGCGGACGGACAGCTTCCCGCCGTGACCATCCGCGAGGCGGGGGAGGAGCTGCGCGTGGTCGGCAAGGTCGACCGTGTGGACGGCTGGCTCAAGGACGGTAAGCTGTATCTGCGCGTGGTGGACTACAAGACCGGCGCGAAGCGCTTTGACCTCGCGGAGCTGCGCTACGGGCTCGGCCTGCAAATGCTGCTCTATCTCTTTACGCTGCGGGACGAAGGGGGAAAGCTCTTCGGCGGCTATCCCATCGAGCCGGCGGGCGTCCTCTATCTTCCCGCACGGGAAAAGCTGCTGAATCTGCCGCGCAATGCCTCGGAGGCGGAGATCGAGCGCGCGATGCACAAGGAGCTGCAGCGCAGCGGCATGGTGCTGAACGATCCCGCGGTGCTGCGCGCGATGGAGCACAGCGCGCTGGAAGCGCCGTGCTATCTCCCGGTGCGCGTGAAAAAGAACAAGGACGGCGAGACGGAGATCAGCGGCAGCATCGCCACGAGCGCTCAGCTCGGCAAGTTGGGCTTATACGTTGAGGAGCAGCTGCGCCGCATGGTGCGAGAGCTGGCGAGCGGCAACATCGACGCCGACCCGTGGGCGCGCAGCGAGCAGGACAGCGCCTGCACCTATTGCGAATTCGCGCCCGCCTGCCACTTTGAAAACGGCTGCGGCGGCGACCGCATCGAATACATCCGCGCGACCGGAGCCGAGCAGCTCTGGGAGCACGTTGACCGGACGATCGGGGAAGGGGGAAAACGCGATGGCTGACATCCTGACCGCCGAGCAGCAGGCGGCGGTAGAGAACCGCGGGCGGAGCCTGCTGGTGTCCGCCGCAGCGGGCAGCGGCAAGACGAAGGTGCTCGTCGAGCGGCTTTTTTCCTACGTCGAGAGCGGTGAAGCGAACCTTGACGACTTTCTCATCATCACCTACACCCGCGCCGCGGCGGCGGAGCTGCGCGGCAAGATCGCCAAGGTTCTCGGCGAAAAGCTGCAGGAGGACCCGCTCAACGCGCATCTGCAGCGGCAGCTGCTGCGCGTCTACCGCGCGGACATCAAAACGGTGGACGCCTTCTGCACGGCTCTGCTGCGCGAGAACTGCCACCTGCTGCGCGAGGACGCGCGCGGCCACGCGCTGCGGCCCGATTTCCGCGTGCTCGACGAGAATGAGGCGCAGCTTCTGCGCGAGCGGGTGCTCGCGCGCACGCTGGATGAATTTTACGAGACGATGCGCGAGGGCGACGGCGCGTCGCTCCTGGCCGATACCCTCGGCGCGGGGCGGGACGACCGCGCGCTCGGCGCGCTGGTGCTCGAGCTGCACGGAAAGCTGCAGGCGCAGCCGTACATGGACCGCTGGCTCGCGTCGCAGGAGCAGCTCTGGCACGATCTGCCGCCGCGCGTGGAGGATACGGTCTACGGGACGCTGCTGCTTTCTATGGTGCGGCGCAAGGCGCTCCACTGTGCCGCACTGCTGCGCGGCGCGGCGCAGGAGATGACGTCGGACGCCGCGCTTGCGGATAAGTACGCGCCGCTCTTTCTCGGCGTGGCGGAGCAATTCGCGCTCCTCGCCGCGTCAGCGGAGGAGGACTGGGACGCGGCGGCAAAGCGCCGCGTGGACTTCCCGCGCCTGACGCCGGTGCGCAAATGCGAGGACGAAGCGCTCAAGGCCAAAATGCAGGGCGTGTGGAACGGCTGCAAAAAGACCGCCAAGGGCTTCGACGAGGTGTTTTCCGTCACCTCCGCCGAGGCGATGGAGGACCTGCGCGCGATGGCGCCCGCCATGCTCGCGCTCTTAAAGCTGACGGCGGATTTTTCCCGCGCCTATCAGGAGGAGAAGCGCCGCCGCAACGCGGCGGACTTCTCTGACCAGGAGCATGAGGCCATTGACCTGCTCCTCGGCGCGGACGGACAGCCCACCGACCTTGCGCGAACGGTCTCGCAGCGCTACCGCGAGATCATGGTGGACGAATATCAGGACACGAACGAGGTGCAGAACTGCATCTTCTCCGCCATCTCGCGCGAGGGAAAAAACCTCTTCACCGTCGGCGACGTCAAGCAGAGCATCTACCGCTTCCGCCTTGCCGACCCGCGCATTTTCCTCGACCACTACCTGCGCTACCCGCACGCCGCCGACGCGGCGGAGGGCGAGAGCGCAAAGCTCCTTTTGAGCAAAAACTTCCGCTCGCGCGATACGGTGCTGGACGCGGCGAACTTCGTGTTCCGCAACGTCCTTTCCCGGGAAATGGGCGAGCTGGACTACGGCGAGGACGAGTCCCTGCACGTCGGGGCGAGCTATCCCGAGAACCCCGACTGCTGCACGGAGTTCCATTTTGTGGAGATGTCCGCGCAGGAGAGCGATACGGAAAAGCTCCGCGCGGCCCGGGCCGAGGCGAGCTTCGCCGCGGACTACATACAAAGGCTCATCGCCGGCGGCTTCACGGTGCAGGACGATAAAACGCACGAGCCGCGCACGGTGCGGGAGGAGGACATCGTCATCCTCATGCGCTCGCCCCGCACACGGCTTGCCGACTATCGCCGCGCGCTGGAGAGCCGCGGGCTGCACTGCGCCGCCGAGAGCGACGGCGGGTTCTACGAGACGATGGAGGTCGCCGTGACCTTCGCGCTGCTCGAGATTTTGGATAATCCGCGTCAGGACGTGCCGCTCATCTCTGTGCTGCGCTCGCCGCTTTTCGGCTTCACGCCGGACCGTCTCGCCGAGCTGCGCGCGAAAACGCCGGGCGGCGATTTTTACGATGCACTCGCCGCGGACGGGGGCGAGGACTCTGTGCGGTTCCTCGCGCTGCTGCGCGAGCTGCGCGAGAGCGCGCAGACGCTCACGCTCATCGAGCTGGTCGCGGCGCTCTATGAGCGCTGCCATATCCCGGCGGTGTTCGGCGCGATGCGGGGAGGAGCCGCACGCCGGGAAAATCTTCGTGCGTTCTTCTCGCTGGCGGAGGAATTTGAGCGCGGCGGCGGGCGGGGGATCTTCGCCTTTGTCCGGCATCTGCGCGAGCAGCTGGAATCCGGCGAGCCGCCCGTGCCGCAGACCACGCACGCCGCGCAGGGCGTGCGCATCATGAGCATCCACAAGTCCAAGGGACTGGAATTTCCGGTCGTGATCCTTGCGGACCTCGCGCGGCCGTTCAGCCGCATGGACTTCCAGAGCTCCGTGCTCGTCCACCCGGAATACGGCCTCGGGCCGGTCTGCGTGGACACGAAGCGCTCGATCAAATACCCCACGGCTGCGCGGCTCGCACTCGAGCGTCAGCTGCGCCGCGAGGCAAAGGCCGAGGAGCTGCGCGTGCTGTACGTCGCCATGACGCGCGCGAAGGAGAAGCTCGTCATGGTCTGCGCCCGCGCGGGCGCGGCGAAGCATCTTGCCGACCTCTGCGCCGTGACCTCCTGCCCCGTGCGGCCGGAGACGGTGGAGGAGCAGAAGTGCATGGCGGACTGGATCCTGCTACCGCTTTTGTGCCGTCAGGAGGCCGCGCCGCTGCGTGAGCTGGCGGGCGCGGACGCGGCGGCGGTCATGGGAAGCGATGCGCCGTGGCGCGTGGAGGTCCACAACGGCTATGACTTTGCGCCCGCCGAGCGCGCGGCAGAGGAGCGCGTGGAGGAGACTGCCCCCGAGCTGCCGCTGGACACGGCGGCGCTGGAGTGGCGCTATCCCTACGAACCGGAAACGACGCTCAGCGCCAAGCTGACCGCGACGCAGCTCAAGGGCCGCGCGCTTGACGAGGAGATCGCGGAGAACGCCCCGCTGCCTCCACGCCTGCGGAGCCTCGCGAAGCCGAGATTTCTGGAGGGAGCGGCAGCGCTTACGCCCGCCGAGCAGGGCACCGCGATGCACGCGGCGCTGCAGTTTCTCGATTTCTCGACGCCGGCGGAGGAAGGTGCGGTGCGCGCCGCAGTCAAAAGCATGGAGGAGCGCCGCCTGCTCACGCCCGAGCAGGCGCGGGCGGTCGACGCCGCCGCGCTGACGCGGTTTCTGCAAAGCCCACTGTGCGCGCGCATCCGCGCGGCAGGGGAGCGGGCCAGGCGGGAATACCGCTTCTCGCTGCTTGAGAGCGCCGCGCGCTTTGTGCCGGAGGCGAGCGCCGGAGACGAGATCCTTTTGCAGGGCGTGGTGGACTGCTTCTTTGAGGAGGACGGCGCGCTGGTCGTAGTCGATTTCAAGACCGACCGCCTCGCGCCGGACGCGCTCGCCGAGCGGGCGGAGCATTACCGGCCGCAGCTCGAGGCGTACTCGCTCGCACTCGCGCAGGTGATCGGAAAGCCCGTGAAGGAGAAGATCCTATACTTCCTCCGCCTCGGCGAGCAGATCATACTATAGTTATAAAAACGAAAAAACTTTGCAAAAATGCAAAAAGTGCTTGCATTTCTGTACTTGATGTGATATTCTATTCGAGCTTGAAAAGGGCGGTCCTCTGCCGTGCGCGGGTGAAAGCACCCCGATGCGCCATGGAAAAGCGGTCACGAACGCCTATAAATTAGGAGGAAATATCCATGGATCTCATCAAGGAACTCGAAAGCCAGCAGATGAAAGCTGAGAAGCCCGTTGCCAACGTCGGCGACACCGTCCGCGTCCACGTCAAGATCAAGGAAG
Source organism: Oscillibacter sp. MSJ-31 (assembly GCF_018918025.1). Classification (GTDB taxonomy): domain Bacteria; phylum Bacillota; class Clostridia; order Oscillospirales; family Oscillospiraceae; genus Hominicoprocola. Next base: position 295,061 of record NZ_JAHLPT010000001.1, on the reverse strand, counting down.
GCTCCCGCGAGCGTATCCAGGTCTTCGAGGGCATCGTGATCGCCAAGAAGCACGGCGGCATCGAGGAGACCATCACCGTCCGCCGTCTGGCCTATGGCGTCGGCGTCGAGAAGGTTTTCCCGCTGCACTCTCCCTCGATCGAGAAGATCGAGACCGTGCGCACCGGCTTTGTCCGCCGCGCGAAGCTCTACTATCTGCGTGACCGCGTTGGTAAGGCTGCCAAGATCCGCGAGAAGCTGTAAGAAAAGCAAAATAGAAACGACGTGGGCGACCGCGTCGTTTTTATTTTTGTTGTTTTTTTGCGTGGCGCGTGGTATCATACACCATGAAATATTCTGCGGCCCTGCGCCGCCCGAGCGATGGAGAAACGAGTATGAACGATTTTGATAACGAGATCCTGCCCACCGATCCCGACGAGGGAGAGGAGATCACCGAGCGCGTCGCCGGGCGCGAGACCTACGAATGGGTGCGCTCGCTGGTGGGCGCGGTGCTGGCCATCACGCTGCTCTTTACCTTCGTGGTGCGTCTGATGGGCGTTGACGGCCATTCGATGGTGCCGACGCTGCAGGACGGTGACCGCCTGATCGTGGTCAGCGGCTGGCTGTGCGGCGATTACAAATACGGCGACATTGTCATTGCGTACAAGGAGAGCTTCGATGCCGAGCCCATCGTCAAGCGCGTTATCGCCACCGAGGGGCAGACCGTGGACATCGACTTCACGCTCGGGCGCGTGTTCGTGGACGGCGAACTGCTGCAGGAGGATTATGTCAACGACCTGACCTATCTCGACGAAGGAACGCAGTTCCCGCTGACGCTCGGCGAGGGCGAGCTGTTCCTGATGGGCGACAACCGCAACCGCAGCAGCGACAGCCGCGACGAACGACTCGGCGCGGTGGACGAGCGGCTCATCATCGGCAAGGCGGTGCTGCTGGTATTTCCGGGCAGGGACAGCCTGACCGACAAGCGCGATTTCAGCCGTCTCGGTTCTTTGAAAATGAAGTAAGGGGGAAACGGTCATGCAACTGGAAAGTCTGAGCTGGTTCCCCGGACACATGACAAAAACGCGCCGCATGGTCGCCTCCGAGATCGGCAGCATGGACGCGGTGTGCGAGATCATCGACGCGCGCATCCCTCGCGCGAGCCGCAACCCCGACCTCGACGAGCTGACCGCGGGCAAGCCGCGCATCGTGGTGCTCAACCGCGTCGATCAGGCGGACCCCAAGGCGACGAAGCAGTGGGCGGCATGGTTCCGCGCGCAGGGCTACGCGGTGCTGGAGGTCGACGCCAAGTCCGGCGCGGGTGTGAAGCAGTTTGCGCCCGCCGTGCGCACGCTGCTTGCGGACAAGCTCCGCGCCTACGAGGAAAAGGGGCAGATCGGGCGCGTACTGCGCGTGATGGTGCTCGGCATCCCGAACGTCGGCAAATCGACCTTCATCAACAAGGTCTCCGGCCGAAAGACCGCCAAGGCGGAGGACCGCCCCGGCGTGACGCGCGGCAAGCAGTGGGTGCCGGTAGACAAGACGCTGGAGCTGCTCGATACCCCGGGCATCCTCTGGCCGAAATTCGAGGACCCGAACGTGGGCGTGCGCCTCGGGTTTACCGGCGCCATCCGCGACGACGTGATGGATATGGAGGATCTGGCCTCCCGCCTGATGGCGTACCTCGGTGCGCATTATCCAGACGCGCTGACCGAGCGCTACAAGATCGCCGTCGAGCCGGGAGAGCCGGGCTGGGAGCTGCTGGAGAAGGCAGGCCGCAAGCGCGGCTTCCTCATGTCCGGCGGCGAGGTGAACACCGAGCGCATGGCGCGCATTTTGCTCGACGAATACCGCGCCGGCAAGCTGGGACGCTTTACACTTGAGCTGCCGGAGGAGAACGCATGAGCAAGCATATTTCGCTCGCAAGCTATGAGCTGGAAGCCGCCGCCCGCGCAGAGGGGTATGCCCATGTCTGCGGCGCGGACGAGGCGGGCGCGGGTCCTCTGATGGGGCCGGTGTACGCCGCCGCGGTGATCCTGCCGGAGGGCTGCGTCATCGAGGGGCTGGATGACTCGAAGAAGCTCAGCGAGAAAAAGCGCGAGGCGCTGTTTGACATCATCCGCGAAAGGGCGGTCGCTTACAGCGTCGCGTCCGTGGACGCGCGGGAGATCGACGAGATCGACATTTTGAACGCCCGCATGAAGGCGATGCAGCTTGCCATCGACGGCCTGGGCATCGAGGCGGACTTTGCCCTCATCGACGGCAACCGCGATCATGGGACGAAATACGCTGTCTCCACGCCGCACCGCACGGTCGTCGGCGGCGACAGTGTGAGCATGAGCATCGCCGCGGCGTCGATCTTAGCCAAGGTCAGCCGTGACCGCTTTGTGACCGACGTGCTGGACAAGCAATATCCGCAGTATCAATTTGCAAGGCACAAGGGCTATGGAACCAAGCTGCACTACGCCATGCTCGACGAGTACGGTCCATGTCCCTGTCACCGAAAGACTTTTCTCAAAAAGTGGGAGGCGGGGAGACCATGAGCACGACCAGAGAAGCCGGCGACCGCGGCGAAGCGATGGCCGCGGAGTATCTGCGCGAAAACGGCTATGAGCTCCTTGCCTCGCAGTTCCGCTGCCGCTTCGGCGAGATCGACCTCATCGCCCGGCGGGGCGATATTCTCTGCTTTGTGGAGGTCAAGCTGCGCAGCGACCGGCGCTTCGGCCTGCCGCGCGATTTTGTCACCGCTGCCAAGCAGCGGCGTATCCGCACCACGGCGGCCTTTTACATGACGCGGCACGATCCCGACCTCTTCGCCCGCTTTGACGTGGCGGAGGTCTACGACGACGAAACGCCGCCGCGCATCGAGTACATTGAGAACGCATTTGAGTGATCGGCAGGAAAGGGGGCGGCTATGGCGCTCTATACGATCGGCGATCTGCACCTCTCGCTCGGCGGGAGCAAGCCGATGGATATTTTCGGCGATAAGTGGGCGAACCACGTTGAGCGCCTGCGTGAGTCCTTTTCGCACCTGACGGCGGACGACGTGACGGTGCTTGCGGGCGACCTCTCTTGGGGGATCTCGCTCGAGGAGTCGCTGCCGGACTTTCAGTTCATCGACGCGCTGCCCGGGCGCAAGATCATTCTGAAGGGAAACCATGACTACTGGTGGGGCACCGCCACGAAAATGAAGAAATTTTTCGAGGCGCACGGCATCGAAAGCATTGACATTTTGTTCAACAACTGCTTCTTCTACGGGGACTATGCCCTCTGCGGCACGCGCGGCTGGTTTTATGAGGAGGACGCCGCCGGCACGCACACGGGTAAGATGCTTGCGCGCGAGGCGCTGCGGCTGGAGGCCTCATTCAAGGCGGCGGGGGAGCGGCCCATCCTCTGCTTCCTGCACTATCCGCCGCTCTACCAGGGCTACCGGTGTCCGGAGCTGCTCGAACTCATCGACCGCTATCGCGCCGAGCGCTGCTATTACGGACATCTGCACGGCCCCACGCACCGCCGCGCCTTTGAGGGACGGCGCGGAGAGACCGACTATGCCCTCGTTTCCGCGGATTATCTGGGCTTCGTCCCAAAAAAAATCTGCGATTAAAGGAAAAATGATAAAAAAAGGGTAGATATTTTCCAAAACCTATGGTAAAATACCGCTTTGCAATGAGCATCATTTGCTTAATACGGAGGAAAAAGAAACATGAATGTCAAGTCTGTTGAAAAGCTCGAAAAGAGCCAGGTCGCCGTCACCGTCGAAGTGACTGCCGAGGAGTTTGAAGCCGCCGTTCAGAAGGCGTATCTCAAGATGCGCAATAAGATCAGCGTGCCCGGCTTCCGTCCCGGCAAGGCGCCCCGCAAAATGATCGAAAAGCTCTACGGCGAGGGCGTGTTCTACAGCGACGCTGTGGATGCCGCGCTCCCCGAAGCATATACACAGGCCATCGGCTCCAGCGGCCTCGATGTGGTCGGCTACCCCGAGGTCGAGATCGTGGACGATCAGATCGGCAAGGACGGCTTCACCTTCAAGGCGACCGTCGCGGTCTATCCCGAGGTCGAGCTGGGCCAGTACAAGGGCGTGAGCGCTGTGAAGGAAGAGGTCAAGGTCACGGCGGACGACGTCAAGGAGCGCCTGAACCAGATGGCCGAGCGTGAGGCCCGCCTCGTTTCCGTCGACCGCAAGGTTAAGAAGGGCGATACCGCCGTCATCGACTTCGAGGGCTTTGACAACGGCGTTGCCTTCGAGGGCGGCAAGGGCGAGAACCACGAGCTGGAGATCGGCTCGGGCAGCTTCGTTCCCGGCTTTGAGGATCAGATCATCGGCATGAAGGCCGGTGAGGAGAAGGACATCGACATCACCTTCCCCGAGAACTACACCAAGGATCTCGCCGGCAAGCAGGTCGTGTTCCACGTCAAGGTCAACGAGGTCAAGGAAAAGCAGACCCCGGTGCTCGACGATGAGTTCGCCAAGGACGTTTCCGAGTTTGAGACGCTCAAGGAGCTCAAGGACGACACCAAGGCCAAGATCACGGCCGAGCGTGAGCAGTCCGCCAAGATCGCCTTTGAGAACGCTCTGCTTGAGAAGGTCGCCGGCGACATCAAGGCCGATATCCCCGAGGTCATGATCGAAGAGCAGTGCCGCCGCTTCCTCGACGAGTTCAAGCAGCGTCTGCAGGCGCAGGGCATCCCCTACGACCAGTACTGCAAGATGACCGGCATGGACGAGGCCAAGTTCATGGAGGACGGCCGCGAGCCCGCCGTCCGTCAGGTCAAGATGGACCTTGCCATCGCCGCCATCATCAAGGCGGAGAACCTCGACGTCACCGACGAGGAGATCGAGGAGAAGTACAAGTCCATGGCCGAGCAGTACGGTATGGAGCTTGATATGCTCAAAAAGTATCTCGACGCGCCCACCGTCCGCAATCAGCTCCTGAACGAGAAGGCCATTGCCGTGGTCGTTGACAGCGCCAAGGCGGAGAAACCCGCCAAGGCCGAAAAGACCGAGGGCGAGGAAGAGAAGAAGCCTGCCAAGAAGACCGCGAAGAAGGCCGCTGAGGGCGAAGAGGAAAAGAAGCCCGCCGCCAAGAAGACGACCAAGAAGGCTGCCGAGGGCGAGGAAGAAAAGAAGCCCGCCAGGAAGACTGCGAAGAAGGCCGCCGAGAAGGCTGAATGAGCCGGAAACCGGTTATACTTCAGCAGAAAAAAGTAAACAGGCATAAATAGAGACAGCCAATCAACCACAAATGAGGAGCATTTGTGGTTGATTGCATACATACCGGAAATTTGAACAGGGTATGAACATTTTGAACGGACACCAAGGAGGTAACCCTATGAGCTTAGTCCCTTATGTTGTCGAGCAGACCAGCCGCGGCGAGCGGTCCTATGACATTTTCTCCCGCCTGCTCAACGACCGCATCATTTTCCTCGGCGAGGAGGTCAACGACACCACCGCGAGCCTCGTCGTCGCCCAGCTCCTCTATCTTGAGGCGCAGGACCCCGACAAGGATATCCAGCTTTATATCAACTCGCCCGGCGGCAGCGTGACCGCCGGCATGGCGATCTATGACACCATGCAGTATATCAAGTGCGACGTTTCAACCATCTGCGTCGGCATGGCAGCGAGCATGGGCGCGTTCCTGCTCTCCTGCGGCGCGAAGGGCAAGCGCATCGCGCTGCCTAACGCGGAGGTCATGATCCATCAGCCCTCCGCCGGCACGCAGGGCAAGGTCACCGATATGGAGATCGACGTGGAGCACTTCCTCAAGATCAAGCAGCGCATCAATAAGATCCTTGCCGACAACACCGGCAAGACGCCCGAGCAGATCAAGTCGGACTCCGAGCGCGACAACTGGATGACGGCGGAGGAGGCCAAGGAGTACGGCCTGATCGACAAGGTCATCTACAAGCGGTAATCAATACCTGTAAAGGGAAAGGTCATTACACGAATGAGTGAAGAAAAAAGCAAGAAGCAGCTTCTCCGCTGCTCGTTCTGCGGCAAGTCGGAGAAGGAAACGCACCGCATGATCCAGGGCCCCGCCGGCGTGCGCATCTGCGACGAGTGCGTGCGGCTGTGCATGGAGATCGTGGAGGATGGCTATGAGGCCGAGCAGCACGAGTTCGATACGCCCGATGAGATCCCCACCCCGCACGAGATCCGCGCCGTGCTCGACCAGTATGTGATCGGACAGGACGAGGCCAAGGTCGCGCTGAGCGTGGCGGTCTACAACCACTATAAGCGCATCTTCTTCGGCGGCGGAGACGACGTGGAGCTGCAAAAGAGCAACATCCTGCTGCTCGGTCCCACCGGCAGCGGCAAGACGCTCTTTGCCCAGACGCTCGCCCGCATCCTCAAGGTGCCGTTCGCCATCGCGGACGCGACCACGCTCACCGAGGCGGGATACGTCGGCGACGATGTGGAGAATATCCTCCTGCGTCTTCTGCAGGCGGCGGATTACGACGTGGAGCTCGCCGAGCGCGGCATCATCTACGTTGACGAGATCGACAAGATCGCCCGCAAGAGCGAGAATACCTCCATTACGCGCGACGTCTCCGGCGAGGGCGTGCAGCAGGCGCTGCTGAAGATCGTCGAGGGCACGGTCGCGAACGTTCCGCCGCAGGGCGGACGCAAGCATCCGCACCAGGAGTTCATTCAGATCGACACGCGCAACATTCTCTTTATCTGCGGCGGCGCGTTCGAGGGACTGGACAAGATCATCGAGAGCCGTCTGGACCGCAAGAGCATCGGCTTTGACGCGGTCATCGAGGGCAGAAAAGAGAAGGATCACGCAAAGATCCTGCGCGAGGTGCAGCCGCACGACATCCTCAAGTTCGGCATCATTCCCGAGCTGGTGGGCCGTCTGCCGGTCATCGCCGCGCTCGACGAGCTGCGGCGCGACGATCTGGTGCGCATCCTGACCGAGCCGAAGAACGCCTTGGTCAAGCAGTATCAGAAGCTCCTGAGCTACGACGGCGCGGAGCTCGTGTTCGATCACGACGCGCTTGAGGAGATCGCCGACAAGGCCATCGAGCGCAAGATCGGCGCGCGCGGCCTGCGCGCGGTGATGGAGGGCCTGCTCACCAAGGTGATGTATGACATTCCGTCTGACCGCACGATCGACCGCGTGACCATCACCCGTGACTGCGTGGACGGCAAGGAGCCGCCGCAGCTCGGACACAGAAAAGAAGCATTGCAGGAGGGAAAGCCCGCGGCGGAGCTGCCGCCGGTCGAGCCGGCCTCCTGACGTAAGGAGACCCTATGGAAACCATCACCAAAAACATCCCGGCCCTTGCGCTGCGCGGACTCACGGTCTTTCCCCGCATGACCGCGAGCTTTGACGTGGAGCGCGAGATCTCCGTGCGCGCGCTGGAGCGCGCGATGGAGACGGGGCAGGAGATATTCCTTGTCACGCAGCGCGAGCTGGGCGTTGAGCTGCCGGAGGAAAAGGACCTCTACGAGGTCGGCACCGTCGCGCGCGTCATTCAGATCCTGCGCGCGTCGAACTCCATGATGCGCGTCGTCATGGAGGGCGGCAGCCGTGCGCGGCTGCGCCGCCTGTGGCAGCGCGAGCCGTTTCTGCAGGCGCAGGTCGAGCTGATCGGCGAGGAAAAGTCGCCGCGGCACGGCACGCGCACCGAGGCGATGCTGCGCCAGACCTACGCGCTCTTCGGCGAGTACAGCGAGCTGCTGCCCAAGCAGCCCGAGAGCATCTTCACCACGGTCATGGACGCGACCGACCCGGGCTTTCTCGCTGATTTCATCGCGCAGAACAGCAATCTGCGCTATCAGGATAAGCAGTCTGTGCTTGAGGAGCTGCGCCCGCTGATGCGTCTGCGCCGTGTGAACGAGATCCTCAAGCGCGAGATCAGCGTCATTGCGATGGAGCAGGACATTGAAAGCAAGGTGCGCGAGCGCGTCGGTCAGATCCAAAAGGACATGATCCTGCGCGAGCAGGTCAAGGTGCTGCAGAATGAGCTGGGCGAGGGAGACAGCGACGCGGAGTTCGACGAATACCGCACAAGGATCTGTGCCTGCCGCCTGCCGGAGGAAACGGAGAAAAAGCTCCTCAAGGACGTGGATCGCCTGTCGCGTCAGCCGTTCGGCAGCGCGGAGGCCAGCGTGCTGCGCAACTATCTCGACACCGTGCTCGATATGCCGTGGGGCGTGGAGACAAAGGAGCGCGTGAGCGTGGAAACGGCGCGCCGCCGTCTTGACCGCGACCACTACGGCCTGGAGAAGGTCAAGGAGCGTATTCTGGAGTTCATTGCCGTGCGCAGGCTCAATCCCGACGCCAGAGGGCAGATCATCTGCCTTGTCGGCCCGCCGGGCGTGGGCAAGACGTCCATCGCGCTGAGCATCGCCAAGGCGATGAACCGCAAGGTCGCGCGGCTGTCGCTCGGCGGCGTGCGGGACGAGGCGGACATCCGCGGTCACCGCAAGACCTACATCGGCGCGATGCCCGGCCGCATCATCGAGGCCATCTCCCGCAGCGGCTCGATGAATCCGCTGCTCGTGCTCGACGAGGTGGACAAGCTCGCGAGCGACCAGCGCGGTGATCCCGCGTCGGCGCTGCTCGAGGTGCTCGACAGCGAGCAGAACAGCGCCTTCCGCGACCACTATCTCGAAATCCCGGTCGATCTCAGCCGCGTCATGTTCCTCATGACCGCCAACACGACCGAGACCATTCCCCGCCCGCTGCTTGACCGCATGGAGGTCATCGAGCTTCCCAGCTACACGGACGAGGAGAAGCTACATATCGCCGTGGACTATCTGCTGCCCAAGCAGAAGAAGGCGAACGGCATTGCGCCCGCCGCGCTGCGCGTGGACGAGGGGGCGCTGCGGACGGTCATCGCGCGCTACACGCGCGAGAGCGGTGTACGCAGTCTGGAGCGTGAGCTCGGCCGGCTTTGCCGCAAGGCGGCAATGGCTTTTGCCACCACGGATGTAAAGCGCATTTCCATTACGGCAGAGAATGTGGAAAGCTATCTCGGCACACCGCGCTATACGCGCGACGAGGCGGCAAAGACCGATCTGGTCGGCGTGGTCAACGGTCTTGCGTGGACGCAGGTCGGCGGCGAGATCCTTCCGGTCGAGGTCGGCGTGATGGACGGCAGCGGCAAGCTGGAGCTGACCGGCAACCTCGGCGAGGTCATGCAGGAGAGCTGCAAGGCCGCTATGTCCTGCCTGCGCCAGCGCGCGGCGGAGCTGGGCATTCCGACGGACTTCTATAAGACGAAGGATATTCACATCCACTTCCCCGAGGGGGCGGTCCCCAAGGATGGGCCGAGCGCGGGCATCGCCATCACGACGGCACTGCTCTCGGCGCTGACGGACCGCGCGGTGCGCCACGATGTTGCCATGACCGGCGAGGTCACGCTGCGCGGGCGCGTCATGCCCATCGGCGGGCTGCGGGAGAAGACCATGGGCGCGCTGCGCGCCGGCATCCGCACCGTCATCCTTCCGAAGGAGAATGAAAAGGACCTCGACGAGATCGACCCGAACGTGCGCGCAAAGCTGCGCTTTGTGCCGGTGGAGACGGTGGACGCCGTGTTCGCCGAAGCGCTGGTCTATCCCAAGGCGGCTTCCGCCGCGCGGCTCGACACCGTGCTGCCGGGCGCTGCGGAGGGCGGCAAGCTGCCCGCGCTGCGGGTCTGAAAATCAACAGAAGCGGAGTGACCCCTTATGGCGATCAACTTCAACAAGGCGGAATTTATCCTGAGCGCGACCGTGCCCGCGCAGTTCGTCCATGACGGACTGCCGCAGGTCGCGTTCGCGGGACGCTCGAACGTCGGCAAATCGAGCGTCATCAACCGCGTGGTGAACCGCAAAAATTTTGCCCGCGTCGGCGCGAGTCCCGGCAAAACGACGCAGATCAACTACTTCAAGATCGACGGCAGGCTCTACCTCGTCGATCTGCCCGGCTACGGCTACGCGAAGGTCTCCAAGGCCGAGCGCGACCGCTGGGGCCGCCTGATGGAGAACTACTTCCAGAGCGCGGGGCTTATTGACCTCGGCGTGCTGATCGTCGATGCCCGCCACAAGCCGACAGCGGACGACGTGACGATGCGCGAGTGGTTCCGGGGAAGCGGCTGCCCGATGGTGGTCGTGGCGAACAAGCTCGACAAGCTCAAAAGGAGCGAGATCGAGCCGAACCTCGCGCTCATCCGCGAGACGCTTGACCTCGGGCCGGACGATGTGCTCGTGCCGTTTTCCGCCGAGAAGGGCGAGGGCAAGGACGCGCTTATCACCGCCCTTGCCGGGCATCTCAAACGATAAAAGGAAGGTCTTCCCGCGGAGGCGCAGGGGAGACCTTCTGAATTTGAAGAAAGGGTCATGCATGGAGAGAAAGAATTACCGCATCATTGCGTTGGATATGGACGGAACGCTCCTGACATCGGACAAGACCATTGCCCCGGACACTGTGCGCGATATCCGCGCGGCAAGCGAGCGCGGCATTCATGTGGTGTACTGCACGGGCCGCGCCGTGCCAGAGCTGAAGCTGTATTTTGATATGGTGCCGATGATGCGCTACGCTGTGTGCAGCACGGGCGCGCTTGTCTATGACCGCGTGGAAAAACGCTGCATCGACCGCCGCCCGGTCAGATCGGAACTGGCTGCTGCGTTGGCGGAGACTGCAAAACGGTATCGCGCGATGCCGCATATCCTCACGGACGACGAGACCATTGTTGCCGCAGACGATGTAACGCATATGAAGGACTTTCACGCGGGGATCTATCAGCCTATGTTTGAGAGGATCACACGCAAGGTCGCCGATATGGCCGAGGAGGCACGGCATCTTACATCCATCGGCAAGGTGAACATTTACTTCCGCTCATCGGAGGATTGCCATGCGTGTTATGAGGAGCTCAGGACACTTCCCTTGTCCTTTGCAATGCCGGAGGAGACTACATTGGAGATGACGGCGCAGGGCGTCACGAAGGGCAGCGGCCTGAAGGCACTTGCGGACTATCTGCATATCCCGATGGCGCAGACTGTCGGCATCGGCGACTCCGATAACGACCGCGCGATGCTGCATGACGTGGGCCTGTCCATTGCGATGGGCAATGCACAGGCGGATATCAAAGCGCAGTGCGATCTGATCACAGAGGACAACGACCACAACGGCGTGGGCGAGGCGATCCGCCGTATTTTGGCGTTCTGACGCAGGCGCGCAAAGAGAAAAAACGAGAACGGCATTGCATTCCGCAGGAGCGGCGTGCAATGCCGTTTTTTACAGCTTCTTAACTTTCTGCTCTTATTTCTTAACTTTCACTTTGCTTTTGAGAAAACTATACTGGAATTACCGATCCATACGTTGCATTCGCACAGACAATTTTCCGGCAGAAAGAGGTCCTTTCATGAATACATATCGCGCAGGCATCGACATTGGCTCCACCACCGTGAAGCTCGTCCTTCTGGACGAGGAGGGAAAGTTGCTCTTCGGCGAGTACCGGCGGCATTGCGCGCACACGCAGGAGGCGCTTTCGGCGCTTCTACGCGAGGCACGCGAGCAGGTGGGGGACTGTGCCCTGCGGGCGAAAATCACCGGCTCGGGCGCCATCAATCTCGCCAAGGCGCTCGGTATCCCATTCGTGCAGGAGGTCGTGGCTGTCGCGGACGCGCTGCGGCGCGAGGCTCCGCAGACCGATGTGGCCATCGAGCTCGGCGGCGAGGACGCGAAGATCATCTACTTCGGTACGACGCTTGAGGAGCGCATGAACGGCGTCTGCGCCGGCGGCACCGGCTCGTTCATCGACCAGATGGCGGCGCTTTTGCAGACCGACGCCGCGGGCCTTGACCGCGAGGCGGAGAAGTATCAGCAGATCTATCCCATCGCCGCGCGCTGCGGTGTGTTTGCCAAGACGGACATCCAGCCCCTCATCAACGAGGGGGCGACCAAGGCGGACCTTGCCGCCTCCATCTTTCAGGCAGTCGTCAACCAGACCATCTCGGGCCTTGCCTGCGGCAAGCCGATTCGCGGCCACATCGCGTTCCTCGGCGGACCGCTGCACTTCCTGCCGCAGCTCAAGGCGGCGTTCATTCGCACGCTGAAGCTCACGGACGAGACCGCCATCGACCCGCCGAACTCGCACCTTTTCGCCGCGATGGGTGCGGCGCTCGACGAAACGGCGTGTGAGGCGCTGCCCATTGCCTCGCTCATTGACCGGCTCACGAGCGGCGTGGAGATGGCCTTCGAGCTCCACCGCCTGCCGGCGCTGTTTGCCTCGCAGGGGGACTATGACGCTTTCTGCGCGCGCCACGCGCGGGCGGTGGTGGAGAAGGGAGACCTGGCGAGCTATACGGGCGGCTGCTTCCTCGGCGTGGACGCCGGCTCGACCACGACAAAGCTCGCGCTCATCGGCGAACGCGGCGAGCTGCTGTGGTCGTACTACGCGAACAATCAGGGCAGCCCCATCGAGACGGCGAAGCGCGCCGTCTCCGCGCTCGCGCGCGAGTTGCCGGAGGGTGCGCACATCCTGCGCGAGTGCTCGACCGGCTACGGCGAGGCGCTGCTGAAGGCAGCCTTCTCGCTCGACGAGGGCGAGGTCGAGACCATCGCTCACTGCACCGCCGCGGCCTTCTTCGATCCGCAGGTGGACTGTGTGCTGGACATTGGCGGGCAGGACATGAAATGCATCAAGCTGCACAACGGTAGCGTGGACAATGTGCTGCTCAACGAGGCGTGCTCGTCCGGCTGCGGCTCGTTCATCGAGAACTTTGCAGCCTCGCTCGGCTATAGCGCCGAGGGCTTTGCCAAGGAAGCGCTGTTCGCGCCGCACCCGGTCGATCTCGGCACGCGCTGCACGGTGTTCATGAACTCCAACGTCAAGCAGGCGCAGAAGGAGGGCGCGGGCGTGCCGGATATTTCGGCGGGTCTTGCCTATTCCGTCATCAAAAACGCGCTCTATAAGGTCATCAAGCTCGCCGACCCGAGCGAGCTTGGCGCGCACGTTGTCGTGCAGGGCGGCACCTTCTACAACAAGGCTGTGCTGCGCGCGTTTGAGAGGATCTCCGGCGCGGAGGCAGTCTGTCCCGATATTTCGGGACTCATGGGGGCGTTCGGCGCGGCGCTGATCGCCCGCAGCCACTACCATGGGAAGGAGACCGCGATGCTTCCGCTCACGGAGATCGAAACGCTGGAGTACAAGACGCAGACGCTGCGCTGCGGCGGATGCTCCAACCGCTGTATGCTGACGGTCACGCGCTTCCCCGGCGGGCGACGCTACACCACCGGCAACCGCTGCGAGAAGGGCGCGGGCAATACGGACGCGCACGAAAAGGGCGCGGACCTTTTCGCCTACAAGCGCGAGCGGCTGTTCCGCTATCCGCCGCTTGCGGCCGAGGCTGCGCCGCGCGGTGAGCTCGGCATCCCGCGTGTGCTGAATATGTACGAGAATTACCCCTTCTGGGCGACCTTCTTTAAGGCGCTCGGCTTCCGCGTGCTCCTCTCGCCGCTGAGTGACCGCAGGCTCTACGAGCGCGGCATGGAGTCCATTCCGTCCGAGTCCGAGTGCTATCCCGCGAAGCTCGCCCACGGCCATGTGCAATGGCTCATCGACGAGGGTGTGCATACCATCTTCCATCCCTGCGTGTTCTTCGAGCATCAGGAAACGCCGGACGCGCAGAATCATTTCAACTGCCCCATCGTGGTGTCCTACCCCGAGAATCTGAAGAACAACGTGGAGGCGGCCGCCGACGGCGAGGTGGAGTATCTCAAGCCCTTCCTTGCCTTCACGAGCGAGAAGACGGTCGCCGACCGCATGGCGCGCTTCTGCCGCGAGCAGTGTGGAATACCGGAGAAGGAAACGCGGCAGGCGGTTTCCCTTGCCTGGGCCGAGCAGCAAAGGGCCAAGGAGGATATTCGCGCCGAGGGCGCGCGGGTGCTCAAAAAAATGCGGCAGGAGGGACGCTGCGGCGTCGTTCTCGCGGGGCGGCCCTACCATCTTGATCCTGAGATCAACCACGGCATCCCTGAGCTGATCGCCTCCTACGGCCTTGACGTGCTGACCGAGGACAGCCTGCCCATCGACTTCACCCCCGAGCGCCCGCTGCGTGCGAACGACCAGTGGGTATACCACTCCCGCCTCTACACGGCGGCGGAATTCGTGCGCCGGTGCGACGATCTCGAGCTGATTCAGCTCAACTCGTTCGGCTGCGGTCTTGACGCGGTGACCACCGACCAGGTCTCCGAAATTCTCGAGGGCAGCAACAAGCTCTACACTGTTCTCAAGATCGACGAGGTCAACAACCTCGGCGCGGTGCGTATCCGCATCCGCAGCCTGCTCGCCGCCATGAGCATCCGGCGCGAGAAGGGCATTTACGCGCACCCGCAGAGCGCGGCCTACCACCGCGCGGCCTTCACGAAGAAAATGCGCGACGAGAAGTGGACGCTGCTCGCGCCCCAGATGAGCCCCATTCACTTTGATGTTCTCGAGCCGGTGTTCGCCAAGCACGGCTACAACGTGGTGCTGCTCAAGAACGACGACCGAAAGGCCATCGACATGGGGCTCAAGTACGTCAACAACGACGCCTGCTTCCCGTCCATCACGGTGGTCGGCCAGCTCATGGAGGCGGTGACCTCGGGCCGCTACGACACCGATCACCTTGCCCTCATGATGACGCAGACGGGCGGCTGCTGCCGCGCGAGCAACTACGTCGGCTTCATCCGCCGCGCGCTGGAAAAGGCGGGCTACGGCCACATTCCGGTCGTCTCCGTCAATCTCAACGGCATGGAGAAGAACGAGGGCTTCACGCTCTCCAAGGGCCTCATCATGGATGCGGTCCACGCGCTGGTCTACGGCGACCTCTTCATGCGCTGCCTCTATCATGTGCGCCCCTATGAGCTGGAAAAGGGCAGCGCCGAGGCGATCCATCAGGAGTGGAAGGAGATCTGCGTCGATTCGCTCGTGAACCCCAAAACGAAGTGGCGCTATGCCGACGTCTGCCGCGGCATCGTGGCGGACTTTGACGCGCTGCCCATCGACGAGACGCTGCACAAGCCGCGCGTCGGCATCGTGGGCGAGATCCTGGTGAAGTATATGCCGCTCGCGAACAACCATCTGGTCGAGCTGCTGGAGGCCGAGGGGGCCGAGGCCGTCGTGCCTGACCTGCTGGACTTCTTCAACTACAGCATTTACGGGCGCGACTTCCGCCATAAGAACCTCGGCACCTCGTGGAAGGATTCCGTGGTCGCCAAGGCCGGCGTGGAGATGCTCCGCCGTCTCCGTGCGCCCGCGCTCGAGGCGCTGGAGAAAAGCCGCCGCTTTGAGGCCCCCATGCCCATTGAGGATGTTGCCAAGCTCGCCGAGCCGTTCCTCGCCATCGGCAATCAGTACGGCGAGGGCTGGTTCCTCACCGGCGAAATGGCGGAGCTGCTCACCTCCGGCACGCCGAACATCGTCTGCATCCAGCCGTTCGCGTGCATGCCGAACCATGTGGTCGGCAAGGGCGTCATCAAGGCGCTGCGCAAGTCGTACCCGTGGGCGAACATCGTTGCCGTGGACTACGACCCCGGCGCGAGCGAGGTCAATCAGCTCAACCGCATCAAGCTGATGCTTTCCTCCGCACGCCGCGCGATGCAGGGCGGCGCAGCGCAGGACGCGGAAGCGCTGCCGATAGCCCGCTGAGTACCGGATGCAGCAGAAAAAATGACCGCTCTCCAACGGGAGAACGGTCATTTTTCACGCGGTGTACGAACCATGCGCCGTATTTCTTGCAATTCCCGTGTATGCGTGGTAGAATCAATGCACTAATCGAAACGGAGACTATTATGAGCATTCTTTTTGAAAACTGCGATCTTCTGCTGCGCGGGGAAGACGGCGTGTACTCGACGCTGCACGGCTTCCTCGGGGTGCGCGGCGATACCATCGACTACATCGGCACGGAAAAACCGACGGGGGAGTATGAGGAGCACAAAAGCATGGAGCATAAGCTGCTCATGCCTGGCCTCATCAACTGCCACAATCACTCGCCCATGGTGCTGCTGCGCGGCGTGGGCAGCGGCCTGCCCCTGCAGGAGTGGCTGTTCGACAAGGTCTTTCCCATCGAGGACCGGTTGGTGCCCGAGGACATCGCGGCGGGCAGCCGTCTTGCCATCCTCGAGATGCTGGCGAGCGGCACGACGAGCTTTTCGGATATGTATTTTTTCCCCGCCGAGACGGTCGCCGCCGTCGCGGAAGCGGGCATGAAGGCAAACATCAGCCGCTGCGTGCAGTGCTTTGATGAAAACCAGACCGTGGAGCAGAACACGCAGATCCCACAGTCGGTGGAGCTGTTTGAAAAGTACCACAACGCCGAAAATGGGCGCATCCGCATCGACTTTTCCATTCATGCGGAGTATACCTGCAAGCCGCACATCGTCCGCGCCTACAGCGAGCTCTGCAAGGCACACGGCGGGCGGATGCACATTCATCTTTCCGAAACGCAGCGTGAGGTGAATGAGTGCATCGCGCGCTATGGCAAGTCCCCTGTCGCGTGGTTCGAGGAGCTGGGGACGCTGGACAGTCCCACCGCCGCGGCGCATTGCGTCGCCGTGAGCGACGAGGATATTGCCATTCTGAAGCGCCACGGCGTGAATGTTATCCATAATCCCACGAGCAACCTCAAGCTCGGCAGCGGCTTCGCGCCGGTGCGGAAGCTGATGGATGCGGGCGTCAACCTCGCCCTCGGCACGGACGGCGCGGCGAGCAACAACAACCTGGATATGTTCGAGGAAATGCACCTGGCCGATATCATGCCCTGCGGATATCGCCACGACCCGACGGAGGTCAGCTCCGCCGAGGTGCTGGACATGGCAACGGTCAACGGTGCAAGACTACAGGGGCGCAGCGATACCGGCGTGTTGGCGGTGGGGAAGAAGGCGGATATTATTGCGCTCGATCTGGACAAGCCCCACCTCTATCCGAACTTTGATACCCCCGCGCTGCTGACCTGCGCGGCCCACTCATCCGACGTGGTGCTGACGATGGTGGATGGAAAAATTCTGTACGAAAACGGCGAATACAAGACGCTCGACCGCGAGAAGGTATTTTACGAGGCCCGCGCGGCGGTCAAGCGGCTTTATGCGTAAGGAGGAGAACGATGCAGAGAGCGGATCACGATTTAGCCTTTATGCTGCAATATGAAAACATCGCGTGGTACGAGGATGGTAAAGTGAAAATACTTGACCGCCGCATCTATCCCGCGAGGGTCGAATTTGTCACCTGCCATACCCATCAGGAGGTTGCGCAGGCCATCACCGACATGGTGACGCAGAGCGCGGGACCGTACACCGCCGTGCCGATGGGCATGGCGCTCGCGGCGCACGAGTGCCGCGATAAGACTGCCGCGGAGCAGATGGAATATCTGCGAAAGGCGGCGCACACCATTTCCCATGCGCGGCCCACGACGGTCAAGCGCATGGCGCTTTTGTGCGACCTCTGTCTTGCCGAGGCGGAGCGTGCCCTCGCCGCGGGCGAGGACACGGCGCAGGCCATCGTGAACAAAACGGTCGAGCTGAACAACACCCGCTACGAGCGCGTGGCGAAGATCGGTAAGTACCTTGTCGATCTGTTCCCCGAGAACGGCACGGTGATGACGCATTGCTTTGCCGAGACGATCGTCGGCATGATGCTGCGCGAATGCAGCGAGAGAGGGAAGCATATCCGCCTCTTCTGCCCCGAGACGCGCCCCTATTTTCAGGGTGCGCGCCTGACCGCGACGGTCTGCCGCGACATGGGCTTTGATGTAACGGTCATCTCCGACAATATGCCGGCCTTTGTCATGCAGCGCGAGGGCGTGGACGTGTTCACCACCGCCGCTGACGCTATCTGCTGCGACGGCCATGTGGTCAACAAGGTCGGCACGTTCCAGAACGCCATCGTCGCCAAGTACATGGGCATCCCGTACTTCGTCACCGGCGCGCCCGATCAGGGGCATCCGACCGTGGACACGGTACACATCGAGATGCGCGACCCGAACTTCACCCTGCAGGCAATGGGCGTGCGCACGGCGGCGGAGGGCGTGAAGGGCTATTATCCCGCCTTCGATATCACGCCGCCGCATCTGGTCTCCGGCGTGGTGACCGATCTCGGCATCTATTCGCCCTACGATCTGCACCGCTATTTCACCGACGGGCACATCGACGAGCACAACCTTGTGGTGTGAGGAGGAGACGATGAAAACGATCACAGAGCTGCGGCAGGAGATCGTGGACCGTTCCCTGCAGGCCTTTCATGAGGGACTGTTTTCCGGCACGAGCGGGAATATGAGCTGCTATCTGCGCGAGGAAGACCTCATGCTCATCACGCCGACCTCGGTGCGCTACGACGTGATGCGCGCGGAGGATATTGTGGTCCTGCGGCTTGACGGCACGGTGGTCGAGGGACATCTGAAGCCCTCGAGCGAGTGGCGGATGCACGCGGCGGTGTATGAGGGCTGTCCCGATGTGAACGCCGTGTTCCATACCCATTCGCCCTACGCCACGGCCTTCGCCGTGAACCACCGGACCATCCCCGCCGTGCTGATTGAGGCGCTGGTGTTCCTCGGCGGCGACATCCGCTGCGCGGACTACGCGACGCCCGGCACAAAGGAGGTCGGGCTGAACGCAGTTCCGGCGCTTGAGGGACGCAGGGGCTGCACGCTCGCAAACCACGGCGTGCTCGCCGTGGGCGGCGACCTCGCGCAGGCGTATCTCAACGCCGAGTATATCGAGGATGTGGCGAAGATCTACGCCATCGCCCGCTCCGTCGGCACACCGGTGGAGTTGAAAAGTCTATAAAAAGCAGGAGAGCCGTTCCGTTTGGAACGGCTCTCCTGACAGTCTGTCGGCGGGGAGAGGGATCCCGCCCTTTTGCTTTTTTGGGGCAGCGCTGCGCAGACGCAGTTGCGCGGTGCTGCCTTAGAGCTCAGGCCCCTGATTTCTCTTTACTGCCGCGACTGTCTCCTGCGGCGCAAAATAGCGGGATAACGGGCGGTAGAGCAGCGCGGTGATGACGAGGCAGAGCACCAGGTCGATCACCATGTAGCTGCCGTTGTAGACGGCGGAATAAAGGTAGGGGTTGGTGAAGGTCGTATTAAAGACCTCGGTCGGCTCATAGATGCGGTAGATGGTCACGCCACTGATGAAGTGGACGATGAAGCGGCACACACAGCCGACGACCGTGCCGACGAAGACGCCGCCCTTCTGCTTGCGGAACAGGCAGGCTACGCCCAGCACGCCGAAGGCGAGCACATAGTCGAGCAGCATCGAGGTCGGACCCCAGGCGTAAGCGCCGTCGAAAATGAGCTGCAGAAGGCCGTAGGCGAAGGAGGCGAGGAAGCTCTCCTTGCAGCCCCAGCGGGCACAGTAGAGGAAGATCGGCAGCATACCGATGCACACGCTGCCGCCCTGCGGCAGCTCAAGGAGCTTGACATAGCTCAGCGCGGTGGCGGCGGCCACCATCAGTGCGCCCTCGGTGAGGGCGCGGGTCTTGGTTTGGGTCATGGTTTTTCTCCTGCTTTCTGAAAAGATCAACCCCAATGGTCCGATGAAAAAATGCCGCATTGCGGCGATCGCAATGCGGCATACCTCATCAATATCCTTCGCATTCCTACGCCGGCATTACCCGGATCAGGTTCGAGGGACTGGGACGGCGTTACGCCCCGATCTCAGCCGGCTTGCGCCAGCGCCCCTTGGAATTGTCGAGTTTTATTATAGGTTTTTGAACGAGTTTGTCAAGGGGCAATCTGCACAATTTTTACGGCTTGCCATCGTGCGCGGCTTACGTTACAATAAGAACCATAAACCATCCCGGGGAGGGAAAACCATGAAACGCTGCTTTATCTACGCCGCGGGCACCTTTTACGGCCTGCGGGAGCCGCCGCGCGGGGGCGATCTTCAGATCGCCGCGGACGCGGGGCTTTTGCTCTGTGAGCGCCTTGGCGTCCGACCGGACGTTGTGCTCGGAGACTTCGACTCGATGGACGTCCGTCAAGCGCCGGCGGACTGCATCCGCGTGCCGGTCGAGAAGGACGACACCGACACCATGCTTGCGCTCCGCGAGGGGCTCAAGCGCGGCTGTGACACCTTCTATCTCTACGGCGCGACGGGCGGCGCGCGGCTCGACCACACGCTCGCCAACCTCCAGTCGCTCGCCTTTCTCCTGCGCCACCGGGCGCGGGGCTATCTCTACGACCAAAATTTCGTCTACACGGTGATCGAAAACGAAACGCTCGCACTCGAGCGTGAGGTGGACTGGGGCATTGTCTCGCTCTTCAGCATGGGCGACCGCGCCGAGCACATCACACTCGAGGGGCTGCAATATCCGCTCACGGACGGGACGATCGACTGCGGCTTCCCGCTCGGCGTGAGCAACCACATCGTCGCGCCGACGGCGCGCATCACCGTGGGGCGCGGGCCGCTGCTCGTCGGCTGGGAGCTGCCGAAATTGGCCGGGAAGGAGTAAAATTCTCGCACGGCGAGAGACAGTCCCGCTCCGTTGGGTGGCATTCTCTCTGACGCGGCGGTAGAATCGAGCCATCCAAAGACCAAAAGGAGGTCGCTTTTATGGAAAAGAAAACAATGGGCAGCTTCCTCGCGGCCCTGCGCCGCGCGAGCGGCATGACGCAGAAGGAGCTGGCGGAGCGGCTGAACGTGTCGGACAAGTCCGTCTCCCGCTGGGAACGCGACGACGGTGCGCCGGATCTTGCGCTTATTCCGGTCATCGCGGAGGTGTTCGGTGTGACCTGCGACGAGCTGCTGCGCGGCGAACGTGCCGCGGCGGGGGAGGAGCAGGGCGCACAGTCCACGCCAAAGGGCGAGCAGCAGAAAAAGCACCTGCTCGCGGCGAGCCTTTCGCGCTTTCGCTCGCGCTGCTGCATCGCGCTCGCGCTTGCCGCCGCGGGCTTCCTTGTGGCGATGGCGTGCAACAGTGCCCTTGACCGCGCGCTGCTCGGCTTCTTCCTCGGCGCGGTGTTCTTTGTCGCGGCGGCCGCCGTTGAGACCGTGCAGCTCAATGCCGCGCTCCTTGCCATACACGACGAGGAGGGGGAGGATGTGGACGCCTTCCGCCGCGCGGTCGTCCGCGGCGCGGAGCGGACCTACGGGGCCGCATGGGTGCTCTTTGCCTGCACGCTGCCGCTGCTGTGGGCGTTCCACCCTGTTACAATAAACGGCTTCACCGTCAGCCGCACGGGCGTCGGGATCTCACTTGATTTTTGGCAGGCAGCGCTGGTTCTGCTTACCGCTCTTGTCACAGGCGTACTTGCTGTGCGGCTCGTCGAGCGGCGGCTGGTGAAAAAGAGTTTCCTCCCGCCGGAGGAGAAAACGGAGGCGCAGCGCAAAAACGACAGGCTCCTGCGCACCACAGCGCTCACGCTCTGCGCGGCGCTGGCGCTGAGCGCCTTTATCAACCGCGCGCTCGTCGGCTTCGGCGACACAAGGCGGCTCGCCGAGGGCGTGGAGTTCACGGACTTTGACTCGTTCAAGCGTTATATGCGAAAGCCCGTCAAGCCGACCTATGACAGCGGCGGAGGGTTTGCGCCGGATACCGCCGTTGCCGAAAGCCCGCTCTACTACGAGAATGACACGCCGATCTATCGCTCGCAGACCGAGGGCGCGACCATTGAGGACGACAACGGAAATGTGCTCTGCTACTTCATCTGGCGCAACCGCTCGGTCGTTTTGTGGCGGACAGGGCCAAAGGCAGACGGCTATCTGCCCGTCACCGTCTACACGCAGGAGGCGATGTCGCTGGCGCGGCAGAAGGCAAAGCACATCAACATGGTGTTCTATGGCGTCTATGCTGTTGAGGTCGTCGCCGCGGCGGCATACTATCTCCGCAAGCGCGAAAAGTAAAAAAGGCAAAGAGAAAGCGCAGCCGCCGGCTGCGCTTTCCTTTTGCTGTTTTCAGATGTGAACGACCTTCAGCTCGCTCGCCTCAAAGAGGCCGAGACGCTTGCCGACGTTGACGTACACCTGCGGGTCGCCGCTGGTACAGATGGTGAAGGTGCCCTTCTTCTGCGGGTTCAGGGCATTCTGCTCGGCGAGGTACGCCTTGACGGCATTCGCCTGCTCGAGCGCGGGGTTGATAAGGTGCAGCTGCGGATAGCACTCGTGGAAGTTTTCCTCCACGATGGGGTAGTGCGTGCAGCCGAGAATCAGGTCGCTGACCTTCTCGCGGGAGAGAATGTTGTCGACCTGCGTGGTGATCTCAAGATTGATGTCGTGCTGGTTGAAGTCGCCGCGGTCCACGAGCGCCGCGAGCAGGGGAGAGCCCTTGCCGACCACATGGCAGTCGGGGTTGCCCTGATGGATGAGCTCGGCATACTTGCCGGAGGCGACGGTGAATTCCGTGCCGATCAGGCCGACGCTGGAGAGCTTCTCGCGGATGACGTACTTGGCGGCCTCCTCCACGATGCTGATGATGCGGAAGTCGAAGCAGGGACGAAGACGCTCCGCCATCGTGGAGATGGTGTTGCACGCCACGGCGGTACACTTCACACCGTTGGAGCCGAGGAACTGGAGCATATGGCAGCTCAGCTCAAAGATCTGATCTGCGGTCTTGTTGCCGTAGGGGCAGTTGGCGCTGTCACCGAAGTAGATGATGTCCTCACCGGGCAGGATGCGCTGCAGCTCGCGCACGACGGTCAGTCCGCCGATGCCGCTGTCCATCACGCCGATGGGATTGGACTTGTTGAGCATGGTAAAACCTCCTCAAAATGCAGTGGCATTTTCTTCCGTTATTGTACCACAGGAAAGTCAAATTGCAAGCAGAAAGATATGGACGGAAATTATATGGGACTTTTCTGCGAAAATCCTTGCAATTCTGTAAATTTCTGCTACCATAATATTTGGTGGAGTTTGGCGCAGTATGCCATCTCTGCCACGGGAACTGTAAAATACGGATCGGGAACACACAGAAGATTGGTGACGGTATGACGATTTTTAACTTTATTTCGCTCTTCGGCGGGCTGGCGCTGTTTCTCTACGGTATGCAGCTCATGGGCGACGGATTGAAGAAGGGCTCGTCCGGTGCGCTCAAGGCGGCGATGGAGAAGGTGACGAACAATCCGCTCGTCGGCTTCCTGCTCGGCCTTGCGGTCACGGCGGTCATTCAGAGCTCGACGGCGACCATCGTGCTCACCTCGGGCCTTGTCGGCGCGGGTGTGCTGACGCTGCACCAGTCCATCGGCATCATCCTCGGTGCGAACGTCGGCACGACCATCACGGGTCAGATCATCCGACTGCTCGACCTCAACGCCGACGGCGGCGCGTGGCTCAACATCTTCAAGCCCTCCACGCTTGCGCCCCTCGCCGCCATCGCGGGCATCCTCTTCATCATGGCCATCAAGACGCCGCACAGCGACACCGTCGGCAGCATCACGATGGGCTTCGGCATCCTCTTTACCGGCCTTCTGAACATGACAGCAGCGGTCAGCCCACTGGGTGAGTCGCCCGCGTTTGCACAGATGTTCTCCGGCCTTGCCGACGCGCCGGTGCTCGGCTTTCTCGCCGGTACGGGCGTTGCCTTCCTCATTCAAAGCTCGTCGGCGACCATCGGCATCCTGCAGGCGCTCTCCATGACGGGCGCGCTGACCTTCGGCTCGGTCTATGCCATCATCATCGGCGTGAACATCGGCGACTGCGTGACCACCGCCATCGTCTGCTCCATCGGCTCGAAGGCGGACGCCAAGCGCACGGGCGTCGTCCACATCATCTTCAACCTCTGCGCCTCCGTCATCATCATCACGGCGCTGACCGTCCTGCATCATGCGGGCGCGCTCGACGGCCTGTGGGGGCAGACGATGACCTCCGGCGCCATCGCGAACGTCCACACGATCTTCCGCCTTTCCACCGCGATCCTGCTCCTGCCGGTGTGCGGGCAGTTTGAAAAGCTCTCCCGCGTCCTCGTCAAGGACGATCAGCAGATCGGCGAGAACGTCGACCACGAGCTCTCCCAGCTCGACGAAAAATTCTTTGCCTCGCCCGCGCTGGCGCTCTCCGCCGCGTCGGACGCCATCGGCGCCATGGCGCGCCTTGCGCGTACGGGCGTGATGAGCGCGCTGGACGTTCTGCATCATTTCGACCGGCATACCATCGACGTGATCGACCGCAACGAGGACCACATCGACGCATTGGCCGACAGCGTGGACAATTATCTCATCAAGCTCTCCAGCCACGTTCCGCCGGGACACGGCAACGACCTGCTGAACTACTACATCCAATGCTTCTCCGAGTTTGAGCGCATCGGCGACTATGCCGTGAACCTCACGGAGAATGCCGAGGAGCTGCGCGGCAAGGGCATTGAATTTTCCGAGACCGCGCAGCAGGAGCTGCAGGTGCTCGGCGAGGCTCTGCGCGAGATCATGGACTACGCCTACCGCAGCTTCACCGCCGTGGACGCGCAGACCGCCCGCCGCATCGAGCCGGTGGAGGAGGTCGTGGACGACATGGTGGCGACGCTCCGCACCAACCACATCCGCCGCCTGCGCGACGGGCAGTGTACGGTCTACGCGGGACTCGTGTTCCTCGATATTCTCATCAACGCCGAGCGTATCGCCGACCAGTGCTCCAACCTCGGCGTCTACACCATCTCGCAGTTCGATCCCTCGGTTATGAACAGCCATCACGAGTATATCCACCGTCTGCATCAGGGCAACGACCCGGTGTTCAACCGCGAGTATCAGGAAAAGCACGAAAAATACTTCGGAATGCTCAGCACCATCAACGACTGAGCAAAGAAAGACAGAGAAAAAAGCGCCGCGGCTGCGGCGCTTTTTTGCGTCCTTATTTCAGCGTATCGCTGTTGTTGAGCACCGGCACGCTGTAGAGGAACAGCACGTCCGCGTCGGTGAAGTCCAGCAGCTTGCCCATCTGGGAGGAGGGAAGATAGCGGATATCCGCCAGCGTGATCTTTGCGTAGCCCTCGGCGAGCAGGGGAGCAAGGGAACTGCCGAAGGAGTCGCGGAAGACGATCAGCTCGCGGTCGGTTTCGGCGTTCGGTTTTTCGATCGACAGGAGGGAGACCGAGCCGGAGAGGAACAGCTCATAGGGGTCGTTCCCCGCGCCCTTTTCCATGTCGTACACCGCGCCGGGCCTGCCGGTCTCGTAGTTGTAGACCGTGCAGTCCTCCAGCGTTTTACTCGTGAGATAGCGCAGCTCGTCGGGCTGCATGGGCAGCGCCGCGTAGCCGTAGTACACGCCGTAGTAGGGGCGGTCGAGCACCTGCTCCGTGTATTCGTCCGTGAGCGTCACGCCCATCTCACGCGCGAGGTACGCTGCCACGGCGGGCAGCCTTTCCTGCCGCCAGTGGGAGTCCGTGCGGTAGTAATCGTCCAACGTCAGCTGACCGAAGAGGTCAATATACTGCGCGAAGTCCGTCTGCTCCAGCAGGGCCTCGACGAAGGCTTCGTAGTCAATGGCGGGATAGCCGTTCGTCTCCGCGAGAAAGTAGTTCTTATCGGGGATGACGGAGAGATAGACCCTTGCGCCAACGTCCGCCATGAAATTCTCGTAGAGGTAGCGGAAGCGCTCGGCGGCGTGGTCGATGGAGCTTTCGTTCATCGGATATTCGAGCTTTGCGGCATAGCCGTCCTTGATATAAACGCCGTTGTTGTCCTTCTGCCGGTAGACGTAGAGCCGGTTGAGCGCCTTGAGCGTGCGCCACTCGTCGCGCAGAGGGAACTGGTCGAGCGCATAGCCCTCAAAGTCGGACATGAATTTGCCACTGAGCACGGCGTCCATGCGGACGGCGGGAAGCTGCTTGAGCCTGCGCCGCTCGCTGAGCGAGAGACTGTCGGCGGGCTTGAGCGCCGCCCATGCCCCGAAGCCGAAAAGAAACGCGGCAAGGAGCACGACGGTCACAATATTTTTGATGCGTTTGTTCATCCTCGCACCCCCTTAGAAGCGGAAATACAGGAACGGATTGAATGAGCCGTCCACAAGGTAGCCGGTCGAGACCGCGAGCACAGAGACGAGCACGAGCGGCTCGAGCACATCGACGACCATTGCTCCGGCTCTGGTCGAGCCAAGCCTTTCCACGGCCCGCTTTGGCAGCGGCGTCGCGCCGACGATGCCGATGAGAAACACCACGGCAAAGCTCCGGAGGTAGTACAGGCTGATCGGGTCGATCGCGCTCACGCCCGCCGCGCCGAACAGTCCGCCGATGGCCGCGGCAGCTTCGCCGACGCTGTTCGCGTCAAAGAGCACAAAGCTCACAATGACGAGCAGCAGAACGTAGATGTGCTTGAAAACGCGCGTTTTCGCAAGCGCCCTGCCGTACCAGAGCTTTTCCGCCGTCAGGAACACGGCGAAGAATAGCCCCCACAGCACAAAGTTCCACGCCGCGCCGTGCCAGAGACCGGTCAGCAGCCAGACGATCAGAATATTGCGCAGCCACATTGCTTTGCTCACGCGGTTGCCGCCGAGCGGGATATATACATAGTCGCGGAACCATGAGCCAAGGCTCATGTGCCAGCGCCGCCAGAACTCCGTGATGCTCGCGGAGATGTAGGGATAGTCGAAGTTCTCAAGATAGCGGAAGCCGAAGATGCGCCCAAGGCCGATGGCCATGTCGCTGTAGCCGGAGAAATCGAAATAGATGTTCAGCACGCAGGCGGCGGCGTAGAGCCAGTAAAAGAGCACGGAGCGGTCGCCGCTCGCCTTGAACGTCGTGATAAGCTCATAAAAGACGTTCGCCAGCAGCACCTTTTTGCCCAGCCCCAGCACGAAGCGCCGCGCGCCGGCGGCAACGTCCGCGAGGGAATGGGTGCGATGCTCCAGCTGAGAGGCAATGTCCGAGTAGCGCACGATGGGGCCGGCGATGAGCTGCGGGAACATGGCGACGTAGGCGGCAAGGTCGATAAAATTACGCTGCGCCTTCACGTCGCCGCGGTAGACGTCCGCCACATAGCTGAGGATCTGAAACGTATAAAAGCTGATGCCGATGGGCAGCGCCACGCGGAGCAGCGGAATATGCAGCCCCGTGAGCGCGTTAAAGCCGGAGAGGAAGAAGTCCGCGTACTTGCAGTAGCCCAGAAGTCCCAGACTGAACACGAGCGAGAGCGTCAGAAAGAGCCTCGCACGCCTGCGGTCCGCCTGGTATTTCTCCACCAGACGGGCAAGCACATAGCCCTGTACGATGGACGCGAGCATGAAAACAACGAATTTCGGCTCGCCCCAGGCGTAGAAGAACAGGCTTGCGAGCAGCAGCACGGTATTTTTCCAACGCATCGGAACAAGGAAATAGAGCACGAACACGCAGGGCAGGAAATAGAAAAGGAAGGGAATACTGGAAAACAGCATACGGTTGGCTCCTCATTTGAAATGGACAGCGCCCGCACCAAAGCGGTTCGGGCGCTGCTGTATTATTGCGCGCTTAGGCGACAGGCGCTTCAAGGGCGGTGTCTTCGCCGTCGGAGAACTCACCTTCGCCGATCATCTCGTCATAGGCGATGGCAGCGTCGGAATACGCCGCCTGAAGCTTATCGCGGAAGGTGTTCACCAGCTCCTCGTCACCGTAGACGGAGACGACATAATTGCCCAGCGTGGCGATGACCAGCTTGTCGGGGAAGCCGCACATCCACTGCTTGTTCTGGATGGCGTCGCGCAGGTCCTCGGCGAGCTTCGCCGCGTCGTCGCCGTTCTTCACGCGCAGCGCGCCGCAGGTGAAGGTGTTGGCGTTCATCATGTGCATGAGGGAGGCGGCGTCGTCGATGAGAGAGGCGTCCTCAGTCGGCACGGTGAGCAGGAAGTTAAGGTTGTCCGCGTTGGAGGGGTCGAACGCGCCGGGGGCATCGTCAACGCTGGTTTCATAGTCGCCGCCGGCAGCGGGGAACTTCTCGTCGTCGGTGTAGCTGTCCCAAACCTTGGTGAGCAGGGCAAGGGAGTCGGCGGGAGCGTCGGCGTTGCTCTTGCCGTCGTCCTTTTTGCCGCAGGCCATCAGCGAAACGGCCATGACAAGCGCGAGCATGAGGGAAAGTGTTCTTTTCATCGTGTTGATTCTCCTTGGAAAATGTATTTTGCCGGTCACAGAAGTGACGCCGAGACATATAGACGCAGAAAACCCAAAAAGGTTCCCATATTTTACAGGAAATTTTTTCATTTGTCAAAGGCGCTGTGAATGAGACTTGCATTGCCGGCAGATCGTTGCTATAATACCCAAAAACCATTCTTTATAAAGGATAACGCAATGAAAGAGATTTTAAACACAATGCTTTCCGCTTTGACGCGCGGCGAGGGCGTGATGCTCTGCAGCATCCTGAAGGCCGACGGCTCCTCCCCGCGCGGTGTGGGTGCACACATGGCGGTCTTTGCCGACGGCACGGCGCTCGGCACGGTCGGCGGCGGCGCGGTGGAGCGGCAGTCCATTCTCCTCGCGCGCGAGCTGCTGGAGGGGAAACGGAACGCCCTGCGGGACTTTGCGCTCCACCCCGAGGCAGCGAACAGCACGGGCATGGTCTGCGGCGGCGACGTGACGGTTTGGTTCCAGTATATTTCGCCTGAGAACGCCGCGCAGATCGGAGTGCTGCGCGTCTGGCGCGACGCGCTCGGCAGCGGCAGAAACGTATGGCTCTGCCTCGTGCTCGACGGCGAGACGCTGCGCGAATTTCGCCTCCTTACGGCGGACGAGCTGCGCCACGGCACGGAGGGCTTCTTTACCTCCCGACCCTACTGGGACGGCAGCACCTTTGTCGAGCCCATCGTCCGCGCGGGGCGCGTCTACCTCTTCGGCGCGGGCCATGTCGGCCGCGCCCTCGCCCCGGTGCTGCACTATATCGGCTTTGAGGTCACGGTGTACGATAACCGCGCGGAGCTGGCAAGCCCCACACATTTCCCCACGGCGCATGAGATCGTCGTCGGCGATTTCTGCCGTATTTTTGACAAGGTCTCGCTGACCGCCGACGACTATGCCGTGGTCATGACGCCGGGCCATCAGGCGGACTACGAGATCTTAGAGCAGGTGCTTCGCACGCCGGCGACCTACATCGGCTGCATCGGCAGCCGGAAGAAGGTCACGCTCACGCGCGAAAGGCTCGCCGCGGCGGGCTTCTCGCAGCAGGACATCGACCGCGTTCACGCGCCCATCGGTCTGCCGATCCTGGCTGAAACGCCGGAGGAAATCGCCATCAGCGTCGCGGCCGAGATGATCCGCCACCGCGCGGAGCATCTGTAAAGGAGTATTGCTATGCAGATCGCGCCATTGCTGAATATCGGTCGCGGCGTCACCGCGCTCATCGGCGGCGGCGGAAAAACGACGCTGCTCTATACGCTCACGGAGGAGCTGCGGAAAAAGGGCACGGTCCTTCTCTGCACCTCGACCCACACCATGCGCCCGACGCAGTACGAGGTGCTGGAGCGGGCGAGTGAAGCGGAGGTCTCCGCCGCGCTCAGCGCGCACGGCGCGGTCTGCGTCGGGGAGCCGTCCGCCGAGGGAAAGCTCGGAGCGCCGTCGCTCTCCTTTGACGCGCTCGCGCGGCTCGCCGACTATGTGCTCGTTGAGGCCGACGGCTCCAGGCGTCTGCCGCTCAAGGCGCACGCGCCGCATGAGCCGGTCATTCCGGCAAATGCCCAGCGCGTCGTGCTGGTCGTCGGTGCGGACGGCTTCGGCAAGCCCATCCGCGCGGTCTGCCACCGCTCGGAATTATACGCCGCGCGCTGCGGCGCTTCAGAGGAGACGGACGTCACGCCGGAGCTGGAGGCCGCGGTCCTGCTCGCCGAGGGTCTCGGCGACCGCGTTTACATCAATAAGGTCGAGACGGCGGAGGACTACGACCGCGCCGCCGCGCTCGCGAACCGGCTTACCTGTCCGGTCACGGCGGGGAGCCTGCACAAGGGGGTATATCTATGCTTGCGCTGATCCGCGGGGCTGGCGATCTCGCCACCGGCATCGCGCTGCGCCTTTGGCGCAGCGGCATCCGGGTCGTGCTGACCGATCTGGAGCGCCCGACGGCCATCCGCCGCACGGTCGCCTTCTCCGAAGCCATCGTCTACGGCGAAACGACGGTCGAGGATGTGACCGCCCGTCTGGCTGCAAACGCGGACGAGGCGCGCGCCCTGCTCGCGCAGGGCATTGTCCCTGTGCTCGCCGACCACGGCTGCGCCTGCCGTGAAGCGCTCGCGCCGGACGCGCTGGTGGACGCTATCCTTGCCAAGCGCAACCTTGGCACGAGGATCACCGACGCGCCGGTCGTCGTCGGCGTCGGCCCCGGCTTCACGGCGGGGGAGGACTGCCACGCGGTCATCGAGACCATGCGCGGCCACACGCTCGGCCGCGTCATCTACTCCGGCAGCGCTATTCCGAACACAAACGTCCCCGGGCTTATCGGCGGCTTTGCCGGCGAGCGCGTGCTCCGCGCGCCTGCGGACGGCGCGTTTCGCTCCGTGCGCAGGATCGGCGACCTTGTGAAGGCCGGCGACGTCGCGGGCTATGTGTCCGGCGAGCCGATGGTCTGCACCATCGACGGCGTGCTCCGCGGCCTGATCGCCGACGGCATCCCCGTCCGCAAGGGCATGAAGTCCGGCGACGTGGACCCGCGCGGCAATGTGGAAAATTGCTATACGGTCTCGGACAAGGCGACCGCCGTCGGCGGCGGCGTGCTCGAGGCGATCCTGCACCTGTCCGGTGCGCTTCTGGAGGACTGACATGAGAGAGCTGCTGCTCATCAACAACGAGCCGACGCCCGAAGACCGTGGTCGGATCGCCCGCGCGGGAGAGCTCGGTCTTACCGACCCGCTTTATAACATCGACGCGCTCTCTGCGAAGCTCGCTGCGTTCGGAACGGTCACCGTGCGGCACTATACACAGCTCAGGACGCTCGACTCTGCGCCGGATGCCATCTTCCTCTCCGGCTGCTTCACCGACTGGGACCGCGAGCGTCTGCACGAGACCTTTGCCGACGAGCTTGCGCTCATTCGTGAAACAACGGCCCCGCTCTTCGGCATCTGCGCGGGCCTGCAGCTCATCGGCATCGCCTTCGGCGCACCGCTCGTCTATCCGGGTGAGGGGTACGAGGAGTTTGGCTTTCTGCCGCAGACCGTCCTTGCGCAGCATCCGCTGCTCACCGGCCTGAGCGGTACGCTCCATTGCTTCGAGCACCATCGCGGCCAGCTCAGCACGGTGCCGGAGGGCTTTCGCCTGCTCGCTTCCCGGGAAAATTGCCGTGTGCAGATGCTTGCGCACGAGTCGCGGCCCATCTTCGGCGCGCAGTTCCACCCGGAGCTGCAGAATGCCGCGCACCGGGACGGACAGCGCATTTTGGAAAATTTCTTTGCCCACTATGTCAAATGACTGCAAGAGCCGCCGGCGGGCGGCTCTTTTTCTGCGTGCGGGCATAAGCGGCGATGCCGCGGCATAGACTGTCCCAAAACGAAAGCCAAGGGAGGAAGAGCCTATGACCGTAAGAATGCGTCTGCGCCGCTGGGCGCGCGCACAGGGGAAACGCCGCGCTGCCGCGCGGACAAAGCGAAGCGCCGCCGCAGGAAGCCGCCGCAGGGAACAGCAGCCCTCCGGCACATCGCAGCTCCGCCTTCTGCGTCTGACCGTCTGCGGCGTGCTATTCGTCTCGCTCGTGCTGCTCAAGCTCGTGCTGCCGGGGAATCTTTCGGCCTTCCGCGGTACGCTTGCCCAATGGCTCGTGCGCGACGCGGACTTTACCGAGGCGTTCTCCGCCATCGGCCACGCGGTCGCCGCGCCCGAACGATTCGCGGAGTCCCTCGGCAATGCCTACGTCGCCGTGTTTGGCGGCAGCGGTATGCAGGACGCCGCGGAGGTCGGCGGCGGGGCGGAGATCGCACAGCCGGCCGGAACAAACGAGGAGGATGCCGCAGCCAAGCCCCTGCCGGATTATGTGCTCGACGCGCAGCCGACGCTGCCCTTTTCCTATGTGTCACCGCTCGACGGCACGCTGACCTCGGGCTTCGGCTGGCGCGAGGACCCGAATACGGGTGAGGAGGCCTTTCATACCGGCCTTGACCTCGCCGCCGATGAGGGCACGCCCTTTGCCTGCTTTGCCGACGGTACGGTCGGCGTGGTGGGGGAGAGCACCGTGCTCGGCAAATATCTGACCGTCCGCCACGCGGACGGCTATGAGACGCTTTACGCCCATTGCAGCAAAATAACGGTCTCCTCCGGGCAGAGCGTTCTGCGCGGCGATACGCTCGGCGCGGTCGGCGCGACCGGCAACGCCACGGGCGCGCACCTGCACTTCGAGCTGCTCAGCGGCTCAAAATACCTCGATCCCATTGCCTATGCGGCAAAGACCGTTTAGCGCCGCCGTGCGCGTGAACGCGAGCTTCTGGCTGCTCGTGCTGCTCGCCGCCATCGTTTCTCCGCTCACGGTCGTTGCGGCGATCCTGACCGCCGCAGCGCTGCACGAGCTGGGCCACCTCGCTGCCATGCGCTACTACGGCGTATCCGTCAAGCGCTTCCGCCTTACAGCGTTCGGCGCGGAGCTGGACGCTCCCGCCCTCGCGCGGCTCTCCTATGGGCGCGAACTGATCGTCACGCTCGCGGGGGTGACAGTCAACCTTTTCTGCGCCGTTCTCCTCGCGCTCCTCGGCCTGCGGACGTGGCGGG
The DNA here is from genome assembly GCF_018918025.1 of Oscillibacter sp. MSJ-31. Taxonomy (GTDB): domain Bacteria; phylum Bacillota; class Clostridia; order Oscillospirales; family Oscillospiraceae; genus Hominicoprocola. The sequence continues at coordinate 262,551 of NZ_JAHLPT010000001.1, read as the reverse complement.
AGTGGTGCTTTGTCTTTGCCGGAGCGCACCTTGTGCTCGCGGCCTTCAACCTCCTGCCGGTCGTTCCGCTCGACGGCGCGCGGGCGCTCTGCCTTGCCCTGTCCTTCTTTCTCGGGCCGGCCACGGGGGAGCGTATCACCGCGGCGGTCAGCCTTGCCTGCTCGCTCGCGCTTTGTGCGCTGGGACTCAAGCTCTCGCTGGAGCTGCACAGCGGATGGCTCTTTGCTTTTGCTGCCTTCGGCCTTCTCTGGGGAACGCTGCGCCAACTGGGGCTTGCGCGCGGCGGGAAAAGCGTGTAAAATACGGTCAATGTCTCTCAATAGAAAAGGAGCTTGCCTGTGGACAAACGATTGGAACGCATCCTGCCCCGCGTGCAGAAGCCGGCGCGCTATGTGGGCGGCGAGTACAACGCGGTGATGAAGGACCTCTCGCAGGTCGATACCCGCGTGGCCTTCTGCTTCCCGGACACCTATGAGATCGGTATGTCGAACCTCGGTATGCGGATCCTCTACGGCATTATGAACAACATGGAAGGCGTCTGGTGTGAGCGTGTTTTCGCCCCCTGGGGCGACATGGAGGAGGAGATGCGCCGTGCCGGCCTGCCGCTCTATGCGCTCGAGTCCGGTGATCCCATCCGCGATTTCGACATCATCGCCTTTTCCGTCGGCTACGAGATGGCGTTTCCCGCCATGCTGAATATGCTCGATCTGGCGGGCGTGCCGCTCCACGCGAGCGAGCGCACGGAGCTGACCCCGCTCGTCATCGCGGGCGGCACGGCGATGTTCAACTGCGAGCCGATCGCGGATTTTATTGACATTGCCGAGATCGGCGAGGGCGAGGAGATGAACGTCGAGCTGATCGAGCTGCACCGCAGGGCGCGGCGCGAGGGCTGGACGAAGCAGCAGTTTCTCCGTGCCGCCGCGCAGCTGGACGGCATTTATGTTCCCGGTCTCTACGAGGTGGACTACAACGCTGACGGCACGGTGAAGTCGATCACGCCGAAGGACGGCGCGCCGAAGGTCGTCACCAAGCGCATCATGCGCGACATGGACAAGGCATGGTATCCCGCCAAGACCATCGTGCCCTCCACCGAGATCGTGCAGGACCGCACCACACTCGAGCTTTTCCGCGGCTGCATCCGCGGCTGCCGCTTCTGCCAGGCGGGCTATGTCTACCGCCCCGTGCGCAACCGCTCGGAAAAGCTGCTGGTCGAATACGCCAAGGAGGCCATCGAGGATTCCGGCTACGAGGAGATGACGCTCTCCTCGCTCTCGACCTCGGATTTCCGCCCGCTTGTACAGCTCTGCGACGATCTGGAGGAGTTCTGCGCGCAGCGTCATGTGAATCTTTCGCTCCCGAGCCTGCGCGCCGACAACTTCTCCATGGCGCTCATGGAGCGGCTGCAAAAGGGAAGAAAGACCGGCCTGACCTTTGCGCCCGAGGCCGGCACGCAGCGCCTGCGCGACGCCATCAACAAGAATCTCACCGAGGAGGACCTGCTGGCCTCCTGCCGCCGCGCCTTTGCCGGCGGCTACAGCGCGGTCAAGCTCTACTTCATGCTGGGACTTCCGACCGAGACGGACGAGGACGTGCTCGGCATTGCCGAGGTCGCGTCCCACGTCATGCACGCATGGCGCGAGAGCGCGAGCAACAAGAACCGCGGCGTGCGCATCACGGTCTCGACCTCGTGGTTTGTGCCCAAGGCGCACACGGCGTTTCAGTGGGAGCCGCAGATCCCCAAGGAGGAGTACGAGCGCCGCGTGAAGCTGCTGCGCGAGAATATGCTGACGAAATCCGTTACCTACAACTGGCACGATTCCGACACGAGCTATATGGAGGCCGTCATTTCTCGCGGCGACCGGCGGCTTTGCAGGGTGATCGAAACGGCGTGGCGCAAGGGCGAGCACCTCTCCGCGTGGGAGGAGTATTTCTCCCTCGACCGCTGGCTCGAGGCTTTTGAGGAGTGCGGTCTTGACCCGCACTTTTACGCCAACCGCAAGCGCGAAAAGGACGAGCTGATGCCCTGGGCGATGATCTCGAGCGGCGTGACGGAGCAGTACCTCTGGCGCGAGCATGAGCGGTGCTACCAGTCCGTCACCACGCCGGACTGCCGCACACACTGCAACGGCTGCGGCGCGAATCTCTTATTGGGGAGGCCATGCGATGGCTAAGCTGAGACTTCTTTTCACCAAGGAGGCGCAGGCCTCCTACATCTCGCACCTCGACACGATGCGAACCTTCCAACGTGTGTTTCCCCGTGCGGAGCTGCACCTCAAGCACTCCAACGGCTTTCACCCGCACCCCATCATCTCCATCGTCCTGCCGCTGCCGGTGGGGCAGTCGAGCGACTGCGAGCTGCTCGACTTTGAAACGGTGGAGGAGACCGACGGCGCGGGCATCGCCGAAAAGCTCAACACGGGTCTGCCCGCGGGCTTGCGCGTGCGGGAGTGCTATCCGGTCACGCGCCCCGTGCGCGAGTTCACGTTCCTGCGCGCACGGCTGGAGCTGCTCTATGATAACGGCGTGCCCGCCGGCACGGCGGACGCGCTGCGCGCGCTGTTCGCGCGCGAAACGCTGATGATTGAAAAGCGCACCAAGCATAAGGAGCTCGCGCAGATCGACATTGCGCCGCTGATCCGCGAAATGACCCTCACCGAGCAGGACGGAAGCATCCTTGCCGACGCCGTGGTCGCCGCGCAGAACCCGGGGCTGAACCCCGCCTATCTCGCACAGGCGATCGAGCGCGAGCTTCCGTCGCTCAAGCCGGACTTCGTCCGCGTGCGCCGCACGGAAATTTACGATACAGAGGGGAACGTTTTCCGCTGAAAATTGCACGTGCTGCGGCAACTTTTGATGATTTTATCGAAAAGTACAAAATTTGTGCTTGCAATTTGGCGAAAAGCGTGATATTATCCTTTTTGGCTTTTTGACGAAAGCACTCTCGGATCGGAAAGAGGTGAACACGAGCAATGAAGGAAGGAATCCATCCCAATTATCAGCAGACTACTATTACTTGCGCCTGCGGTAATGTGATTGAGACAGGTTCCACCAAGGCGAACATCAAGGTGGAAGTGTGCTCAAAGTGTCACCCCTACTTCACGGGCAAGCAGAAGCTGGTCGATACCGGCGGCCGCGTTGCCAAGTTCAACAAGAAGTTCGGTCTGGACAAGTAAGAACTGCGAAAGAGGTCTGCGGAAGCAGACCTCTTTTTCTTTACATTTTTCGTTCCCTTGCGTATACTGAAGGAAAGAAACGCAGAAAAGGTGATTCCTATGGAAGAAAACAAACTCAAAACCGTGGAGCAGCCGCGCGACCGCGTGGTGCTTGTCGGTCTTTCCTCGCCGGTGCTCAAGGCGGACAGCGCGGACGAGGAGAGCATGGACGAGCTTGCCGCGCTCGTCGAGACCGCCGGCGCGGTGAGCGTTGCGACCGTGCTGCAAAACCTTCCGTCCCCGAATCCGCGCAGCTTCATCGGCGAGGGCAAGGTGGCGGAGATCAAGGAGCTTATCGGCTCGACCGAGGCGACGATGGCGATCTTCGACAACGACCTGTCACCCTCGCAGATGCGCGTGCTGACGGAGGATCTGGGCGTGCAGGTGCTCGACCGCAGCGGGCTGATCCTTGATATTTTTGCCCAGCGTGCCAAAACAAAGGAGGGCCGCTTGCAGGTTGAGCTGGCGCAGTACCAATATCTGCTGCCGCGCCTGATCGGCATGTGGACGCACCTGGAGCGTCAGGCGGGCACGAGCGGCAAGGGGCCCATCGGCTCCAAAGGCCCTGGCGAAACGCAGCTCGAGACCGACCGCCGCCACATCCACCGCAAGATCGACAAGCTCAAGGAGGATCTGGACGAGGTGCGCCGCGTGCGCGGCACGCAGCGCGAGCGTCGGATGAAGAATGAGATCCCGGTCGTTGCCATCGTCGGCTATACGAACGCAGGCAAATCGACGCTGCTCAACGCCCTCACCGGCGCGGACATTCCGGCGAATAACCGGCTGTTCGATACGCTCGACACCACCACCCGGCTGCTGACCGTCTCCGACACGCTCGATGTCGTCATCTCCGACACGGTCGGCTTCATCCGCAAGCTGCCGCATCAGCTCATCGACGCCTTCAAGGCGACGCTTGAGGAGCTGGAGTATGCCGACCTTCTGCTGCACGTCATCGACATTTCCAACCCTGAGTGGATCGCGCAGGCGGAGGTGGTGGATCAGCTCATCCACGACCTCGGCGCGGAGGGCATCCCCTGCATCCGCGTGTACAACAAGTCCGACCTGTTCTACGGCGATATCCGCCCGCACGGCGAGCGCACGGTGAACCTCAGCGCCAGGACCGGCGAGGGGCTCGACGAGCTGCTGCGCGCCATCGACGCCGAGCTTGACAAGGGCACGCGCCGCGTGACCATCCATTTGCCCTACGACAAGGGCGGCTGGCTCGACAGCCTCTACCGTGAGGCCAAGGTCGAGAGCGTGGAGTACGGCGAGACCATCGACATTGTGGCGGTCTGCACGCCGCGCGTGCTCGGCCGGGTCAAGGACTACGTCGAGGGCTACACCGAGCCGAAGGAGGACTGGGAGTGAGCGCACCGCAGAGCTACTATGTCCCCGTGGACGTGGGGGAAGCGGAGTTCACTGAAAAGCGCTCGCGCTTTCTCGGCCACATCCGCCGCGTGGAGACCGAGGCCGAGGCCCGCGCTTTCCTCGACGAGATGCGGAAAAAATACTACGACGCGCGCCACAACTGCTGGTGCTACGTCCTGCACGAGGGTGGCGTCGTGCGCTACGGCGACGACGGCGAGCCGCAGGGCACCGCCGGTCAGCCGATGCTCAACGTCCTTCAGCGCGAGGGCGTGGAGAATGTCGTCTGCGTTGTGACGCGCTACTTCGGCGGTGTGCTGCTCGGCGCGGGCGGGCTGACGCGCGCCTACGCAAAGTCCGCGAAGGACGCGCTTGACGCGGCGGGCAAGGCGCGGATGCGCCTGTGGTCTGCCGTGACGGTAGACTGCCCCTATCCGATGCTCGAGCGCCTGAAGCTGCTCGCCACCGCCCACGGCGGCACGGTGGAGGGCACCGACTTCGGCGCGGCGGTGAGCGTCCGCATCCTGCTGCCGCAGGAGAATGCGGCGGGCTTTGACGCCGCGCTCACCGAGCTGTCCGCCGGCACCATGATCGCGCGGCGCGAAGGAGAGCGTTTCCTGCCCGGACCGCGCGAATAGAAACAAGAAAAAGCAAGGAGGAACGACCGATGAAGGAACCCGTTGCCCGCTCCGACCTGCGCCTCGCTCTCGGCGGGGCCTACTATGGGACCCTGCGCAAGCTCCTGTGGCTCAAGGAGCGAAGCTCCTTTGCACGTGAGCGCTGTGAAGCGATCCTGCCTTACAGCGCGGCGAGTCACAAAACGCCCCTGATGCGCAGGCTGCGGGACGTGGATATGTGGATGCAGGAGAACAAGGTGACAAACCTCCGCCTTGCCTCCGTGCGGGTGAACGGCATCGTGCTCCACCCGGGGCAGACCTTCAGCTACTGGTATCTCATCGGCCGCCCGACGGCGAGGAAGGGCTATCTGCCCGGTATGCTGCTGCGCAACGGCAGGGCCGTTGCGGGCGTCGGCGGGGGACTGTGCCAGCTTTCAAACCTCATTTTCTGGATGACGCTCCACACGCCGCTGACCGTCACCGAGCGCCACCGCCACGGCTACGACGTCTTTCCGGATTCGGACCGCACGCAGCCCTTCGGCAGCGGCGCGACCTGCTTTTATCCCTACGGCGACCTGATGATCCGCAACGACACGGCAGACGATTATCAGCTCCTCGTCACGGTCGGCGAGCACGACCTCATCGGCGAGTGGCGCTGCTCCGCCGCGCCGGAGTGCCGCTACGAAATCGTTGAGCGCGGCCACGAGATGCGCGCGGAGTATTGGGGCGGCTACACGCGCCACAACGTGCTCTGGCAGCAGCGCTTCGATGCGGACGGTGTGCTGCTCGACGAGAAGCCCGTCGTGCGCAACGATGCCATCATGATGTATTCGCCCTACCTCGAAGAGGGAGGCGCGAACGAATAAACGAAAGCATCTGCCTTGCGGCAGATGCTTTTCTGCTATGCTGTGCGCTCGCCGTCCGTGCGCTCCAGCCAGCCGCTGCCCTCGGTGATGCGGGTGACGAGGAAGGAAGCGGCGTAGTCGCCCGCAGCGTTGACCATCGTGGCGGGCGGATCGACCAGATTCCCGATGGTGACGGCGATGGGGTAGGCAACCGCCATCCGGTCGGGGAAGAAGAGCGAGCAGAGAATGAACTCGGCGATGTAGCCGCCGCCCGGGATGCCGCTCATGGCGACGGAGGAAAAGACCGCCACGGCCAGCACCTCGGCAAACAGTCCCGCGCCCTCAAACGGCAGGCCAAACACGCCGAAGAGAAACGCGACCTTGAGCACGCAACTGAAGCACGAGCCGTCCATGTGCATCGTCGCGCCCAGCGGCAGCACAAGATCCGCGACCTCGTGCGGGATGCCGCTGTCCTCTGCGGCCTCCATATTCGCCGGAATGGTGGCGACGGACGAGCAGGTGCCGAGCGCGGTCACCGCGGGGCGCAGGATGTGCCGCCGCAGCCGCCGTACCCCCTCACGCCCGCCGCCGAGATACGCCAGAAGCGGGAAGGCGAGCAGTGCATAGACGAAGCAGAGCGGGTAGTAGGCCAGCATCGCGCGGGCATAGGACGCCGTGATCTGCGCGCCGTAGCTTGCGACCATCGCGGCGAAGAAGCCGAAGAAGGCGATGGGGGCGTAGCAGCTCACGAGCGAGACCATCTTCAAAAGGCACTTTGTCGCGTCGTCCAGCACCCGCGCCGTTACGGTATCCGGCCCGCCGCAGGCGGAGACCGAAAAGCCGAAGAGCAGGGAAAAGACGATCAGCGGCAGCATCGCCCGCCGCGAGAGCAGCGCGGAGAAATCGTTGACGGTGAAGAAGTTGACGAGCAGCGTCGCAAGCGGCGCGGGATCGTCCACCGTGCCCGCCGCGGCATCGGTCCACGGCGTCAGCACCGGGGGAAAGACACGCACGATGACCAGCATGATAAAGGCCGCGAGCAGCCCGGTGACAACAAAGACGCCGAGCGTCGCGCCGAGGATGCGCCCCGCCCTGCGCCGCGAGCGCGTATTGGCGATGCTGCCCGCGAGCGAGCAGAACACCAGCGGCACGACGAGGCAGAACATCATGTTGATGAACACGGTGCCGAGCGGCTCAAGGCAGACAGCCCCGGGCCAGGCCGCGCCGACGGCGCAGCCGAGCACGATACATCCGAGCATCGCGGCAAGGAAGCCGTAGCTCCGATAGAAGGAATGGGTCATAAAAAGCCCTCCGATCTCCCAGATTTTTGTGTCTATCTCTATCCATAGCGGGAGACAGGCTCGAATATGACCGAAAAATTTGGAAAAAGGGCTTGACTGTCAAGTTGCTTTATGCCTTACAATGCGGTATCATAACATTGGGAAGGATCGGCGCAGAGCGCAGAAGGAGAGCCTATGAACATCAAAGAGATCGAAGAGCGCAGCGGCCTGACGCGCGCGAACATCCGCTACTACGAGCAGGAGGGTCTGATCGCTCCCGTGCGGCGGGAGAATAAATACCGCGACTACAGCGAGGAGGATCTGGAGACGTTGCTGCGCGTCGCGCTGCTGCGGAATCTCGGCTTCTCGCTCGACGAGATCAGGCGGCTGCAATCCGGCGAGCTGGAGCTTGCCGCCGCCATGCGAGAGCGCAGCGCGGCGCTGGAGACCGAGGGACAGCGTCTGCTCGCGGCAAAAAGCGTTTGCGACGCCATCTCCCGCGAGGTGGCAAGCTATTCCGCCTTACGGCCGGAGAACTACCTCAACGGCTTTGAGCCGGACGCAGCGGCGAAGCAGCGGGACGTTGCCGAGCCGCACCCGTGGCGGCGCTATTTTGCCCGCGGCATCGACCTCGCGCTCGTGGGGCTTCCGGTCTCGTTCGTGCAGTATGTGCTGCTACACCGCAACTACACAACCGTTTCCCGGTGGGAGGACATCGTCTGCGCTCTGATCGGCTGGGGATTGCTGCTCCTCCTTGAGCCGCTGCTGCTCGCGCGCTTCGGCACGACCGCCGGCAAGTGGTGCATGGGCATCACCGTGACGCGGCCGGACGGCGAACGACTCAGCTACAGCGAAGCGCTGAACCGAACGGCGCTCGTGTGGTTTTACGGCGCCGGACTTGGCCTGCCGCTTGTGGAGCTTGTGTGTAGCTACCTCAGCTACCGACGCTATACGCGGGGCGAGGAGCTTGCGTGGGAGGAGGGCAGCGTCGAGCGCTTCGACGAGCGCGGCACGGGAAAGATGGTGCTGCTCTTCATGGCCTGCTGGGCTGTGCGCGGCACGCTGACCGTCGCTATGGCGCTCACAGCCATGATGCCGCCGAACCGCGGCGACCTGACCGTGGCGGAATTTGCGGAGAACGTCAATTTCTACCGCGACTTTTTCGACTATGGTGAGCGCTGGTCGCTCGACGAAAACGGCGAGTGGGCAGAGAACCAATACGAGAATGTGGTCTACTTCGGCGGGGGCGACGGTCCCGCGCCGTTCACCTACACGGTGGAGGAGGGAACGCTCCGCGCCGTGCATTGGGCATATACCGAGACGGCGGAAACGATCTACGGCACGGGCGATGAGAATGCCCGCATGGCGTACCTCGCGCTCGCTGCGGCGCAAAAGGGCACGAGCCTTTTCAACATCCGCAGCGTGGTAAAGCAGATCGGCTCGAACAGCTGGGCGGGCGATGCCGACTATTCCGCCGCGTGGAAGAATGTCGATATGCGCTACGACGCGCGGATCGAGGGGGAGTATTATTACAGCGAGGGCTTCTTCCTCTCCGTGCAGGACGGTCAGCCCATCACGGTCACGCTGACCTTTGACGCAAGGCTCGCGGAATAACGGGGAAAAGGGGAAGCGGCGGCACAGCCCTGTGCCGCCGCCTTCAAATTTTATCCCCGCGGGGCTTGCAGGGAGAGATTTTCTGTTGTAAACTAAAAGCATACCAAAGATAAGGGGAATCCGATCCGTGCAAAAAGCAACGCAAATGACCGCTACCAAACGCCTTGTCCTCACCGCCGTGAACATCGCGCTGTGCCTTGTCCTGCCAATGGCATTCCATTCTATCCCGAACGGCGGCAAGATCATGCTGCCGATGCACATTCCCGTGCTGCTGTGCGGCATGGTCTGTGGCGCTCCCTACGGCGCGGTCTGCGGCCTGCTTGGCCCCATGCTTTCAAGCGTTCTCACCGGAATGCCGACAGCGGCCCTGATGCCTGCTATGATGGTCGAGTGCGCGGCCTACGGCTTGACGACCGGCCTGATGCTGCGCCTTGTACGCACGGGGAAGACCTATGCCGACCTCTACCTGTCGCTCGTCGCCGCAATGCTGGTCGGCCGCCTTGTCTCCGGTGTGACAAAGGCTCTCTTTTTCATGGCGGGACAGTATATCATGCAGGCATGGATCGCCGCGAGCTTCGTGACGGCGCTGCCGGGCATCGTGCTCCAGCTCGCCGTCGTGCCGAGCATCGTTTACTATCTCATGCGCGCGGGACTGATCCCGCAGCGCTACCCGAGATGAGGAAAGAGCCGCGAGAGGACAGGCGCTTGCTGTTCTTTTTCGAGCGCCGCAGACGGAAGACCAGTGCCCGCGTGTCGGTCGGGCGGCGCCTCCGGGTGACAGGGTTCTTAACAGGAAATTAGCGGATATAGTTGTTTTTTTAATTTTTAGGCGCAAAATATTGTGTTTTTTCTGTTGCGGGACCTGCGCGGCAGACGTATAATACCCTCACTTGCTTTTTGAAATGGGGGTCACTGCTATGCTTGCGCAGGTCATTGCGATCTGTATTTTTCTCGGTATGTTTCTGCTGATTATCCTCGATCAGTTCGAGCGCCACATCATCACGCTCGTCAGCGGAGCGCTGGTACTTATTCTCGTCTTCGGCGTTTGTATGCACTCGCCCGCGGCGATCTGGGAGGCGCTCAATCTCCGCTCGTTCTTCACGGCGAGCTTCTGGTACGGAGCCGGTGAGGAGAGCACGGCGGGCATCAACTGGTCCACCATCCTCTTCATCGCGGGCATGATGATCATGGTCGAGGGGCTTGGTAAGGCGGGCTTCTTCCGCTGGCTGTGCCTGTCGCTCGCAAAGCTCGTTCACTACCATGTGGTGCCGCTGCTCATCTGCTTCATGTGCCTTTCGGCGGTGCTTTCGATGTTCATCGACAGCATCACGGTCGTGCTCTTTCTCGCCACCGTCACGCTCGAGCTGGCGCAGACGATGAAGTTTGACCCCGTGCCGATGATCCTCTCGGAGATCTTCTGCGCGAACCTCGGCGGCGCGGCGACCATGTGCGGCGACCCGCCGAACATCATCATCGGCACCTCGCTTGGCTATACGTTCTTTGACTTCATCGAAAATACCGGCGCGATCGTCGCGGTCTGCTTCGCGGCTGTCGCCGTCTATTTCTGGCTGTGCTTCCGCAAGGAGTTGCTGCGTGAGGAGCGCGCGAACGGCGGGCCGGTCGTCTGCCCGGAGCCGTCGAGCGCCATCACGGACCGCAGAGCCTTCGGCGCGAGCGCTGCCGTATTCCTGCTGGCGGTCGTGCTGCTCGTGACGCACGCGCAGACGGGTCTGACGGTTGCCTGCATCGGCGTGATCGTCGCGGCGCTGACGCTGCTTGTGATGGCGCTGTCGCACGGAAGGGCGACGGTGCTCGAGGTCATCCGCGGCGTGGACTACAAAACGCTGCTCTTCTTCATCGGCCTGTTCGTCTCGGTCTGCGGGCTGGAAAAGACGGGCGTGCTGGAGATCATCGCGCGCTTTATCACCAACATCAGCGGCGGCCATGTGGCGACGATCGTCGTCATCATTCTCTGGCTCTCCGCCGTCACCAGCGCCTTTGTGGACAATATTCCCTTTGCCGCCACGATGATTCCGGTCATCCGCTCCATCGCCGCGGTCGAGGGCATGGACGTGGGCGTGCTGGCATGGGCGCTGTCCCTCGGCACGGACCTCGGCGGCAACGCGACACCCATCGGTGCGAGCGCGAACGTGGTCGGCACCTCGGTATCCGCCAAGGGCGGCTATCCCATCGGCTGGGGGCGCTACTGCAAATACTGCGTGCCCGCCACGATCCTCGTGATGGCGGTGTCCACGGTGTGTCTGTTCCTGCGCTACCTCTGAGAGAAGAAAGGAGTATACCACGATGAAAGACCAGATCATCATTACCATGGGCCGTGAGCACGGCAGCGGCGGCCACTACATTGCCGACATGATCGCCCGCGCGCTCGGCATCAAGCTCTACGACAAGGATTCCATCGAGTCGGAGATCGTCTCCGAGGGCTACAGCGAGGAGCTGATCCGCCGGATGGACGAGAAGCCGGTCAACTTCTTTGCCTCCCGCCGTATCGGGCGCTTTTCCAATTCGCTCGAGGTCAACGTGGCGGAAAAGACCTTTGATATGATCCGCGCCAAGGCGGCGAGCGGGGAATCCTTCCTGCTCATCGGCCGTTGCGGCGAGCAGGTGCTCAAGGACGATCCGCACCGCATCAGCCTCTTCATCGGCGGCGATCCACACGCCAAGCTCTGCCGCGTGATGGAGAAAAAGGGGCTCTCCGCAGAGGAGGCCATCGAGGAGATCCGCACGGTCGACCACCAGCGCAAGGCTTACCACAACTACTACTGCGAGATGAAGTGGGGCGACGCCCGCGCCTATGATCTCACGGTCAAAAGCGACGTGCTTGGCATGGAGGGTACGGCGGAGATGCTGATCCGCTACATCCGAGCCTTTCAGGAAAAGGACTGAACAAGAGAAAGAGGAAGCCGCGGCAATGCCGCGGCTTCCTTTGTTCGATTCCGATGTACGCTTACAGCAGCAGAATGCCGGCGTCCGCGCAGGTCTTGAGGGTGTCGTCGTCCCAGAGGCTGACCTGCACCTCGCCGATGTGGGCGGTGCCGATCATCAGCATACAAAGACGGCTCTGACCGATGCCGCCGCCCATGGTCAGGGGCAGCTCGCCGGCGAGCAGCATCTTGTGGAAGGGAAGCTCCCGGCGGTCGTCGCAGCCGGAGACGGTGAGCTGGTGGTCGAGGGACTCGGGGCTGACGCGGATGCCCATGGAGGAGATCTCAAACGCGCGGCCCAGGACGTCGTTCCAGAACAGCAGATCGCCGTTGAGCGTCCAGTCGTCGTAGTCGGGCGCGCGGCCGTCGTGCTTGATGCCAGAGTGCAGGGTAAGACCGATCTGCATCAGGAAGACGGTGCCGTGCTCACGGCAGATGGCATCCTCGCGCTGCTTGGGGGTGAGGTCGGGGTACTTGTCCTCCAGCTCCTGCGTGGTGATGAAGAACACGTCGCGGGAGAGCTTGGTGTGCAGGCTCGGGAAGGCGATGCCGAGCGCGTCGTTCGTCTCGACGATGGCGCCGACAATGTCACGCACCGTGCGCTTGAGGTAGGAGACGTTGCGGTCGCCGGCGTCGATGACCTTTTCCCAGTCCCACTGATCGACGTAGATGGAGTGGAGGTTGTCCACCTCTTCGTCGCGGCGGATGGCGTTCATATCGGTGAACAGGCCCTTGCCGACATTGAACTCGTAGCGCTTGAGCGCCAGACGCTTCCACTTGGCGAGGCTCTGCACGACCTGCGCGTTGTGGCCGACGTCGGGGATATCGAAGCTGACGGGGCGCTCCACGCCGTTGAGGTTATCGTTCAGACCGGAATTTTCTTCCACGAAGAGGGGAGCGGAAACGCGGCGCAGATTGAGCGCGTTGCTCAGGTTGACCTGAAAATTACTCTTGATGAATTCAATGGCGCGCTGCATCTCGTAAACGTTCAGCGGCGTGTGATAGTGGGCGGGAATGTAGGTCTTGCTCATTGCCGGTTCACTCCTTCAAAATGTTTGTATGTTTGATATGGATAAAAAACATAAATTTGATTATAGCAAGTTACACAAAAAAATCAAGAAGAAAATGTGTAGAAAGCGTAAAGTTTCTTTGCCCCAAAATCCCTTGACGCTGCGGGCGAAAAACGGTATCATAAGCGGAGCTTACGGAAGAAACAGCGGAGGGGATCGGATTTGGAAGAGAAGAAGTGGAACGCGGGCAGCATCGGCCTGACCTTTGCGGGCTCCTTTCTCGGCGCAGGCTATGTGTCGGGGCAGGAGCTGTGGCAGTTTTTCGGCTCGTTCGGCGGCGGGGGACTGCTCGGCGTGCTTGCGGCGATGGCGCTGCTGGCGGTGTTTGGGCTGGCGCTGATGTACATCATTTCCCGCACCGGCATTGCGGAGATGGACGCTGTGCTCGTGCCGTGGGAGCGGCTGGCGTGGCTGCGGAAGCTGTCGTCTGCGCTGCAGCTGATCTTGCTCTTCGGCGTCATAGCGATCATGTACGCCGGCGGCGGCGCGCTGCTCGAGCAGCTTTTCTCGCTGCCGACGTGGCTCGGCCGGACGCTGATGGCTGTGCTCGTGACGCTTGTGGCGCTGCGGGGTCTGCGCGGCGCGGTGGGAGCCTTTTCGCTCATCGTGCCGGTGATCGTCGCGCTCACGCTGCTCTTCGGCGGCATGGCACTCGCGCGGTACGGCGTGAGCCTTCCGGCCTTCGGCGCAGCGGAGGGGAGCAATCCGCTCATGCGCAGCGCGGCCTTCGGCGCGGTGACCTTCGCTTTCTATAATTTCTTCGGCTCGGTCGGCATTTTAGCGCCGCTCGGCGAGGCGGCGTCCTCCAAAAGGGCGGCGCGCCGCGGCGTGCTCCTCGGCACGGCGCTGCTTCTGCTCATCGCTTACAGTGTGCTGCTTGCGGTGATGGCCGTGCCGGAGACTGCGGACGCGGAGCTGCCGATGCTGGCGCTGGCCTACGGCCTCAGCCGCCCGCTGGGCTATGTCTACGGCATCCTGCTCCTGCTGTGTATGTACGGCTCGGCGCTGTCCATGACCGTCGCCATCACGACCTACGCCTCGGCGCGGTCAGAGCGCGTGGAGAAGCGGCGCGGATGGTTCATTCTCGCGCTGGGAGCGCTGGGCTACGCCGCGAGCAGCGTCGGCTTCGGCGACCTCATCAGCGTTGTCTATCCGGTCTTCGGCTACTGCAGCAGCGTGTTCATCGTCTGCCTGCTTGTCCATGCCGCGCAGACGCGAAAAAAAGAATATAAATTTTTTGAAAATTCAGGAACAAAAGAGGAAGAAATTTCGTCTTAAAAACAGCACAGAGAAATGGTTACAATTTGTATCCAAATTGTAACCATTTCGCAAAGACTTCTTAAGAAACCTGTGTTATACTGTATGAAGTGTATTACACACAGCAAATCCGGGAAAGGAAGAACAGCAACATGGAACAGACGATGGAACCCGTCGCGCAGACGACGCCGGCGCAGAGCGCCGTAGAAACGCCTACCCCTGCCGGCGCACCGGGCAGCGCTCCAACGCCGCCGAAGAGCAGGAAAAAGCGCAAAAAGATCGTGCGCCGTATCATTGCCGCCGTATTGGTGCTTGCGGTCGGCTTCACCCTCTTTAAGAAATTCGGAAAGAAGGAGGGTGAGGCGGAGATCGGCACTGCCATTGTGGACTACGGCTCCATCACCTCAATGGTCTCAGGCAGCGGTATGGTCAAGGCGAAGAAGAGCGAGAGCATCACGCTTGCGACCGCGGGCACCGTGGGCGATGTCTTCGTGACCGAGGGGCAAAAGGTCGCCGCGGGCGACCCGCTCTTTACCTATGATTCTCCCGATGCGGAGAAAAAGGTGCGCGAGGCAAAGACGAACATAGAGGGCTATCAGAAGAAGCTCAATGCGGCCTACAAGGATATTGCGGCGCTGACGCTGACGGCGCCCTACGCCGGTAAGCTGCTTGAGACCGCGCAGCTAACGGTGGGCGACGAGGTCGACGCGCGGGGGGTCGCCAAGCTCGTGGACGACACGCGGATGCGCCTCACGCAGTATTACAGCTACGCCTATCAGAGCGAGCTTTACGCCGGTCAGACCGTGCAGGTCTCCGTCCCCGCGCTGATGGCAACGGTCGAGGGCACGGTGGAAAAGGTACATATGGTCAAGCGCGTGACGAGCGAGGGCTCTGAGCTCTTCAGCGCGGAGATCGTGGTCCCGAACGCGGGCGTGCTCGCCAAGGACATGGAGGCCTCCGCGACCGTGGAGGTGAACGGTGAGACCGTTTATCCCTACGAGGCGGGTAAGCTGGACTATTACCGCACGAGCGAGCTGAGCATTCCCGCCGGCACGGTCGTTGCGACGAATCTGATCGACTATCTCTCCGTTTCCGCCGGTCAGCTGCTGGTGCAGGTCAACGGCGAGAACACCGAGAACACCATTTTCGACCTTGAGCAGAGCCTGCAAAAGGCACAGAAGGAGCTGGAGGAGGCGGAAAAAAATGCCGCCTACGCAAACGCCGTTGCGCCCATTGACGGTATGGTCATCGGCTTGAGCATCACACCCGGGCAGGAGATCACCGCCAGCGCGACCGCGCTGACCATCTCCGACACGAACACCGTCACCATCAGCGCGACGGTGGACGAGCGCAATGTGAGCTACCTCAAGGTCGGCATGGGCGTCGATCTGAACCAGTGGGGCAACCCGAGCTTCGGCACGATCAGCTCCGTGAGCCTCTCGAGCAGCGTGAATAACGGTGTCGCCACCTATCCCTTTACCATCGAGGCGGATAATGCGGACGGTACGCTGCAGATCAACAGCAACATCAACTATAGCCTCACCGCCAGCCAGAGCGAAAACTGCCTTGTCCTGCCCATTCAGGCCGTGCGCACGGTGGGACTTGAGGACGGCACGAGCGCCACGGTCGTCTACCTCAAGGCGGACAGCATGCCCGACAATGCCATTGAGCTGCCGTACTCCGACGAGACGATCCCCGAGGGCTTCTATCCCGTGCAGGTCGAGATCGGCATTCAGGACAACAACAATGTCGAGATCAAGTCCGGCGTGGAGCAGGGCGACGAGGTCTTTACGCAGTACATGACCGGCTCCGCCACCAGCTGGGACAATTACGGCATGGTATATTGAGGATAGCGCCATGGCGAAATTGATCGAACTGCGAGACGTTTATAAGATCTACTCCGAGGGCCTTGAGAGCGAGGTCCGCGCGCTCGACGGCGTTTCGCTTACCATCGACCGGGGCGAGTTCGTTGCCATCGTCGGACAGTCCGGCTCTGGCAAATCGACGATGATGAACGTGCTCGGCTGCCTCGACGTGCCGACCTACGGCGAGTATCTGCTCGAGGGAACGGACGTGAGCGAGCTGAGCGATATGCAGCTCTCGCGCATCCGCAACAAGGAGATCGGCTTTATTTTTCAGCAGTATAACCTCATCCAGTCGCTCTCCGTGCAGGAGAACGTCGAGCTGCCGCTTGTCTATCAGGGCATCGGCATCGACGACCGGCACGAGCTTGCCGTCCACGCGCTCGAGCGCGTCGGCCTTGTTGACCGCCGCAGGAATAAGCCAACGCAGATGTCCGGCGGCCAGCAGCAGCGTGTCGCCATCGCCCGCGCCATCTCGACCCGCCCGCCCATCATCATGGCGGATGAGCCGACCGGCGCGCTGGACTCCAAAACGGGCCACGAGGTGCTGCAATTCCTCCAGCAGCTCAATAAGGAGGGCAGCACCGTCATTCTCATCACGCACGACAACGGCATCGCCGCCACCGCGCGGCGCTGCGTCCGCCTTGCGGACGGCAAGATCGTTGACGACCGGCAGCAGGAGGTGGATTGGCTGTGAACATTTTACAGGCCTTCAAAATGGCGTGGCGCTCCATCATCGGCAAGAAGGGCCGCAGCGCGCTGACGATCCTCTCCATCTTCATCGGCATTGCCGCCGTCATGACCATCGTTTCGGTCATGGAGGGCATGAAGGCACAGATGATGAAGCAGTTTTCCGCGATGGGCGCGAACCGCGTTCAGGTGAGCATCTATTCATGGATGTACGACGCGGACGGCAACGACGTCAGCAAGGACTATTTCCCCGACCTTTACGAATACTGCCAAGGACTGAGGGAATATGTCATCGGCATTACGCCGAACGGACAGGCGAACGCCACCGTGATCTACGGCACGAAGAACTCTTCCACGATGCAGACGGAGTATGACAAGCAGTGGAATCTCATCAGCGGTCCGCCGTCGCTCTACTACGGCTCCGACCAGTACAGCGCGTGCAACAATCTGACCGTTGCCAAGGGACGCGACCTTGCGTATCTGGACATTCAGAACTATAATCAGGTCTGCGTCATCGGCGCGGAGATGGCCAAGCAGTTTTTCGGCACGGTCGATCCGGTCGGCAAGACGCTCAAGGTCAACGGCAACAACTTCACCGTCGTCGGCGTTTACGCCGCGCGCGGCGATGAGGGCGACAACAGCGTGAAGCAGATGGACAACATGGTCGTCTTTCCTTATACGGCGAGCCGCGTGCTTGGCGGCGCGCGCTTCACGGAATACATTGTCAAGGCGCGCGACAGCGAATCGGCGAACACCGCCATCGCCTACATCGGCGGCTTCCTCAAGGGACTTGTTCCGCAGGGCAGCGGCGATTACGAGGTGCGGGCGGCGGACTACTGGCAGCAGTACCAGAATGAGTCGTTCAACATGATCGGTATGGTGCTCGGCGGCATCGCGGCGATCTCGCTGCTCGTCGGCGGCATCGGCATCATGAACATCATGCTCGTCACCGTGACCGAGCGCACCCGCGAGATCGGTATTCGCCGCGCCATCGGCGCGCAGCGCTCGAGCATTGTTACCCAATTTTTGATCGAGGCAGGTATGCTCTGCGGCATGGGCGGCATCGTCGGCATCCTCTTCGGCACGATCGGCAGCGTGGTGCTCGGACGCATCATCTACCAGCAAACGATCTATCCCGTGCCGTGGGTCACCATCGCGGCCTTCGCGCTGAGCGTCGCGCTGGGCGTGCTCTTCGGCAGCTACCCCGCCATCAAGGCATCCAAGCTCCAGCCGGTCGAAGCGCTGCGGGCGGAATGAGAGGAGAAAGAACATGAAAAAGAGAGTATTTTCCCTGCTGCTCGCGCTTGTGCTGACACTCTCGGCAGCGGCGATCCCCGCCTCGGCGGCGGAGAGCTTCTCCGATGTGACGGACAAGAAGACGGCGCAGAATGTGGAGGTCCTGCGGCTGCTCGGCGTGATCGAGGGCAACGGCGCGGGGCAGTTCAACCCGAGCGGTCTGCTCACCCGCGCGGAATTCTGCAAGATGGTGGTCGTGCTCATGGGCAAGGGCAGCGACGCCATGCGCTACAAGACCGTGACCATTTTCCCCGATGTGCGCGCGACGCACTGGGCGGCGGGCTACATCAACCTCGCCGTGCGCCAGAGCGAGCCGAAGCTGCTCGCGGGTCTGCCGGACGGCACGTTCCAGCCGGACAGCTACATCACCTACGGACAGGCGGTCACCATCCTTATGCGCGTGCTCGGCTTCGCGGATAAGGACAGCGGCGGCATCTGGCCCGACGGCTACATCAACCTCGCCAAGTCCACCGGCGTGAGCGCCGGCGTGAACCTCACCGGCAGCGCGAACATCACCCGCGCGCAGGCGGCGCAGCTGTTTGTCAACGTGCTCAGCACGGGCAAGGACGGCAAGGGCTACACGCCCGCCGGCTGCAAGATAGGGAGCGAGGCGACGCTCATCTCCCTCTCCGCCAATACCATTCGCGTGAACGTCGACGGCAAGTCTGAAAAATTCGATTTGGTGCGTCCAAGCAGCTCCTCCGCGCTCAACGGCCTCAAGGGCCATCTGCTGACCAACGACGACGGCAAGGTCATGACCTTTGTTCCCAAGACCAGCAGCACCACCGGTGCGGCGGTCAGCAACGCGGCGGTCATTCTCCCGGCGGATAAGTCCACGAGCGGCATCAGCGCCCTGACGGACGGCAGGACCGACTACACCGTTTACCGCAACGGCGTGCTCAGCTCCGTTTCCGCCCTGCGTAAGAACGACGTTGTGACCTATGACGCGGTGAGCAACACCGTTTACGCCTGCGACACCCGCGTGACGGTCTACTACGAGAGCTGCGAGCCGTCACCCAGCGCGCCCGTGAGCATCAAGGTGCTCGGCGGCACGCAGTTCGAGGTTCTGCCCACGGCGCAGCAGAGCCTGAGCAAGTTCAAGCCCGGCAAGACCATGACGATCCTCCTCACGAGCGACGGCACGGTGGCTGGCGCGGTGGAGAACGACTACTCCGCGCGCGGCAATGCCATCGGCATCGTGGATTCCGACGGTAATGTGAAGCTGCTCTGCGGCAGCACGACCATCGACCTTGTGCTCGATGGAATCAAGCCCGACATGACAAACCTCAAAGGCAAGCTCGTGAGCATCTCGTCCTCCTCCAAGACCTCGGTGGGGCTGTACGCTAAGACCGGCGGCGTGAGCGGCGATCTGAATGTCCGCGAGGGCACCCTCGGCAGCAAGAAGCTCGCCTCCAGCGTGATGATCTTCGACAAGGGTGAGCTCAAGAATCTGAGCGACCTGACCGAGACCACCGTCCCGCAGAGCCGCATCTCCTATGCCCGCACGAACGCGAGCGGCGAGATCGACCTGATCGTGCTGATTGGCACGGGTGACGAGCTCTACGGTCGAGTGACAGGTGTCGGCAAACGAACAGTGCATGATGCAACATTTGGAGACTACGAACAGCAGCAAATTGCAATTGACAGCGGCGATGGTAAACCTGTGACGAAAGACTCTTCGTATAGTGTTCGTTCTGGCGACTTTGTTTCCTACAAGATTGTCAACGACTCTTATACAAATGTAGCGGCGCTCGATAAGCTCGGCGACGTCTCCTCCTCCGCGTGGATCGGCAAGACCGCGGTCAACTACGGCGGCCGCACCTACACCGTGCCCTCCGACGTACTGTGCTGGAACCGCGACGGCGGCAGCTGGCTCGACGGCGGCGCCGAGGCGGCGCTCGCCTACGGCGGCACGATGAACCTCTACGTCAGAGACGGTGTGGTCCGCGTGATCGAGGTCCGCAGCTGAACGAAGACCCAGTAACGAAAAAAGCTCCCGCTGCCGGAAGGAGTGTGTCGATAAAGAAGTCCCTTAAAAGCATTGAGAATACTAACTTTATTGACAGACGCCAAAAGTGACAGGTCGAAAAAGGACACTATCTGAAAAAGATGGTGTCCTTTTTTCATGCTCTTTTCTGGCTGTAAGGAGGAAAAACATGGCGGAGAACATGATATATGACTATTACTATGGAGACGAGAGCAGCCAATTTTCTTTTTATCGCATCCCCCGCCAGCTTATCACGGGGCAGCATTTCAAAAAAGTATCCACTGATGCAAAGCTGCTATACGGCCTCCTGCTTGACCGAATGGGCTTATCTGCCCGGAATGGCTGGTATGATGACGCTGGCCGTGTCTATATTTTTTACACGCTGGATGAGATTCAGGAGGACTTGAGCTGCGGCCACGAAAAAGCTGTCAAGCTGCTGTCCGAACTGGACGCAGACAAAGGCTGTGGGCTGATCGAGCGCGTGAAACAAGGGCAAGGAAGGCCGGCAAAAATCTATGTCAAGCGCTTCACCACACGCCAGATAACCGCTGAATCCCTTGCGCCGCAGGAGCTTCCCAGACTTCCGAAAATCGGAAGTCAAGAAGTCGGAAAATCAGAAGTCAAGGCTTCCGAAAAGCAGAAGTCAAGACTTCCGATTTTCAGAAGTGCAGACTTCGGAAAATCGGACGGTAATTATATTGAATCTAATCAAACTGATTTCAGCTATAAAAATCAATCTATCCATCCATCACCTTCCGCTTCCTTCATCGCTAAACCGGGGTGGATGGATAGAAGCGAATATCTGAAAGAGATTAAGGAAAACATCGAGTACCATCTCCTTTGCCAGCAGTTTAACCCCGAGGATGTAGACGAGGTTGTAGGGCTGATGGCCGATACAATGTGTTCCACGCAACCGATGGTGCGGATCGGCGGTGAGAATATCCCTCTTCCGCAGGTGCAGGCGCGTTTCTACCAACTGGACTACACGCGGATGGTCTATGTTTTCGAGTGCCTGCGCCGCAATACCACCCAAGTCCGCAATATCCGCGCATACCTGCTAACCACGCTGTTCAACGCGCCGTTGACCATGAATAACCACTATCAGGCCGAAGTCCAACATGACTTCGGCCCTTAATTTTGGTTGAAAATGCGGCTCAAATTGAGACACATTTTTCGACATAAATCTTTAGGAGGTAAAACCATGTCCAATGAAAAGAAAAACCCGCTGATCGGCGCATTTCGGACACCCGCTGCCGGAGCGCCACCCACCCCCGCACCGACTGAGCCGCCAACGGAGGCGAAACCACCTGCCGCCGCGGCCTTGCCTGTCAAGGCTGCTGAGGTAAACAAGGCCGTCGGCCCCACCGAGAACGGCAAGCCTGCCGCTGCACCGCCTGCTCCCATTAAGCCTGACGAGGGCAAGAAGCCCGTCGAGCCTGCCAAGGATGATAAGGCGGCCAAGGATGGCAAGCCCGCCGCCGCGCCGCCTGCTCCCGTCAAGCAGGAGGAGGGCAAGAAGCCCGCCGAGCCTGCCAAGGATGATAATGCGGCCAAGGATGGCAAGCCCGCCGCCGCGCCGCCTGCTTCCGTCAAGCAAGAGGAGGGCAAGAAGCCCGCCGAGCCTGCCAAGGATGACAAGGAGGCCAAGGATGGCAAGTCCGCCGCGACGCCACCTGCTCCCATTAAGCCTGACGAGAGCAAGAAGCCCGCCGAGCCTGCCAAGGATGACAAGGCGGCCAAGGATGGCAAGTCCGCCGCCGCGCCGCCTGCTCCCGTCAAGCAGGAGGAGGGCAAGAAGCCCGCCGAGCCTGTCAAGGATGATAAGGCGACCAAGGACGGCAAACCCGCCGCTGCACCGCCTGCTCCCATTAAGCCTGACGAGGGCAAGAAGCCCATCGAGCCTGCCAGGGATGATAATGCGGCCAAGGACGGCAAGCCCGCCGCCGTGCCGACCACTCCTGCCAGGCAGGAGGAGAGCAAGAAGCCACCCGAATCCACTAAGGCAGCAGAGACACAGAAGCCGGTCGAACAGCCGAAGGAGCCTGCGACCGCCGCTACCCGTACTGCGGATGGACCGAAAGGCTCAGCCGTAACCAAGGTGTTTGAGGATCGGTTGGATGCTCCGACAGAGGCGGACCTCTTTAAGCTACCCATCCCCAACGAGGGGGAGATTTTCAGCATGGCTGTGCATCCGGCCTATCTGAGAGACTTCCTCGACCACCCGTTTACGGTGAATCGTGAAACGCAGGACTATAAAGACCTGTTTGAGTCCATCAAAACCTACGGCATCCGCGAGCCCATCCTCTGCCGTCCCGGCCGCAACGGCGGCCTTGAGATCATTTCCGGCCATCGCCGCCACGACATCGGCGCACAGCTGAATTATCCCATTCCTGTCCTGATCGAGCGTGTAGATGAGGATGATGCGCAGATCCAGTGCGTAGACGGAAACCTCCACCGCAAGGATATTCCCATCTCCGAACTGGCTCGCGCCGCGCAGATGAAGCTGGATGCTTTGAAGCGCAAGGCCGGCCGCCGCTCCAAGGCGGATATTCTGGCAGGCAAAGAGCCGATGAAGCGCAGCGATGAACAGGTCGGTGAGGATTTGGGCATGAGCCGTGCCAGCGTGCAGCGCTTGATGCGTGTCAATCAGTTGGAGGAGCCGCTGAAGAAGATGGTGGATAAAAAGGAACTGCCGCTGGATACTGCCGAGCAGATTTCCCACATGAAGCCTACCGAACAGAAGGCGCTTGCGGACGCCATTGAAAAAGAGGGTGGGAAAGTTCCCTCTAAGACGGAGGCGGTCAAGCTCAAGGAGGAAAGCCGAGCCGGTACGCTGACCACGCAGAAGATCGAAAAGTCCGTCGCGCCCACCAAGCGGGAGATCGACCCGCCACTAAAGGTCACTTTCCAGGACGACGAGCTGCGCCCCTACTTCCCGGACAAGGGAACCACCGTCGCTACGGTCAAGCGCACGATGTTCGAGGCGATGGATCTTCGCAAAAAGGCGCTGGAACGCCAGAAAATGAAGATGCAGACCGAGAAGGAACCTAAGAAGAAATCTGAACCGGAGAGGTGATAGAGCATGACGGTTGTAATTGTCAAGCCGGGGTATGCTCCGTATGAAGCGGAGATCAACGGCTTGCATGAGATGCAGGAGGTCGTAGGCGGAACGATCCAGGCCATCTATCCCTTTGCGGATAGGTCCGCGGTTGTCTGTAATGATGAGGGTATCCTTTTGGGGATGCCCTTTAACCGCAGTATGCCCGGCGGATATGGCGGCGTATTTGGCCCATTTTTTGTGTGCGGCTTGGGCGAAGAGGACTTTTGTTCTTTGACCCCGGAGCAGGTCAAAGCCTACAAGAAGGAATTTCACTGTGCAGAAATCCTGATTGGAGCAGCAGGCAATACTCCCATCACGATGAAGGTGCAGCCCAAAGCGGCAGGCAGCTCCGGCCAAGAAAAAAACCGGAATGACCCTCCGGGGCGGGAGTGAGCTGTCATGCAGGAATATGCTTCCCCAAGCGAACGGCTGAAGGCACTGACAGATCAATTAGAGCAGGGTGTGTCAGATATTTTTCAAAGCGGTCAATACGCAGCTTATCTGCAAACGCCAGAGGTCGAGCATACCTCCAATGAGTGGAAACAGGACAAAAACGGGATATGGGAGATCAGCAACCGCACCTATAAAATGCGATATAAAATCTCCTATGAAAAGGCCGCCGATGTTTACCTCGTCAGCTGGGGAATCATCTACAACGCACCTAAACAACCAGACAGCAACTACCGGAATTATTGGGGAGACAGTATCTATGTCGCGCGGCAGGATAAGAAAAAATACCCCAGCATGGAGGCCGCACAGCATTATATCCAAGGCCGGTTTGACCTGTATTGTCACCTGTTCCGAGAAATCTCCCCACCAGTCCCCAATGAGTGCAGACGGATGTTCAGTATCAACGGCTATTTGGCGGCAGGGTACACGCTGGCTCCACCAGATAAGGAAGAACCCAACAAGAAGGCCGTTGATGACCTGCTGGCCTGTCTGGATGACGCGGATGCCGCAGTACCTCCAGCGGAGAAGCCGAAAGTGCATATTTCTGAAAAGAAGGCTGAACGCAAAAAGTCCGTTCCAGTAAGATAGGCGGTGTGTCATGGGATACAGCCGTTTAGAACCGGGGCGGGAGTTGGAAGTCCGCGAGTACATCAGTTTTCAACGCGGCCGCGATGGCTTTTGTGAATTGATCGAGTGCAGCGTGGATGAATTGCTGGAACGCAAAGCCGAGAGTATTGTCCGTGAAAAAGAACTATGTCAGCGTATTGATGCCGCAGTGGAAGTATGGTCAAAACAGGCACAGCAGACCCAACAGTACATGAAGGCGCTGGAATATGTCAAAACGCCGCCTACACCTCATACCTCAAACCGATGGACGGTCAATGAATATGGCAACCATGAAATGAGCAATATGGTGTACCGCTTTTCATGGCGCGAGTATGAACACACCGAATGGGATAGGACGCTGGAAAAATCTGTCCCGAAATCATGGGAACTCACATGGTCAGTTACATTCAACACGCCGCATAACCCGGACTATTCCGGCGATGGCTGGAAGATAGCCGGTCAGGACAGAAAAATTTTCCGGGATAGAGCGTCTATGGAGAAATATCTGCAAGGCCGTATTGCAGCCTACGCTGACCTGTTTGTTGAGATATGCCCACCAATCCCGACAGAGCATAAAGACCGCTTTTCCATCAACGGACAGTTGATGCAGGGCTACATGGTAGCAACTAAAGAGCCGGAACGCCCGGATCAAGGCCAAGTGGATGCCCTGTTGGACTGCTTGGACGACGCGGATATGCTGGAGGTGCCTACTCTCGCTCCTAAGAAACAGCATCCCCAAAAGGAAAACCACACGATCAAAAAGAAATATTCCCCGACACGGTAGGACAGCGGCGCTCTGCGTCGCTGTCCCAGCCAGCATGGAATTTTGACATCAAAATTCCGCTGGTTAGGGGCGTACCCCTAAAACCCCGTGCCGCCCGTCGAAATGTGTCTCGATTTGAGACACATTATTTTTTTGTAAGGAGAGTGATGTGCCCGTGCAAATCGACTATTCGCCATGGGGCGAAATACAGGCTCTTGAAACGCTGTATCCCGGTATCCACCTCATCACAACACCCGGCCACGGCGGCATCATGGCGGAATGGCCCGCCTATCTTGAACTGTCCGGCGCCGCACGCAAATGCGGCTTTCGTGAAAACGGCTGTCTTTGGTTTGAAGAGGATTGCTGTGAACAGGTGGTACTTCGTGAGCTGCTGGATCGTGGGATGTGGACGCTGCCGGATCGGATCAGCGACCCGGTGAAGTTTGAAGAAGGAATCAACCGAATCATTCAGCAGTATCACCCGGACTATTGGGCGGAGCGGGAAGCGGGCCGCACCGTTCCGCAAACCCGCAAAGTGCGAGAGAAAAACAATCTGTCTATCCGAAAGGGGGAACAAGCCGATAAAGCCATATAAAACTATGACACTTCGCCTGAACGCTGCGGAGTACGCACACCTGTGCCGACAGGCAGAAGTGACCGGGCTGAAAAAGGAGCCGCTGGTGCGGCAGCTCATTATGGGCGTAAATCTCCGCCCTCGTCCCCCCGATGCCTATGCCGACCTGCTCCGCGCGTTGTCCGCCATCGGGAACAACATCAACCAACTGGCCCATCAAGCCAACGCCAGAGGTGCCGCCACCGGTGACGAGATCACGGAAGCGCTGCATCTGGTGCGGCAGGCCACACGGCTTGTAAGGGAACGGCTTTGAATGGCATACACAAAGATCATTGTCATTCATAGCCGATTGGACAGGTGCCTGGGCTATACGCAGAACGCGGAAAAGACCTCTTTGGAAACGGTACTGAACTACGCTATGAACCGGGATAAGACCGAGCAGGACTGCTTTGAAACCGCACTGAACTGTGACCGGGAGAGAGCCTATGCGGACATGACGGATACCAAGCGCCGTTGGGGGAAGCTCGACCGCAAGCGCAAGGGCTATCATGTGATCCAGTCCTTCGCCCCCGGCGAGGTCACGCCGGAGCAGGCCCATGCGATAGGTGTAGAGCTGGCCCTGCGCCTTTTGGCAGAGAGATACGAGGTCGTGGTATCCACACATCTGGACAAAGCACATCTGCACTCTCATATCGTGTTCAACAGCGTTTCCTTCGTGGACGGAGCCATGTATCGTGACCGCATCACGGATCTGCTGGGCAGTGCCGGGGTAGGCATCCGCGGCACATCGGATGCGATTTGTCTGGAGCACGGCCTGTCGATTATTGAGCCCGGCAATCCGTCCACCGACCGCGCCGAATGGGAAGCGCATCGGGCTGGGAAGCCAAGTTTCCGAGGGCTTGCCCGCGCGGACATAGACGCCGCTATCAGCAGTGCCTACACCATGCGCTCCTTTTGGAGCGAGCTGATGCGGATGGGCTATCAAGTCAAGCGATCTCCCCAAGTGTCTCATGCGGCAATCAAGCCGCCAGGCGGCCAGCGATTCCTGCGGCTGGACAAGCTGGGAGCGGGATACAGTGAAGCGGAGATATTATCGCGTCTGACCGCCGGACGCACCGCCGCAGCGCCGCAGATCAGCAGCCGCACACCCATCCTGCCGCAGAGGTATTTCCCCTACGGGCGGCGTTACCGCGTGTGCGGTCAATGGTCAAAAAAGCCAGTTCGAGCGAGAGGGCTTAGGCTTTTGTATCTGAAATACCTCTACCTGCTGAGAACGCCGCGGGCTCGGCGCAACGCCGCTGTCTCGCGGGAGGAGATCATCCGCTTTGACCGCTATCAGGAGCAATTCTACTATCTGCGGAAAAATCGGATCGACAGCACGGAACAGTTGGCCATGCAGATGGACGCACTGCAAGCAGAGATAGACAATCTGACTGACCGCCGTGCCGATCTTTATCGTTTGCACCGACGGTTGCCGGAGGATGCGGCCTGCTCCGAGGAAATTGGCACGATCACCGCACGGCTGCGGATACTGCGCCGGGAGCTGAAGCTGTGCGCTCGCATCGAAGGCGATATTCCAGCCGTGCAGGCCCAAATCAAAATACAGGAAGAAAGGAGCTGCCATGAAAAAGCTGATAAAAGCAGACCTGAGCAAAGTGTTGGAGCTGACCGCAGCGTACCAACCCATCAACTGTGACAGTCTGAAAGCAGAACTGGAGATTTTAGCGCAAAACGGATATAGCGATGATCTCTTTCTGGCCCAAAAAGACCGTTTTCGCTTGATGGCACTGTCTGAGGTCTATACCGCCGGCAGTGATGCCAATGGGTTTCTCGCTATGTTTGAAGTACAGACCTGCTGGCCGGTTTTAACTCTGATGCTTCACACAGAGTACATGGAGGGCGATGTCCACCGTGGGAGTGTGATTTTAATGGACTACCCTGAACTCGTCCGAGATGTAGCGCTTTTTGACCGGCTCCCCAATACCCAGCGAGAGAGGCACATCAAGCAGATGATGAGCCGCTGTCTGCATTATGCCCCACAATGTACCATAGTGGAACTGATCGAATATATTCAAAACGCATTTAAGCACTTTGAAGTTCAGAAGATACGCCGGAAATATATCGACAAACCAGGAAAAGCCGAGAAACGTCCGCTGGGCATACCTACTATTCGAGACCGCATCGTACAGGAGTGTATAAAAATTGTGCTGGAACCGATTTTGGAAGCACAATTCTTTGAGCATTCTTACGGGTTTCGGCCCATGCGTGATACCGCGATGGCGCTGGCGCGCATCAATCAGGTAGCGCACACATCTGCTAAATACTGGATTGTTGAGGGAGACATAAGCAAATGCTTTGATAACATTGACCACGGAATTCTTCTAAACCGCCTGTACCACATCGGTATCAGAGATAGGCGTGTGTTGCAAATCATCAAGGCTATGCTGAGAGCCGGGATCATGGATGAATGCACCGTAAACGAGTACGGAACCCCACAGGGCGGAATTATCAGTCCGCTGCTGGCCAATGCCTATCTGGACATAATGGATGAGTGGGTCACAAAGCAGTGGGAACATAAGAAAACTCGACGAACTTACCGGACTGCGGGAACCAAGCGAAGGTCACTTTATCAAACCTCTCTGAATCCGGGATGGCTCATACGGTACGCAGACGATTTTGTCATCATCACAGACACCCGCGCCCATGCCGAACAATGGAAATCCAGATTGCAAACATTTCTGCAAGACAAACTCAAGCTGACATTATCCACAGAAAAAACGCTGATAACAGATGTGCGGAGAAAACACATCCACTTTCTCGGCTATGAACTCAAAATGATACCGGGAAACAGCAGAACAGGCTATATTACAAAGACAATACCAGACAAAGAACGGTTACAGCGGAAAGTTGACAGTATCGCAGAGGATATCAAGAAAATTCCCAGAAATTTTAGCAAGGAACAATTCATCGGGGAAATCAATCGCATCAACAGCCAAGTTCGAGGGATTATCCAATACTACCAGTGCTGTACATGGGTCAGCGTCGCCTTGCGGCGACACTCCCACCGATTGCAAATAATTTCCAAGGCGCGCATAAAGCAATACGGTGGCAGATGGATACCAGCAAATCAAACGCAAAACCTATCCCATATTCATCAAAAGCACCAGCAGAAAATCCCCTCGATAAAATATCGCGATATCTATGTTGGCTTTACCGCCCTCTCCTTTTGCCAGTGGGAAATGACGCCCGTGAAAACACAGGCAGAAACGCCATATTCGGAAGATGGCAGACAGCGTTATTTCAAACGCACAAAAAAGAAACGCATGAATACGCGGCTGGATGAGATGTACTCAGAGAGTACATCCCGCGCTGTCTGTTACAGCAAATGGGGGCAACTCAACAATTTCGAGTTCATTATGAACAGGGCCTATGCGCTTAACCGTGACAGGCTTAAATGCCGGGTCTGCGGTGGTTGGTTAATATCAACTGCGCCTTGCGCTCACAGAGTCAACCCCTATCTCCCGCTGAATCAAGTGAACCGTGTCAACAATCTGGTCTCTATGCACAGAAAATGCCTTGAAGCTGTGAACGACCCTAATCAGGATATCGGTGAGTTCGACAGCGAAGCGCAAAAGAAAATCAAAGGTTTTAGGAATAAACTGGTTACTTCACATACACGCAACAAATAATCTGCACTGATGGTGCGCCGTGTGCGGTGAAAGTCGCAAGCACGGTGTGAAGCGGGGGAAAATCCACCCTGACTGTCCCGGTAACACCGGGATAAAAGCGGTGGATTACCTATCGCTATAAAGAGCCTCGTAATCGGCTGGGATTCCCGCTGGGGCGAGCTGCGGCAGGTCACAGCCGCAGGCAGCTCCACCACCGGCACCTATCGGCCTTACGGGCTTGACTGCTCAGGATTCGTCGATTGGGCCTTTTACAATGCCACAGGCGGCAGCTACATCATCGGCCATGGCGGCGGCGCCACGATGCAGCACAGCTATTGCACTGATATTTCGTGGTCGGACGCACAGCCCGGTGATCTGGTATTTTACCCGGACAATTCCCATGCAGGTATCGTCTGCGGCAGAGCCGAGGACGGCAGCCTGCTGGTGATCCACTGCGCCAGCGGATACAACAATGTGGTCATCACGGGAACGGACGGCTTTGCGGTTGCTGCAAGACCGGGCTGCTTTTCGGGTCATTGACTTTTTTCGACGGAGAAATATATTGCAAATCAAAGAGCCATCCTATATACTATGGGTGTAGAAGATGGTATTTTTCAGGCGACAGGAGGCGATACCATGCTGAAGCTGGAAATCAAATTCAATGATGCACAGATGCAGGCGGATCATAAGTATGCCCCGGAGTCCATTTATGCCGCACTGGATAAATCCTTTGCCAAGTATCATTTCCGCAGAGAGACACTTTCTGACGGGACGATCTGCTACTATGGAAACGGGATGGCGCGTGATTACGGCACCTTTGGCCGACTTATCACCACCTTGAAGGACAAGGAGTGGTTTATGGCCTATCTCATCAAGTGGCTTTGGTACAACAGTGATGACGGAGAAAACGAAGCAGACTTCACCGTGGAGGATGTTCTCTATCATTATGCCCACCGCGAGAGTGCTGCGTAATGGCGAGAAAAGAGGCCAAGCGCTTTAAGGCTCTTTATTTTGATTTACGGATCAAGGATTTGGAAGAACACTATTCCAAATCCCGCCCCAAAGGCGCTTATGAGAAGATACAGAAATTCCTGATCAGGCGCAGCTTCTCACATGAGCAGTATTCCGGCTATCATTCTCTATATAAAACCACAGACTTGGAGATTTTCGATCTGATCCGGGATATGAGCGATACCTTCCCGTGGCTTCAGCACTGCGTCAACCATTTTGAAGTAACCAATGTTGGAGCCAACCATGACCTGATGGATCTGTTCATGGAGGATGTGGAAGATCCCATCGCTCTGTAAGCACTGTCGAAATTCGTCTCAAATCGAGACACATTGTTTCAGGCCCACACTGCCGTATCGGTAGCGTGGGCCTGCTTTTTCTTTTCCTAAAGCGACAGCAACCGCCGGTGCAGATGCCAACAACTGATGCGATATGTAAAGCAGATACAGCTGTTGGCGCGTAAAGCGTCGAAAAATGCGTCTCATTTTGAGACGCATTTTGGCTCATTTCGATTTCAATATCCTGTCGGGGAATACAGATGCGTTGAGGAGATCGGCAGGATCGACCTCCAGGGCATCGGCAATATCATAGAACACATCCAGTGAAAAGCTGTGCGCCAGATTAGGCGCCTCAATCGTGCTGATGAGAGAACGGCTGACACCGGCCTTTTCCGCCAGCTTCTCCTGTGACAGGCCGCGCATTTTGCGAAGCGCGGCAATAGCGATCCCAAGCTGTATGAATCGGTCACGATTCTTGAAGGATACTTCTTTGCTCATACAGTGTCCTGCCTTTCTGATGATAAGAAAATTATACGGGTTCTCGCTGTTCTTTTCTGTATATATCAGAAAGCTATTGCTTTAATTAGCGAGCAATAGTATAGTATAAGAGAGCAGATGACGGAAACCGAGAGAGAAAGCAGGTGGGCGTGATGATTCATCGCTGTGCGGTCATTGGCCAGTATCCTCTGCGCTTTCCGTGGGGCTTTGACGAGGAGGACACTCAATGCCGCTGCATGAAGCTGGAGCTGGCACAGCGCATCATGGAGCTGCACCAATGCGGGATAACAGAGTTTCAGGTGGCTTGCGATCATGGTGTGGGGCTATACGCCGCAGAGATCGTCAACACGCTGCGGGAGAATGACCAGGCCCTTCGTTTGATCTGTGTCCTGCCCCACGAAGGGCAGGCGACCAAATGGACACCGCAGCTCCGTGACCGCTATTTTGCGATGCTGGCAAGCTGCACGGATATAGACTGTATCTCACCCTATGAGCAGCCGGATGCTCAGTTTTCAGCTTATCAGCAGATCGTTGAGCGGTCGGATATGGTGCTGGCAGTTCACGATCTGAGCGCAAATGCTGACCGGGCGGAGGATCGGGCGCTGCGCTATGCGCTGGAAGAGCTGAAAAAACCTGTTCTTGTTCTGCATCCCCAAAAGCTGACCGTGCAGGTCTTTCCGCAAGGCTCTGAAAAAACAAACGGATAAACCAATGTTGAAATGCGTCCCGCCGTGGGGCGCGTTTTTTATCGCGCGGGCGTTTCTGCCCCGTATCGTACAATACCTCTGTGAGCAAGCTAAGAAAAACGATACGGAGGACGACACCATGAACGAGCTGCAAGCCTTTGAAAAGCACCTGCGCGAAAACGAGAAAAGTCCCGCCACGATAGAAAAGTATCTGCGCGACGCCCGCGCCTTCCTGTGCTGGCTGGACGGGCGCAAGCCCACCAAGGAGCTGACCGTCTGCTACAAGGAAGGACTGACAGAGCGATACGAGGCCGCCAGCGTCAACTCCATGCTGGCGGGGATCAACAGCTACCTGTCCTTTTCCGGCCGCGCCGACTGCCGGGTGAAGCCCCTGCGCGTCCAGCGGACGCTGTTCGGGAGTGAGGAACGGGAGCTCTCCCGCGAGGAATACGCCCGCCTTGTCCGCGCCGCGGGCGGGGCGCAGATCGGCGTTGTCATGCAGACCATCTGCGGCACGGGCATCCGCGTCTCCGAGCTGCGGCACATCACCGCCGAGGCGGTGCGGGAGGGCCGCGCTGCCGTCCGCAACAAGGGGAAAACCCGCGTGATCCTCATTCCCGCCGCGCTGCGAAGGCTCCTGCTGGGCTATATGAAAAAGGCCGGCGTCACCACCGGCAGCGTGTTCCTCTCGAAAAACAAAACGCCGCTGGACCGCAGCACGGTCTGGCGGCGCATGAAAGCCCTGTGTGAGCGGGCGGGGGTGGACCCGCGCAAGGTCTTTCCCCATTCTTTGCGGCATCTGTTCGCCCGCGTCTTTTACAGCGTGGAAAAGGACCTTCTGCGGCTCGCGGACATCCTCGGCCACGCCAGCGTGAACACCACGCGCATCTACACCATGGAAACCGGGCGGCAGCACATGAAGCTGCTGGAGCGCGTCAGCCGCGTGCTGCTCACATAATGACAATTCTGTTGCGGCACGGGCGCACATAATGACAATTCTGTTGCAAAGGGTACAGTAACCCTACGATACGCTTACATTATATCAGAGAACATACCGTGTTAGCAAGCTAAACTTGCAGCAAAAGTATAGGATTCGCAACGGCGGCAAAGCCGGAAGAAAGAAATTTTCTCTCCCGGCTTGCTTTTCTGCGCCTTTTCGCCCTTTTATTCTTCTTCTCAGTAGTTGAGGATCAGACAATAGGCGCGGCAGCGCAACAGAATTGTCATTATGTGGAGGAAAGCGCATGGGTTTTCGACGATCCCGCGGAAGCGCGAAGGAGCGTGACGCGCCGCAGACGATCTATTGCACCGCCGTCTGCCTGACCAGCACCCGCGCCAGTGAGTGTGTGGCGGGCGACCTCGATCTGCGCAGCCTGAAGAGGCCCTATATTGCCCTCCCTGCCGAGTCCACGCCGGAGGAGATCGCCGCTATCTGCGGACGGAACAAGGTGGATCGTGTCATTTTGGAGATCACGGAGGAGCACGGTCCCGCCACGCTGGGCAAACGGCTGAAGGCCGCCATGCTGCTGCGGCGGCAAAACCGGGAGATCTGTGTCGAGCTGCTGCTGGACAACAAACGCTGGCCGGGGCTGTATGCCGAGGCAAAGGACTGCGTGGACAGAGGCGTGGTTTCCGAGCTGTACCTCACCGACCTCACGACGACGCTCGTAGAGACGGTCGGCGTGGAGCGGCACGGAAGATGGCTGAGCTGGCTGCTCTTTTTTGCGAAGCGGGCGGAAAAGAGTGACGATACGACTGATGCAAAGCGAAGGAGGGCGGCGATGGAGAAAAAATGAAGAACAGAATAAGAGCGCCGTCCTTCCTGCATTATGGAATGACGGGCGTGCTCTCCACCGTGCGGGAGGGCGCGGGAGGCAAAGCGCACGGAAACAAGACCAACAAATTCTTTCTATGAAGGAGGCAACGATCTATGCAACGAACAAAAAGTAAAATCCTGAGCATCCTACTCAGCCTGGTGATGCTGCTCTCACTGCTCCCCACCACGGCGCTGGCGGCGTCTCCGGATGCTGATGTCGCGCTGTACAACAATGCCGGCAAACTTATCAGCCTCAGCGACAAGCAATACCTTAAAACAAATAGCGATACTATCGCAAGCGAGAACTATACCGACAGCGAAACCTATGTCGCCCGCTACGAGGCGTCCAGCGGTACGCTGTTCCTCAAGGACTACGAAGGCGTTGGGAAAGACGGCGGAATTGTGGTGGTCGGCGACCTGAACATTGTGGTTGAGAGCGACAGCAGCTTTACCACAAGCAGAACATCATCTACCGATTCTTTGATGGGCATCCAGTCCAGCAATGGCAAGCTGAAGATCTCCGGCAACAGCAAGCTGGCTGTATCTGCGAATGGTAATGGTGTTGTCTATGGCATTTTCGCAGGAGAGGGCGTCACAATTTCTGCGCCGCTGGATGTGACGGTCAAGCTAAATGATTCATCGAAAACTTTGGTGTACGGCATTTATACGAAGAGCGGTGCGATCTCTCTGTCCGGTGGAGATAAGGCCATTACCGTAACAGGCGGAGGATCCTCTATCTACGGTGTTTACAATGCTACGAAAACATCTACAATTACAGACAACGGCAACATCGACATCCGTGGGAAGCTGACCGTGAACCTGAACAAAGGTAATAATAATGTCGGTATTCGCACGGTTAGCGGCGGCACAATCACGCTGGATGGCGCAACGGTGAATATTCCGAGTAATTTTCTTTTCGGCATCTACAATAAAGACAATAACAACGGAAATGTTGCCATCAGGAACGGCTCTAATGTGACACTCGCCTCTGACATAACAGACGGTTGCGGAATTTGTGCAAACTATGGCGGCGATCTGAGTATTGAGAACAGCACCGTCAAGGTAAGCACGAAGGGCTATGCGGCAGATCTTAAAAAGGGCTCGCTGTCCATCAAGGATTCTACTGTTGATCTGACACTGGATGATAACTTTAATCGCGTTGTCAATACAGATAACAACGCGGCGAATAAGATTGACCTTTCCACCAGCGGCTCGGTGACGCTCACCGCATCGGGCAATCAAACAAACGCCATGATCAATGGCAATGTGACTCTCGGCGCCAACACGAAATGCGAAACGGGCAAGCCTGACGGCAACAGCTATGACGGCAAATACGACGCAGCCAGCAACAAAACCGTCCTCAAGTTCGTGCATAAGTCCACCACGCCCACGGCGACCGTGGACGCTGTGACTATCGACGGCACGACCGGCACGGCTATCGCCGCCACCGATGTGACGATCACGCTGACGAATGACAAGTTCAATGAAATCGCGGCGGCTACCGATGTCAAGGGCTGGTTTACCAACCTGCCTACTGGTCTTGAAGCTAAGATCAAAACGGATGTAAGTGCAAATGCGACCACCGCGACCGTCGAGATCAGCGGCACTCCCTCGGCAGCCAGCTCCGAAGTGCTTGTCATCAAGATCCCCGCGGCAAACCTTGCAAGCGGCAGCAACCTTGATGTGACGAGCAACGCCAACGCGAAGTACAATATCACAGACCCGGCCTATAGCGTGGACATCACGGCAGGAACGGGCATGGCTCTCACCTCCGGCGCCTCCAACCAAACCGGCTTGACCGGCGCCATGGCCGAAGTGGTCTACACAGCGAATACCGATTACTATTTCCCGACCACCTATTCTGTTGCATCTGTCAACGGCGTGGATGTAACTCGCATTGACTTTACGAAGATCAAGGTCTCCGGTACGCCCACGGCAAATACTACTATCACGCTGGCTGATGCAACGGCAAAGACCAAGGAGGCCACGCCCACCGCGACCTTCACCGCCGAGAGCGAGAACGGCGGTAAACTGAGCAGCGTGGATAACACCATGAGGTACAGCGTGGACGGCGGCGGAACCTGGAATGCCATCACCGGCGACAATATGCCGATCACCAATGTCACCACGACTAATGGCGTTCAGGTCAAGAAGCCTGCTACCGACAGCAATACGATGTTGGATTCTGATGTGAAATCCATCACGGTCACCAAGGCGACCGCGCCGACCGGCGTGACGGCTGTTGACTGCACGACCAACAGTAACGACAACGGCAAGCTCAAAAATGTGACGGCCGATATGGAGTATCAGAAGTCCGGTGATCCCACATGGACGGCTTGCAGCGGCACCGAAGTCAGCGGCTTGACCAACGGCACCTACCTTGTGCGCGTCAAGGCCACCGGCACGGTGCTGGCATCCGACAATCAGAGCGTAACCATCAACGCTTTCGGTACGACGCCTGCGGCGGAGCCTAACGCGAGCTTTACCGCCACCGGCAGAGATGCGGGTGCGCTGGTGATCAGCGGCACTTACACCTCTACCATGAAGTATAGCGTGGACGGTGGCAGCGTGTGGAACGATGTTACCAGCGCCAGTATGGATATTACCGGTGTGACCGCAGCCAACGGGATTCAGGTAAAGGATGTTGGCAACGGCAGCACGACCAGCGAATCCACTGTAAAGAGCATTACTGTGACGGAGGGCGCAAAGCCCACCGGGCTGACTGTAACACAGCCGAGCACCATCGGTGGCAAGGGCAAGATCGAAACTACCGCCTCGCACGAGTACAACACGGATGGCGGTACGACCTTTACATCCTGCGCCGGTGCGTTGGATAACCTAACTGCGGGCGCTTACCATGTCCGTGTTAAGGCTAACGGCACTATGCTGGCTTCCGAAACGGAGACCTATACCATCACCGCATTTACCGCAACGCAGGAAACTAAGCCCAACGCGACCTTTGCCGCCACCGGTCCCGATAGCGGTACGCTGAGCAACCTTGTAAACGGCGGTGAATATGCCGTGACCGGCGCGGCTGTTGTGAACTTCACCGCCAGCGGCACGACGCATGATCTGAATGGCGTGTCTGCCGGAGCGCTCTCCATCGTGAAGAAGGGCAACGGCACCACCACGACGGATTCCACCGCACAGACCATCACGGTCACTAAGGCTGCAACGCCGAGTACCGTGACGGCTGTTGGCTGCACGACCGGCAGCAACAATGACGGCAAGCTCAAAAATGTGACAACCGCGATGGAGTATCAGAAGTCCGGCGCTACCGCATGGACGCCGGGCACTGGCAGCGACATCAGCGGCTTGACCAACGGCACCTACTATGTGCGCGTCAAGGCCAACGGCACGGAGCTGGCGTCTGACAATCAGACCGTGGTGATCGCGGCCTATGTTGCGCCGACCGAGTACACCATTACCTTTGATGGCAACGGCGGGACACCCTCTGCTTCCAACATGACGACGGTGGGTAAAAAGCTCTCCAGCCTGCCCACCGCTACCCACAGCGGCAGCTATAGCTTCGCCGGCTGGTACACCGCAGCAAGCGGCGGCACCCAAATCACGACCGTTTATACATTCTCTGCCAACACCACCGTCTATGCGCACTGGACCTACACCGGCGGCGGTGGCTCCTCCTCCGGCGGCGGTGGCGGCAGCTACTCGCCGAGCTACTCCATTACACCGGGCAAGAGCGAGAACGGCAGCATTACCGTTTCTCCCAAGTCCGCGCGCAAGGGCGATACCGTGACCATCACCGTGACGCCCGACAAGGGCTATGAGCTGGAGGACCTTACCGTTCTCGACAGCAAGGGCAAGGAGTTGGCGCTGACCGAGAAGAACGGCAAGTACAGCTTCAAGATGCCCGCCGGAAAGGTCGAGGTCAAGGCAACCTTTATCAAGGAAGCCGAGATCAGCCCGTTCGATGATGTGTCCACCAACGCCTATTACTATGAGGCGGTCAAGTGGGCGCAGGAGAAGGGCATCACGGGCGGCGTCGGCAACGGCCTGTTCGCTCCCAACCAGCCCTGCACCCGCGCGCAGATCGTCACCTTCCTGTGGCGCGCGGCAGGCAGCCCCGCACCCAAGAACACCGGCACCGCCTTTGGCGATGTGAAGCCAGGCAGCTTCTATGAGCAGGCCGTGGCGTGGGCCGTGGAGAACGGCATCACCGGCGGCACCGGCGACGGTATGTTCAGTCCCGACGCCACCTGCACCCGTGCACAGAGCGTGACCTTCCTGTACCGTGCGGCGGGCAGCCCCGCGGTCAGCGGCAGCGCCGAGTTCGGCGATGTGGCGACCAACGCCTATTACGCCGACGCGGTGGCATGGGCCGCCAAGAACGGCATCACCGGCGGCATCGGCGGCGGTCAGTTCGGCTCCGGCAACGACTGCACACGCGGCCAGATCGTCACCTTCTTGTACAGAGCGTACAACAAGTAATTCTGATCGCAGCAGACAGTCCGCAATTTAATTCAAAGCATCCATTAAAGCCGCAAGGCAGCTCTACGACGGAGCTGTCTTGCGGCTTCCTTTTTCTTGTTTTTCTTCAAATAGTTCAATAATCGACAAAAAACAGCAAATATCAGCCGGTTTTAGTAGGCCATTGTAGAGCGATTGTATGACACAAAGCGGCACTTATCGTGTATGATTGAGTTACGGAGGACAAGAATGATTATACGGAATTATAGCCGGACAGCCATTCTCCCGTTGTTCCCCCGCCATGCCGCTCATGCGGCCAAAACAGCAATTAAGGGTACACCTAACGACAGGACACTTTGCTTTTAGTTCAGCACAGCAGGGACTTTGGTTGAAAAGGCTGTCCGCTGGCCGAGAGGCCCGCCGTTGATACCCTTTCCCATCTTTCTATTTCAATCATATAGGAGGGGTATCTATGCCTTTGGTTTATTATCTTCCCGAATACGAAAAGGATAGCGCACAGGCTCCGCTGGACGCTGCGCGGCTCCTGCGGCTTCTCGGCGTGAACGGAAAGCTGGCAGGCTTCCATTATGCGGCCTATATGGTCGAGCAGGTGCGCGACCAGCCGGAGAACATGGTGCTGATCACGAAACGGCTCTATATGCAGACAGCGGAGCATTTCAACACGACACCGAGCTGTGTAGAGCGCAATCTCCGCACTCTCATCCAGAGTTGTTGGAGCTATCCCGACCACAGCCTTTTGAATCTGATCGCCGGCACGGAGTTGAGGCAACCGCCCACCAATTCCCATTTCATCGACATTCTGGCCGCATATCTGCGCAGCTGACAGAAACGGAGAAGGGCGGCGTATTGCCGCCTTTCTCTCTCCCTGTCATTGGAAATGTGGCTCATTTTGAGACAGATTTCGACACTGCCGCCATTCGGCACGGATGTACCAATCGCGGTGCCTCCGTGCGGGCTGGCGACAGCTTGGAAATTGAATAGGTCTATTGGATACATCCGATATGCGTCCGAAAGGAAAGCCGTGCGGGACTGAGCAGGCCATGATCCCAACTAAGAGAGGAGGTATAGGGGGAGCAGCCTTCCGCGCACAAACAGGCCGTGGCTGGCATGGGGGCGATGACACGCATATCGGGGAGATACGATTGTCCAGCCTCAGCCCGAGCGTTGAAGCGGCCTTGACAGGCTGTGAGCCGTCGCAGGCAAAGGGGGCAACCTGTGAGAACCGCAGGGGGTGAAATTCCCGTGTAAGGCGTGCCAGCGCCGTCCAATATGTTCCTGAAATGTACCTGTCAACAAACAAACCATATCAAAGGCCGCGCCTGCATGAGGACGCGGCTTTTGTCGATTTCAGACCGTACAAAAATATTTACAAGAGAGGGTGACAATATGGAAAAGAAATCCGCAAGCACCGTGCAGATGGAAAGGAAGATCGGCAATACCACTTATGTTGTCACCTCTCATTTCCTCGATGAGGGCAGCACCGCCGTTGATAAAATCAAGCGCCTGATCGACATAGATACCAAGACAACAAAATACGGCAAAAAAGTTTGATTTTTTGACCGTTTCTTTACAATTTGGTATAATAATATTGACCTGATAAACGCTTTTATCAATCATGGCGGCTGTCGGAACGGAGGGAATATGATTAGACAGTCCAAGCAATTCACGGCAATATATTGCCGTGTAGACAGCGGTGGAAACACCGCTATGATGGCAGATGCCATACGCCTTCAAGAACTTCAAGCAGTAGAATATGCTCACCAAAACGGCTTGATGCCGGTACAAGTTTTCTCGGACGCTGGCTTTAGCGGAAATACCATGAAACGCCCCGCCTTTCAGAAAATGCTGCAACAAATTGAAACGGGAAATGTGTCAGATGTTGTGGTTTGCAGTCTATCCCGACTGTCCAGAAATATGCTGTGTGCCAACCGACTTTTTGAAAATGCGCTCGTTCGGCACGGTGTTTCTCTCCATAGCGTAAAAGAAGGCTGCAACATTCAGCGTATGCTTGCTCCGTTCTCCTCTCTCATAGAGAAAGGGGGCTGGCGGTAATGACAGCTATTTCCAAGACGATAAAAACCGTGCTGGATAAATGGACGGCGTTCTACTGCCGCTTATCCCGTGACGATGATAACGAGGGCGACAGCAACAGCATACAGCACCAAAAGCAGATTTTGGAGAAGTACGCAAAGGACAGAGGCATTACGAACTACAAGTTCTATGTAGATGATGGTTACAGCGGCACAAACTTCAATCGTCCTGGCTTCCAAGAAATGCTGGCCGATATTGATGCAGGGTATGTTGATTGCGTGATCGTCAAGGATATGTCCCGGTTTGGACGAAACTATCTGGAAGTCGGAATGTACACCGAGATCATGTTTCCCGACAAAGATGTTCGTTTTATCGCCATCAATGATGGTGTAGACAGTGAGCGGGAGGACAATGATTTCACTCCTTTTCGGAACATCATCAACGAATGGTACGCGAAAGACACCAGCAAGAAAATCCGCGCCGTGTTTCGCGCGAAGGGCTTATCCGGCAAGCGCCTATCTACACAAGTGCCGTATGGCTATCTGATGGGCGAGAACGGGCAGCTCATCGAAGATACGGAAACTGCACCGGTAGTACGGCTTATTTTCCGGCTCGCCATTGAGGGGAACGGCCCCGGCAAGATCGCTCGTATTCTGCGGGAAAAGCAGATCATAACACCCGGCACACTGATCTTTCAGCGCACCGGGCGGACAGATCGTTATAATCCCGAGTTTCCGTGCCATTGGAACCCAAATAGCGTGGGGAACATTCTGGAGCAAAAGGACTACCTTGGGAATACCTATAACTTCAAAACAACGAAAAAGTCCTATAAGAGCAAAAAGACGATTTGTAATCCCGAAGAAAAACAGGCTGTCTTTGAGAATACCCATGTGGCGCTGATAGACCAAGAAACATGGGATTTGGTACAGAAGGCTCGTCAAAGCCGACGCCGCCCAACAAAGATGGGAGACATGGGAATGTTTTCCGGGCTGGTGTACTGTGCCGATTGTGGCAACAAGCTCCACCTATGCCGCACCAAATCATGGGAAAGGCATTTGGATAACTATGTTTGTGGGACTTATAAACGCAAGCGTGGAGAGTGCAGCGCCCACTACATCCGTTCTGAGGTGCTGGAAACGCTTGTTTTAGAGAATCTGCGAAAGGTCATCTCCCATGTCAGAAACTATGAGGCTGACTTTGTGCAGCAGGTTACAGAGAACAAGATGGCAGAGCAGATGGAAACGCTATCAGTCTCCAAACGCCAGTTGGAGAAGCAAATGCGACGCATCGCAGAGATCGACGGCATTATCAAACGGCTTTATGAGGACAATCTGAGCGGAAAGCTGTCCGACAGCCGCTTTGCCAAAATGAACGCTGACTATGAACAGGAGCAGCAAATTCTTGAAGCCAGCAGCGCAGATCTAAGAAGAACTGTTGACTTTTGCGAGGAGCAGACCGTGAACATCAAGAGCTTCTTAAAGTGTGTTCGGAAATATACAGAGCCGAGTGAACTGACCCTGGATATGCTTCACGAGCTGGTTGATAAAATCGTTGTTCATGCCCCCGACAAGTCCAGCGGCCACCGCACACAGCAAGTAGACATCTACTATAACTTTGTGGGGAAAATACCGCTATCCGAAGAAGTCGCAACAAGACAAACGGCGTGATATGCCGTAGCACATCACGCCGTTTGCCCGGAGCATGAAAACTTCTTTATTAACACACTCCTGAAGGCAGCGGGAGCTTTTTTACAAGTCGGAAGCGAAGCGGTCAGAGGACCATCGCCAGCAGGCGCGGCGTTACATAGGTCTCCATGAGCGCCGCCGCGGCGAGCAGCGGCAGAATGACATAGAGGAAGAGCGTCGAGACCTCGGAGAGTGTTCGCAGGATGCGGACCTCCTTGTCTCCGCGCACGCGCGCGGTCACGCGCGAGCAGAGGTACAGCCCTGCCGCGCAGAAAAGCACGAGCGCGGGCAGCTCAAAGATGCCGTGGGGGAGAATGCCGACGAGGTAGGAGCCGAGACCGACGCCGCTGCGTACATAATACACGCCCAGCGCGCCGATCAGGAAGAAGTTGAAGCCGAGCGGGAAGGCCGCAAGATAGGCAAAGGGGACAAGACCCCAGAGGATCGCCGAGAATGCGGCGGTGAGGTTGTTGGCAAAAATGGCGGCCGCCATGTCCCGCGTCTCGGTGACGGTGCTGAGGCCGGCGCTGTCGATCGCCTGCTCGAGCACGCCCATGACGTGATCGGTCAGCTGCGGAAAGAACCACGCGGCGGCGAAGCCGACAAGCGTGAGCAACGGCGCGACGATGGCGGCGCGGCGCGCCTCCTCGCCGTAGCCGCTCTGCCACGCCTCGCAGAGCGTGCGCCGGAGGTAGGAGCTGAGTTCGTTCATCCGCCGAGCTTTTCGATGCCGCACTTCACGCGGCGGATCGTCTCGTCCTTGCCGAGAATTTTGCAGATCTCGACCGCACCGCCGGGGGTGACGAGCTTACCGGCGCAGGCGATGCGCAGGGGCCACATGAGCGTAGCGTTCTTCACGCCCAGCTCCACCGCGAACGCGATGAGCATATCGTGGATGCCGTCGGTGGACCAGTCGTTCAGCGCCTCGAGCTTGGGGAGGACCTTCTGCAGCATATCGAGCGATACCGCCGCGTCGGTCTTGGACTTTTTGTTCGTGTAGAACGCGAGGTCGTAGTCGGGGAGGGCGTCGAAGAAATCGACCTTCTCGGGAATGTCGGTGAGCTTCTCGCAGCGTGCCTGCAGCAGCGCCGCGATCTCGGAAGCGGAGTACGCCTCATTCTTCACGCTCTGGCGGATGAACGGCTCGGCAGCTCTGGCGAAGTCCTCGGGCGCCATATTGCGGATATAGTTGGCGTTGAAGTAGGTGAGCTTTTCGATGTCGAAAATGGCGGGGGACTTGGAGATGCCCGCGATGTCGAAGGCCTCAGCCAGCTCGGACATGGTGAAGAACTCCTGCTCGGCGCGCTCGCCGCGCGGCGACCAGCCGAGGAGCGCCACATAGTTCAGAATGGCGGGCGTCAGGAAGCCCTGCGCCTTGAGATCCTCATAGCTCGGGTCGCCGTGGCGCTTGGACATTTTGTGCTGGCTGTCGCGCATGACGGGGGAGCAGTGGACATAGGTCGGGACCTCCCAGCCGAACGCCTCGTAGAGCAGGTTGTACTTCGGCGCGGAGGAAAGGTACTCGCTGCCGCGGACCACATGGGTGATGCCCATGAGATGATCGTCGATGACGTTGGCAAAGTTGTAGGTCGGCAGGCCGTCGCGCTTCAAAAGCACCTGATCGTCAAGCGTCTTGTTTTCCACCGTGATGTCGCCGAAGATGGCGTCGTGGAAGGTGGTGGCGCCCTCCTTGGGGATGCGCTGGCGGACGACGTAGGGCTCGCCGGCGGCGACGCGGGCCTTTGCTTCCTCAAGCGGCAGGTCGCGGCAGGGATCGTCCGCGCGGTCGAACTCGCCGGAATCCTCGGCGCTCTCCGTCTTTTCGCAGAAGCAGTAATAGGCGCCGCCGCGCTCGACGAGCAGCTCGGCGTATTTGCCGTAGGTGTCGCGGCGCTCGGACTGGATGTAGGGAGCCACGGGGCCGCCGACGTCGGGGCCTTCGTCGTGGTCGAGTCCGCACTCGGCCAGCGTGCGGTAGATGACGTCGGTCGCGCCCTCGATGAGGCGGCCCTGGTCGGTATCCTCGATGCGGAGGATGAAGGTGCCGCCCGCGTTGCGCGCAATGAGCCAGGTGTAGAGCGCGGTGCGCAGGTTGCCGACGTGCATATAGCCGGTGGGGGAGGGAGCGAAGCGCGTGCGGACCTTGCCGTGCGGGATCTTCGCCTCCATCTCGTTGAAGTACGTCATATCAAGGGACATGGGGTGACCTCCTGAAGCAAAAATTTCAGTGTTCTTCAGTTTACATTTTGTGCCCGCGCTTGTCAAGGTTCTCTTGTCTTTTTAGAATAAGTGTGGTATGATATCAAATTGAGAATATAGGCACTTCCCGCGCCCTGTGCGCTAATCACGATAGAAACGAGGAAAACATTATGGAAGCAAACGCTCCGGCCAAAAAGAGAATTTTCAGCGGCATCCAGCCCAGCGGCGAGCTGACGCTCGGCTCCTACATGGGCGCCATCAAGAACTGGGTGAGCCTGCAGGATGAGTACGACTGCCTGTACTGCATCGTGGATATGCACGCCATCACCGTGCGCCAGAATCCCGCCGACCTGCGCCGCCGCTCGGTCAACCAGCTCGCGCAGTACATCGCCTGCGGGCTTGATCCCGCGAAGAACATCATGTTCATTCAGAGCCATGTGCCCCAGCACGCGGAGCTTTCGTGGGTGCTCGGCTGCTACACGCAGTTCGGCGAGCTGAGCCGCATGACGCAATTCAAGGATAAGGCCGCCAAGCACGCGGACAACATCACCGCGGGCCTGTTCACCTACCCGGTGCTGATGGCGGCGGATATTCTCGTCTATCAGGCTGACCTCGTGCCGGTCGGTCAGGATCAGAAGCAGCACGTCGAGCTTTGCCGCGACATCGCGCAGCGCTTCAACGGCGTGTACGGCGACACCTTCACGCTGCCCGAGCCGTTTATCCCGAAGATGGGCGCGCGCGTGATGAGCCTCGGCGACCCGACGAGCAAGATGTCCAAATCCGACCCCGACGGCTGCGTTTACATGATGGA
Source organism: Oscillibacter sp. MSJ-31 (assembly GCF_018918025.1). GTDB lineage: Bacteria > Bacillota > Clostridia > Oscillospirales > Oscillospiraceae > Hominicoprocola. The sequence continues at coordinate 217,892 of NZ_JAHLPT010000001.1, read as the reverse complement.
CAAGCCCGAGGACATCATGCGCAAGTTCAAGCGCGCGGTGACGGACTGCGACGCCTGCGTGAAGTTCGATAAAGAGAATAAGCCCGGCATTTCCAACCTGCTTTCCATCTACTGCGCCGCGACCGGCAAGACCGTCGCGGAGGCGGAGGCTGAGTTTGCCGGACAGGGCTACGGCATCTTCAAGCCCGCCGTGGCCGAGTCGGTCATCGAGCTGCTGCGCCCCATCCGCGAGGAGGCCGAGCGCCTGACGGCGGACAAGGCATACCTTGAGAGCGTTTACAAGGACGGCGCGCAGAAGGCATCCTACCTCGCGGAAAAGACGCTGCGCAAGGTCTACAAGAAGGTCGGCTTCGTCGCCAGGTAAGAGGGAACATGGATATTCAGAAAGAGCTTTTGCTTTGGGTGGGCGCCGCGCTCGTGTGCGCGATGGTCGTGAGCTTCATCATGTGCCCGCTCGTGAAGTCGTTTGCCTATAAGATCGGCGCGATCGACGTGCCGAAGGACAGCCGCCGGATGCACAAGAAGCCGGTGCCGCGGCTGGGCGGGCTTGCGATCTTCCTCGGCTTCATGGTCAGCATCCTGCTTTTTGTCCACATCGACCACCAGATGAAGGGCATCCTGCTTGGAGCAGTCATCATCGTGGTGCTCGGCGTGGTGGACGATATGACGCCGCTGCGCGCGAAGTTCAAATTTCTCGTGCAGATCTGCGCGGCGCTGGTCGCCGTGTATCACGGCGTGGTGATCGAGATCCTGACGAACCCCAACGTCTTTTCCGACGCGCCCTACTGGTCGCTCGGCTGGATGAAGTATCCCGTGACGGTGCTGTGGATCGTCGGTGTGACGAACGCCGTGAACCTCATCGACGGGCTCGACGGTCTGGCCAGCGGCGTTTCGACCATCAGCGCGATGACGATGCTCGTCATTGCCATTCTTGTCTCCGAGCAGCAGGTCGCCATCGTGATGGCGGCGCTCGCGGGCGCGTGCCTCGGCTTCATGCCGTACAATAAGAACCCGGCGAAGATGTTCATGGGCGACACCGGCTCGACCTTTTTGGGTTACATTTTAGCGACCTATTCCATTCAGGGCCTCTTTAAGTATTACGCCATCGTTTCGTTCGCGGTGCCGTTTCTGGTGCTGGGCCTGCCGATCTTCGACACGGCCTTTGCCATCGTGCGCCGCGTGGCGCGCGGGCAGAGCCCCATGACGCCGGACCGCGGGCACATTCACCACCGCATGATGGATATGGGACTCAACCAGAAGCAGACGGTGGCGGCGCTGTATGTGGTGAGCAGTCTGCTGGGACTGTCCGCCGTCGTGCTCACGACGAGCGGCGAGCTGAAGGCGATGCTGCTGCTCCTTGCGCTTGCGGCGGTGGCCTATGTCGCCTCACGCGTCATTTTCCCGCGCGAGATCGCGGAGACCGCCCACGAAAAGGAACTGGAGCAGGAGGAAATGCAGGCAAAGTCTGCCGCGCCTGCGCCGGAGGAGAAGGAAGAAAAGCATGAAGAAAATTAAAGTGATGAGCGTCTTCGGCACACGGCCGGAGGCGATCAAGATGGCTCCGCTCGTCAAGGAGCTCGCGCAGCGCGAGGGCATTGAGAGCCTTTGCTGCGTGACGGCGCAGCACCGCGAGATGCTCGACAGCGTCATGCAGGTCTTTGACCTCAAGGCGGATGCCGACCTCGACATTATGACCCCGCGCCAGACGCTCTCGACCATCACCTGCAAGTGCCTGACCGGCATGGACGAGGTCATCGACCGCTTTGCGCCCGATATGATCCTTGTCCACGGCGATACCTCCACGACCTTTGCCGGCGCGCTCTCGGCCTTTTACCATAAGGTGAAGATCGGCCACGTCGAGGCGGGGCTGCGCACCTACGATAAGTATTCGCCCTATCCCGAGGAGATGAACCGTCAGCTCGTCACGCGGCTCGCCGACCTTTATTTCTGCCCCACGGAGAATAACCGCGCGAACCTTGCACGCGAGAGCGTGACCGAGGGCGTGTTCGTCACCGGCAACACGGTCATTGACGCTTTGAAAACAACGGTACGCAAGGACTATCGCTTTACGACAGAGCTGCTCAACGAGCTGGACTACACGAGCAGGAAGGTCATCCTTGTGACCTGCCACCGGCGCGAGAATTACGGACAGCCGATGGAGGACATCATGTCCGCGCTCGCGGAGCTTGCTGGGACGCACCCGGAGGCGGAGCTGGTCTATCCGGTGCATCTCTCTCCGGTGGTGCAGGAGTGCGCCCACCGGCATCTGGACGGCATCGGGAACGTACACCTGATCGCGCCGCTGAGCGCGGACGAGATGCACAACCTGATGGCGCGCTGCTATATGGTCATGACCGACTCCGGCGGCTTGCAGGAGGAGGCCCCGGCGCTCGGCAAGCCGGTGCTTGTCCTGCGGCGCGAGACGGAGCGCCCCGAGGCGGTCGCCGCCGGCACGGTGAAGCTCGCGGGCGTGGAGCGTGACGCGATCCTTGCGCTGGCAAACGAGCTGCTGAACGATCCCGCCGCCTACGCGGCGATGGCCCACGCGGTCAATCCCTACGGCGACGGTCACGCCTGCGCGCGCATCGCGGACGCGATCGAATGGTACTTCGGTCTGCGCGCGGAGCGGCCGGAGGATCACAGGGCTTAAAGGACTGCGGCGGAAAGGAGGCGGCAGGATGGGAAAACAGAAAATGACGCCGATCGGCATCGCGTGCATCCTGCTGGTCCTGCTCGTCGTCGCCTTTATGGTGCGCGGCAGTCTGCGCGAGCCGGAGAAGATCGTGCTGCCGCCGGAGCCGAGCACAACGGAGCCGAGCGGTCCCATTGTGGACAACGAGGCCGTTGACCGCGTGGAGGTCCGGCCCGACACGGTGCAGAGCGCCATTGAGGTGCTCGCGCGCCCGCGCGTTTACACGCGCACCATCACGGTCGAGCGCTACTGGAGCGGCGGCAGCGGCGTGAGCGTCATCACGGCGGCAGCCGCGGACGGCTGGCTGCGGCTCGACATCACGGAGACGGACGGACAGACCCGCCATGTCATTACCGGCGATGATGCGGTCTACATCTGGTACGGCAGCAGCCGAAAGGTCTATTCCGGCGCCTCTGCGCTCACGCAGGACGCGGAGCAGGGAATATTGACCTATGAGGACATCCTCGCGCTGCCGCCGGAGCGCATCGCGGCGGCGGATTACCGCGCGCTCGAGGGCGTGAACTGCATCTATGTGGAGACCGAGCCCGACGAGGCGGGCTATGTTGAACGCTACTGGGTCAGCGTAAGCTCCGGGCTGCTTGCCGCGGCGGAGCGCGAATGCGACGATGCGGTCGTCTACCGCATGGCGGCGCTGACAGTCAGCTACGACGGCGTGGACGCGGAGGACTTTACGCTGCCGAACGGCACGGTGCTCTATGAGCCGGTCGTTGCCGTGACCAAGGAGATAAGCGAAAACGACTGACCGCCGGTCAGTCGTTTTTCATAGAATGAGCAGCAATCCGAGAGCGATGAGCAGCTCGTCGTCCGCCTTTTCCTCAAAGAGGAAGAAGAGCAGGAGCAGCAGCATCAGGTCCGCGCCGTCGAGATCCTGCAGATGGAGCTTTTCCAAAAGACTGTCGAGAAACGGAATGCCCTCGCGGAACGCGCCGCTGTCGGCCTCCGGTCCGCCGCCGTTCGGCGGGGGAGGAGGCGTATCCCGCGGCGGCTCCCTTGGGGGAGACTCGCGATGCGGAGGCGGCGAGCGGCGCGGCTCCTCCTGCGGAACGCAGGTGTAAACGCCCTGATCGTTGCGCAGATAACGATTGTACACGGCTACTCCTCCCGCGTCGTCAGAAATACCTTGGCCAGATGGATGAGCTTGGCGAGCTGCGCCGCCCGCGCGACCTTGTCGCGCCGCTTGTCGCGCAGAAAGGGCTGCAGCGCGTAGAGAAGCGCAGAGGTCTCGCTGCTCTCGTTCCGGTTCATCTGGCTCAGCACCGGCAGGAGCCGCGATAAAAGCGCGGGGTCCAGCCCGCCGGTGAGCTGCGAGAGCATGGCATTCAGGTCGCCCGCACTCGGCATGGCATTTCCCGCCGCTGCTCCGCTCTGCGGCGGGGGAGGCGGGGCAGTGCTCCCGCCGTCCGCCGCTCCCGCACCTGACTGCGACAGGCTCTGCGCGAGCTGCATGACCTGCGCCATCGCGTCCTGGTTGGAGAGCAGACTATTGAGTTTGTCTTCCAGCTCGCTCATGCGGCCCGCCCTCCGTTTCGCTTATTTTTTCGCGCTCTCGCTGATGCGGCTCATCACCGCCATGCCCTCGGGGCTCTGCATCAGGCTCGAGAGCATCGCCGCGAGCTCCTTGGTGTTGCCCATCGCGGCGCTCTGCGCCGCGCGGTTGAGCGCTGCGCCGCCGTCCTGGCGGGTGAGCATCTGCATGAGCTTCTGTCCGTCGCCGGATTGCAGGAGCGACTGCGCCATGGCGGGATTCCTGCGGAATTTTTCAATGAGCTGAGCGGTATTTTGATCCATGTCTGTGCCTCCGTTCCGATTCGTTCAAAGCAGTATATGAGCGGGAACGAAAAAACGTGCCTGCGAAATCGCAGACACGCTTTCCGGTTTTCTGTTTTATGCCTTCTTGCTCTGCGCCTTCCCGAAGTCGCAGTCGGCGCGCAGCGGGCAGCCGTCGCAGTTCGCCTTGCGGGCGGTGCAGCGGTCGCGGCCGAAGAGCACCATGCGGTGGCAGAAATCGCTCGACTCCTCCGGCGGGAGGACGGCGCGCAGCTGCTTTTCCACGCTCAGCGGGTCCTTACTGCCGTCGGTGAGACCGAGACGGCCCGTGATGCGGATGCAGTGCGTGTCGCAGACGTAGGCGGGCTGGTGGTAGATGTCGCCGAGAATGAGGTTCGCGGTCTTGCGCCCGATGCCGGGGAGACTCGTCAGCTCCTCCATCGTGCCGGGGACCCTGCCGCCGTACTTTTCAAGGAGAATTTTCGCGCACTCGACGAGGTCTTTGGACTTGGTATTGTAAAAGCCGCAGGACTTGATGGCTTCGCCGACCTCTTCATAGCTGGCGTTGGCGAACGCCTCGAGCGTCGGGAACCTTGCGTACAGCGCGGGGGTGACCATGTTCACGCGCGCATCGGTGCACTGGGCGGAGAGCCGCACGGCGAAAAGCAGCTCATAATCCTTTTGGTATTGCAGCGAGCACATGGCGTCGGGGTAGAGCGTCTTCAGCGCCTCAACGATACGGCGGACAGCGGCTTTGGATTTCATGAGGTGACCTCCCGAATCATTCTTGCCAAAAGCATACCACACATTTCCCAAAAAATCGACAGAAAAAGTGTGGGCAAACGAGAAAAAATATGCTATGATAAAAGCACCGGGGAAATGGAGGTGCCGCCATGCGCTTACTCTTCAAGCAGCGCTTTTTTTCATGGTTCGACAGCTATGACATTTATGACGATAACGGTGCGACGGTCTTCACGGTCGAGGGCAAGCTCGCATGGGGCCATTGCTTACATATCCTCAACGCCGCCGGCGAGCACATCGGCACGGTGCAGCAGCGTGTGCTGACCTTCCTGCCGAAATTTGACCTGTATGAATTCGACCGCTGCATCGGCACGATCAAAAAGGAATTTACGTTTTTTGTGCCGCATTTCACCGTGGAGGGCAGCGATTGGGCGGTCGAGGGGCAGTTCATGGAATGGGATTACACCATCGTCAGCGCCTCGCGCGGCACGGTCGCGACGATCGGCAAAGAGCTGTTCCACTGGACGGACACCTATGTCATCGACGTGGCGGACCCCGCCGACGCGCTGCACGCGCTGATGGTCGTGCTGGCCATCGACGCGGAGAAATGCAGCCGCAGCAGCTGAGGAGGGGATAGCATGAGCACAAGACCGCTCGCGGACGAAATTCGCCCGCAGAGCCTGGACGAGGTCGTGGGCCAGCGCCATCTGATCGGACCGGGCGGCGTGCTGCGCCGTCTGATCGACGCGGGCACGAGCGCGAACATGATCTTCTACGGCCCCTCCGGCACGGGAAAAACGACCATCGCCAACATCATCGCCAACAAGACGAATAAAACGCTCTACCGGCTCAACGCGACGACCGCGAGCTTACAGGACGTGAAGGACATCATCGCGAGCGTCGGCACGCTGATGGCACCCGGGGGCATTCTGCTCTACCTCGACGAAATTCAGTATTTCAACAAAAAGCAGCAGCAGAGCCTGTTGGAGTTCATGGAGAACGGCTCCATCACGCTCATCGCGTCCACGACGGAGAATCCGTTTTTCTATGTTTACAACGCGCTGCTCTCGCGCTCGACGGTGTTCGAGTTCAAGCAGGTCGAGCCGCGCGAGCTGCTGCCCGCCGTTGAGCGGGCGCTCGGCATCCTCAAGGAGCGCAGCCCGCTCCCGCTTGCGTGGGAGGAGGGCGTGCCCATGCTCCTCGCGACCCAATGCGGCGGCGATGTGCGCAAGGCCATCAATGCCTGCGAACTGCTTTATGAGGCGGCGGAGACAAAGGACGGTGAGCTTCTGCTGACAAGCGAAGACGCCTTACAGGTGGCGCAGCGCAGCGCGATGCGCTACGATAAGGGCGGCGACGCGATGTACGACATGGCCTCGGCGCTGATGAAGTCGCTGCGCGGCAGCGACCCCGACGCGGCGCTCCATTACCTTGCGCGTTTCCTCGAGGCGGGCGACCTCGTGACGCCCTGCCGCCGGCTTTTGTGCTCGGCGAGCGAGGATATCGGCATGGCATACCCGCAGGCGGTCGCCATCGTGAAGGCCTGCGTGGATACCGCGATGCAGTTGGGACTTCCCGAAGCGCAGCTGCCGCTGGCGCAGGCGGCGATCCTGCTTGCCACCGCGCCGAAATCCAACAGCGTGGTCGAGGGCATCAACGCGGCGTGGGCCGACGTCAGGCGCGGCAGGACCGGCGATATTCCGCGTGAGCTGCAAAACGTTCACGCGGACTCCACGGGCCTTGAGCGCGAGCAGGGCTACAAGTACCCGCACGAGTTCCCGAACCATTGGGTGAAGCAGCAATACCTGCCCGACCCGATCAAAAACGCGGTCTACTATCGCTACGGCGACAACAAGGTTGAGCAAGCCGCGGCGAAATACTGGGAGGCGATCAAACATGCCGATGGACATTAGGCTCCGCGACAGGGTCGAAATGAAAAAGCCGCACCCCTGCGGCGAGAAGATCTTTGAGATCACACGCGTGGGTATGGACGTGAAGCTCAGATGCACCGGCTGCGGCCATGAGGTGATGCTGCCGCGCGCCAAGGCAGAGAAGGGCATTAAGAAGATTCTCGAACGGGAGGAGAAAGCCGATGAATAAGAAAACGCGCGCGATGGCGCTCATTCTGGTGGTCGTGATGATCGTCTCGCTGCTCGCGAGCATGGTCATTCCGTTTCTTGTATAATAAGAATTGAATGCAGGGCCGTCCGTACATTTTGTGCGGACGGCCCTGTTTCGTCCTTTTTCCGCGTCCGCGCTGTGGTATGCTGACGGCACGGAAGAGGGGGGGATGACCGGCATGGTGGTCTACTGGGACCTTGCGGCGCTGGTGAACGGCGCGGCGGACTATCTGCTGCTGCTGTCGGCGGCGCGGCTCGCGGGGCGGACGGTGCCGCGGCTGCGGCTCCTCGGTGCGGCGGCCTTCGGCGCGGCCTACGCCGTGCTCCGGCTCGTTCTGCCGTGCTCGCCGTGGCAGACCGCTGCGGCGTTCGTCGGGATGGCGCTGCTCGCCTTCCGCGGCACGGGACGGGCATTCAAACTGGGGCTGCTGACGCTGCTGCTCTCCTGCGCTCTCGGCGGAGGTGTGCTGCTGCTCGGCCAATGTTGCGGCACATTGGAGCGCGTCGCGCGCGGCGTGATCTTTGCACAGCTTCCGTGGGGCGTGCTGCTCGGCGCGATGGGCGTGACCTATCTGCTGCTCTCGACCGTTTTTCGCGGCGGAGCGCGGCACGACGGTGGGGAGCTGCTGCGCGTAACGCTCACGCGCGGCGGGAAGACCGTCACGCTTCGACTGCTGCACGACAGCGGCAATCTGCTCACCGATCCCCTCACCGGGGAGAGCGTTCCGGTCATCGGGCAGAGCGCCCTGCGCGCGCTGCTGCCGGAGCGTGAGGAGGGTTACATAACGCTTTCCTGCACGACGGCGGGCGGCAGCGGGACGCTACGGACGTTTTACTGCGACAGCATTCGCGTGAACGGCAGGGACTTGGGACGGCGGCTGGTCGCCGTTTCGCCGGACATTTACGGCGACAGCGGCTTTCAGGGCGTATGGCGCATGGAGGAACAGGAGGGGGCACATGAGTTGGTTCAGGCGGCTTTGGGATAGGCTCTGCGCGCGGCTTGCACGGTGCGGCCTGCTGCCGCGCAGCGGCATCTTCTACATCGGCGGCAGCGATTCGCTCCCGCCGCCGCTCTCGCGCGACGTGGAGGCACAGATGCTCGCGCGGCTCGACGAGGGCGACTTTGAGGTGCGGCAGATCCTCATTGAGCACAATCTCCGTCTCGTCGCCTACATCGCCCGCCGCTTCGACAACACCGGCATCAACATCGAGGATCTTATCTCCATCGGCACCATCGGTCTCATCAAGGCCATCAACACCTACCGCAGCGACAAGAACATCAAGCTCGCGACCTATGCCTCGCGCTGCATCGAGAACGAAATACTCATGTATCTGCGCAAAAACGCCAATCAGAAGGTCGAGGTCAGCTTCGACGAGCCGCTCAACACGGACTGGGACGGCAACGAGCTGCTGCTCTCGGATATTCTCGGCACGGACGGCGACACGGTGCTTCGCCCCATCGAGGACGACGTGGACCGCCAGCTGCTGACGACCGCGGTCAGCCGACTTTCCGAGCGCGAGCGTGAGATCATCACGCTGCGCTTCGGCCTCGGCGGGCGGGAGGAAAAGACGCAGAAGGAGGTCGCCGACTACCTCGGCATTTCGCAAAGCTACATCTCAAGACTGGAAAAGCGTATCATCGCGCGGCTCAAGCGCGAGATTCTCAAGATGTCTTGACAAATCGGTCAATATTGCATATAATAACAGCCGAAAATGCAAGGAAGCGGAAGAGTACGCGGCTCACGAAGCACAGAGAGAGGGCGGATGGTGCAAGTCCCTCGTGAGCGGGCCGCCGAAGTCACCGCGGAGCAGCCGGGCTGAACGATGCAGTAGGCCGGACGGGAACTCCCGTTACAGAGTCGCGAGTGTCCGCCGACCGGGCGGGAATTCAGGTGGTAACACGGACTTTTTGGTTCGCCCTGAGCAGAAATGCTCAGGGCGTTTTTCTTTGAAAGGAAGGCTCTATGGACTACTTTGTGCTGCGCTTTGACCACAGCTACCGGAAGGAAGATATTCTGGCTCTCAGCAAGCTGTCGAGCAGGATCATGCGCAAGTGGCGCAGCCGCATCATGCGCATCTTCTGCACGGTCTTGGGGATGGGGATTTTAGGGAGCGGCGTAGCTGTTCTGACGCTGCCGGGGATGACGCTGAATGGCATCGTATGGATCTTATTGGGCGTGATCCTGCTCCTCGTCTCTGTTTTCTACAACCGAATCAACGCATGGGGCACAAGGAAACAGACGCTTCAGGTCGAGAACTTGACGATAAAGTTCAGCGACGAGGGGCTGGCGCAGAGCAGCAGCAAGGCCGCGGCATCGGTGCCGTATCATGCGTTCGAGCGCTTGTATCACTATCGGGACCGCTATTTCCTCTTTGTGGACAAGCTGCACGCCTATATCCTGCCGAAGGATCGCTTTGTGGTCGGCGACAGTGCGGACTTCCGCGCGTTCATCGAGGCCAAGACCGGCAAAACGGTGGAATATATCTGAGCGAAAATCAAAACGATAACAGGAGAGAGAAGATGAAATTCGTATTTGAAGCCAAGGCGAGCGACTACGATCTCGCCGCCGAGCAGGAGATCCTGCTGCGCCACGTCAGCAACCGCAAGCGCAACTGGACGAGGGCTGTCATACTGTGCGCGGCGACGGTCGTGCTGTGTGTCCTGATCGTCGTATTCCGGCATAAGGACATGACGGAGGCCGTGCAGGTCGCGGCGCTGGTCGTCGGCGTGATCCTGTTCCAGCAGGGCTATCTGGACTATACGAGCGGCAACCCCAAGGCGTTTCTCAAGCTGCTCTACCGTGGGCGGAGGGATCAGACCTACGCCGACCTGAATAAGGTGCTGCGCATTGAGATCACCGAGGACAGCCCCGCCGTTGAAATTTACAACGAGGACGGCAAGGTCGGCGAGTGGGACTTCCAAAATCTCAACCGCGTGACCGAGAGCGACCGCATTTTTGAGCTTTGCCGCGGCGGCGGGCGCTCCAGACAATACCTTGCGCTGCCCAAGGACGCGCTCCGCGAGGGCACGGTCGAGGAGTTCCGCAGCTGCATGGATCGCTGGCTCAAGGGCGATAAGACCGTGGAATACTACGACATTTCCGAGCGCCGCCAAAAGCAGCTCATGAAGGCCAAGTATCAGCTTTTCAAGCATTAAAAATCAGAAATTTACCATAAAGACAGGAGAAAACCAATGAAAGAGCTACCGAAAGTGTATGAGCCCCAGCAGGTCGAGGGCCGCATCTACCGGATGTGGATGGACAACGACTGCTTCAAGGCGACCCCGGACCCCGACAAGAAGCCGTTTTCCATCGTCATGCCGCCGCCGAACGTCACCGGCCAGCTGCACATGGGCCACGCGATGGATGCGACGCTGCAGGATATCCTGACCCGCTTCAAGCGGATGCAGGGCTATGAGGCGCTGTGGCTCCCCGGCACCGACCACGCGGGCATCGCCACGCAGATCAAGGTCGAGGAGGAGCTGCGCACCAAGGAGGGCCTGACCCGCTACGACCTTGGCCGCGAGAAGTTCCTTCAGCGCGTGTGGGAATGGAAGGAAAAGTACGGCAACCGCATCGTCGAGCAGCAGAAGAAGATGGGCGCGAGCTGCGACTGGTCCCGCTCCCGCTTCACGATGGACGAGGGCTGCTCCAGGGCCGTGCGCGAGACCTTCTGCGAGCTGTACGACAAGGGCCTCATTTATAAGGGCAGCCGCATCATCAACTGGTGCCCGCATTGCCTGACGGCGCTGTCCGACGCGGAGGTCGAGTACGTCGATAAGCCCGGTCACCTCTGGTATATCCGCTACCCGCTCGCCGACGGCAGCGGCGACATCGTCGTCGCCACCACCCGTCCTGAGACGATGATGGGCGATACCGGCGTCGCGGTCAACCCCGAGGACGAGAAGTTCAAGCACCTCATCGGCAAGAAGTGCATCCTGCCGATCATGAACCGCGAGATTCCCATCGTGGGCGACGAGTACTGCGAGATCGGCTTCGGCACGGGCGCGGTCAAGATGACCCCCGCCCACGACCCGAACGACTTCGAGGTCGGCCTGCGCCACAACCTTGAGGTCATCCGCGTTATCGCCGACGACGGCACCATCAACGAAAACGGCGGCCCCTACAACGGCATGGACCGCTACGAGTGCCGTAATGCCATCGTCAAGGACCTTGAGGAGCAGGGCTACCTCGTCAAGACCGAGCCGTACTCCCACAACGTCGGCACCTGCTACCGCTGCCACAACGATGTCGAGCCCCTCATCTCCGCGCAGTGGTTCGTGAAGATGGAGCCGCTCGCCAAGGAGGCCATCCGCGTCGTGCAGGACGGCACCATCAAGTTTGTGCCCGAGCGCTTCACCAAGACCTATATCAACTGGATGGAGAATGTGCATGACTGGTGCATCTCCCGCCAGCTGTGGTGGGGTCACCAGATCCCCGCGTGGTACTGCGACGACTGCGGCCACATCAATGTCAGCCGCGAGGACCCAAGCAAGTGCGAAAAGTGCGGCAGCACGCACCTCACCCGCGAGGAGGACGTGCTCGACACCTGGTTCTCCTCCGCACTCTGGCCGTTCTCCACGCTCGGCTGGCCCGATCTGGACTCCGCCGACCTCAAGTACTGGTATCCCACGTCCGTCATGGTCACGGGCTACGACATTATCTTCTTCTGGGTCGCGCGCATGATCTTCTCCGGCATGGAGCAGATGAAGAAGGAGCCATTCAAGACGGTGTTCATCCACGGCCTCGTCCGCGACGACAAGGGCCGCAAGATGTCCAAGTCCCTCGGCAACGGCATCGACCCGCTGGAGATGGCGGAGAAGTACGGCGCGGACGCGCTGCGCTTCAACCTCATCACCGGCAACTCTCCCGGCAACGACGCGCGCTTCTACGTTGAGAAGTGCGAGGCTATGCGCAACTTCGCCAACAAGATCTGGAACGCGAGCCGCTTCGTGATGATGAACCTCACCATCGACCATGTCGAGCTGCCCGAGCAGCTGGAGCTGGAGGATAAGTGGGTGCTGAGCAAGCTCAACACGCTCGTGAAGGAAGTCACCGACAACATGGACGCCTTTGAGATCGGCGTCGCGTCCGCAAAGGTCTACGACTTCATCTGGGACACCTACTGCGACTGGTTCATCGAGCTGTGCAAGGCTCGCCTGACCGGCGACGACGAGTGCGCGAAGATCAACGCGCAGAACGTGCTGTGCTATGTGCTGATCGAAACGCTCAAGCTGCTGCATCCGTTCATGCCGTTCATCACCGAGGAGATCTATCAGGCTCTGCCGCATACGGCCGAGGACAAGGGCGAGTTCATCATGTTGCAGAAGTGGCCGGAGTACCGCACCGAGCTCAGCTTCCCGCAGGAGGAAGAGGCGATGGGACTCATCATCGACGCCATCACCGCCATCCGCGCCCGCCGCAACGAGATGAACGTCGCGCCCTCGAAGAAGGTGCATTACACCATCGCCACCGCGCACGCGGACACCTTTGCGCGCGGCATTCCGTTCTTCAAGCGCCTCGCCTCCGCGAGCGACGTGACCGTTGCCGACGCGAATATCCCCACGCCGGACGGTTCGATCGAGGTCGTGACCCATGCCGCGCGCGTGCTGATGCCGCTCGCCGAGCTGGTGGACTTCGAGAAGGAGCTGGCCCGCATCGCCAAGGAAAAGGCGAACGCAGAAAAGCAGCTCGCCGGCATTGAGAACAAGCTCTCGAATCAGGGCTTTATCGCCAAGGCGCCTGAGGCCGTCGTCAACGGCGCCCGCGAGGACGCGGCCAAGCTCCGTGCTCTCATCGAGAAGCTCGACGCCTCCGCCGCCGCGATGAAGAAGTAAAAGACATCCAAAACGCCCTGCCGCAGGACCTCCCGCGGCAGGGCGTTTACCATATAAGGCGTGTGATTACTTCTTTTTCATTTCCCTAATACACATGACAACGATATAGATCAGATAACCCAGGAAAATAACGACTGCGGGAAGGACCATAACGACGAAAAAGAAGATTGTGACGTATTGCGCTAACGCTTCATAGATGAACTCTCCCATAAAAGTCCTCCTCTCAAATTCCGGCTTGTCTATGATATTTTTATGGTAGCAGAGAGATGTGAGAAAGTCAACGGCAAAGTGAGGGCTTTTCAAGTCCCTGTTCTTTTGTTATACTTACCTTACTATCAAAGGAGGGTGACACACCTATGCAGAAGATCGAATTCGGCTCCACCGGCCTTGTGATCGAAAAGAACGGCTTCGGCTGCCTGCCCATTCAGCGCATCAGCGAGACGGAGGCGGTGAAGCTGCTGCACAAGGCCTGCGACGGCGGCATCAATTTCTTCGACACCGCCCGCGCGTATTCTGACAGCGAGCAGAAGGTCGGCGCGGCCTTTTCCGGGATGCGCGACCGGATCGTGCTGGCGACCAAGACCGGCGCGCAGACCGCCGAGGGCTTCTGGCGCGACCTTGAGACCAGCTTGCGCACACTCAAGACCGACTACATCGACATTTACCAGTTCCACAATCCGGCCTTCTGTCCGAAGCCGGGCGGCGAGGACGGTCTGTACGACGCGGCGCTCGAGGCAAAAAAGCAGGGGAAGATCCGCCACATTTCCATCACGAACCATCGCCTTGCGGTGGCGCAGGAGGCCATCGACTCCGGGTTATACGCCTCGCTGCAATTCCCGTTCAGCTATCTTGCCGGGGAACAGGAGCTCGCATTGGTCGAGGGCTGCCGCGCGCACGGCATGGGCTTTATTGCGATGAAGGGCATGGCCGGCGGCCTGCTCCGCGACGGCTTGACCGCGGCGGCCTGGATGGCGGCGCAGGAAAATGTGGTGCCCATCTGGGGTGTGCAGCGGGAGAGCGAGCTGGATCAGTTTTTGCAGTGCATCCGCGAGGGTGCGGAGCTGACGGACGAGCGCCGCGCGACGATCGAGCGCGACCGCCGGGAGCTTTGCGGCGAGTTCTGCCGCGGCTGCGGCTACTGTATGCCGTGCCCCGCGGGCATCGAGATCAACCAGTGCGCGCGTATGTCGCTGATGCTGCGCCGCGCGCCGGCGCAGGCGTGGCTCACCGAGGAATGGCAGGCCAAAATGCACCAAATCGAGCAGTGCAGGCACTGCGGACATTGCATAGCAAAGTGCCCCTACGGCCTCAACACCCCGGAGCTGCTGCAGGCAAACTACAAGGATTACTGGGAGGTTCTGGCGCAGAGCCGGAAGTAAAACCACCGTACCGTCAGAACAAAGAGCATATCGGGAAAGCGCAGGGAGACTCCCTGCGCTTTTTCAATGCTTTTTTGCCTTTGCGCTCAGCGACCTGACCCGGATGGCGAGAACCGCCACACCGCGCGCCTGCTCTTCCGTAAAGGTATCCTCACGGCCTGCCATGTGGCGCATGAGCGCGGAGAGCGCATCGAGCTTTTCCGCCCCCTCAATGAGCTCTGCCGTGCCGCTGCCGATGACGGAGGCATAGTAGTAGCCGTAGCCGCAGGCGTGGTCGGCGGACTGCAGCTCGCCGCGGCAGTCCATTTCAAAGGATATGCGTGGGTCGCGGCGCAGCAGCTCGAGCTTGCGGCCTTCCCTGGCGCTGTGGCAGTAGAAGGTAAAAACGCCATCCGCGAAGCGGTAGCCGAAATTGAGCGGGATGATGTAGGGGAGTCCCTGTTCATCAAGCATAGCAAGGCGAATAACTTTACATTCATTGACAATGGAGAGGATCTCCCGGCTGTCGGTGATCTCGCGGTCGTTTCTGCGCATGACACTGCCTCCTTATATCGGGCCGTTCGGCCCTTGATATGATAGCAGCATTTTACAATGTCCGATGGGAAAAGAGCAAGCGAAAAAAAGACAGAACAGGCAAAAAGAAACGGAATGGCACATTCTTTCGACAAAAAAACGGCTGCGGACAGGCTATACTGAAGGCGCACAGAGGTGCAGAACGAGCAAGAGGAGGTCGGGACATGGAGGTTCTGACAAGAACAAACGGAAGAGAGATGACGCTTGCGATCAGCGGAGAGCTGGATCACCACGGCGCGCACGGCGCGATGCAGCAGATCGACCACGCGCTCGACGCGGCGCTGCCGCTGTCGCTGACGATGGACCTTTCGGGAGTGTCCTTCATGGATTCCTCCGGGATCGCCGTGGTGCTGCGCGCACACCGCCGCATGGCGGCGCTCGGCGGAAGTCTGATCGTCACCGGCGTGCCGGCGCAGGCCCGAAAGGTTTTCGACGCGGCGGGGGTACCGCGTCTGGTCACAATGCAGTAAGGAGGAAGGATATGAAAAAGAGCAGCAACTACATAAAACTGGAGTTTCTCAGCCGCAGCACGAACGAGGGCTTTGCCCGCAGCGCGGTCGCGGCCTTTGCGTCCCAGCTCGACCCGACGCTCGACGAGCTCGGCGACATTAAGACGGCGGTGAGCGAGGCGGTGACAAATGCCATCGTTCACGCCTATCCCGATACGCTTGGAAAGATCGTGGTTCGCGTGCGCCTGCTGGACGGCGGCGTGCTGGAGATCGCAGTATACGACTGGGGACGCGGCATTGCGGACGTGGAGAAAGCACGCGAGCCGCTCTTTACGACCGGAGGCGAGGAGCGCAGCGGTATGGGCTTCACCATCATGGAGAGCTTCATGGATACGCTCAAGGTCCGCTCCCGCCCAGACAAGGGGACCGTCGTGACCATGCGCAAAAGGATCGCGCAGCGCACAGGCCGCGCATGAGCACAGCCGAGACCTTTGCCCTGCTCGAAGCGGCGCAGAGCGGCGACGAGGAAGCCGGCGAGCGTGTACTGCGGGAGAATACCGGCCTGATCTGGAGCGTCGTGCGCCGCTACAATGGCCGCGGCGTGGAGACGGAGGACCTCTACCAGCTCGGCTGCATCGGATTTCTAAAGGCTGTTAAGGGATTTGACCTTACATATGGAACGCAGTTTTCCACCTACGCCGTACCGAAGATCGCGGGTGAAATACGGCGATTTCTCCGTGACGACGGCGCGATAAAGGTGAGCCGGACTCTGCGCGAGCGGTCGCAGAGCATCTACAGTGCGCGGGAGAAGCTGCGGGTGCAGCTCGGACGCGAGCCTGTCCTCTCTGAGCTTGCGGAGGAGACCGGCTTGAGCGTCGAGGAGATCGCGGATGCCGACCTTGCCTCTGCCGCGCCGGAGTCCTTTCAGCAGGAGATGGGCGACGGGCTAACGCTGGAAACGCTTCTCGGCACGGAAAGCCCGGAGGAGAGCCTGATCGAGCAGCTTTCCCTTCGCGCGGCGATCGACCTGCTGCCGGAGCGGGAGCGCATGACGATCCTGCTGCGTTTTTTCAAGGCGCTGACGCAGGAGCAGACGGCGCGGGTGCTTGGCGTGTCGCAGGTGCAGGTATCGCGGCTGGAGCGCCGGGCGCTGCAAAAGCTGCGCACAGCGATGGAGACGGAGGGATAGCGTCCGGATCGGACTGAAGCTCCGTCAGCAGCGGCCAGAAGCGCTTCGGCATGTGCGACATGCGGAGCTTTGGGTTTTCCCGTTCGCGGATGGCGATGGTGTCATAAAAGCAACGCCAGAGCCGGCGATAGCGCTTTTCCGTCTCGTCGGGCGGAGCCATGACGAACTCCTCCAGCGGTACGATGGCAGAATGACCGTCGGCATAAAAGAGAGCCTCGCGGTGCGTGCGGTCATAGAGAAAAAAGGTCTCATTGTGGCAGCGCTGGCAGAAGTGACCGCGCAGAAGCGGCAGAACGCGGTTTTTCGGCTCGATTTCGGCGGCAAGCGCGCCGCCGATGTCGGAAAAGCGCACGAAGCCGCGGTATTGCTCCAGCTCGCCGTTCAGCTGCCGCACAGCGCGCAGCAGGGGATGGTACGTTTCATCGGAAAGGCGCTGCAGCAGCGGCTTTCCCTCGCGGTAGAGCTTGGCGGCAAAGCGATAGATGGCAAGCTCTTTTTCGGGCAGGCATGTCCAGTACGCGCGGCGCAAAAATGGTCCGACCTCCGGCGAAAAGCGCCGGAAGCCTTCGTATACGCGGCGTGCGTGCGCCGCGTCCGTCGTGACGGCGCGGACCTCATACAAGCATGGCTCGAGCTCTCCGGTGCGGAAAAACGCGGCGGGGAGCTCCTTTTGCGTGTAGCTTTCGTAGATGCAGCACAGAAGTCCATCGAAGCTGCCGTCGTATTCATAAACGACCTCGCGCCATGCCATAAAAAAACTCCTCATTATGCCGGCTCAAAGAGTGAGAGCTGGTCGAGCGGTCCCGCCGGGAGCGAGGCACGCTCCGTGGCGGTCAGATTGCGCCGGACCCCCTCGAGCGAGAGCCGCAGCGGTGCGGTGCTTCGGCCAGAGCAGGTGAGAAAATACTGCGCCCGCTTGAGCACGACGCCGAGCTTTTTGAGGTCCTCGGCGCGCAGCGCCCCGCCGCGGCGCGCGACAAGGATGCGCTTCGCGCTGACCACGCCGATGCCTGGAACGCGCAGCAGCGCTTCGTAATCCGCGCGGTTGACCTCGACCGGGAAGAAGTCGGGGTGCCGCAGCGCCCAGCAGCACTTGGGATCGAGCAGCGGGTCGAAGTCCGGCTGGCCTTCGTCGAGCAGCTCGCCGGCGCGAAAGCCGTAGAACCGCAGCAGCCAGTCCGCCTGATAGAGCCGGTGCTCGCGCAGAAGAGGCGGCTTGGTATCCAGAGACGGTAAGAGCGTATTTTCCACCACCGGCACATAGGCCGAGTAGAAAACACGCTTGAGGTGATAGGTGTCATAGAGCGACTGCGTCAGCGTCAGGATGCGGCGGTCGCTCTCTCCGGTCGCGCCAACGATCATCTGCGTGGCCTGCCCCGCGGGGGCAAAGCGCGGCGCGTGACGGTATTTGACCAGCTCGCGCCGGTTTTCCTGTCCGCGGTCCGCGATGAAGCGCATGGGCCGCAGCACGGCGGCTTTTGTCTTGTTCGGCGCGAGGGCGCGCAGCGACGCTTCGCTCGGCAGCTCGATGTTGACGCTCAGACGGTCGGCGAGCATCCCAAGCTGCTCGACCAGCTCCGGCGAGGTGCCGGGGATGGCCTTTGCGTGGATGTAGCCGTTGAAGAGGTATTCGCGGCGCAGAATGGACAGCGCGCGGATCATCAGCTCCGTCGTGTAGTCCGGCGAGCGCAGCACGCCGGAGGAGAGAAAGAGCCCTTCAATATAGTTGCGCCGGTAGAACTGGATGGTCAGGTCGGCAAGCTCCTCGGGCGTGAAGGTCGCGCGGCGCGTTTCGTTCGTGCGCCGGTTGACACAGTATTTGCAGTCGTACATACAGTCGTTCGAGAGCAGTACCTTGAGCAGCGTGATGCACCGTCCGTCCGCGGAAAAGCTGTGACAGCAGCCCATGACGCCGGATGAGGTGCAGCCGATCTTGCCGCGTTCAAAGCCGCGCTTGGCCCCCGAGGAGGTGCAGGCCGCGTCATACTTGGCAGCGTCCGCTAAAACGGAGAGCTTATCCAGAAGCTCCATACCGTTATCCGCGTGCACGGACGCGGCGCGTCTTGCGGCGCGGCTGGTCGAGATAGGTGATGACCTTCATCAGATTCGCCGTGACGGCAGTGATGCCGAGCAGCACAAAGATCGTCGTGGAAGCAGCCATGTTCATACCCTCCAAATCGTTCTAAAACTCTTGTTCTAATCGCATTATAAATAGAACAAACGTGCTTGTCAATAGAAAATAGAACAAATTTTTTATTTCTTTGCAAAATTTAGGGAAAAACGGTTGACCGGGGAGGGGAGATGCGGTAGAATCAAGGAGAATTTTGAGAAAACAGGTGGAACGCATGAGTGATTTTTCTTCCCGCTTCTGCGCGGCGCGCCGCGCGTGCATTGCGTGGGATTTTGCAAAGCTGAATCCGGAGCAGCGGCGCGGCGTCCTGACGACGGAGGGGCCGCTGCTGCTGCTCGCGGGCGCGGGCAGCGGCAAGACGACCGTGCTCATCAACCGCATCGCAAATCTTTTGACCTATGGCCGCGGGAGCGACTGCGGCGAGGTCCCCGCCGGTGCGTCGGAGGACGATCTCGCTTTCCTTGAGAATTATCCCGCTCAGCCGACCGCAGACGAGCGCCGCCGGATGCGGCAGCTCTGCGCGGTGGAGCCGCCGGCGCCGTGGCAGGTGCTCGCCGTGACCTTTACGAACAAGGCGGCGAAGGAGCTGCGCGAGCGCCTGGAGGCGTTCGGCATCGCGGGCGCGGGCGACATCTGGGCGCTGACCTTCCACTCGGCCTGCGTGCGCATTCTGCGCCGTGACATTGATAAGCTCGGCTTCTCCAACGACTTTACCATCTACGATACCGACGACTGCAAGCGCGTGGTGAAGGATATTCTCAAGGAGATGGATCTGGACGAAAAGACCTTTTCTCCGCGCGAGGTGCTCGCGGTCATCTCCAAGGCGAAGGACGAGCTGCTCTCGCCGCAGGACTTCTCGAAGAAGTGGGCGGGCAGCGGCGACTGGAAGCGCGAGCGCGTCGCCAAAATTTACGCGCGCTACGACCGCATCCTCTGCGAGGCGAACGCGCTGGACTTCGACGACCTTATTCTTCATACGGTGCGGCTGCTGCAAAACGAGCCAGATGTACGAGCGTACTACCAGCGCAAATTCCGCTACATCCTCATCGACGAGTATCAGGACACGAACCGGATGCAGTACGAGCTGGTGCGGCTGCTTGCGGACGGCCATCGCAACATCTGCGTGGTCGGCGACGACGACCAGAGCATCTATCGCTTCCGCGGCGCGGACATCTCCAACATTCTGAATTTTGAAAAGGAATACAAGGGTACGCGCACGATCCGTCTCGAGCAGAACTACCGTTCCACGCAGAATATTCTTGACGCGGCGAACGCTGTCATTAAAAATAACGTCGGCCGTAAGGGCAAGACGCTTTGGACCGACGCGGGCAGCGGCGAAAAGGTGACCATCAAGACCGTGTTCAACGAGCAGGACGAGGCGAACTTTGTCGTCTCCGGCATGATGACGGACTTCAACCGCGGCAAGAACTGGCGCGACAACGCGGTGCTCTACCGCATGAACGCGCAGTCGAACGCGCTGGAATACGCGCTCAAGCGCAACGGCATCCCGTATCAGGTCGTCGGCGGCATGAAATTCTTTGACCGCGCCGAGGTCAAGGATATGCTGGCCTACCTCGCGCTCATCAACAATCCTTCGGACGATCTGCGGCTGCGGCGCATCATCAATACGCCCGCCCGCGGCATCGGCAATGCGAGCGTCGAGCGTGTGCAGACGCTGGCCGCCGAGCAGGGCGTGCCGATGATGACCGTCCTCCGCGCGGCGGGGGAATACGCGGCGCTCAAGACCGCCGCGGCGCGGCTGGAGAAATTCGCCGCCATGATCGACGCGCTGCACGACGCGGCGGGAGACACGGAGCTTGCGGACTTCTACGACCTCGTGTGCGAGCAGTCCGGCTATCTCCGCGCGCTGGAGGACAAGGGCGATATGGAGAGCCGCGGGCGGCTGGAGAACGTGCAGGAGCTCAAGTCCAACATCCTCGCCTTCCTCGACGGCGAGCCGGAGGACGCGACGCTCGCGGGCTTCCTCAACGAGATCGCGCTCTATACCGACCTTGACAGCGCCTCGACCGACAACTGCGTGACGCTCATGACGATGCACAGCGCCAAGGGACTGGAATTTCCCTGCGTCTATGTCGTCGGCATGGAGGAGGGTATTTTCCCGGGAAATCGCGCCGTCGGCGACGAGGAGGAGCTGGAGGAGGAGCGCCGCCTCTGCTACGTTGCCATGACGCGTGCCAAGGAAAAGCTGACGCTGACGAACGCGCGGCAGCGTATGCTCTTCGGCCGCACGACGCCGAACGCGCCCTCGCGCTTTTTGAGCGAGATCCCCGCCGAGAACGTCAACTGGCTCTCAAAGCCCTCGGCGGAGCCGCGCAGCCGCTACGACGAGGACTATGCCGACGGCTACGGCAGCTTCGGTCGAAGCTCGGGCTTCGGCAGCGGCTACGGCAGCCGCGGCGGCTCGGTGACGACCGGCTTTTCCGGCACGGTCGCGCGCCCGACGCACGCGAAGGCCGCGGTCAGCGCCGCGGCGAAGCCGGCCGCGGGCAAACCGACGTTACAGCTTTCCGCGGGCGATCAGGTCAACCACAAGACCTTCGGCGACGGCATGGTGATCTCGGTCACGCCGATGGGCGGCGACGCGCTCATCGAGGTGGCGTTTGAACAGGTGGGCACGAAAAAACTGATGCTCAAGACCGCCGGCGTCCACATGACCAAAAAATAACAAGGAGCGAAGCACAGAAATCTCCTGTGCTTCGCTCCTTTTCAACGATTGTAATGCAGTTATGCTTTACAGCATTTCACCAAAGTCGCGGATGAAGCGGTCGCAGACGAGCGGCATTTCGTCCTTCGTGCCCTCGAAAAACGGGTCGTACACGCCGATGACCGTCATGCCGCTCGCCTTGGCGCTGCGGCAGGACTTGACCGAGTCGTCGAAGAAAATACACTCCTGCGGCGTGATGCCGAGCAGCTCCGTCGCCTTGGCGAAGATCGCGGGATCGCTCTTGTCCATGCCCAGCTCCTGCGCGAAAATGACGCGCTCGAAGCAGCGGTTCAGGTCGTGGACGGCGAGTGCCGTTTTGCAGTGCGCGGGGACGCAGCTCGTGAAGACCGCCATACGCTCGCCCTGTGCGCGGAGCTTTTCCAGATACTCGCGCACATGGGGCTTGAGCGCGACGTGAGCGTAGTTGTCCTTCGCCAGCTCCATCCACTCCGCCATGATCTCATCCGTGCTTTCGGAGAGATGGCAGTATTCCTTGGTGAACACGGCGGCGAGGGGGAAGATAGTGTGCGCCACGCCCTCGTAATACTCCTTGGTATAGGGGTAGCCGCGGCGGGCGAGAAAGGTGCGGTCCACCTCTGCCCAGATGCCGTTGGAGTCGATGAGCGTGCCGTCAAGATCGAAGAGATACATGGAAAGGCTCCTATTAAAAAAATTTTCACAGGGGGATTGCCAAACGCGGCGCTTTTTGCTACGATAGGCGATATTCTTGTTTCGTTAAGAATTATATCATCTTTGAAAGGGGCAGGCAAGTGCTATGAAAAAGAGAAATACAAAGCAAGTGATCCTGCCGCTCATCACTTCATTCATTTGGGGCAGCTCGTTCGTGGCACAGAGCCTCGGCGCGGGAAAAGTGGGCGGCTTTACCTTCACGGCGGCGCGTTCGATCCCCGCCGTGCTGGTGCTGGGGGCGCTCGTGCTCATCCTGCAGCGCGTGCGGCACGAGGAAAAATACACGCCGCAGCAGAAAAAGGACCTGCTGGAGGGCGGTCTCGTGTGCGGCATTTTTCTGACGCTCGGCACGAACCTGCAGCAGTTCGGCATTGCCGATACCACGGCGGGCAAGGCGGGCTTCATCACGGCACTCTACATCGTGCTCGTGCCGCTTGCCGGTATGTTCCTCGGGAAAAAGGCAAACAAACGGCTGTTCCTCTGCGTTCTGATCGCGGTGGTCGGTCTTTACTTCCTTTGCTTCACGGGCAGCGAGGGCGCGATGAGCTTCGGACGCGGCGACTTCCTCGTTTTCCTGTGTGCCTTTGCCTTCACGGGGCATATCCTCTGCGTGGACCATTATGTGCAGAAGGTGGACGGCATCGCGCTCTCCTGCGTGCAGTTCGCGGTGATGATGATCCTCTCCACCGTCTGTGCCTTCACCTTCGAAACGGTCGATTTCGCGGCGCTCGGCGAGTGTACGTTCTACATCCTCTACATCGGCATCCTCTCGAGCGCGGGCGGCTACACGCTGCAAATTCTCGCGCAGAAGGACGGCGACCCGACGGTCGTCTCGCTGCTGCTGAGCCTGGAGTCCTTCTTCGCCGTGGTCTGCGGGGCCATCATCCTGCACGAGCGCATGAGCGGACGGGAGTACCTCGGCTGCGCGCTGATGCTCACGGCGGTGCTCCTCTCGCAGCTGCCGGAGAAGACAGCGGAGCCGCAGAAAAAATAAGATAGAGAAAACGGAAAAACGGCTTGGGACACGATGGCGTGTCTCAAGCCGTTTCTTCATGGAATGTCAGGAGCAAAGGATCAGTCGTTTGCCTTGCCGCGAACGAAGTGGAGGACCAGACCGATAACGAGTCCCAGCAGCGCGGGAAGAACCCAGAACAGCCCGAGCTTCGCCAGCGGCAGGGTCTCCCGCAGCATCGCGAGGACGCCGTCCAGCCGACAGGTGGCGAGCAGCGGCGCGGGCAGCGCGGCGGCAAAGTCGTAGAGTGCGCCGGCGAGCGTCAGCGCGGTCGTCCAGACAAAGACGGCGCGGTCGTAGGCGAAGAATTTCCCGAAAAGGGAGAGCACGATCAGCGTGATGGCGAGGGGATAGAGGAACATCAGCACGGGGACGGAGTAGCCGATGATGGAGCTCAGGCCGAAGTTGGCGAAGAGCAGGGAGACAAGGCTGAAGATCACCGCCCAGACGCGGTAGGTGGGGCCCTTGGGGAAGAGGCCCGTGAAGGTCTCCGCGCAGCTGGTGATGAGACCCACGGAGGTCTTGAGACAGGCGAGCGTCACGGTCGCGGCGAGGATCAAAAGGCCGACGGAGCCGAGGTAGTGCTGCGCGATCTGCGCGAGGGCGATGCCGCCGTTTTCCGAGGTCTCGAACAGTCCGCGGCTCTGCACGCCGACGACGGTGACGGCGACGTAGATGGCGGCCATCAGCAGACAGCTGAAAATACCCGCGCGGACAGTGCTGCCCGCCACGGCGTCCGGCTCGGTCACGCCGAGGCCACGGATGACCTGTACGACCACGATGCCGAAGGCAAGGCTTGCCAGCGCGTCCATGGTGTTGTAGCCCTCGAGGAAGCCGGTGAAGAAAGGCTGGGCGGCGTAAGCGCCCTCCGGTACGACCGCGCCGACGGCGGCGCCGGGGCGGAGCATCGCCACGATGACCAGAATGCCGAGGAACAGCAGGAAGCAGGGGTTGAGCACCTTGCCGACCCAGACGAGGATCTTGCCCGGGCGGAGCGAGAAGAACAGCGCCGCGGCGAAGAAGGCGGCGGAGAACGCCAGCAGGTAGAGCCGCGTATTGCCGCCCTGCGGCAGCACCTGCTCCAGTCCCACGGTGAAGGAGGTGGTGGCGCAGCGGGGGATGGCGAAGAACGGCCCGATGGTCAGGTAGAGCAGGCAGGTGAAGAACATAGAGTAGGGCTTGCCCACGCGGCTGCCGAGCTCAAAGAGTCCGCCGGAGCGGCTGATGCCGAGCGCCGCTACGCCGAGCAGCGGCAATCCGACGCCCGTTACGCAGAAGCCTATGACCGCGGGCCATATGTTTGCGCCGGCCATCTGACCCATGTGAACGGGGAAGATGAGGTTTCCGGCGCCGAAGAACATACCGAAGAGCATACTGGCAACGTAGGTGTAGTCGCGGCCGCTGAGCTTCTGTTTCATTTTCATTTCTCCTTTTTCATTTCCACCCGCCGGGTTCGATCCGCGCGGTGCAGAATGTTTGAAAATCAGTTTACCACAGCGGCGGAGAATGGGCAATCGGCATAAGCGATAAAAAACCATGCGGGGAGCTTGCCTTTCTTCAAAGAACGAATAGACCTTCCGTGGACGGGCGGCGGAACGGCGTGGAAAAAGATTTTTCAAAAAGTGTTGACAAGTGTAACCAACTATGCTACATTGTGTTTACAACAGTAACCAAAATCCGGAAAAAGGAGGACGGCAAATGGAAAAATTTGATCTTGCGCCCGCCGAATGGAACATCATGGAATGCCTGTGGGAGCGCGCACCGCAGACCGGCCGCGAGCTGACCGAGCAGATGGAGGCCAGCATGGGCTGGAGCCGCAGCACGACGCTGACGCTGCTGCGGCGCATGGTCGGCAAGGGCGTTGTGACGTGCGACACGGAGGGGACGAAGAACACCTTTTCCCCCGCGGTGCGCCGTGAGGACGCGGCGCTTGCCGAAACAGAGACCTTTTTAGACCGCGTCTATCAGGGAAGCCTGAGCATGATGGTCAGCGCCATGACGCGCAGACAGGCCATCTCCAAGGAAGAGATTGACGAGCTTTATGAGCTGCTGCGGCAGATGGAGGAGGGAACAAAATGATGCAGTGGATCGTTTCATCCAGCGTTTTGATCCTGGTGGTCATCGCGCTGCGCTATGTGCTGCGCGGGAAGCTCAGCCTGCGGATGCAGTACGCCCTGTGGCTGCTGGTGCTTGTGCGCCTGCTCGTTCCGGTGAGCTTCGGCGCGAGCGATCTGAGCGTGATGAACGCCGTGCCCGAGCGCGCGCCGACCGTGCAGCAGGGGACTTACAAGCAGGACATCGTCGGCGAGCGGAACGACGCGCCCGCGAACGCCGGTACCGTCGGCATTCCGGCACAGAGCATGAACGAGGCGGCCCCGCCGGACCTCGTACAGAACGTCACGACCGCGACGGTGACCGCGCCGACGGTCGAAAAGACCGACTGGGCGCGGATCGCAAAAACCGTCTGGCTCGCCGGCGCGGCGGCGCTGGGACTGGTGTTCCTCGCCGTGAACCTGCGCTTCGGCAAGAAGCTGCGCCGCTCGCGTGAGCGCGTGGAGGAGACCGACGCCTGCCTGCCGGTCTACGAGAGCGGTGAGACGGATACGCCGTGCCTGTTCGGCGTGGCGAAGCCGAGCATTTACGTCACACCCGACACGCGCACGGAGGCGGAGACGCTGCGCTACGCGCTCGCCCATGAGCAGACGCACTACCGCCACGGTGACAACCTTTGGGCGGTGCTGCGCGGCGTGTGTCTGGCGCTGCATTGGTACAACCCGCTCGTGTGGTGGGCGGCGGAGCTTTCCCGCCGCGACGCGGAGCTGGCCTGCGACGAGGCGACCATCCGCCGCATCGGCGAGAGCGAGCGCGCCGCCTACGGCCGCACGCTGATCCGTATGACCTGTGAAAAGCGCCCCGCGCTGCTCGTCACCGCCACGATGATGACCGACAGCGGCAAGGGGCTCAAGGAGCGCATTTCCCTGTTGGTGAAGAAGCCGAAGACGGCGGCGTATACCGCCATCGCCGTGCTGCTCATCGCGGGCCTTTCGGTCGCCTGCACCTTCACCGGCGGCAGGGACGATGCGGAGCTGGCTGACCCATTCGGCAGGGATTACGAGGCGGCGGAGGTCATGTATCAGGCGCCGGAATATGATTTCAGCCTGACGGCCGATACCGCGCCGTATTTCCGCATCGGGGCGGACGGCCAGAGCCTTACGGTCGTTGATCTCAACCGAAACGGCCTGCCTGCAGAAAACCTCTACGGTGCGCTGGAGGAATATACTCTGACCAAGGAAAACTTCGACGATCGCTTCCGCGCCGCCGAGGACGGTACCTCCGGCTGGGCGGACAAGACGGGGAGCGCTGCGTCGCTGCGCCGCGAGAACGCGAAAGCGTGGCACTGCACGGCGGCGGAGGACCCCTCGTGGCCAGAGGAAATCTACCTTCTTCAGCAGAAGGACGGCACGCTCTATCTCATCATGGGCTATGACTGTGAGGCGTCCGAGCGCTTTCCGGACGGACTGCATTTCTTCCGCTGGCTGTTCCGCCTGACCGAAAAGGCCGTGCCGACCTATGACAGCATGGAGGCCTACGCCCTCTCCGTCATCAACGCGCTCAAGCAGCCGAACGGCTACACCTACTGCATTCTCCCCGATGGCGCGCAGAGCAGCGCGGACGGTACGCCGATCGAGGTCACCGAGGCGGCGGCCGATGTGCGCGTGACCGAGCTGGAGAAGCTCGGCGACTGCGCGGACCTCGCGCCGGACGGCACGCTGGAGCTGTGGAGCTTCAGCTATGAGGTCAAGCCCGAGGACAAGGCGGGCGCGCTGCCCGACCGCTTCTTCTGGGTCGGCGGCAACAACATCACCGACGACGGCTACATCTCCGACGGCTTCTATTACTACCTCACCGTGCTCCGCACGAACGGCGAGCCGGGCGTCTACAAGCTGCTCGACAGCCACATGGCGAACGACGGACTGTGGTACAACGGCTGCACCTACACGAGCGCCTATGAATACCTCTACGACTTCTACGCGGACTACGCGAGCCTTGACGTGCCGCGCTATATGATCCATGTCTATTTCAACGGCGATGAGCTCAGCCGTGAGAATGTGGCGCAGACCAGTGACGACTGCGAGGCGCGCCGCTATGACGGCGACGGCTGGTACATCTATCTTTCTACCGTCGTATGGAAAAAAACGAAGGGCGAGGACAGCTGGTACTCCGGCTATTATACCGGCAGCGCCCTGCGCGTGGACAAGAGCTACGACAGCGTGAAGGCGATGGAGGACTTCTACCGCGACAGCGGCTTTACGCTCAAGCAGTATCGCGAGGGCGCGGCGCTCAGCGGTCCGTGGCTGCGCTATGATGCGGAGAGCGGCACGCAGTTTGCAAACTATCTTGCCGAAAATACCGCCGAGGGCGGCTGCTACATCATCTCGACCTACTGGGTGCCGACCGACGAGATCGTGACGAACCAGTGGGGCGAGTGGGACAAGGGCGCGCAGGTGGAGCGCGAGGCGATCTGGCTGCGTGGGATGGCGCAGAGCTTCACGGTCGCGCCGGGACTTGAGAGACAGTATGAGGCCCCAGCGGAGGAGTCGGCTTCCCAGCCGACGGAGCCGGAGGTGACCGTGGAGCCTGCGACGGCGGAAAAGACACCCGAGGAGCTCCGCGCGGACATCCTGAAAACAGCGGATAGAACGCTTGAACAGGGCGGCTATCTTTGGTACATCGCGGACGGAGCGCTCAGCCGCTGCGACGCGAACGGCGGCGTCGAGCAGCTCTACAAGCTGCCGAGCAGCGAGCTTTCGCCGGTCCTGATCGAAAAGCTCAATGTTTACGATGATATGGTTTTGCTCGCCTATCGCGTGGGCGGGGGCTTTATGGGCAGCACGAAGCAGTGCTTATTTAACAGTAAAACAGGAGGCGTGGCCTATGAGCTTGCCGACTGCGCCGATTTTTTGATCGACGGGGACACGGTCGTCAAGACCGACAGCTTCGCCGCGCCGACGACGGGCAATCTGAGCATCTCTCGTGACCGGGGAAAGACTTGGGAAAAGCTCGGTGATCCGAGCTATATATACGACCGCCCCGTCACGCTTCGGGAGGACGGAAGCATAAGCGCTGACGCGACCTCCAATACCTTCCAGCTGGAGGGAGGGTATCTCTACACGACGGGCGCTTACTGGGGCGAGGGAAGCGCCCAGCCGGACGAGGCGGTACCGGTGCGTGTTGATCTCGCCACCGGTGAGACGGTGGTGCTCAACAACGAAACCGCCCCGACTGATGAGAGCCAGACAGCCGCATAAGGCATATTGCGGCGATCTGAGCAAAAAAACCGAATCACGCGGGAGCCGCGGGCGGGATCGCCCGCGGCTCTCTTTCTGCGCCGAAAAAAGAAAAGTTTTCAATTTACCCCCTATGCAAAACGGAAAAAATACGCTACAATGTAGCTGTTAAAATATGAACCGTTCGCAGGGAGGAACAGACAAACATGGAGAAACCGAAATATCGGCGCGTCCTGCTCAAGATCAGCGGCGAGGCGCTCGCGGGCGACAAGCACTTCGGCTTGGACTTCAGCGTCATCGGTCAGGTGACGGACGTCATCAAGGAGTGTGTGGAGGCCGGCGTACAGATGGGCATCGTCATCGGCGGCGGCAACTTCTGGCGCGGCGTGAAGAACGGCGAGGGCTACATCGAGCGCACCCGCGCCGACCACATGGGGATGCTGGCTACGGCGATGAACTGCATGGCGGTCGCCGACGTGCTGGAGCAGAAGGGTGTGGACGTGCGCATCCAGACCGCGCTGGAGATCAAGGAGGTCGCGGAGCCTTATATCCGCGCCCGCGCCATCCGGCACCTTGAGAAGGGCCGCGTGGTCATCTTCGGCTGCGGCATCGGCTCGCCGTTTTTCTCCACGGATACCGCGGCGGTGCTCCGCGCGGCGGAGATCAACGCGGACGTTATCCTGCTGGCGAAGAACATCGACGGCGTGTACAACGCCGACCCCGCGAAGGTCGCGGACGCGGTGAAGTACGACGCCATCTCCTACGAGGACGTGCTGGCCCAGCACCTCGCGGTGATGGATTCCACGGCGACCTCACTGTCGATGGACAACCACATTCCCGTGCTCGTGTTCGCGCTCAAGGACCCCAAGAACATCCTGCGCGCCGTGATGGGCGAGAAGATCGGTACGATCGTCGGCGAATGAGTCGGCGTCGCAAGATAAAATGCAAAAATCAAAATTTGAGGAGGCTATCCCCATGTTGAAGGATGAATACAAGGTTTACGAAGAAAAAATGAGAAAGAGCATCGACTCCGTCGCCGCCGACTTCGCCGCCGTGCGCGCGGGCCGCGCCAACGCCGCCGTGCTCGACCGCATCAGCGTGGACTATTACGGCACGCCGACGCCCATCCAGCAGATCGCGTCCATCGGCTCGCCCGATCCGCGTCAGCTGCTCATTCAGCCGTGGGACGCGAGCGCCGTGAAGCTCATTGAGAAGGCGATCCTGAACTCCGACCTCGGCATCAATCCGCAGAACGACGGCAAGGCCATTCGCCTGACCTTCCCGCAGCTGACCGAGGAGCGCCGCAAGGAGCTCGTCAAGCAGATCCGCAAGTACGCCGAGGGCGGCAAGGTCGCCATCCGCAACATCCGCCGCGATGCGATGGAGACCTTCAAGAAGAAGCAGAAGGCCAGCGAGCTGACCGAGGACGATCTGAAGATCGCCGAGAAGGACCTGCAGAAGCTCACCGACGATATGTGCAAGGAGCTGGACGCCCTGCTCGAGAAGAAGGAAAAGGAACTGATGGAGGTCTGATGGGACTTTTCACCAAAAGACAGCTCACGGGGCAGGTTGACAAAAACAGCCTGCCTCGTCATGTTGCCGTCATCATGGACGGCAACGGACGCTGGGCGCAGAAGCGCGGGCTTCCGCGCTCGGCGGGCCACAAGGCGGGCGCGGAGAGCTTCCGCCGTCTCGGTACCTACTGCAAGAAGCTCGGCATCGACTACCTGACGGTCTATGCCTTTTCCACGGAAAACTGGAAGCGCCCGCCCGAGGAGATCGACGGCATCATGCAGCTTCTGCGCCGTTATCTCCACGAGTGCATCGACACGATGGAGCGCGACGGCAACCGCCTGCGCTTTCTCGGCGACCTGAGCGTGCTGGACGACGACCTCAAGGAGCTGATCCGGGAAACGAATGAAATTTCCGCGCGCATCGAGGGCTTTCAGGCGAACGTCTGCCTCAACTACGGCGGGCGGGACGAGATCGTCCACGCGGCCCGCGCCTTCGCGCGCGACTGCGCGGCGGGGGAGAAGCGGAGCGACGCGCTGACGGAGGAGATGTTCTCGCAGTATCTCTATTCCAATGGCCTGCCCGACCCCGAGCTGCTCATTCGTCCGGGCGGAGAGAAGCGCATCAGCAACTATCTTCTCTGGCAGTGCGCGTACAGCGAGTTTTACTTCTGCGATACGCTCTGGCCCGACTTTGACGAGCGGGAGTTTGACAAGGCGCTTATCGCCTATCAGCACCGGGAGCGGCGCTTCGGCGGCGTGAAGCCGTAAGAGAAAAACAGCCCGAAAGGGGAAACACTATGAAACAAAGATGGCTTGTGGCCATAGTTGGCCTGCCTTTGCTGCTGCTGGTCCTGCTGGCTTGCCCACAGTGGGCGACGACGCTGCTGGTCTGCGCCATTTCCGGCGTTGCGGCCTATGAGCTGCTGCACGTGGCGGGGAAAAATATCGGCAAAGCGGTCTATGCCGTGACGATCCTCTGCGCAGTGGCACAGGTCTGGGTGATCTATGATGTGCGCAAATGGTACGAGGTCACCGTTCCGCTGCGCGGCGGCGCACCGTTTGACAAGTGTCTGATCCTGCCGTGGGTGCTGGTGATGTTCCTGTTTTATGAGGCCGTTGCCCGCTATGGGAAAGGAAACGATCTGCCCTTCACCGATGTGGCGACGGGCATCGTCGCGGGTGCCGTGCTGCCGACGATGTACAGCTGCATCCTGCTCCTGCGCTGCGTGCCGGAGTACGGCAAACTCTATGTGCTTGCGCCGTTTTTTATCGCTTTCGCGGGCGATTCGCTCTCGATGGGCTTCGGCATGTGGTTCGGCAAGCGCAAGATGGCGCCCCACGTCAGCCCGCACAAGACCTGGGCGGGCGGCATCGGCGGCCCTATCGGCAGCGCGCTCGGTATGCTGCTGCTCGGCTTCATCGGACAGAGATGGCTCGGTTATGCGCCGGACTATCTGGAGCTGGTCAAGGTCGGCGCGGGCGCCAACCTTTTCGGCCAGCTCGGCGACCTTTCCCTGTCGCTCATCAAGCGTGAGGCAGGCATCAAAGACTACAGCCATCTTTTCCTCACGCATGGCGGTATGCTCGACCGCTTTGACTCTACGCTCTTCATTGCACCCATCGTATATCTTTTTGTGGGGACTGGCGCGATATGACAAGGAGTATTGCTTTACTCGGCTCGACCGGCTCCATCGGCCGCCAGACGCTGGAGGTCGCGCGGGAGCTGGGGCTGACCGTCGCGGCGCTGACCGCTAATTCGAGCGTTGATCTCATCGAACAGCAGGCGCGGGAGTTTTGCCCGCGTCTTGCCGTGCTTTATGACAAAGCGGCGGCTGCCGAGCTGCGCGAGCGCCTGCGGGACACGAAAACGCAGGTGCTCTCCGGTATGGAGGGCCTGCTCGCCGCCGCGACCGCGGAGGACGCCGACACGGTGGTGACCGCCGTGGTCGGCATGATCGGTCTGAAGCCCACGCTTGCCGCCATCGAACAGGGCAAGCGCATCGCGCTGGCCAACAAGGAGACGCTGGTGTGCGCGGGCACGCTCGTGATGGACGCGGCGGAGAAGTTCGGCGCGGAGATCGTGCCGGTGGACAGCGAGCACAGCGCGATTTTTCAGTGTGTGCAGGGCTGCCGTGACCGCAGCGAGATCAAGCGATTGATCCTGACCTGCTCGGGCGGGCCGTTCTACGGTCTTACCCGTGAGCAGCTTGCGGGCAAGACGCGCGCCGACGCGCTTCGTCACCCCAACTGGACGATGGGCGCGAAGATCACCGTCGATTCCGCGACGCTGATGAACAAGGGCCTTGAGATCATCGAGGCCATGCGGCTCTACCGTCTGCCGCTGCGGCAGGTGGATGCCATCATCCACCGCCAGAGCATCATCCACTCGCTGGTGGAGTACCGCGACGGCGCAATGCTCGCGCAGCTCGGTACGCCCGACATGAAGCTGCCCATCCGCTACGCGATGACCTATCCCTATCGTGCGGAAACGCCGGACCGGACGCTCGACCTGCTCTCCTGTCCGCCGCTGACCTTTGCCGCGCCCGATGAGGAGACGTTCCGCTGCCTGAAGCTCGCGCGTCAATGCGCCGCGGTCGGCGGAACAGCCTGCGCCATCCTCAACGGTGCAAATGAGGAGGCAGTCGGTGCGTTTTTGCGGGACGCGGTGGGCTTCAACGACATTCCTGCGCTGGTGGAAGCGGCACTGGGAACGGTGGAGCAGGTCTCCGCGCCGACGCTGGAGGAGATCCTCGCGGCGGATCACGCGGCGCGCGAAGCGGTACGCGCGCACATCCAATAAGCAAGTTCCATAAGGAGTTATTTCATGTATATCATCGCTGCCATTTTGATCTTCGGCGTGCTCATTGCCGTGCATGAGCTCGGACATTTTCTTGCCGCAAAGGCCTGCGGCGTGCGTGTGAACGAGTTTTCCATCGGCATGGGCCCGGCCATCTTCCACACGACAAAGGGCGAAACGGAATATTCGCTGCGCCTTCTGCCCATCGGCGGCTTTTGCGCGATGGAGGGCGAGGACGAGGAAAGCGACGACCCGCGCGCGCTGGAGAAGCAGGGCTTTTGGAAGAAGCTGCTGATCTTCGTCGCAGGCGCGGCGATGAATTTTCTGACCGGCTTTGTCATCATGCTCTGCCTGTACGCGGGCGCCCAGGGCTTCTATACGGCGGAGATCGTCGAGCTTGACCCGGCATTTCCCCAGCAGGGCGAAAACGGCATCATGGTCGGCGACGTGATCTGGGCCATCAACGGCGAGCGCATCTATCTCAAAAGCGACGTTTCCACGGTGCTCGGCGTGGTCGATCTGGATGAAAACGGCACCATTGAAATGACGGTCAAGCGCGGCAGCGAGAAGCTCAAGCGCACGCTGACGCTGCAGACCTATACGGACGAAAACGGCGCGGAGGTGCGCCGCTACGGCTTCACCTATGGAGGCATCGTGGAAGCGACGCCGCTCGTGCGGCTGCAATACAGCTGGTACAATACGCTCGATTTTGTGCGCCTTGTACGCATGAGCCTGATGATGCTGGTGAGCGGCTCGGCAGGACTGGACGATCTCAGCGGGCCGGTCGGCATTGTCTCGACCATCAAGGACGTGGGCGAGGAGGCGCAGGAGGAGGCCGAGAAGAACAATCAGAACGGCTTCGCCGCGGCGGTGGAGAGCATTCTCTATTTCGGTGCGCTCATCGCGGTCAACCTTGCCGTGATGAACCTGCTGCCGCTGCCGGCGCTCGACGGCGGCAAGGTGTTCTTCCTCGTGATCAACACGCTGGCGCTGGCGATCTTCAAGCGTCAGATCCCGCCGAAATATGAGAACTATATCCACATGGCAGGCTTTGCCCTGCTGATGGCGCTGATGCTCTTCATCACGTTCCACGATGTGATGAAGCTGCTGTGAGGAGGGAAGAAGCGTGATGAAGCAGATCATGGTCGGCGGCGTGGCCGTCGGCGGCGGCGCGCCGGTCACCATCCAGTCGATGTGCAACACAAAGACCGAGGACGCAGGCGCGACCATCGAGCAGATCCTGCGCTTGGAGCAGGCGGGCTGCGAGATCGTGCGCGTGACCGTGCCGACGCCCGAGGCGGCGGAGGCGGTCGAGATTATCAAGAACAGCATTCATATTCCGCTCGTGGCGGACATTCACTTTGACTACCGCCTTGCCATCGCCGCGGCGGAGCACGGCGCGGACAAGATCCGCATCAACCCCGGCAACATCGGCGGGGAGGACCGCGTGAAGGCGGTCGTGGACTGCTGCCGCGCGCACAAGGTGCCCATTCGCATCGGCGTGAACGGCGGCTCGTTGGAGAAGGAGCTGCTGGCAAAGTACGGCCGCGTGACGCCGGAGGCGCTCGTGGAGAGCGCGCTGGGTCATGTCGCGCTGCTGGAGAAGTATGACTTCACGGACATCTGCATCTCCGTCAAAAGCTCCGACGTGCCGCTCAACATGGCGGCCTACCGGCTGCTGCACGAACGAGTGGACTATCCGCTGCATCTCGGTGTGACCGAGGCGGGTACGCCGTCGATGGGAGTGCTGAAGTCTGCCATCGGCATCGGCGGACTTCTCTGCGAGGGCATCGGCGACACGATGCGCGTTTCGCTGACCGCCGACCCGGTGGAGGAAGTCTATGCCGCCAAGCGCATCCTGCGCGCCTGCGGGCTGCGAAGAAGCGGCGTGAATCTGATCTCCTGCCCGACCTGCGGGCGCACGGCCTACGATATGATCCCGCTGGCCGAGGAGCTGGAGCGCCGCCTTGAGGACTGCGACAAGCCCATCACCGTCGCGGTCATGGGGTGCGTGGTCAACGGCCCCGGCGAGGCAAGAGCGGCGGATATTGGTATTGCGGGCGGCAAGGGCGAGGGCCTTATTTTCCGTCATGGCGAGGTATTGTACAAGGTAGCGCAGGAAAAGCTGCTGGACGCCCTGCTTGAAGAGATCGAGAAACTGTAAGAGAGAAGCGAAAAAATGGCACAAAGGATACCGTTTTTTGAATTATTTGAGGGCTTTGCGCCGCCCATCGGACTGCGTGTGCTGCTCACCGACGCCCGCGTGACCGACGTCACCGTGGAGCAGGAGAGCCGCACGATGGCGCTTGCGCTGACGGTGCTGCAGGAGATCACGGATTCCGAGCGCACCCTGCTCGAGCAGCTTTTGGCGGACCGCTTCGCGCTCAACGGCGTGCGGATCTCGCTGACGCAGGGCGGCTTTCCCAAGCAGGAGCCGCGTCCCTCGAGCGCGGGCGGCGGCGCGAGGAAGGAGTCGAGCGCGGGCAAGATCATCATGGGCCGCGAGATCAAGGGGCATCCCATGCCGATGAGCGAGCTGAACCCCAAGGCGGGAAACGTTGTGGTCGAGGGCAAGGTCTTCAAGTGCGAGTTCCGTGAGCTGCGCCAGCCGGGTATGTGGCTGGCGCTCATTGAGATGACCGACTACGAGGGCTCGGTCATCGTGCGCAAGCGGATGCTGGAGAAGGACGTCGCGCCGCTGCGCGACCGCGTTTCGACCGGTATGTGGCTGCGCGTCGCGGGCACGATGGAGCTGACCTACGACGGTCACGATATGCAGCTCAACCCGCGCGACGTGACCGAGATCACGCACGAGCCGCGCATGGACACTGCAGAGGTCAAGCGCGTGGAGCTGCACCTGCATACGCGAATGTCCAACATGGACGCGCTGACCGACACCGGCAGCGTCGTCAAGCTCGCCGCCAAGTGGGGGATGCCCGCCATCGCCATCACCGACCACGGTGTGGCGCAGTCCTTTCCAGATGCATGGCACGCCGGTGAGGGTAAAATAAAAATACTTTACGGCTGCGAGGGCTATTTTGTCAACAACATTGACGACCGCATCGCCATTCACGGGCATCAGGACATCGGCTTTTCCGACGAGATCGTCTGCTTCGACATTGAAACGACCGGCCTCAAGGTCACGCAGGAGGCCATCACGGAGATCGGCGCGGTGCGGCTCAGGAACGGCGAGATCGTTGAGACCTTCCAGACCTTTGTGGACCCCGAGCGCCGGCTGACGCCGGAGATCATCGGTCTGACCGGTATCACGGACGAGATGCTGCGCGGCGCGCCAAAGCTCAAGGACGCGCTGACGGCGTTCCTCGCCTTCGCGGGAAATGCGCCGCTCGCGGCGCACAACGCGGAGTTCGATATCAGCTTTATCCGCGCGGGCTGCCGGAAGTGCGGCATTCCGTTCGAGCCGACTTATATCGACACGCTCATTCTGGCGCAGAATCTGCTGCCGGGGCTGGGCAAGTATAAGCTGGATATCGTGGCGGAGCATTTGCAGCTGCCGCAGTTCAACCACCACCGCGCGTCGGACGATGCCGTGCCGGTCGCGCAGATGCTGACGAAATTCTTTCCCATGCTCGCCGAGCGCGGCGTGACGCGCCTGCAGCAGATCAACAACGAAATGCTCAAGCTGCGCCCGCTGGGAAGCAAATCCAACCGCTTCCCGAAGCACATCATTCTGCTGGCAAAGAACAAGGCGGGCCTGAAGAATCTTTACCAGCTCATTTCACTCTCCAACCTCAAGTATTTCAAGCGTGTGCCGATCATTCCGAAAAGCGAGCTGATCGCGCACCGCGAGGGACTTATCATCGGCTCGGCCTGCGAGGCAGGCGAGCTGTTCCGTGCGGTCGCGGACCACAAGGACTGGGAGGAGCTCAAGCGCATCGCGTCCTTCTACGATTATCTCGAGATCCAGCCCATCTGCAATAACCGCTTCATGCTGCGCGAGGGCGCGGCCAGGAGCGAGGAGGAGCTGCGCGATTTCAACCGCACCATTGTCCGGCTCGGCGAGGAGTTGGGCAAACGGGTCGTCGCCACCGGCGATGTGCATTTTCAGGAGCCGGAGGACGAGGTCTACCGCCATATCCTGCTGGCCTCCAAGAAATTCCCCGACGCGAACGCGCCGCTGCCCATCTACTTCCGCACAACGGACGAGATGCTCCGTGAATTTGAGTATCTCGGCAAGGAAAAGGCCTACGAGGTGGTCGTGACCAACACGCGCGCCATTGCGGACCAGATCGAGAACATTGAGCTGCTGCCCAAGGGCAAGCTCTTCCCGCCGCGCCTGGAAAATTCCCGAGAGGATCTGAACCGCCTCGTCTGGGACAAGGTGCACAAGCTTTACGGCGACGAGCCGCCGAAACTCATCAAGGACCGTTTGGACATCGAGCTGGGCGGCATCCTCGGCAAGTATGACGTGGTGTATATGTCGGCGCAGAAGCTCGTCCAGCGCTCGCTGGAGTGCGGCTATCTGGTCGGCTCGCGAGGGTCGGTCGGCTCGTCGCTCGTCGCCTATATGTCGGGCATCACCGAGGTCAACTCGCTCCCGCCGCACTACCGCTGCCCGAAGTGCAGGCACAGTGAGTTCATCACCGACGGCAGCTACGGCTGCGGCGCGGATATGCCGGATAAGAACTGCCCGGAATGCGGCACGAAGTACGTCAAGGACGGCTTTGACATTCCGTTTGAGACCTTCCTCGGCTTCGGCGGCGGCAAGGTGCCGGATATTGACCTGAACTTCTCGGGTGAGTATCAGGCGCGGGCGCACCGCCACGCCATCGAAATGTTCGGCGAAACGCAGGTGTTCCGCGCGGGCACCATCGGCACGCTGGCGGAAAAGACCGCCTTCGGCTTTGTCAAGAAATATCTGGAGGAAAACGGCATCCAGTCAGGCGCGGCGGAGATCGACCGCCTGACGGCAGGCTGCGTCGGCGTGCGCCGCACGACGGGCCAGCACCCCGGCGGCTTGGTCGTCGTGCCGGACGATCTGGAGATCGAGGATTTCTGCCCCGTGCAGCACCCTGCCGACGCGGAGGACAGCGACACCATAACCACGCACTTTGAATATCACTGCATGGAGGATAACCTCCTCAAGCTCGATATGCTCGGCCACGATGACCCGACGATGATCCGTATGCTCGAGGATCTCACCGGCGTGAACGCGCGCACAATCCCGCTCGACGATCCGGATACGATGAGCATTTTCACCTCGTCGAAGGTGCTGGGCTTTGAGAACGACGATCTGCTCGGTCCGACCGGCGCGGTCGCCATTCCCGAGTTCAACACGCGCTTCACGCGCCAGATGCTCATTGACACGCAGCCGAAGGACTTCAATACCCTTGTGCGTCTTTCCGGCTTCTCGCACGGCACGGACGTATGGCTCGGCAACGCGCGCGAGCTGATCGTCAGCGGCACGGCGAGCGTTCTGGAGACGGTCGGCTGCCGTGACGACATCATGCTCTACCTCATTTCCATGGGGCTTGACCCGAAGATGAGCTTCAAGATCATGGAGGCCGTGCGGAAGGGCAAGGTCAAAAAGGGCGGCTTTCAGGACGGCTGGGTAGAGGCGATGCAGGAGCACGATGTGCCGGAATGGTACATCGAGTCGCTCGCCAAGATTGGCTATCTGTTCCCGAAGGCGCACGCGGTCGCGTATGTTATGATGGCGTTCCGCATCGCGTGGTTCAAGGTGCATGAGCCGCTGGCGTTCTACGCGACCTTCTTCACCGTGCGCGCGAAGGCGTTCGACGCGGAATACTGCTGCGCGGGACTGGACGCGGTCAAGCGGAAGATCCGCGAGATCGAGAACAACAAGGACGCGTCGGCGGTCGAGCAGGATCTGATGACCACGCTCGAGGTCTGCTACGAGTTCTATCGCCGCGGCTTCCACTTTGACACCATCGACATCTACCGCTCCGACGCGACAAAGTTCACCGTCACCGAAGGCGGCCTCCTGCCGCCGTTCATCTCCGTCCACGGACTCGGCGAGGCCGCGGCGCTGGACACGGTGGAAAAGCGCAGGGGCAAGGAGTTCATCTCGGTCGAGGAATTCTCCATGTGCTGCAGCAAGCTTTCCAAGACGCACATCGAGCAGCTGCGCGCCCTCGGCGCGTTTGCCGGCATGGCGGACACCAGCCAGCTCACGCTGTTCGGATAAAAAACGCAGGACCTGCACTTGGCAGGCCCTGCGTTTTTTCATGCAGCAATGCAAAAGATGTGTTACAGCCCCAGCTCTACGGCGCGGCGCAGGCGCACCTTGCCGTCCAGCGCGGCGTCGATGGTTTGGATCAGCGCCTCGCGGTCGCGGTTGAGCGTGCCGCCGAGGGGAAGGTAGTTTGAGGCATGGTTCGAGCGGAACACGCTGCCCTCGGAGTCGATGTGTTCCAGGAAGAGCCGCGTCTCGCGCATCAGATCGGCGGGCCCCATCATCTGAAACTCGCCCGCCTCGATCCAATCGTGCAGGGGAGTGCCGGAGTAGACGCGCAGCGTCAGGAAAGCGATAAATTCCGGCTTCATCGCGCTCACGGCCTTTGCCGTGTCGATGGCGTGGGCCTGCCAGTCGCCGTTGAGCCCAGCCATGCCGTTGATGGCGGTGACGGAGATGGCGATGCCAGCCGCCTTGCAGCGCAGCGCGTTTTTCACGGTCTCCGCCGCGGTGACGCCCTTGTTGAACTTCAAGAGCAGATCCTCATTGCCGCTTTCCAAACCAATGTAGACGAGCGCCAGCCCGTGCTCACGCAGCTTGCGCAGCTCCTCGTCCGTTTTGCGTTCGATGGCCTTGGTGGTGGCATAGGCGGCAACGCGCGTACACTCGGGGAAGTATTCGCGGATGAAGTCCAGCACCTGCAGCAGATAGTCCATCGGCAGGATCAGCGCGTCGCCGTCGGCGAGAAAGATGCGCTCGATGCGCCGCTCGTAGCTGCGCGCCTCGGCGACGTCACGCAGGACCTCCTCCACCGGACGGATGGAGAACTTCTTATCCTTGTACATATTGCAGAACGCACATTTGTTGTGGCTGCACCCAAGTGTGCATTGCACGATCAGGCTGTACGCCTCGCTCGGCGGACGGTAAACGGCTCCGTAGTAGTGCATGGGCTTCCTCCTTGCCTGTTCAGTCTTCCAGCTTGGCCAGGCACTTCTTCATGAAGCGCTCGCAGTCGATGATGGCGCGCTCGTGCGTGCCCTCGCCGATGAGGCCCTTGTTATCGTATGCCTCGACCTTGAAGGTATACATCTTGCCGTTCTCGGAAATGGCGATCAGCTCGGCCTTGGCGGTGATCTCCGCGCCGATGGGGGAGGGGGAAACGTGGCGGACGTTGACCATCGTGCCGACGCTGCTCTTGCCCTCGGGAAGCTGCTCCTTCATGTAGTAGTAGGCCGCGGCCTCCATCCAGCAAATGAGGAAGGGCGTGGCGAAGATGTCCAGTCCGCCCGAGCCGAGCGCGCCGGCGGTGATCTCCTTGGTGACGACATTTTTGTATTCGTAAGTGTCTCCGATCTGCATGGGTTTGATTCCTTTCTTTCGTGCGATGTTTTTACTTGGCTGCCTTGACCTTGATCCAGAGCTTGCTCAGCTCGCGCATGAGCGTCTGGTTGTCGTGGAACATCTCGTCCTTCTCGTAGCCGGAGCGGGGAAGGTAGGCGGCATTCTCTGCGTAAAGGTCCTCGGAGGAGGTCATCTCCTCAAAGACCTCTGCGTTGGGAGAAGTATACCCCACCGTCTCCGTATTGTCAAATGCGGCCTCATAGGTAAGCATATAGTTGATGAACTCGTGGGCGAGCAGGGGATTTTCCGCGTTCGCGGGAATGACCATCGCGTCGCACCAGAT
Source organism: Oscillibacter sp. MSJ-31 (assembly GCF_018918025.1). Classification (GTDB taxonomy): domain Bacteria; phylum Bacillota; class Clostridia; order Oscillospirales; family Oscillospiraceae; genus Hominicoprocola. Next base: position 177,127 of record NZ_JAHLPT010000001.1, on the reverse strand, counting down.
GTTCGTGCCCTGCTCCGGCATATAGAAGCTCATGTCCTCGTTCTCGTCGAGAATGACGGTGGCGTCGCCGGAGTAGACGACCGCGAGATCCTTGTAGCCATTCATCATGCCGTCGATGACCTCGTCGGTGACGTAGACGGGCGACATGGTGTCGTTCATCTGCAGCAGCCATTCGTAGGCGGCGTTGATCTCGTCGGGGTCGGAGGTGTTCATCGAGTAGCCGAGCGCCTTGAACGCCATCATGAACGAGTCGCGCTCGGAGTCGTAGATGTAGAGGTGACCGGCGTAGTCGGTGTTGCGCAGCACCTCCCAGCCCTGTTCCTCCACCACGGCGGGATCGACGTTCTCGTGGTTGTAGACGATGCCGACGCTGCCCCAGAAGTAGGGAACGGACCACTCGTTATCGGGGTCATAGCTCATGCCGCGCACCGCGTCGTCCATATTCTCAAGGTTTGGAAGCAGGCTGTGATCGAGCGGCTGGAGATAATTCTCCTTCATCAGGCGTTCGATCATGTAGTCCGAGGGAATGACCACGTCGTACTTGTCGCCCGCCATGAGCTTGGTGTACATCATCTCATTGGAGTCGAAATTCTCCACGATGACGCGCACGCCGAACTGCTTTTCAAAGTCGCCGATGACGTTCTCACCGAGGTACTCGCCGGGGAGATAGAGCTTGAGGACGTTGCTGCCGTACTTTTCGACGGCGGCAGCGTTCTTGTGCTGCTGAGAAAGGCTGACGCCGACCGTTCCGCCGAGAATGGCGAGCACCAGCACGCCGGCGACAGCGGCCATCAGCCTGCGGCTTTGTGCAAAGGATTTTCCCTTTTCACTTCCTTCTTTTTCACGCTTTTCGTGCAGGATCGGGACAAGGTTGACGATGCCGAGCACCAGCGTGATGGCGACAATGACGAGCGTGGAGAGTGCGTTGATGGAGGGATTGACGCGCTTGGACATGGTGTAGACCAGAATGGAAATGTTATTCACGCCGTTGCCCGTGGTGAAGTAGGAGATCACGAAGTCGTCAAAGCTCATGGTGAACGCGATGAGCGCGCCGGAGACGATGCCCGGGCGGATCTGCGGCACGATGACGCGGGTGAGCGCCTGGAACGGCGTAGCGCCGAGGTCCATCGCCGCGTCGATGAGGTTCGGGTCGAGCGAGCGCAGCTTCGGCGTGACGGAGAGCATGACGTAGGGGATGCAGAACATGATGTGCGCGAGCAGCAGCGTCAGAAAGCCCTTCTTCACCGCCAGCACGCTGAAGAACATCAGCAGACTGATGCCGGTGACAATATCGGGATTCATCACGGGCAGGTCGTTCACGCGCTCGACCATCGCCTGAAGGACCTTCTTCGACTTCGACAGACCGATGGCGGTGACGGTGCCGACGATGGTGGAAACGACGGTAGCAAGAAGGGCGATGACGACCGTGTAGAGCACGGCCTCCATCATCGTGGAGTCCGCGAACATCTTTTCATACCAGCGCAGAGAGAAGCCGCCGAACTTCGTGAGCGAGCGGGAATCGTTGAACGAAAAGACGATGATATAGAGAATGGGGAGGTAGAAGAACAGCATCGTCAGCGTAAGGATAACCTTGGAGGCGGCAGAGGTTTTCTTTTTCATCGTCCGTCACTCCTTTCCGCGGCTGGCGGGCTGCACGTCGACCTTGCGCGTGAGCCACATCGAAAGCATGATGATGATCGCCATGATGAGGGAAATGGCGCTGCCGAAGTTCCAGTCGCCGGAGGTGAGGAACTGCGATTCGATGATGTTGCCGACGAGCACGAATTGACCGCCGCCGAGGAGCTTCGGAATGAAGAAGCTGGAAACGGCGGGCAGGAACACGAGCGTGATGCCGGAAATGACGCCGGGGAGGGAGAGCGGCAGCGTCACGCGCAGAAACGCCTGCACGGGCGTGGCGCCGAGGTCGTTGGCGGCCTCCAGCAGGCTCTTGTCCATCTTGGCGAGCGAGGTGTGGATCTGCAGGATCATAAAGGGAATGAAGTTATACACCATGCCGAGAATGACGGCGAAGCTCGTGTGGATCATCGAGACCGGCCCAATGCCGAAAAAGCCGAGAATGGTGTTGAGGATACCCTCGTCCTGCAAAATACCCATCCACGCATAGGTGCGCACGAGCATATTGACCCACGTCGGCATGGTGATGAGCAGGATCATGATGGTGTTCGAGCGGCTGTTCATCTGCGCGATGGCATAGGCGATGGGGTAGCCGAGCGCGATGCAGATGAGCGTCGTGAGCACGGCGATGTAGAGCGAGCGGCCAAGCACCTCCATGAACACGGTGTCGGTGACAAAGCGCTTGAAGTTATCGAAGGTGAACTGAAAGGTCAGCACCTCATTGCCGGAAACGGTGAAGGCGTAGAGCACGATGAGCAGCATCGGCAGCACAATCATCACGCTGATCCAGGCGACGTAGGGGTACGTCATGGAACGGAACTGCTTCACCACTGCCCCTCCTTCTTCATGACGTGAATGTCCTCGGGGCGGAAGATGAGGCCGACCTCCGCACCCTCCTCGCAGGCGCGCGTGGTGGAGACCTTGTACTCATAGCCCTCGGTGGAGAAGGTTACGTCGTAGACACCCGGCTCGATGGTCTCAGGGTCGAAATCGTACTTGACATCGGTGATCTCGACCTGTTCGCCGTCCTCGAGGGACCACGCAGACGCGCTCGCCCACGTTTCCAGATCGGTGTCGAGCGCGATGCTCTCCTGAATGTCCTCGACCTTCTTGAAGAAGTTCATCGCGTAGATCTCTTCCTGATAGACCTTGCTCTCCACGCGGTTCTCCGCCATGACCGCGGCCTTGACCGTGATGGACGTCCCGGCGGCGGTGGTGAAGGTGACAGAGTAGCTGCCGACCTCGGGCTTGATGTCGTATTCGACGTTCTTGATGGAGATGGGCTCCTCGGTCTCCACATCCCACGCCTCAGCAGAGGCGAGGGCGACGACCTTGGCGTCGTCCAGCTCGCCGACGTCCTCGACGTCAATGAGGAAGGCGCTGGCGCTGATCTTCTCACCGGCGTCGGCATTGAGCACGGGACGGTCCTGCGAGACCTGCATCTTGACGGTGATGGTCGTGCCGACGCGGGTCTCGACCACGGTATCGTAGTGCATCCCCTTGAAAAGCTGGGACTTCACCACGCCCTTGAGCATACCCTCGGAGCGGGGGACAATGTCAAGATGCTCGGGACGGATGACGACGTCCACCTTTTCATTTTTGTTGAAGCCGCGGGCACGGCAGGGGAACTTTTTATCCTCGAAGACCACGAGGTCGTCGCCCTGCATCACGCCGTCAATGATGTTCGTCTCGCCGATGAAGTTGGCGACGAACTCGTTGACGGGGTAGCGGTAGATCTCGGTCGGCGTACCGATCTGCTGGATCTCGCCCGCGTTCATGACCACGATCTTGTCGGACATGGTCAGCGCTTCCTCCTGGTCGTGGGTGACGAAGATGAAGGTAATGCCGACCTCCTGCTGAATGTACTTGAGCTCCTGCTGCATCTCCTTGCGCAGCTTCAGGTCGAGCGCGCCGAGCGGCTCGTCGAGCAGCAGCACGCTCGGCTCGTTGACGAGTGCGCGGGCGATGGCGATGCGCTGCTGCTGACCGCCGGAGAGCTCGGTCACGTTGCGGTCGGCGTAGTCCTCAAGGCTTACCAGACGCAGCATACGCATGACCTTCTGGGCGATAACGTCCTTCGGCTCCTTCTTGATGGTCAGGCCGAAGGCGATGTTGTCGTAGACGTTCATGTGCGGGAAGAGCGCGTATTTCTGGAATACGGTGTTGATCTCGCGCTTGTAGGGCGGGACGTTCACGATGTCCTCGCCGTCGAAGAGGACCTTGCCCTCGGTCGGCTGTAAAAATCCGCCGAGGATACGCAGCAGCGTCGTTTTGCCGCAGCCGGAGGGACCGAGCAGAGTGACGAACTCATTTTCGTAAATATCCAGGCTGACGCCCTTGAGGACGACCTGCCCGTCCTCAAAGCTCTTGACGATATTCTTGAACTGGATCAGTTTCTTCTGTTCAGGCATGGTTCCAATATCCTTTCCTTATATCGATAGAAGTCAGAACAGGGGAGGGGTCGAGACCCACAGCACGTGCGCGGTGGTCTTGCGCACATTTTTGAGCAGATGGAAGCTGCGTCCGTGGAGGTAGAAGGTCTCTCCGCGGCGCAGGGGGTGCTCCTCGCCGTCGCAGACCAGCACGACGCTGCCATCGACGACATAGCCGAATTCCTCGCCGTCATGCGGCTCGACCGTGAAGCTCTCGCCGCCCTCGGGCAGCTCGAGCAGTATCGGCTCCATCTGATTCTTCTGCGTGTTGGGAACGATCCAGTTGACCGTGCAGTCCTCGCGCTCGTCGACGAAGAAATCATCGGCGTGGAAGATGAACTGGTCGTTTTTATCCTCCTGAAAGAACTCGGCAAGATTCGTGCCGAGCGCCTCCAGAATGTCGCTCAGAGAGTCGATGGACGGGGAGGTAAGGTCGCGCTCTAACTGGGACAAGAACCCCTTTGTCAGCTCGCTTCGGCTGGCGAGCTCCTCCAGAGTCAGTCCCTTGCGCGTTCGCAGCTCTCGGATCTTATTTCCAATGTCCATACAATGACCTCCCGATTCCTAAGCGTTCGATTTGCTAAACTTTCGGTTTATTTTTATAAAACCAAACCTATTATACACAAAGAGGAAAGGATTGCAAGCATAAAATAAACAAAAAGTTTAATATTTTGAACGCTGACAGTTCCGCGGGCAAAAAAAGGAAGGACTCTGTGCAATCGGTACAGAGTCCTTCGCTGTTTTCGGCTTATTGATAGTCGCTCACAAGGAACAGAGGCTTGATGACCACGACCTCGTCATGCTCCTCCTGCTCGACCTGCACGTCGGCGGTGAGCGCCCTGAGGTCGGCTTTGAGCACGTCGAGCGCTTCCTCCTTGCTCTGCGCGCGGCCCTCGCGCAGAATGCGGATCATGCGGTCGAGCACGATCGGATGCGCGTAGCGGGCGGGGAGGGGAAAGTCCTCGGGCAGAACATTCGCCATGGCGGCCTGCGCCTCGTCCCAGGCACGCTCGACCGCCCTGCGGTTATTCTTTGCCGTGGGCAGAACGTGCGCTCCCGAGAAGAAAAACACGGCGGCAAAGCCGAAGAGCGCGAAGTAGACGCCGAAATCACTGCCGCCGCGCCACGAGATGATGCCGTACACCAATGCCGCCGCGCCCGCGAGGACGATCGCCAGCGCGACCCAACGGTAGGCGGGATTCGTATGCTCGTTGATGCGCTTGGCCTTGGCGGCTGCAGCAAGCTGAGCGGTCAGCTCGGGGTAGCCGGAGAGGAACTTGCGCGCGCGCTCCAGCTCCTCGCGCACGCTCTGCGCCTGCGGTGTGAGCTCCTTGAGGTAGCGGGATGCCTCCTGCTGCGCCTTTTTTGCAAGCCGCTGCTCGCCGCCGACGCTCAGGCGCGGAATCTCGGGATGGACCTGCCCCAGATAGGCAAGCAGCTCGTCCACGTCCTCCTCACGCTTGAAGGTGCATTGCTTCTCCTGTCCGTCGTCGTACTGCACGACGAGGTATGGGATGGAGCCAAACGCACCCTTGCCGCTGAAGCCGCCCTGGCTCATCGCCACGCGCTTGAAAACGCGCCGCACGGAGCCGAAGCCGACGTAAAAGTGCCGGTCGATGAGAAGATCATTGAGATATAGGGCCTTTTCTCCCACACCGCAGGGGCCGAAGCGGCGGCAGGACTTTCGGTCCGCGGCCGCGGTCTCCGCTTCCAGAACAGTGTTTCCGAGGCGTACAGGTGCAAAGCTCATAATCGCTCCTCCAAAGTGAGCAAAGCGGCGGGAGGGACGCTCTCGCCGCTTTGCGGAATAGGGTTTACTTGTGCAGGGTCTCGTAGTGCGGCTGGGTATGACGCTTCTTGATGGTGTACAGGAAGATGCCAAGGAACAACGCCGCAGCGAGGATGCCGACGGGATAAGCGACCGCCGTGTTGTACACGGTAGCGCCGTCGGCAGTCTTGGTGTTGAGGAACTGGCCGAGGCACTCATTGCCCAGCATGAAGTAGGTGATGGACACGGCGCTCATGAAGGTAGCGGGAACGGCGGTGATCCAGTAGTTCTTCTTCTCATAGAAGAGGTACATGGAAGCGGCCCACAGAACGATCATGGCGAGCGTCTGGTTGGTCCAGCTGAAGTAACGCCAGATGATGGTGTAGTCGATCTTGCCGAGGGCATTGCCGATGCCGAGAAAGGCGCCGACGCCGAGCACGGGGACGCAGAGGAGCAGACGGTTCTTCCAGCTCTTCTGGTCCATCTTGAACCAGTCGGCCAGAACCAGACGGGCGGAGCGGAACGCGGTGTCGCCGGAGGTGATGGGGCAGGCGATGACGCCGAGCATGGCAAGGGCAATGCCGATGCCGCCCATGGTCTTGGAGCAGACGTCATACACAGCGGTGGAGCCGCCGCCGCCAAGAGCAAGCAGCTCTTCACCGGTGTAGAGAGCGCAGCCGGCAGCCGCCCAGATCAGGGCGATGATGCCTTCGGAGACCATCGCGCCGTAGAAGACGAAGTGGCCCTGCTTCTCGCTCTTCATGCAGCGTGCCATCAGGGGGCTCTGCGTAGCATGGAAGCCGGAGATCGCGCCGCAGGCGACGGTGATGAACATGAAGCTCCAGATCGGAGTGCCCTGCGGGTGCATATTGGTGAAGTTGTTCCAAAGCTCGGGGATGGTGTAGCCCTTCGTGAAAATACCGAGCGCCACGCCGAGCGCCATAACAATCAGGCAGATGCCAAACACGGGGTAGATCTTGCCGATGATCTTATCGATGGAGAGGAAGGTCGCAATGAAGTAATAGATCAGAATCAGGATCAGCCAGAACATCTTGCTGGCGAGGATGCCTTCGCTGCCGCCCTTGGAGCACAGCAGCTGGAGCAGACCGGCGGGGCCGACGGCGAACACCGTGCCGACCATGACCAGAAGAACGACGCTGAACACGCGCATGACATTCTTCATCGCGCCGCCGAGGTAAATGCCGGAGATCTCGGAGATGGAAGCGCCTTCGTTGCGCTCACTCATCATACCGGAGAAATAGTCGTGGACCGCACCGGCAAAGATGGTGCCGAAGGTGATCCACAGGAAGACCACGGGACCCCACAGAGCGCCGCTCAGAGCGCCGAAGATGGGGCCGAGGCCCGCAATGTTCAGAAGCTGGATCATAAAGAGCTTCCACTGCGGCAGGACCATGTAGTCCACACCGTCGTTGATCTTGACGGCAGGGGTCTCACGGTCATCGGGGCCGAAGGTGTTCTCAACGACCTTGCCGTAGACGAAGTAGCCGCCGATCAGCAGTGCCAGACACAGGAAAAAGCTAATCATTTGTACTCTCCTCCTTAATTTGTCCCATGATGGCATGGGTATGCATCGGTTGGAAACGTTTCCACCCGACGCCAAACATCATAGCACGAAAGAAAAAAAGTTCAAGCGACAAAAAGAACAAAAATTTGATAAAAATTTTATGCGGATTTATGTATCGATTTCACATATCTCACGCAGGTATCGCGGAAAATGATGGAAGAATATTTATATATAAATTAAATATGTATTCTCCCGCATGTTCAGCCGAAGTATTTCCGCCGGAAGGGGACCTCGTCGGCGATGAACTCGCGCCCACGCAGGTAGTTGAGAATGCCCGCGTCGGTGGGGAAGTCAAAGCGCAGGCGGTAGGAGTAGAGCGCCTGCTGCGTCTCACCGTAGCGGCGGTTGACGCTGCCGACGCCGTATTTTCCGTCGCCGAGCAGGGGGTGGCCCATGTCGGCGAAGCTCGCGCGGATCTGGTGCGTGCGCCCCGTGAGCAGCTCGACCTCGATGAGGGAGAGACGGTCGCGCGTTTCCAGCGTTTCGTAGAGCGTGACGGCGCTGCGTCCGTCCGGCACGGGATGGTGATAGACGCGCACGGTGTTCGTTTTGCTGTCCTTGCGCAGGAAGCATTCGATGCGGCCCTTCGGCGGCTCGGGGCGGCCAAGGCAGATGCAGAGGTAGAATTTGGACAGCTCGCGTTCGCGGATCTTTTCGTTCAGGACGCGCAGCGCCTCGGCGTTTTTTGCCGCGATGACGATACCGCCCGTGTTGCGGTCGATGCGGTTGCACAGCGCGGGGGTAAAGGCGTTCTCCTCGCGCGGCTTCCATTCGCGCTTTTGATAGAGATAGGCGAGCAGATGGTTGACGAGCGTATTGACCTTCTCCCCCTCGTCGGCGTGGACGACCATTCCGGCGGGCTTATCAAGCAGCATGATGTTTTCATCCTCATAGATGATATGCAGCCTTGGGTTGACGATCGTGAGATAGACGTTCTCCTCGCTCGGCGTTTCAAAGAATTCGTCGTTGATGTAGAGCTGGAGCTTGTCGCCCTCGCGCAGACGGCAGTCTCGTTCGGCGCGCGCGTCGTTGACCTTGATGCGCTTGAGGCGGATGTACTTCTGCGCCAGCGAGGCGGGCAGCAGGGGAACGGCCTTGCCGAGAAAGCGGTCGAGCCGCTGATCGGCGTCATTTTTTTGGATGGTAAGCTCTCGCATGGTGCCGCTCCTTTCGCGCGTTAAAAGCATAGCAAGGCCATTCTACGACACCCACCGTCAAATGTAAAGAAAAGCAAAGAAAAAAGTTGTAAAAAATCCTCAAAAAATGTTTGACATTCTCAGCCGCGTCCTCTATAATACTACTCGTGTCATTGCGAGGTGTATCATGCTTTTAGACGTCAAACGAATCGTTAACACCCCCGGAGGCAGAATCCCCTTTGAGTTTTCAGAGGACTTTTCTGATGTGGACTTCGGCGGCGTGTGTCCGGCCGTTCGGCCTGTCTTAGTGGTAGGGCAGGTGCGGAACATCGCGGGGATGCTTCGTTTGGAGCTGGCGCTTGATACGACCCTTGCGGCTGTGTGCGACCGCTGCGGCGAGGTCTTTGACAAGCCCTTTCATCTCGACTGCGAGTATCTGCTCGCGACTGAGCTGGAGGACGAGGAAAATGACGAGATACTGCTGCTCGAGGACGGCACGGTCGATCTGGGAGAGCTCTCCCGCGAGGTGTTCATCCTCAATATGCCCACAAAGCTGCTTTGCAGAGAGGATTGCAGGGGCCTGTGTCCCGGCTGCGGCGTGAACCTCAATTATGAGGTCTGCCGCTGCAAAAAGGAAGTGGACCCGCGGCTCGCAAAGCTGGCTCAGCTGCTCGACAGGAGCGAAAACAAGTAATTTTTACTGCGATCCGCAGTTTTCGATCAAGGAGGTGTCAACATGGCAGTCCCCAAGGGGAAAGTATCCCGCGCAAGACGCGATAAGAGACGTTCTTCTCACTGGAAGCTGGAAACTCCGGGCCTCGTCGCTTGCCCGAAGTGCGGCGCTCTGCGCCTGCCTCACAGAATGTGCAAGGAGTGCGGTACCTATAACGGCCGTCAGGTCAAGGTCATCAAGTCCAACGTTGCCGCTGAGTAAGCACATCGGAAAACATCTACCAAAAAACGAGCGGGAAGAGCGATCTTCCCGCTTGCTTTTTACGCCCTGCGGACAATGCGTGGGCTTTGCGCAAAAAGGGCGCCGTTTTTCTTGCGAAATCGAAAAGGATACGCTATACTATATGTGTTAATTATGCGTTAAGGGAGGGCTGAGCGCGTGAGCACTGTCATTACATCCGTCGACGCAGGCTCTCCCGCCGAACGTGCCGGTATCCGCGCCGGCGAACAGCTTCTGATGATCAATCATCACGAGATCGTCGACGTGCTGGACTACCGCTTTTTCTGCTACGATCCGTCGGTGAGTCTCCGGCTGCGCGAGGCCGACGGGACCACACGCCACCTGACGATCGAAAAGGAGGAGGGCGAGGATCTCGGCCTCAATTTCGATAGCTACCTGATGGACGAGCCGCGCCCCTGCTCGAACCACTGCCTGTTCTGCTTTGTCGATCAGATGCCGCCGAATATGCGCGACACGCTCTATTTCAAGGACGATGACGCGCGCTTGAGCTTCCTCATGGGCAACTACATCACGCTCACGAACCTCACCGAGCGCGAGGCGCAGCGCATCATCGACCTGCGCATCAGCCCCATCAACGTCTCCGTGCAGGCGACCGAGCCGCAGCTCCGGCGCACGCTGCTGGGCAACAAAGACGCCGATAAGAGCCTGGAGTATATGCGCGCCTTCGGCGAGGCCGGCATCGAGATGAACGGCCAGATCGTCGTCTGTCCCGGCTGGAACGATGGCGAGCATCTGCGCCGCAGCATCGAGGACCTGATGGACATCGGCTTCAACTCCTGTTCGATCGTGCCGGTTGGGTTGACAAAGTTCCGCAAGGGCCTCGCAAGGCTCGAGCCGGTGACGAAGGAAAAGGCGGGGGAGATCATCGACCTTGTGGACGAGTACGGCGCGAGGTGCCTTGAGAAATACGGCACGCGGATGTTCTTCTGCGCCGATGAATTCTACATCAAGGCCGAGCGTCCGCTGCCCGGCGAGGAGTATTACGAGGAATACCAGCAGCTCGACAACGGCGTCGGGATGCTCCGCAGCACCATGAACGAATTTCTCAGCGGACTGGAGGACGCGGAGAGCGGCGATGTGGCGAGCTTCACCGTTGCGACCGGAAAGGCCGCCGAGCCGTTCATCGCGCGGCTCGTGGCGGAGGCGAAAAAGAAATTTCCGCAGCTTCGCGGCGAGGTCGTCGGCATCGTGAACGACTTTTTCGGCCACACCATCACCGTCTCCGGCCTTGTCACCGCACAGGACCTCATCGCGCAGCTCAAGGACCGGCCCACGCTCGGCGAGCGGGTGCTGATCCCCGCGAATATGCTCCGCCACGGCGAGGGCGTGTTCCTTGACGATTACACCGTCGAGCAGGTCGAGCAGGCGCTCGGGCGCAGGCTGACGATCTCCGAGACCGACGGCTATTCGCTCTGCGACGCCATTTTCCGGCAGGAGCCCTGATACAAAAATCTACCCCCGACAGGAGGAAAGCAATATGTCCAAGCCCATCGTTGCCATCGTCGGCCGACCGAACGTCGGCAAGTCGATGCTCTTCAATAAGCTCATCGGCCAGCGCCTTTCCATCGTGGAGGACACGCCCGGCGTGACCCGCGACCGCATTTACGGCGAGTGCGAGTGGTGCGGCCGCAAATTCACGCTCGTCGACACCGGCGGCATCGAGCCGCGCACCGACAGCCAGATCCTGACCTTCATGCGCGAGCAGGCGCAGATCGCCATTGAGAACGCGACGGTCATCATTTTCCTCACCGACATCAAGACTGGCCTGACCGCCTCCGATCAGGAGGTCGCGAATATGCTGCTGCGCTCGCGCAAGCCGATCGTGCTGGCGGTCAACAAGATGGACTCCATCGGCGCGCCGAATCCCGATTACTATGAGTTCTACAACCTCGGCCTCGGCGACCCCGTGGCGGTCTCCGCCGTCCACGGCCACGGCACGGGCGACCTGCTCGACGCCTGCGTCGCCTACTTCCCCGACGAGGAGGAGGCGGAGGAGGAGAGCGACGTGCTCAAGGTCGCCATCATCGGCAAGCCGAACGTCGGCAAATCCTCGCTGACGAACCGCATTCTCGGGCAGGAGCGCGTTATCGTCTCCAACGTCGCGGGCACGACGCGCGACGCCATCGACTCCTACTTTGAAAACGAGACCGGCAAGTATGTCTTCATCGACACCGCCGGTATGCGCAAAAAGTCCAGGATCGAGGAGAGTATCGAAAAATACAGCGTGCTGCGCGCGACCATGGCCATCGACCGCGCGGACGTCTGCCTCATCATGATCGACGCGACCGAGGGCGTGACCGAGCAGGACACCAAGGTCGCGGGGCTTGCGCACGAGGCGGGCAAGGCCTGCATCATCGTGGTCAACAAGTGGGACCTTGTCGAGAAGGACGGCAAGACCATGGACAAGATGCGCGAGGACATCCGCCGCGATCTGAGCTATATGACCTACGCGCCCATTCTGTTTATTTCGGCGGCGACCGGTCAGCGCGTGCCGCGGCTCTTCGAGCTCATCAACTACGTTCACTCGCAGGCCTGCACCCGCATCACCACGGGAATGCTCAACAACGTTCTCGAGGACGCGCAGACGCGCGTCCAGCCGCCCACGGACAAGGGCAAGCGCCTGAAGATCTACTACATGACGCAGGTGGGCGTGTGCCCACCGCACTTCGTCATCTTCTGCAATGACCGGCAGCTCTTCCACTTCTCGTACCAGCGCTACATTGAAAACTGCATCCGCAATGTGTTCGGTCTGGAAGGCACGCCCATCATTCTCTCCATTCGTCAGAAGGGGGATAAGGAGGAGTAAAGGAAATGTACTTGCTGGTAACTGGTTTCTATGCTTTCCTTTCTCATTTGGACTATCTTTACGCGGCGGTCGCCGCCTACCTCTGCGGCTGCTTCAACGGAGCGCTCTTTACCTCAAGGCTCTTTTTCCACGACGACGTGCGCACCCACGGCAGCGGCAACGCGGGCCTGACGAATTTCTACCGCACCTACGGCGCGAGGTACGCGCTGCTCGTCATCGCCTGCGATATGCTCAAGGCGGTCGCGGCGGTGAGCCTTGCGGCGTGGCTCGGCGCGCGCTTTGACCCGCGTATGCTGCCGGACCTTCCGCTGACCGCGGCGGAGCAGGCGGAGTATGTGCTGCATTTCAAATACTGGGCCGGATTCTTCTGTGTGATCGGGCACATGTTCCCCTGTACGGCAAAATTCAGGGGCGGCAAGGGCATCCTGTGCTCCGCGACGCTCACGCTGCTGCTCGACTGGCGCATTGCGCTGGTGTGCTGGAGCCTGTTTGCCGTGCTGTGGCTGACGACGCGCTATGTGTCGCTCGGCTCGGTGAGCGCGGCAGCGGTCTTCCCGGTCATGACGCACCTTGTGTTCGGCGACGCGTTTGCGACCGCATTTTCCGTTCTGATCGCGGCGCTCGTGCTCTTTGCGCACCGTGAAAACATCAAGCGGCTTCTGAACGGGACGGAGAATAAGTTCCGCTTCCACGTCAACGCACCGAAATCGGAGGGAGAGGCATGAACATCGTCGTACTCGGCAGCGGCGGCTGGGGCACCGCCCTTGCCATGCTGCTGGAACAGAATCGGCACGCGGTCACGCTCTGGTCGCATGACCACCAAAAGGCGGAGCAGCTTAAGCTGAAAAGGGAAAATCCTTTACTGCCTGGTGTGCAGCTTCCGGTTGAATTGCAGATCACAAATGACCTGAATTGCCTAAGAAACGCCGAGCTGGTCGTGTTCGCACCGCCGTCGTTCGCGCTGCGCGCGGTGGCGAAGGAGGCAGCGCCGTACCTGCCGGACGGCGTGCCGCTGCTCTCGGTCACAAAGGGCATCGAGCGCGGCACGCATCTGCGTATGTCGCAGGTCATCGCGCAGGAGACGGGCGGGGAGCATCCCATCGCCGTGCTCTCGGGACCCTCGCACGCGGAGGAGGTCGCGCGCGCCATGCCGACCGGCGTGGTCGCCGCGTCGAACCGCGCGGAGACCGCGGAGCTTGTTCAGCGCGTGTTTACCAATGAGCGCTTCCGCGTCTATACGCATGACGACATGGTCGGCGTTGAGCTGGCCGGCGCGCTCAAGAACGTGGCGGCGCTGTGCTGCGGCGTGAGCGACGGTCTCGGCCTCGGCGACAACACCAAGGCGCTGCTGATCACCCGCGCGATGGCGGAGACCTCGCGGCTGGCCGAACGCCTCGGCGGGCGCAAGGAAACGCTTGCGGGTCTGGCCGGCATGGGCGATCTGATCGTCACCTGCACGTCGATGCACTCGCGCAACCGCCGCGCCGGCATCGCCATCGGCGAGGGCCGGACGCCGCGGGAGGTCGTCGCCGACATGGGCGGCGTAGTCGAGGGCTACTATGCCGCCGTCAGCGCCAAGGAGTTGGCGGACTCGCTGGGTGTGGAAATGCCGATCTGCGAGGCGATGTACGACATTCTCTACAACGGCGCGGAGGTCCGGGGGATGGTCCACCGGCTGATGAGCCGCGCGCCGAAGCGCGAAACCGACAACGGATGGGTATAAACCGAAAGGCGGTCCGCACAGACCGCCTTTTTCAAACGGGAGAGAAAACAATGTGTCTTTTGGAGCAGCTGGAACGCTATGAGCCATACAACGAGCAGGAAGCGCGCGACCGCGCGCTTTTGCTCCGTGCCCTGCGCGAAGAAGCAGATGTGTTCACGCGCGAGAATGACCGGATGCACATGACGGCCTCGGCGTGGGTGACGAACGAAGCGCATGACGGCGTGCTGATGGCCTACCACAACATCTATGATTCCTGGGCGTGGCTCGGCGGGCACGCCGACGGGGAGGAGGACCTGCTCGCGGTCGCGCTGCGTGAGGTGCGGGAGGAGAGCGGTGTGAAGCACGCCCGTCCGGCGAGCGAGAATATTTTCTCACTCGAGGTCCTGACCGTGGACGGACATGAGAAGCGGGGCGCATACGTTTCCTCGCATCTGCACCTGAATGTGACCTATCTTCTCATCGCGGACGACAGCGACGCGCTGACCGTCAAGCCGGACGAGAACAGCGGCGTCCGCTGGTTCACACCGGAGGGAGCGATCGAAGCCAGCAGCGAGCCGTGGTTCCGCGAGCGCATTTATAAAAAGCTCAACGCCAAGCTCGCCGCGCTGCGGTGAAGGCAAAAAAGGATAGAAAAAAGCCGCTCGTTCAGAGCGGCTTTTACTGCTATCTTTTAGATCGCGCGGGTAACCTTACCGGAACGCAGACAGCGGGTACAAACATAGACATGGCGGGGCGTACCGTTGACCATCGCCTTGACGCGCTTGACATTGGGCTTCCAAGGACGATTGGAGCGTCTGTGGGAGTGGGAGACCTGAATACCAAAGGTCACACCCTTGTCGCAAAACTCGCACTTTGCCATCCGTTGCACCTCCTTGCTGTAATCAAATCAAGACTTGCGCATTGCAAGCATTGGCTATGATAGCAGATTCCAAACGAAATTGCAAGCAAAATTTTTCATTTTCTCAGATTTTTTTGCATTTTTTTCTCTGAGCGCTCCGAAGCGGACGGCGAACGAAAAAATGATGCCGCGTACCCTTGTAAAAACAGGGGAAAACCGATATAATGTATATGGAAAAATTTTGACCCGACGGGAGGCAAAGCATGAATACCGATCGCAGCGTAAAGGTAAAGGATATCGTTGAGAAATTTCAGATGGAGGTACTCTATCGCGGCACGGATTATGAAACGGAAACGCTGACCATCACGGACGTCAACCGCCCGGGGCTGCAGTTCGTCGGCTTTTTCGACTACTTTGACCCGCGCAGGCTCCAGATCATCGGCAAGGCGGAGACGATGTTCCTCAAGAGCTTTTCCTCCGCCGAGCGGCGCAAATGCTTTGAGGATCTGTTCAAGTACGAGATCCCTGCGCTGGTCATCTCCCGCAAGCTCGACGTGTTCCCCGAGTGCATGGAGATGGCGCAGAAATACGGCCGCACCCTGTTGCGCACGGAGCACACCTCGGTCGAGTTTACGAGCATGACCATCGACTTCCTCAACCACGAGCTGGCGCCCATGATCACGCGCCACGGCGTGCTGATGGACGTGTACGGCGAGGGCGTGCTGATCCTCGGCGACAGCGGCATCGGCAAGAGCGAGACAGCCATCGAGCTGATCAAGCGCGGCCACCGGCTCGTTGCGGACGACGCGGTGGAGATCCGCCGCATCGGCGATACGCTCACCGGCACCGCGCCCGAGCTCATCCGCCACTATCTCGAGGTGCGCGGCATCGGCGTGGTGGACATTCAGAAGCTCTTTGGCATGAGCGGCGTAAAGTCCGCGACGCAGATTGACCTGGTCATTCAGTTCGAGCGCTGGCAGGACGAAAAGTTCTACGACCGGCTCGGCCTCGACGAGGCGCACACGCAGATCATGGGCGTGCCCATCCCGCTTTTGACCATTCCGGTCTCGGCGGGCCGCAACCTCGCCGGTATCGTGGAGCTGGCGGTGATGAACAACCGCCAGAAGAAGTACGGCATCAACTCCGCCCGCGAGTTCGTTGAGCAGATCGACAGCCACATCGACCATCAGGCGGCGCAGGAAAAGAATCGGTAAATCGGTAAGGAGCATTTATGGAGTCCATGTTTTCATCAAACCGCCCGGGCTGGGCGGCGTTACTGGATGAAAAGGTCACGGCGTATCTGCCGGACCTCAAATATATACACGACGAGCCGCTTGCGCGGCACACATCCTTCCGCATCGGAGGGCCGGCGACGCGCATGGCGTTCCCGACCTCCGGCGAGCAGATCGTTCTGCTCACGGGCTTCGCACAGGAGTGCGGCGTCACGCCGTTCCTGCTCGGCAACGGCACCAATCTGCTCGTTGCGGACGAGGGGCTGGATACGCTCGTCATTCAGACGGGCGAGGGGCTGAACCGTATCGCGCTCGACGGCGGCATCATCACGGCGGACGCGGGCGTATCGCTCGCGCGGCTGGGCGTTTTTGCCTGGCAGCACAGCCTCACGGGACTGGAGTTCGCGCACGGCATTCCCGGCAGTCTCGGCGGCGGCGTGGTGATGAACGCGGGCGCCTACGGCGGCGAGCTGAAGGATGTGCTCACCGAGGTCACGGCGCTTTTCCCGGACGGCGTGCGGACGCTGCGCGGAGAGGAGCTGGCGCTCGGCTACCGCCGCAGCTTCTTCACCGACCATCCCGAGGCCGTCGTGCTGCGCGCAAAGCTCGCGCTTCACGGCGGGGATCAGGAGGCCATCAAGGCGCGCATGGAGGAGCTTTCGGCCAAGCGCCGCGCAAGCCAGCCGCTTGAGATGCCGAGTGCCGGCAGCACCTTCAAGCGCCCCGAGGGATACTTCGCGGGCACACTCATCGAGCAGTGCGGCCTCAAGGGCGCGCGCGTCGGCGGGGCAGAGGTCAGCCGCAAGCACGCGGGCTTTGTGGTCAACGCCGGCAGCGCGACCTGCACGGACGTCCTCGCGCTCATCAAAAAAGTACAGGATACCGTTTTCACGGCGACGGGCGTGACACTCGAGCCGGAAGTGAAGATCATTCGATAAAGGGGGAGCGGAGCATGGAGATCCTGGTCATCTCGGGCCTGTCCGGCGCGGGCAAGTCCAGCGCCGCGTCCTGTCTGGAGGATATCGGCTATTACACGGTGGACAATATGCCCGCCGCCATCATTCCGAAGTTCGCGGAGTTCTCCGCCGAGAGCGACGGCCGCTACGACCGTGTCGCGCTGGTGAACGACATCCGCGGCGGCGTGGACAGCTTTCAGGAGCTGCTTGAGGTCATCGACCGTCTGCGCGAGGGCGGCACGGTCTGCCGCCTGCTCTATCTGGAGGCGGACACGCAGAGCATCATCAAGCGCTACAAGGAAACGCGCCGCCGCCACCCGCTCATGGAGAGCGGCGCGACCATCGAGGATGCGGTGAAGCGTGAAACGGAGCTTCTGCGCCCGCTGCGCGAGCGCGCGGACTTTGTGATCGACACGACGCAGCTCTCCGCGGCGAAGCTGCGCGGCGAGCTCTACCGCCTCTTTGCGGAAAAGGGACAGCAGAGCCGCATGAGCATCAATGTCGTCTCCTTCGGCTACAAGTACGGCGTGCCGCTCGAGGCTGATCTGGTGTTCGATGTGCGCTTCATGCCGAACCCCTACTATGTGCCGGAGCTGCGCTATCAGACCGGCATGAACGACGACGTTTACAACTATGTCTTTTCCTTCCCGCAGACGAAGGAATTTCTATCAAAGCTCGAGCAGATGCTCGCGTTCCTCCTGCCGCTCTATCAGGAGGAGGGCAAGGCCGTGCTGGTCGTGGCCGTCGGCTGCACCGGCGGACGGCACCGCTCGGTGTCCATCGCGCGGGCGGTGACGGAGTACTTAAATAAGCTCGGCTACGCCGCCTACGAGAACCACCGCGATATCACACGCGGCTGAAAGGAGAACGCCCATGTCCTTTTCCTCCGACGCCAAGGCGGAGCTGTGCCGCGTGCCGCTCACGCGGCGCTGCTGCGCGCGCGCCGAAGCCTACGGTGTGCTGCTCTACGCGGGCAGCTTTTCCCCGACCGAGGTGCGCATCGTCACCGAGAGCGAGGACTTTGCCGCACGGCTGCCGAAGCTCTTTCAGAAGGCGTTCGGCGTTCGCTTCGACGCGCAGGAGAGCGGCAGCAAAAGCATTTTCCGCATCACGGACGGGCAGAAGCTCGCCGTCATTTTAGAAGCGCTCGGCTACGATCCCGACCAGCACTACGCGCTGCACGTCAACTTCGCGCTGCTGGAGGAGGAGTGCTGCCGCGCGTCGTTCCTGCGCGGGGCCTTTCTTGCGGGCGGCAGCGTGACCGATCCGCTCAAGCGCTACCATCTTGAGCTTGCCACGCCGCATTTGCAGGCGGGGCGCGAGGTCGAGGCGCTGCTGCGCGACATGGGCTATGAGCCGAAAAACGTGCAGCGGCAGGGCAACGGCGTGACCTATTTCAAGCAGAGCGACCACATTGAGGAGCTGCTCACGCGCATCGGCGCGCCCGCCGCGGCGATGGAGGTCATGGCCGCAAAGGTCGAAAAGGAAATGCGCAACACGGTCAACCGCCGTGTCAACTGCGACGCGGCGAATGTGGACAAGGCGGTCGCCGCCTCGCGCGAGCAGGTCGAGGCGCTCACGCGCCTGACCGACGCGGGCATCGTCGCCACGCTGCCGGTCAAGCTGCAGGAGGTCGCGGTCGCTCGGCTTTTGCAGCCGGAGCTGTCGCTCAGCGAGCTGGCGGGGACCTTCGACCCGCCGCTGACAAAATCCTGCCTCAACCACCGGATGCGCAAGCTCATGGAGCTTGCGGGCAAAGAGAAAGCATAAAGAGAGGAAAGCATCATGCCGTTTGCACATCTGCACGTTCATACGGAATACAGCCTTCTTGACGGCGCGTGCCGCATCAAGGGGCTGGCCAAGCGCGTCCGCGAGCTGGGGCAGACGGCGGTCGCCGTGACCGACCACGGCGTGATGTACGGCGCGATCGACTTCTACCGCGCGTGCAAGGCCGAGGGCGTCAAGCCCGTCATCGGCTGCGAGGTCTATGTCGCGCCCCGCACGCGCTTTGACAAGCAGCACGAGTTTGACGCCGAGGCGCGCCACCTCGTTCTTCTGTGCGAGAACGAGGAGGGCTACCGCAACCTCTCCTACATGGTCTCCAAGGCGTTTACCGAGGGCTTCTACATCAAGCCCCGCATCGACCTTGAGCTGCTGCGCGCGCACGCCAAGGGACTTATTGCGCTCTCGGCGTGTCTTGCTGGCGAGATCCCCCGCCGGCTGCGCAACGGCGAGTACGACAATGCAAAGGCATATGCCTTGACACTCTCGGAGATATTTGGCCCCGACCGCTTCTATCTTGAGCTTCAGAACCACGGCATCCGCGAGCAGGCGGTCGTAAACAAGGGCTTGCTGCGCATCCATGAGGAGACCGGCCTGCCGCTCGTGTGCACGAACGACGCGCACTACCTTACGAAGGCGGACGCCTACGCGCACGATGTGCTGCTGTGCATCCAGACGGGCAAGACCGTGGACGACGAGAACCGGATGCGCTACGAGCCGCAGAACTTCTACCTCCGCTCGACGGAGGAGATGGAGGCGCTTTTCGCCCAGTACCCCGGCGCGATCGAGAACACGGGGAAGATCGCGGAGATGTGCAATTTGGAGTTCACCTTCGGCAAGTACCACCTGCCGGAATTCAAGGTGCCGGAGGGCTACACCTCGCTGACCTATTTCAAAAAGCTCTGCGCGGACGGCTTTGCCGAGCGCTACGGCGAGGGGACGGAAAAGCAGAAGGCGCAGCTGGAATACGAGGAAAACATGATCGAGAAGATGGGCTTCGTCGATTATTTTCTCATCGTCTCCGACTTTGTGCGCTACGCCAAGAGCGTCGGCATCCCCGTCGGCCCGGGACGCGGCAGCGCGGCGGGCAGCATCGTGAGCTACTGTCTGCACATCACGGACATCGAGCCGATGAAGTACGGTCTTTTCTTCGAGCGCTTTCTCAATCCCGAGCGCGTGTCCATGCCCGATATCGACATGGACTTCGGCGATACCCGCCGCGGCGAGGTCGTGGACTACGTCCGCCGCAAGTACGGCGACGACCATGTGGCGCAGATCGTGACCTTCGGCACGATGGCGGCGCGCGGCGCGATCCGCGACGTGGGCCGCGCGCTGAATATGACCTACGCCGACTGCGATGTGATCGCCAAGCTCGTACCCAGCGGGCCGGGAAATCTGCACATCACGCTCGACGACGCGCTCAAGCTCTCGCGCGAGCTGCGCGAAAAGTACGAGAACGACGAGCAGGTGAAAAAGCTCATCGACACGGCGCGCGCCCTTGAGGGGATGCCGCGCCACGCCTCGACGCACGCCGCGGGCGTGGTCATCACCAAGCGCCCCGTGGTCGATTACGTCCCGCTGGCGACGAACGACGACGCGGTGGTCTGCCAGTATGTGATGACGACGCTCGAGGAGTTGGGCCTTCTCAAAATGGACTTCCTCGGCCTGCGCAATCTGACGGTGCTCGACGATGCGGTCAAGACCGTGCAGAAAACGCAGCCCGGCTTCAAGCTGGCGGACATCCCGGAGAACGATCCCGAGACCTATGAAATGCTCGCCGCTGGCAAGACTTCGGGCGTCTTTCAGCTCGAATCGAGCGGCATGACGGGCGTGTGCGTCAGTCTCAAGCCGCAGAACATTGAGGATATCACGGCTCTTATCGCGCTCTACCGCCCCGGCCCGATGGACTCCATTCCGAAGTTCATCGCCTGCAAGCACGATCCGAGCAAGGTGACATACCTCATTCCGCAGCTCGAGCCGATCCTGTCGATCACCTACGGCTGCATCGTCTATCAGGAGCAGGTCATTCAGATCTTCCAGCAGCTTGCCGGCTACACGCTCGGTCAGGCGGATATGCTCCGCCGCGCCATGAGCAAGAAAAAGGTCAAGGACATTGAAAAGGAGCGCGGCGCGTTCCTGCACGGCGACCCGAGTCGGGGCATCAAGGGCTGCATCGCGAACGGGATCAGCGAGAGCGCCGCGCAGGCGATCTACGACGATATCTACGCCTTCGCAAACTACGCCTTCAACAAGGCGCACGCCGCGGCCTACGCGGTCATCGCGTACCAGACGGCGTATTTCAAGTGCCATTTTCCGAAGGAATATATGGCGGCGCTGCTCACGAGCGTACTGGACAGCAGTGAGAAGATCGCGGAATACATCGGCGAGTGCCGCGAGTGCGCCATCGCGCTCCTGCCGCCGGACGTCAACCGGTCGGATGACCGCTTTACGGTCGAACCGGAGGGCATCCGCTTCGGTCTTGTCGCCATCAAGAACATCGGCCGCGGCCTGATCGCCCGCATGATGCGCGAGCGCGAGGTCAACGGTCCCTTTGCGGATTTTCAGGATTTCTGCTATCGCATGGACGGGAACGACATGAACAAGCGCGCGGTGGAGAACCTTATCCGCGCGGGCGCGTTCGATTCGATGGGCGTGCATCGCTCGCAGCTCATCGCCGTCTACGAAAAGGTCATGGACGGCATCTCGAACGGCAACCGCGTGAACATCGAGGGGCAGATGGACTTCTTCGGCATGGGCGGCGGAAGCGCGCAGCGTGAGCCGCTGCATCTGCCGGACATTCCGGAATTTTCCGCGCAGGAGCGGATGGCGATGGAGAAGGAGACCACCGGTCTCTATCTCTCCGGTCACCCGATGGACGCCTACCGGGAGCTGGCCCGTCGGCTCGGCGCCGCGCCGATTGGCCGCATTCTGGAGGATTTTGCGCAGGAGGCCGGACCGACGAGCTTTGCCGACGGTCAGAAGCTGAGCATTGCGGGCGTCGTGACCTCGAGCAAGGTCAAAACGACGCGCAGCAATACGCTCATGGCCTACGTCACGATCGAGGACAGCACGGGCGCGATGGAAATGCTCTGCTTCGCCCGCACGCTGGAGACGAGCGGCAGCTACCTCAAGGAGGGGCAGACTATCCTTGCTTCAGGCCGCCTGAGCGTGCGCGACGAGAAGGCCCCGCAGCTCATGTGCGATTCGGCGCGACCGCTCGACGACAGCGCAGCCGATGTGTCCGCAGGAGCGGCGGGGGAGAAGCGGCAGACGCTTTATCTGCGCCTGCCGTCGATGGACAGCCATGAAATGACGCAGTTCCGCCGCATCGCCTATCTCTTTGAGGGCAAGGAGCCGGTGCGTATCCGGCTCATCGACAGCGGCAAGCTCATCGGCACGACCGCGGCGCTGCATCCCGCCTTTGTCCGCGCAATGCGCGAGTTGCTCGGCGATGAGAATGTTGTGCTGAAATAAAAAGGAGACGAATACGTTATGCGTTTGCAAAGCGCGATCTTTACTCTGCCCGACGCCCTGCTGGACGGCGGTACCCTGCGCCCGGGCGCGGACAAGGTGCTCTCCATTCTGAAGATGGAGAGCGTGTGGCTCTACGCCGTCACGGCGCTCGACCGCACCGAAGCGCAGGCGCTGCTGCGTTCGGCGGGGATCGAGGGAGACTTCCGCGGTCTTTTGACTGAGCGCGAGGCAGGCTGCGCCGTTTGCAGCGGGACGATGCTGGAAAAGGCCATGCGGCGGCTGCGGTCGCAGAAGGCGGATACCGTGGTCTTTACCGGTACGCTCGCGCTCGTGGAGTCGGCGAAGGCAGCGGGCTTCCGCGCGGTCGCCGTCGGCGGCGCAGCGGAGGAGGACGAGTGGCGGCAGATGTGCGCCCTCGCCGACTACGAGCTGCCGCACTACGAGGACTGGCTCAGGCTGGAATAAAACGGCATACGAGAAAAGGAGGACGGCAGCGTCCTCCTTTTTCCATCCTTATTCCTTTTTCTCCCTTGGTGCTTCAAAGAGCGCATTGATCACGCTCGCGTAAAGCTGCTCGGTGTTCTTCCGGAAGCGGTCGGCAAGGTCCTTTGCCATGACCTCCTTAGGTACCATCAGCTCCATTTTCAAAAGCGGGCTGTCCTGCTCGTCGCAGAAGGCGAGGGAGACGGTGTAGGTGCCGTTGGGGCGCGGCGTGATCTCGGATCGGATCTGTGCGCGGCGGCGCAGCTTCTGATTGAACACGGTGATGTTCTTGTCCGCCGCGAGGCGCACGGAGTAGGGAAGGCTCGATTCGCAGATCTGCCCGTTGCGCAGGCCCTTCTCCGTGATGGCATAGAGCCCGTCCTCCGAGAGCGTGAGGTGCCCAGAGGTGACGAGGTCATTCATGCACTCGGAGAAATCGAAGAAGTCCACGCCGTCGTCGATCATCGCAAGCTCCTGCATGGCCTCAAACGGCACCGGCTCGATGAGCCGTGAGGCGATGTAGAGAAGAAGAAATTTGATCTCGAGCTTATCCTGAATGAAGCCCATGCGCGCCATAGGGCAGCCCTCCTGTCCGATATTTTCCTTATTATAGCGCGTTTCCTTAAATTTGTATAGTGGATTTTTCACCATTCCCGCCGCTCGGCATAGACTGGACTGAAAGAAAGCCAATCTTTCATCAGTACTTAGATCAGGAGGTATTTCCATGGCTGAAAAAGTGACCGCAGGCCCGATCACGAGCGCTAACGGCGTGCGCGAAGCGGTCTGTATCCATACGAAAAAGATCTTCTCATCCTGCAAGGATAAGGACTGCATCGAGGACCTGACCTTTTACCCCACGGCGACGGCCCAAAGCGTCATCGACGCCTCGCAGAGCATCCGCGGCGGCCGCGTGGAGCTGCTGCACGTCGGTGTGGATGTGGAGCCGGTGAGCTTCAACCGCGGCTTCTTCACGGTCGATATGCGCTTTTACTACCGCGTGATCCTGCAGGCGGTGAACAACGGGATGCGCGCGACGGAGATCGAGGGCCTTGCGACCTTCGATAAGCGCGTGATGCTCTTCGGCGGCGAGAGCCGCGCGAAGGTATTCTCCTCGTATCCCGTGCCCGGCGGCGCGGACTATCCCATCGACCTCACGGCAAACCTGCCGACCGCCGTGGTCTCTGCCGTCGACCCGCTGCTGCTGTGCGCGCGCATTGTCGACTGCTCCTGCGGGAACTGCTGCGACTGCACAGCGGTCACGGGCGTGCCCGCGGGCATTGCCGAAGCCTTCGACGAGCCCATTCTCTTCGAGCCGCAGACCAGGCGCGTGTGCATCTCCATCGGACAGTTCTCCATCGTGCGGCTCGAGCGCGGCACGCAGCTGCTCATTCCGGTGTTCGACTACTGCATCCCGAGCGGCAGCTGCCAGCCGGTCGGCAGCATTTCGTGCAGCTCCTGCGACGATCCCTGCGAGATGTTCGAGAGCGTCAGCTTCCCGGTGGACGATTTCTTCCCCGCCGGCATCGCGGAGTGCGGCGCGGATACGCCGACGAACTGCTGCAGCTGCAGCGGCAAATAAAAGCTACGAGCGCGAAGCGGCGGGAGCTCCCGCCGCTTTTTTCTTCATCCGCATTTTTTCAGGCGAACAGGCATGACCTGTCCGCTCCTCGCATAGAGTGGGGTATCTGACGGACAAGGGGGAGAGCGCATGAACGAAGCCAGGGCCATTGCGCGCTGCGAGGAGGCGGCGGCGCTGCTGCCGCCCCGGTTCCGACGCGCGGCGCTGCAAATGCCGGACCATCGCAAGCGATACACGGAGGAGTTCCGTCTGCGTGCCGGACAGCCCCCCGCCGCGCTGCTGCCCGAGGGCGAGGTCACGCTGCCGTACTTCGGCGCGGACAGCCGCGTGACGCCGCGCGATCTCGCGCAGATGGTGGACGCGGTGACGGACTACTCGCGCTATGCCTGCGCGGAGACGCTGCGGCAGGGATTTCTGTGCCTGCACGGCGGCTTTCGGCTCGGCGTATGCGGCACGGCTGTGCTGCGGAACGGTGCGGTCGCGAGCCTGCGAGATATTTCCTCGCTCTCGCTGCGCATCGTCACCGAGCGGATCGGCCTGGCCGAGCCGACGGCAGACAGCCTGTTCTGCGCGGGAGCCTTCCGGAGCACGCTCCTGCTCTCGCCGCCGGGCGGCGGCAAGACGACGCTTCTGCGCGACCTCATCCGCACGCTCTCGCTCGGAAGCGAGAACCGCGCGGCGCTGCGCGTCGCGGTGGTGGACGAGCGCGGAGAGATCGCTGTCTGCGCCGGAGGAGAGGCGCAGATGGCATTGGGGACGCACACGGACGTGCTCACGCTTTGCCCCAAGGCGCAGGGCATCGGCATGGTGCTGCGGGCGATGAACCCGCAGGTCATCGCGGTCGATGAGATCACGGCGGCCGAGGACATTGCGGCGATGGCGCACGCCGCCAACTGCGGCGCGGCGCTGCTCGCGACGATGCACGCCTCCGGCCTTGACGAACTGCGGCAAAAGCCGCTCTGGCCGCTGCTGCGCGACTCCGGCGTGTTCCGGCGCGCCGTCGTCATCGAGGGCATGGGCGAGGAGCGGCGGTACCGCGTGGAGGAGCTGCTGCCATGAAGCTGCTCGGAGCCGCCCTGATCCTCTGCGGCGCGGCGCTCCAATGCCATGCGCTGCTCGGCGCACGGAGGCAGGAGCGTGCCGCCCTGCGGGAGCTTTCCGCCGCATTGGGGGGCTTGGAGCGCGGGATACGCGCCTCGCTCATGCCGCTGCCGCGGCTGCTCGGACAGCGCGGCGCGGGGAAGTACGCCGACGCCTTCTTCGCCGACGTGCTCGCGCAGCTGGAGAACGGAACGCCGCTGCCGGACGGCTGGCGCGAGGCCGCCGCCCGGACACCGCTCGGCGAGCGGGAGCAGGCTGTGTTATCCGGTCTTGCCGACGCGCTCGGCGGGGAGGAGGACGCGGTGCTCCGCGCCCTGCGCGCGGCGGCGCAGGCGCTGCGCAGTACGCTCACGGAGCGGGAGCGGCAAAGCGCGCGGGATACCCGGCTCGTGACGACGCTCTGCTTCAGCCTGAGTCTCCTTGTCACGATACTGCTTATCTAAAAAGGAAAAACACTTTACACAGGAGATCGCTATGGACATTGATCTGGTATTCAAGATCGCCGCCATCGGCATCGTGGTCGCGGTGCTCAATCAGCTGCTCGTGCGCTCGGACCGGCCCGATCAGGCGATGCTCGTGAGCCTTGCAGGGCTGGTGACGACGATGATGCTGCTCGTGCGGGAGATCAGCTCGCTCTTTGAGCTGGTCAAAACGCTCTTCGGGTTCTGAGCGATGGAGCTTTTGCTGAAGGTATTTGCGCTGTGCGTCATCACGGCGGCAGTCGCCTCGCTGCTGCGGCGGAGCGAGGGAGAGCTGGCGCTGCTGCTGGCGCTGTGCGCCGCCGCCTGCGCGGCGGCTCTGCTCATCGCGGCAGGCGAACCGCTGGCCGCGCTGCTTCGCACGCTCGCGGACAAAACGGGACTTTCGGGCGCGGTGTTCACGCCGCTTTGGAAGGTGCTCGCCATTGCGCTGACGGTGCGCGTGGGCGGCGCCTTCTGCCGCGACGCCGCGCAGGGCGCGCTTGCCTCCGTGCTCGAGACCGCCGGCGCGGTCTGTGCGCTGACCGCAGCCGCTCCGCTGCTGCTCGCCGTGGTGGAGCTGGTGGAGGGCTGGCTGTGAGAAGGACGGTATTTCTCCTGCTCACGCTCGCGCTCCTGACCGTTCCGGTCTGCGCCGTGCAGCTTCCGGGCGAGCTTCTCGACGCGCTGCCGGAGGAAGCGGCGGCGCTGGCAGAGGGTGAAGGCATCACGGAGGGCGGCATACGACTCCTCGTGCAAGGCTTCTTCGACGCGCTGCGCGCGTCGCTGGACCGCTCGCTGCGCGGGGCGGTGCTGCTCGCGCTGACCGTCCTGCTCACGGGAGCCGCGGACGGCTTTGCGTCCTCGCTCGGCGAGAACGCCTCCCGCTTTGTGCCGCTCGTCGGCGTGCTGTGCGTGACGACGCTCTCGGCGGGCGACCTTTCCTCGCTCATCGGACTGGGAACGGCGACCATGCAGGATCTCGCCGACCTCACCAAGCTCCTGCTGCCGACGATGGCGGCGGCGCTCGCGGGCTGCGGCGGCGTGTTCACGGCGAGCGCCTGGCAGGTCGGCACGCTCTTTGCCGCCGACGCGCTCACAACGCTCATCCACGAGCTGCTGCTCCCGCTGGTCTACTGCCACATCGCTCTTGCCTCGGCGGGCGCGGCGCTGCCGGAGAGCGGTCTGGACAAGCTCGCGGACGGACTCAAAAAGCTCATCTCCTGGCTGCTGTGCGGCGCGGTGACGGCCTTCACGCTCTATCTGTCGGTCAGCGGCGTGCTCACCGGCAGCGCGGACCGCGCGGCGGTCAAGGCGGCGCAGACGGCGGTCTCCGGCACGGTGCCGGTGGTCGGGAGCATTCTCGCAGAGTCCGCCGAGATGGTGCTCAGCGCAGCCCATTCGCTGCGCGCGGCCATCGGGGCGGCCGGCGTGCTGGGCGTGCTGCTCGCCTGCCTCACGCCGCTCGTGCGGCTGGGCGTGCAGTTTTTGCTCTACCGCGCGGCGGCCTTCGTCTCGGCGGTCAGCGGCGTCAAGCCGCTTGAGCGGCTGCTCGAGCAGCTCGGCGACGCCTTCGCCCTCGTCCTCGGCATGACGGCAGCCTGCGCGGCGCTGCTGCTCGCGGCGCTGCTCGTATCCATTTCCATGGTGGTGATGTGATGGCATTTTTACGGCAATGGCTCCTCGGCGTGGTGAGCTGCGCCTTTCTCGTGAGCCTTCTCGATCAGCTCACGCCTGAGGGAAGCGTGCGGAAGCTCGCGCGCTTTTCCGGCGGACTGGTGCTCATTCTCTGTATGCTGCGCCCGCTCGGGACGGCGAAGCCGTGGGAGCTGGCGCTCGACCTCGACGGCTTCTCCGCCGACCGCGCGGCATTGGAGGAGCAATACCGCGACGTGAGCGGGCAGTCGCTCGCGGCGGTCATAGCGGAGCGGACGGGCGCATATATTGAGGACAAAGCACACGCCCTCGGCGCCGAGGTCACCGCGGAGGTCACGGTGCGCGAGGAGGACGGCGCGTTCGTTCCCGACCGCGCGGTGCTCTTCGGCGAGGAAAACGCGGAGCTCTCCGTGCTCCTCACGCAGGAGCTGGGGATCGCGCCGGAGAAGCAGGAATGGAGGGCGGAGAGATGAAGGATGCGTGGGCGGGGAAGTGGCTCGAGGGATTGAAAAAATACCGTCTCGCCGCGCTCGCGGCGCTTCTCGGCATCGTGCTGATGCTGCTGCCGGGAGGAAATGCGGAGGCCGAGCCAACAGCCAGCAGTCCGGACGCCGAGGCGTTCGACCGCGCCGCAGTGCAGGAGGAGATGGAGAACATCCTGCGCGCCATCGACGGCGTGGGCGAGCTGCGGCTGATGCTCACCGTGGACTCCGGCACGAAGCGCGAGCTGGCGCAGGATACGACCGCCGAGCGCAGCGGGAGCGAGGACATGAAGCGCAAGAGCGAGACGGTCGTCGTCGGTACGGGCAGCGGCACACAGGAGGTCGTGGTGACGAACCGCGTCTATCCGCGCTACGTCGGGGCGCTTGTAGTCTGCGAGGGCGGCGGCAGCGCGGGCGTGCGCCTTGCCGTGACGCAGGCGGTCAGCGCTCTGACGGCGCTGCCGAGCGACAAGATCACCGTATTACAGGGGAAACCATGAAAATCATTATTTTTGGGAGGAAGAACATGAAAAAGCTGTGGAAACGGAACATGGTGGCGGGAGCGGTCTTACTGCTCGTGTGCGGGGCGATCTTTCTGAACGGACGCTACGCGCAGCAGGTGGAGGAGACCGACAAGATCCTCGGGCAGGCCACGCTGGTGGACGGCACGGAGGGCGACGCAGAGGAGGTCTCCGGCGAAGCGCTGCCGGGCGACTACTTTGCGACCGCGCGGCTCACGCGCCAGCAGGCCCGCGACAGCGCGCTGAGCCTTCTGCAGGAGGCAAGCGGCGCGGCGGAGGTCGATGAGGCGGCCGCAGCCGAGGCTGCGCAAAGCATCCAGACGCTCGCGGCCTACACGCTCGCCGAAGCGCAGATCGAAAACATGATCACTGCCAAGGGCTACACGGACTGCGTGGTCTTCATGGCCGACGACGGCGTGAGCGTGGTGGTCTCGGCGGGCGAGGACGGACTTCAGACCGAGGACATCGCGAAGATCACCGACATAGTCAAGCAGGAGACCAATCTTACCGCCGACTGCATCAAAATATTAGAAGTAAATTAGCTGTTGTAATTTGCGGCAAAGGATGGTAGAATACTAATAATTTGAGCATAGCGTATGCTGAGTATCACTACCATACAGCAAGGAGAGACAGCAATGGGCGAAAACCGCGAATATCTGACGCAGTCCGCGAGCGACGGCAGCATCAACATTTCCGAGGATGTTGTGGTCGCGATCGCGTCCGAGGCCATCGGCGAGATCGAGGGCGTCGGCGCCATGATGACCACCATGACCGAGCAGCTCACCGAGC
Organism: Oscillibacter sp. MSJ-31; assembly: GCF_018918025.1. Classification (GTDB taxonomy): domain Bacteria; phylum Bacillota; class Clostridia; order Oscillospirales; family Oscillospiraceae; genus Hominicoprocola. Next base: position 147,718 of record NZ_JAHLPT010000001.1, on the reverse strand, counting down.
AGTTCATGGGCAAGAAGCCCGCACGCGGCATCCGCATGGACATTCAGGACGGCGAGATCACGCTGGACGTTTACCTGACGGTGAAATACGGCTTCGCCATTCCAGAGACCGCCGCCAAGGTGCAGGACGCCGTGATGAGCGCGGTCGAGACGATGACGGGCTTCTCCGTCCGGGCGGTCAACGTCCATGTGGGCGGCATCAGCTTCAACTAACAAGAAAGAGAAAAGGACGAAACGTCTATGGTTCGCAATACTGCAAGAGAGATTGCCGTGCATCTGGCGTATGAGCTGAGCTTCACCGACAAAACGGCGGAGGAGCTGGTCGCCGAGCGGCTGAGCCGCGACGGCTTTGCCGAGCTGGCAGGCGAGGATGAGCTTTACAGCGAAGCGCCCAACGCCAAGCAGGCGGAGTATATCCGCGCGCTCGTGTGCGGCGTGGCCGATCACGCGCCGGAGCTGGACGAATTCATCGCCAGGTACGCCAAGGGCTGGAGCTTTGACCGCATCCCGCTCGTGGCCTCCGCCATCATGCGCGTGGCGATGTACGAGATCCTCTATTTCCGCGACGTGCCGAACTCCGTCGCCATCAACGAGGCGGTGGAGATCGCCAAGAAGTACGAAACGCCCGAGACCGTGAAGTTCATCAACGGCATCCTCGGCTCGTTCGTGCGCGCGGAGATCAGCGCAGAATAAGCAAAGAGGCAGAGCACCGCGCACGGCGGCGCTCTGCTTTGTATATCCGGCATCTGCAAAGGAAAAACGCTTCACAGGAGAACGCATGGAACAGCAAATGATCTTCTCGGTCAGCGAGGCCAACAACTTCATCAAGGCTCTGCTCGACCGCGTGCCGCAGCTGCAGGAGATCTTCGTGCGCGGCGAGATCTCAAACTACAAGCTCTACCCCTCGGGCCACCACTACTTCACGCTCAAGGACGCCGAGGGCGCGATGCGCTGCGTGCTGTTCAAGGGAAACGCCCTGCGTCTGCGCTTCCGTCCCGAGAACGGCATGAAGGTCATCGCCTTCGGGCGCATCAGCGTGTTCCCGCGCGACGGGGCCTATCAGCTTTATGTCTCCGAGCTATCGCCGGAGGGCGCGGGCGACCTGCACGTCGCCTTCGAGCAGCTCAAGGCGCAGTTGGAGCGCGAGGGGCTTTTCGATCCCGCGCATAAGAAGCCGCTGCCGAGGTACCCGAAGACCATCGCCATCATCACCTCGCCCGCCGGCGCGGCGGTGCATGATATGCTCCGCATCCTCCGCGCGCGCTGGCCGCTGACGGAGGTCAAGCTCCTCGGTGTGCGCGTGCAGGGGACCGAGGCCCCGCCGGAGATCGCCGGCGCGCTGCGCTACGCGAACAGATACAAGGTCGCGGACCTCATCATCACGGGCCGCGGCGGCGGCTCCATCGAGGATCTGTGGGCGTTCAACGACGAGCGCGTGGCGCGCGCCATCTACGAATCGGAGATCCCCGTCATCTCCGCCGTCGGTCACGAGCCGGATGTCACCATCGCCGACTATGTCGCGGACGCGCGGGCGTCCACGCCGTCGAACGCCGCGGAGCTTGCCGTGCCCGACCGGAATGACGTCCGCGCCCGGCTCACGGCGCTGGAGCGAAGCATGACCAAAACGGAGGAAAGCCGCCTTTCCGCGCTGCGCGAACGGCTGACTGCCTTGGAGCGGAAGCGCGTGCTGCGCGACCCGATGGCCTTCATCGCGGACAAGCGCCTGCTGCTCGACTACACGCAGAAGAATCTCGCCTCGCTTGCGGAAAAGCAGGTGGGGGAGCGGCGACAGCGCTTTGCCGCGCTGTGCGCGTCGCTCCACGCGATGAGTCCGCTCGCGGTGCTCGCGCGCGGCTATGCCGTGGCACGGAAGGCGAACGGTACGGTGCTCCGCAGCGCGGACGAGGTGACCGTCGGCGAGACGATCGACGTGACGCTCGGACGGGGCAGCCTGGTCTGTACGGTCAACGAAACGAGAGGAGAGAACAACCATGGCAAAAAGCTTTGAGGATAACATCACGCGGCTCGAGGAGATCGTGTCGCAGCTTGAGCGCGGCGACGCGAAGTTAGCCGACTCGCTCAAGCTCTTTGAGGAGGGGACGAAGCTCGTCACCTCCTGCGGAAAAATGCTCGACGAGGCGGAGCAGAAGGTCGTGCGCCTGACCAAAGGCGCGGACGGCGCGCCGGTCGAAGCCTCCTTTGCTGCGGAGGAATAGTACATGGAACGAGAACTGTTTGCCCTCCGCATGGAGGAATACCGCACGATGGTCGAGGACTTTCTCGATGCACAATGCGTCGCCGCGGACGAGCCCTACGCGCGGCTGCTCGACGCCATGCGCTACAGTCTCACCGCAGGCGGCAAGCGCCTGCGGCCGATCCTGACGCTGGAATTCTGCCGCCTTTGCGGCGGCGATGTTCACGCCGCGCTTCCCGCCGCCTGCGGCGTGGAGCTGCTGCATACCTATTCGCTCATTCACGACGATCTGCCGTGCATGGACGACGACGATCTGCGCCGCGGCAAGCCGTCGAACCACAAGGTGTTCGGCGAGGCCACCGCCGTGCTGGCGGGCGACGCGCTGCAGGCTCTCGCCTTTGAAACGGTGCTCTCCGCGTCGCTTGCGCCGGAGCGCGCGCTGCGCTGTGGGCAGATCCTGACGCACGCCGCAGGTCACGCCGGCATCTGCGGCGGCCAGCAGCTCGACCTCGAATGGGAGGGCCGCTCCCTCGACCGCGGCGAGCTGATGGCGATCCATCTGCGCAAAACGAGCGCGCTCATCCGCGCGGCCTGTCTGATGGGTGTCGCCGCCGCGGGCGGCACGGCGGAGCAGGCGGATGCGGCACAGCGCTATGCCGACGCGCTCGGCCTTGCCTTCCAGATCCGCGACGATATGCTCGACGTGATCGGCGACGAGGCGACCTTCGGCAAGCCCATCGGCTCGGACAAGGCGGAGAAAAAGACCACCTTCGTCGATCTCCTCGGCCTTGCGGCATGTGAGCGTGAGGTCGTGCGTCTAACCGACGAGGCGATCTCCGCGCTCGGTCTGTTCGGCGGAGAAGCGGACTTCCTCGCCGCGCTCTCGCACAGCATGGAAACGCGGAACAAGTAACGCCCGGCAGGGCGGAGACCTTCGGGACTCCGCCCTGTTTTGCGTCGTTCACAAAAATTTTGCGGTGAATATCGCGCTGTATATCTTGTATATTTCCGCACGATGGTCTATAATGACCATAATTTGACATGACGGCGGTATCCCGCGCTCCTGCCGGGCCGCCCGAAAACAACTGCAAGGGGATACTACGTTGATCTTGGACCGAATTCATTCGCCGGAAGACCTCCGGGCGCTCGACGGCTCGGAGCTTCCGCTTCTTTGCGACGAGCTGCGTGGCTTTCTTGTCACACAGGTCTCGCACACCGGCGGGCACCTCGCCTCGAACCTCGGTGTGGTGGAGCTGACCGTCGCCATCCACCGCGTGTTCGACACGGCGCGCGACCGCCTCGTTTTTGACGTGGGGCATCAGTGCTACGTCCATAAAATACTCGCCGGCCGCGCGGACCGCTTTCCGACGCTGCGGCAGCTCGGCGGCATCTCGGGCTTTCCCAAGCCCTGCGAGAGCGTACACGACGCCTTCATCGCCGGTCACGCCTCCAACTCCGTCTCCGTGGCGCTCGGCATGGCGCGCGCCCGCACGATGCTGCACGAGGATTACAGCGTGCTTGCCCTCATCGGCGACGGCGCGCTCACCGGCGGCCTTGCCTATGAGGGACTCAACAACGCGGGTGCCTCCGGCGAGCCGCTGATCGTTATCCTCAACGATAACGGTATGTCCATCGACCGCAACGTCGGCGCGATGAGCGAGCATCTCTCGCGCCTGCGCACAAAGCCGGAGTACTTTGCCTTCAAGAAGGCGTATCACAACGCGCTGAGCGGCTCAGCGGTCGGACGCGCACTCTACCGCTTCAATCACTCGCTCAAAACGGGACTCAAAAAGGCCATGCTGCCCAACGCCACGATGTTCGAGGATATGGGCTTCGCCTACCTCGGTCCTGTGGACGGGCACGACCTCGCGCAGCTCACCACCACGCTCGAATGGGCGCGGGAGATGAAGCGCCCGGTGCTCGTCCATGTCCGCACGCAGAAGGGGCACGGCTACGCGCCTGCCGAGCGTGAGCCGTGGAAATTCCATGGCGTCGGACCGTTCGACGCTGCGACCGGCGCGGTGCCGCCGGCGAAGGAAAGCTTTTCCTCCGTCTTCGGCGCGGCGCTCACGGAGCTGGCCGAGGAGGACCCGCGCGTATGCGCGATCACCGCGGCGATGGAGGACGGCACGGGTCTCACGCCCTTTGCCGGGCGTTTCCCCGACCGCTTTTTTGACGTCGGCATCGCCGAGGGACACGCCGCCGCGATGGCGGCGGGCCTTGCCAAGCAGGGCGCGCTCCCGGTGTTCGCCGTGTATTCGAGCTTTCTCCAGCGCGCCTACGACCAGCTGCTGCACGATGTGGCGCTGAGCGGACTGCATGTTGTCTTTGCCGTGGACCGCGCGGGCCTGGTCGGTGCGGACGGCGCGACGCATCACGGCGTGATGGATACGGTATTTTTATCCGGCATCCCGAATATGACGGTGCTCTGCCCCGCGAGCTTCGCGGAGCTGCGCGCCATGCTGTGCCGCGCGCTTTTTGAAATGACCGGCCCGGTCGCCATCCGCTATCCGCGCGGCGGCGAGGGCGCCTTCACCGCCGATACGAGCGCCGGGGATTTTGCCGAGCTGCGCGCGGGGGAGGACATCACGCTCTGCGCCTACGGCACGCTCATCAACAACGTGCTCGGCGCGGCGGAGCTGCTGCACGAGGACGGCATCGAGGCGCGGGTGGTCAAGCTCAACCGCATTTCGCCCTTCCGCGGCGGCGAGCTTTCCAAGTGCTTCGGCACAACGAAGCGGCTGCTGGTCGCGGAGGAATGCTCGGGCGTGGGCTGCATCGGTCAGCGCATCGCGGCGATCCTCGCCGAGGAGGGGCACGAACCGCAGAGGCTCATGCTCTGCAACCTCGGGCGCAGATTCATCGAGCAGGGGAGCGTCGGCGAGCTGTACCGCCAATGCGGACTGGACGCGGAGAGCCTGGCTCGCACGGCAAAGGAGGTCTGCCAATGAGTACAAAGGAACGATTGGACGTCGCGCTCGTTGCGCGCGGCCTTGCCGAAACGCGCGCCAAGGCGCAGGCGAGCATTATGAGCGGCATTGTCTATGTGAACGGGCAGAAGGTCGATAAGGCCGGCACGCCGGTCGCCGCCGACGCGGTGCTTGAGGTGCGCGGCCACACGCTGCGCTACGTCAGCCGCGGCGGGCTCAAGCTCGAAAAGGCGATGGCGGAGTTTCCCATCACGCTCACGGACTGCATCTGCGCCGACATCGGCGCGTCTACCGGCGGCTTCACCGACTGTATGCTGCAAAACGGCGCGAAAAAGGTCTACGCCGTGGACGTCGGCTACGGTCAGCTCGATTGGAAGCTCCGCAGCGACGCGCGCGTGGTGTGTATGGAGCGCACGAACGCCCGCTACCTCACGCATGAGCAGATCCCAGACGAGCTGGATTTCGCGTCCGTGGACGTGTCGTTCATCTCGCTCAAGCTCATTCTGCCCGCGCTCGCGGGGCTTCTGAAGCCGGACGGCCACGCCGTCTGCCTCGTCAAGCCGCAGTTCGAGGCAGGACGGGAAAAGGTCGGCAAAAAGGGCGTCGTGCGCGATCCCGCCGTGCATCTGGAGGTGCTCGAGCACTTTCTGGAGCACGCAAAGGAAAGTCGCTTTACCGTCCTTGGCCTGACGTACTCTCCCATTCGCGGCCCCGAGGGGAACATTGAATATCTCGGCTATCTCTCCCGTGCGGAGGAGGAGCCGCCGGTCCATGACCTGAAGGCTCTGGTCGAGGCATCCCACGCGGCGCTGGAGGAAAAGAAAGGCGAAAACGATGCTTAAAAAGGTGATACTTTGTCCAAACCCCTACCGCGACCATGAGCTGACCGTCGCCAAGGAGGCCAAACGCATTCTCGACAGCGTTCACTGTCCGAACGTCGTGTGCGTGCCGTTCCGCAACGAGGAGAAGCCCGAGGGCTACGGCCTCGATATCCGTCCGCTCCAGCAGGAGCTGCGCGGCGCGGACATGATCATCGCCTTCGGCGGCGACGGCACGATCCTGCACCTTTCCAAGACCGCGGCACACCGCGACATTCCGGTGCTCGGCGTGAACCTCGGCTCGCTCGGCTTCATGGCGGAGCTGGAGCAGAAGGAGCTTGGCCGCCTCGGCGAGCTGATGGACGAAAAATACACGGTCGAGAGCCGCATGATGCTCGACGTCAGCGTGGTGCGCGAGGGGCGCGTCATCTACTCCAACCTTGCGCTCAATGAGGCGGTCGTGACCCGCGGAGCGGTGTCCCGCGTGATCCGGCTCCACATTCGGACCGAGCAGGGACGGCTGCTCGATGTGACGGGCGACGGCGTGATCGTCGCAAGCCCGACCGGCTCCACGGCCTATTCGCTCTCCGCGGGCGGGCCGGTCGTCGAGCCCACGGCGCGCAACCTCATCGTCAGTCCGATCTGCGCGCACAGCGTGCACGCCAACTCCTATGTGCTCTCGCCGGAGCGCACCGTCACCGTGCAGACGGAAAAGACCGGCTACAAGCCGATCTTTCTCTCCGCCGACGGCGGGCGGGCGTTCTCGCTGCGCAACGGCGACGCCGTGGAGATCCGGCGCTCAAAATATGAAACAAAGCTCGTAAGGCTTTCCAATAAGAGCTTTTGCGATATCCTGCAAAAAAAGATGTTGATGGGAGTGTTGGGACATGAAGAATAACCGACAGGAGAAAATTCTGGCCATCATTGAGGCCGAGCCGATCGAAACACAGGAGCAGCTTTTGGCGAAGCTGCATGAGCAGGGCATTGAGAGCACGCAGGCGACCATCTCGCGCGACATCAAGCAGCTCCACCTCATCAAGGAGCCGGTCGGCGGCGGGCGCTACCGCTACGCCGTGAGCGCGCAGAAGATCAAGCTCAACTTTGCCGGCAGATTGCAGGTCATCCTGCGCGAGAGCATCCTCAGCGCCGACCGCGCGCAGAACCTCGTCGTGGTGAAGATGATGCCGGGCCTCGGCCCCGCGGCAGGCTCCGCCTTCGACGGCATGGAGATCCCCGCCATCGTCGGCACGGTCAGCGGCGACGACACGGTGCTCGTCGTGCTGCGCGACGAGCAGAGTGCGGCGGAATTCTGCACCGAGCTGACCGCCATGATCAAGTAAGAAGGGGAGAAGGCCGCAATGCTTCAGCTTCTCCACATCGAAAACATCGCCGTCATCGAGCGCGCGGACATCTCGTTCCGCGCGGGCTTCAACGCGCTCACCGGCGAGACTGGCGCGGGCAAGTCCATCGTCATCGACTCGCTCGGCGCGGTGCTCGGCGCGCGCACCTCGCGCGACCTGATCCGCACGGGCGCGGCCAAGGCCTTCGTCAGCGCGGAATTTGACGGCGTGGACGCCTCGCTTCCTGTGCTCGCCGCGCTCGGCGTCGAGCCGGAGGACGGCGTGCTGCTGCTCCAGCGCGACATCTATGCCGACGGCAAGAACATCTGCCGCGCGAACGGACGGCCCATCACGGTCGCGCAGCTGCGCGCGTTGGGGACAAGTCTTTTGAATATCCACGGCCAGCACGAGGGCACGCAGCTGCTCGACGAGGAGCAGCACGGCGCGTACCTCGACCGCTTCGCCCGGCTCGACGGCCTGCCGGAAGCCTATACCGAGCGTTATCAGGCGGCGCGTGAGACCCGGCGGCAGATCGAGGCGCTTGAAATGGACGAGGCGGAAAAGGCCCGCCGCGTCGACACGCTGCGCCATCAGATCGCCGAGCTGGAGCGCGCGGAGCTGCGCGACGGCGAGGAAGAGGAGCTTCTTGCGCGGCGCGAGCTGCTGCGCAACGCCGAAAAGTTCATGGACGCCTTCGCCGCGGCGGACTACGCCCTCTCCGGCGGGGACGACGGCCTCGGCGCGGCGAGCCAGCTCAAGAACGCGGAGAACGCGCTCCACAGTGTGCGCGCCCTCGGCGCTCGCTTCTCCGAGCTGTGCGAGCGGCTGGAGAGCCTGTATTCCGACGTTTACGATCTCGCCGAAACGGTGCGCGACCTGAGAAGTGAGATGGACTTTTCCCCGCAGGAGCTCGACGCGGTGGAGAGCCGTGCCGACCAGCTCTACCGCCTCAAGAAAAAGTACGGCGCGACGGTCGGCGAGATGCTCGATTACCTCGAGCGCAGTAAAAAGGAGCTTGACGAGATCGAATACGCGGACGATCGCATCGTGCAGCTTCAGGGGACGCTTGCCAAGCAGGAAAAGGAAATGCTCGCCGCGGCGCGCACGCTTTCCGACGCGCGCAAGGCTGCGGCAAAAGTGCTCGAGGAGCGCATTCTGCGGGAGCTGCGCGAGCTGGACATGAACAAGGTCCGCTTTTCCATCGACTTTACAGAGCATGAGCCGGACGCGACGGGCATCGACACGGTGCGCTTCCTCATGAGCGCGAACGCGGGCGAGGATCTCAAGCCCATCCACAAGATCGCCTCGGGCGGCGAGCTCGCGCGCATCATGCTCGCGCTCAAAAACGTGCTCGCCGAGCAGGATCATGTGATGACGATGGTCTTTGACGAGGTGGATACCGGCGTCTCGGGCCGCGCCGCCCAGCGCGTGGCGGAGAAGATGGCGAAGCTCTCGCGCAGGCGTCAGGTGCTCTGCGTGACGCATCTGCCGCAGCTCGCCGCGATGGCGGACACGCACTTTTCCGTCGAGAAGGGCGAGGAGAACGGACGCACCTTCACGCGCGTCGTGGAGCTTGACCGCGCACAGCGCTGCGCGGAGCTTGCGCGGCTGACCGGCGGCGCGGCGGCGACCGAAACGCAGCTGCGCGGCGCGGAGGAGTTGCTGAGCGCGGCGGACGCGTTCCGCAGCGCGCTGTGATCTCTTCGCTTTGATTCGCTTTAACGTAAAAAAGAATTGCATTTTTCGCCGTATGGCATTACAATATCAGTTGATTTGCTGATCTGAAAAAAGGAGAACCGCTGCCGATGGACCAGTACGCGCAGCGCATCACGCGGGACTATCCCGTGCGGCGCAAGGCACAGGAAAAAGAAAATATGCGCACCTACCTCATGGGGCAGCTGCGCGCGCTCGGCTACGACGCAAAGCTCAACGACTGCGGCAAGGCGGTGAACGTCATCGCGGGCGATCCCGAGCGGGCGAGCATCCTCTATGCCGCGCACTACGATACGCCGCTGCGCGAGCCGCTGCCGGCGATCCTCTGCCCGACGCGGCCGGTGACCTATATGCTCTATCAGGCGCTCACGCCCGTGCTGGCGCTGGTGCTCTGCTTCGCGGTCTCCCTCGGCGTGACCTTCGCGCTGAACCTTCCGAACCTGACGCTGCCGCTCTTTCTCGTGCTGCTGATCGGCGCGCTGGCGTATCTCAAATACGGCCCGTCGGAGAAGAACAATGTCAACGCCAACACCTCCGGCGTGGCGGCGCTGCTCCGCACCGCCGAGCAGCTCACGCCGCGCTACCGCAACGACGTCTGCTTCCTCTTTCTGGACGGCGGCAGCAACAATATGCGGGGCGCCAAGGGCTTCCGCAAGCGCTATCCGAGCGCCAAGGAGAAGCCCGTCCTCTGCCTCGACTGCGTGGGCAGCGGAGACGAGCTGCTGATCCTGCCGGGCAAGGGCGCCCGCTGGAACGGCGAGCTGCTCGACGCGATCAATTCGAGCTTTGAAAACTCCGAGCGCAAGACCTGCTACGACAAGGTGGACGGTCTCGTGCATTTCCCCGGCGACCAGCGCGCCTTCCGGCAGGGCGTCGCGGTCTGCGCGGTGCGCCGCGTCCCCGGCTTCGGGCGTTTCATCTGCCCGACTGGGAAGGATAACCGCATCGACGATGAAAATTTAGAGCTTCTCAGCCGCGGTCTCGTGAAATTGGCGGCGGCTTACCAAATCAAAAAGTGACAGGGAGAATATACAATGGGTATTTATGAAGAGCTGCAGGCGCGCGGCCTGATCGCGCAGGTCACGAACGAGCCGGAGATCCGCGAGATGGTCAACAACGGCAAGGCGACCTTCTACATCGGCTTTGACCCGACGGCGGACAGCCTGCACGTCGGTCACTTCATGGCGCTGTGCCTGATGAAGCGTCTGCAGATGGCGGGCAACCGCCCCGTCGTCCTCGTCGGCGGCGGCACGGGCTACATCGGCGACCCCTCCGGACGCAGCGATATGCGAAGCATGATGACGCCGGAGACCATTCAGCACAACTGCGACTGCTTCAAAAAGCAGATGGAGCGCTTCATCGACTTCGGCGAAGGCAAGGCCATCATGGTCAACAACGCCGACTGGCTCTTAAAGCTCAATTACATCGAGCTGCTGCGCGAGGTGGGCGCGTGCTTCAGCGTCAACAATATGCTCCGCGCCGAGTGCTACAAGCAGCGTATGGAAAAGGGCCTGAGCTTCCTTGAGTTCAACTACATGATCATGCAGTCCTACGACTTCTATTACCTCTTCCAGCACTACGGCTGCAATATGCAGTTCGGCGGCGACGACCAGTGGAGCAATATGCTCGGCGGCACGGAGCTGATCCGCAGGAAGCTCGGCAAGGACGCGCACGCCATGACCATCACGCTGCTGATGAACAGCGAGGGCAAGAAGATGGGCAAGACCGCCAGCGGCGCGGTGTGGCTCGACCCGAACAAGACAAGCCCCTACGACTTCTACCAGTATTGGCGCAACGTCGGCGACGCGGACGTTTTGAAGTGCATCCGTATGCTGACCTTCCTGCCGCTCGAGCAGATCGACGAGATGGACAAGTGGGAAGGCAGCCAGCTCAACCGCGCCAAGGAGATCCTTGCCTACGAGCTCACCGCGCTCGTCCACGGCGAGGAGGAGGCAAAGAAGGCGGAGAACGCGGCCAAGGCACTCTTCGGCGCCGGCGGCGACAGCGCCAATATGCCGACCACCGTGCTCGCGGACGCCGACTTTGAAAACGGCGGCATCAACATCCTCTCGCTGCTTGTCGCCACGGGGCTGTGCCCGAGCCGCGGCGAGGCGCGCCGCCTCGTCCAGCAGGGCGGCATCGTTGTGGACGAGAAGAAGGTCGAGAGCATCGACGAGAGCATCCCGCAGGAGAAGTTCGCCGGCGACGGCATCATCATCCGCAAGGGCAAGAAGGTCTTCCACAAGGCTGTGACCAAGTAAGCACCATGCATGAAAGCCTCCGCAGCGCGGTCTGCGGAGGTTTTTTTGCCGTCGCGCCGCAAGGGCTTGCGTTTTGAACGCCTGTTTGATATAATATACTCTACTGCACTGCGCAGATCGCGGAGCGCTGCACGCCGCCGTGCATCGCTCCGCACCGAGGGAGGGGAGCGCCATGCGGATACTCGGCATCGACCCGGGGCTTGCCATCGTCGGCTTCGGCCTGATCGAGGCGGAGACCGGGAAAACGCAGATGCTGCAATACGGCGCGGTCACCACGCCGGCAGGGCTTCCGCTCGCCGCGCGGCTCGTGCAGCTCGAGCGCGATATGGAGGAGCTGATCGCGCAGCTCCGGCCGGAGGCCATCGCGGTCGAGGAGCTGTTTTTCTCCAACAACATCACCACCGGCATCGCCGTCGCGCACGCGCGCGGCATCATCCTCTGCACCGCGGCGAAGAGCGGGATACCGCTCTTTGAGTACACGCCCATGCAGGTCAAGCAGGCGGTCGTCGGCTATGGCCTTGCCGAAAAGCGACAGGTGATGGACATGGTCAGGCGGCTTTTGAAGCTCAAGGCCGTTCCGCGTCCCGACGACGCGGCGGACGCGCTCGCCCTGGCGATCTGCCACGCGCGCAGCGCGACCTCGCTGCTCGCGCGCGCACAAAATCCGGTCAAGCAAACCGTCTAAGGAGGACGCTCCATGTTCTATTATCTCGAGGGCAAGGTCGCGCACGTCGAGCCCTACCTCGCGGTCATCGACTGCGGCGGCGTGGGCTACGCCTGCCGCACAACGAACCACACCATCCGTCAGCTCAAGAAGGGTGAAGTCAAACGGCTTTACACCTACTTGAATGTGGGCGACGGCATTTTTGAGCTCTACGGCTTCGCCACCGAGCAGGAGCTCAATAGCTTCAAGCTGCTCATCGGCGTTTCCGGCGTGGGGCCAAAGGCGGCGCTTGCCATCCTCTCCGTCGGCACACCGGAGCATCTGACGATGGCGATCATCACCGGCGACGAAAAGGCGCTGACCGCCGCGCCCGGCGTCGGAAAAAAGCTCGCCCAGCGCATCCTTCTGGAACTGAAGGACAAGATCGCTAAGGAAACGCAGGAGATCGGCCTGCCGTCCGCGTCCGCGGGGACTGCCGCTGGCATCGGCGGCAAGGCGGCGGAGGCCGCCGCCGCGCTTGCGGTGCTCGGCTACACGCAGCAGGATATTTCCGTGGCGCTCAAGGGGATCGATGCGGAGGATCTGCCGCTTGAGGAGATCATCCGCCAGAGCCTGAAAAAGATGGTAAAGTGACGGGCGAAAGGGAAGTGACATTTTGAGCATCGACTTCGGTACCGACATTTATGAAGAGCCGATCGTGGCAAAGACCTTCCTGAGCGAGGACGCGCAGGAGGGTTCGCTGCGCCCGAAAACGCTCCGCGAATACATCGGGCAGGAGAAGGCCAAGGGCAACCTCGCCGTCTTCATCGAGGCGGCAAAGCGGCGCAATGAGTCGCTCGACCACGTTCTGCTCCACGGCCCTCCGGGCCTTGGCAAAACGACGCTCGCGGGCATCATCGCCGCCGAGATGGGCGTCAACATCCGCATCACCTCCGGCCCCGCCATCGAAAAGGCGGGCGACCTTGCCGCGCTGCTCACAAATCTGAGCGAGAACGACATTCTCTTTGTCGATGAGATCCACCGCCTCAACCGCGCGGTGGAGGAGATCCTCTATCCCGCGATGGAGGACTACGCCATCGACATCATCATCGGCAAGGGCCCCAGCGCGAACTCCATCCGGCTCGACCTGCCGCACTTCACGCTCATCGGCGCGACCACCCGCGCGGGCCAGCTCTCCGCGCCGCTGCGCGACCGCTTCGGCGTCACGCTGCGTCTGGAGCTTTATACGCCCGAGGAGCTTGCGAAGATCGTCACGCGCTCTGCGGGAATCCTGAATGTTTCCATCGCCCCCGAGGGCGCGATGGAGATCGCGCGCCGCTCGCGCGGCACACCGCGCATCGCCAACCGGATGCTCCGCCGCGTGCGCGATTTTGCCGAGGTCAGGGCCGACGGCGTCATCACGCGCGAGGTGGCGGACGAGGCGCTGCGCGCGTTGGAGATCGACCGGCTCGGCCTCGACCCCATCGACTACCGGATGCTGCGCGCCATCATTGAGAACTACGGCGGCGGCCCGGTCGGCATCGACACGCTCGCCGCGACCATCGGTGAGGAATCCGTCACGCTCTGGGACGTGTACGAGCCGTACCTCATGCAGCTCGGCTTCCTCACGCGCACGCCGCGCGGCCGCTGCGTGACGCGCAAGGCGTATGAGCATCTCGGCCTGAGCGTTCCCGCGTCCCTTGCGGACGAGGCGGAGCAGCTCAGCTTAAACTGAATCAATAAGGAGACTTTCATCTATGGGCAAGCTATTTGGCACCGACGGCATCCGCGGAATCGTGGGCGAGAATCTGACCGTCGAGCTGGCATTCCACACCGGTCAGGCCATCGCCGCCGTTTTGAAGGAGGAGAAGGGGAGAGCGCCCCTCATCACCATCGGCAAGGACACGCGCATTTCCTCCGATATGCTCGAATCCGCGCTCATCTGCGGCATCTGCTCCGTCGGCGGCGACGTGATGCCCTTCGGCGTGCTGCCGACTCCGGCGGTCGCGTACCTGACGGTTCTCAAGGGCGCGGACGCGGGCATTGTCATCTCCGCGAGCCACAACCCCTTCGAGCACAACGGCATCAAGGTCTTTAATGAAAAGGGCTACAAGCTGCCCGACGCGACGGAGGCAAAGATCGAGGAAAAGATCCTCTCCGGCGAGACCATTCCCGTCGCCACACGCGGCGAGATCGGCGTGCTGCACCACGGTCTCAAGCAGTCGAAGCTCGAGTACATCCACCATCTCACCACCACCATCGACTCCGACCTCTCCGGTCTGCGCGTGCTGGTGGACTGCGCCAACGGCGCGGCGAGCGCCACCGCGCCCGAGCTGTTCGGACGCTTCAAGTGCTATGCCGATTTCATCCACCGCGAGCCGAACGGCACGAACATCAACGACCGCTGCGGCTCTACGCACCTCGAAAGCCTCGGCCAGCGCGTCGTGGCGGGGAAGTACGACGTGGGCGTGGCCTTCGACGGCGACGCCGACCGCTGCCTGATGGTCGACGAGCTGGGCCATGAGATCGACGGCGACAAGATCATGGCGGTCTGCGGAGCCTATATGAAGCGCAACGGCAGGCTCACCGGCAACACCATCGTGGCGACCGTCATGTCGAATCTCGGACTGCACGAGTTCTGCCGGAAGAACGGCATCGACCTCGTCTGCACCAACGTGGGCGACCGCAATGTGCTCGAAAAGATGGTGGAGTGCGGCTACAAGCTCGGCGGCGAGCAGTCGGGCCACATGATCTTCACCGACTACGCCACCACCGGCGACGGTCAGCTCTCCGCGCTCCAGTTTCTGCAGATCCTCGCGCTCTCCGGCAAGAGCGCGTCCGTGCTCACCGCCGACTGCCCGCAGTACCCGCAGGTGCTGCTGAATGTCGTCGTCAGCCACGACCGCGGCGTGAAGGAGGCCATCATGGCGAGCGATGCGCTCAAGACCGCCGTCGCGGACGAGGAGAAGTTCCTGCGCGGCGAGGGCCGCATCCTCGTGCGCCCCTCCGGCACCGAGGCGCTCATCCGCGTGATGGTCGAGGCCAAGACCGAAAGCGTCGCGCAGCTGGTCGCCGAGCGGTTGGTGAAGGTCATTCGATCGGTCTGATTCGTCGATTTGTCGGTGAGCGGGCGACAAATGAAACAGGAATTGTATCTTGTTGCCCGAATTTTATCTTTTTTTCAGTTTATTTTCGTAAATACTTGACAAAACCGTGCAAGTACAGGTATAATGCAGTATGGTAAATGTGGCAGAGGATAGAAATACCCCGATGGAGCCCTCGGACGAGGCGCTCTGCCGCCGCGCTGCCGACGGCAGCCGCGAGGCGGAGGAAGCGCTTGTCCGGCGCTATTCCGGTCTTGTGCGCTCGTGCGCGCGCCCGCTCTTTCTGGCGGGCGGCGACAGCGAAGACCTGATCCAGGAGGGGATGTTCGGGCTCATCCGGGCCATCCGCGAGTACGACGGCGCAAAGGCCGCGTCCTTCCGGACCTTTGCCGAGGTGTGCATCCGCAACCGCCTCATTTCCGCGCTTCGCGCGGCCTCGCGCGACAAGCATTCACCGCTCAACCAGTCCGTTCCCTTGGATACCCCTTTCTTTGATGGCAATTCCTATCCGTTCGGCGCTCTGCGCGCCTCCTCCGCCGATCCGGAGGAGCTTATCATCGACCGCGACCGCGTGGCCGAAGCGCTTGAGAGCACCCGAAAGCAGTTGTCCGAGTTCGAGGCGAAGATCTTAGGGTTGTATTTAGACGGTCTTTCCTGCCAGGAGATCGCAAAGGCGGTAGGGAAGTCCCCAAAGTCTGTGGACAACGCCGTGCAGCGCGTTAGGCGCAAGGCAGCGCGGCAGCTTTCATCCGGCGATATCAGCAAACGCTGAACGCATATATTTTTTTCTAAAAGCAAAGAGAGGGTAAAATCATGTACGAAGACAAGACTTTAGTTTGCAAAGAGTGCGGCAACGAGTTCGTGTTCACCGCCGGTGAGCAGGAGTTCTACGCGGAGCGCGGCTTCCAGAACGAGCCCCAGCGCTGCAAGGCCTGCCGCGACGCTCGCAAGAACGCCGCCCGTGGTCCCCGCGAGTACTTCACCGCTGTCTGCGCTGCCTGCGGCGGCGAGGCGAAGGTTCCCTTCGAGCCCAAGTCCGATCGTCCCGTCTATTGCAGCGACTGCTTCGCCAAGATGAAGGAGCAGGGCTAAGTCATTGCTTTGACTTTTCCGAAAGCGACCGTCTCCGGACGGTCGCTTTTCTGCGTTCTGTTCCGGTCGTCCGCGTCCGTATCGAACGAATGCGGCACGTTTGCATTTTTTCCTATTGAAAAAACGCGGAAAATGGGGTAAACTATCTCCGACATTCTTTTCCGGAGGTATTTTCAAAATGGTTGAGATCACGAAAGACACCATCATCGGTGATATTCTTGACGTCGCTCCGCAGACCGCGCCGATCTTCTTCGGCATCGGGATGCACTGCCTCGGCTGCCCCGCGTCCCGCGGCGAGACCGTGGAGGAGGCCTGCGCCGTGCACGGCGTGGACGTGGACAAGCTCCTTGCGCTCGTGAACGAGGAAGCGAACAAGCCCGCCGAGGAATAACCGGACAGGCCGGAAGGCGCATACGCTCGTATGCGCCTTTTTCTGCTGCAAAGGAGGTCGCGCCGTGACAAGAGAATTATCGCTTCAGCCGCGGCTCGCGCTGCTCGCGTCGCTCGTGCCGCAGGGCGCTGTGCTCGCCGACGTCGGCACCGACCACGGCTACATACCGGTCTGCCTGCGGCAGAGAGGCGTGATCGACCGCGCCATCGCGTCCGACATCGGGCGGGAGCCGCTGGAGCACGCCCGCCGCACCGCGGAGGAATATGCCGTCGGCGGCATCGACCTCCGTCTCTGCGCGGGGCTTGACGCCATCGCGCCGGAGGAGTGCGACACCGTCCTCATCGCCGGCATGGGCGGCGAGACCATTTGGGGCATCCTTGCCGCAGCGCCGTGGACGCGCGACGGGCGGCACACGCTGCTGCTCCAGCCGCAGACGAAGATCGAGGAGCTGCGGCTCCGGCTCTGCGAGAACGGCTACGCCGTCACGCGCGAGCACCTTGTGCGCGACAAGGGAAAGCTCTACGTCGTGATGACCGTCACGGCAGGGGAGCGATACACCCCCGGCGCGGAGCAGCTCTACGGCGGCCTTGCGCTCGAGCGCGAGGCGCTCTACGGGGACTATCTCGCCCATCAGATCGCGCGTCTGCGCCGCCGGGCCGAGGGCCTGCGGCAGTCGGGCAGCGGCGAAGCGGACGGCTTTGCCGCGCTGGCGGACGCGCTGGAAGCAAAGAAAGGGAAGTGGGAACATGACAACGGCACATGACATTGAACGCAGTCTCTACGACTGGGCGCCGCGCGAGCTGGCGATGGCCTGGGACAACGTCGGCCTGCTCGTCGGCGATCCGGCGCAGGAGGTCCGAAGAGTCCTCGTGGCGCTGGACATCACGCAGGGCGTTGCGGAGGAGGCGGTCGAGCGCGGCGCGCAGATGATCGTCTCGCACCATCCGGTGATGAACTGCGCGTGGCACGAGGTGCAGACGCTCCGCGCGGACGACGCGCAGGGAAGGCTTCTGCGCTATCTCGTGCGGCACGGCCTCGCGGCGTGCTGTATGCACACCAATTTGGACGCGGCGGACGGCGGCGTGAACGACTGTCTGGCGCACGCGCTGGGTCTTTCGGGCCTTTCCATGCTCAATGAGGAAAAAATCGGGCGCATCGGCACACTTTCCTGTGAAATTCCTCTTGAAGAGTTCCTGCCTGCTGTGGTAAAATCATTAGGATGCAGCGGTCTGCGGTTCCGCGACGGCGGAAAGCCGGTCCATCGCGTAGCTGTCGGCGGCGGCGCCTGCCGCGACTACATCCCGCAGGCCATCGCGCAGGGCTGCGATACCTTCGTCACCGCCGACCTGCGCTACAACGACTTCCTCGATACCCACGGTCTCAACCTCATCGACGCCGGCCATTATCCGACCGAGAACGTCGTGTGCGAGGCGGTCCGCGCGTATCTCGCGAAGTCCTTCCCTCTGCTTGAGGTCGTACGCTCCGCGTCGCATCACGACGCCATTCAATACTATCTGTAAGGAGAAGATCAACTATGTCCGGACATTCCAAATGGCACAATATCCAAAAGACCAAGGGCGCGGCAGACGCCAAGCGCAGCGCGGCGTTCACCAAGATCGCCAAGGAGATCATCGTCGCCGTCAAGCAGGGCGGCAGCGGCGACCCGGCGAATAACTCCCGCCTCGCCACCGTCATCGCCAAGGCCAAGGCGAACAATATGCCCAACGACAACATCAAGCGCACCATCGACAAGGCGCTCGGCTCCGGCAACACGGACAACTACGAGTCCGTCACCTACGAGGGCTACGGCCCCGGCGGCGTCGCCGTCATCGTCGAGGCGCTGACCGATAACCGCCAGCGCACCGCACCCGAGGTCCGCCACTACTTCGACAAGTTCGGCAAGGGCATGGGCGCGCAGGGCTGCGTGAGCTGGTCGTTCGACCGCAAGGGCGTCATCATCATCGACAACGAGGACGGCGACTACGATGAGGACACCGTCATGATGGACGCGCTCGAGGCCGGCGCAGCCGACTTCACCGCCGACGGTCCCGTGTTTGAGATCACCACCGATCCCGACGCCTTCAACGACGTCATCGCCGCGCTTGAAGCCAAGGGCTACACCTTTGCCAGCGCCGACATCAGCCTCGTCCCGCAGACCTACGTCAAGCTCACGAGCGAGGAGGACGTCAAGAACATGGAAAAGCTGCTCGATATGCTCGAGGACAACGAGGACGTGCAGAACACCTACCACAACTGGGAGACCGAGGACTAAGGTACATAGAAATAACGAAAAGACCGACGGCGTGCCGTCGGTCTTTTCATATTCATTGCGAGCAAGACTGTAAGCCGGGTTCTGTATCTGGCAGTCATCTATCTACGCGCCGCGTTGCCGCGGAGCTCCAGCCACCCCGGGAGCGGTCGGGCAAACCTTGGGGCGCGAAGCCCCTGCTCCCATACCGGTGTTGCTCCGGATAGAGTTTACAGCGTCGGACACTCTCGAGCCGACGGGTGCGCTCTTACCGCACCTTTCCACCTTTTCCCATATTGCTACGGGTAGTCTATTTCTGTTGCACTTTTCCTCAGATCGCTCTGGGCGGGCGTTACCCGTTATCCTTGCCCTGTGGAGCCCGGACTTTCCTCACAGCAAGCCTTTCGGCTTTGCCGCGCGACCGCCTGTCTTACTCGCGCTCCTTATTGTAAAGGACGAAGCGGGCAAAGTCAAGAAACAAAAATTTGTGCAGGGAAATCGTTGATAAAATACGGCGGGCGCGGTATAATTTTATATATTGTGAATGTTCAGAGGGGAGTATTTGTGTATGACGCTGCACGAATATCTGCAAGGCATGAAGGGAAAGACCGCCGCGGTCATCGGCCTCGGCGTGAGCAACCGTCCGCTCGTGGAGCTGCTGGCGCGGAACGGTGTGAAGGTCATCGCCTGCGACAGGAAGGAGCGCGCGGCGCTCGGCGGCGCGGCGGCGCACTACGAGGCGCTCGGCGCGGTGCTGCACCTCGGCGAGGGCTATCTGCGCAATCTGGACGCGGACGTCGTCTTCCGCACGCCCGGGATGCGGCCCGACGTGCCGGAGCTGCTGGAGGCGAAGGCGCACGGCGCGGTCATCACGAGCGAGATGGAGGCGTTCTTCGCCGTCTGTCCGTGTCCGATCATCGGCGTGACCGGCAGCGACGGCAAGACCACCACCGCGAGCGTCATTGCCGAGCTTCTCAAGGCCGAGGGACGGCGCGTGTGGCTCGGCGGCAACATCGGCCGTCCGCTGCTCGCGGACGCGGAGCAGATGACGCCGGACGATCTTGCGGTGCTGGAGCTTTCGTCGTTCCAGCTGATGGATATGCCGTACTCGCCGCAGGTCGCGGTGCTGACGAACCTCGCCCCGAACCATCTGGACGTGCACCGCGACATGGCGGAGTACATCGCGTCCAAGGAAAATATTTACCTGCACCAGAGCGCGCGGGACACCGCCATCTTCAACGCCGACAACGCCATCACGCGCGATCTGAGCGGCAAGGCGGTCGGACGCGTGCGTCTGTTCTCGCGGCAGGAGGAGGTCGCCGACGGCGCGTTCGTGCGCGGCGGCGCGATCTGGCTGCGCGATGCGGCAGGGGAGCGCGAGGTCCTGCCGCTGGCGGACATCCGCCTTCCCGGCTGGCACAATGTGGAAAACTATATGGCGGCGCTCCTTGCCGTGGACGGACTTGTGCGCGATGAGACCGTCCGCCGCGTCGCGCGGGAGTTTGCCGGTGTGGAGCACCGCATCGAGTTCGTGCGCGAGCTGCACGGTGTCCGCTATTACAACGATTCCATCGCCACCAGTCCCACGCGCACCATCGCGGGGCTGCGCGCCTTCCCGCACAAGGTCGTGCTGATCGCGGGAGGGTATGACAAGCACATTCCCTTTGCACCCCTTGCGCCCGAGGTGGTCGAGCACGTCAAGACGCTCATCCTCTGCGGCGCGACCGCCGACGCCATCGAGCGCGCGGTGGTGGAGAGCGAAGCCTATGAGACCGCAGCGGAGCGGCCGCGGATCCTCCGCTGCAAGGACCTGCAGGAGGCGGTGGACGCCGCCTACTTCTGCGCCGAGAGCGGCGATGTGGTGACGCTCTCGCCCGCCTGCGCCGCCTTCGACTGCTACGCAAACTTTATGGAGCGCGGCAGGGCCTACAAGGAAATGGTGAAAAAGCTCGGCGAATAGGGAAAAGCCGTGGGCGCATAGATTCTCCCGAAAGGGGGAACGCCCATGCGCCGCTATATGCGCCGCGGCATGACGGGGTGGGAGAAACGCCGGCTGCTGCTTTTCCTTGTCTGCGCCGCGCTCATCGCGCTCGCCGTCACCGCGATGACGCAGCTTCGGCCCATTCTCACGAGCCTTGCCACCGCGCGCGTCTCGAACGCCGTCACGCGCGTCGTGAACACCTCGGTGAACGAAACGCTCTACGACGCCGGTGTGGACTACGACCGCCTGATCTCGCTGGAAAAGGACAACGAGGGACATATCACGGCGGTCAAGAGCAACATGGCGGAGTTCAACCGATTGCAGTCCGCCGTGCTCGCGGACGTGCTGCAAAGGCTCTCGGAGGTCTCCACGCGCGAGCTGGCCATCCCGCTCGGGAGTCTGACCGGCTCGCCGCTGCTCGCGGGCCGCGGGCCGCTCCTGCACATCAAAATGCAGTCGGTCGGCTCGTCCTCGGCGCACTTTGAGAATGCCTTCGCCTCCGCGGGCATCAACCAGACGCGCCACGAGATCCGGCTGGTGGTGGACGTGTATGTGAGCGTCCTGCTGCCGGGCTTTTCGACCGTCACCAAGGTCACCAACCGCTGCGCCGTCGCCGAGACGGTCATCGTCGGCTCCGTGCCGGATACCTACACCTACTTCGACACACGCGAGGATATGTCCTCCACCGCCGAGGACTTCATTATGAACAACGCCGGATAAAAGGGGAGAACGCCATGGACTACAAGGAACGCATAAAGGAGCTGCGCGACACGCTCAACGCGCACTCGTACCGCTACTATGTGCTCGACGAGCCGAGCATCAGCGACTATGAATACGATATGCTCCAGCGCGAGCTGGCCAATCTGGAGAAGGAGCACCCCGAGGAGATCACGCCGGACTCGCCCACGCAGCGCGTGGGCGGCATGGCGCTGACGAAGTTCGAGCCGGTGACGCACGCCGTCCCGCTCGAGAGCCTGCAGGACTCCTTCTCCGACGCCGAGGTCGTGGACTTCGACGAGAAGGTGCGCGAGCAGCTCGAGCACGTCGAATACAGCGTAGAGCCGAAGGTGGACGGTCTGTCCGTCGCGCTCGAGTACCGCGACGGCGTGTTCGTCCGCGGCGCCACGCGCGGCGATGGGCGCGTGGGCGAGGACGTGACGGAGAATCTGCGCACGATCCAGTCCATTCCCATGGTGCTGCCGGAGAAGCTGCCGCGCCTCATCGTGCGCGGCGAGGTCTACATGGCGAAAAAGGTCTTTGCCGCGCTCAACGCCGAGCGCGAGGAGAACGGGGAGCAGACCTTTGCCAATCCCCGCAACGCCGCCGCCGGCTCGCTGCGCCAGCTTGACCCGAGGATTGCGGCGAAGCGCCGGCTGGATATTGCCGTTTTCAACCTCCAGCTCGCCGAGGGGCGGACCTTCACGACCCACGCCGAGACGCTTGCTTATCTGCGCACGCAGAAATTCAAGGTCATCGGCAACAAGGTGGTCGACAACGTGCAGGACGCGCTTGCGGAGATCCGCCGTCTCGGCGAGGAGCGCGCGGAGCTGCCCTACGATATGGACGGCGCAGTTGTAAAGCTAAATAGCCTTACAGACCGTGAAATTCTCGGCTCGACGAGCAAGGTGCCGCGCTGGGCCATCGCCTACAAGTACCCTCCCGAGGAGAAGGAGACCCGCGTGACGGACATCGTCGTGCAGGTGGGGCGCACGGGCGTGCTGACGCCGAAGGCGGTCTTTGAGCCGGTGCATCTGGCCGGAACGACCGTCACGAACGCGACGCTCCACAACCAGGACTTCATCGACGAGAAGGACATCCGCGTCGGCGACGCCATCGTGGTGCGCAAGGCGGGCGAGATCATTCCTGAGGTCGTGCGCGTGCTGAAGGACAAGCGTCCCGACGGCACGCAGCCCTACCGTCTGCCGGACCGCTGTCCGGTCTGCGGCGCGCCGGTCTACCGCGCCGAGGGCGAGAGCGCCACGCGCTGCACGGGCGCGGAGTGTCCCGCGCAGCTGCTGCGCAACCTCACACACTTCACCTCGCGCGAGGCGATGGACATTGACGGCGTCGGCCCCGCGCTGCTCGAGCAGCTGGTGAACGCCGGACTTGTCCGCAAGGCGTCCGACCTTTACAGTCTCGATGTGCAAACGCTTGCGCAGCTCGACCGCATGGGCCTCAAGAGCGCGCAGAACGCCGTCGCCGCCATTGATCGCTCCAAGCAGAACGATCTTTCCAAGCTGCTCTGCGCCCTCGGCATCCGCCAGATCGGCACAAAGGCCGCGCGTGTGCTCGCGCAACGCTTCGGCTCGATGGACGCGCTGATGAACGCCACGGTCGAGGAGCTGACCGCCGTGGATGACATCGGCGAGATCACCGCGCAGTTCCTGCAGCGCTGGTTCGCGGACGGGCAGTCCCGCGACCTCATCGAAAGCCTGAAAAACGCAGGCGTCAACATGACCAGCACGGAAGCCCCGCAGGACCTGCGCTTTGCGGGCAAGACCTTTGTGCTCACCGGCTCGCTCACGCGCTTCACGCGCGACGAGGCCGAGGCGCTCATCGCCGGCCACGGCGGCAAGGCCGCCGGCTCCGTCTCCAAAAAGACAAGCTATGTGGTCGCCGGAGAGGCCGCCGGAAGCAAGCTGCGCAAGGCGCAGGAGCTGGGCGTTCCGGTGCTCACGGAGGACGAATTTCTGGCGCTGCTCGGCGGCAAGGCCGAAGATGATCCGGAAAACGGCGAAAGCGGCGAACAGCTCGGCCTGTTTTCCTGAAAAGGAGAGCATTTGATGAACATTCGCACGGCAGAGCGCCGCGATCTTTCCGCGATGCTCGATATTTACAACTACGAGGTGAAAAACGGCACGGCGACCTTCGACGTAGAGCCCCGCGCGGGCGCGGTGGGGGAGGCGTGGTTCGCCGCGCACAACACCGGCAACCATCCGCTGCTCGTGGCGGAGGAGGACGGTAAGGTCCTCGGCTACGCCTCGCTCTCGCCCTACCGCGACTTCGACGCCTATCTGCAAACCGTTGAGCTTTCCGTTTACGTCGCGCCCGAGAGCCGCGGGCGCGGCATTGCGAGCGCGCTGATGGAGGCCGTTCTCCGTCTGGCGCGCGAGGACGCGGGCACGCACACGGTCGTTTCCGTCATCGCGGGCGGCAACGCGGCGAGCGTCCGCCTGCATGAGAAATTCGGCTTCACCTACTCCGGGACTCTGCATGAGGTGGGGCTGAAATTCGGCCGCTACCTCGATATCGTCAACTACGAGCTGCGCGTGGGCTGAGCAAAACGCGCCCGAAAAAAACATCGAAAAATCCGGAACTTTTTTCTGCTTTCCTTCGTCTATTCATGCAGGGCCGCGGCACGCGGTCAAAAAAACGATCTACTAAGGAGAACCATTCGCATGAAACGAACACTTTCCCTCATTCTCATCCTCACGATGCTGCTGTCTCTCGCCGCCTGCGGCAGCAAGGACGCCGCGCCGGCCGACGACGACAACGCGCCGCCGCAGGAGCAGGGCAGTGGAGATCCGCAGTCCGGCGGAACGACCGGGACGCCCGACGAGCCGGAGCAGCCCGAGCAGACGCAGCCGGCAGAGCAGGAGCCGACGGACAACAGCAAGCCCGAGCAGGAGCCGGCCGGGGAGCCTGAAAAGGAGCCTGCCAAGCAGCCTGAGCAGAAGCCCGAGCCCAAGCCGGCTGAAAAGCCTGCGGAGGAAAAGCCCGCAGAGCCGCCGACCGAGACGCCCAAGCCCGAGACCCCGGCAGAGGACAAGCCCGCCGCGGCTGTCGACGACGCGCTGACGATCCTCAACGCGATCTGGAATACATACAGCGATGAAGAAAAGTTCCCTGCCGCCGGTGGGGATTCCGAGCACGCCGTAGACGGCGCGCCCGGCAGCTTCGACGCGAGCAATGCCGACAGCCTCAGCTATCTGCTCACCTTCCCGGCGGACGACGCTTCGCTCATCGACAGCGCCGCCTCGCTCGTTCACATGATGAATATGAACACCTTCACCTGCGGCGCGTTCCATGTCGCCGACGCGAACAACGTCGCCAGGCTCGCGGACGACCTGCGCACGACCATTCAGGCCAAGCGCTGGATGTGCGGCTTCCCGGATAAGCTGGTCATCGTCACAGTCGGGCAGAGCGTGCTCTCCGTGTACGGAAACGAGGAGCTGGTCAACACCTTCCGCGATAAGCTCCTGACGAGCTATTCCGCCGCCACCGCCGTCTATGACGAGGCCATCAACGCATAAAACAGCAGAGAAGAAAAGAGGGATGCCGCGCATTCCTCTTTTCTTTTTGCCGCTTGCGAGCGGGCCGGTTTTCGTATAAAATGTGGTCAGAGCACATCGCCGCACGGAGGAAGCGCCATGCCAAAGCCAAAGTGGAAGTTGAACACCATCTACATATCCGAGCGGCTGCAGGAGAGCCTGCGGCCGATCTCCCGCTGCGCGCTGACCACCGTGGTCGCCCCGATGGGCTACGGAAAGACCACCGCGGTGAACTGGTATCTGGAGGAGCGTGCAAAGGCCGGGCCGCTGCGCGTCGTCCGCATCAGCGTGTATTCCGACAATCTTGCGATCTTCTGGCGGAGCGCGCAGGACGCCTTTGCCCGCGCGGGCATCGACCTGCTGCGGGAGTATGCCTGTCCCACGGACGCCGCCGGCGGCGGGCTGCTGGCGGACGATCTCTGCCATGAGCTGGCGGGGGAAACGCCCTGCTATCTGTTCATCGACGATTTTCACCTGCTCACAGACCAACGCGTGACCGCCTTTCTCTGTATGCTTGCGGGCCGCCTGCCCGCCAACGTCCACCTGATCATCGCCAGCCGCGACCGCTTTCTGCCCGCCGCGGAGATCGTCCGGCTGGGGGCGAGGGTCTACCGGCTCGGCACAGAGCAGCTGCGGCTGAACCACACGGAGCTGGCTGTTTACGCGCACCGCTGCGGCACGGAGCTTTCCGACGCGCAGGCGGAATCGCTGCTCTACTCCAGCGAGGGCTGGTTCTCCGCCGTCTACCTGAACCTGCGGACGCTCTCGGAGCATGGGACGCTGCCCGAACGTGATTCCGATATTTTCACCATGTTCACCGCTGCCATGATCGAGCCTCTGCCGCAGCGGCAGCAGGAATTTCTCGCGGTGATGGGTCTTGCCGACGAATTTACCGTGGAAATGGCGCGCTTTGTCACCGGGGACGCCGACGCGGAGGAGCTGCTCGCCGTGCTGACCGCGCAGAACGCCTTTGTCAAGCGTCTGCCGGACGGCGTGACCTACCGCTTCCACCACATGATGAAGGAATGTGCGGAGCGCACCTTCCGGACGCTGGACGCGGAGACGCAGCGGCGCTGCCGGGAGCGCTACGGCGCATGGTACGAGGGGCGAGGGCAGTATCTTCACGCCATGGCGGCCTACCGGCGCTGCGGGGACTACGACGCGTTGCTGCGCGTGGTGCAGGAGGATGCGGGCATCCTGCTCGCGTCGCTGCCCCCGTCGGAGGTGCTGGCCGCTCTCGACGAATGTCCCGCCGATGCTCTGAAGGCGCACCCGTTCGCACTTCTGGTGTTGATGCGCAGTATGTTCAACTGGCGCAATATCCCGAAAATGCTGGAGCTCAAGGCGCTCCTGCTCGCCGCACTGGAGGAGCATCCCGAGCTGCCCGCGCAGGAGCGCGGCAACCTGCTGGGCGAATGCGACCTTATCATGAGCTTCCTCTGCTATAACGACATCAGCGCCATGAGCCGTCTGCACCGCAGCGCCAGCGCGCAGATGTCCCGTCCCGCCATCAGCATCCGCTCGAACGGCGGCTGGACCTTCGGCTCGCCGTCCGTGCTGATGATGTTCTACCGCGCCCCGGGCGAGCTTGCGGGCGAGCTTGCCGAGATGGCCGAATGTATGCCGCACTACTATAAGATCACCAACGGTCACGGTCAGGGCGCGGAGACCATCATGCGCGCCGAGGCCGCCTTTGTGCAGGGACGCTTCACCGACGCGCATATCGCACTGGAGAGCGCCTACGCGCAGATCGAGGGCAACGGGCAGGAGAATATGGCGCTCTGCTGCGACTTCCTCGCGCAGCGCCTCTCCCGGTATGCGGAGGTCGATCCTCACCGAAGCTTTGCCGAGCGCCGTGCGGAGCTGCTGCGGCACCACAACGCCTCGTGGCTCAACCTCTGGAACGCCGTCAGCGCCTACTGCCACGCTCTGCGGGGCGAGACCGAACTAATTCCGGAGGTCTTTGCCGAGCACCGCCTCGCCTCGGTCAGCATCCTCGCGCCGGGCCGGCCGATGATCGAGATGATCGAAAATCAGGTGTATCTTGCCCAGGGCGCTTACGCCAAGGTGATCGGCCGCAGCGAAGGTCTGCTCGCCCTGTGCGAGGGGATGCACTATGCGCTCGTCGCGCTGCACATTCGCCTTCAGACCGCGTCGGCCTATGAGCGGCTGGGCAAGCGCAGGGAAGCCGAGACGCTGCTGGCGCAGGCGCTTGCCGACGCCGCACCGGACGGCATCGTGATGCCGTTTGCGGAGAATTACCGCTATCTCAAGCCGCTGCTTGCCGCAGGCACGCAGACCGCGCTCACGGCGCGGGTGCTCGCGCTTGGCGAGGCAGGGGAGCGGCGGCAGAGCGGGACGGTCCGCCCCGCAGCGTTCGCCGTGCTGACGGAGCGGGAATATGCGCTGGTCGGCCTGATGGCACAGCGGCTGACGAACCGGGAGATCGCGGAAAAGCTGTTTCTCTCCGAGGGCAGCGTCAAGCAATATGTAAACCAGATCTATTCCAAGCTCCACATCGAGGGCGACCAGCGCACGAAGCGCAGGCGGCTCGCGGAGCTGCTCACGCAAAAGGCATGACATTGGGAGGACGTCCGCAGGGACGCCCTCCCGTTCCTTTATCGGTCGAAGCTGGGGTTGACGAAGTAGACGTTCTTCTCGCCGAGCTTTTCCTTGGCAAGCCGCAGCCCCTCGCCGAAGCGCTGGAAGTGCACGATCTCGCGCGCACGCAGGAACTTGATGACGTCGTTGACGTCGGGATCGTCGGAAAGGCGCAGGATGTTATCGTAGGTCACGCGCGCCTTCTGCTCGGCGGCGAGGTCCTCGGTGAGGTCGGCGATGGTATCGCCCGTGACCTGCATCGTCGCCGCCGACCACGGATAGCCGGAGGCGAACTGCGGGAACACGCCGGTCGTGTGGTCGACGAAATAGGTATCGAAGCCGGCCTCCTTGATCTGATCTACCGTGAGGTTCCGCGTGAGCTGATGGACGATGGTGCCGACCATCTCAAGATGCCCCAGCTCCTCGGTACCGATATCGGTCAGCAGGCCCTTGAGCTCGGGGTAGGGCATTGAGTAGCGCTGGCTCAGATACCGCAGCGAAGCGCCGAGCTCGCCGTCCGGGCCGCCGTACTGGCTGATGATCGCCGCGGCGAGCTTCGGGTTGGGGTTGGCGATCTTCACCGGATACTGCAATTTCTTTTCATAAACAAACATCAGTCGTTCCCTCCCAGATCCCACGGCCACGGATTATCGAGCCACTTATAGCTGCCCGGCGTCAGGTCGGTCTGAAGCAGCGGGCCGTACTTCTCCTGATACTTCTCCCGTCCCTCGCGCGCGAGCTTGATATACGACCAGTAGAGCGCCAGCACCTCCTGATCGTCGCGGTGCGTGGTGAGGTACAATCCCAGCTCGTCGATGGCGAAGTCAAGCGCCATCAGCTCGCTGAGCGCCGTGTTGGCGGCGGGGAAGCGGGTCTCCATGTCGGCGTGGAAGGGCAGGTTCAAGCCGGGGAACAGCGTGCCGGCCTGCAAAGCGTCCTGCTGGGAATAGCGTGCGGGGTTGTCGCACTGCACGGGAACATAGGGAAAGGCCAGCGGCGCACAGCTGCCCGGCAGACGGCCCTCCGTCGTGCCGCAGATCTTCACCGCCGTATCGTTCTTTTCCAAATGGGTCTCCTCCTTCTTGGCATTGAGCATTGCGCTCATACCAGTATACGCCGCGGCAAAAAAGAGGAAACAGGGCTTTTCTTTCCGCCCGATGTCTGCTACAATATGTCCATGGAAGAATAGAAAAAAGTCCCCGCGCATAGCGTTGCACGGGGTGAGGAAATTGATCGTTCTTCTGCGTAAAAAATTTTTGGCATTCGCAGCCCTGGTTCTGGGCGGCACCTTCATGCTGTGCGGCGTACTCACGCGCGAAGCCCGACCGGTCTTTCGGCCGGAGGGGATCCCGGAAACGCCCGTGATCGTCATTGACGCGGGACACGGCGGGGAGGACGGCGGCGCCGTTGCGGCGGACGGCACGGCGGAAAGCGGCATCAATCTTGCCATCGCGCAGGATCTCGACGCGCTGCTGCGCCTTCTCGGCTGTGAGACGAAGCTGACCCGCACGGAGGATGCCGCCATCTATTCCGACGGCGCGAGAACACTGCGGGAGAAGAAGGCCTCCGACCTTAAAAACCGTGTTGCGCTGGTGAACGAGACGCCGAACGCCGTGCTTTTGAGCATCCACCAGAACAGCCTTCCGGCCTCGCGGCGCGTCCACGGCGCGCAGGCGTTCCACGCCCGCACGGAGGGCAGCGAGGCGCTCGCCGAGAGCGTACAGGTCGCGCTCAACGCGGCGGTGAACCCGGGAAACGAGAAAAGCCGGAAGGTCATTGACAAAAGCGTTTATCTGATGAAAAACATCAGCTGTCCCGCGGTGCTGGTCGAGTGCGGCTTTCTCTCCAACGCGGAGGAGGCCGCAAGGCTCTGCGAGACGGACTATCAGCGCAAGCTGGCTGTGACCGTCGCCGCCGGCTTTCTCGCGGGACTCGCCGGTGGGCAAGCGGCAGCATAAGAAACAGAAAAGGGGAGACCCCATGAAGGCAAAAACCGTATTTTACTGCACCGAGTGCGGCAACGAGACCGCAAAGTGGGCGGGGCGCTGCCCGGCCTGCGGCGCATGGAATTCCATCGTGGAGCAGGCCGCGCCAAAGGCGTCGGCGGCAGGGAAGGGGCGCACCAAGGCGCTCGTGCGCAGCAAGGCGCATCCGATCGCCGAGCTGCAGACCGAGCAGGAGCTGCGCTTTTCGACCGGCATGGGTGAGCTGGACCGTGTGCTCGGCGGGGGAGCCGTCAAGGGCTCGCTGGTGCTCGTCGGCGGCGCGCCGGGCATCGGCAAATCAACGCTGATGCTGCAGATCTGCAGTCAGCTCTGCCGCTTTGCCAAGGTCCTGTATGTATCCGGCGAGGAATCGCCGCACCAGCTCAAGATGCGCGCCGAGCGGCTCAAGGTCGCGAGCGGGAACCTTTATGTGCTCTCGGAGACCTGTCTCGGCGACGTGCTCGAATGTGTCAGCGAGGAAGCGCCGGACATTCTGATCGTGGACTCCATCCAGACGCTCTACAACGAGGAGCTGGATTCGCCCGCGGGCAGCGTCAGTCAGGTCAAGGACTGCACGATGACGCTCATGCAGCTCGCCAAGGGGCAGGGCATCACGGTGTTTGTGATCGGCCACGTCAACAAGGAGGGCTCCATTGCCGGCCCCAAGGTGCTCGAGCACATGGTGGACTGCGTGCTCTATTTCGAGGGCGACCAGCACATGACCTACCGCATCCTCCGCGCGGCGAAGAACCGCTTCGGCGCGACGAATGAGATCGGCGTCTTTGAGATGGAAAACGACGGTCTCATTGAGGTCGAAAATCCCTCGGAAATGCTGCTCTCCGGCCGTCCTGCCGACGCGCCGGGCACCTGCGTGACCTGCGTGATGGAGGGCGCGCGGCCCGTGCTCGCGGAGATCCAGGCGCTGCTGGCAAGCTCGTCGTACCCGACGCCGCGGCGCACGAGCAACGGCTTTGACTACAACCGCGCGGCGATGCTGCTGGCGGTGCTGGAAAAGCGCGGACAGCTCAAGGTGTCACAGTGCGACGCGTATCTGAACATCATCGGCGGTCTGACGCTGGACGAGCCTGCCGCCGATCTCGCGGCCATTCTGGCGCTGGCGTCGAGCTATCTCGACAAGCCCATCGGCGCGCAGGTCGCCGCCATCGGCGAGGTCGGTCTGACCGGCGAGTTAAGGAACGTGAACAATCTGTCGCAACGGCTCAGCGAGGTGCGGCGGCTCGGCTTCACGGAGTGCATCATTCCAAAGCAGCATGGGAACCGTCTTGGACGTCCGGACGGCCTGAAGCTGACGGAGGTGCAGAATGTCGGTGAAGCGCTGCGCGTGCTGGCGAGGTCGTAACGCCGCTGACCGCAGAGCGCGGGATATAGTGTACGCAGGCGTTGCTGCGGCACGACGGCATCCCGCAGGCTGTGGAATACTTGAAGCCGCAGCGTCCGCCGGACTGGAACACGCAGTTGGCATGACAGAAAAGCTCGCTCATTCGATCAGACCCTTTCCAATGAAAAGTTTTCTCGGAAATAGTTTGCGCGAAGGAGCGACGGATTAAACCGTTTTTTGAATCTTCAGTATACTCAATGCCTTTAAGCAGTTAATCCTTACGGAAAGGAGAAACGCAAAAACAGCAAAAACCGTTTTATGGCTACCCTCTTTTGAACAAAATTTTTATTTTGTTCAATTATATCTTTAGGTCGATCGAGGTCCCCCACTTTGAACGACAGCTGTTTTTGTGAAAGCTCATGAACGATTACCGTACCGAAGCGCCGCCGATCCTGCGCGACTTTCTTTCCTACCATGAAACGATCAAGGCGCACTCCCGAAAAACCGTGGACGAATACTTTCTCGATCTGCGGAATTTTTTCCGTTATCTCAAGCAGACGCGCGACCCATCGCTGCGCGGCCTGGAGCTGAATGAAATATCCATCATGGACGTCGACCTCGATTTCGTGTCCTCCGTCACGCTCACGGACATCTACGGCTATATGACCTATCTGAGCCGCGAGCGCGTACTGCATCAGAACAGCGACGCCTCCGGCTATGGTCTCAACGCTGCCTCCAGAGCGCGTAAAATCGCAACAATCCGCTCTTTTTACAAGTATTTGACCAACAAAGTCCACCTAATCAAGGAAAATCCGGTCAAGGACCTCGATTCGCCGAAGCTCAAGAAAACGCTGCCGAAATACCTCACCTTAGAAGAAAGCGTGCAGCTGTTGTCCTCGGTGGACGGACAGAACCGTGAGCGGGATTACTGCATCCTGACGCTCTTTCTGAACTGCGGCCTGCGTATTTCCGAGCTCTGCGCGCTCAGCACCACGGACATTCAGGACGACGCGCTGCGCGTGCTCGGTAAGGGCAACAAGGTGCGCGTCGTCTACCTCAACGACGCGTGCAAGGAGGCGCTCAACGGCTATCTCGCCGTGCGCCGCCCCATCGTCGGGCGCGATCAGAATGCTCTCTTCCTCTCCTCCCGCAACGAGCGCGTCAGCCGCTCGACGGTCCACGCGCTGGTGAAAAAGCACTTGAGCGAGGCCGGACTCGACTCGACGCAGTATTCCGCGCACAAGCTGCGCCATACGGCGGCGACGCTGATGCTGCAAAACGGCGTGGACGTCAAGGCCGTGCAGGAGGTTCTGGGCCACGAGCACCTTAATACGACGGAGATCTACACGCATATCGACAACGAGGCGCTGCGCGTTGCTGCAAAGGCAAATCCCTTGTCACGCGTGAAGCCGCCGAAGAAAAATGAAACAGAAAAATGAGAAAGAGACGGAGCATTCCGTCTCTTTCAATCATCCCTGCCGGTATACGCCGCCGATGTGCAGGAAGCGCGCACGGACAAATTCATAGGTGGACAGCGGGCGGTCATCGGCGTCGAAGCTGTGCGCGGCGACGAGGATGTCCGAATAGCTGCGCGGACGGTCCGCCGCCACGACGACCGGCGAATGCTGCCAGTCGGCGCCGTCGAACGAGAGCTGCACGATATCGCCCGGCCGGATGCGCTCCGGTGAGACTTCCCCTGCGAACGGGCCGGCGGACGGCGTGCGGCGCTTGAGAAAATTGTAGAGATACTCCACGCCCGTCCACGCGGGCGCTTTGTCGTTGGCATTGATGTAGTACCAGCCAAAGGTCGGCGTGTCGTTCATCACACCCGCACCGGCATAGATGCATTGGGACGCAAAATTCGTGCAGTCGCCGCCGATGCCTTCGTAGTCGTAATAGCGCGGATTGCGCCCGTAGGCCCAAAGGTGCGCATAGCGCACTGCCGCGGCGCGGTCATATGGCAGTAAAGCGAGCATGGCCTCTCCCCTCCCCTCTCCCAATGTATGCAAAAAGGCGAAAATCGGCCACAATATGTCGTAGGAATGAATTGACTTTGCGTCCATATTTCGGTATACTGTCAAATTGAGCGAATGAAATTTTGCAAGGAGGTCTTCCATGAACACGCAAGAGCTTTCCAAGGTCTGCCGTCAGGTGCGCCGCGACATCATCACGATGACGGCCAATGCCGGCAGCGGCCATCCCGGCGGCTCCCTTTCGGCCGTCGAGCTGATGACCAGCGTTTTCTTCAACCACATGCGCGTCGATCCCAGCAATCCGCACGATCCCGACCGCGACCGCTTTGTGCTCTCCAAGGGCCACGCGGCGCCGTGCTATTACGCGGTGCTTGCCGCCAAGGGCTTCATCTCCCGCGATGAGTACGCGAACTTCCGTCAGCTCCACTCCATTCTGCAGGGCCACCCCGACGCCAAGAAGGTCCCGGGCGTGGACGCCTCCACCGGCTCGCTCGGTCAGGGCGTGTCCATCGCCGTCGGCATGGCGCTCGGCGCGAAGCACCTCGGCAAGGATACGAAGGTCTTTGCCCTCGTCGGCGACGGCGAGAGTCAGGAGGGGCAGATCTGGGAGGCTTACATGGCCGCCGCCCACTATAAGCTGGACAACCTCACCATCATCATCGACAACAACGGCTTGCAGATCGACGGCTCAAACGATCAGGTCATGAGCCTCGGCGACCTCGGCGCAAAGCTGCGCGCCTTCGGCTTCGACGTGGTGGAGCTGCCGGACGGCAACGATCTCGACGCGGTGGAGGCCGCGCTCTCGAAGCCGACGATGCCCGGCAAGCCCAAGGCGATCCTCGCCCACACGGTCAAGGGCAAGGGCGTTTCGTTCATGGAAAATCAAGTCGGCTGGCACGGCAAGGCGCCCAACGCCGAGCAGCGCGATCAGGCTTTGAAGGAATTGGAGGGTTAACGAACATGGCTGATAA
Source organism: Oscillibacter sp. MSJ-31 (assembly GCF_018918025.1). GTDB lineage: Bacteria > Bacillota > Clostridia > Oscillospirales > Oscillospiraceae > Hominicoprocola. Next base: position 113,864 of record NZ_JAHLPT010000001.1, on the reverse strand, counting down.
AATTGCGACCCGCCAGGCTTACGGCGAAGCGCTGATCGAGCTGGTGGAAAAGAACGATAAGGTCGTCGTGCTCGACGCCGACCTTGCCAACGCGACCCAGACCTGCAAGGTCGCCAAAGCGCACCCCGAGAAATTCTACAACTTCGGCATTGCCGAGGCCAACATGGTCGACGCCGCCGCCGGCATGAGCACGATGGGTCTTGTTCCCTTCTGCTCCACCTTCGCGATGTTCGCGGCCGGCCGCGCCTACGAGCAGATCCGCAACTCCGTTGCCTATCCGCACTTCAACGTCAAGATCTGCGCCACCCATGCCGGCGTGAGCGTCGGCGAGGACGGCGGCAGCCATCAGTGCATCGAGGACCTTGCGCTCATGCGCGTGATTCCCGGCATGACGGTCATCTGCCCCGCCGATGCGAACGAGGCCAAGGCCGCGACCATGGCGATCGCCGATTTCGACGGCCCCGTGTATATGCGCCTCGCCCGCCTCGCCACGCCTGTTTTTGAGGGCGACATGGTCAAGCCCTTTGTTCTCGGCAAGGCCAATGTCCTGCGTGAGGGCAAGGATGTCGCGATCTTCGCGACGGGCCTGATGGTCAATGAATCCCTCCTGGCCGCCGACGAGCTCGCCAAGGACGGCATTGACGCCGCCGTCATCAACGTCCACACCATCAAGCCAATCGACGCCGAATGTGTGACTGCGTGGGCGGAGAAGTGCGGCAAGGTCATCACCGTTGAGGAGCACAGCGTCATCGGCGGCTTGGGCGACGCGGTGGCGGACGTCCTCATGGGCAAGGTCAACTGCAAATTCCATAAGATCGGCGTGAACGACCAGTTCGGCCAGTCCGGCAAGGCAGCCGACGTGCTGCGCGAGTACGGTCTGACCGCCGATCAGATCGCCGCGACGATCAAGGCCAACATCTGACGAGAGAAAGAGAGACAAAGCACACACTTTGTCTCTCTTTTTTAAGGAAATATTTTTCACTTTTCTCTTGTATTTTCCGTTTTCTGTGCTACAATACAAGTAGTACCAAATGTACCAATCGTTTGAAATAACTTCACAAAAGGAGACGATATTATGCCACTCGTTACCTCTACCGAAATGTTCAAGAAGGCGTATGACGGCGGCTACGCCATCGGCGCGTTCAACGTCAACAACATGGAGATCGTGCAGGGCATCACCGAGGCCTGCCAGGAGGAGCACGCTCCCGTCATTCTTCAGGTTTCCAAGGGCGCCCGCGCCTACGCGAACCATACCTACCTCGTCAAGCTCGTCGAGGCCGCCGTGGAGTGCTGCCCCGACATCCCCATCGTGCTGCACCTCGATCACGGCCCGGACTTTGAGACCTGCAAGAGCTGCATCGACGGCGGATTCACCTCCGTTATGATCGACGCCTCCTCCAAGCCCTTTGCCGAGAACATTGAGATCACCAAGAAGGTCGTTGAGTACGCGCATGACCACGGCGTGGTCGTCGAGGCCGAGCTCGGCACCCTCGCCGGCATCGAGGACGAGGTCAAGGTCGCGGCGCACGAGGCGTCCTACACCCATCCCGAGGAGGTCGAGGAGTTCGTCTCCAAGACCGGCTGCGACTCTCTTGCCATCGCCATCGGCACCAGCCACGGCGCTTACAAGTTCAAGCCCGAGCAGTGTACCCGCAACGCCGACGGCATCCTTGTTCCGCCCCCGCTGCGCTTCGACGTTCTGAAGGAAGTCTCCAAGCGTCTGCCCGGCTTCCCCATCGTGCTGCACGGCTCCTCCTCCGTCCCACAGGAGTATGTGAAGATGATCAACGACCACGGCGGCAAGATGCCCAATGCCATCGGCGTGCCCGAGGAGCAGCTGCGCGAGGCTGCGAAGCTCTCGGTCTGCAAGATCAACATCGACTCCGACCTGCGTCTCGCCATGACCGGCACCATCCGTCAGTTCATGGACGAGCACCCCGACAAGTTCGATCCCCGTGAGTATCTCAAGCCCGCCCGCGCCAACATCAAGGAGCTCGTCCGTCATAAGCTTGTCGACGTGCTCGGCTGCGCCGGTAAGGCTTAAACCGTCAAAGGAGAAACGATATGAGTGAATTGAAAGGCGCCTGCATCATCGGTCAGTCCGGCGGCCCGACCTCTGTCATCAACGCCAGCGCCTACGGCGTGATCCGCACGGCGCTTGACTCCGACTGCATCACCGCCGTCTACGGCGCGGAGCACGGCATCAAGGGCGTGCTTGCCGACCGCCTGTTCGACATGAGCAAGGAGGACGCGCGCGAGCTGGAGCTGCTGAAGTACACCCCCTCCTCCGCGCTCGGCTCCTGCCGCTACAAGATCGCCGATCCCGATGTGGACGACACCGATTATAAGCGTATTCTCGAGGTGTTCAAGAAGCATGATGTCCGCTATTTCTTCTACAACGGCGGCAACGACTCGATGGACACCTGCAACAAGATCTCCAAGTATATGCAGAAGGTCGGCTATGAGTGCCGCGTGATGGGCGTTCCCAAGACCATCGACAACGATCTCTTCGGCACCGACCACTGCCCCGGCTACGCCAGCGCCGCGAAGTATATCGCCACGAGCTGCATGGAGGTCTATCAGGACGCGCGCGTGTACGACACCGGTATGATCTGCATCATCGAGATCATGGGCCGCCACGCCGGCTGGCTGACCGCCGCCGCCGCGCTCGCCACCGAATACGGCGCGGGCCCCGACCTCATTTACCTGCCCGAGCGTGACTTCGATATGGATAAATTCCTTGCTGACGTCGAGCGCGTCTACAAGGAAAAGGGCAACTGCATGGTCGCGGTCTCCGAGGGCATCCACTATGCCGACGGCAGCTTTGTTTCCGAGGCCAAGACCAGCGCGACCGACGGCTTCGGTCACGCCCAGCTCGGCGGCCTTGCCGCACGTCTTGCCGACGTTGTGAAGCAGAAGACCGGCGCGAAGGTCCGCGGCATCGAGCTTTCCCTGCTCCAGCGCTGCGGCGCGCACCTCGCCAGCGAGACCGACATCGAGGAGGCCGTCATGGCCGGACGCGCCGCGGTGGAGAATGCCGTCGCGGGCATCACCGACAAGATGGTCGCCTTCGAGCGCGGCACGGTCAACGGCCGCTATGCCTGCAAGACGAAGCTGCTGCCGCTCACCGAGGTGGCGAACGCCGAGAAGAAGGTGCCGCAGGAGTGGATCAACGCCGAAGGCAACGGCGTGACGCACGATTTCATCGACTATGCCCTGCCACTCATTCAGGGCGAGCCGAAGCTGCCGAAGGAGGATTCCCTCCCCCGCTTCGCCAGGCTCAAGAAGGTTCTGGCAAAGTAAGACCGCCTCGTGCAACAAAGAACAAAAGGAACCGCTTTCGATAGGCGGTTCCTTTTTGTATCGTTTCCGTCAGTCGTTCGCATGCCACTCACCCAAAATGTCTGTGGTGAGCGGCAGCGTGACCTCTCTTGTGCCGCCTTCCGTGTAGAGCGTCAAGGTGACGGTGTTATCCTCCGCGTGATAGGTCTCCGCCCGCGCGACCGAGCCAAGCGGCGCGCTCAGCTTCGCAAGCTGTGCATCCGCTTTCTCCCAGACAATGCCGCTGTGCTGCGAGATTCCCTCCGCAGCGTTCCAGCGGTAGACAAAAACATACGGTACGCCGGTGCCAAAGGTGCTGCGCGTGACCAGTTCACTGCGCCCGTCGCCCGTGAGATCGAGCATCCATACGCCGTCGCCCCACGCCGTATCATCAAAGTCATGACCAAAGGCTTCTCCCGCATAGACGAAGCCCTGCTCCGTCAGCGCATAGAAGTAACGAACTGTCATGCGCCCGCCTTGGATCGTTTCAACCTCAAAGCCCGGGAAGCCGAGCACATCGTCCCGCGCGGTCAGAGCAAAGCTCTCGGAGGCTTCATGCTCTCCCAACGAAACGCTGTCCGTCTCAAGCAGCACACCATCCGCGTCGAACAGTGCATAGCGTGTGAATCCATTATCCTTTGGTTCATAGACCTTCAGCGTGACGACTTGGCTGCCGACCTCCTCGGTCAGCGTGAGGATCTCGGAGCCGGTGCGGCTCTGCAATTTCTGATCCATCGCGATGGTATAGTCAAGACCGGTGAACGGCAGCGCGCCGATGAGCCGGAAATCCTTATTTTCATAGCTTCGGCTTCCGTTATGCACAAAAAGCAGGGTACGGTCATTGCCGCGGTCGTTCAGGATATAGCAGCGCGGCGTTTCTGCCGTGCCGTCCGCCGTCGTCAGTTCCTCGCTGCCATGGCCGGAAAGCAGCACAAAGGACGCCTTGGAAAAAAGATACTGTTCCTCCCCGGCGGGCCACTCGACACCCTCCGCCGGCTCGATCCGCCGGAGCAGGGCGCATATCTCCTCCACATATTTCGCGTCGGTGACAATGCCTTCGGCGTGATTGCTGTCGAGACGGTCGGGCTGATAGGAAACAGCGTCGGCCGAATCCAGCGCGTCGATAAGCTGCTCCCGCAGCGATGCCGGTGTCGGCTGCTTCGCTTCGATAAAGGACCATACGGCGCACAATACGGCAGCGAGCAAGAATACGGGCAGGGCGAGCTTTCGACTCATGGCAAACTCCTCCGGTTATCGTTATGTAAACAGCATAGCAGTCGGCGGAGGAAAAAGCAAGTTACAAAGCGGAAACATTTTGGTTACAAAATGTAAGAAAGAGAGGGGTATCTCCCCTCTCTTCGCAATTTTCAGAGAATGATGCAGATGAGGCCGCCGCTGCCCTCGTTGATGATGCGCTCGAGCGTCTGGCGGAGCTTGGCGCGCGCGTCGTCCGGCATCCGCTTGAGCTTGGCCTGCAGGTCCTCGCTGACGATCTCGTGAAAGCTGCGCCCGAAGATGTTCGACTGCCAGATCTTCGCCGTGTCGCCCTCAAACTCCTGCAGCAGATAATTGACCATGTCCTCGCTCTGCTTTTCGTTGCCGACGATGGGCGAAACGGTCGTTTCGATGTTCGCGCGGATCATGTGGATGCTCGGCGCGCTGGCCTTGAGCCGCACACCGTAGCGGCCGCCCTGCTTCATGATCTCCGGCTCCTCCAAAATGAGCTCGTCGACCGTCGGCACGACCACGCCGTAGCCCGTTTCGCGGGCGTCCCGAATGGCGGAGGATACCTTGTCGTAGTCCGCCTTGACGGCGGAAAGCTCCGTGAGCAGACGCATGAGATCGCCGTCGTCCGCCACATCAAAGCCGGACTGCTCGCTGAGCGTCTGATAGAACAGCGCCCGCGGAAGCTGAAGCTCCGCGCTGGCGGTGCCGCTGCCGAGCGAGATGGCGTTGACCTTTGCGCCGCTGATGCCCTCGTAGGCGCACATGGCGTCCACCGCGGGCGCGACCTCGCGGATGCGGTGCAGTCCCTTGGCGCCCTCGCGGATGCTGCGGTAAAGGCCGAGCTTGATGGCATGGTCGGCGGGCAGCGCCAGAACCCATGCCGGGATATGAAGCTCCAGCTCGGTCAGCGGGAACTCGTAGAGAATCGCCTTGAGGATATCCCCCACCGCCGCGTCGTCCAGCTCCAGGCAGTTGACCGGCAGACAGCACACGCCATAGTGTGAAGCAATATCGCTTGCCATCGCCTGAACTCTGCTTGATTTCGGGTCAACGGCGTTGAGCAGCACGAGAAAAGGCTTGCCGATCTCCTGCAGCTCACGGATGACGCGGCCCTCGGCCTCGAGGTAGTCCTCGCGCGGAATGTCCGTGATACTGCCGTCGGTCGTAATGACGATGCCGATGGTCGAATGCTCGCGGATCACGCGCGTCGTGCCCAGCTCCGCCGCCTCCGTCATCGTGACCGGATGGTCGGCCCACGGCGTTGTGACCATGCGGGGACTGTCGCCGTCGAGCTGTCCCGCCGCGCCGGGGACCATGTAGCCCACGCAGTCGATGAGCCGCACGGAGCAGCTCGCGCCCTCATCGAGCGCGATGTCCACGGCCTCCTCGGGCACGAACTTCGGCTCGGAGGTCATCACCGTGCGGCCGCTGCCGCTCTGCGGCAGCTCATCCTTGGCGCGCTCGCGGCGGTAGACATTGTCGATGTTCGGGATGATCTGCGTTTCCATGAAGCGCTTGATGAAGGTCGATTTGCCGGCGCGCACCGGGCCGACGACGCCGATATAGATGTCGCCCGCCGTGCGCGTGGCGATGTCCTGATAGATGCCGGTATTTGTGGTCATAGCGATCTCCTCCGAATCCTCACCGTTCTTGCTTCACTATATGAGCGCTCCGCGCGGGGTATGACAAGCCAAAAAAGAAAAAGAGCCTCACGGCTCTTTTCCCGGGAAATATTCAGCGGCGACACGGAATGAGCAGCATCTCGCCGCCCGGCGCGTCAGCCTCGGCGGAAAGCTCGTTGGCGGTGAGGATCTCGGCAACCGTCGTGCGGTAGGCCTTGGCGAGATCCCAGAGCCGTTCCTGCGCGCCCATGGCGCGCAGCACGAGCGTCGGCTGCCTGCCGCCGCTCTCCTGCTGCGGCTCCGCCTTGAGCGCGCACAGGCAGGCGCAGCGGCAGCGGCTGGTACATTCGAGGGTAAAGAGCGCCGGGAAGCGCACCTCGATGCCGCCCGCCGTCGCGGCGGCGCTGACCTCGCAGGCCGTCACGCATCGCACGGCGGCGGTACAGCCCTCTGGGACGGCAATGCGCACGGCGACCTCGGTGCGGCGCTCGACCATCAGCGGCGCGCCGCCCTCGTCGAGATAGAGCACACGGAGGATCGCCGTGCAGCGCACGTTTGCCGTGCTCTCCTCCTGCACCAGACTGACGCTGCCGAAATGGACCTCGGCGCACAGCACCGCAGATACCTCCACGCCGGTCTCGATCTGCTCGCGGACGTTCTGCTCCTGCGTGACGGTCTCAACGCCGCCGCACAGCTCAAGCGTCTGCATCTGTGCGGAGAGCTCACAGCTCGTGCTGTAAAGGTCGGTGATGCAGCGCAGGCAGAGACTTTGGCGCAGCACGACAAAGGCGTGCAGAAAGAGCTTTGCGGAGATGGTGCGCGCGTCGCCGCTCTCGCCGCCGATGCGCAGCTCCGCGCCGGTCAGGCACAGCATCGCCTCGGCAGAGGTGTTCTCGTCCGCATCCTCGATGCCCTCGACGATTTGGGAAAAGGGCAGCTCCGCAGCGGCGCTGCAGATGGTCCCGCTCTCCGAGAGATAGAGGACCTCCACGCAGACAACGCCTTTGAGGATGATCTTGCCGCCGATCAGGCGGCACTCCGTCGTGCGGACGGACGCGCTCTCGCGCAGCAGCTCCGCCGCAGGCTCCTTACTGCTCGAGAGCACGAGGTCGTCAGAGAACACGAAGTCCTTGCTGCGCAGCGCCTTGATGATCGAGACCTCCTGCGTCTCGCACAGCGTCTCAATGCCGTTTTCCGCCCGCTGCGTCACATCGCCGCAGGCCGTGAGCTGCGCGGCGCAGTAAGGCGTAACGGTCAGCTCGACAGCGGCGCGCGTCATGATCTTGCGCGGATTGAGCGCGCGGACCTCCAGCGCGCTGACGCAGCCGCTCACGCTCGCCTCGGTGCAGCCCTCGCGCAGCCGTCCGTCCAGCGTCTCCTCGATGGGAAGCGTGTACGAAAAGCTCTTGAGCCCGCCGCTGCCGTCGGCTATGTACAAAAGCGTCACGCGCAGCGAGCCGGAAACGCTCACGCGCCCGTCCGCAATCTCGCGGCTGCGCACGAAGAGGCAGCCGCTGCCCTCCACGATGCGCGCGATGTCGGGGCAGTAATCGGGGACGATGGTCTCGGTGCTCTGCTCGCGCGTCTCCACAAGCGGCGGCAGAGCCTCATAACAGGAATACGTTTCTTTGCACAGTTCAAGCTCCATGGCAGTCCTCTCCTTTGGCACGGTTTTGCTTCACTCTATGCGCCAAAGGACCGCTTTATTCCTGCCCGTCTTTGATCCCGAACAGCAGCCGCAGCACACCGCACAGGGCCTTGGGCGACTTCCACACCACGATCTTCAAATCCGCTCACCTCCTCCGGATACAGCCCCAGCCGCAGACGACGAGAAGCAACGCGACCAGAAACATCAGAAAGCCCACCGGAAAAATGGCAACGATGAAGATCGCCAGTCCCAGCGCCAGCGCGCAGATGCCCAGACAGCACCAGTTCCTGCCCCACATGGCCGCACCTCCTTCCCGTCACGCCTGATGCTACAGTATATACCGCGCGGCGTTGTCCCGTGCCCTGCGGGCGTGGAAAAAGCGGCGGGATTTCCCGCCGCTTTCGCTTCTTCATTTGCTGCTCCACTCCCGCAGGTCCTTGAGCTCGTTGTAGAGCCGCAGATAGCTCGCGTGCCGCGAGGCGGAGAGCTTCCCTGCACGCACGGCCTCCAGAACGGCGCAGCCCTTTTCCTTCGTGTGGCTGCAGCCAGCGAAGCGGCAGCCGTCCAGATAGGGCGCGAAGTCCAAAAAGGTCTCCGGTAGCCGCTCCTTCAGCGCAAGCCCAAGCTCGTCGGTATCAAAGGAGGAAAAGCCGGGCGTGTCGATGATCTCCGCGCCGCCGGAGAGGGTATACAGCTCCACATGGCGCGTGGTGTGGCGTCCGCGTCCGAGCGCCTGACTGACCTCGCTGACCTGTACGGAAAAGCATGGGTCGAGCGCATTGAGCAGGCTCGATTTTCCAACGCCGGAATTACCTGTAAAGGCAGACAACTTGCCGGAAATACGCTCCCGCAGCTCGGCAATGCCCTCCCCCGTTTCGGCGCTTGTGAGCAGAAACGGAAGCCCCGCCTTTTCATAGATGGCGCACAGCTCGTCGGCATGGTCAAGGTCCGATTTGTTGATGCAGATCAGGACTTCGCAGCCCTTCAGCGCAGCGATGGCGGTCATGCGGTCGATGAGATACGGATCGGTCTGCGGGATGGCGTTCGACGCCACGATCACGAGCTGGTCGATGTTGGCGACCGCCGGACGCGAAAAAACATTGCGCCGCGGCTCGATGGCGTCGACCATGCCCTCCGTGCCGGATACCGTGATCTCCACGCGGTCGCCGACAAGCGGCGAAACGCCCTCCTTACGGAAGCGCCCGCGCGCGCGGCAGGTCACGATCCCCTCGCCGGTATCGACATAGTAAAAGCCGCTGAGAGCCTTTTTGATCCGTCCTCTCACGCCGCCTCCGGGGGGATCCCCTCTGTGCCGGAAACGGAAGGATCGGGCCCGTCGCTGACGGTGAGCACGATCTCGGCGCCGGTGGTGACGACCGTATCCTGCGCGATGCTCTGCTCAACGACGGTGCCCGCAAGCGCGTCGCTGTAAACGTGCTTCACGGTGACCTTCAAGCCGAGCGTCTCGGCCTCCTCCACCGCCGTCGTCTGTTCGTAGCCGAGATAAGAGACTACGGTGACGGGCCGAGGCTCCGGACCCTTGCTGCGGTAAAGCAGCAGTACATCGCCCTGTCGGAGCAGCTCTCCCTTTGCCGGCTCCGTGCGGATCACGCAGCCGGAGGTGATGGAGTCGGAATACTCATCCTTCCAGTTATACTGCAGGTCCAGCCCAAGGTCGTCAAGTATGATCTTCGCGCTGCGCCACTCCAGTCCCGTGACGCTCGGCATCGGCTCGGTCTTTTCGCCGGTGCTGACAAAGACCTGGATCTCGCGGTTGCTGCGCACCACGTTGTCGGCCGCAGGCGTCTGATCAACGATCTGACCCTCCGCGTACTCGCTGCTCGCGCGGCTGCCCATCTCCGTAATGGTGAAGATGCCCTTCACCCGCTCGTCGGCCTCAGCCTCCTCAATGGTCATGCCGAGAAGATTCGGCACGGTGAACTCCGTCTGCACAGGCTCCTTTCGGAAGCTGCCCATGATGACGTTCCACAGAGCGAACACGATCACCGCGGCCAGCGCGATGCCGCCGGCCAGCAGAAGCATTTTCTGCGTTTTTTTCTCGTCGACCGGCTCGTCCTCCTGCGGCTCCTCCCGCTTCGGCGTGACTGCCTGCACGGCGGGGATATACTGCGTCGGCTCGTCGGTATCGGGGCGGCGCAGGTCCTCGATGCTGAAATCAAGGTCTACGTCGGGGTTCTTGCGGAACTCCTCCAGGTCGGCAAGCATGGCATCCGCCGTCGGATAGCGGCGGTCGATGTCCGAGGCCATCGCCTTCATGCAGATCTTTTCCAGCGCCTCGGGCACGTCGGGGTCGATCTCCCGCGGGGAGAGCGGCACGCTGCTTAAATGCTGGATCGCGACGGACACGGCGCTGTCGCCCTCAAAGGGCAGGCGGCCCGTGAGCATCTCATAGAGCACGACGCCGGCGGAGTAGATGTCCGAGCGCGCGTCGGGGCGGTTGCCCTTCGCCTGCTCGGGCGAGATGTAGTGGACGGAGCCGAGCGCCTCCTGCGTCATGGTGTTGGCGGAGTTGGAAAGACAGGCGATGCCGAAGTCCGTGACCTTGACACTGCCGTCGCGCAGCACCATGATGTTCTGCGGCTTGATGTCGCGGTGGACGATGCCGCGCGAATGCGCGTGGCTCAGCCCCTTCATAATCTGTGTGATGAAATGCAGCGACTCGCGCCAGTTCAGACGCCCGCGCCGCTCCATATACTGCTTGAGTGTGATGCCGTCGATGAGCTCCATGACGATGTACTCCGGCGAGGAGCGCGATACGTCATAGACCGAAACGATGTTCGGGTGGGAGAGCATCGCGATGGCCTGGGATTCATCGTAGAAGCGGCGGCGGAAATCCGCATCGCTCGCGAAATCGCTTTTCAATACCTTGACCGCCACAAGGCGGTTGAGCCGGTGGCACTTGGCCTTATAGACCATTGCCATGCCGCCGCTGCCGATCAGCTCAAGCAGCTCATAGCGGTTGTCCAGCATTCTGCCGATCATTTGATCCATCTATGCGCCCTCCTTTCTCACTCGTGATAGAGCAGCACAGCGGTAACGTTATCCGGCGCGCCGCGCTGTTTGGAAAGCTCGAGCAGGTGCTCAAGGCTCTCCGCCGGCTTTTCGCCCCGGGCGACCGCCTCATACATCTCCTCGTCCGTGGCGGTGACGACCAGCCCGTCCGAGCAGAGCAGCAGCCGCTCGTCCGCGCCGAGCGTCACATCATACACGTCGCACTCGATATGCTCCTCGGGGCCGAGCGCACGGGTGATGAGGTTGCGGTTGGGGTGTGTGCGCGCCTGCTCGGCGGTGATATTGCCGCTTTCGATCAAGCCCTCGACCACCGAATGATCGCGCGTGATGCGCTCGAGCCTCTCCGCGCCGACGCGGTAGGCACGGCTGTCGCCGACGTTGCAGATGACCGCGCCGGAGCCGTTCGTCACGGCGGAGACGAGCGTTGTCCCCATGCCGTGACACTCCGTATGCTCCTGCGCGTGGCGGTTGACGGCAGCGTTTGCTTTGGAAACGCAGAACGACACCGCTTCGCGCAGCTGCTCCGTCGTCATATCCGCGCGCAGGACCGCGTGAAGCTCGTCGAGAAAGGCGCGGACTGCAAGGCTGCTGGCGATCTGCCCGCAGTTCTCGCCGCCCATGCCGTCGCACACGACCGCAATGAGCTGACCGTCCGCCACGCCGCGCTCCACGGCAAAGGTATCCTGATTTTCGTGACGCTGCAGTCCAACGTCCGTGATGCCGCAGGCTTTCATTGTCCTCTCTCCTTTGCCTCCATCTCCTTGCGGCGCAGCTGGCCGCAGGAGGCATCGATATCCCCGCCGAGACTGCGGCGCACCGTCGCCGTCAGGCCGTGGGACTCCAACCGCTTCTGAAACGCCGCGACGCGGCGGCTGGGCTTGAACTCGCTTTCGACCACGTCGTTGAGCGGGATCAGATTGACGTGCCCCGGCATCCCGCGGATGCGCTCGGTGAGCAGGTCGGCCTGCCAGTCGTGGTCGTTCACGCCGTCGATCATCGCGTACTCAAACGAAATGCGGCGGCCGGTTTTCTTAAAATAGCGGTGGCAGGCGGCGAACAGCTCCTCCACGTCGTAGGCGTTGTTGACCGGCATGATGCGGCTGCGCGTCGCGCTGTCCGGCGCGTGGAGCGAAACGGAAAGCGTGAGCTGCAGGTTTTCCTCCGCAAGCGCGTCGATGCCGGGTACGACGCCGCAGGTGGAAAGCGAGATGTGGCGCATTCCGATGTTCAGCCCCTCCGGGTGGTTCACAAGCTGCAGAAAGCGCAGCACGTTCGCGCGGTTGTCCAGCGGCTCGCCGATGCCCATGAGAACGATGTTGGAGATGTCCTTTTCCGAATCCAGCTGGGTAAAGAGCACCTGGTCAAGCATCTCCGAAGGTGTTAAGTCTCTTACCTTGCCAGCTATGGTGGAGGCGCAGAATTTGCAGCCCATCCGGCAGCCGACCTGCGAGGAGATGCAGACGGTGTTGCCGTGGTGATAGCTCATGAGCACCGTCTCGATGCAGTTGCCGTCGCGCAGCTCCCAGAGGTATTTAACGGTGCCGTCGAGCCGGGAAACCTGCTTGCGGGCGACGGTCGGCGCTGTAATGGTAAACTCCTTGCCGAGCTTTTCTCGCAGGGGCTTGGAGAGGTTGTTCATCTCCGCAAAGTCGGTCGCACCCTTATGGAGCCAGGAGAACACCTGCTTGCCGCGGAAGGCAGGCTCGCCCATCGCGCGCAGCGCGTCGGTGATCTCCTCTTGTGTCATGGATTTGATATCGGTCATCGTCATCCTCATTCCTTGCGCGTCATGCGGCAGATGTAAAAGCCGTCCGTCCCTTGGCGCTGCGGCCAGAGCGTGATGTGTCCCTCAACTGTGCCGATGGGGGCGGGCAGCGCAAAGACATCGTAAGTAAAGTCCGGGTGCGCGCGGAGAAACGCATCCGTCACCCGCTCGTTTTCCTCGGGAAGCACCGTGCAGGTGGAGTAAACGAGCGTCCCGCCGCGCCGGACATAGCGTGAGGCATTGTCCAGAATGGCGCTTTGGATCGCGGGCAGACCCGCGAGCGAAGCCATGTCCTTATAGCGGATATCCGGCTTCTTGCGGATGATGCCGAGTCCGGAGCACGGCACGTCGCAGACGACGATGTCCGCCTTCTCCGCAAGCTCTTCATCGCAGACACGGCCATCGGCCAAGCGGACCTCCATGCACTCGATCCCCAGCCGCTCCGCACCGGCCTCCATGAGCCGCAGCTTGTGCTCCTCCACATCGCAGGAGAGAATGTGTCCTTTCCCTTCCATGCACATCGCCATGGCGAAGGACTTCCCGCCGGGGGCGGCGCAGGTGTCGATGACAAAGCTCCCCGCCTTTGGCGCGGCAGCCAAAGCCGTCAGCTTCGCCGCGGCATCCTGCACCGTGAACCAGCCCTCGCGCCACGCGCGCAGACCTTCCAGATCGCCGGTGCCGGAAACGGTGAAGCAGTCCGCGAGCCAAGGGTGCGGCTCCACGGTTACGCCCTCATCCTCCAGCGAGGCGCGAAGCTGCTTCGCGGTCGTTTTGAGCGTGTTGGTCTGAATGGTGGTCGGAACCGGCTCATTGTCCGCGCGGAGAAAGGCTTCCGCCTCCTCCGCGCCGAGCAGGCCGACCATGCGCTCGACGAGCGCACGCGGGTGGCTCGTCTGTACGGAGAGCGCTTCAAGCTCGTCCGCAAAGGCAAGCGGCTCTCCCCTTCTGCGGTCCACATTGCGCAGCACCGCGTTCACCAGTCCCGCCGCGCGGGATAGCTTGTGCGCCTTCGCCATCTCCACCGCCTCATTCACGGCGGCGTTGACTGGCACCTTATCCATGAGAAGGATCTGATACGCACCGACGCGGAGAATATCCAGCAGCAGCGGCTCGAGCTTTTCGGGCCTCTGCGTCAGGCAGCGCGCCAGACAGCGATCAAGGTAAATGCGGCTTTGCATCACGCCGTAGGCAATGCGGCTGGCAAAGGCTGCATCGCGGCCGGAAAGCCCGTCCCGCTTGAGCACCTGCTTGAGCGCGCCATCGATCCACGCGCCGTTCCGGCGGCAGGCCGCCAACGCGTCCAGCGCCGCTTCTCTTGCACGGTCGACTCTCATCGGCGCCCTCCGCGGCGATTCCCGGAGCGGTTGAGGAAGATCAAAACGTAGCGCAGGAGCTGCAAAAGCGATGAGAGCAGCGCAGCGACATAGGTCAGCGCCGCGGCGCGGAGCACCTTTCGCGCACCGGCCATCTCCTCGTCCTCCAGGATATGCTCCCCCTCCAGCGTTTCGAGCGCGCGGTGGGAGGCGTTGAACTCCACCGGCAGCGTGACGAGCTGGAAGAACGCGACCACGCCAAAGAGGACAATGCCGAGCAGCAGAATCGGCTGACTGTAGAGCACGAGGCCGAGCATCAGAATGATGAACGAGGCCTGCGAGCTGAGCTGCGTCGTCTTCACGATGGCGCTGCGCAGCTTGACGGGACCGTAGCCCACGGCGTACTGCACCGCGTGCCCCGCCTCATGCGCGGCAACGCCGACCGCCGCGACCGTGGCGGCATCGTAAACGGAGTCGGAGAGAAAGATGGTGTTATTGCGCGGATCGTAGTGGTCGGTCAGCTTGCCTGAGCAGCGGGCAATGCCGACGTCTGTGATGCCGTGCGCGCGCAGCACACTGGCCGCCGCCTGCGCGCCGGTCAGTCCGCGGCGATTCGTCACCTTACTGTAACGCGAGAAATTGCCGCTGACCGCCGCCTGCGCATAGAGCGACAGCAGCAGGACTGGGACCAGCAGAATGAGGTAGATCAGGTTGGCCGAATCGTAACCGTAGCCGTAAGAATAGTAAGGCATAAGCTCTCCCCTTTAGCCGTTTGTTTTGAGCGGGTGACCGCGCAGATAGTCGGCAGCCGCCATGCGCTTGCCGCCCTCCGCCTGAAGCTGTGTGATGATGAGGCTCCTGCCGTCGCCGCAGGCAACGGAAAGGCCGCGCTTGACCGCGTGCATCGTGCCGGGCGCGTCGGCGGTCATTTCCCCGGAAAGGGTCTCGTAGACCTTGACGCTCTTCCCGTCCACACTCGTCGCGGCACAGGGCCACGGAATGAGACCGCGCACCTGACAGTCGATCTCCCGCGCGCTCCTCGTCCAGTCGATGGGCGAAAGCGAGCGGTCGAGCATGGGCGCATAGGTGAATGCCGACTCGTCCTGCGGGGTGCGCTTTGCCGTGCCGTCCGCAAGCGTCGGGATCGCCTCGCTCAGCGCCTGCGCGCCGAGCTCAGCAAGGCGCTCTGTCAGCGCCGCGGCATCCTCATGCTCACCAATCTCGGTCGAGACCGTGCGGATGACATCGCCCGCGTCGAGCGCCGCGACCATATACATGATGGAAACGCCGGTAATGCGCTCGCCGTTCAGGATCGCCCAGTTGATGGGCGCGGCGCCGCGATACTTCGGCAGAAGCGAGGAGTGAACGTTGATGCAGCCGTATTGCGGCAGGTCCAGGATCTCCTGCGGCAGGATCTTTCCGTAGGCCGCGACCACGATCAGCTCGGGCGCAAGCTCCCGCAATATGCCGAGCGCTTCCCCGTCGCGCATTTTGAGCGGCTGATAGACCGGCAGGTCTTGTGTTAAGGCATATTCCTTCACAGGTGAGAAGGTCAGCTTCATGCCGCGGTTTTTGGGCTTGTCCGGCTGGGTGAATACGCCGACGACCTCATGCCCGTCCTCCACCAGACGGCGGAGCGACGCGACTGCAAAGTCGGGCGTTCCCATGAATACGATCCTCATTCGTCGTCTTCCCTTTCGTACTCGTCCTCGTGCTCCTTGAGATACTGCTCCAGCTCCTCGTCGGTGAGCAGGCGGTCGCAGTGCTCGCTGAACAGGTGTCCGTCCAGATGCTCGATCTCGTGGCAGAAGCAGCGGGCGGTGATGTCTTCATCCTCGACCTCGAAGGTCGCGCCGTCGCGGTCCTGCGCGCGCACGCGCACGGTGTAGGGACGGGTGACAATGCCCCAGCGTCCGGGCAGGCTCAGGCAGCCCTCCAGGCCGGTCTGCTCGCCCTCAGCCTTGACGATCTCGGGGTTCACGAGCTCGATGATCTCGCCTTCGCTGTCCTCCACGATGCACACGCGGCGCAGGATGCCGACCTGCGGCGCGGCAAGCCCGACGCCGCCGGACTCCTCCAGCGTTTCACGCATATCGTCCAGCAGCAGGTGCAGACGCTCATTGAATTCCGTCACCGGGTGGCAGACCTTCTCCAAACACGGGTCGCCCTTTTTTCTGATCTCACGAATGGCCATAGCAGTTCCTCCTATTGTATCGCATTGCAGTCGGCAAAAATGTCGAGACCGCGGTTTTCCTTGTGTTGATAAAACGCATAGAGATATTCCGCCACCAGACGGCGCAGCGCCGGACAGCCCTTGCCGACGAGAAAAACACGGTAGCGGTAGCGGTTGTTGACCTTCACCACGCTCGCCCCGGCAGGACCGAGCACCTCGATGCTCAGCGGCTTGAGCTCCTCGCGCCGTTCGACGGCGTAGCCAAGCGCGTCGCGCAGCGCCTTTGCCGCGCGGATGACGCGGCTCTCGTCCGCCCCGGTCACGGTAAAGGAGAAGAGGTCGGCGAACGGCGGATAGCGGCGCAGGCGCCGCATCCGGATCTCGCTTTCGTAGAACGCGTCGTAATCCTGTGCGGCCGCCGCGCGGATGACCTCGTTTTCCGGCGTGAAGGTCTGAATGATCGCTCTGCCCTGCTTGCTGCCGCGGCCCGCGCGGCCCACGACCTGCGAGAGCAGGCTGAAGGTGCGCTCCGGCGCACGGTAGTTGTCGATATAGAGCGAGGCGTCGGCGCAGAGGACGCCGACCAGCGTGACGTTCTCAAAATCCAGGCCCTTGGCGACCATCTGGGTGCCGAGCAGGATCGGGATCTTTTCTTCTTCAAACTGCCGCAGGAGCTTTTCGTGCCCATGCGACGCGCCGACCGTGTCGGTGTCCATACGCAGGACCTTCTCTCCGGGGAACAGAGCGTGCAGCTCCTCCTCGACCTTCTGCGTACCGGTGCCGATGTGCTTCATGATGCCGCCGCATTGCGGGCAGCGGTCATAGGCCGGCTCGCTGTGACCGCAATAGTGGCACATCAGCCGTCCGTTCGCACTGTGATAGGTCATCGGAACGCTGCAGCGCGGACACTCGGGCACCTCGCCGCACTCACCGCACAGCAGCATCCGGCTGTTGCCGCGGCGGTTGAGAAAGAGAATGCTCTGCTCGCCGCGCGCGAGATTTTCCTCCAGCGCGGAGCGGAGCGGCTCGCTGACGGCGGTCTCGTTCCCCGCGCGAAGCTCGTCGCGCAAATCGGCGATGAACACCTCGGGGAGCGCTTTTTCATTGTAGCGTCTGTAAAGCGGGAAAACTTGATAGCGCCCTTCCCGCGCGTAATACATCGTCTCGACCGTCGGCGTCGCCGAGCCGAGCAGCAGCAGCGCGCCGCTCTGCGCGCAGCGGAACTGCGCGACATCGCGCGTATGGTAGCGCGGCGGGTTTTCCGAGCAGTAGGTCGGCTCCTGCTCCTCATCCATGATGATAAGTCCGAGATCCGGCAGTGGCGCAAACACCGCGCTGCGCGTGCCGAGCACGACCCGCACGTCGCCGCGGCGGATGCGCTTCCACTGGTCGTAGCGCTCCGTCAGCTGGAGACCGCTGTGGAGCATGGCGACGTTCTCGCCGAAATAGGCGGTAAATTTCGCCATCATCTGCGGCGTGAGCGCGATCTCCGGCACGAGCAGCATCGCCGTGCGGCCCATCGCCAGAGCTTCCTCAATGAGGCGGATATACACCTGCGTCTTGCCGCTGGCGGTCACGCCATGCAGCAGCGCCGCTCCCGCCTCGCGGCGGGCAATGAGCGGCAGCAGTCCGTCAAAGGCTTGCTGCTGCTCGTCGTTGAGCACGATGGGCAGGGCCATCTCAACGGGCTCATGCCTGCTGACACGCAGGACCTCCTGCTTGGCAAATGAAACGATGCCCGCCTTTTCCAGCCCGCGCAGCGTTTGCAGCGACGCGCCGGTATAGTAGCAGATATCCGACGAGGAGAGCGTGCCCTGCGCGCAGAGCATTTCGACCGCCGCATAGCGCAGCGGCGCGCTGCGGCGTTTTGGCTCGACCGCGGCGAGCGCGTCCTCCGCGCTCACGGCAAGGCTCACCATACGCACCGACTTGTCGCTGATCTGCCGGATGGCCGTCGTCTCGGAGTACAGCACGCCCTGCTCGCACAGGAGCTTGAGCCGCTTCATCGTCTGTGCGCCGCCGAGCTCCTCGAGCTCGCTGCGCTCCAGCTCGCCGCGGGCGGTGATGGCCTCAAGCAGCAGCTTATCCGTTCGGTTCGCCGCGGCAAGTGCTGACAAGTCGCTCTCCTGTACACCGTCTGCTAAGCGGTAGGTCTCGCGGTAGCGGAACCAGATGCCCGCGGGCAGAATGGTCTTGAGCGCGTCGTAGACCGTGCAGAAATAGCGCGCCTTCATCCATTTGGCAAGGCGCAGCAGGGACGTGTCGAGCAGCGGCTGCTCGTCCAGCACGGTAAAGACCGGCTTGAGCGGCTTGTCCGCCGCTTCGCACAGCGTTTCGAGCACGAAGCCCTCGGTGCGGCGGTTGCCGCGGCCAAACGGTACACTCACACGAACGCCCGCGCGGCAGGCGTCAGCCAGCTCGGGCGGGACGAGGTAGGAATACAGCTTGTCCGCACTGTAGGGTACGCCAGAGAGGGCGATCCTTGCGATCTGCTGTTCCATGCTTCTCCCCCTCTCCGGCGAATCGTTCGTTCTTACTTATTGATGTGCGTATCAATGTCCGCCGCGGTGATCTCGCCGTCGGCGACCTCATTGATGGCTTCGGTAACGGGCTTTTCGGTCAGGTGGATCCCCTCCAGCTCGGCGTCCTCCGCGATCTGACGGGCGCGGCGCGCGACCACGTTGACCAGCAGGTAACGGTTGGGGACATTCTTGGTGAGGGTGTTCATAGCGGGATAGAGCATCATAGTCGTATACTTCCTTTCGCCGCGGCGCGGCATGATTGATAAATTAAATTAGATATCTTACTGCAATATCTCCATGCGCTCGCTCGGGCGGCAATGCTCGGCGAGCATGATGGCGTTGATCTCGCGCACGGCATTTTCCACCGTGTCGTTGATGACAAAGTAATCGTAGGTGTCGGCGGTCTGAAGCTCGACCTTGGCGCGGACAAGGCGCTTCTGGATCTTCTCGGGGCTGTCCGTCCCGCGTCCGGTCAGGCGCTGCTCCAGCGCGTCCCACGAGGGAGGGGCGATGAAGATGCGCACGGTATCGGGCCGCTTGCCGATGACCTGCAGGGCGCCCTGCACCTCGATATCGAGGATAACGTCCTTCCCCTGCGCCATGGCTTCGTCCACATAGCGCTTGGGCGTGCCGTAGAAGTTGCCGACATACTCGGCATACTCAAGGAATTCATCCTCCTGGATCATTTCACGGAATTGATCGACATTGATGAAATGATAGTGCACGCCGTTGACCTCCCCCTCACGCGGCGTGCGCGTTGTGGCGGAGATCGAAAAATAGAGGTCGTCGCGGTCCCGCAGCAGCTCACGGAGCACAGTACTCTTGCCGACGCCGGAGGGGCCGGAGATGATAAAGGTCTTCCCTGTTTTCATTCGTTTTCTTCCAATCCTCCCAAAATTTCAAGGCCGAGCCGCTGCGCGAGCTTCTCCGCCGCGATGGCGCTGAGCACCACATGGTCGCTGTCCATCACGAAAACGGACGCGGTCTTTCGGCCGTAGGTCGCGTCGATCAGCATACCGCGCTCGCGCGACTCCTGAATGAGGCGCTTGATCGGCGCGGAGTCGGGGCTGACGATGGCCAGCACACGCTCGGCGGAGACCAGATTGCCGAAGCCGATGTTGATGAGCTTCATCGTCCCCTCCTCACTCGATGTTCTGCACCTGCTCGCGGATCTTTTCGACCTCCGCCTTCAGGGCGACCACATCGCGCGCGATGGTAATATCGTTGCACTTGGAGCCGATGGTATTGCTCTCGCGGTTGACCTCCTGAATGAGGAAGTCCATCTTGCGGCCCATCGGCTCGTCGGAGACGAGCATGGTACGCAGTTGGGAAACGTGGGAGCGCAGGCGGACGGTCTCCTCGTCGACGGCGATCTTATCGGCAAAGATGGCGGCCTCGGTGAGAATGCGGGCCTCGTCGATGGTGGTCGATTGCAGGACCTCCTCCATCTTGGCGGTCAGGCGCGCGCGGTACTCCGCAACGGTCTGCGGCGAGCGCTCCTCGACCATGCCGGTGATGTGCTCGATGGTATCGAGCCGGCTGCCAATGTCGGCGGCAAGACGCTCGCCCTCGGTCGCGCGCATCCGATTGTACGCGGCAAGCGCGTCATCGAGCACGGCGCAGAGGTCGGCGGCGACGCTCTCCAGGTCCTCCTCCGCCTTGGTGACGGTCAGGACGTCGGGAAAGCGGGCGATGGTCGACGCGGTGATCTCGCTCTCAAGACCGCAGGCCTCGTTGATCTCGCACAGCGCCTTGTAGTAGCCCTGCGCAAGCGGGCGGTTGAGCTTGACGACCGCCTCGTCCGCCGCCGAGGTGTCGATGGTGATGAACACGTCTACCTTGCCGCGCGAGACGGCCTTCTGCACCCGCGCCTTCACGGCGTCCTCGGCGAAGATGTAGGCGCGCGGCATCTTGACGGCGCAGTCAAGATAGCGGTTATTGACCGAGCGGACCTCGACGGTGATATCGCGGCCGCTGCGCGTTTCGCGGGCTCTTCCGTAGCCCGTCATGCTTTTGACCAATGTGATCTCCTCCTCATTCAAATCAGAACATACACGGCAGGCAGAAGTAGCCTCCGCCGCCGAGAAGATTGCAGCACAGTGCCGCGAGGCACCAGTTCGAGCAGGCGTCGTTGCCGCAGCTCGTGGAAACGGTCTGATAGCCCTGCGGACGGTAGCCGCGGTTGTTGAAGGCCGCGAGCGCCTGCCGGTACTCGGGATTCTCCGGGTCCATCCGGCAGGCCGTCTCGAAATAGCGCTTTGCCTCGTCCAGCCAGCCGCGGCGGTAGCAGACGTTGCCCATGAGGAAGCTCCACTCGGCATTGTGGTCGCTGACCGCGTTCAGCAGGCGCTCCGCCTGCGAAATGTCGCCGCGGGCGATGGCGAGACGGATCTGCTGCATGGTCGGGTCGGCGCTGGAATAGCCGTTGCTCGTCGTGCCGTAGTAGCTCTGCCGCGGCGCACCGTAGCCGCTGCCCGCCCTGCGCTGCTTCTGGATCTGCTCGTAGGCCTCGTTGATCTCCTTCATCTTCTCCTGCGCGAGATCGGCAAGCGGGTTATCGTGATAATTGTCGGGATGATACTTCCGCGCAAGGTCACGATAGGCCTTCTTTACCTCCTCGTCCGATGCGGAGGGCGAGATGTTCAATACTTTGTAGGGGTCGTTCATAGTGCTTCCTCGTTGCTTTTCTTCTTGCGTTCACCGTACCGCGTCCGCGTGCGGCGGCGGTAGGTCCCGTCCAAAACGGCTTTGCCGATGCCGTAAAGGCTCTCATAAAATATACTGTCCAGGATCGGCGTCCATACGCCGTAGTCGTAAAGTGCGTAGGCGCTCGCCATGCGCTCGATGGAGGCGTCCAGCGTTTCGGCCAGCGCGAGCCTGTCCGCGTCGCCGAGAACGCCGTTTTCCGTATGATAACGGTAAAGCAGTGGGTTATAATTCCCACTTTCGGTATCCTTTTTCAGGTCGTCCGCCGCGTCGATGAGGTAGATCCAGCGGCCGAGCTGATATAGGATCTGACCGAGGATGCGCCGGCGCTTCTCGTCCGTGAGGTCTGCCGCCGCGTCCGCCATCAGCGCCGCGAAGGGCTCTGCCGCCATATCAATAGAGGCGCAGCGCGCATCCTCCAGCGCCGCGAGCGCTTGGAGATGCAGCCGCACCGCCGCGTCGAAGCGCGGCAGCCGCTCCCCTGCCCTGCGGTAAGCACCGCGCAGAAAGAGCGAAGCAAAGCGGTATTTAAGTCCGCTCCAAAAGCCGTGGTCGGCGATGTGATCCCGCAGCTGCCACCAGGAGAGGATCACGGTCCGGTCCGCCGCGGCCTCGAGCGCCGGCGTGCTTGTCTGTGCGCGGCAGCCCTTACAGGGATGCACGGCGCAGCGCCGCACGGTGCAGGACTCCTCGTCTCCGCTTGAGAGCAGAATGGCTAAAAGGGTGAAATCGTAGTTGAGCAGGAGGCTCGCGGCAAAGCCGTAGCGCTCCCGGAGCGTGTGGCACAGTCCGCAGTAGACGGCGCGGAAGCGCTCGCGTTCCCGCTCGTCGAGCCGATCCCGCGAGGGCAGAACGTAGCCGAACATATCTGCGCTACAGGGTTCGTATGATGGTGAACGCCAGCCCGCCCTCACGCTTCAGCTTGCGATCGTAGAGGATCGCCGGCACGATGCCGAGGCAGAACGCCGCAATGGCGATGGCATAGCGCAGGCTTTCAGAGGTCAGCGCGTAGGAGGCAAAGTAGCCGATCAGAAACAACACGATGGGCACCGCGTAGACCAGCAGCATCACGCCATAGAGCCGCTTGTTGCTGCTCTCGACCACGACCTTCTGTCCCGCCTGCGCGCCGATGGGATTGAGCGCCACCGCATGGGTGGACGAGCCCTGCATCCCGCAGCCCGAGCAGCTCTCGCAGTCGTGTCCGCAGGCGGACTTGCGGGGAACGGAGATCTCCGCCCTGCCGCCGCGCAATATTTTTTCAACCGTTGCTATCTGGGTCATAGGTTCTCCTTCAGTTATGCTCTGTACTGTTTTCCGCTCCGCCGCTCAAACGCACGGTCACCTGATAGCTGCCGACGGCGCCGACGTCCAGCCCGTCCACATAAACCGTTGCAGGGACGGTATAGACGCCGTCCGCGTCGGAAACGTTCGTCAGGTCCGCCACCACGCGGAGGTTTTCTTCATTCACCCGCGCGAGCGCCGTGCTCGTGCCGCGCAGCGTCACGCTCAGCGTCGAGGTCACGACCGTCACATCACGCTCGGTCGTCAGGTTCTCGTAGCCGAACTGCGTGGCGTCCACCGTCAGGGAGTCGATGTCGTCGAACAGGATGGTCAGCGTCACGCTCGTCACGCCGCTGAGATTGTCCACGCCGTCAGGAAGCGGAATATCGTAGGTAAAGGTCTCCGCCGCCTTGAGATCGGCGAGCGAGAGCGTATCGAGCTTGATCTCGTCGATGGCAGCCATCGTCGAGGCGTCGCCCGAAAGCGTGATCGTGTCGATCGGCGTCAGCGCCCACTTGACGTTCTCGAGCCGCGAGCCGGGCGTTTCGACAAATTCGACCGTGAGCGGGACCTCCTTGACCGTCATCACCGGCATCGTCACCTGGATGCTCTCGCTGGCCGGATGGATGCGGTTCGAACGGATGAGCTGGTCGCTGAAATCGTACAGCTCAAAGCCCAGCAGCTCCACGACCGTGGAGGTCGCGTTTTCAATGTTCAGCGTGACCTGCGCGTAGCTCACCTGCATGATGTCGACCTGCTGGCCGCGCACCTCAAGCGTCTCGGGCAGCATACGGACCGTGCCGGCGATATAGCCCTCCGCCACGTTGCCGACGACCTTGCAGCGGATCTCCACATTCTTGCGGAACAGCTCGCCGATCTCAATGACGGTCGAGCGGACGGCCGGCTCCTTCTGCGTGATGCTGCTCGAAAGCAGCTCGTCGCGCGGGCCGCGCGGATAAATGACACTGTATGTGATAGACTGCTTGCCGGTCGAAGTGACCGAGCTGAGGTCAGCCACAATGCGGATCTTATCTGGATCAAGCTTAAAATAGGTGCTGCGAGGCATCCGCAGCGTAAGGTCGACCGTTTCCTCTTCACTGGAGAGGAGCATGAGCCCCTTATCCGCCAGCGTGGTGTCTTCGTTGGTAAATTCTATCGGCACATCGTTGACGGAGATCTCGATCTCCGTGTCGTCGTTGGCGTAGAACCAAACGAGCAGCGCAATGAGGATCGACAAGCCGATGCAAAACGCCCTGCGGCCTTTAGTTTGCTCCATTTTCTTCGTCGTCCTCCTTCCGCTTTTTCAGGATACGCGGCAAATGCAGCTGCGGCTTGTCCGCTCCCGGTTCCTCTGTCTGCGGCATCAGCTCGTTGAGGAGCAGCTTCTCGAGCGTCTCCGGCTTGAGGTGACGCTTGAGCAGTCCGCCGATGGCGACGGAGATGGTGCCCGTCTCCTCCGAGACGATGACGACCACGGCGTCGGAATTTTCGCTCATGCCAATGCCCGCGCGGTGGCGCATACCGAGGTCGCGGCTGAGGTTCACATTCTTCGACAGCGGCAGCATACAGCCGCCCGCCAGGATGCGCCCGTCGCGGATGATGACCGCACCGTCGTGCATCGCGGCCTTGACGAAGAAGATGTTTTTCAGCAGCTCGCTGCTCACCTGCGCGTCCACGATGGTGCCGGTGCGCGCCATCTCGTCGAGGTTGATCTCACGCTCAAAGACGATCAGCACGCCCGTGCGGGTCTTGGACATCTCGGTGCAGGCGAGCACCGTCTGCGCGATGGCGTTTTCAATGGCGCTCGACTGCTGCTTTGCGGCAAAGGGAATGAACGAGCGCAGCTTACTCGAGCCGACCTGCTCTAAAATGCGGCGAATCTCCGGCTGGAAAAGGACGATCAGTGCGAGGATGCCGACATCAAGCATGTGGTTGAGGATAAAGTAAATGCCATTGAGCTTGAATACATGCGAGATCCACAGCGCCAGCAGAAACACCATAATGCCCTTGACCAAGCTCTCCGCGCGAGTGCTGCGCACAAGGCGGAGCAGCAGATAGCAGCAATAGGCCATCAGCGCGATATCCAGATAGTCTGCGATGCGGATGGTCGTCACATAACGCCACGCACCCTCGAGTATGGTCATCACAAATTCCATGGCATATCCCTCTTAAGCAATAGTTATTCATATTCTAATATAATCCGCAAAAAAAAGCAACCGAAAGAGCATGAATTTTCCATGAATTTGTGCAGCGCAGCCTTCAGCCGCGCACGATGCTCCGCAGCGCATGGGTAAAAGCGTCGATATCCGCCGCCGAGGTAAAGGCGGAGACGCTCAGGCGCACCGTTCCGTTCGGCAGCGTTCCCGCCGTGCGGTGGGCGTAGGGCGCGCAGTGCAGTCCGCCGCGCAGGGCAAAGCCCCGCTGCGCCAGCGCGTCCGCGGTCTCCTCCGGCTCCCTGCCATCCAGGTTGAAGGACAGCACCCCGACCTGCTCCGCGGCGTCCCGCGCGGCATAGACCGTAACGCCGTCCATTCCGCGCAGCGCAGCGGCGGCCTGCTCGATCAGCGCGCGCTCGTGGCGCTCGATACGCTCCCGTCTTTCCCGTACGAAGCGCAGCCCTGCCTCCAAGCCCGCGATGCCGGGCATATTGTGCGTACCGGCCTCCAGCCGGTCCGGCAGAAAGTCCGGCATGGTCTGCTCGAGCGACGCGCTGCCCGTGCCGCCGTAGAGGAGCGGCGCGGCGTCGTGCGCGCACAGCAGAAGTCCCGTCCCCTGCGGGCCGTAAAGCCCCTTGTGTCCCGGCATGGCGATAAAGGCCGCGCCGAGCGTGTCCAGCTCGAACGGCAGGATGCCCGCGGACTGCGAGGCGTCCACGATCAGGGGAACTCCCTCCGCTCGGCAGAGCGCAGCGATCTCCTCGATCGGCAGAACGAAGCCGAACACATTGGAGACGTGCGTGCAGACGACGGCGTCAAGCTCCGGCGAGATGCTGTTTTCAAAGGCGCGCAGCAGCGCGGCGCGGTCAAAGAGCGGCGAAGCGGCGACCTTGATCCTCGCGCCCAGCGCGTGCAACGGCCGCGTGACGGCGTTGTGCTCATAGCCGGAGACGGCGACGCGCCCTCCCTCCGGCACGAGCGAACGGATGGCAATGTTCAGGGCGTGCGTCGCGTTGGAGGTAAAGACGACCTGCTCCGGCGAGGGTACACCGAACAGCTCGGCAGCAAGGCTTCGGCAGCGGAAGGCCGTCTCCTCCGCTGCTCTGGCCGCGGCATAGCCGCCGCGCCCCGGCGAGGACATGGTGCGCATGGCCCTCTGCATCGCATAGGAAACGCTCAGGGGCTTTTGGAAGGTCGTCGCGGCGGAGTCCAGATAGATCATGGCCCTACCTCCGAACGATCTTGACCGGCTCGACCTGCGCGTCCTGCAGGCGGCGGATGGCGGCGGCGTAATTCCGCTCCGCGACCTCCAGCGTGTAGCCGCAGCCGCGGCCCGTCAGCTCGGCGCTCGCGCGCAGCACCCGTGTGCGGATGCCCGCACGGTCCAGGACCTTCATCATCTGCTGGGCGTGCGTGATGGAGCGTGCAACCAGTAAATAGCGTTCCATACTCTCCCCTCCTCGCAGCATACTATGCGACCGCGCCGGAAGCGGTGCATTGCGCCGGAGGGCAAAAAGAGAAGGACGCCAAAACGTCCTTCCCGTTTCCTTTTTCTATTACGCGCGCGGGTGCGCCTTCTGATAGATGTCCCGCAGCTGCTTTTTCACAACGTGGGTGTAGATCTGCGTGGAGGAAATATCCGCGTGACCCAGCATCTCCTGAATGGCGCGCAGGTCCGCGCCGTTTTCCAGCAGATGCACCGCAAACGAGTGGCGCAGCGTGTGCGGCGTGATGTCCTTGTCGATCTGTGCCATCTCCTGATAGTGCTTGACGATCTTCCAGAAGCCCTGACGGCTCATGCGCTCGCCGTTCATGTTGACGAACAGCGCCGTCTCCTCGGGATCGGCCAGCAGCTGAGGGCGGACATCCTTGATGTAATCCGAAAGCGCCTTGACCGCGGCGGGATAGAGCGGAATGATGCGCTCCTTGCCCTTGCTCTCGCAGCGGATGAAGCCGGCGGAAAGGCTGCAGTCGCTCTCGTCGAGCGAGATAAGCTCGCTCACGCGGATGCCGGTGGCATAGAGCAGTTCGAGCATCGCGTGATCGCGGTAGCCCTTGGCGTCCACGCACTGCGGCTGGTCGAGGAACAGCTCGACCTCCTTGCCGGTCAGGATCTCCGGGAACCTGCGCTCGACCTTGAGGGCGGCGACGCCCTTGGCGGGATTGGTCTTGATCTCGCCGCGCTCGGCAAGGAAGGCATAAAAGGACTTGATGGAGGCCAGCGCGCGCGTGACCGTCGCGGCGGACTTCCCCTTGCCGCCCATCCACGCGACGTAGTCGCTGATGGCGGCGGTCTTGACCTTGCGCAAATCGGTCACCCGCTGGGCGGCAAGGTGCTCGGAAAACTGGCGCAGGTCGCGAAGATAGGAGCTGAGCGTATTTTCGGAGGCGTGCTTTTCCTCGCGCAGATAATCCTCATAGAGCTTCAGATAATCGGACGCCATCCGGCACACCTCCTTCCGTAAGATCAGCGCAGCAAAAGCGACAGGATGCGTGGAATGAACCACAGCTCCAGCGCCGCGCCAAAAAATAAACACACACACGCGATCCCAAAGCGGGACCAATACCGCTTTCCGTAGGTCACGCCCTTCGCCCGCTTTCCGCCGCCGACCGATAAGGCCGCAAGACCGCGCGAGGTCTCCCACGCGGCGCTGCCGAGCAGCAGCGTGCAAGGCAGCACAAGCATCAGCCGCAGCGCGAAGAGAACAGGCAGCAGGAAAAATCCATCCTGCCCCAGACCCGAGGCGAAGCAAAGAAGCGAATAGGCGTACAGGAAGCCCTGAGCGGCACACACCGCCGGAATGAGCGCCACGCCGACGGAGGCAAAGCCCAGCAGGAACACCGCCACGCTCGCACGGAAAAAGCAGACCATCGTCTGCCAGACCGCCGCGGAGGAGGGCGCGCCCTCGATGCGCAGGGCAAGGTAGCCCTCAAGATATCGGCGCAGCTCGCCGCCCATTGCCGACGCGCCGCGCGCGGCGACCATGCCGCCGAGGACCGCGCCGAGAAGAAAAAAAGCGGCAAGCGCCAGCATGGAAAGCGGTATTTTTCGCAGACTGACGCATCGCAGACGCGCCGCCGTTCGTCTTTGCTTCAATGTAAATCCCTCACTGTTTTCCGCCGAGGAAATTCGCAGGGCGCAAAAAGCGAGGGAGCGAAAGCACTTATAAATATAGGCTATTTGTCCCCGTTTCGCAAGCGGATTTCCTCAATTTCCCGAATTTTGTCAATTATGTCAAAATATTATGTAAACACCATTATGTAAACTTCATACACCGAGCTTTTTCGGAACAAGATATGGTATCGTGAAAAACCGCCGTTTACAAAATCTGGAAACCGTCTTTCAGGCCGCCCTCATTCCCCACCAGGCCATATTTGTGCAATCCGTTCACGCCGCGCAGAATGCGCCGTTTTTCGATCTTTATGTTTACCGTCGGGAACGAGGCGTTTTATGTCGCTTTGCCCGTTTTCCCTTCTCCCGCCGCGCAAGTCCCGCCGCAAGCAGCCCGCCAAGTGCAGACGCCGTGAGCAGCCCCAGCACCCCATTCAGGTCCGGCGCATCCGACGCGAGCAGCCCGAGCAGCGACACGCATACCCAGAACGCCGCAGCAGCAAGCAGCGGCAGCGCCGCTGCCCCTCGTTTCCCTCGCAATGTCATCATCGCACCGCCGAAGGCCGAAAGGCAGGCACACGCCCATACTGCTTGCCCTATTCGCACCTCATCCAGTCTGCCGCTCACCGTCAGATAGGCCGCAAGCGTCAGCAGCACCAGATATGCGCCCATCGCCGTCGCCAAGCCGAGCATGATCGGCCTCACCGACAATCGCTTCTTCTCCATTCCATAGTCCTCCCCATCCCGGTCGTTCAAAAGAGCGTATGCCGCAAGGCTGCATTTTATATCCAGGCCCTCGAAAAAAGTGCGCAAAAAAGCGCCGACCATTCGGCCAGCGCTTTCGCGTCAGGATATGATTTACTTGATCTCGGGATCGTAGGAGGGCTTTTCTTCCGCAGCAGGAGCCTCGACCGTCTCAGTCGCTTTCTCCTCGACAGTAGGAGTCTCCTCCACCTTTTCTTCGACCTTGTCAGCCTTCTTGCCGCTCTTCTGCGCGGCAGCCTGCTCCATCGCGCCGGTGGACTGCACCGCCCACTTGGTCACCTCGATGCGGACGCGGTCCTCGCTCGTCTCAAAGACGATGGTAGAGTCGTTGACCTGCACGATCTTGCCGACCATACCGCCGATGGTGGTGACGCGGTCGCCCTTTTTCAGGCTGCTGCGCATCTGCTCCGCCTGCTTTTTGCGTTTGTTTTCCGGACGAATGATGAGGAAATAGAAGACCGCGATCATCGCGACCATGAGAAGAAGGGATTCCATAATTGTTAAAGTTCCTTTCGTTTTTAAGGTTCCGCCATAACAGCATTGCTGTCATTATAGCCGAATCCGTCCTAATGTGCAAGAGTTTTCTGCGGCAAATTACGCTCTTTCCGAAAGCTTTTCGCTGTATTCCGCGCGGAAGGCCGCAAACTCGCCGGCATCCAGTGCGTCGCGGATGTGTTCCGTGAGCTTGTTGTAGAAATAGAGATTGTGCATCACCGCAAGGCGCAGCGCCAGCATCTCATCCGCCTTGAAGAGGTGGCGCAGATAGGCGCGCGAGAAATTCCGGCAGGTCGGGCAGTCGCAGCGCTCGTCGATCGAGCGCTCGTCGAGCTTGTATTTCTCGTTTTTCAGGTTGATCGCGCCACCCCATGTAAAGAGCTTGCCGTGGCGCGCGTTGCGCGCCGGCATCACGCAGTCGAAGAAGTCCACACCGCGCGCCACGCCCTCAATGATGTTCGACGGCGTGCCGACACCCATCAGGTAGCGCGGCTTGTCCTGCGGCATATAGGGCTCGACCGCGTCGATGATGTCGTACATCACCTGCGTCGGCTCGCCGACCGCAAGACCGCCGATAGCGTAGCCATCGCAGTCAATCTTTGCGATCTCCTTCATGTGCCAGATGCGCAGATCCTCAAAGGTCGCACCCTGATTGATGCCGAAAAGCATCTGCCCCGGGTTGACGGTATCCGGCAAGGAGTTTAACTTGTCATGCTCTGCCTTGCAGCGCTCCAGCCAGCGCAGCGTGCGCTCGCAGGAGTCCTTCGCGTACTTGTAGGGCGCCGGATTCTCCACGCACTCGTCGAAGGCCATCGCAATGTCGCTGCCGAGGTTGGACTGGATGCGCATACTCTCCTCCGGTCCCATGAAGATGTGGTGGCCGTCGAGGTGAGAGGCAAAGGTGACGCCTTCCTCCTTGATCTTGCGCAGTCCCGCAAGGGAGAACACCTGGAAGCCGCCGGAGTCCGTCAGGATCGGGCCGTCCCAGTGCATGAACTTATGCAGTCCGCCCATTTGGCGCACCACGTCGTCGCTCGGGCGGAGATGGAGATGGTAGGTGTTGGACAGCTCGATCTGACAGCCGAGCTCCTTGAGGTCCAGCGCGCTCACGCCGCCCTTGATCGCCGCCTGCGTGCCGACGTTCATGAAAACCGGCGTCTGCACCTCGCCGCCGTGGGCGCATTGGAATTTGCCGCGCCGGGCCTTGCCCTCGTATTTGATGACCTTGAACATAGCTCGTTCCTCACATTTTGTATATACAGAATATCGAATCGTATATGCAATGCATATACGATTCGTATGCATCAGGAGATAAACATCGCGTCGCCGAAGCTGAAGAAGCGGTAGCGTTCGCGCACCGCCTCCTCATAGGCGGCAAGAACGTGCTCGCGCCCCGCGAGCGCGCTCACCAGCATGATGAGCGTAGACTCCGGCAGGTGGAAATTCGTGACAAGCGCGTCCATCACCTTGAAGCGGTAGCCCGGATAGATGTAAATATTCGTCCAGCCGCCGGTCGCGGTCATGGTGCCGTCCTCCCCCGCCCAGCTCTCGATGGTGCGGCAGGAGGTCGTGCCGACACAGATCACACGCCCGCCGTTCGCCTTCGTGCGGTTGATCAGATCCGCCGTCTCCTGCGGAATGGTGCAGTATTCGCTGTGCATATCGTGCTGCTCGATCTCGTCCTCCTTGACCGGTCGGAACGTGCCGAGCCCGACGTGCAGCGTCACATAGCCGACGCCGACGCCCTTGGCAGCGATCCTCTCCAGAAGCTCCGGCGTGAAGTGCAGACCCGCCGTGGGGGCCGCCGCCGAGCCGTTGACCTTGGAGTAAACAGTCTGGTAGCGTTCCTGATCCTGCAGCTCCTCCTTGATGTAGGGCGGCAGCGGCATCTTGCCGAGCCGCTCGAGCACCTCAAGGAAAATTCCCTCGTAGTCGAAGCGTACCAGGCGGTTGCCGTCCGGCAGGACCTCGGCGATCTCCGCCGTCAGCTCGCCGTCGCCGAAGCTCACCCGCGCACCCTCGCGCAGGTGCTTGCCTGGACGCACAAGGCACTCCCACACCTTATCGCCCTTGTCTTGCAGCAGCAGCACCTCGCAGGCTCCGCCGCCGGGCAAACGGTGTCCCAGCAGGCGCGCCGGCAGAACGCGGGAATTGTTCAAAATCAGGCAGTCCCCCGCCCTCAAAAATTCCGGCAGCTCATAAAAGTGGTGGTGCGACCACTCCCCCGTTGCCTTATCGAGACACAGCAGGCGCGACTCGTCGCGTTTTTCCAGCGGCGTCTGCGCGATCAGCTCCGGCGGGAGGTCGTAGTAAAAATCACTTGTTTTCATCTTGCTTCTTTCCGCATCAGCTCAGCGTGATGCCCGTGTAGTAGAAATTCAGAATGTCGCGATAGGTATAGCCCTGCTCCGCCATGGCAAACGCGCCCCACTGGCTCATGCCGACGTTGTGGCCCCAGCCCGAGCCGGAGAAGGTGAAGGTGTTGCTTGTGTTCGCACTCTTGCGCTCGAGCGACTGCACGCCGCCCGATGTAATGACGTAGGTATCCTTCGCGCCGGCATTGTTCGGCGTGACCGTGCCGTCGCCGTCGATCACATACAGCCCGCCCGTGCCGGTCACCGAGCTCTGCGCATCGTTGACGTAGTAGGTGCTCGCGTCGCCGCCGGTGACGGTATAGCGCATACTGCGCACGTTGATATGGTCGTACACGCCGTTGAGGAGCGTGCGGCACTTCTCGCGCCGCGCGGTGTAGCTGCCCCGGGTCCCCTCATAGGTAATGGCAATGACGTTGCCCGTGTCGCTGTATTCGGACACATAGACGTTCTGCACCTGCCCGATGTCGGTATTGGCCTCGGACTTGAGCACCTCGCGCAGCTCGTCGCCGGTCGCGGTGAACGACCAGTAGTAGCGGGAGAAGCGCCACGCGACGCTTGCCTCGTAAGGATCGAGCTTGCCCTGCAGATACGGCACCTCGCTGCCCCAGACGTTCTTGCAGCTCTCGCTCGCGCCGCCGTTGCAGGAGTAGTAGACCGCGTTGGTCACCAGCTCGCCGTTGTAGTAGAGATAGACGCCGCGCGTCTCCTCCGCCGCCGCGTCGGAGCGCTCATTGGAGAGTGCCGCGCCGCGATAGGCCTGACAGTCTGTTGTTGAACAGACATCAAAGCCTGCGCTGCGGTGCCGCGTCTGAGACGCGGCATAGGTGCGCGCGCAGACTGTCTGCGCCTTGAGCGCCTCGAGCGGCCAGTCGTTCGACATTTCCGCCGCAATGACGCACTTGACGTAATCTTCGATGTCCAGCACGTTGATGACGCTGATGTAGCCGCCGGTCGTGCGCTGGTATTCAAAACCGCCGTAGTAGCGGTAGCCGGAGAACCACGTCACCGTCTTCTCTCCGCTCACCGAGCGTGGGCGGACACCGAGACTGCGAAGGCCCGAACAGTCGAACTCAAAAAGAACGGTGTCCGTATCCGTGACCGACACGACCACGCCGGTGCTGCTCGGCGTTACGATCTGCGCGCCATAGGCCAGCACATCTGTTTCCGACAGCACACGCGCGGACTCATCGTAGCTCGCGTGGTTGCCGACGCGCACACGATACTCCCCGTCGATGTAGGCGACGAAGCCCTTCGGGTAGCTCTGCGCCACCGCAAGCGCCTCCTCGTAGCTACCGAACGCTGTGAGCAGCTCAATGTGGTAGGCGCCGAGGATGGTGGAGTAATTCGTCGGCCGCGTCTCATAGCACACGCCGCCGGAAACGTAGGCGTTGCTGTCCACCGTAACGGTGATCCTCTGCTCATCCGTCGCGGCGAGCGGAACGAAGCTGCGGCCGGCATCGTAATAGCCGAACTCGTAGCCGGAGCCGCTGAGCGTATCGTTGTAGTTTTGCAGCCGCGCCGTAAAAAGAGCGTTCGTGCCGTATTTTAAGCCGACCTTGAGCATAGTATTCTCTGTGGCCTGCGCGCCGACGCACAGCGTGAGCGCAAGCAGCATACTCAAGATGATCGTTTTCCAGAATCGTTTCATAGGGGTCCTCCATTGGCCGCATTTCCCTGCGTTTCTACATTATAGGATAAAATGCGCAAGGATTCAAGGAAAACCGTTCTTTTTCTCCCGGCAATATTTTCCACGCTGCTATCAAAAAAGAGAGGAGCTTCCATCATGTCCCAATCCTTATTCCGCGGCTCCGGCGTTGCGCTCGTGACGCCAATGACGCCCGACGGCATCGACTTCCCCGCCCTTGAGCAGCTGATCGAATGGCATATCGCCTCCGGCACCGATGCGCTTATCCTCTGCGCGACGACCGGCGAGGGCGCGACGCTGACCTATGCCGAACGCGCCGAGATCATCGAGCGGTCCGTCCGGCAGGTAAACGGCCGCGTCCCTGTCATCGTCGGCACCGGCTCGAACAACACCGCCTCCGCCATCGCACTCTCGCGTGAGGCCTGTGCAGCGGGCGCGGACGGCGTTCTGGTCGTCACGCCCTACTACAACAAGGCGACGCAGCGCGGGCTCGTGCGCCACTTCACCGCCGTCGCCGACGCCGTCGACCGCCCGCTCATCGTCTACAATGTCCCCTCCCGCACCGGCGTGAGCTGCACCGCCGAGACCTACGCCGTGCTCGCGCAGCACCCGAACATCGTCGGCGTCAAGGAGGCCTCCGGCAGCTTCGCCCTGATCCAGGAGGCCCTTAACCTCTGCGGCGACGGCTTCTCCGTCTGGTCCGGCAACGACGAGGACACCGCCGCCGTCTGCGCGCTCGGCGGCGCAGGGGTAATCTCCGTCGCGGCAAACATCGTTCCGCGCGAAATGCACAGGCTGGTGGAGCTGTGCCTTGCCGACCGCATTTTGGAGGCAGGACGTGAACAGCTTCGCCTTGCTCCGCTCATCCGGGCGCTCTTCTGCGAGGTCAATCCCATTCCGGTCAAGACCGCGATGGCGCGCATGGGACTGTGCAGCGATCTTCTCCGTCTGCCGTTGTGCGAAATGAGCGAAGAAAACCGCGCGCGGCTCTTCGCTGCGATGGACGCCTGCGGCGTAGACGCATGAAAAAAAGGACGGCTCAGCCGTCCTTTTTCTTATTCTATTTTCTCAAGCAGCGCGACCGCGTGCGCCGCGATGCCAAGTCCCTCTCCGGTAAAGCCGAGTCCCTCCTCGGTCGTCGCCTTGACGCTGACGCGGGAGATGTCAAGCGCAAGCACGCGGGCAAGGTTTTCCCGCATCCGCTCACGGTAGGGCGCGAGCTTCGGAGCCTGCGCCAAAACCGTCGCATCAAGGTTGACGACGGCATATCCCGCCTCACGCAGCCGCTCCGCCACACGCTCGAGCAGCAAGATGCTCGAGATCCCGGCGTAAGCCGCGTCCGTATCGGGAAAGAGCTTGCCGATATCGCCCAGCGCCGCCGCGCCGAGCAGAGCGTCCATGACGGCGTGCGTCAGCACGTCGGCGTCGCTGTGGCCGAGCAGGCCCTTTTCATACGGCACCTCTACGCCGCCGAGAATGAGTCTCCGCCCCTCCGTCAGGCGGTGGACGTCATAGCCGTGTCCGATGCGCAGACCCGTCATTTCTCCGCCTCCCGTTCCTCCCGTCGGCGCAGGATCGCCTCTGCGACGATCAGGTCGAGCGGTGTGGTGATCTTGATGTTTTCCTCGTCGCCATCTGTCAAGTAGACTGCCTTGCCAAGGCGCTCTACCGCGGAGCAATCGTCCGTCAGCGCCGCGTGCTCCGTCAGCGCGGATTGCAGCGCTGCTTTCAGAAGTCCGGCGTCAAAAACCTGCGGCGTCTGCACCGCAAAAAGCATGGAGCGATCCGGCGTTTCCGTCACGCGGCGATCCCGTGCGAGCTTGATGGTGTCATGCACCGGCACAGCGGGAGCCGCGGCGGCGCACACCGCCGCGCGCAGTACCACCGCGTCGAACAGCTCCGGCGTCACGAGCGGACGCGCTCCGTCCTGAACAGCAAGCAGCTTCGCGTCGGCTCTTGCCTCCAGCGCCGCGCGCAGCACAGATTCCTGTCTTGTCGCGCCGCCCACGACCACCTTGACCGGCTTGCGAATGCCATAGGTCTTGCAGAGCTCCGCGTAGGTCAGCAGGTCCTCCTCCCGCGCCGCGATCACGATCTCGTCCACGCTCTGCGCCGCGTCGACCGCGCGCAGCGTGTGCGCCAGCACCGGCATCCCATCCAGCGGCAGCAGGAGCTTATTTTCGCCGCCCATCCGCTGCGAGCTGCCCGCCGCGGCAAGGATCGCCGTGCAGGTCGGACGAACGGTGGAAACGCCTTTGCCCAGCAGCCTCCCAAGCAGCTTTTTCATGCGCTCTCCTCCGCCATCATGGCCGCATTGACACGTGCCTCCGCGTCGGCGTACTCCACATCCTCGGCCAGCACGACCTCCGAAAGCAGGAT
Organism: Oscillibacter sp. MSJ-31; assembly: GCF_018918025.1. Taxonomy (GTDB): domain Bacteria; phylum Bacillota; class Clostridia; order Oscillospirales; family Oscillospiraceae; genus Hominicoprocola. The sequence continues at coordinate 78,326 of NZ_JAHLPT010000001.1, read as the reverse complement.
CTGTCTGGCGTTGTGCAGCATCTTGCGTTCGCCGGTGGAGAGCCCGCGCTCGCCGTCGCGGTGCATCAGCGCCTTGATCACGCCTGCGACCTCCAGCAGGTCGCCGCTCTTGATGCGCTCCATATTCTCGCGGTAGCGGTGGTTCCAGTTCGTCGTCATGTCCACGCTCAGCTTCGGGAGCTCCGCAAGCACGCGCTCGATCGTCTCTGCTGACGAGACTGCGCGGACTCCAATCATCTCGCTGTTCGCCGTCGGAATCTTGAGCGTCAGGCCGGAGACAGGCATCCGGAACACATAAAACCGGACAAGGTCCCTGCCGATCTTCTCGTCCACGATGCTTTCGATCACACCGGCTCCGTGCATCGGATGCACGATCTTATCCCCTACGCAGAACATGACGCCCGCCTCCTGTCAAAAATTTTCAGTCACACAACATAGAAAACCGCAAAAGGGTCATTTCCCCTCTGTATATAGTATAGCTCAAGTCCGAATATTTTTCAAGTTTTTTCTGCTTCCTGCTCAAAAATCGCGCCCGATCCCGCACCTACGGCAGGAAAAAGGACGGCCCCTTCGGGCCGCCCTTTTGTATCAAACAGCAGGCTTACTTGTTGCTTCTGCGCCAGATGTGCATCTTCTCCGCGTCGGCGATGAGCTGCTCGCGGAAGTCGGGATGCGCCACGGAGATCAGCGCCTCGGCGCGCTCCCAGGTGGACAGGCCCTTGAGGTTGACCATGCCGTACTCGGTGACGATATAGTGCGTGCAGGAGCGCGGATCGGTGCAGATGGAGCCGGGCGTCAGCGTGGGAACGATGCGGCTCTTGACCGTGCCGTCCTTGCCGGTGACGGTCGAGGACATGCAGATGAAGCTCTTGCCGCCCTTGGAAAGATATGCACCCATGGCGAAGTCAAGCTGGCCGCCCGTGCCGGAGATGTGCTTGATGCCGGCGGATTCGGCGTTGACCTGACCGAAGAGATCGCAGTCGATGGCATTGTTGATGGAAATGAAGTTGTCGATCTGCGAGATGACATGAACATCGTTCGTGTAATCGACCGGCGCGCCCATGACGTCCGGGTTGCGGTCCATGTAATCATAGAGCTTCTGCGTACCGGCGGCAAACGCGAAGACCTGACGGCCCTTGTCGAGCTGCTTGTGCTTGCCGGTGATCTTGCCGGCCATCGCCATATCCACAAAGCCGTCCACATACATCTCGGTGTGAACGGAGAGATCCTTGAGGTCGGACTGCGCGATCATCGAGCCGATGGTGTTCGGCATACCGCCGATGCCGAGCTGCAGGCAGGCACCGTTCGGGATCTGCGGCACGACGAGGTTCGCCACCGCGGTGTCTACCTCGGTCGGTGCGCCGCCCGCGCCGAGCTGAGCCACGGGCGGGTTCTCGCCCTCAACGACCATACCGACGTCGGCAATGTTGATCTCGCAGCCGTTCAGGCCGTAGACCCACGGCAGATTCTCGTTGACCTCGACGATGACCATCTTGGCGTTATCGAGCATATCCGCCAGATGCGAGCAGGCCAGCGCATAGCTGAAGTTGCCGTGCTTGTCCATCGGCGTGACCTGGATCATCGCCACATCCACCTTGGCGTTGCCGTCGCGATAGAAGCGCGGCAACTCGCTGTAGCGCATGGGAGAGAAATAGCCCATGCCCTTGGCGATGATCTTGCGGTCGATGCCGCTGCAATGCCAGGAATGCCATGTAAAGTGCTCGCCGGCGTCCTCCGCCTTGCAGATCTCGGGCATCCACATCGTCACGCCGCCGCGGACCTTGACGTCGCGCAGCTCGCTCTGACGGGCGGCAAGCGCCTTGTCAAGCGTGTAGGGATGGTTCGTGCACCAGCCGTAATCGACCCAGTCGCCGCTCTTGACGGCCTTGACCGCCTCGGCGGCGGTGGTCAGCTTCTTCTGATAGAGTTCCTGAACGTTCATCGTTGGTCTCCTCCTGAATGAATATGGTAAAGGGGTTTTGTTAAAACTTTGTCAACAGGAGTATTCTACCACACATCTCCCCGCTTGAAAAGCCTAATTTCCGAAAGAAGACAGAAAAAAGGACAGGCAGAGCCTGTCCTTTTTCATTCGGTATGGATTTACTCCTCGACGGGAGTCTCTTCCTCCGCAGCGGGCGTGAGCAGCGCACGGATGCTCAGAGAGATCTTCTTCTTATCCTCGTCGATGGCGATGATCTTCGCATCGACCTTGTCGCCTTCGGCCAGAACGTCGGAGGGCTTGTCGATGCGGCGGTCCGCGATCTGGGAAATGTGGATCAGACCATCCACGCCGGGAACGACCTCAGCAAACGCGCCGAAGGTCATCAGCTTGACGATGCGGACGTTGGCCACGTCGCCGACCTTGTAGGTGTTCATGAACACATCCCAGGGATTCTGGGTGCGGTCCTTCACGCCGAGAGAGATCTTGTGCTTCTCGGGATCGAAGGAGAGAACGTACACGTCGAGATGATCGCCGACAGAGACGACCTCGGCGGGATTCTTGATGCGGCTCCAGCTCAGCTCGGAGATGTGAACCATGCCGTCCACGCCGCCAATATCAACGAACACGCCGTAGCTGGTCATGGACTTGACCACGCCGTCATAGTGCTTGCCGACCTCGATGTTGGCCCAGATCTCAGCCTGCGCAGCCGCACGGGCCTCGTTCTGCACGGCCTTGATGGAGCCGACGACACGGCGGCGGGCACGGTTGACCTCGGTGATGCGGAGCTGAACGCGCTGCTTGATGAGCTGGCTCAGATCGCTGTCCTTGGGCAGACCGCTCTGGGAAGCGGGAACGAACACACGCACGCCCTTGACGGAAACGACGATGCCGCCCTTGTTTTCTTCGGTGACGATGCCCTCGAGAACGGTCTTGTTCTCAACGGCATTCTCGATGTCCTCCCAGACCTTGACCGCGTCGAGGCGCTTCTTGGAAAGGGTGGCATAGCCCTCCACGTCGTTGACGCGGACGATGTAGGTCTCGATCTCGTCGCCGACATGGACGATGTCCTCGACCTTGGCGTCGGGATCGCTGGAAAGCTCGCTGACGGGAATATAGCCCGCCTGCTTGCAGCCCAGGTCGACCTGAATCTCGGTCGTACCGATGGCCGTGACGATACCGGTCACCTTATCTCCTGTATTTAAAGTCTTAAAAGATTTGTCGAGCATTTCTTCGAAGGTCTCGTTACCTTCAATGGTCTTGATTTCTTCCGTCATGGTTGCATATACCTCCTTAATGATGCCCGCAGGAGTGGAGGCACCAGCCGTCAGGCCCGCAACAGTACAGCCATGAAACATGTCCGGCGAGAGCTCGTCGGCGTCCTCAATCTGATAGACGCGCGTGCAGTTCTCTTTGCAGATTCCCGTCAAATGTCTGGTGTTAGCGCTTTTCCGGTCTCCGACCACCACCATCACGTCCGCCGAAGAAGCGATCTCCGCCGCCTCCGATTGACGCTTTTGCGTAGCATTGCATATTGTATCATCAATTTTCAGATTTGTACACTCTTTTTTTAGAAATTTCACGCAACTTTCCCAAAGCGCACGAATACAGGTGGTCTGCGCGACCATCGTTATGGGCAAATCGGCAATTTCCGCCGTTTCCTCCGCCCAATTTGCAACTTCTTCGGCATTTCCGAAGATCCTTGCGTCCCGGCACCAGCTTGCGATGCCCTGCACCTCGGGATGGTCGTGCTCGCCGATGATGACGACCTGCCGCCCCGCGGCCTCGGCCTCAGTGACAAGTATTTGGATGTGCCGCACGTTCGGGCACGTCGCGCTGACGATCTCCGCGCCGCGTGCCTGCAGCTCCTCCAGCACCTCCCGGCTCTCGCCGTGGGAGCGGATGAGCACCGTCTCCCCCGCTGCCGCCTCCCCGGGCGACGCGATCAGACGCATTCCCTCGCGCTCCAGCTCCGCGACGACATTGGCGTTGTGGATAACGCTCCCGAGCATCGCGCCGCCATGCGCCTTGGCCGTTTCGTGCGCGAGCGCGACCGCGCGCTCTACGCCGTAGCAGAAACCTGCGGTCTTAGCAAGAATGACCCTCACAGCGGCGCGCCTCCCACCGCCTGACCGCCGAGCGCATACGCCTCGCGCAGCACATCGTCCGCGACCTTCTGCAGCTCCTCGGAGGTCCCGCGCCGTCCCGTGATCTGCGGCACATACGGCTCGCCGAAAATGATCGTCGTCTTGCGGAGCATTCTCTTCTTCCCGTCCGCGAATACCGGAACGAGCGTCGCGCCCGAGCGCACGCCGATCATCGCGATGCCGGAATGGGCGTGCGCCGGCAGACCGTCGTGGTAGCCCACGCCATCGTGAATGGTCGTTCCCTCCGGGAAAATGAGCAGATTCTCGCCCTCGTGGATGACCTTCATCGCGGTCTTGACCGCTTGGATGTCCGCTCCCTCGCGGTTGACCGGAAACGCCCCCAGCGCGCGGAGGATGCGGCCGAACAGGCGGTTCCGGAACAGCTCCTCCTTCGCCATGAAATGCAGGCGGTAGTTGATCGGCAGGCAGACGCCGATGAGCACGGGGTCGAGGTCGCTCGCATGGTTCGGGCAGAGCAGCACGCCGTTCCGCGGCAGGTTCTCCAGTCCCTTCACCTCGATGCGGTACAGCAGCCGCAGTATCTGCGCGAGCACCCAGATGATGCCAAAAAAAACATGGTTCATTGCAGCTTCTCCCGGATCAGGGCGAGCAGCGCTTCCCTGCTCGCGTCGAAATCGAGCGCGGAGGTATCGACGACCATTGCGTCCTCCGCCGCCCGGAGCGGCGCGGCGGCGCGGTGGGAGTCGTTGTAGTCCCGCTCATTGAGCTCACGCAGCACCTCGTCGTAGGGCTTCGGCGTGCCGCGCTGTTCCAGCTCGAGGCAGCGGCGCTGCGCGCGCACCTCGGCGGACGCCGTCAGAAAGATCTTCACCTCGGCGTCTGGCAGCACCACCGTGCCGATGTCACGCCCGTCCATAATGACGCTGTGCTTCCGCGCCAGATCGCGCTGCATTTCCAGCAGGAACGCGCGCACCGCCGGCAGCGCCGACACGGCGCTCGCGTACATGGAGATCTCCGGCAGCCGGATCTCGCGCGTCACGTCCTGTCCATTGAGCAGCATGTGCTGCTCACCGTCCGCCTCATAGCGCATACCGATCTCCAGCTCTGGCAGGATCGCGCGGACAGCGGCTTCGTCGCGCGGCTCAATGCCGCGCCGCTTCACCGCGTAGCCGATCGTGCGGTAGATCGCGCCGGTATCCACATACAAAATGCCGAGCTTAGCCGCGATCGCCTTGGCCAGCGTGCTTTTCCCCGCGCCGGAGGGGCCGTCCACCGCGACGGCAAAGTGCTTTTCGGGTATCATCGTCTGCTTTTCCCTCACTCTATGTGTAAAGTATATTTCCTTTATTGCTCCGTCAAATACTCCGCTGCCGCTTCGCCGGCAGCCTTGCCGGTCGCCCACGCGATCTGCAGATTGAAGCCGCCCGTATAGGCGTCCACGTCAATGATCTCACCGGCAAAATACAGCCCCGGCACCTTCTTCGACGCCATCGTTTTCGGGTCGATCTCCCCGACCTTGACGCCGCCGGAGGTGATGATGGCGTTCTCCACCGGCATGGGCGATAGAACGTCGATGCTCCAATGCTTCAAAAGTGTCCGCAGCGCGGCGCGCTGCTCGCGCGTGAGATCGTGTACCTTCTCGTGCGGCGGGATGCCGGAGCGCTCCACCGCCGCAGGAATGAGCTTCTGCGGCAGAAGCTCGCCGAGCGCGTTGCAGAAGTCGCTGTTCGCGTGCTTCTGAAAATCCGACAGCAGGCGCTTGTCGAGCTGCTGCTCATCCAGCGCCGGCTTGAGGTCAAGCTCCAGCCGATAGCTCTTTTTATCAAAGTGCCGCATATGCGCCGAGGACGAGAGCACCAGCGGGCCGGACACGCCGAAATGCGTGAAGAGCAGCTCCCCGAAATCAGTGTAGATCCTCTTTCCGTTCTCGTAGACCGTCAGCCCCACGTTCCGCAGGCTCAAGCCCTGCAGCTCCGCGCAGCCGTCCGCGCGCAGCGGCACGAGCGAGCCTGTGAGCGGCGTGACCGTATGCCCGAGCATCGCCGCCATGCGATGCCCCTCGCCGGTCGAGCCGGTGCCCCGATAGCTCACGCCGCCGGTCGCCAGCACGACCGCCCGCGCGGGATATGTACCCTTCTCGCCCTTAACGCCGCGCACCGCGCCGGTCTCGTCCGTCAGCACGCACACCGCGCGGTCGCGCACAAGCGTGACGCGCAGCCGTCTGAACTCCCGCTCCAGCGCGGCGGACACATCGAACGCGCGGTCCGACACCGGGAACACGCGCCGCCCGCGCTCGACCTTGAGCGGCACGCCGAGCTCCTCAAAGAACGCCATCGTGCCGCGCCCGTCGAAGCGGGAGAACGCGGAATACAGAAACCGCCCGTTTTGCGGCACGTTTGCCAGCAGCTCCTCACAGCCCGCGTCATTCGTCACATTGCACCGGCCCTTGCCGGTGATGTTGAGCTTCTTGCCCAGCCGCTCGTTCGGCTCGAGCAGCGTGACGGCTGTTCCTCTGCGCGCCGCGCAGATCGCCGCCATCATTCCGGCGGCCCCGCCGCCGATCACCGTGAGCTGCTTATTCATCCTCGACCTTCCCGAAAATGCCGAAGCGATCCCAGACGTGCTCCAGCTCGTTGAAGGTCGCGGAGATATCCGTTCCCTGCTTGTGCGCGGCGGCAAGGATCAATGCGTTGAGCATACTCATCGGCGCCGCGAGCGAGTCCACGAACGAGATCATCTCGTTGCGCACCAGCAGCGAGCCGGAGGACATCTGATACACCGGCGACATCTCGCTGTCGGTCACGCCGATGATGGTCGCGCCCCGATCCTTGGCATACTGCACCGTCTTGAGCGCCAGCTCGGAGTAGCGCGGGAAGCAGATGGCGATGACCACATCGCCGGGACCCACGCGGAAAAGCTGGTCGAAGGTGCCGGCGGCGCCGCCCTGCACCTGCGTCACATTGTCGTAGATCAGGCGGAAATAGAAATTGAGATAGCCCGCCAGGAACGACGAGGAACGGAAGCCCACGATGTAGATATGCTTCGCCTGCGCGATGATGTCCACCACATGGCTGAACTCCGAGCCGTCGGTCTGGTCCATCGCCATACGGATCTTTTCCATATCGCGCTGGAGCACGTTCGTCACCAGGTCGCTGCCGCTCAGCTCCCCCTCCGACGCCTTGATGCGCTGGATGCTCGTGAGCTTGCCGCGGATCATCTCCTGCAAAGCTCGCTGCATACTCGGGTAGCCGTCGTAGCCGAGCTGCGTCGCAAAACGCACCACGGTCGACTCGCTCACCTGCACGGTCTTGCCGAGCTTGCTGGCCGTCATGAACGCCGCCTTGTCGTAATCCTCCAGTATAAAACGGGCAATGAGCTTCTGCCCCTTGGAAAAGCTGCTCATGTTCTTCTCGATGGTATGTAAAATGTTCTTCGGCATGGGTGTTTTCCTCACTTCTCTTGCTCAAATGCGCGGACCTCGTCCGCGGTCAGCTCGCGCCAGCCGCCCTCCGGCAGCGCGCCGAGCGATAGGGTGTGCTCCCGCACGCGGCGCAGGCGCTTGACGTGCAGCCCGACCGCTGCACACATCCGCCGGATCTGGCGGTTTTTCCCCTCGTGGATGGTGACGGACAACTCCGCTGTTTCCTTCCCCTTTCGCAGCAGACGCACCCTCGCGGGCGCGATCGGCTCTCCGTCGATGGAGCGCACCGCGGCAAGCTCTGCCGCCGCGTTCTCGACCGCTCCCGCCACCGTGACCTCATAAGTCTTTTCGATCTCATGGCTCGGGTGCAGGATGCGCTGCATCCATGCCCCGTCGTTGGTAAAGAGCAGCAGTCCCTCGCTGTCGAGGTCCAGCCGCCCGACCGGATAGACGCGCGTCCCGCAGTCCGCCACCAGCTCCGCCGCCGTGGGCCGTCCCCGCTCGTCGCTGAGCGTGGTGACATAGCCGCGCGGCTTATTGAGCATCAGGTAGACCCTCCGCTCCGGCGGCGTGAGCGGCACGCCGTCCACGCAGATCGTATCCGTTTCCGGGTCGGCGTTCTGTCCGACCGTCGCCGTCTCTCCGTTGACGCGCACGCGCCCCACGGCGATCCATTCCTCCGCCGTCCGGCGGGAGCACAGCCCCGCCGCGGCGATCAGCTTCTGCAAACGCTCTGCCAGCGCAAAGCACCTCTTTTCCTCAGCCCGTCCGGTCAAACAGCCGCTCGAACAGGCTCTGCTTTTTTTCGGCCGCCGCGACCGGCTCCGCGCATACCAGCGGCACCCGCGCAAGCTCCTCTCCGTCCATGGAAACGATCAGCTCGCCGACCGCCTGCCCCGCCGCGAGCGGAGCGGTCAGCTCCTCCGGCAGCCTGGCCGATACGAGCAGTTCCTCCCCCGCCGTCACCGGATAGAAGAAGCTCTCCCCCGCCGCGAGCGACACGCTCGTCTGCGTTCCGCCGCGCACCGGCGCGAGGGTGTATTCCTCGCCGCGCGCCACCGCGCGCTTGCGCGCGAAGGCGGCGAAGCCGTACTCATACAGCGCCGCGTGATCCGCCCAGTCGCTGCGGTCGTTGAGCGTCACGGCGATGAGACGCATCCCGTCTCTTTCGCAGCAGGTCACGAGCGTGCGGCCCGCATTGTCCGTATAGCCGGTCTTGAGACCGGTGCAGCCCTCAAGCGACGCGAGCAGCTTGTTGTGGTTGCCCAGCATCCGCTCGCCCACCGCCGCCGTTCTGGTCGCGGCGATGCGCGCAAAGGTCGGCTCGCGCATGGCATACGCCGCAAGCCGCGCCATGTCGAGCGCGCAGGAATAGTGTCCCTGCGCGTCCAGTCCGCTCGGGTTCGCGAACGAGGTGTGCGTCATGCCGAGCGCCGCGGCCTTCTCATTCATTCTCGCGACGAAGCGCTCTACCCCGCCGCCGCAATGGTCGGCGATGCACTCCGCCGCGTCGTTTCCCGACGGCAGCAGCAGCCCGTAGAGCAGCTCCTCGAGCGTCAACACCTCGCCGGCGCGCAGGTACATGGACGAGCCTACCTTCAAGTGGTTCTGCTTTACAGTCACCTTGTCCGAAAGATCTCCCGTCTCAAGCGCCACGAGCGCCGTCATGATCTTCGTCGTGCTCGCAATCGCAAGCTCCCGTTCGGTGTTTTTTCCGGTCAGCACCCGGCCGCTGCCGGCATCCATCAGAATGAACGCCTCCGCGCCGGTCTGCGGCGCGCTCTGCGCCGCCGCGCAGTCCACGCAGCCGAGCAGGCTGCATACCATCAGCACAAGCGCCGCCTTTCGTTGCACGACACGAGTCAACTTCCATCACCCTTTTTTACAGAATGACTTCAGTATGCCCGCTTTTACACAAATTCTTTCTCTTCCTTTTTCTTGTTGACGAAGCCCTCGACGCGGTCGATGAGCTGCGGCGCCATCTCCAGTACGCGGTCCACCGTCGCGGTTGCCGGCACGGCGACCGGCATCATGCGCGTCTGCCCGTCCTTGATGACGAGGAACGCCACGGGGTCGATCTTCACGCCCGCTCCGCCGCCGCCGCCGAAGCGCTCGCTGGTCTGGCCATAGGTCCCGCCGCCGCTGCCGAAGCCAAGGCTCACGCGGGACACGGGGATGAGCGTCACGCCGTCCGGCGTGGTGATCGGCTCACCGATGACGGAATTGGAATCCACCATTTCGCGGATCTTCGTCATCGTAGTCTCCATCAGCTCGCTTACCGAATTTTTTTCCTTGTTCTCCATCGTGATCTTCCTTTCTATGCAGTCCGTTTTTCCGGTTCATTCGTTTTCGGCACAGCCGCGCGCTCCGCCGGCGGCTCCGCTTTTGCCTCGCTCCGGCGCCTCCTGCGCCAACGCAGGAACCATTTTCCCACCGGCACCGCCAACGTAAAGAGAATGGCAAAGAGGTCGCACACGCGCAGCGATACGCCGGCCGTCCCCTCCGCCGAGGTCTCCGCCTTTGTGAAGTCCATCCCCAGATAGACGGACGGCTTCGGGATATAGAACAGCTCCTCGAGCTTCGGCATCAGGGTCCACAGCGCGGCGTTGGCATAGCCGTAGGTCTGCGCCGTGTCCGCCGGATCGTCGCCCGCAAAAATCACGCCGACCTCCAGCGGGTCGATGCGCGTGCGGCGGCAGGTGCGGCGAAGCGTCCGCTTCAGCGCGCCGAGCACCGTCCCCGCAAGCTCGCGCAGCTCGGGAAAGCTGAGCTTCGGCAGGCGGTGTCCGCCCGCCGCCTTCGGCTTTGTCTTCTCCTCCGGCGTTTTCCCGGCTGCTTCCGCTGCCTTCTTCTGTGCTTTCTTTTCCTTCCTCGGCAGGACCGTCAGCTTGACCGGACCGACGCGCAGCCGCACGCGCAGCTCCCCGCCGAAATCGACGATTGCGCCCACGCGCAGCAGCGAAAGGAGAAGAAAGAGCAGCAGAATCATGCCGATGATCTCCAGCGCCGTCATGGTCAAGCCTCCCTTCCCGTTCGCTGTCCGGTCCGCTTATTCCTCCGCGTCCGGCTCGCTTTCCGCCGCAGCCGTGAGCTGCGTCGGGTCAAGGATCGCACCGTCCGTATCCAGCCGCAGCTGGCCGTCCGCCTCAAGTCCCGGCATCTCGGGCAGCTCCTCGAGCGAGCTCAAATGGAACACGCGCAGGAATTCCTTCGTCGTGCGGTAGAGCCTGGGCCGTCCCGGCACCTGGAGCCGTCCGCACTCCTCGATGAGCTTACGCTCCTGCAAAAGTCCCATCGTGTACGAGCTGTCCACACCGCGCACCTGATCGACATAGGCGCGCGTGGTCGGCTGATAATAGGCGATGATGGTCAGCACCTCCAGCGCAGGCTGAGAGAGCTTCGCGGGCTTTCGGATCTCAAACGCCTTGCGGATGATATCCGCGTAATCCGGCGCGGAGCAGAGCTGATAGCAGTTCTCCATCCGCACCAGACGGATGCCGCGGCGCTCGAAGGCGTAGTAGTCGCCGAGCTCCTGCAAAACCTGCTCCGCCGTCGGCTTGTCCAGCTCGAGCGCCAGACAGATGCGGTCGATATTCACCGGCTCGCCGGCGGCAAAGAGGATGCCCTCCATCGCCGAGCGGACCTCATGTAAGTCCATCGTTTCCAGTGCCATACGTTCCTCACAATGTAAAAGTTTCCGGTGCGTCCTGCTCGCAGTCCACCGTGCAGTCGGTCTCGCCGCCCGCGAGACGGATCACGCTCGCGCGGCACAGCTCCAGCACCGCCATAAAGGTCGCCACGATCTCGCTGCGGCTCTTCGCGCCGCGGAACAGCAGCAAAAAGCGCGTGATGCCGAAGCTCTTGAGCCGCCGCACGATCTCGCCCGCCTTGTCGGAGACGGAATACGGCTCGCGCTGCACGATCTGCTCAAAGGCCGCGCGCGGCGGCGGCGCCAGCTTCTCCGCGCGATCGAAGATCGACTGCATGGCCAGCACCAGGTCTGCCTTCTCGTGGTCGTATTCGTAGATCTTCCCGCGCTCCATCGGCTCGGGATTCTTCGTCATCGTGTTGCGTCCGAACTCACTCATCGGCCCCAGCGTCTCGGTCAGCGTGCGGATGCGCAGATAGGTGTCCTTCTGCTGGCGCTCCTTCAGGGATTGAATGAGCTGCTCCATCTCGTTCTGCGCTTCCTCGTCCTCGATGGACAGCAGCATCCGCGTCTTGATGTACATCAGGTGCGCCGCCATCGTGATGAACTCGCTCGCCACCTCAAGGTCAAGCTGCTTGCGCTGCTCGAGGTAGGCAAGATACTGCTCTAAAATGAGCGCGATGGGAATGTCCTGTATTTCGATCTTATTTTTTGAGAGCAGGAAAAGGATGAGGTCGAGCGGGCCTTCAAAATCCTGAAGCGTCTCCGCCGAGCGCTCATGCACCACGCCCTCGAGCTTAAAAATAGGGTTGTCCATTCGTTTCTCCGTTCACTCTCCGCGCTTAAACAATGCCGCGGAAAACGAAATTGATCATAGCAGCGTACACGTTATAGATCGCCGTGCTGAGCACATTGTCGCCCACGCCGAGCCACACGAGGATCAGCAGCGCGATCATACCGTATTTTTCGTAGTGCATCAGCTTCTCATACGCGCTGTCCGGCAGGAAGGCAAAGAGTACCTTTGAGCCGTCGAGCGGCGAGATGGGAATGAGATTGAAAAGCCCGAGACCGACGCTCAGATACGCCGTCGTCAGCAGCAGGTCAAAGATGAAATCCCACAGCGCGCCGTATTGATGATAGATGAGCCGCGCGCACAGCAGAGCAAGCAGCGCCAGCACAAAATTGGATACCGGTCCGGCCAGCGCCGTGAGCGCCATGCCCTGCTTCGGCTTTTTGAAATAGCGCATATCCACCGGCACGGGCTTCGCCCAGCCGAAGCCGAGCATCAGCATACACGCAAGGCCCACCCAGTCGATGTGGTGCAGCGGGTTCAGGCTCAGCCGATGCTCCCGCTTCGCGGTCGGGTCGCCGAGCGCATAGGCCGCAAGGCCGTGGCAGGTCTCGTGGACCGTCAGGCATAAAAATACGGCAATCAGGCGCATCAGCGCCGACAGCATTGCCGAAAAATCAAGTGAATTCCAAAGGTCGGACAGGGTACCCAACGCAATCTCTCCTGCGAAAAAATTCATTCTCGGGTGGATTTACCCGATAAGTTTAATTATTATAGCATTTTTCGCGTCTCTTTACAAGGATTTTTGCAATTTTTGTTGCATTGCTCCTGCAAAAATAAACCTGCGTTTTTTCGTCGTTCTGCACAAGAAAAGAGGCCGGACACTTCCGTGTCCGGCCTCTGTGTTATTTGCTCTCGGGAGCCTTAGCCCTTGATCATGGAAGCGATCTCTTCGGCGAAGTTCTCCTGCTTCTTCTCGATGCCCTCGCCCTTCTCGAAGCGGACGGCGTCCACGAAGTCGATCTTGCCGCCGAGCTTCTTGGCGGCGTCAGCAATATACTGCTCGACCGTGCCGGTGAACACGTCGCCGCGGACGAACTCCTGCTGGAGCAGGCAGTTCTCGGAATAGAACTTGTTGAGCTTGCCCATGACGATCTTCTCGCGGACCTGCTCGGGCTTGCTGGCCATCTTGGGGTCGTTGGCCATCTGAGCCATCATGATCTTCTTCTCCTCGTCGAGAACGTCCTGAGAGACCTGGCTCTTATCCCAGAAGCGGGGATTGAGCGCCGCGATCTGCATGGCAACGTCCTTGGCGATCTCGGTGGCGTCGATGCCGCCGTCGACCTTGAAGTTGACGAGCACGCCGATCTTGCCGCCGGCATGGATATACGGGGTGGAGGTGTTGGCCGCGAAGCGGGCAAAGCGGCGGACCTGGATGTTCTCGCCGATGACGAGGACCATCTCCTGACGCTCCTGCTCAACGGTACGGCCATTGCCGTAGGGAGCCGCCATCAGAGCCTCGAGATCCTTGGGGTCTTCCTTGGCGACGACAGCGGCGACGCCCTTGACGAAGTTCTGGAACTTCTCGTTCTTGCCGACGAAGTCGGTCTCGGCGTTGACCTCGACCACGACGCCCACGCCGTCGATGACGGTGGCGTAAGCCATACCCTCGGCAGCAATGCGGCCGGCCTTCTTCGCGGAAGCGGCGAGACCCTTTTCGCGCAGGTACTCGATCGCCTTGTCGATGTCGCCGTCGCACTCGGTCAGAGCCTTCTTGCAGTCCATCATGCCCACGCCGGTCATTTCGCGCAGGTTCTTCACATCAGCAGCACTAATAGCCATATTCTTGTCCTCCTCGTAAAATTAGGCTTCGGCCTGAGCCTCGCCCTCGGCCTTCTCCGCCGCGGCGTCCTCGGTGACTTCGCCCTGCTTGCCCTCGATCATGGCGTTGGCCATCACGGAGGCGATGAGCTTGATGGCGCGGATAGCGTCATCGTTGCCGGGGATGGGATAGTCGATCTCGTCGGGATCGCAGTTGGTATCGGCGATGGCGACAACGGGGATGCCGAGCTTGTGGGCCTCAGCGATGGCGTTGCGCTCCTTGCGGGTATCAACGATGAACAGGGCGCCGGGCAGCTTCTTCATGTCCTTCACGCCGCCGAGGTACTTCTCGAGCTTCTCGATCTCGCCGAGGTGCTTCATGACTTCCTTCTTGGGCAGCATATCGAAGGTGCCGTCCGCCTGCATGGTCTTGAGCTGGTTCAGGCGATCCACGCGGGTGCGCATGGTCTTGAAGTTGGTCATCATGCCGCCGAGCCAGCGGGCGTTGACATAGTACATATTGCAGCGAAGAGCCTCATCCTTGATGGCCTCCTGCGCCTGCTTCTTGGTGCCGACGAACAGCAGGGACTGGCCGCTCTCGGAGATGCTGCGCACGAAGTTGTAGGCTTCCTCGAGCTTCTTGACGGTCTTCTGCAGGTCGATGATATAGATGCCGTTGCGCTCCGTGTAAATGTAGGGAGCCATCTTGGGGTTCCAGCGGCGGGTCTGATGACCGAAGTGGACGCCTGCCTCGAGCAGGGCTTTCATGGATACGACGTTTGCCATTGCTTGTAGTTTCTCCTTCAAATTTAGTTTTACCTCCGGAGCCTTCATCCCCCCTGCCAACCTTTGGCACAGACAGGAAGTCGGGTCCCCGTGCGGAATACCCGAGCATTATACCGTACATTACTATAGATTGCAAGCACTTTTTTCAGAAAAGTGCCTGTTTCCCGCGCATTTTTTCAAATTTCCGTGTGGAACGGCAGGTTGTGAAGAAATTTTAAACAATTTTCATTTTTCGCACCCCGCTCTTGCATTTCTTAACATTTTCTTTATAATAAAAAACTCATCCTGCGCATCATAAACGCCGACGGCGTGCGCGCCGTTCGCGGCGCGGCGGCTCGCGCTGCGGGAACGGCTTATCGACCAGAATGATGTCGTCCCCCACTTGTCGGATGCAGTCCCACGGGATATAATATTCCTCGCCGCGGCCGAACAGGCCGAAAAAGCGGAACGGCCCCGGCACGATCAGCGCGGTCATCTGCCCCTCGGGCAGCTGACATTCCACGTCGCCGACATAGCCCAGACGGCAGCCGTCGCAAATGTTGATGACCTCCTTGCAGCGCAGGTCTGTAAATCGGCAGTTCATCGCGCTCCCCCCTGTTCCCTGCCATTCTATTCGCACCGCAGGAAGTCCTATCCCACCTTCCGCCGCAATGCGGCGTATTCCGTCCCAGCGAAAAAACAAAGAACCGGAGGAACCACCCCATGCAAGAGATCCAGCTCAATATGTACCATGCCCTCGCGCTCGGCGCCGTTATGTACTGGCTCGGCGCGGCGCTGACGCGAAAGCTCCCGGCGCTCCGGCGCTTCTGCGTGCCCGCTCCGCTTGTCGGCGGACTGTGCTTCGCGCTGTTCAACACCCTGCTCTATGCCTCCGGTCTTGCGGTCATCACCTTTGACGAAACGCTCGAGACGGTCTTCATGATCCTGTTCTTCACCACCGTCGGCTTCACCGTGAGCATCCCCATGCTTGTCAAGAGCGGCAGATCCGTGATGCTGCTGCTCGCACTGAGCATCGTCATCATCCTTCTGCAAAACGCCGTCGGCAGCGGCGTGATGGCGCTCATGGGCAAAAACCCGCTCTACGGCCTCGGCTGCGGCTCCATCTCCATGATCGGCGGGCCCGGCACCGCCGCGGCCATCGGCCCCGACCTCGACGCCGCGGGTGCGGTCGGCGGCACGACCGTCGCCGTTGCGGCGGCGACCTTCGGCCTCATTTTCGGCTCCGTCCTCGGCGGCCCCATCGCCCGCCATCTTATTGTCAAAAACCATCTGCGCGAGGAGCTTCCCGAGGGCCGCGAGCACGAGGAGGACGCCGACGACGCGCACTTCACCACGCACTCCAACCGCTTTGTGCTCGGCTTTCTGATGCTCGCGTTCTGCGTCGGCCTCGGCAGCTATGTTACCACGGGACTCACGAAGCTCTGCGGCTTCAATTTCCCGGCCTACATCGGCCCCATGCTCGTGGCTGTCGCGGTCCGCAACCTCATCGACCGCACCGGGCGCATCGAGTTCCCCGCCGCCGAGATCGGCACGATGGGCAATATGTTCCTCGCCATCTTCCTTTCCATGGCGCTCTCCGGCCTCAAGCTCTGGCAGCTCGTGGACCTGGCGCTGCCGATGCTTGTCTGCCTTGCCGCTGAGGTCCTTCTGATGGTGTTCTTCTCCATCCTCGTCGTCTTCCCGCTCATGGGCCGCAATTATGACGCCGCGATGATCACCGCCGGCTTCATCGGCTTCGGCATGGGCGCGACCTCCAACGCGATGGCGAATATGCAGGCGGTCGCCCGCCGCTACGGGCCCTCGCCCTCGGCTTACTTTATGATCCCGATGGTCGGCGGTCTGTTCAACGACTTTTTCAACGCCGCCATCATCGCCCTGAGCATCGGACTTCTTTCCTGAACGAACCCCGGCAAAAAGCAGCCAGAAAAAACTCCCGCGCCCGCGTCCGCGCACCGCGAGAACCGTCCTCCCGCGCGAAATCCATCGCATTGTGCCGAACGATTAAAAATATCTCCGCCGCCGCGCGGTATGTTTCGCACCGCCGCGGAAATAATGAGAGCATCCAGTGCAAGGAGGACGGTACGATGCTCGGCAAGGTGGAGATCTGCGGTGTAAACACGGCGAAGCTGCCGACGCTCAAGTCGGACGAAATGACGGAGCTGCTGCGGCGCAGCCATTTGGGCGACGAGCGCGCGCGGGAAACGCTCATTCAGGGGAATCTGCGGCTCGTGCTGTCGGTCATCCAGCGCTTTGCCAGCCGCGGCGAGAACGCCGACGACCTCTTTCAGGTCGGCTGCGTGGGCCTCATCAAGGCCATCGACAATTTCGACGTCTCGCAGAACGTCCGCTTCTCGACCTACGGCGTGCCCATGATCATCGGCGAGATCCGCCGCTATCTGCGCGACAACAGCGCCATTCGCGTCAGCCGCTCCATGCGCGACACCGCCTACCGCGTGCTGCAGGCGCGGGAAAAGCTCCAGCGCGAGAACCAGCGCGAGCCGACCGTCGAGCAGATCGCCAAGGAGCTGGACCTTCCCCGCGAGGAGGTCGTGTTCGCCATGGACGCGGTGGTCGATCCCGTCTCCCTCTTCGACCCCGTCTACTCCGACGGCGGCGACACCGTCTGCGTGATGGATCAGGTGCGCGACACGCGCAACACCGACGAAAGCTGGCTCGACCGGATCGCTCTGCGCGAAGCGGTGGACAAGCTCTCGCCGCGCGAGCAGCGTATTTTAGCCATGCGCTTTTACGACGGCAAGACGCAGATGGAGGTCTCCGGCGAGATCGGCATTTCGCAGGCGCAGGTCTCGCGGCTGGAGAAAAACGCCATCAGCACCATCCGCAGGAACCTTTGACTGCTCCATAGCACAGCTTATGATAGGCTGTGCTATTTTTAATAATACTTCTATCGCCGATCTGCTTGACTTTCTCCGTTTCCCATGTAGAATGTTTAAGGCTCGGCAGTCTCTGCCGCGCCGCTCACAGCAAAACACAGAACAGGAGTTGTTACCATGAAGTACGACGTTGCCATCATCGGCGCGGGCCCCGGCGGCATCTTCTCCGCCTACGAGCTGACGAAGCTCGCCCCCTCGCTCAGGGTCGCCGTTTTTGAAGCCGGCCACAGCCTTGAAAAGCGCCATTGCCCCATCGACGGCAAGAAGGTCAAGAGCTGCATCGGCTGCAAAAGCTGCTCGATCATGAGCGGCTTCGGCGGCGCGGGCGCGTTTTCCGACGGCAAGTACAACATCACCAACGATTTCGGCGGCACGCTCTATGAGTACATCGGCAAGCAGCAGGCGCTCGATCTGATGCACTATGTCGACGAGATCAATATGCTCTACGGCGGTGAGGGCACCAAGCTCTACTCCACCGCCGGCTCGCAGTTCAAGAAGCTCTGCATCCAGCACAAGCTCAAGCTGCTCGACGCCTCCGTGCGCCACCTCGGCACCGACATCAACTATGTCGTGCTCGAGAATCTCTATAACGACCTCAAGAGCAAGGTCGATTTCTACTTCGACACCCCCGTGCAGGCGCTCGAAGCCAAGGACGGCGGCTTTACCGTCGTGTGCGCCGACGCGCAGTACGAGTGCGGCAAGTGCATCGTCTCCGTCGGCCGCAGCGGCAGCAAGTGGATGGAGGGCGTGTGCCGCGCGCTCGACATTCCCACCAAGTCCAACCGTGTGGACCTCGGCGTGCGCGTCGAACTGCCCGCCGTCGTGTTCTCCCACCTCACCGATGAGCTGTATGAGAGCAAGATCGTCTACCGCACCGAGAAGTTTGAGGACAACGTGCGCACCTTCTGCATGAATCCGCACGGCATCGTCGTTAACGAGAACACCAACGGCATCGTGACCGTCAACGGCCACAGCTACGAGGACGCTGCCATGCAGACCGAGAACACCAACTTTGCTCTCCTTGTCGCCAAGCACTTCTCCGAGCCGTTCCACGATTCCAACGGCTACGGCGAGAGCATCGCCCGCCTTTCCAATATGCTCGGCGGCGGGGTCATCGTCCAGCGCTTCGGCGACCTCGTGCGCGGCCGGCGCAGCACGGTCAAGCGCATCGAGGAGGGGCTCGTCACCCCGACCCTCGCGGCGACGCCGGGCGACCTGAGCCTCGTGCTGCCCAAGCGCATTTTAGACGGCATCATCGAAATGATCTACGCCCTCGACAAGATTGCCCCCGGCACGGCGAACGACGACACGCTCCTCTACGGCGTGGAGGTCAAGTTCTACAACATGGAGGTCGCGCTCGACGAGCACCTTGAGACCGCGCACCGCGGCCTTTACGTCATCGGCGACGGCAGCGGCATCACCCATTCCCTCTCCCACGCCTCGGCCAGCGGCGTCTTTGTCGCACGCGATATCCTCGCGCAGAACGCCGGTTAAGCGGCTCTCCGAAACGCAAAAAATTCCGACCGTGAGAGCGGTCGGAATTTTTTTCATGGCATTTTGCTCAGACCTTGAAGCTGTCCTTGAGCGTGACGGAGCGGTTGAACACCAGATGGTCGGCGGAGCAGTCCTTGTTGTCCAAGCAGAAATAGCCCAGGCGCATGAACTGGAAGCTCGGCGCGGTCTTGCCCTGCTTCTCGGTTTTGTCGTACTCCGCTGCCACATCGCGCATCCGCGCCTCGACCTTGCAGCCGGTGAGCGTTTCGAGGGAATCGGGGTTCATGCAGGCGAGGAAATCCTTGTCCGCACCGTCGGGCGCGGGATCGCTGAAGAGCTCGCTGTAAACACGCACCTCGGCGTCGATGGCGGTGGCGGCATCCACCCAGTGGAGCGTCGCGCCCTTGACCTTGCGGCCGTCGGCGGGGTCGCCGCCTCGGGAGTCGGGGTCGTACTCGGCGGCGATCTCGGTCACATTGCCGTTTTCGTCCGTCTCGTAGCCGACGCACTTGATCAGATACGCGCCCTTCAGGCGGCACTCGGGACCGCCGGGGAACAGACGCTTATACTTGGGGATCGGCTCGGCCATGAAGTCGTCCGCCTCGATCCAGCACTCGCGGGAGAAGGTGATCTCATGCGTGCCGGCGGCGGGGTCGGTCGGGTTATTCTCGACCTCGAAGGTCTCGCTCTTGCCCGCGGGATAGTTCGTGATGACGAGCTTCACCGGATGCAGCACGCCCATCGTGCGCTCGGCGGAGGCATTGAGGTCCTCGCGCAGGCAGTGCTCGAGGAAGGCGTACTCCACCACGCTCGCGCTCTTGGCGACGCCGATGCGGTCGCAGAAATTGCGGATGGACTTCGGCGTGAAGCCGCGGCGGCGCAGGCCGCAGAGCGTCGGCATCCGCGGATCGTCCCAGCCGGAGACGATGCCCTCCTCCACGAGCTTGCGCAGCTTGCGTTTGCTCATCACCGTGTGGTCGATGCCGAGGCGGGCAAACTCGATCTGGCGCGGCTTGCAGGGCACGGAGACGTTGTTCACCACCCAGTCGTAGAGCGGACGGTGCGCCTCAAACTCCAGCGAGCAGAGCGAGTGCGTGATGCCCTCAAGCGCGTCCTGAATGGGATGGGCGAAGTCGTACATCGGGTAGATGCACCACTTGTCGCCCTGACGGTGATGGTGCATATAGCGGATGCGGTAGATGACCGGATCGCGCATATTGAAGTTGCCGGAGGCCAGGTCGATCTTCGCGCGCAGCGTGCGGCTGCCCTCGGGGAACTCGCCGTTCTTCATGCGCTCAAAGAGGTCGAGGTTCTCCTCCACGTCGCGGTCGCGGTAGGGGGAGACGGCGGGCTTGCCGATGTCGCCGCGGTACTCCTTTGCCTCCTCGGGCGTCAGGTCGCAGACGTAGGCAAGACCCTTCTTGATCAGCTCGACGGCGTACTCATAATCCTTTTCAAAGTAATCGCTGCCGTAGAAGAAGCGGTCGCCCCAGTCGAAACCCAGCCAATGGATATCCTCCTTGATGGCGTCGACAAACTCGACGTCCTCCTTGGTGGGGTTGGTATCGTCCATACGAAGATTGCACAGGCCGCCGAAGCGCTCGGCGGTGCCGAAGTCGATGGTCAGCGCCTTGCAGTGGCCGATGTGCAGATAGCCGTTCGGCTCAGGCGGAAAACGGGTGTGGACCTGCTGACCCTGGAAGCGACCACCCTCCGCAATATCCTCTTCGATAAAGGCGTCAATAAAGTTCTTGCCTTCGCTCTCGGCGACGGCGGCCTTGACTTCCTCAGCCATACTGAATCCTTCCTTTCTTCGCGCCTGCCTGCGGCAAGCAAAATAATGTTTGATTATAGTCCCTTTATTCCCTGTTTGCAACAATTTTATTGCATTCCTCGACAAGTTCTTCGCGCGTCGTCAGCGTGCCGAGCACGTCGAGCAGCGCCGCGGTGGACAGATGCTCCGGCAGCGCCAGCGCGCGCAGCAGCGCGGCGCGCTTCGCTTTGCTCCCCGCACCGATCAAGCCGAGGTCAAGAAGGTCCGCGTGTGTAACGGGATTTTCCTTTACGCTCGTCCCCTCTCCCTCAAAGGTCGCGCCCGCCGCGCGGAGCGCGGAAAGCAACACCTCGGGCGGCATCCCCTCCACGCCGAGCTTGCCCTCCTTGCCTGCTTTGCGCTTGCGCTTTTCCTTGCCGTACACATCGGGAACATAGGCGTGCAGCACGCGGCCCGTCGGGATAGCTCCCTTGAGACGGTTGCGGATCACAAAGCCCGCGCCGTCGGGATCGGTGAAGAGAATGATGCCGCGCGTCTCGGCGAGACGGCGCAGCAGCGCCGTTTTCTCGCGGTCGTTGAAGATACCGAAACCGCCCAGCTCCAAAACGGAGGCGTCCACCACCTGCAAAAGCGTATTTTTGTCGTAGCGGCCCTCGACCACGATGACCTCTTGGATTTTCGGCTTTTCCATCGTCACGCCCTCTGCGCGAGCTGCATGAGCAGCAGCTTCAGCTCGCCCTCGCGGTCGATGCCCTTTTCGCTCTTCATGCGCCGGTCGAGCTTCTGGCAGAGCGCCAGACTGTTCGCGCACCACTCGTGCGTCGTTTTCCGCGCCGCGTCGAGCAGCAGCCGCGCGGGATAGTCCGAGCGCATATTCCACAGGTCCATCAGCCAGAGCTTGTCCTTGCCCGAATCGAGCGCGAGACGCGCGGTGTAGAGCCGCCGCAGCTCCTTGGAAATAACGCCGAGGATCATGATCGGCTCCTCCTGCTTTTTGAGAAGTTGCCCCAGAAGCTCGCTCGCACGGTCGTAGTCGCCCTTTGTGACGGCGCTCGTCATGTCGAACACCACCGCGTCGAGCACCGGATCGGCGACCGCGTTGATGTCCTCGACCGTCACCGCCCTGCCCTTGGCGTAGGCGCCGATCTTCTCGATCTCCGGCACGAGGCCGGTCATCAGGCTGCCGCAGGTGAACATCAGGTGCTCCGCCGTGCGGGCGTCGATGTCATGTCCCGTTGCACGGAAGCGGCGGGCGATCCAGTTGATCAGGTCGCTCTTGTCCTGCGGCTCGAACCGGACCTCCTGCACCTTGTCCGAAAGCGCGGCATAGAGCTTTTTGTAGGTCTTGTTCGGCTTATACTCCACCAGATCGTAGACGAAGATCAGGCAGCAGTATTCCGGAAAATCGCCCAGCAGGGCGATGAGACGCGTCCGCTGCTCCTCACCGAGCTTATAGAGGTCGCAGTCCGTGACGACGATGAGCGTGCGCTCGGCCATCATCGGCATCGCCTCGGTCATCTCCGTCAGCTCCTCCATCGTCAGGCCCTTGCCTGCGACGCGGTGGAAATTGAACTCCTCAAAGCCCGCGGGGACGAGCTTCTTCTGCACCTCCTTGAGATAATACTCGCGCAGGTAGCTCTCCTCACCGCAGAAAATATAGACCTCGCCGAGCGTGCCGCCCGCCAGGTCGGCCTTGAATTTCTGATAGCCCTTAGCGGCTGTTTTCTTCTCTGCCATGATCCGCCTCAATTCACTGTGATATAAATATTTCCCTGCAGGTCCGTCCGGTAAACGGTCACGCCCGCGTCCGTCAGGCGCAGCAGCGCGTCCCGCGTCGGATGCCCGTAGCTGTTGCTGCCGACGCTCACCACGCCGACCTCCGGCGTGACGGTCTCCAGCAGCTCCTCGCTCGTCGAGTAGCGCGAGCCGTGGTGTCCGACGAGCAGCACCTCAATGTCCGGCAGCGGGTAAGCATCCAGGAGCGCCCGCTCCGTTTTGCTGTCCATGTCGCCGGTGATGAGCGTGTCGAACGTGCCCAGTGAGCAGACGATCGTCAGCCCCAGCTCGTTTTCTCCGCCCTCGCCCACCGGCGGATAGAGCGTCAGCGACGCCTCGCCGACGGCGGTCTGCGTTTCCTCCGTCACATAGCGCACCTCCACGCCGTAGCGCTCCGAGAGCGCGAGAACCTCGGACTTTTCGCCGTCCTCCTCCGCAATGTCGGGAAGGTAGAGCGCATCGACGCCGACGCGGGCAAGCAGCAGCGCCAGACCGTTGGCGTGGTCGGCATGGTAGTGCGTGAGCACCACCGCGTCGAGCCGCCGGATACCGGCGCTGAGCAAATGATCCGCGGCCACATCGCCCGCGCTGATGTAGGAATTGCTGCTGCCGCAGTCCACGAGCACGCCGTGGCGCTCGGAGAGCAGCGCGACGCTCTCGCCCTGTCCGACGTCGAGCGCCGTGACATGCAGGCTCCCACGCTCAAATTGCAGCGCGTTGAACCGCGCTGTCACAAGAAGCATCGCCACGGCCAATGCGCCGGCGATCCACCAGCGGTACCTCCCCCGCCGCGCGATGGCGCAGACGGCGAAGAGCGCATAGACATAGAGCAGCCACAGCACGGAAAGCGCGGTGTTGAAATAGAGCGCGTGGAGCGGCAGGCTCTCCAGCAGCCCCGAAACAAAAAGCACATACCGCACGCCGAGCGACACGAGCGGCACAAAGGCCGCGCCGACCGCCGGGACGGTCATGCTCAGCAGCAAGCCGAGCAGCCCCGCGCCGAACACAAGGCTCACCATCCACAGGCACAGGAGATTGCTCAGGAGCGAGACCACGGAGAACGTACCGAAATAGTACGCCCCCAGCGGCGTGGAGAACGCCAGCGCCCCGAGCGTCGTCGCGAACGATGTGAGCACGAAGCGCAGGAGGCGGCTCTCGGTATGGATGGCCCCTGTCAGCTTCGGCGTCAGCCACACAAGGCCCGCCACCGCCGAGAACGAGAGCTGCAGGCTGATGCTCGCGATGGCGTATGGATTTTTGAGCAGGATCAGCAGCAGCGCAAGGCCGAGCGCCGTCGGCGGGTCCTTCTCCCGCCTGAAAAGCGGCGCGAGCTGCGTCATCGAGAGCATCACGCAGGCGCGCAGAATGCTCGGCGACGCGCCGACCATCACCGCGTAGAGAAACAGCAGTGGGATCGTCACCGCGCAGCGTGTGCGCCGGTGCGACGCGCGGAGCAGTCGGTCAAGCAGCTCGACGAGGAACATACAGTGCAGGCCCGAGACGGCGGTGATGTGATAGATGCCCGCCTCGCTCAGGTTCGACGAATCCTCCACGTCAAGATAGCGCTTGTCGCCGAGGAGCAGGGCGCGCAGAAAGCCGCCCTCCCGCTCGCCGTAGACGGTCTCGATGGTCTCGCCGAGCTTCCTTGCGATGCGCTGCGGCGCATAGCGCAGCGCGCCCGCGTCACCCGTCTCATACGACGGCTCGCCGCGGCTGTAGAGCAGCAGATAAACGCCCTTGGACGTAAAATTGCGGATGTGGCTGCCGTCGCCCGAGGGATCGGTCGCGCTGTTGAAAAGCACCGTGTCCCGCACGTGCTCGCCCGGCTCAAGGGCGAGCAGGTCGAAGCCGCCGTAGTAGACGGCTCTCCCGCGCAGGCCGCGGCCCAGGATACGCACCGTCGCCTTCGCGCCGTAATTCGTCTCTACGGCGTAGGAGCAGAGCTCCAGCTCCACGTCCTCCGTCGCGCCGATGAGCGCCTCGTTCGGCACGGCGATGAAGCGCGTGTAAGCGGCGTTCCAGCCGAAGGCGAACGCCATGCCGAGCGCACACAGCAGCACGCGCCGCATCGGACCGCGCAGGAGAAGCCCGAGCGCCCCGAGCACCAGCACAATGCCCGCCGCCGGAAGCCACAGCGCGGGCGCGAGAAAATACTGCGACGCGATGCAGCCGAGCGCAAAGGCGGCGCAGAAGCAAAAGAGCGGGCGCGTCACGGCTCGTCCTTCAAGCCGAGCAGATAGTCGGTGCTGACCCGATAATACTGCGCGAGCTTGACAATGACCCATGAGGGCGTTTCACGCTCACCGCTCTCATAGCGTCGGTACACGCTGCGGTGCATATTCAAAAGCTCTGCGATCTCCTGCTGGGTCTTGTCATGGTCCTCCCGCAGGTCGCGCATACGCTTGATCTCCATGTGCATCACCTCAAGGCGATGTTACCAAATGGAAACATTCTCCTCGAAATAATGTGCCCATGCGGAGCCATGCTTAATATAGCAGTTTTTTCCAAAAGATGCAATCCGCATTTTGCGCCGTGCGACGCAAGGGATTTGCCGCGCAAGGCGCGGCTACCAATCAAAGGGGACCATTCTTGACGGAAGAATGGCCCCCTTTCAATCCCCCAAGACCGCAAGGTCTGCGCCCTTGACCTGCCATTGACTGTCCCTGCAAGAGCAAAGCTGCACGCGCTGTGCAAAGGAATGCCTGCCAGTTTTTATTGCGGCTTTCGGTTTGGCTTGCGCCTATGTCCGCTTGGCCGCTACCGCTGCGGGGTTTCGAGAGAAATTTTCAACGGCAGCTCGTACCAGCACCGCAGCAGCGGCTGAGCGGAAAGAGAAGCACGCCAAATCGTTCAGAAGAAAAATACCGACATACGGTTGCTGAAATGAAATGAAACATCGGCAGTTCGGGGGTCAAGGGGCTTGCCCCTTGCGCTCTCTTGGGGTTCCAAAGGGGGGATTCTCTACGGTAGAGAATCCCCCCTTTGATTTGTGACCGCGCAGGGCGCGGCAAGCCCATACCTTTCGGTATGTTAAGTTCTCAGCCCGGAGGCCACGTCATATCCCGCCCCGCGAGCACATGGAAGTGCAGGTGCGGCACGCTCTGCCCCGCCTGCTCGCCGATGTTGGAGACCACGCGGTAGCTCTCGATGCCCATTTCCTTTGTCACCTTGGCGATGACCTCAAAGATGTGCGCGACCACGGCGCTGTTCTCGGCGTTGATGCCGGAGACGGACGCGATGTGTACCTTGGGGATCACAAGGAAGTGCGTGGGAGCCTGCGGCGCGATGTCGTGGAAGGCGTAGCACAGCTCGTCCTCATAGACCTTGTTCGAGGGGATCTCCCCCGCCGCGATGGCGCAGAACAGACAATCGTTCTTCATGGTTTCGTTCTCCTTTCAAAGAAATTGATTCCGGTCGGAATGGTAATGATAATCCGCCTCGGCCAGACGCGCACAAAGCTCTCCCTTGTCCACGTCCAGCGAGGAGCACAGCTCATCCAGGCTCTCGTACTCGTCGCGCAGGCGGGCGTTGCAAAAGCTCATGAGCATCACAGGATCGTTCGGCAGCTGCATCAGCCGACCACCTTGAGCACCAGATCATCCACCGCCGCGAGCGCGTCGTCGACCTTGCTCACCTCGGTGCCGCCGCCCATGGCGCTGTCGGGCTTGCCGCCGCCCTTGCCACCGCAGATGGGCGCGATGGCCTTGATGATGTCGCCGGCCTTGACGCCCTTGGCGACCGCATCCTTGCCGCAGACCGCCAGCAGCGTGACCTTGCCGTCGTGGACGGAGGCCAGCACGCCGACGACGCCCGGCTCCTTATCGCGCAGGAAGTCGCCGAGCTTGCGCATGGCGTTGGGGTCCATGCCGTCGCGCTGGGCGGTGATGACCTTCAGGCTGCCGACCGTCTTGGCGGCGGTCAGGAAGCTGCGCGCCTCGCCGAGGGACGCCTCCTCCTTGAACTTTTCGAGCTTCGCCTTGATGTCCTTCAGCTCGCCGATCTGGGCCTCGAGCTTGCTCTCCAGCTCCGCCTGCGTGGTCTTGAGCATCTGCGCCACGCGGACGATGCGCTCCTGATTGCGGCGGATCTCGGCAAGCGTCTGCTTGCCGGTGATGGCCTCGATGCGACGCACACCGGAGGCGACGCTGCCCTCGCTCTTGATGCGGAACAGGCCGACCTTGGCGGTGTTGTCAAGATGCGTGCCGCCGCAGAATTCCATGGACACATTGCCCATCTCGACCACGCGGACCACATCGCCGTACTTTTCGCCGAACATGGCGACGGCGCCCTTCTTCTTCGCCTCCTCGATGGGCAGCACCTCGGTCACGACGGGGATGCCCTCGAGCACGGCGTCGTTCACAAAGGCGTCGATCTCCGCGAGCTGCTCGGGCGTGATGCCCTCGAAGTGCGTGAAGTCGAAGCGCAGGCGGTCGGGCTCAACAAGGGAGCCGGCCTGATGGACGTGGTCGCCCAGGACGTGCTTGAGGGCCGCGTCGAGCAGATGGGTGGCGGTGTGCGCGCGGCGCACGCTCTTGCGGCGCTCGACGTCGATGCTCGCGGTCACGGTGTCGCCGAGCTTGAAGCTGCCGGAGACGACCTTGCCGGTGTGCATATACTTGCCGCCCTTGTTCTTCTGCACGTCGGCAACTTCAAATTTTGCGTCGCCGCAGGTGATGACGCCGTGGTCGGCGACCTGGCCGCCCATCTCGGCATAGAACGGAGTCTTGTCGAGCACGACGATGCCCTCGACACCGCTCATCATCTCCTCGGCCTGCTCGCCCTCGACCACCAGCGCGACGAGCTTCGCGTCGTCGATGGAATCGTGGTCGTAGCCGACAAACTCGGTGGACGGAATGTCCTTACCGAACTCGACGCCCGCCCAGCCGAGGTCGCCGAGCGCCTTGCGCGCCTCGCGGGCGCGGTTCTTCTGCTCGGCCATCGCCTTGGCGAACGCCTCCTCGTCCACGCTCAGCCCCTCGTCCGCCGCCATCTCGCGCGTGAGGTCGATGGGGAAACCGTAGGTGTCGTAGAGCTTGAAGGCGTCCTCGCCGGAGAACTTTGTCTCGCCCTTAGCCTTGTGCTCGGCGAGCATATCGGAGAAGATCTTCATGCCGCCGTCGATGGTCTTGGCAAAATTTTCCTCCTCGGTGCGGATGACCTTGGTGATATAGCTCTGCTTCTCGCGCAGATCCTTGTACTCGCACTCATTGACCGCCACGACGGTGTCGACGATCTCATAGAGGAACGGCCGATTCACGCCGAGGAGCTTGCCGTGACGCGCCGCGCGGCGCAGCAGGCGGCGCAGGACGTAACCGCGGCCCTCGTTGCTCGGCAGCACGCCGTCGCAGATCATGAAGCTCGCGGAGCGGATGTGGTCGGTGATGATGCGCAGGGAGACGTCGCGCGCGTTGCTCTCGCCGTAGTGCGCGCCGGTGATCTCGCTGACCTTGTTGGTGATGTGCATGACGGTATCGACGTCGAACAGGGAGTTGACATTCTGGCTGACCATCGCCAGACGCTCCAGACCCATGCCGGTGTCGATGTTCTTCTGCTTGAGCTCGGTGTAGTTGCCGTGACCGTCGTTGTCGAACTGGGAAAAGACGTTGTTCCACACCTCAACATAGCGGTCGCAGTCGCAGCCGACCGTGCAGCCGGGCTTACCGCAGCCGTACTCCGCGCCGCGGTCGTAGTAAATTTCGGAGCAGGGGCCGCACGGACCGGAGCCATGCTCCCAGAAGTTATCCTCCTTGCCGAAGCGGAAGATGCGCTCGGCGGGGATGCCGACCTCGTCGCGCCAGATGGCGAAGGCCTCGTCGTCCGCAGGGGTCGTCTCGCTGCCGGCGAACACAGAGGGGTACAGGCGGTCCGGCTCCAGGCCGACCCACTCGGGGCTGGTAAGGAACTCCCACGACCAGGCGATCGCCTCATGCTTGAAGTAGTCGCCGAACGAGAAGTTGCCGAGCATCTCAAAGAAGGTGCCGTGGCGCGCGGTGTGACCGACGTTGTCGATGTCGCCCGTGCGGATGCACTTCTGGCAGGTGCAGACGCGGCGGCGCGGCGGCTCCTCCTCGCCCTTGAACCAGGGTTTCATGGGGGTCATGCCCGCGTTGATGAGCAGGATGGACTTGTCGTTCTGCGGGATCAGGGAAAAGCTGGGCAGGCGCAGGTGGCCCTTGCTCTCAAAGAAGCGGAGGAACATCTCTCTCAGCTCGTTGAGGCCGTAAACAGGATGGGACATTGTTGATTTCTCCTTTGTATGATAAATTTTTTGTCTTATTTTTTCTTGATCTCCATTCCGATCAGCTGCATATCGGGGTCAAAGGCGATGCGGAAATAGACGCTCTTTTTCTCGTACTTTCGCCGGATGACCGCGATGGCGTGCGGCTCGTCGGTGTCTGTCACGCCGGTGACCATCGTGTCCGTCACCTCCTTCGGCTCTCCGAGGCCGTCGGTCGCCGTGTCCATCACGTCCTCCAGGGCCGAAGCGGTCGTCGCATCGCGCACATCGCTGCGCAGTTCCTCGTAGACCTCGTCGTATTCGCCGCGGATCAGCTGGTCCATCACGCCGAGTCCGGCGCTGAGGACCGCGTCCTCCTCCATTCCCTTTGGCAAGGGATTTCCCTTTACCGCGCACGCGGTACAGAGGAGCAGGAGCGCCAATGCCGCAAGCGGCAGTCCTATTTTCTTTTTCGTTTTCTTCACCTCGCTTTGTAAACACAAAAAGACTCCGCCCCGAAATAGGGGCGAAGCCTTGCTTCACGGTACCACCCTAATTATCTCCCCGCAGGGAGCATCTTAGCCGTCCGATAACGGGGACGAAGCGTTCCGCTCATCACGGACTGCTCAAAAGCGGCTGCCGTACATCGTTTGCCGAGGGCTTGCACCGTTCCCCTCTCGCTGAAGGCCCGTGTGTACGACTGACTTTTTCATCGCGTTTATGGAGCTATTATATCCGAATTTCTTTTTTTGTCAAGCGCCCGCTTGCAATTCCTCCGCCTTTGCCGTATACTTTTTACACTTGTGCTACCGTATTTTGAAAAGAGGGAAACCTATGAAGCGTTCCTATTCCGGCTATCTGTACATCGTCCTCTGCGCCGTCATTTTCAGCACGATGGAGGTCATGCTCAAAACCGTTCACGGTGTCTTCGCGCCCATGCAGATCACCTGCCTGCGCTTTCTCATCGGCGGTCTCCTGCTCATTCCCTTTGCCCTGCGCTCGATGAAGAAAAAGGGCGCCGCCTTCACCCGCGCCGACGCCGGCTTCTTTGCGCTCACGGGCTTTCTGTGCGTGGCGTTCTCGATGGTGCTCTACCAGATGGCGGTGACCTACACCAAGGCGTCGGTCGTCGCCGTTATCTTCTCCTGCAACCCCATCTTTGTGACCGTTTTGGCCAGTCTTCTGCTGCACGAGCGGATCCACCGCAACCACCTCATCGCCCTCGCGCTCGAGCTGCTGGCGGTTCTCA
Organism: Oscillibacter sp. MSJ-31; assembly: GCF_018918025.1. Classification (GTDB taxonomy): domain Bacteria; phylum Bacillota; class Clostridia; order Oscillospirales; family Oscillospiraceae; genus Hominicoprocola. Next base: position 48,408 of record NZ_JAHLPT010000001.1, on the reverse strand, counting down.
TCATCATTGACCCGCTGCACGCCTCGCTCGATCCCACCGGCGCGTTGCTCGCCATTGCCTCAGCGCTGGTGTTTTCGTTCTACAGCGTAGTCGGCAAGAAGCGCACGCCGCGCTTCGGCGGCATCGCCGTGACCTGCTTCAGCTTCCTCTTCGGCTCCGTGGAGCTGCTGGCTGTTCTGCTGCTCGGCCGCACGGCGGCGTTCGGCGGACTGTTTGCCTCGCTGGGGCTGGACATTTTTGTGAATGTTCCTCTGTTCTCCGGCATCCCGCTCTCCGCGCTGCCCGCGCTCGCCTACATCTGCGCGGTCAATTCGGCGGCAGGCTACGTCTGCCACATGATGGCGCTGGAGAAGACCAGCGCGCAGGAGGCGTCTCTCATCTTCTTCCTCAAGCCGATGATCGCGCCGCTCTTCGCGTTTCTCTTCCTGCGCGAGGAGATCACGGCGAATATGCTCCTCGGCATCGTCTGCTTCCTCGTCGGCTCCGGCATTGCCATCCTGCCGGGCCTGATCGCGCAAAAAAAGCAGCGCACCTGACGCATTCCGTAAAAAAATGCCGCTATCGGACGACAGCGGCATTTTCTCTTTTCAATCCCTTGCGCTCAGGTCGACCGCGTGGCGCACAAAGCTCATCGCCGGCACGCTGCGCGGCAGCTGCATGGTGAATATCATGCGGGGATTTCTCGGCTCGAGCAGCGTGAAGCCCTCGCCGTCGCGCATCTCGGGAACGACCATGGAGAACGGCTTGCAGTCCGGCCCCACGACCTCCACCGTGTCGCCCGCGCGGAACTTGTTGCGCAGGCTGAGCGTCGCCATGCCGTTCGCGTCGCAGCTCTCGACCACCGCCACGACTTGCCAGTCGCGGATGTAGCGGGAATTGTCGTAATACTGCCCCGGCTGACCGTAATAAAAGCCGGTCGAATAGTGGCGGTGACTGACGTGCTCGACCTCGTCGAGCCAGACCGGGTCGGGCGTCTCCCCCGCCGCGACCTCGTCGAGCACATGGCGGTAGGCCCCCGTGACGATGGCGGCATAGTATTCGCTCTTCGCGCGGCCCTCGATCTTGATGCAGTCGATGCCCGCGTCCATGATGTCGTCCAGATGACCGATCATGCACATATCGCGGGAGTTCATGATGTACGTTCCCTTCTCGTCCTCAAAGACCGGGAAGTATTCGCCCGGCCGTTTCTCCTCCATCAGGGCGTACTGATAGCGGCAGGGCTGGGCGCAGGCGCCGCGGTTGCTGTCGCGCCCCGTCATGTAGTTTGAGAGCAGGCAGCGGCCCGAATAGCTCACGCACATCGCGCCGTGGCAGAAGGTCTCCAGCTCCAGCTCGGGTGGGAGCTTCTCCCGCATTTCGCGTATTTCCTGTAAAGACACTTCCCTTGCCAGCACCACGCGCTTCGCGCCCAAATCATACCACGCCCTTGCGCACTCATAGTTGGCGATGCTCTGCTGTGTGGAGATGTGGCGCTCGCACCTCGGCGCGTACCTCCCCGCCAGCGTGAACGCGCCGAGGTCGGCTAAAATCAGCGCGTCGACGCCCAGATCGTTCAGCCGCTCCAGATGCTCGGGCAGCCGCGCGACCTCGTCGTTGCGCGGCATGGTGTTTACCGTGACGTGGACGCGCACGCCGTGGTCATGCGCGAAGCGCACGGCCTCCGGCAGCTCGTCGGCGGTGAAGTTGCCCGCGAACGAACGCATCCCGAAGCTCGTGCCCGCGAGATACACCGCGTCCGCGCCGTAGAGCACCGCCATTCTCAGCTTTTCCATATCGCCCGCAGGGGCGAGCAGCTCCGGTTTCTTTCGCATAGTAGCTCCTCTCTCAAAAGCAGCATGGCCTGTGGCCATGCTGCTTTTTTCGGTCCTCAGCCGCCGTACTGGCTGGAGTTGACAAAGTTGACGTGCTCGCGGTAGGTCTTGAAGAAGTGATGCACGCCGTCCTTGCCGAGCGCGTAGAAATAGTAGTTCGTGTCCGCCGGCTCCAGCGCCGCGCGGATGGACGCGAGGCCCGGATTGCAGATGGGCGTGGGCGGCAGACCCTCGTGCATACGCAGGTTGTAGGGCGTATCCTTATCGAGGTCCGCCTGCGTGAGCGGGCCGGCATAGTTCTCGCCGTTCGCGTAGCCAAGACCGTAAATGACCGCCGCATCGATCTCGAGCTTGTGGTAGGTCTCGCCGACATTGTTGAGGCGGTTGTAGATCACGGAGGCGATGTTCGTGCGGTCCTTGCCGTCCGTCTCCTTTTCAATGAGCGAGGCAATAATGAGGATCTCCTCAAGCGAATAGCCGGACTCCTCCACCTGCGTCATCAGCTCATCGTCCATGCGCTGCGAGAAGTTGTCGAGCAGGCGGCAGATGGCGTGAGACGGGTCCTCGTTGACGAAGAACTCATAGGTGTCCGGGAAAAGATAGCCCTCGAGCCTGGCGATGCCGGACTTGCCGGAGTCGAGGAAGCTGTAGTCGAAGCTCCCGCGCTCCGCCGCACTGAGCAGCGCATCCTCGCTGTTGACGCCGTACTTGGCCAGCAGCGAAACGATCTGCCGCACGCTGTAGCCCTCCGGGATCGTAACGGTGACGGTATCGGCGTTGATGGTCGCGTTGCGGTTGCTCATGCCCTGAATGAGCGCGTTGTAGTCCATGTCGGTGTTGAGCTCATAGGTGCCGATGCCGATCTTGTCGCCCGCGTGGCGTACCGCGCCGAAGAGCTTGAAGAACCACTTGTATTCGATCAGCCCCTCGTTTTTGAGCTTTGTCGCAATGGAGTTGACGTCGTCGTCCTTCGTGACCTCGATGGTCGCGGTGACGGGCTCCTTATTGAACGCGCACATATCGTTCGCCAGCAGCCAGCCGACGCCCGCCAGGATCGCCGATACGGCGACCACAAAAATCAGCCAAAGCAGAAAGCGGCGCTCGCGGCCCTTGCGGCGGTTCCGCCGGCGGCGCTCCTCGCTCGCGGCGCTCTGCGCGGAATGGGCCGGACGCTCGCCGCCCTCGCGGCGGACCTGCCCGGCGTCCCATCGCGCGGTGTTGTATTTTTCCTCGTGATCCATAAAAGAACAGCACTCCTTTTCAAGAATCCTAAAAGTTTTTTCAGCGGTCAGGCCCCCATTTGCATTTTCCCGCATAGGATAAGGCAGAGCATGACAAGTGAGGTGAAACGTAAATGTGCAACAACAATGACTGCTCCTGCGTGTGGCTGATCCTGATCATCATTCTGATCCTCTTCGGCTGCGGCGGCTGTGGAAACAGCTGCGGCTGCGGGAACAACAGCAACAGCGGCTGCTGCTGTTAAGCGCGCTCGATCCTCCTGTGAAGATGGGACGCACCGCGTCCCTTTTCACATGCCGCCGCGCGGGACAGGCCTCAGCCCAGCAGGGCCTTGACGCGCGCATAGACCTCCTCATGGATCTCCTCGATGCCGCGCATCCGACCATCCCGTGTGCAGTCGACGCGCTGCCAGCCGCAGCGCGCGGCGACACCGCGCGCGTTCTCGCGGCACTCGCGCAGATAGGCGTCGTCCGCCTCGTGGATATCGGCGGCGGTGTGCGTCGCCCTTTCGCGCTCGCGCATGAGCCGCTCGGTCACCTCGGTCGGCACGTCGAGATAAAAGACCAGCGACGGCTCGGGAAGCCCGAGCAGCCCGTACTCAAAGCCGAAAAGCCAGTCAAGAAATTTCTCCCGCTCGCCGTCCGGCAGCTTGGACGCCTGATGCACGGCGTTGGAGGTCGTGTAGCGGTCAGCGATGAGCAGCCCGCCCGATTCGTAATAGCCGCCCCAGTCCTGCTTGTAGGAGGCGTAGCGGTCCACAGCGTAGAAGGTGGAAGCCGCGTAGGCATTCACATCGTCGGGATGCGAGCCGAACGCGCCGCCGAGGTACAGCTCGACGAGCGCGGCGGACTTTTCGCCGTAGCGCGGGAAGTTGAGCTTGCGGCAGTCCACGCCCTCGCGCTCCAGCCGCTCAAAGAGGAGCCGGGACTGCGTGGCCTTGCCGGAGCCGTCCGTCCCCTCAAAGACAATGAGCCTTCCCTTGTTCATTTCCGCTTCTCCCCCGCCACATGGACCAGAAAGAGCGGCAGCTTCATCATGCGTCCCGCGCGGGACGGATTTTTGATGAGCCGGTAGAACCACTCAAGATTGTGCTTGCAGTAGAATTCCGGCGCGCGCTGCGCCACGCCCGCGAACACATCCAGCGAGCCGCCGAGACCCAGCAGCAGCTTTGCACCCGTGGCCGCGCCGTACTGTGCCATCCACTTCTCCTGCTTCGGCGCGCCGAGGCAGACGAGCGCCATGTCCGCGCCGCTCGCGCGGATCTCCGCGGCGATGGCGTCGGATTCCGCGTCGGTAAAATAGCCGTCGTGCGTACCGGCGATCTGCAGCCCGGGCAGCTTCTCGCAAAGGTTCTTCGCCGCCTGCTCCGCCACGCCCGGCTTCGCGCCGAAAAGATAGACCCTTTTCCCGGTCTCCGCGCAATGTGCGAGCATCGCCGTACCGAACTCAATGCCCGGCACACGGGACTTGAGCGGCGTGCCGAGGAGCTTCGCGCCGTAGATGACGCCGATGCCGTCGGGCAGCACGAGGTCCGCGCCGTTCACAGCCGCCATCGCCTCCGCGTCCGCGCGGCAGGTCTCCACGATCTCGGGATTCGGCGTCACCACATAGTGCGCGCCCTCACCCGCAAGCAGCTCGCAGCCGCGCGCGACCGCCTCGGTCATGGTGAGATTGTCAAAGCCAACGCCTAAAATATCAATACGCATCGTATCGCCTCATTGTCTCATTTGTGGTAATTCGCCTTAGTATACCACGCTTGTCCCGCCGCGTGCAACACAAAAGCAAAAAGTTTCCGAAATCTTCAAAAAGAAAGGCTTCCCGAAATCGGGAAACCTTCTTCTTTTTTACCGGTCCATGATCTCCAGTCCCGCCGTATCGTAGAGCACGCGGGCATGGTTGCGCCGCAGCAGCTCGCGCGAGAGCACATTCCCGGTGGTCTTGTCCACCATCGTCCGATACACCTCGCCGCAGCGGTAGACAACGCCGTCCTCACGCACGAAGCGCTCGTTCTCCGCCGCGATGTGGTATTTGACCGCGAGCGGCGCATCCGTGCGCAGCTCGCCGCACAGGTGCGTGGGCGTCGTATGGACGAGAAGCTGGTACGTCTGCTCCGTGTCGTTGCGGAAGCGATAGTCGAGGTAGTTATAGAAGATGGACGTGCCTGTGCCGAACGGCACCTGACGGCCGAAGTCCGGAAAGAGGTCAAACTGGTCGTGGTGGTGCTGCTCCGTGATGGTCAGGGGCGCGTGGAGCACCATCCAATGGATCAGGTTGCTGAACTGGCACATCCCACCGCCGACGGCTTCGCCGGTCTGCGCGTTGGCAATGACCATACCGGTGCGGTAGCCGTTCGCGGTGCTGGGCCGTCCGACGAGGTGCCAGAACGAAAACGTCTCGCCCGGGCGTATGAGGATGCCGTTGATCTTCGGCGCGGCCAGCGCGAGGTTGACGGCCTTGTTGTCCTGCAAAACCGGATCGACCCTGCCGAGCGTGCGGCGGATGAGCGAATTGTGCCGGCAGACGAGCGCGGGAAGCGGCGCCTCCATGCGCAGCTTCGGAAAGCGCTCCGCGGAAAATCCGTCGCGCAGCGTGCGGAGTGCACAGTTTTTTTCGACCGAGATGCGGTACGCGAGCGGTGAAAGCTCGCAGAACAGTCTTCGGTGCATGATGCTCTTACCTCTCTTCTCTCTTTCTTACCAGCTGCCGTTGCCGAGGATCTCGCCGTACCAGCCGCCGTCCGCCGCGATGAGCCTGCAGCGGTAGAACGTGGTGTAGGTCCCTGCGGGCAGACCGTCTCCCGCCTCCACCGGCTGCATATCGTGTTCGTCATAGCGCGCCGTCAGCTCCTCCGCGTGCGTGGGGACAAAGTACCCGTTCATATAAAAGCCGTATTCGCCCTCTCTCAGCTTGCCGAGCCGGCGCATCTGCTCGTTGTCGTCATCGCTCAGGAAGCTGTACGCCTTTGCCCTCACAAAGCCGCAATGGTAAACATTGTCCTCCGGCACGCGCGTCAGCGCGTTCCAGTAGGCGTCGGCCCAGCTCTGCGCGGCCTCCTGCCACGACTGCCCCTCGTCGGCGATGAAGATTACCGGCGCACGACGCACATCAGCAAGCTCCAGCACGTCGTACCATTCGCGCACCATGCCGTAAAGCGAGGTCCCCTCGACCGGCACGATAGAGCCGTCGCCAAGTCCCGCGCCGCTCGCCATATAACGGCCGAGCAATGAGCCGTCGCTCCGGCAGTAGGAAATGAGGTTGGAGTCCTCGTAGACCTCCAGATAGCAGCCGTCGGAAACGGTCAGGCGGATCGCCTTGTCTCCGCCCGCGTACACAGCATCCTCCCACGGTGTGTAGGTATATTGGCCCAGCGGGCAGAACCCACCTGAGATGGCAAAGTCGTTTCGACAGCTCCCCAGCTCTCTTGCTCCGCTGAGCAGGGTCAGCTCCACGCCCGTGCCGTGCGCCAGACAGTCGATCTCATATTGGAACCTCTGCTCCGTCGTCCAACGCAGGCTCTCGTCCGGCGTAAAGCTCGTGAGCGCGGCGCGCAGCAGCGCCTTGTCCTCTGCCGACGTAACGCCGTTCACCGAGTAACAGGAGAGCACATAGCAGTGATCGCCGTCGATCGGGACAAAATACAGCTCCTCATGCGCGTAACCGTATGCGGCATCATAGCCGCCCCCTACATTATAGTAATAGTCCAGCGGCGCGCTCAGGTCGGTCTCAAAGCGCCACGCGCCGATGGAGGCGTAGTACGCCTTGATATCCTCCATGCTGCCGTCCGCTCTTGTGACCTCAAAGTATGTGCTTCCATCCGCGTCCACGCCGGAGAGAGGCTTCCATTGCATCCATTGCGGCGTGAATAGCCAGTCGGTCGGCACATAGACGGACCAGCCGTCGCCCTCGTAGCGGTGGAATGCAGCCGTCTTCCTGACCGCGCTGCCGGTTCCGTCCGTATCGGTCAGCGTAACTCTGTGCAGATAGCGCGGATAGTCGGTCTCGTCAAGCGCAAGGTGGTCGGCGCACCAATCGTAGAGTGCCTCGCGGTAGTACGTCCTGCCGGAATCGTTTATGTAGTCCTTTACCATCCCCCGCGTTCCGGTGTACAGAATGCGATAGCCGTCCGCGTTCGCAAGCACAACGAGCACATCGTACTGCCTGTTGTCGTACCAGCCATCGCCTATGCTGTACCAGTCTCCCCGATCTGCCAGCGGAAGGCTCTCCTCGTCCGCAAAGCGCACCGCGTAGTCGTAGCGCCACAGCTCGGGTCTGCCGTCCAGTTCCGGAAACACGCCGTCCAGCACGGCAGCGCGCTCCAGCTCGGTCGCCCGCACGTCGCTCACCGCGGCGACCGCCGCGCCGCCGTACTGCGAAAATAGGGCAACGCCGCTCTCGCGGACCGCATTGGCGCGGTCGAGGGCATAGTCCTCCATCGTGAGCCAGACGTCCGCGTCCTTCGTTTTCTCATCTGTGCCGCTCTGCCATGCGATCAGCAGCGCGGAAGCGGCCACGGCCGCGACGGCGAGCGCCGCGAGCCACAGCCCGCGCCTTTTCTTTCCGCCGAGCACATTCGCAAGCCGGTGCTTGAGCCGCTCCGCCGTGCTGCCGAAGCTCGTCGTCATCGGCACCGGCGCGATCTTCGCCTGCACCGCCGCGAGCAGCGTTTCGCCGTAGGCGGTCTTTTCCGCGTGCGCCATGCCCTCGGTCGCCCTGCTGTCGCAGGCAAGCTCCACATCCTCGTCCGCCTGCCGCAGCATCCAATAGACAAGCGGGTCGAACCAATGGACGCCGTTCGCCGCCGTCAGCACGAGCTTATAGGCAAGGTCGTGCCGCTTGAGGTGGCAAAGCTCGTGGCGCAGGATGAAGCGCAGCGCGGCGGGCTCGTAGTCCTCGTGCGGCAGAAGCAGAACGGGATGAAAAAGTCCGCTCATCATCGGCGTTCCCACCGCCTCGCAGAGAAGGAGCCGCGGCTGCTTCACGCCAAGAGCGGCACTTTCGTCCGCGAGCAGCCGCGCGTAATCGCTCCGTGTCGTCTCGTGCCGCCAGCGGCGCACAAGGCGGCAGAATCGTTTGTATTTTACGATCTGTAAAGTGGTATAGCCTGTCGCGCCCATCCCCCAAAGGAGGAACAGCAGCCCTGTGAGCGGAACATTTTTCGCGCTGTTGTCCAGCGCGGTCCTATCTGCGTCCCCGAGCGTGACCGGCGGGTCGGCCGGCAGCGGGCTCGTATCATTTTCGCCGGTAAGAACCGTTTCCTGCCGGCGCGGCAGCTCGTCGGTCCGCACCACGCTCGGCCCGCGCTGCGCGGAAAGGATCAGCGTGCGCTCCGCCGGCGGCTCCACCCGCACCGGTGCGTCCGGCACCGACCAGTCCACCGGCAGCAGCAGAAAGACCGCCAACGCCAGCCACAGCGCGCAGCGTGACCGCGCGCCGTAGCGCTCCCGCCAAAGCGGCTTTGTGATCGCGGCCAATGCGAGAACGGCAGCCGCGAGCAGCGAATGCTTGGAAAGCGTCAGTAAAAACGGCGCCATCTCACTCCCCCGCTTTCCCGCTCATTTCATCCAGATAGCGCCGCAGCTCGTCGATCTCGCTCTGCGCGAGCGGCTTTTCCGCCGTCAGCGCCGCCACAAAGCTGCCAAGTGAGCCGCCGTAGAGCCGCTGCAGGACGCTTCGGCTGTCGAACTCGCGGTACTTTTCCTGGGAAACGAGCGGCGAATAGAAGTTGCTGCGCCCCTCGCGGCGCGCGCTCAGATAGCCCTTGTCGCACAATCGCGTGAGATAGGTGTTGATGGTGTTGACGCTCCAGCCGTGGGACGCCAGCGCGCCCTCGATGTCGCCGCGGCTGACCTCCCCGCCGTGCGCCCAGACCGCCTGCATCACGCTCAGCTCGGCGTCCGGCAAACGTTTCCTTCCGTCCATGCAAAAGCCCTCCTGATTTTACTACAAAAGTCGTTTTCTTATTTATACTACATTCGTCGTAATTTGTCAAGCACCCGATTTGACGGAAAATTGCCGCGGCTCTTATCCTCTCCGCCGCATTTTATCCGGTGTAAAAAAGTTGAAAAAAGGTCTTGACAGCCGCCCCTCCCTATGCTATACTTTCCATTGTTCCGAGCGCGAAAGCCTTGAACCGATGGGGGTTTAGCTCAGCTGGGAGAGCGCTTGACTGGCAGTCAAGAGGTCAGCGGTTCGATCCCGCTAATCTCCACCACGAAAAACCTTGAAACCGTATGGTTTCAAGGTTTTTTCATGTCTATGGCAAATTGCACAAAGCTGTTTTTGTGTTGAATTTGTGTTGAACGCGCGGAAATAATGTGGGGAAACTCCGCTTTTTAATTCTGCAATTTTGCAACTATTTCTCTATTTTGTATATTTCTACATTTTGTACAAATGTATTGATATCAAAAGGGGTTCTCACATCCCACTTTATGGTGTGCTCATAAATTCTGAATCTTTTAGCATATTTCAATTTTATTTATTTTCGGTTGAATTTTTGTTGAATTCAAAATTTCCGCTACTGTTTTTTATTAGGTGTAGATTCCGAGCACAGAACCCCACCCAAATGGAAAAAGAGCCCCACACTCACGAAGACCTATCTCCACCGCCACGAATGTGGGGGCCACGGTGAGCAGAGGGGCTTTGCCCCTCTGCTCACCGTAGAATCACATCACATCCGATTCCAATTGCTTTTATCAAGGCAGGGATATGGGGCCGTCTAACCGACATTTTCATTTCACCTAAAGCAATACCGCCCATTATCGTTTCTATGAGAGCGGCAAGGACGGGCATGACCGCTACTCTTTCAGTGGAAGGCTCAACGTCTCGCTTACCGGTTGATAGCTTTCATTCAGAAAGAATACATTGAGCAGTTGCTGTTCGGAAAGCTTTTCCGCAGAATACGCAACCGTCGTAAAATCTTCTCCCGCCGTGATCGGGCTGACCCCAATGGTCAAAAGCTTTCCGTCGGCGGCGTAGATCGCGGCAATACACTGATCTGCGCCCTTTCCGGCCGTCTTGACGGTGACCGAATTCGTCGCAAGGATCATCGCGGTGTCGTCCGATGCATCGAGCAGCTCAACGACATAGGTTGAAAAATGCTTCAGCACCAGCGTCGCAATGCCGTTTTTATACGTCACGTCGATAGCCGTCTTGTTGCCGTTGTCATCGATGTAGTACGCGCAGAGCAGGCCTTGCATCGACCATTCAAACGGAATGTCGATCGTTACATTGCCGCCGCTGAAATCGCTGATTTTCTTTCCGTCTGAAGAAAGGCTGACTTCGATCACGGACAGATCCTTTGCCTTTGCAACCGCTTCATGCTGTGCGCCTGTCAGACTTTCTCTGCCCCCGATATTGACGTTCAGGCTGAGACTCTCTCCCTCGCTTTGCGCGGCGACGGCGGAAAGCGCCTTCTCGTCAAAGCTGACAGACGCTCCCGGAAGTCTAATAGTCAGGTCATCTGCGCCGCGAGTGGAAATCTCCTGAATGACCTCTGTCGGCAGGGAGACCTCCTTGACTATGGCTCCGGCCCCGGACAAATCAAGCGCAGCGGAGTTCTCTCCTCCGCTCTCCGTGAGCAGCTTGTCCATATCCACATCTTTGATCGTTACCGTACTGTCGGAAACGGTATAGCTTGCAGAGCCGTCCGGCGTTTTCTCCGGCTCGTCAGGCGTAGTAGGCTCAGAACCGCTGTTCTTTGTCCACTGAGCGAAGAAGGTCAGGACCTTGCCCACCATGACGTCAAACCAATCCTGCTTTTCCACAAGCTGCTGTGCCGTATAGCTCGTACCGCTGCCGTCCGCGCGGTCATTGTAGCTTTGAAGAGAGTATCCGTCGCGCGTAAAGGGCGAGTCTATCAGCTGCAGATCTCCGCTGGAGGCTTCGGTCACATAATACTTTGAACCACTGGCCGTCGTACCGCCGTTGCCGTCGAAAATCAATGCAAGGAGATTATACGAAGTATATTCCGCGACCAACATTTTTTCATTACCTTCGATCACATCGCCCGGTCGATACCATACGGCATTGTCCCAATCGGCACTTCCCTTCTGCCGCCACGCAACAAATTTCATGCCATTCTTATTCTGCATGGAAGGAACCGTTTGTCCAGCTTTCAGTATAAGACTATCGCTGATACGAACATAGCTTTGATCATTGTAAGCGCCGGTAAGAACCGCATCGCTTTCCGAGCTGCCCGCAAAGAGCAAAGAATCAACACCGATATTTACAGCCTTCGCTTTCAGCGTTGGCTGCCCAATATCGCTCCGCATGATAAGGGACATTCCACAGCTGTCCCAGAGATAATTTAAATCAACCGTCAGCTTTCCAGATACCTGAACAGCAGGCGCTTCCGCTCCACCGGTTATCGTAACGGTCTTTTGTCCATCTTCAGGCGCATCACTACGGATCTGAGCATTTCCATCTACCAAAATAGCCGGTTGACCATTTGCTCCCGAAATGTTTCCATTGAGCCGAATATATGCGTTGCTCGGGATGATGATCAGCTTGCCGGAGTAATTCTCATAAACAGTAAGCTGCACTTGATTATCCCAGTATCCATATCTGTAGGCAGGTTCATACTCCCAGCCAAGGCTGCGGCTGCCACATGCCTTGTCCATGCGGTAGGTCTTGCCGTCGATCGTCAGTGACAGCACTTCATACACCGCGGTAAAGCTCCTGCTCTCGTCCACGCTGATCTGCTCACCGACAGAATGCATCGTTGCGCCATCGCTCCAGCCCTTGAACGCATAGCCTGCCTTATAGGAATCCGGCAGTGTGTACGTCGTTCCTGCGCTGACAGCATCAGTGAAGTATTCGTAGTAATCGTAGTAACTATAGTTTTCGCTATCTTTTTCATTTACTTGGCCGAAGTCGTTCAGTACAATACCTTTCTGGCTGTCGCTTTCCCATACGGCATAAAGGTCCGTCTGAGACACACCGTTATCAAAGCCAAACCCAACATTTGATTCGTTTGCATAATCGATCCCGGCTGCACCTGCATTTCTCGACCAGCCCAGCAGCACTTTTCCGTCGCTGGAGAAGCTGTTCCTATATTGACTGAGATCAATATAGCCTTCTTTTGTATCAATAGAAATACTGTCTTTTCCATCCGCCTTGCCGCCGCTGCCGTGCAGCGTCAGCGTCTTGGTACGGATCTCATAAGAAACGTACTGCTGGCCCGAGTATGTTTCGACCTCTACGGCATCATCTGGATTCGTGCCTGCGGTGATCACACAATCATATCCGCGCTCATTATTGATGCAGGCCGCTGATATGGCGGCAGTATTGCCGCCCTGTGCGGAAAGTCTTCCCTCGCCATAATACCAAAGCGTTAACTCACCGTCTGTCTTAATGGCGGGACTGCCTTCCGCACCAGCAACAGAAAGCACTGCACTATCCGGTACATTTATATTCATGTCGCCTTGGGACATAAGCGCAACCCCATCGTTCGCGCAAACACTCAAGGAACCAATGTCAACATTCCCATTAACGTAATGCCACGCAATAAGATTAACTTCAAGATGCGGTGCGCAGATGCTGCCTGTAACAACACTCTTCTTAGATTCACAATTAACCCTCAGTTCCACATCCGACTCGATTGACCCGCCAATATACCCGTCGAGGGTAAGCTCATTATAGTTGTTTTCATAATGGCGGTATACCCATCCCGCACCGTTCCAATTCTGCGCGGCGTCATACTGCTTGCCGTCGATGGTGATGTACAGCCCACTCTCCTCGATCTTCTCCCACTGCGCGTATAGGATTTGGATTGGGTCCATATCGGCCGTTACCGTGCACCTGTTGAGCGCGTATTCCGTGCCGCTGCCGTCCGGTTCGCTGTTGTAGCTGACGAGCGTGTAGCCCTGACGGGTGAAGCTGTAAGCGTAGTTGATCACATCTCCATTACCAGCAGACCACGCTGCAACAACTCTGTTGGTGTTATACCAATTTCGAATTCCGTTATCATAATAGTTGTCACGGTATGTTCCGCCGTTTCCGTCAATGATTACTGTGTGGCAACCGTCTTCAATGTTGCCAGAGATATCCGACCAGAATACACTTCCCGAAGCAGGTGTATAGCTCTCTCCGCCGTAGAAAAGGCTCCTATCCACAGCATTCCACCAAACCGTTCTTTGCTGTTGCCCATTAAGCACAGCTACTGGCATAGTAAAGTCGTCATCAATTGCAACACTGTACCCCTTTGCCAAAGTGGATTTCTCATATGCACTTTTGTAGGTCGTAAGTGACGCTCCACTAGTTGTCCTAAATACTATGTGGTTTTCGGGCACTTCCAGCCAAACCGCATAAAGTGTCTGATATCCCGTCCGGCTATACGAGGTATTGCTGCTTTCCGAGACGAAATCGCTGCCATCTGCGTCGGCGGCCCAACCGATGAGCACATAGCCCTCGCGCGTGAAAGCATAATGGCTCAGATCCAACTCGTCGCTCACACTATAATCACAGCTGATCGTCTTTTCCCCTTCAAATGTGCCGCCGTTGCCATCAAGTGTGACGTTCTGATCGATTGCATAGGTCGTCAGCGTTGTGCCGTCATCGGAAATCGTGTAGCCGATGCCATCGTCACAAGTGATCTTTGCATCCTCGCGCACAGCCGGTTCGCCTGTTATGGTCAGATTAGGGGAGGCGAAATAGAGGCTTCTTGCATCTATACCAACGGCGTTTTCGGTACTGATCCGGTAAACGTTGTCTACGCCCATGAACATAATTCTTACCGCATGAATCGCAGGAATATCTGACGTGATAACATCTATACTCGTCTCTGTACGGTTTCCGTATTCGTAAAAGCACAGTCTGCCATTTACCTCAATTTGTCCCGTGCTGATGGTACCACTAAATCTAATATCCAAATCGTCATTATATGCCATGCGATCAAACGCATATGGCGTAGATGTGCCATATGGAGAACTAAGACGCAAGTCATTCCATGAGTAAAAACGCCAACCTGATCCATAGCTCTCAGCATTTCCTTCCAGCAGCTCGGTCATATCATCACCGTCGATGACGAGTTCCGTGCCATTGACCAGCTGATACGCCGAGTCCCACTGTGCGTAGAGCGTAATGATCCCATCGCTGTTCGGAATGCAAAGGCCAATCAATTCCCCATTGTCCCCTACAACAGTATTGCCATCACTGTTTGCCCAGCCAGCGAGCAGATAACCGTCCTTGCTGAAGCAGCGAATCCTTTTACCGTGGTCCCAAACCGCTGTATTGATCCGGCTGTTTCCTGTCGTCCCCGCAAAGAAAAGCGAGCTGCCGAATGCACTTTCACCACCGTTCCCATCAAGCAGGATGGGATAATTTCCAGTAGAAGCATAGACCGGCTGATACTCCTCGCCCGCATGTACAGCGCTGCCCGCTTTATAAAACGCCCCGGTATGATCGTACCAGCCGACAAAGCCGACATCGTTTACTGTCGGCAGCGTCGCGCTGTTGAGCGCATAGTAGCCGCTGAGTGGGGTCGAATTCGCAATGTACATGTTATATAGCGCGCAGTTCGTTCCTTCGCCCCAGACGGCATAGAGATCGAGCGGTTCATCTTCTCCAACGTCGCCGCCCCAAATGGAATGAAAACATGTATAGTCAAGCGTGCTCGCGTCCTCATTTTCACTCCAGCCGAGCAGCGTATAGCCCTCTCTGGTGAAGATATAATCCTCCAGATAGAGCGCACTATACCCGTAACTGATGGCCAACGTTTCATCGTTCCCATAAGTGCCGCCGTTGCCATTGAGCACAACGGTATGCAACGGGCCGTCATCGTCAATGACAATATCGGCAGCCTGAACAGGTACCATCGTGAAAAGCATCGCAAGCACCAGATTCAAGCTGAGCAATCGCATTTTCTGACTGTGCATACTGATTTTCTCCTTCTTACATATCACTTTTATCAAGCCGTGCCGGTGTCAGGTAGGAGTATGCCGCTGTAATAGCCGTGATATGTATGTATTTTCTTTATTGCAATCCCTCATTGGTTTCTGCGTTACAGAGCGGAACTTGCGTATCACTCAGAACAAACACTTTTGTGACTGCAGCCATACCCACCGCAAACTCCACAGATGTTTCTTCGCCTGCACTCAGTTTTTGACTTTCTACTTTCAGCATCTTCCCATCAGCGTTATATGCCGCGCAATACACGGTTGCTTCTACCCCCACTTCGCAGTATATAGTCGCAGCGACTCCTTTTGCTGTTGACTTGACGCTCCTGATTGCTGTTGGGAAATACGGTGCAAGAATGTGCATCGTTGCCTCGTTGTTATAAGTGTATCTCTCGGTCTGGTCGAGCATGACCTTTGCGGAAACATCGCCACCTACGGAGCTATCGGCCACATCGTACGACGCAATGGCAACATCGCCGGAGGCCAGATCCTCAAATGTCCTCTTCGCAACCGGATCGCCGTCCGCATCATAGAAAACCACACTACCGCTTGCGGTCTCAATGCCCTGATTCGTCACAGTTGCAATCAACATCTTACTTGTGCCAATTTGCTGATAGGCAAGCTCTACCGTCGCGTCCACATAGCCGATGCTGATTTCACAGCTGTTATCGAACGGCATATAGTCGTCCTCGTCCGGCTCTCTGACTTCAAACTTGTAGCTGGTCAGCACAGAAGGGCAAACGACAGCCGTCGTGATCTCTACGCTCTGCCCCGGCAAAAGGACGACACTTTCCGTTTTCACCAAGCTGTCGTTCAGATGCAGTTCGATGCTGTTTACGGTATGGTCGCCCGCATTAGTGACCATCAGTGTGACGGGAATACTTTCTCCCGCGGCAAGGACACTGTCATCATAATCAACATCGTCGATGCGCAAATCGCTGACCGGCAACACGCGTGAATAGACAAGATTCTTGGCATCTTCCACGCCGTTCTCAGTAATCGAGACCGCCGTATGCATCCCCAGCACAAAATCGTTTTCACCCAAATGGGCCACAGACAGATTTTCCAGATAACGGCTGTCGCCGGTAAGCTGGATCGGCAGGCTCCACCCTTCATCGGTATACTGCAGCACAGCCAAGTTCGCGCTGTTCTCAGTTGCCATGCTGAAATAAACCTTATCGCCGACGATCACATACTCATGCGAGATGCCCTCAGCGGAAATCTCGTTACCGTTCGCGCTTTTCAGTACGTCGTTGCCGTTCCAGAGGAATACTGCTTCGCTCGTCCCTGGCAATACCCCATAGGTCACACGTCCGAACACACCTTCGGCAAGGGCAGTGGACGGATCTGCCGTGGTGTAAAGCGCTCCGTTCAAAAGATACGCGGCAACAAGCTTGCCGTCCAAAAGTCCCGGTGTCACGGACTGGATCGCACCACTCACATCTGCCAGTACAGATACTTCGCTCCACGTGTCATCGGAATATGTCGCACAGCAAACCGCACCGCTCGTGGGCAGCAGGACGCTGTCCTCGTCCGTCAGAGCCGTATCCGCCCACATCAGGACAGGCTGGTCGTTGAGTACGGCAAGCCGCTGCATATGTGCGAATCCGTTGCCTGTAAATGCTTTACTCTCTGTAAAGACCAGCGTTTCCGGGTCGATGGATCCGACCACGATCGTCTGATTCTGCGCATAGGCTAAAACCGAATTGCCGGGGTCACTGGTCGTTTTCGCGTAGGCTATCCAAATCGTGCCGTCATCATCCACACACAGTGTCGGCGCATCGTCTATGATCGCGTCGGCGTCGACGCGGACCGGACTGATCCAGCTTACCCCATTCGTGGACTTGGTAACAACGACATAGCGAGCGCCGGTTTCCGCATCCGCGCGGATAAAAGCGGCATACAATGCATCACCACCCGATACCATGACCGGCTGCGCGTTGCGGTAGGTGTCCGTCAGCAGGTTCTTAAACTCAGTCTTTGCCACAGTGGAAGATGCCATTAACAACGGTCGATGGTTTGTGATTCCGCCCAGCCAGTCAGATTCCTCTGCAAGATAGCTAAGATCGTCGACTCGATATCGTGAGGCGTCATTTAATCCTTTGTCCCATGGCACCTCAGTCGTCCGCATGGCGGTGTGAGCCTGCACATTGTTCGCAGAGTAAAGATGCCATGTGTTGTGAGCGAATGGACGCTCACGGGTCATCATGCCCAAATAGACTTTTAGCCCGAGTTCACCTGTAAGGTCAACGCTTTTCAAATAAATCGGTGCTTTGATCAAGTGTGTTGACGTTTTTAACTCCGCCTCTCCATAAGCACCGACTCCCACAAATCTGCTTACGCCTACTCCGCCAAAAGCGGTCAATTTCATTGAAAAATCAAAGTCCAAAGAACCCAACAAGGTAGCGTTCGCCCAATCGTAAGAGATCTCTCCGACAAAACCGCCTTCGACACCCAACTTGACTTGTACAGTAACCGGAACAACTACCCATGTATTATACTCAAAATCGGCGACATCAAGTTTGAATTGCAGCATGACCTCGCCTTTTGCTGTCGAGCTGCCAAGATCTGCTTCTGCATAGCCAAGAAAATTGACTTCGCCGTTTTTGAAGAAAGACACTTTGTTCTTATCCGCAATCAGCGACTTGAAGATCTTCTCGTCCTGACCGCTTAGTTTTCCCAGATTTATATCGCCGGCTCTACGGGCTTTTCTAAACAAGTCCTTCGCCGCTCTAATCTGTTCCTTCTCCGTTTTTCCCCCTGCAACATTCAGATTGAACCCAAATTGAAATTTATCATCTGTCGAAGTTACTGTTATTTTTGATCTGATAGGCAGCTTGAATTTATATGTGGAACCACCTAAAAAGGGAGTATCATCGCTCACCTTAAAGGAAATCTCATTGGACGACAGCGACAGCTCCATACCCTTATTTATAGAACTCTCTGCAAACTCCAGATTAATATGGGTATCCACCTGCTCTCCGTCGCTCGTCACGACGCGAACAAAGCATCCGCCGCCCTTGGAAAAACTTGTAACGGACAGTTGGCCAAACCAGCCGTTCTCATCTTCGGCGATCTTCCTATCCCTTTGCCACAGTTCATAACGGACGATTCCGTCGCTCGCACTTGCGGAACAGCCGATATAAAAGTCTCCCCGATCCAAATCGCCAATCATATCGCCAGTATTCTTAAGGCTCAGCTTTTTCGTGTTGGTCAGGATATCTATGCTTCCCGTCATCAAGTTGTTGTTAGCATACCGTGCTTCGTGAAGCTTATATACGCCGTAGCTTTTGTCATAGAGAATTACCGTCTCATAGTGGCCGGGCGATTTTTCCCAGTTGCTATCTGCGTTGCTCCATGTAATATAGTCCTCCTTCTCCACGGTGATCAGTGGCTGCCCAATGGTAAACTTCTCAAACAATGCGAGACCATTCTTGTCCGTCTCTTTCTTTTGGCTCCCATAGGTGACCAATGCACCCTCGATGGGTATTCCAGCGTTGTTTATAACCAGAATACCATACTGGTTGGCAGATATCTTCTCTGCGATATCAGTGGTAATCTGTAGATATCCGTCCCACGTCTTCAAAGTGAGGCCATTCCACATTCCAGTAGAAGCGTCATATGCGTCGGTGTCTGTCCAGCCGGTGGTGCCAGGGATGTAGTAGAGAGTGGACTTCCTATCAAAGGATAAAGCCTCAACTGTGGGGGCATTACCACGAAAGTAAACATCTCCGCTAATGCCGTCAAACGCATAGTAACCGATACTGGTCACACTATCCGAGATCGTTAGGTTGCCAGTAAAGCCACTGCACCCTTCAAACGCATAGTCGCCGATACTAGTTACTCTATTCGGTATCGTCAGGTCACCTGTAAAACCGCTGCACCACGCAAACACAGCATTTTCGATACTTGTCAATCTATTTGGAATGTTAAGACTTCCGGTAAAGCCACTGCACTTGGAAAATGCACCGCTACCAATGTTAATCACACTGTCAGGAATGGTCAGGCTGCCTGTGAAGCCCTCGCAGTATTCAAACGCAAAGTCACCGATATCAGTTACACTATCCGGTATCGACAAGTTGCCGGAAAAGCCATAGCACTGCCCAAACGCTTCCTCACCGATACTAGTCACACTATTCGGTATGGTCAGGTTGCCTGTGAAGCCGCTGCACGTCTGAAATGCATAGGAACCGATACTGGTCACGCCACTCCTGATAACAAGTGCCTTTAAAACCGATCGATAGTTGTACCATGCCGGTTTTCCATCTTCATCCGAATACGCCGTTGTATAATCCGCCATTTTCCCCTGTCCGCTGATAGTCAGCACCCCATCACTGTCCAGCACCCAGGTCAGGTTGCTCCCATCTCCCTCTGCGCCGCAGTTGCCAGAGGCCACAATATCCGCGGCGGACACCGTGACCGTCAGCAGCAGCAACAGCAGCAAGCAGCTGAGCAGAAGCCTTGTAAGTGCATAGTAGCGTGTCGTTTTCATTGTGCTTTCCTCCTTGAAGAGCGGTTGTCCATTTCTAATCCAAAACACACCGTGGTAAATTAGTCTCAAATTAACCGACTATATCTCTACGCCGTTCGCTATACAGAATGGACGCCGCCCGCTTCTATACCAATGGTACAATCACAAACGTATACGAAGTGGCTTCATCTTCATACTGCATCGCCGCGCAGGCAGGGGTAAGGTCATTCTTATGTACAACATACAGCTTTGCACAGGCAGCGCCCTCGCAGCCGTTCAACCGCAGCGTTTGGACATTGCCTTGAGACAACGGGCCGGTTTCTCTTACTTCAACTGCGATCTGCTGCTGCGCGTCAGAATAGTACGAGGCAATCAAAACATATTCCTGCTGACCCTCACAAACGTTTTCGATTTGGAAGGCCGTGCTCGGGATGTCCTGCGGGCCGGAGATCTGAGACTCCGCCGTAAGTACGGCATCGCAGCTGCGAACGACCGTTACTCTGCCGTCTGTCTTTCTGTACTTCTGCGGCACAACTCCGTTTAGGCCATTGCTCAGGTAGAGCGCGGTAGCGTCCACCAAGGTCGTCGAGCTTTCTATTCTGTCGGTTCCCTCTGCAAAAGTATAATATGCATCTCCGCCTTCCATCAAGTAACTATTGGCTGCAATCGTATATGTATCCGTTGTTGAAAATGTCTTTCCTCCTATACTGAAAATCTCCACGCGTCTGCCAATAGACGCTGGTTTATAATACGGCTCGTAGGAGATACTGCACAGATACTCTCCCGTGCTCTGAAAGGGTATGTCGGAATGAACCGCATAACGCATCCCCGCCACATGCAGAAGTGCAGATGTCCCACTCGGCAGCTTTTGACAGGCTGCCTCCATGGCTTCAAGGAGTTGTTCTCCGGTCACCTTGAAAATCCCGACTGTATTGCCGAATGGCATCACCTGTGTGAGCATATCCTTAGTGATCGCTCCAGACGGAATATCTGTACGAACGCCTCCACCATTCAGGATGGCAATATCCACATTCTGACCCAGCACGGTGTTCGCATACCAATATAGGCCATCCACCACCAAGTCACAGAGGGGCGTTTCGCCATATCGTGAGCCCGTATTCCGGCTTCCAAACAGATCAAAGCTGCTCACAGCAAGTGGCTCTTGGAGCACCGGTGTCTTGCTGCCGCACCAGGCCATACCGTGAACGTCATAATCATTTTTATTGAGCGGAATATCGCCCTCATAACGCTCCCCATTGCTGTAATAGCCCACTGTCTTCACAAACAGAGCCGAATAAAGCATTTGGCACATATCGTCCTTCGACAAGACATCGCTGTATGACGTGCTCACACCGTGAAACAGTCCGAGTTTGTCGGCAAGCTTTATGGTTTTGATCATCCAGTCTTGTCCATTCAAACCCTCCGCCTGTTCATCGTAACCTAAAACGAGAAGCAGGATCTTCGCAAACTGATAAATCGTAACGTTATCGTCCGGGCTAAAAATTCCATCATCCGTACCGCGCATATACCCTTTTTCGACGCAGAAGGCAATGTATGGATAGAATGCATTATCCGCAGGAACGTCGTTAAAGCCGACACTGCCCTTGTAGTTCTCCGTGCCGCACAGCCGCGCAATATACTTGCACACCTGCTTGCGCGTCATGGACATTTGCGGTTCAAAGCTTTCGGTCGACGCTTCTTCAACGCCTATGCTCTGCAAGCAAGCAGCCGCATCGTAGTGCTGAATGTCCGCCTTGTCCGCAAAGGCGAGCAAATCACTTCTGACATAGCTCTCCCAACCGGACGCCCCGGCCGCATAGTAGACGCGTACACTTCTCTTTCCCTCAAAAACGCTCTCACCCATTTGGGGTGCGCTGCCCTCAAAAATGACCTGTTTGAGTCCATCGCTGTAGCCAAAGGCCATTCGCCCAATTTTCGTTACACTATCCGGCACCGTGATCTGCGTCACCTGTGCAGAATGAAATGCACAGTCTTCAATTTGCTCCACACCGCTTGGAATGGTATAGGCCGTGTCTCTCTTTGCCGGCGGATAGGCAACCAACATTTTCCCATCCGCGGAGAAAAGCACACCGTCCACGCTTTTGTAGCTTGGATTTCCATTCTCGACAAGAATGCTCTTCAGTTGGCCGCAAAAGCTAAAGTCCCCTATTTTCTGCATACTTGCGGGGATCGTCAGCTCTGTCAGCTTTCCGGCGCAGGCAAATTCCTCTCTCTGCACGCTGCCGGTCACACCGCTTGGGATTTGATAGGCTCCTGCCCGTCCCGCCGGATATTGGACGAGCGTTGTGCCTGCTTTGTCGAAAAGCACACCATCTATATCGCAATAAACCGCATTGTCCTTTTCAACATGGATCATCTCCACTGCAACACAGCGGGCAAAGGCTCCTGCTCCGATCTCTTTCACAGAAGCAGGAATGGTGATCTCCGGTATTGCTCTGTTCCAGTAAAATGCGCTTATCCCTATCGACTGCAATCCCTGCGGGAGCTCGATGCTTTTCAAGTTATAGCACCAGCCGAACGCCGCGTTCCCCAAGCTTTGCAGGCTGTCCGGCAGCGAAACCGCCGTGATCTCTCTACAGTCGTAGAACGCATTGTTTCCTACCCTTGTCACTCCCTCGCCGACAATTACATTCTTGATGTCCCCGCAAAGGCCGCTCCAAGGCGTCTTGCCACGTTCATAATCCGATATCGCACCGCTGCCGCTGATGGTCAGCACGCCGTCGCTGTCCAGCGACCATGTGAGGTTGTCCCCCTCCGCGCCACAGGTGCCAGAGGCCACGGTATCCACTGCGGACACCGTGACCGTCAGCAGCACCAGCAGCAGGCAGCTGAGCAGAAGCCTTGTAAGCGTCTGGCAGCGTGTCGTGTTCATTGTTTTTTCCTCCTTGAAGAGCGGTTTTAATACGGAAAAGGTACTGCAATTCTATTTCATAAACAGAAAGCCCATCTCATGTTGGCCCCACAGGCAATCAACCGTCAAACGCTTTCCGAAAAATTTCAAAGGTTATCGGTCCCATTCTGGGATTTTGAAAAAGATTGAAGATGGATGCTTCCGCACCGCGGACCGCTTAAGCGGTCCGCGGTGCGGAGCGATTTGGGGTGTGCTGTTTTTGCTCAGGTCGTTGTCTGATCCAAAGATGCGCATTGCGCCAAAGGCGCGTTTGTCTCGCTGTTGAGCAGGAACACACGCAGCTTCGCTCCGTTCTGCATTTGGACAGCCGCCGTGGCCTCTGTGCCGTTCACTTTCAGCGGCGGCATGGTGACCGCGATCATTCTGCCGTCTGCAGCGTAGAACGCCGCAATGAGCTTGATGTCCTGCGTTTTCAAGCCGCTGACCTTGATGTCACCGTTGGCTGTCACACTCACCTCGGTGGGAGCTTCTGCCAGCGTCGCACTGTAGCTCACGCGCTCTGCCGGCATGGTGAAGCTGTAGCTGCCATTGCTATTGCTGCTTACCGCATAGCTCCTTCCGCTGTCTACACCGGTGACGCGAATTGCCTCGAGCATATAGCCGCTCGCCGCACTCGCTGTCAGTGTAACGATTTCGCCGGCCGCCGCACTGCTCTGATTGCAGTAGATCGTCGCGTTTTCGACCACAGTCGGGAAAATTGTGTAGGACTTGCTGGTGTCCGGTGTCATGCTGAAGTTGATATCCGTGCGGACCGGCGGGATCACAATGGTCGTCACACCGTCGCTTGAGCTGAACTTCAAATCTTTCAGCGAGTCATAGGTCTGATAGCCCTCCTTGCTTGCGAGAATGCGGTACTTTCCCTCCGGCACCATCCAGCCGTAGCGACCATCCTCGTCCGTGACCTGCGGGTTGACCTGACCATAGTTCTCCGCGTCAAAATTCACCCACTGACCGTCCTCCTTCAGGACCTGGCAGTACACTGTCACGCCTGCGAGCGGGTTGCAGTTCGTGTCCGTCACAACGCCGCTCGGATCGATGAGCAGGTTGACCACCGCCACAACGAAATGCAGCGTTTCATCGTTGGTCGTCCTCACATCAGCCGTCAGATATTTCAAGCCGGAGGCGCCCCACGTTCCCCCTTTGAAGGCCGTCGTCCACGCACCGTCAGAGGACTGCGACGCCGTCTGCGTCAGGCCGCAGAAGCTCAGTTCTACGCTTTGGATACCGCTTCCGCTGAAAGAAACACTGACCGGCAGATCACCGCCCATCATATACAAATCGACATACTGCCAGAAGGTATATGCATTCAGGCGCTCATTATACGCCGCTTTCTCGCCATAGGTTCCATAGGTCACTCCACCGACCGCGATGGGATCGTTGACCACCTCGACCGTTACCTGTGCGGAGCGCACGGTCCCGTCGGTAGTCTCCGCCACCAGCGCAGCCGATCCCGTAAGCGCGAGTTTCGCAGAATAGTAGCGTCCCTTCGCCTGCACCACGGCAAGGATCGTGCCGGTATCCGCATTTCGGATCGTGACCAGCTCGCCCTCAGCGGCTTCGCCATAAACCGTGACCTTCTCGCTCGCTCCTACTTGCACAGGCGCTGTGAGCATCAGCTTGGCAACGGAAAGATTCGCTGTACCGAACAGGGCTGTTTCATCGCCCAGCGTTGCCTGCACCGGAATACGCAATGCGCCGGCTGCGTTTTTATCCACGCGCAGCGTCACATGGAAAACACCTTCTGTCGCTTCCTTCTCGGGCTTCAAATTGGTCGTCTGAGCACTGTTCTGAGCACTGTTCGCAAGCGTCACGCCCGACGGCAGGGTCAGCGTAAAGGTGGGCTGGACAGCCACTCCGCTTTCAGACGTCCAGCGGATCGCCAGATCGACCAGCTCACCGCCATAGACCTCCGTGCGGTCGATCGTCACGCTGCCGGTCAAACTCTTCGCCGTTTCCGCAGGCAGCGAGTAGCTCAATGTTTTCTCGATAGTTGTTGCAGCATTTTCTGTGACTTCGAACAGCTCCACATCAGTCACAAAGCTCTCATAGCCGCTGTAGTAGCCTCTGGAGAGGTCAGTGAGCTGCAGCCGATAAGTACCAGTTGCAGGAATCACATCCTCCAGCCACACCACCGTACCGTCCGCGCTGGCACAAATGGTGGAGGAAATGTACTGCCACGAATCGCCGTTCTTCTGCTCCAGCAGCAGATAAGCATACTTTCCGATCTGTTGTTCCGCGCTGATCGTTACCTTCACACTGGGCAGACGCACCAGCTCCGCGGTAATAACATTATTACCTCCTTCGCTAACGGTAAATTCAGTCGCGCCATCCGTCCCGATGCGGACCGGATACTCCTGCTTGCCAAACGCGCGCAGTGTATAGGGACCGGCAGGAATGCCGAACTTAAAGTCACTGTTCTTCACCCATTGGCTGGCAACACAGCCGCCGTTTTCTCTGTAAACCTCCAGCCAAACACCGTCGGTCGGTACATTGGTCAGCGTGCCGGTGACGGTATAGGTTTCCTCGGGCGTGATGGTGACCGTCTGCGTAGGATCATTCTCCGTCAGCGTGACGACCTTCTCAAAGGAATATCCGCTTGTCGTCGTACCGCTGATCAGATAGGTGCCATTGGTCAAATACGAGAACGATACCGTATTAGTACCGGAAGCCGACGAATTTCCGTTCGTCCAGTAATCCGTCTGCCACGGTTCGCTTCCTGCGGCACTCACATAAGTAATGTTGCCTTCGCTGAGCTTCACAGTAATTGTACCATGAGCGCTCACGCACACCGGTGTTAGGGTGATGTCCTCCTCCGGCATAGTGAAGTATCCCTTGTAGGTGCGCAGTCCTTCTCCACTCTCGTAATGGTAATCGGAAAGGCCCAGTTCTATGGTGTATACCCGGCCGCTTGTTCCCACGCACCGCAGTTCGGTGCAGACAAAGCCAGCCTTGGCTACAAATTTAAAGGTGACCTCGCTGCCCGCCGCTGCACGGCCGGTGCTTTCCGTGCTCGTCCAAATGTTCCATTCTTGAATCTTCTCCGCATCATACACGCTGTCGACCACATAGGACGCGGGGATCGCTCTCCACTTGGCATACAGGATGAGACTTTTGTATATCTTTGATTCGGATGTAAACTGCTTTTCATAGTGGATGTCGCCGTACCAACCGTCAAAGGTATAGCCCTCGCGCGTCAACGCATTTTCAGGAGGCAGATCAACAAACTCCTCACCGTATTGGACGCTGTATTCCGTTTGATATTTCGTATCGGTGAAGCTGCCGCCGTCGAGGAAGAGTGTAACGGTCATTTGCTTTGCCTTGTAGACCGCCGTCAGAGTCATATCCGCCGTGATATTGGTAAAGTCGGACACCATCGTGCCTGTGCTGTCCTTCCAACCGATAAAGGTGTAGCCATCCCTCACAGGTGCGTCCGGCGCAGTCACGCTGCCGCCCGCGGCAACCGTCTGACTGATGATCAGCTGTCCGTTATCATCGAGGAATTCGACCTTAAAGGTGCTCTCCGAAAGCTTCTCCACCTTCGCGTGGAGGGTGATGGGCACTGCCGGCATATTCAGATACCATCTGCCATTGTATTCCTCATACCATACCCTGCCGCCATCGGAGGCCGCGCCACCGCCGGACGAGCTGCCGCCGGATGTACTGCTTTCCGTAGTACCGCCAGTTGTGCTTTCCACAACCGTGCCGCTGCCGCCGGATGAACTGCCGCTGGATGCCGCAGTCGTGTACCACACATCCTTGATCGTATAGCCTGTCTCTGCCGTGACGGGAATGGCAAAGGTGACGCCCGCAGGCAGTTCACTTACTTTGAGGGCCCATACCGTACCCTCGGTCGGTGCAGCGGTCACAGAATAGCCCTCCACGCCGACTGCGATGACGCTTGCTTTGGTATAGTCCGTCGAGATCTGCGTTGGCGTTCCGTCCTCTTCGCGAATATAGGCAAGAATGTTTGCACCCGCCTCTGTGTAGTCCGCCAGCGTCTTGCCATCCGGCAGGGTCATAATGCAGTTATCCCCGTCGAAGAAGAAATACGCATTGCGGATATCCGCCGTACCATCTTCCTCAATGCGCAGCGCAGGCGTCGTGAAGCCCGAGACGATGGTCGGCTCTGCTTCGTATGCTGCCATTGCTGCCATCATTTCACTGGCGGGTGTGCCGCTTTGGATTACAGCGCTTGCGCCCGCGCGGATATGCACGCCGCCGTAATAGCCGCCGCCGAGCACGGTCAGCTTGCCGCTGCGCACGTCCAGCGCACCGCCGCTCTCCCCTCGGATGCCATTGGTCCATTCAACTGTGTCTTGGGAGCTTCTGCTCACGCCGTCAATGGTGAAATCGGCGTTTGCACCATCCACCACGATCGCCGCCTCGGTGCCGTTATCATAGTAGATATAGTATCTGTCCAGCAGGAGCCTGATCGTTCCGCCGGTGATGCGCAGCGGCTCGGTCAGCGTCACATCAGCGGTAAGCCGCACCGTAACGCTGTCCACCAGCTCCGCCTTGCCGCCGAGCGCCGCAGCAAGGCCGACCGCGTCCTTTATCTCGCTTCCCTCGCCGCCAGTGGATTCCGGAGCGAAGACCGCCTTGAGCGTCACATCGCTGTTGGGCATGATGAAGCTGTAGACGTCGTTTGCGTCGCAGGTAAGCGTGACCTCCGCGCCGGAGCCATCCTCTATACACACCAGCTGAACGAGCTTCGCGCCGTCATTCACCTTGACCTTAAACTTGACTTCGCTGCCGACTGCCGTTGAACCGCCGCGAAGGCCGCCCATCTCCCCCTCGTCCCGCAGCGAGCCATACGTTCCGCCCTCGACCAGCAGCGTGAGCATTTTGGACTCCGGCGTGCGGTTCTTAAAGGTACCCCAAACCTTGACTACCGAGTCGGGCATCACAAAGGACCATGTGCCGTTTGCGTTTTGGGTAGCCGTCAGATCTGTACCGGTCTCCTCCACTCGTGCATAAACTGCCGAAGCGTAGTAGTTGCTGGCCGGCGCCGCCGTCACGGTAACGGTCTCTCCGGGATAATAGAGGCCGCTGGTGCGGTCGAGCGTCAGCGTGCCGTTTGCGACTGCATCCACTGTGACCTGATAGCTCTTCTGCTCAGAATAACTGATATAGAAGTCCACCGCGTTCGCATACGGCAGGGTAAAGCGATAGGTATCCTCCTTTCCCTCCTCCCGCGTCAGGTCAGCAAGCCAGATCTTAACGTCCTCGTTTGTTTCTTTATTGTTATAGGACAGATACGACCCCGTCTCGTTCAGCGTATAGGTTCCGAATCTTCCCGTCATGGTCTGCGGCACATACAGGAAAATATCCTGATTTTCCTTCACCGCTCTCCATTTCTCCATTACGGGATTCCCGGCTGCATCGGTCGCCGTGATCGAGTTTCCAAGGTCGTAATCGCTGCCAAGGCCATAGACACTTGAGGTTATTCTCACATAGTCGTATTGACGGAAGCGCACATGCACCTCTACAGCAGCGTTCGGCATGACGAACGAAAGCGTACCGTCGGCATTTTTCGTCAATGCTTTCGTCACGGTATTGCCGTTCGCATCTGAATACTTGTAGTAGGTATTGTGCTCATACATATCCACCGCCGCGTAGCCCTCCGCCGGAACGGCCGTGATTGTGACGGTTTTGCCCGCCGCGGCACGCGCTTTGTCCGCGATCGCAGTGCCCTCATAATCCGCCGCTTTCACCGTGACCGTATAGGTGCTCTCGGGGATCTTCTCGAACTCTGCCGTCACGGTGCAGTCCTCCAGCACCGGGAAGCCGCGGCCATAGAGGGGATAGCTCTCCGTCCCCGTAAGGATGCGGACCGAGTTCGCCTTGAGGCGGTAGCCCTCCGCCGGCTCAGCGAGCACATAAAGCTCTGTATAGGAGGGATATTTCTCATCCTCCGTCATCTCCTCGGGCGCGAGAAGCGTCAGCGTACCATGCTCCACGCTGCTGTCGACCTTGACCGTACAGCTTTCATTGCTTTGATTCCAAAACGCGGATGGGGCCAGATAAATGTAATCGCTGGCGTTGCCGACCGGTCCGCTGGTCAACGCGGCGTTCACGCTATAGCGCAGATAGCGGTTGACAGCAGACAAATCATCCGCCGTGATCTCATAGCCGCTTCCCGGATCAAGCGTGATCGACGCATCCGCCGCTGCCGTCCTGTTTGCTGCTGTAAAAAGCTGTAATGTCAACGACTCCCTGCCGACGTTATAGGCATACAGGCTCGTAGTATATCTGACCGCGCGATCAGGCAGGCCGACGTTTGAAGGATGAACATTCGGCAGGCCGGAATTTTGAATTATGTACTGATTCGCCGCAAACACGCCGCTTCCATTTGCGTCTGTCACGAGCTTGCCGTCAAAAAGCAGCTCTGCGCCGCCATAGCAGCCCTTCGGCAGCTGCGAGGCATCGAAATAGAACTGAAAATTTCTGTTTCTATTATTTGCCTCGCTCTTCTGCGTGTTCAGCGAAAGGGTCAACGTTTCCGCCCCTGTCATATCAGTCAAACGAAGCTTGAAAAGATCTTGCCACGCTTTTTTTGTCAGCGCGGCATAATCTGTCTCGCTGAGTCCGTTGAGCCACACCCGCAGCACGCCGTCATAAACAGCAGCGTTAATACTTGCGCGCTGATAGGTCAGTGGCAGTGTTTCGTCCGCAGTCGGCGTTTCCTCATTGTTCCCCTCGCCGGCCATGCTCATCAGAGCCATGCTCGACGTGATCTGCTCCACATTACGGTTGTAAAGATATTTTTCATACTTCTGTTCCCCGCCGTACTCGCGTTTTGCAGTCACGACAACACGATATCCTCCGTTCGCTTCAATGGGATACGGCTGGCCGTCCGTGCCGCGGAACTCAATCTCCCAAACGCCGTTCTCGTCGGGAGAGGCGGTCGTTTCCGCAAGCACGGTGTCCCCGCTGTTTCCTTTCAGCTGGACCGGATAGATCTCCTGCGGGTCAAAGCCGGACGAGCGCAGCACCACGTTTGCATAGAAGTGGCTGGCAAAGCAGGCATCCTCTAAAGCTCTGTCGCTTACATATAGTGTCCCCGGCTCGCGCTTATACTCAAACGTTTTTTCAGAAAAGACCTCCACGCGGTAATTTTCCCCCTTCAACGCTTCGGTCAGCGGCACGATGTAAGAAACACGAACATCCGAGCTCGAGGTTTTTTCCACACGATACTCGTTCGAGGTGCCGATACAGTTTCCATTCTTCGTGTAAACCTTTACGCCAAAGTCCGACGGATTCCCGCCGACCAGACCGACCTGAATGTAGGCCGTCGTCGCGCCGACTGTATTGGCAGCGATCCCGCTGTTTCCGGAAGCCGAAACCAACGGACAGTCATACACCGTTACGGCATTTTCCAAGCGGGCGATCTCCCGGTCTCCATTGTACACCGCAGCGGTGTAGTTTCCTGCATCCAGCGGCTTTCCAAGGTAGACCTGCGCATAGGCACTTTCATAGCTTGTTTTATAATAATGATCTGTTTTGAAAAAAGCATAGCGCGCATCAGTCATACTTCTCTGATCACCATAGAACTGCCCACTGCGGCTGACGCCGCAAAGCGCACCGCTCTGGTCAAACAGCTTCATGGTCAGGTCAGACTTGTTATATTCGCTGAGCGTCCCTACTGGCAGGTTGAGCCACGCCTGCACATTCAGCTGCTCAACGGATGCTTTTTCCCGTTCCTGCGTCAGCTGTGCGAAAGTGGGCGCAGGGAATTTTTCCTCCGTGGCCAGATAGATCGGAATGCTTTCGCCTTCGGACATCTCATAGACCACCGTGTTTTTTTCCGAATATTGGCTGTCCTGTACCTTCACGGTAAAGCTCCCACTTCCTGTTTCAAGGCTGTTGCCGTAGGACCAGTCGTAAAAATAGCAGCCATTGACCCAACTGGTGTACAATATTTTTTCACCCAATACCAGCAAAAACTGCTTGCCAGCCGGCAGGCCGCTGATCTCCATATGGATTTGTGGGCGTTTATCCACATTGATAACGTTGGGCGTCACCAGTGTGATGGTCTTAGGCAGCGTGCTGCCCTCCGGCAGCTTCGTAGCCGTCAGCGTTGTCTCGACCGCCTTGATCTCGGTCGGGCAGGCGGTTGTCTGCCCTGTTTCCTGTCCTGCCGTCTCCTCGCCGGTCGCCATCGCCGGCGTCACCAGCGAAAGCATTAGGCACAGCGACAGCAGCAGAGAAAGGAGTCTGCGATTTGTCTGCTTGTTTTTCATGTTCTTCCCTCCAGATTATTCTTGCAATGTGATCTCAACTAAGGATACCGGCAAAGCGCTTGCCGATGTGGTTTATTCCCTCATTCTGACCTCCGCCGCCTCTCCGGCAGGCTGATAATCCGCATCAAGCGCAAACAGCCGTATTGCCGCAGGGACAGCTCCGGCATATTTCATTTCGACAAAGCCTGTCTCCTCAAGCTCCGCCTTTGACGAGACTGTGCAGCTCATCATCTGCCCGTTCTCATCGTAAGCCGCGCCAATAAAATACACCGCTTTTCCCTGCTTGCTGTACCACTCGCTCTGTGGCTCTAACCGAATCGTTTTTGCTGCGCTGTCTACCCATGCGTTGACACCTTTGCCGCTGTGACAAACTCCCAGCAGCTGCCATACCGCATACAGCTCCAGCGCACTGCCCATTGTCACCGGAAGCATGGTTCCTGTCTCATAGACGACCACTCCCTGCTCCTGTGTCGCCCAGCCCGCAAAGCGGTAGCCCGCAGGTGCGTCGATATAGTCTTCTCCCTCGATCGCCTTTAAATCGCTGGGGGACGCAGCCTGAACAATCAGGTCACTGCCCGTTGCCGTCTGCCCCTTTGTCGTGTGGTAAAGGGCATAGGCAGCAACGGCTGATTTTTCTTCCGCATAGAGAACGACCGGACCATAGAAGTTCGGCTGTACGCTATCTCCCGGCGCATACCACACGCTGTTCTTTCCCAAAACATGGTTTTCATCGGTGCCGATCACCACGTCCGTGTGCCACCCGATCAGCGCTTCTTGCGCATCCCTATAAGTAAGCGTTTCCGGCAGCGTCACAGACTGACCGCTGGTTTTCCGCCAATATTTTCCATCGTCAAATGTATCCCACACACCGTTGAGCAGAATATCTCCGGCCTCGGTTTCCTCCCACATCGCACGAAGCGAGGTACTCGTTGCAGGCGTATAGTATGCTATCAAAGGAACCATGTCTCCGCTCGCATCTGTCCAAGCCACTTGCGTGTGGCCGTCGCGGGAAAAGGTATAGTCTCTGAGTGCATAGCTGCTCGGATAATAGTCGTCCAAGGTAACTGCGGGATTGTTGCCCCACCGTCCACCAGAGCCATTCAATGTCAGTTTATTTCGTTTCACATAAATCGAGATTTCCGAATTAGTCCTGTAACATGATGTGCGTCTGTCATTGTAATGCCAAGTCTTATCCGTAACATCCAATGCAAACTGAATCGCATAAGGGGCATCCCCTGCCGCATTCTTTCCGCTCCGGATGCTTGCGTTGATCGTACCAAATTCACAGCTTCCGGTAGAGAATATTGCCGGCTGCGGGTAATTCCCATCTCCTCCTTGCAGCCTAACATCTAAGCAGTCAAGGAATATGCTGTTCGCACAAATTCCGACACCGCCGTAGCTCGTTGCGTTTCCACCTATCGCAGTAAACTTCACCGGGTTATTCCTGTTGTAGGGACTGACAAGATATGCAATGCCGTTAACGTTTAATCCCCAGCCTCCCTGCATTGTTCCGCGTCCGCCTGTTGCGGTAAAGGACCCGCCCAACATATAAAGAGCCAAATTTCCGCTAACTGTTACCGCATTCTTACCAATATAACTTATTCCGTCGCTTCCTAGGACCGACACGGAGCCGGTGGAATAGATCGTCAGATCACCACTTGCGGAGATCGCTCCTCCGTTATAGTTGTTTAGCTCAAGCACTCCATCTCCGTCATAAAACCAGCCATTTCCGGATCTTGTCTGGTCTGAGGTAAAAGCTGTTCCGTTGATAGATATATAATATCCCTGCACCGCATTAGCGGCGGAAAGCAGCATTGGAGCAAGGACGTCCTCTTCGTTGCCCGCGTTCTCGCTGTCGATCGCTTCCTCCGCCACACTTAGCGCGATAAGATATTCTGAGCCAACCCCCGCCCATTCTGTTGGGGCTGCGCAAAGTCTATCGTCCTCCTCCGTCTCAGCCGCACGAACCGGCGGTACAGCAGTAAGCAACATGAGCAGCGCAAGATTCAAACAAGCAAGCCGATACCTGATACGTTTCATAAGCGCCTCCTGAATTTTTCTTTCATCTTATATAACTGCCCATCATCAGCGTTCAATAAGGCAAGTATCATCCAAAGGTAAGGTGCGGAAATGGGAGAACTGATTCCGAAAAACGCCTGTATGCAGTAGCCCAATACCGCGCAGCCGCAAACAGCCACCGTTAAATTTTTTCGCGCAAGCGTCAGCCATCTGACCGCAGAAGCCATCAGGATCGCAACATATGTGAGCAAGCCAAACGACCCCTGATTGATAAGGATATTGAGGTACTCGTTATGTGCCGTATCAATGGCGCTGTGGATCAGGATCCCAAGCGTTTCGTCGTATCGTTCAAATGCCGCATCCGTGCGCAGGCCCAACGTATCCGGTCCGCCGCCGAAAAGTGGGTGCTCGGGAACGAGCTCCATGACATTTCTCCAGATATACAGACGCCCGGAGCCAAAGTCATCCTTCCAACGTCCATGCATCAGTTCAGAGGCCTCATACAAAAAGCCGCCCATTCTCCCGCCGAGGAAATACACGGATACTACTGCGGTCAAGAGTATCCCTGCCACAATAAGCCATGCACGCCTTCTTGATCTCTTCCCATTAAGTAATACCGGCACAGAGAGCAGCAGTGCGCCGGAAATGCCAAGGATCCCTCCTGCAACAAATGCTTTTGCCAATACAGCAAGTGATAGCGCGAGCGGAACAAAAAAGAGGAAACGTGTTCTGCCCTTCATACGAAAAATAGCTGCTGCAAAAGCCGGTATGGAAAGGCTCAACACGGCAGAGAGTATATCAACATTTCCTACCGTTCCGAGAAATTCACCCGAATACCGTGTGTATGCGTCGTAATAGTTCATACCCTCAGGGTAAAGTCGGAGCGGATTGCGGCCAGTAAACTGTATCATTGCCAAAATGCAATTCACACTGACCGCCGCAGCAAAAAGCCAAAGCATCCATCGTTTCGGACGGGCAAATATTGAAACCAGCAGGAAGCTCAAACAATACAGTGTGATCGTGAGCAAGCCCTCACAGCGCCCACTCCCCCAAACCGCTACGCTCCGGTAATCAGACAATAGCGTTGAAACAATGGCTGCTGCCAGATAGCCCAGCACAAGCTTTTGCGGCAAACCAAGGCTTTCCTTGCCCTCCCGCAGAAGCTTGATGCTCTTTCCACCCACGATGAACAGCTCTGCCGAAAGCAGCGCCATTAAAAAGATGTATGCACCCGTCAAGACAAGATACATCTGCCATTTCTGTGCAGTGATGCTCTGATAGCCCCCCAATCCCGGATAGATCAGATACACACCGAGCAGCATCGCAAGATAGGCATTCGTCAGCTTTGAGAGAAGCGTATTTTGATCCTTTTCATTCTGTTTCACAAGATAACCTCCATGCCTCTCCCGCCCTGCTTCAGCCATCAAGACCGTCAGTAGGCAAAACAGGGGGGCGTCGTGACGACGCCCCCCTTGTTCTCATGGGCGTATACCCATTCAGTTTGGGATGTTTGCTTACTTGTCCAGCGTGAGGAAGCGCATGAGCATCGCAGCGACCTCAGCGCGGCTCGCGTTGTCCGTGGGATTGAGCTTATTGTTGCTGCCGTTGAGGATGCCCTTCATCACGCACCAGTGCATCGCTTCGTCCGCCCAGTCGCTGATGGAAGCCGCATCGTCAAAGCTCAGCGGGAAGTACCAGCTGCCGGTGAAGCCCTCGCCCTTGCTCTGCGCGACGCGATAGAGCATGGTTGCGAACTGCTCGCGCGTGATGGCGTTCTCCGCGCCGGTGCCGTCGGAGATCTTGTTCTCCATAGCCCACTTCATGCCGGCCTCGTACCAGGTCGCGCCGGTGGAGGTGTCCACACCGGCGTCACGGGCGAGAACCGTCCAGATCATCGCTCTGGTGGTCGTGGCAGAGGGCGCAAACTTGTCCTCGCCCACACCGTTCATCAGACCGTTGTCGAAGCAATACTTGACCGCGTCGTAGTACCAGCTGTTCGCGGCAACATCCGCGAAGCTCATAGCGCCCTTCTTGGCGAACTCCGCCTTGATGCTCACCTTGCCGTCGGGCATCACAAAGCTGTACTTGCCATTCTTGAGGGTCACGTCGAGCTTTTTGCCGTCCTTATCCAGAACGGTGACGGACGCAAGCTCGTAGCCCTCGTCGGGCTTGACCTCGATGGTCACGGTGCCGCCCTTGGCCGCATTCTTGGGGCTGACGGTCACGGTGCCGTTTTCAGCCTTGTCAACGCTCACCGGATAGGTCGCGGCGCCACCGCCGCCACCGCCGCCGCCAATGGAACCGCCGCCGTTCGGCGTGTGCTGAGCCTCCAATGTATGCGTGCCGTTCAGCGCAGTCAGCATTTCATCCGTGAGGGTGCCGGAGTAAACAGTCTCGCCGAGCTTCCAGCCATTAAAGGTATAACCACTCTTGCTATCGTTCGGGAACGCCTCACCGAGATTGGCTGCCGTGTAGATCTTGGTGATGGTCGATTTATCGTCCTTCTTGAACGTGATCGTCGCGGTACGGGTATCGGACACCAGCGTGACCTCGGAGAAGCTGCTCTGCTGCCACTTGGCAACACCATTGTTCAGCGCGTCCGGATCAAGCTTGATCATCTCGAAGCCACCACTTGCCAGTAGATGCTTAGCAAAGTTTGGTGTAAAGCCGGCCGGCAGCTTGACTGTGATGGTCACGGGAGCCTTAATATCGCCGTTGGCAATAGTCAGATTTTCCTTTCCCTCGATTGCCGCACCATTCTCGTCCTTGTAGGTTACAACTGGGGTAATTTTCAGTCCGAGGACTTTCTTCCCATCCTCCTCTTTGTAGGAAATCGGCTCGATTTTCAATGTGACTTCAATTCTCTTAATCGTCGCATCCTTTTTCGCTTCCTCAAGCAGCTTATCAGAGGCGGCATTACCAAGGCCCTCGCCCTTGGTCTCGGCATTGTTAATAGCACCAACAACTTCGTTATCAATGCCAGCTTCGGCGTTTTCAGTCACATCAGGCTGTCTGCTTTCATTCAGCGTTGCTCCAGTCTCATTGACCACTACTGCACTATCGTCAATGGTATACTCCA
Organism: Oscillibacter sp. MSJ-31; assembly: GCF_018918025.1. Lineage (GTDB taxonomy): Bacteria > Bacillota > Clostridia > Oscillospirales > Oscillospiraceae > Hominicoprocola. The sequence goes on along the minus strand of NZ_JAHLPT010000001.1, from coordinate 12,720 downwards.
CGTCATGAACGGTGAGCTTGCTATCGGCTGCTGTTGCGCTGTCATTACCCGTTACGGTCACGACTTCGTTCTCGCCACGGTAACCCGTCAGCTTGATGGTCAGGCCGTCAATGGTCGCGGTGATGGTGGATGGGGTAACGGTGACAGAGGTCAGCGCCGCTTCGATCTTGTATGCCTTCGTATTATCAGCAGGCAGCTTGTAGTTGCCAGCCTTCGCGCCGGTCAGACCGGTTGCCGCTGCGCTGTACGAGCCAATAGCGGTCTGCTTGCCGCCGGCAACCGTGACCGTGATTGCATCATTGCTTTCAAGGCCGGTAGCCGTTGCGGTGACGTTCTTCGCCTTGCCGTCGTAGTAGAGCGTACTGGCATTATTCCAAGTCAGACCGACTTCCTTCTGCTCGACCGTCAGCTTGCCGGGCACGAACTTGATGTCGTAGTTGGCCGCCGTCGCGCCCTTCGGGGTGATGGTGTAAGCGCCGACATTGCCGTACTGGGTGTAGTTGTACTCGTAGGTCAGGTTATTCACGACATCTGCGCCGTCCTCGTTGTTGACCAGCCCGGTGTAAGTCACGCCGTCATTCGCCGGAGCAGCGCCGTAAGTGATGGTCTTGTCATTGGCCTTGATGGTCAGCGGCGCCTTGGTGATCTGGAACTTGACCGCCGAAGCGACAGCCTCCGAAATATTGCTGCTCTCTTCGATCTTACCGGAAACCCAGTAGACACCGACATTGGCGGGAGCGCTATTCAGCGTGTCTCCCTTGGCACCATTATTGTCCTTATAATAGGTCAGCCTAACCTCGTCGGCATTCCTGCTCGGAGTAACGTTCTCCTTGGCATAGGGCTGGCCCGTGTATACTGCGTTCTTCGCAGTCAGGGACAGAGGAGTTGCCGGCTGCTTCGTGATGGTTACATTCGTCGCAGTCTGCTGACCGTCTGCAGCGAGCGCATAGTTGTCCTTCGATGCACCGCCGAGCATTAGGTTAGAGATCGTGACATCCTTGTCGGTGCCAACATTGGCATCAGCCATCGTGCCGGTCGCGGTGATTGTCAGGGTATCGCCCTCGATCTTGCCCGTGAACACAACATTCGTATAATCCAGATCAACAGTTGTCTCGCCGTTGTAGGCACGACCCACAGCTATAATACCGGAGACGGTGATTTCCTTCTTCGCGATGGTGAAGGTCTTCTCCACACTGCCGGAATAGTTGCCCATACCGGTGATGACGACCTTTGCAGTGCCCGCATTGGTGTTATTGCTGTATGCCGCGGTGTAGTCCGTGCCAGACACCAGCGGCTTATCGCCGTCCTTGACGGTCACGTCCGGAGTCTGCGCCGTGCCGTTGTAGGTCAAGGAGGCCATATCCTGAATCATTCCAGCGGTCAGAGGTTTCGCCGTGATGGCGAACTTCTCTGTGCCGTTGACCGTGATATCATAATTCGTCGTGGTCTGCGCGTTCTTTGTGATGTCGTAGACGCCCGCATTGCTGCCCTTGCTCGCAGAGGTGGTCAACGTCAGGCCAAGCCCCTCCTTGGTGTCATTGTTGACCAGAGCGCCCGCGGGAACCTCGAAGTCAAACGCGGGAATATCCGCGCCATAGACCGCAGAAGCCGCGTTTGCCGTCACGGTGATAGGCTTCGCCTTGACCGCGGTAATAGTATAGCCGTGGGTAAAGGTCCCGCTGATGCCGGTATTCTCATCAGGTGTGAACACCAGCGTCACCGTGGTAGCTCCGGCATTGGGATAGCTGTCCGCATCCTTCACAGAGAGCTTGCCGGGAACATTGACCGTCGTGTGGGCCGTGTAGCTCGCATTCCTGATCGTCAGAATGTCGCTGTTCTTGTCGCCATAGACCGGGGCGCTCTTGAGCGTGATGTTGTCATTTTCGATCGCATCCCAGTCAATGCTGATGTCCACCGTCTTAAAGGTGATCTCCACCCTGGCATCCTGATAGTTCCTGCTCGAAACCGTAGCGGTGACCTTTGAGGTCTTACCGGTATCAGCCGTGCCGGTCGGTATGTAGCTCAGTTCGCCGTTGGTGACCGTCGGCTGTGTGCTCAGCACCCTATCACCAGTCATGCCGGTAACGGAAACGAACTTGACATCCGTCCAGCCATCAGCCGGGGTGCCGGTCAACGCGGAAGCGCTCAAGGTACCCGCTGTGCGGTCCTCATGATACAGTGTGACCTCACCGGTGATACCGGTCGGCGCCGCCGCCTTTTCGATGGTGAATCTTACCGCCTCAGTCGTACCAGCCTCGTAGTTGGCGGTCTGTGCAACAGCCGCCTTCACCCAATAGGTACCGGCATCTGTGGGCTTCGTCTGCGTAGCTCCGGTAGTGCATTCCGCATTGGTGTAGTAGGTATAGGTCACAGCACCGTTGCCGGAATTTCCAGTCACAGTGGGAGTCTTCACGCTTTCGTTATAGGTCCAGTCTTCCATGCTGACCGCTGGAGTGATCGAGGCACGTGCGATCGTAAAGGTCGTGCTTCCTTCTGCGCCGGCATAATTGCCCTTACCCACTGCCTTCACCGTTGCCGTACCGGCATTGGTGTTGTTGGAATAGGTCAGCGTGTAGTCCGCCGCTGTCAGGGTGCTGCTGCCGCTTTGGACCGTAACCTCGGGTTTCTTTTCATTGCCATCGTAGACGATGGCAGCCTCAGCAGAAGCCAGCGCCACGGTCAGCGCCCCTGTATTGGGCGTGATCGTCCATGTAAGGGTCTTGTCCTCAGAAGTACGGTCGGACCAAGCGGTCTCGCTCTTGTCCTTCAGCGCAGCGGTAGCCGTGTAGTCCTTTGCATCCGTGCCCTTGAGCTCACCGGTGAGGATATACCTATCAGAAGGGTTGCTGTAGGTAAAGGACTGTTCCTGGCCGTTGTACTGATAGCTTCCCGTCGCCGCAGGGATCGCCACCGAGATCGGCTTGACCTCCAACGCATTGGTCTTCGCTGTTTTGCCGTCCGCTGTAACGATCAGCGTCTTGCTGTCATGATCCTTCACCGTCAGGTTCGTGCCAGCGGCGACATCCGTGGTATACTCCGTAACCGTCTTGGTCTTGCCGCTCTTGCAGGTCGCCACAACGACCATGTCGGAAAGATCCAGCGTTTCGCCGGAGGTATAGGCCAGCTTAGGCTGTTTCGTCACGGCAATGGACTCGATCTCGTCCTTGATTGCTGTGACCTTGATCGTCTCACTGATGCCGTTCGCCGTGACGGTCAGATCATTCTCACCGACGGTCAAGCTCGTTTTGTTCAGTGTGAAGCTTGTAACAGCAGACTGCTTGCCGGAGGCATCAATATACTGCACCGTCAGGGCGTTTTTGATCTCCTCTGCGGTTGAGGTGTCGTAGAGGTCACCCTTTACTGTAACACTCAGCGCAGGAGCCTGAACGAGGGTAAATGTTCCTTTATTTCCATCCTCAAGGAACGTCGGCTTTTTGTCGGGTGCTGTTGCTACCACAGTAAACGCAGCATGTAGTTCAGCTTCGTCCATGCCAGTCTTAGCCGTTGCTTCTATAGAAGCAAGAATTCCCTCACTTTGCAGAACTTTCTTTCTCCCCTGCGTCATCGCAAAGCCATCAAGGGAATTCCAAGCCACCATAATCAAATCTGCTTCATACCCATTATTGGGTACCAAAGTACCCGCACAATCACTGTTCTCATAAACATCCGCGATTGTTATTTTATTAGGATCGTACTTGATATACAACTCGCAGGCTTGAACAGAGTTCTTTACATCATCTGTCGGGACATTTGCAAAGTTTATATCTGCATAAAAGCTGGCACCGCTATTTATGCTTGTGATTGGCACAGGTTTTTCGTCCGTCGTTGTCGTGGTGAACGATAGATAGATCGTTTTTTCATTAGTACCTTCTTTTATCGTAGCTGCATCCGCAGGAATCACAGCGAAACTTAAAATCATTGCCATCGATAAAAGCAGAGATATGAATCTATTCGTATTTTTCATTTTCATTCGCTCTCCTTTTTAGTCCCAACCGGTAATCAGCTTTGCCGAATACTTCAAAATCATCAACGCATCTGATGCATTGATAATATCATCGCCGGTTGAGTGTGCTGTAACATTTGCTGCGAGTTTCTGTGTGTCAGTCAATGTTTCCAACTTTGCCGAGAATTTTAATACTAGTAGTGCGTCTGATGCATTGATAATTTCATCCCCGTTCACGTCGCCCAGCGTGTAGGGCTGATAGTAGCTGAAGCTTGCCGTGGGGGTTCCCTGACTATAGGCGCTGTTCTCGCCCACGACATAAACGCGGTAATCGTCCTTTGTCAGGCTGCTGGGATAGGCGTTGAAACTCACCTTGCCGCTGCTGTCTGCCGCCCGCTGGTCGATGTACACGATGTTCTTCTCGCTGGGCGCCTCGGTCCCCTTGACCACCAGCAGCAGATACTGCGTGCCTTTGGTCAGGCCGGTCTTTTCCACGCCGAAGCGCACTGCATTGGCATAATAAGCGTCGTAACCTTCCTGCGTCTTATCAGGCGTAATCGTGTTCTCATTCGCCTCTTGCGGCGTCAGCGTCACGCCATTGCCATCGGTGACACCGTAAATGCCCGCCACCGTCGGCTCTGCCGCCAGCGCTCCTACGCACAGCGCGGCGGTCAGTACCGCGGCAAGCAGGAGCGATCGCAAAAGTCTCTTCATGTTCTTCCTCCTTCAAATATGTAAATGATATTTGCTCACTTGGAATAACGCACAAGGATCGTCGCAACCTGCGCGCGCGATGCCGTGCCCTCGGGACTGACCGTCGTATCGGACGTGCCGTTGATCACGCCGTTGTAGACCGCCCAGTACACCGCGCTCTTTGCCCACGGCGCGATCGTGCCGCTGTCGGTGAACTGGCTGTCGTAAACGCCGGTCAGCATCGCCTCCATGCCGCTCGTGCCGCCGCTGTAGCGGAACAGGATGGTGACCGCTTCCTGACGGGTCACCTTGCCGTCCGGGCCAAAGGTCGTATCGGACGTGCCGTTGACAACCTTCTTTTCCGCCGCCCAGTTCACCGCGTCGCGATACCACGCATTTGCCGGAACATCCGTGAACGGCGCGGCCTTTGCCGCCGCGGGCTTGCCCGCCATGCGCCAGAGCATCGTAACGAACTCGGCGCGCGTCATCTCGCGGTCCGGTGCGAACGTGCCGTCGGTCATGCCGTTGACCAGTCCCTTTGCCGCGGCCGCCTCAATGTACTCATAGCCCCAGAAGGTTTTGGGAACGTCCGAGAAGGTCTGGCTGCCGGTTCCCGTCGCCGGCTTTTCCGGCTCGGCAGGCTTTTCCGGCTCCGTCGGGTCCGTCGGCTTCACCGGCTCTGTCGGTCCGGCGGGCGATTCTGTCCCCGCGGAAGCCGATGGGATATTGGTCGTGACCGACGCGCCGTTCCCATCGGTAAACACACACTCGGTCAGCGCAAACGCGGTCGTTCCCTTGCCCACGACCTTAAACGTAAACTCGCCGATGGTGCCGTCGCCCGCTGCGGGTGTCACCGTAGCCGTTGCGACGATCGCGCCGCCTGCCGCCTTCGGATTTGTCGCAGACAGCGTGCCCGCAAGCACGGCGCCGACCGACGCGCTCTCACAGGCTACCACGCTGCGGTCAAAGGTCAGCGTGTACTGCGCCGCGCAGAGTCCCGGGTTGCCGCTGATCTCCACCGAAACGGTAAAGGTCTCCCCCACTTCCGGTAACGTTTCCGGCGCATGGATACTCAGAGTCGTCCCCGCTGCCGAGGCCGGCAGCGTCAGCAGCGCCGCCAGCACGAACAGCGCGAGCAGTCTGCCTATTTTCTTTTTTGATCGCATTTTCTACCTCCTCAATATGTGCGGTCTCGCGGTTTAGTATGCCGCAAATGTTTATACATTTTTAACACTTTAGACACATTTCCATTTATGATTATATATCCATAGATTAACTTAGTCAATCTATGGATTGTTAAATTCTACCTCTTTAAATTGTATTATTTTACCAAAAACCTCGATTTCCCCTTGATACAAAGGAGTAGAATATGACAAATCCTCAATTACTCAAGGATCTGGGCAAACGGATCAGCATACAGCGCAAAGCTCTTGGCCTCACGCAGGAGCAGGTCGCCGAAAAAATGGATGTCTCCGTTCAGATGATCTCGAACCTGGAACTTGGGCACAAGGCGATCCGCCCCGAGAATCTCGCTAAAATCAGCACCATCCTGCACGTCAGCACAGACTACCTGCTTTTCGGACGCGGCTCCCGCGGTGAAATCTCAGAGATCGCGTCAAAAATTCAATCTCTGTCCGCTGAGCAGCAGACCGCCGTGGGACAGATCGTTGACCTCTTTCTTGATTCAAATACATAAAAAGAGCATTGCCCCACCTGGATGTAATCAGCAGGGCAATGCTCTTTTTCATTTTGGAAGCTACGGTTCGATCGCCGCGTTCATCGGAACATAGCTCGTACCGTTGAAAAGGAAAACCTTGTAGGTATCACTCGCGGCCGCATCGGCAAACACAGCGGTGATCGTCTGCGTACCGGAAAACAAGTCCAGCGTAGGCTGGCGCATTCCCATCAGCTTGCCCGCAGCGTCATAGCGGACGATCAGCAGCGCCGCCTGTTCCGCAGCTCCGGCGCCCACGGTAGCGCTGACCGTAACGGTACCGTTCTCACGCTCCGCGTCAAGCCCGACATAGGAATCCGAAACCAGCTGGACATAGCGGCTGCCCGTTGTCAAAAAAGCGTCCTTCGTGGACTCTTTTGCGTCGGAGCCGTCCTCCGCCGCACCGGCATAGACGGTGCAGTTATCGGTGATGATCACACCATCTGTGTCATCCATTGTGACAGGAGCCATTTTCTTTGCACCTATTTTTATGGTAATAGTGCCGTTGGCAATCGTAATGTTATCCGGGTCTTTCGTATCACTGTTAATGTCAATATCAGTATCCTCATGCCGGATGCCATATCCGAGTGTAGACACAAGCTCCAGCCTGCCGTTGCTTACAGAGAGTTTAGAACCTCCATTTTTGATACCATACGACGCTATATTCAGCGTAGTCAATCTCAAGGCAGGGTATTCCGTAGCATCTTCCCTCCACTGCTTACCCGAGCTGGTTGAGGCAGTATACTTATATCCACTGCCCGTACATTCAGCTCTCACGCTTCCGCCTTCAATGTGCAGATAACCAGCAACGAACGCCTCATGATGGCTGCCGATTGCAATGACCTGCGCATTATCTTTGATCGTTGCAGTATAGGGAACGTCAATGGCGGAGCATTTCGCATTGCCTCCATCATTCGCGTCGTCGACCTTGGCATAAATTACGCTGTTATCGTAAACATTCAGATCACTGGCATTCAGTGCCCCCGGCTGTGTCTTTGTAAGACCGCTGGTGTCCAGACTATTTTTGCAGGTGACATTGATGCTGCAATCCCCTCCGACATCCATTTGGCCGCTCGCTCTAATCGTAGCAATGCGCGGATAATCCGCATGTGCATTCAGCGTACCATCGCCAAAGAAAGCGACCGCGTTGCAATAAATCGCCATTTTTCCGCTGACCGTTGTGCTCAGGGTGTTTTCTCCAACCAGTTTAATGGAAATACCGTTTCCGATACCAGTCGCGGTAATAATCGCGTCTTTCTCACCTGTACCCGTCAAGGTTACGTCATCAAGTGTCAGAACGTTGGTCGCCGGGTCATAGGACACCTTGCCCTCATAGGAAACTCCGCTGTCCTTCAGCACGTCCGCTGCGTTCTGTTTGGTGAGTTGTATACCAGCAATATAAACCTCTGGAATGTCAGGACCAGCTTCTACTTTATCTGTCTTGTCACTCACCAAACTGCCCGCATAACCGACACAGGTCGCTACACAGTAAATCTGATAACCAATGTCCGCCGCCCCCAAGGTGTAGGTTGCATAGACTGCACCACTGATAGCGGTCGCCGCGCCATACCGATAGCGATACCACCGATAGTTTACTCTTCTGACATCCACAACATTACTACCATCAATCGTTGCAGTCAATTTATCATCCTTTTCCAGCGTGCCCGAAATTTTGAGCGTGCCCTTCAATACCGGCTCGCCATTGGGGTTGAACGCTGCGCTGCCCTTGATCCACATGGCATCGTCCATTGCAACACGGTTGCCCTCTGCGTCCTCGCAGGTATAGCCGAGCGCCCACTTCATATCGTTGTAGGAAATGCGGTAGTTGCCGTTGCGGCCGTTGTTTTCGACGTACACATAGCCGCCGTTCATCTGCACCACACCATAGCCAGTCGCGCCCGCGGTGAACAGATGGCCGCTGTAGCCGCCGACGGTCTGCACATGGTACTGCGTGCTGCTGTTCTCATTCTCACCGGTAACGCCGTTAAACGTGATGTCGTCGCCCGAGGAAATACCGGTCACGTTGGGGTAGCCGTTCGCCTGCTGGGTGAGCAGGCTCGGGTTGATGGTCACAGGCCCGGTGATGCCGCGCACAGTAATGTTCGTATCCACCGCACCGATGGTCACATCGCCGTCTTCCAGCACGGCGCTGGAGGCGTCGCGCACCTCTTTGGCGTAGATACCGAACGCGGTCGCCGCGCCGACGACGTTGATGTTGAGCTTCGGCGTGACCTTGCAACCCTCTGCTGCGTCAATGGTCAGGTCGCCGTAGTTCAAAATGCCGTAGCAGCGCCCGGTGAGCGGCGTACCGCGGACCACCTTGTCACCATTTTTTTCAGTTTCCGAATCGCGGACTAGATCACGGTCGCGCGCGTAGTTTTTCATGTTGATGTTGACCACCGCGCCGTCCGCCAGCACGATGTGCAGCTCCGCGTTGGAGTAAATGCCCACCGCCTCGCCGTAGCCGATCGTCTGGCAGCCGTGGGTGATCGTCACCGTGCCGCCGAGTGTCAGCGTACGGCTGGCCGAATTATAGCTCATCCAGCCATCGTCACCGCCAACTGCTTTGTAGGCAAGGTCTTTACTCTTGTCGATGGCAATGCCGTCCACACTCAAGCCGGTGTATACCGAAACGTCGTTGTCAGTCGTGACCGCGTCAACAGGCATAGCGACTGCGATGGCTTTCGCTGGACCTGCGGCATACTCGGTCGTGGCGGCGGTACGCGCATAGACCATATAGGTTTTGCGCGGCGTCAGCCCCGTGAACAGGGTCTCCTTCTGCCAGCCGATGGACGGCAGATTGGCGTTGTATGAGCCGAGCGCGTACTCGATCTCCTGATTGCCGGGATTGCTGCCGTCGATGCTCGCCGTCGTGACTGTTATGGTATAGGGCGTTTTTGAAAGCTCGTCAAAGCTGCTTTCGTTAATACTCGCGCCCGTTTTCAAATTATGCTTCACGGTGACGTAGGTGTACAGCCCGTTATCCATGGCGTCGTATGCGGTATAGTTCTCACCCGTGCGATCCTCACTGCCCATCAGCACGGAACTGCCCATGGGAGAATACAGCGGCGGCAGGCTCAACGCTACGGCAAGATCTGCCTCGCCGCAGTAGGCGGTGAAGTCGCCTTCAAATTCCGCACCCTTTACGTTGTAGTTCCACTCTGAGAGCAGCATTTTGCCGTACACGCCAAAGCTCGACGCGCCGCCGAAGTCCGTGCCCGCGATGAGCGTACCCGTGCGCGGGGCGATGATGGCGTCGTTGTCTTCCATCGAGCCCTGATTGTAGATACCGGCGCTGCCCTTGTTATAGCCGCATTCGCCGCCGAGGAGCTTGACCGTGCCCGTACCACTCATTGTAACGGACGCCGTGGCGAGCGCGCCAAAGCTGTTGCCGCTCGTTTTTCCGCTTTTCGCGGTGAGGTTGCCGTCACCGGTAAAGGTCAGCCACTGATACTCCTGGCCGAGGGCGATGGCGGCGCAGTCGGCGTCCAGCGTGCCCGCCCCGGTGAGGTCGATGGTGTTCTCGCCAATCAGGTTAATGACGAGCGAGCCGTCCGTATGGATACCCGCCCAGATACCCGCCTGATTGATATACCCGACCACGCCATAGCGCGACCAGCTGTATTTCTTAATGCTGGCGTTGTTCAGCGTCAGGCTGTGCGTGCCTGCCGTGTAGGCGACGTTATAGTCGCTTGCCGACGCACCCTCTGCGGTCAGGCCGCCATCCGCTGTGGTCTTCCAGTAGCCGCCGCCGATGACATTTGTCCCGCCGACGTACAGCAGTGTGGGGACGGCGTTCATGTCTAATGCCGAGGTCATCGTCGGCAGCAGCGTCGTGATCAGGCAAAACGCCATCAGCAAACTTACTATCCGTTTCTTCATACGCGATCTCTCCTTACGTTTTCTTGTCCGCAAAGAAACTTGTGCCTCTCCAAACGGAGAGGCACAAGGCCCATGGGCCTTGTGTGAGGCAGGCTGTGCCGCCCCAACTCTGACGATCCTACCGGGTAAAGAGTAACAGCTTTCTTATCTTTCTGCACACAAGAGGCACGAAATGTATGAATTTAGTGCGCGAAAATATCGGCGCTGGATAGAGTAAGCCGGCGCTTTATAATATGGATAACCGCCGTTTTCCACAGGCGGTTATCAAGAAGCTCTGCGATGGTCTTGCAATCACACCAGCCCGAGTTTTTCTCTCCGCGCCGGAGTTTGACGCGTTGGAGCAGGAGCTCAAATAAGAAGCCTACTGATAAAAATAACCAAGTCGGGTATCGAGGGTGAACTACCTCAATTAACCAACTCGGTTATTTTTTCAACCGATTTACTTGGCGGCCGCTATCCGTGGCGTTGCGTCGGCAATGAGAAGGGGCCGGTAAACATCGGTCCCTTTTCCCTCAGATACAAAACGCAGCATAGAGAGGAACGATCTTCTTATTTCCCTCACAGCCGAAGTTTTTCGCAGAGAGCTTAATGGCGTAAGCGGGCTTGTAGGTGTCCATGTAGACCCGCAGGCTCTTGGCCTTGGTGTTATCTGCGGACTTGACCTCAATGGGAACGAGCTGCCCGTCACGCTGAATGATAAAATCAATTTCAGCTCCACGCTCGGACTCCCAATAGTAGGTGCGGTAGCCGTTGATGGTAAGCTGCACATTGACATAGTTCTCCGCCATACCGCCCTTGAAGTCATTGATTTCCTCGACCATATAGAGAATGTCATTGGCTGCCAGATCCTTCTTGGCGCAAAGCAGCCCTAAGTCGGACACATAGATCTTGAACGCGTCAATATCACGGTAGTTTTCAAGCGGCTTTTTGATTTGCTCGACCTTGTAGACCTGTGACACGATGCCGGACAGGCAAAGCCATTCAATCGCATTTTCAAATTCGGAAGCCCGTCCGCCCTTCTTGAGCAGCTTATATTGGAAACGGGTATTCTTCTTGGAGAGCTGAACGGTTATATTGTCGTATGCAAGTCTGGTTTTCTTGATCTCGTTCAGGTTATTATACTTGCTCATATCGTTGAGGTAGCTGGCAAGTATCGTATCCTGTATGTGACGGACAAGAATATAATCCGTTGTTTCAGCGAATTGCAGCACGCACTCCGGCATACCGCCGACCACAAGGTATTGACGGTAAAGCTGCATGGCGGCATCGTGCAAGGCAGACGGCAGCAGCGTATCGGTATTAAAGCACTTTTTAATCTGCTCTACTAAATCGTTCTCCCCGAGCGCCAGCATAAACTCTTCCATATCCATGGGATACATCGTTTTCATATCGACTTTCCCAACGGGGAAAGAAAATTTTGCCCGGTTGACCGCAACGCCGAGCAAGCTGCCTGCGACAATGATGTGATACTCCGGAGCGTCTTCACAGAAGTATTTGAGCGAAGTCAATGCTCGTTCGCAGAGCTGCACCTCGTCGAATACGATGAGCGTTTTTTCCTTTACGATGGTCTGACCTGCAATATGAGACAAAATTGGGATCAGGTAATCGGGGCTGATATTCTCCGCAAAGGTCTCATTCAGTTTCGGATTGGTTTCAAAGTTGAAGTACGCCACATTTTCATAGTGGGTACGACCGAACTCCAGAATGGAATAGGTCTTTCCGACCTGTCTTGCACCCTGTAAAATAAGGGGCTTGCGGTGTTCACTTTCTTTCCACGCTTCCAGAAATCCTGTAATTTTCCGATACATATTCAGCCCTCCTCAAAGGTACTGAGAATACTATAACAGATATTCGCGTAAAAATCAACCGGTTCTGCATCAAATATCGCATTATATGACGCAAATATTATCCATGACTCTGCGTGATTCGACGCGAATACCGCATTTTCTACATTCGAAATGCAGCAGAGCAGATCGTTGCAGGTGTTTAGAGAATGAAGCTGTGATAGCGCATTCTCATATTTTATTTTGTGTAAAATGGGTGCGAAATGGGAATTTCGATGATAGGGAAATTCAAAACTCTCTGGTACACAAGGCTTTTTCGCACTGTCATAAAATATTTTGTCTGAATGGCGCCGGCAGGAAAGAACGCACCCTATTATATCACGGCTCCAATGACTGCTCCCCTGCCCCGTGGTATGCTGGAAGAAAATGTGGGAGGACAGGCTTATGGGAACCTTTGCGGATTACATTGGGGAAATGGACATCCCGGAAAATCAGCGTGCGGAATACGCGTAGCGGATGCTCAAGCTGCTCCATGCGAGCGGCATGATGTCGGTGGATGAGGTGGGCCTCTTTGGCCACCGTATTCGCCTGCTCTATCCGCCGGAGTTGGATGAGACCGGACGCGCGTGGGGCTGCTATAACTACTTCGAGGACGAATTCTGGGAGAGCTGGGGTCTCAACGCCGACAGGGGCACATTTTCCTC